>JAEXAI010000017.1 GCA_023394615.1 Actinomycetes bacterium | reverse complement strand
CCGTACTGCTGGTCATGTTCGCCATGATCCTGTTCGGCGCGGTCGATGAGGTGGGCGACACCAAATACATCGCGAAGTGGTTCCTGACAAGGAAGATATTCAAGGGGCGCCCGTGGGTGTTTTTGGCCGTCTACTTTGCCTGCTGCTTTGTGATTTCCACACTGGTGTCACCAATCACGGGCTTGATCATCATGTGGCCCATTGCGATGCGTCTGGTCCAGGGCATGGACATCAGCCGCGAGGATACTATCTGGAAGTTCTTCTTCGTAGGCACGTTCCTGGTCATGACTCTGGCTCAGCCGTTCTTCCCGTTCATGGGCGCGCAGCTTATTCCCATCAGCGCTTTCTCATCTATGAGCGCCGCAATGGGCAATGCGCTGCAAATCCCCTACGTTCCTTATATGGTAGCCGACCTGGTTATGACCACTTTGATTATGGCTATCTATCTGGTTGGCATGAAGATCTTCAAGGTAGACGTGAGCAAGCTGAAAGCGGTCGATCCGGCCATGATGGAAGAGACCATGCCGCTGCCGAAGATGAACTTTCAGCAGAAGGCCTTCATGTGGATGATCCCCATCTACCTGATCGCCTTGCTGGTGCCGAACTTCATGAAGGGCAACCCCGTTGCCGACTTCCTGAACTACATCGGCGTTCTGGGCACCACTGCCGCGTTCGTGGTGGTCTTCCTGATTGTGCGCTATGAGGGCAAGCCGCTGCTCGACTTCAAAGAGGTCGCCTACAAGCAGTTCAACTGGGGCATCTTCTTCATGATCGCCGCCGCCGTCTATGGCGCGAACACGCTGTCGAATTCCGCTACCGGTGTTACCACTTGGCTGGTGCAGGCGCTGACCCCGATTCTGGGCGGCCAGTCCGAGATGATGTTCGTGGCATTGATGTTCACCGTGGCCTTGATCATCACGAACTTCGCGAACAACGCGGCCATGGCCGTCGTGCTCACCCCGGTCGTCATCACGTTCTCCAATCAGCTGGGCATCAACCCGATCCCCGTTGAGATGGGCGTCATCATGATGGTGTTCGTGGCCATGCTGACCCCTGCCGCATCCCCGCATGCTGGCATGATGTTCGGCAATAGGAAGATTTACTCCACGAAGGACATTTTAAGCATCGGTCTGCCGATGTGCATCATTACCTTGGTTTGCTACATCTTCATCGGCTATCCGCTGATCAGGATGTTGCTGGCCGCGTTCGGAGGCTAAGGGGACTAACCTTCCCAAGGTTCCCTTCCGTTCGTTCCGAATGCGATTGTACCCCGGACTCAAAGGCGAAAGCCAAGGAGCCGGGGTGCTGCTTTCGGCGATTTTTAGCCGACGAATATACCGCTCGCGCGGGGGTAGATATACTTTTTCGAGAATTCAACCAAGGTGTCTATGGAAATACTCTTGCCAAGAGCTACCCACTGCCGATAGGTGTTGAACAGGCTTACGGCGGTTAAGTTGTTGAACAGGGCTTTCTCTTCTTCGGTCATGTCTTTGAAGATGTTGCGATGTTGGCGGTTTATATCAGCGCAGGTGTCGATGATGCGACTGCCCCAAACGTAATAACTCGGCGTGCAAAGGAGTCGCTCCACATACGGGTCTTGAGCCGTGAAGAATTCATAGAATCCGCGCGAGAAGAGTGTTATCACTTTCTCTTCATCATTTGGCTCTGTGTATGAATCGAGTTCAGAAAGCGGCATTTTCTCTGAATAGCTTCTGCAAATCTCATCACACGTGTGCTGGAACAGGTCTTCTATGCAGTTGTAGTGCAAGTAGAAAGTTTTGCGGTTGAAGCCGGCGCCCTCCGAGATGTTCTTCACATTCAAGGCGTTCGCGTCCATTTCGCAAATCATCTGCTGAAATGTTTTATCAATTGTCTCGCGGGTTCGTGCTGCGCGCCAATTCTTATTGTCATCGTTACCCATAGGCTGTTCCTTCAAGTTGCGAGTCAGTTTACCAAGATAGCAGCTCAAAGCCGTCTTCCGTCACGACTATTTGAATCTCCCATTGCGCCGTAGGCAATCCGTCTGCTGTGCGCACCGTCCAGCCGTTCGAATCGCTCATGTCGATATTTTGCTGGCCTCGATTAATCATCGGCTCGATGGTGAACATCAATCCAGGGGCCATTATCGTGCCTGTGCCCGCTTTTGTGGTGAACCCGACGAATGGGTCCTCGTGGAATTCCAAACCGATGCCGTGTCCGCCGAATTCACGCACGACCGAAAAGCCGTTGGCTTTAGCGTAGTTGTTCACCGCTTGGCCTACGTCGCCTAAAAATCCCCATGGCTTCACTTGGGCCAATCCTGCTTCCATGGCTTCTTTCGTCACGCGCACGAGTTTTTCGTTTTCGGGGGACACATCGCCAATGCAGAACATGCGCGAGGAGTCCGAGAAATACCCGTCGAGTATGGTAGAACAATCGATGTTCACGATATCGCCGTCTTTTAGGATGTCCGTATCCGACGGAATGCCGTGGCAGACGACCTCGTTGATGGATGTGCACACGCTTTTAGGATAGCCTTCATAGTCGAGCGGCGCGGGGGTGGCTCCCTGCTCGACGGTGTAATCGTGTACCCATTCATCAATCTGCTGGGTCGATATACCGGACTTGATACGTTCGGCCACGTAGTCCAGTGCTCCCACGTTCACCTTTGCGCTGCGCTTCACGCCTTCGATGTCTGCGGCTGTTTTCAGCAACGAGCGAGGCGGCACTTCAAGCCCTTGGTCGGCCATCATTTCAAGGCGTTTGTCGAATTGGAAGTGGCATTTCTTGTATTTCTTTCCGCTGCCGCACCAGCATTCGTCGTTGCGGCCGGGGTTTTCCATTTCATCGTAAGATCCGTCGTTCATATTAGGGTGCATCTGCTTTCGCTTGGGTTTTGCTTTTCCCAAGTATAGGGTTTGACGGGCGCAAGGGGAGCGCAACGCGCAAAATCGTCATGTGGGAATTCGTTGCAGCTTACTGAACTGTTGTGTGCGAAGTGGGTGCCACGAAATGCGCGCGACGAAATGCGCGCCACGAAATGGGGCCTGCATCCCACTATGCGGTATGACAGTCTGTATGCGCAGGTGTCGTCGTGTTGCTATTTTCCTGTTTGGAAATCTCAAAATGCTCTGTAACTCTGCTGAGCGCGTGGTATTGTTTCTGCGGTCACAATAAAGGAAGCGAGTTGGCGAGTACAGCAAGTCGATAGAACAGGGACCGATTTGCGGGTGGGCTGACGAGTGGAAAACGAGCACAAGAAAGGCAACGGCATGACGAAAACACGCATCGGAATTCTGGGCTACGGCAACCTGGGCAGGGGAGTCGAACTGGCATGCAGACAAAACGACGACATGGAACTGGTGGCTCTGTTCACGCGACGCGACCCGGCAACTGTGAAGATGCTGACGCAAGGCGTGCCGGTGTATGCTGCAGCCGATCTGCCCGCGCATGCCAACGATGTGGACGTGCTTGTGTTGTGCGGAGGCAGTGCGAACGACCTGCCGAAACAGACTCCTGCGGTAGCGGGGCTTTTCAATGTGGTCGATTCTTTTGACACCCATGCCAACATTCCTGAGCATTTCGCCGCCGTGGACGAAGCGGCGCGCGCGGGTGGCAAAGTAGCCATCATATCGGCTGGATGGGACCCGGGCATGTTCTCCATCGCACGCCTGTACGCCAACTGCATTTTGCCCGACGGCAAGGATTACACATTCTGGGGTCGCGGCGTTTCCCAAGGTCATAGCGATGCAATCCGTCGTATTCCGGGAGTTGTTGATGCGCGTCAGTATACGGTGCCTGTTCCGGCGTCGCTTCAGGCTGTGCGCAACGGCGAGAATCCCGATTTGAGCACGCGCCAGAAGCACACGCGCGAATGCTATGTGGTCGCCGAAGAGGGGGCCGACAAGACCGCCATCACGCAAGCCATCGTGACCATGCCGAATTATTTCGCCGACTACGATACGACCGTCGAATTCATTTCTCAAGAGGAACTCAATCGCGACCATGCGGGCATCCCACATGGCGGATCCGTCATTCGCACGGGTGTGACCGGGGATAACGGTGAGTCGCAGCACACCATCGAGTACTCGTTGAAGCTGGATTCGAACCCCGAATTCACCGGTGGTGTACTGTGCGCGTGCGCGCGTGCAGCCCATCGTTTGAGCGCAGAGGGCCAGATAGGCTGCAGAACCCTGTTCGACATCGCGCCGTCGTATCTGTCCGCGAAATCATCTGATCAGTTGCGTGCGAGCATGCTGTAAGGGTTGTCGCGCCGCTACTTTAAAAGCGGCGTGAGTTTTCCGTTTGCGATAAGCGCTACGCTGCGGGTGGCGCGTGAAATGGTGGTGTAGAGGCGCCGGCGTGACAGGTCGTCTTCGGGGAAGGCGTCGGCGGACGCATCGGGCACGATTACGTGGTCGAATTCCAGCCCCTTCGCCAGCTTCAAGGTGATAAGCACCGTTCCCGCAGATGGTAGCGTTGCCGAAGAATCTACGATTGTAGGTGTCTTATCGCCCAACAGCTTAGCCAGTCGTTTGGTGCTTTGCGTGTTCGCCGCAATCACGGCTGTGAGTCCGTCATTGTCGTGGGCCTGTTCGATGACGCGTGCCAGCGTATCGGGGTAGCTGATACGCTGGCATTCGATGATCACAGGGGCTTCGTCTACGCGCTGCACTGACGACACCTGTAGCTTTTCCTGCTCGCTGAGCAGGCTGGCGAAAAGGTTGGTTATCTGAGGTGTGGATCGGTAACTGGTCATCAAGCGGCATTCTTTCACCTGGCCGCATGCGGCAGCGAAAATTCCCCGAATCTGGTCTATCGTGGCGCATCCGGCAGAGATTGCTTGATTGCGGTCGCCTAGCAGGAAGAAATGCGCACGCTTGAAATAGCGCGCCATCACCGCCAGTTGCGCAGCCGTGTAATCTTGTACCTCGTCGATCATCACGTATTTCGCATCTGCGTTCGAAAGCCCTGTCAGCCCCATCTTGAAATAGAGCCATGCCACTGGTGCCAGCCCTTCCACGCCCAAAAGCCGCATGGCGATACGGTCAACGCGCAGCCATTCGTCGTTGTTCACTGCCCCAAAGGCATCGGCGTAGCGCGCGTTCAGCAACCTCAACGCGCAATCCCTCATTTCCTGTTCGTTGTTGGTGTCTACTGGCGTATGGAATAGCCGCAGCTGCTCATCCATGCTGAAGGACGCGATTTCGTTGTGTAGCGTTTCTGAAGCCGCCAACTGGGCAAATCGCGACTCAAGGCGTTCGGCTAATTCCTCACGGATCAGCGTTACGCGATGCGGGCCAGCGGGTATTCGTTTGAACTTTGAGCAGGCGTTCTGCACCTGCCGCAGGCTTAGCAGCACGTCGCCTTTGCAGCGGATGTCTTTGAAGTCGTGCTGGTCGAACTCGAAGCTTTTCAAGGCGTCGTCGATTCGCTCCAATAGTTCCAAGGGCGCATTCGCGCTTCCGGTGCCGCATCCGTGCGGCAGCAGCGGGCGGGCGAAGTCGTCCCACGTCATGGTTTCAGGGTTGCGCTCACCCAGTTCAGGGAGCACATTTTCTATGTAGTGGCCGAACACCGGATTCGGCGTGATCAAAAAGACCTCGCTGGCATCGAGCGTTTCCCGCATCTGGTAGAACAAATACGCGATGCGCTGCAGCAGTACCGATGTCTTCCCGCTTCCGGCGATGCCCCCTACCAGCAGCACGGGTACGTCGTCATGGCGCACTACCGTGTTCTGCTCACGCTGTATGGTGGCGGTAATAGCCCGCATCTGCGAGGTGCGCTGTTGCGACAGCGATGCCAACAAAAGCGCATCTTGGATGGCCACGCTCGTATCGAAGTAGGCGTTCAAAACGTTGCCGCTGATGTCGAACTGTCGGCGCAACTGCAGGTCGGTTTCGATTGTGCGCCCGTCGGCCACATAGGATGTGCGGCCTTCTGCCTGGTTGTAATACACTTCGGCCACAGGTGATCGCCAATCCACGATAATCCGGCGGTAATTCTCGTCGGATACCCCGGTATTGCCGATATAGAGTTCCTTTGCGGGCTGGTCGTGCTTGAACTGCAACTTGATTTTCGCAAAATAGGGTTGCTTCAACAGCACCGTGATGCGCGAGAGCTTCTCGGCGGTCGCGCCTTGTGCGATGTTGTATCCGTCGATGACGCTGTTCATGGTGGCGAAATCCGCATAGGTTTCCAGCGCATCGTCGTCGGTGGCAAAATTAGGGGAAAGCTCTTCGGCCATCGAGCGCTTATCGGCTTCGGCTTCTCGTCGGGCGATCTCCATCTTGCGGGCAAGGTCGCGTCCGAGTGATTCCAGCGTGGCATACGTGTTGGAAAGGTGTTGTTGTTCCTGCTGAAAGATGGGGTCGGCATCGTGTTTTGCAGTCGATGAATCGGCCGCATCGGCATTCGACGTCGATTCGCTAGGGTCTGTCATCGACAGGGGGCCGTTGCTGGTATCGGTTTTGTTCACGATCGCTCTTTTCCCGTGCTGAAAAAATCAAGTAAATAGTGTACACGAATGCATGGGAAAGAATCTAGAGGCGGGTGCGCTCTTCAACGTATTCCGCAATTTACACAGCACGTGATTTCCCCATTTGGGCGCCTGCGTGCACGCATCGGAGTACAATAGTTTCAGACGGAAAAATTCAAGACTGTGGCTGCGCTTGGGAAGGAAACTCCAATGAGATACAGGGAATTGGGACGCACCGGGCTGAAGGTAAGCGAGATAGGCCTAGGGGCCGAATGGCTGGAACGAAGCGATGCCGATGGGGTGAAAGCTGTCGTCGATGCTTGCGCGGCTGCTGGCGTGAACATACTTGATTGTTGGATGTCTGAGCCCAACGTGCGCACCAATCTCGGCAAGGCCATCTGTGACCAGCGTGAACGCTGGATTGTGCAAGGACATATGGGATCCACGTGGCAAGACGGCCAATACGTTCGCACGCGCGACCTTGGTAAGGTGAAGCCTGCGTTTGAGGACTTGCTTGCGCGTCTGCAGACTGACTATGTGGATTTGGGCATGATTCATTTCGTGGACAGCACAGAAGAATTCGAGCGCATCATGTCCGGTGATTTCATCGACTACGCCAACGAGCTGAAGCGAAGCGGCACGATTCGGCATCTGGGTCTGAGCAGCCACAATCCCGTGGTCGCCAAGATGGCCGCCGAAAGCGGGGCCGTGGAAATGATTATGTTCAGCGTGAATCCGGCCTTTGACCTGCTGCCTCCTAGCGAAGACATCGAAGCGATGTTTGCGGAGCGCTACGCCGAGGGCCTTGGTGGAATCGCGCCCGAGCGAGCGGATTTGTATCGCACGTGCGAAGAGCTCGGCATCGGGATAAACGTGATGAAAGGCTACGCCGGCGGCAGGTTGTTTGACGCTGCTACTTCGCCCTTCGGCGTGGCGCTCACCCCGGTGCAGTGTCTGCATTACGCCCTCACGCGCCCAGCGGTTGCTAGCATTATGGTGGGCTGCGAATCGGTTGAGCACGTAGCGGACGCTGTTGCCTATGAAAACGCGACCGATGCGGAAAAGGATTATGCGAGTGTGCTGGCTGCAGCGCCGCAGCATTCGTTTGGCGACGGACATTGCACCTATTGCGGTCATTGTGCGCCGTGTCCTCAGGGAATCGACGTTGCCATGGTAAACAAGCTGTTGGATTTGGCGACCATGCATTCCGAAGTGCCTGCGACGGTGCGAGCGCATTATCAGGCGCTTGCGGCCGACGCATCGGATTGCGTCGAGTGCGCAAGCTGCGAGAGTCGCTGCCCGTTCAACGTGCCGGTCATAGAGCGCATGCATCAGGCGCAGGAGGTCTTCGAATAGCGTCAAAGCAGCATGCTGGTGTCTTTGCAATGCTATTCGGCTCCTGCGCCGAAAACTGTGTTGCGCCTGTGCACAAGCTGGAAAAAGGTTACAATACATTTGTACGGGCAAATGCCCTGTTTGGGCGATGCGCAATGCGTGTAGTGCAAATGCGTGTAGTACGCAACTTCAGGCTGCATCAATACAGGTGCATACCGTGCATGGGCGATGAAGGCGGGAAAGGAATCATATGGCAAGCTCGATTGTGGGGATCGACATTGGCAGCGGCAACTGCAAAGCTGCTGTGCGCGAAGGCGATGCGATTCGTTTGATTTCCAGCCGCATGCCCGAGAATATGATGAGCGAAGGACAAGTGGTCGCGCCAGAATCCATGTCGCACTTCCTGAAACAGATTCGCTCGCAAGAGCACATCCACACCCGCAACTGCGCGCTGGTGTTATCGGAATCCCAAGCATATTTCCGCCATGTAACGCTGCCAGCTATGAATGTGGCAGAGCTGAAGCTGAACCTGCCTTATGAATTCCGCGACTTCATCGAAGGCGATCCGGGCGATTACAACTTCGACTATATGGTGGATCAGGTGGTCGAAAACGAAGAAGGCAAGCCTAGTCGTCTTGAGCTGTTTGCCGCCGCGGTAAAGAAAAGCCTGATAGAAGAAGACTCGCAGATGCTGCGCAAAGCTGGCCTTAAACTGAAGTTGGTCATTCCCGCGCAGATGGCGTATACGCGCATCATGAGGGCGCATATCGAGGCAAACCCTATTGACGAGGATAAGACCACGGTTCTGGTCGATTTTGGCCATGCGGACGTATCGGTGATGCTGTTTCATGGCAGCCATTACGAAGCATCGAAGACCATTGAGTTCGGTTGCGATGAATTCGACATGGCAATCGCTGACATGAAAGGCATCGACCAGTACACGGCTAGCAGCTACAAGGCCACGAACTTCGAAGGCGTCATGGATAGCGCGGAATGCCAGACGATATGCGATCGTTTCGGCGTGGAAGTCAGCAAAGTCGTGAACTTCTATAACTTCAACAACCCTGAAAAGGACGTCGACCAGATGTTCATGTCCGGCGGTGGCGCACAGATTCCACAGCTGGTGAAAACGGTATCTGACATGGTATCCGTCCCTGCCGACAGCATTGATTTTTTGCTACCCGTGCAGGCGAAAGGCTCGGAAAACGGCCCGGTGTGCGCGCTGGCTATCGGGGCCATGATGGAAGCGGAGGTGATGTAGATGGCGCTTGATTGGAACAAGCCGATTACCATCGGCGGACCTTCGAAGAGGCAATCGAGTCAGATGCCCTCGAAAACCACCATGAACCTGTGCATGCCGGCCGAACATGAGGTCGACCTGCGCAAAGCGGTTCCTTTGGGTATACTGATTCTGCTCGTCACGGTGCTTTTCATCAAATTTGGCATCGTGGATATGTACGCGCAGGTGGACCAAAAGCAAACGGAGCTCTCCCAACAGCAAGCACTCGTCTCTTCCGCCGAATCGAAGCTTTCCGGCTACGATGCGGTGAAGCAGGAATATGAAAGCTATTCAAGCGTGCAGAACGCCGGAAGCGTGGATGCTTTGACGGCGCTAGATTTGGTCGACACGCAGGTGCGGTCGTCTGCGACGGTCACATCAGAGAGCCTGAAAAACAATACGCTGACTTTGGGGCTTTCCAACGTTTCGCTGGATACGATTGGCAAGCTCGTCAGCTCGCTGTACGCCCAATCAATCGTCTCGGACGTTTCGGTGTCGACCGCGGCAACTACTTCGACGAGCGCCTCGGACGTGACGGCCACCATGGTCATCACGTTGAAGCAGGCATAGGATAGGAAGGCGGATGATATGCTGACGTACACGTTTTCCCGTCGTGAAAAAGGATTGCTTGCGGTATTGGCGTGCGTGCTGGTGCTGGTGCTTTGGTATCAGTTCGTGTTCGTGAACGTGCAAAACCAAACAACCGCCCTCGATGGGCGTATCAACGATGCCAAAGACCAGTTGGTCGTTGACCAGGCGAAGATTACGCAGATGTCCTCGATGCAGAAATCCATCGACGGCTACAAAAGCCAAGGGCTTGTGCCTACGAATATGCCGAAATACGACAACATGCAGAACTTGATGACGATATTGAACACCACCTTGTCACAAACGGAGAACTACACGCTGAAGTTCGATGATTTGGATACCAAAGAAGCAGGAGTGGCAAAGAGAGGCGTTTCGCTGACGTTCGGTTGTGCCAGCTACGATGCCGCAAAAGCAACCATCAGCTCGCTGCAGAAGGGTATCTATACCTGCAGCGTTGACTCGGTGAGCATCACCGATACGGCTGCTTCCAAAACCACGTCGACCTCGAACATCGGCAGCGGGTCCACGAGCACGGCTTCCAAGTCGGCCTATGCGGTAGTGGCGCATCTTACTTATTACGAGAAGACGTCGTAGGCGAGCTGGGGGCTGCGCGCCAGCGCAATGCTGCGCGGCACGTGGAGAGCACGTGGATGCTTGCCGTCTTCCCCGTAAAAATTGCTCATAAATATAGCGCGTGTGCTACAATAATTCGGCTTGTATGGCATGGGGCTGTGCAAGCGGTAATGTTGGCCCCCGAGACATGTTTGTTAACGATGCTTGAGCAACGCCGTGAACATGGAATATGTAACACGCAATCATGACGAAGGGTCCCCGATAATTTTTTGAAAGGGGTCCGTTTTGACCGAAATCAAGAACCCGTCCGTCATCGACTTCCAGGACATCTCCGACGATGAGATGAACCAGATGATCGATGGCACGCTGACCGACTTCGACGAAGGCGATTTGGTAGACGGCACGATCGTGAAGATCGAGCACGACGAAGTGCTGGTGGACATCGGCTTCAAGAGCGAAGGTGTCATTCCCAGCCGCGAGCTTTCCATCCGCAAGGATGCCGATCCGTCCGAGATCGTTAGCCTTGGCGACAAGATCGAAGCTTTGGTGCTGCAGAAGGAAGACAAGGACGGTCGTCTGATTCTTTCCAAGAAACGTGCCGAGTACGAGCGCGCTTGGATTTCCGTGGAAGAAAAATTCAAAGCCGGGGAAACCGTCAACGGCGAGGTCATCGAAGTCGTCAAGGGCGGCTTGATTCTGGATATCGGCCTGCGCGGCTTTTTGCCTGCGTCGTTGGTCGACCTTCGCCGCGTGAAGGATTTGGATATGTACATGGGCACCGAACTGGAAGCCCGTGTTATCGAAATGGATCGCAACCGCAACAACGTCGTGCTTTCTCGCCGCGTGCTGCTTGAGGAAGGCCGCAAAAACGAGCGTGCCGAGATTCTGTCCAAGCTGTCGAAGGGCATGCGCCTGCGCGGCACCGTTTCCAGCATCGTCGACTTCGGCGCATTCGTCGACTTGGGCGGCATAGACGGCCTGGTGCATATCTCCGAGCTGTCTTGGAGCCACGTGAACCATCCTTCCGAGGTCGTGAAGGTTGGCGACGAGGTAGAGGTCGAGGTTCTGGATGTCGACTTGCAGCGCGAGCGTATTTCGCTGGGCTTGAAGCAGACCACCGAGGATCCGTGGGTGAAGCTGGTCGAGAACTACCCCGTGGGCAGCATCGTCGATGGCAAGGTCACCAAGACCGTCCCGTTCGGTGCGTTCATCGAGCTTGGCCCCAACGTCGAAGGCCTGGTGCACATCTCCGAGATGTCCAACAAGCACATTGATACCCCCACGCAGGTTGTGCACGCTGGCGATACCGTGAAGGTGAAGGTCATGGAGATCAACTCCGAGCGCCGTCGCATCAGCCTGTCCATGAAGGCTGCCGCTGAGGAACTGGGCTTCGAGATCGAAGTTGCTGAGCCCGATCCAGCTGCTCTGGAAGAGAAAGCTGCACGTCAGGCAAAGCGCGCTGCAGAAAAGGAAGCCAAGAAGGCTGAAGAGGCCAAGGCTGATGAAACTGCTGCCGAGGGTGCTGCTGAAGCCGCTCCTGCTGCTGCCGAAGAGGCACCTGCCGCCGAGGCTGCTCCTGCTGCAGAGGCACCTGCTGCTGAATAAGGCATGCCCGCTGCGGCGTATGCGCCCTTGTGACGCACGCGCAAGCTGTCAACCAGCGAGCCGCAAGCGTATGACGCGTGCCCGCAAGCTGAGAGTTAGCGGCCGCAGCCTACAAGCTGCCAAATGCAGAGCGTAATTGGTAATGAGTAATGAGTGAAGTGCCCGACCACTGGTCGGGCACTTTGCATAAATAAGTCGATATTCACGGCAGACTCGAACAAATAAGTCGATACTCACGGCAGACTCGAGCAAATAGGTCGATATTCACGGCAGACTCAAGCAAATAGGTCGAAAATTGGCGCGAAAGTCGAGGTTAGGCTGTCTCAAACCGAACCATCGTTCGAACTCAAATCAACCCATTCATATAACACCTGTTCACAGCGGTACGAACTGGTAGCCGCTCCAGTAGGTCATGAAAAATGCCGAGTCAAGACAGCCTAACCTCGCATTTCGCGCCATCTGGAAGGCAATTTGCTCGAGTCTGGTCGCGATTCGACGCAGATAAACGCGACCCAAGGCAGATAAACGCGACCCAAGGCGGATAAGCGCGACCCAAGGCAGATAAGCGCGACCCGCTCACACGCACCCGCCCCGTGCTGCCTACAGCTGTCGGAACTTTGCGGACAACTCGGTCCTGTTTCCGCAGTCGGTTTTCCGCAGGATATTTTTCACATGGAACTTCACGGTGCTTTCGGAAATGTAGAGGTCTCCAGCAATCTCGCTGTTTGAACGGCCCTTTTCCACCAGCCGGAAAACATCGCTCTCGCGTGCGGACAGTTCGTATTGATGCTCGAACTCGGCGAGCAGCTGCTCCTCGTTTTGCTCCTGTGTAAGCACTGGAACGTAGAGTTTGTGGTACAGAGCGAAAAAAAGCAGTACGCATACCACGAAAAGAGCTGCAGAAATAACGACTAACAAAACAGTTTGCCCACTCAGCAGAATGCCCCCGAAAGCACCTGCCGCATCGCCGACGCGACCGAACAGCAGCCCGAAGCCGGCCATCCAGACAAGATCGCTTTTCTTTGCAGCGATGTCGCAGAACACAATCACGCGCCACACGGCGAAGAAGCCGAAGAACACATACGCCAGAATCCACAGCACCGCATCAGCGCCCGGTGCGTCCATAAGCGCTATGGAGATGAACGGAAAAACCAACGCCGCCAAACAACAGATAGCCCCGTATTTGCGGTTTCTATCGTTGATGAAACCGGCAGCTATCAGCCCTATCGCATAGAAGGCGCGTGAGAATTCTAGGCTAACCGACCCGCTGGTCGATTCCGAAAGCGGGAAATAGAAGCCTAAGCCCTTCACGACGGAAAGCAGAATCACCACAAGGGCAATCAAGGCGAAATCCGGACGATGGAACGTCGGCGCATTGTCCACGTTGTCTGAAAAGCGCTGCCCTATGCCTCGCTGATTCAAAAACAGCGTTGCACCAATCAGTATGAAGTAGACGATCAAACTGTAAGGCGATTGCAGAAAGCGTCCGTCCATGACCAGCGAAAGCAGCCACGAACCGATGCTGCCTAGGCCGTATGCGATGCCGAATGCGGCACCCGTTCGTTGTTGGGGTACGTAGAGCGACAGGATTGTCAGGTAAATTCCGGCGACCACGCCATGGAGAAGGTTCATCAGAAGGCCGAATGCCAGCACGGTGGTTTGAGTGGGGGAAAGCACAGCGGCTAGCATAGCGATACCATCGGCCAGAATCGCGCAGACAAAGAAGCTCTTCTGTTGTACCAGTTTCGGGCGGTGGCGCACAGTGATTGCAAACAGCAACAGACCGGCTGCCTGAAACAGGTAGCCCACGCCTTCCGAAAGCCAATCGGCGGATGCGCCTCCGAACAGAGCGGTCAGGCGATAGAGCCACGTGATGTAGGCCGATCCCGTCCACAGAAAGCAGAGGAATATCAGCAGACATACGCGAATTTGCGTCTTTCGCGCTTCGATCGCCCATCACCTTCCCGTATCGTATTAACAAAGCACCATTATAAGGCTCGCGAGCGTATGGCTTTCAAATAAACTTTTCAAAGCCCGGCGAATGGGGTACCTCTTGGGTGCCTGTTGGGCACCTATCCCAAAACTATCCCCATGTCTGCGCACGCTGTCCCCTGCCTACACTTTCGGCGGCGGGTCATTTGCGCCATTATGGTATCTGTCGAAGGAGGGCTTGTTTTGAAACGGGCGAACAGGGTGTTTCCCTATAGCAAGGCAATAATGCTGAACGTGGTCTACGACACGATCGATAGGCTGGGCATGAGCGTTGCGAGCAACAACAGCGAGCGTGGGCAAATTTGCCTTCGCACGCCGGAGTGCGGGGAAGTGCTTCTGCAGATCGATACCGTCTATCCTCAGGAAGGCGTGCGTGTCACGATTACCTCGCAGAAAGACGATACGGACTGCAACCTTATTGACGCCCTGTTTGACGAGATCGATTCAACGATAACGGCAAGCATGGCAAGGCTTTAACCGAACTTAGGGAACGGATTGGGAACAGCATGGTAAGAACGAAAAAATGGATTCTGGAAATCGCTTTGGCGGCGGCAATTGTCGTGGCTTGCATAATGGCGACAGTGGTGCCCAGCATGGCGCATGCGGAAGGCGCGGAAGCGACCGGCGGTGCGGAAGCAACCGGGGCCGTTGCGGCTGAGGGCGCGGAAACGACCGCGACGCAAGTGAATGGCACGGTTGAGACTCTTGATACGAGCGGTAATGCGGAAACGGCCGCAGGCACTACATCAGCAGAACCGGTCGTATCGACCATGGGCATCGAGGCAGCAGGCGTGGTTGGTGCCACATATGACGTCTATGCGGTGTCTTATGGGTGGGGTTATATAAAAGCGACGCCCTATAATGTCGCTGCTGGCGAAACGGTCACCATTAAGGTTACCAATGAAGAAAACACCACGAAATGTAGCCTTTCCTATAGGGAATTGACGAACAAGCTCGTATTCCATTCAACTCCGCCCCTAGGCGTCGTGAACGATGTGAATGCGGGTTGCTCTGCCACGAACGCAACTACTGTTGTGGATCAGCTTGACTATCCAATCATTACCTATGTTCCTGCGGACTACATATTCGCCATAACCAATGATGCCAGTGCCACCGATGTGCCCCTGACGAAAGTGGATGACGCCACCTACACCTTCACCATGCCGGCCAGTGATGTGAAGGTGGTTGCCGGTTTCGAAGGAACAACGTCTGAGCCTGCGGAGGCGAGAACTCCTATGACAGGCGACAATAATGCCAACGGTTTTCAGTATGGCTGGCAAGATGAGTATACGATTCATGTCAAGAAACCCACCATTGCCTATCATCCGCTTTCCTTCGAAAACGTCTTCGATTTCACCGACGGCAAGACCATACAGATAAACAAAAGCGATAAAGCGACCTATGGAAAATACCTTATAGGCGTCTTTGGGCTGAGCGAGTCATTCTCCGGAACCAAGCAGCTTTCTCTGGCGGAGACCAATTTCTACATTCCCAGCACTGTCACAGAAACACAGGCGAACCAGAAGATGTTCGAGGTCACTGGCGACGGCGACGGCAACTTCACTGTGAAATGCCTTTTGAGCAGTTCAACGGTTGTCACTACCGATTATTTTACGCCAAAAGCTGAAACTTCCAAAGATCCAGCTTATCAGATGACGTATGGGCTGATAGGACATGAAATCAAGTCCAAACAGGTGGATACCATTGTGAAATCCCCCAATTATGTTGAGAATACTACGGGCTATTCGTACATTTCCCGTAGAACTTACGTGGACGAGTACATGCAGAGCTATTCCTTCGCTTTCAAATACAGTGATGCGCCTGCGCAGACGCAGCAGCAACCTGAAGCAACGGCAGATGCTTCCAAGAACGTGGTAGCGAAAACAGGCGACAGCAACACAGCCGGTTGGCTGTTGACCGTGCTCGCTTCGGCAGGATTTGCTTTGACATGCTGCGTTGCTGCGAATAGAATTGGAGCAACGGGTCGTTCGAGGAAGACGGGGAGATAATGGCGTTGTTAAAAGGGACTTCAATAATAAAGGCGCACGTGTTGACGCGGCAGAAAATGCTCTTGGTGTCGGTGGCATTGGCTGCTCTGGTTTTGATGCTGTCGATAGTGCCCTCTATGGGTTATGCGGAAGGCGAGAGCACCAGCGATTCAAATGAGATCGCAACGTTGGCCGACAGCCCTATGACGCAAATTATCTATGATGGCGCCGCGCTTACTCCGTCAAACGGCAGATTCACCTTCGGCAACACTGGTGTTGCCTGCACGGTCAAGGTTGGCAATAGCACCTACAATGGTGATAGCCCCAGTATCCCGGCAGCCATTGGTGAAAATATGATTCTCACATTTTCGGGCATTCCATCTGGCAGCAGCGTAACAGCTGAGGTGGCCACGGCCACCGGGTCTACTCAGAAAACCATCAAGTCCAATGATGACGATAAGACCTTTAAGTTTGCCATGTCCGCGAACTCAGGTCAAATTTCCGTCTCGGTGGACAGTTCGGCCACGTTCGTTCTGGGTTCCCAGTATGACGCAACTTACAAATCCACCTATGCGACCATCCAATACAGTATCGACAATGGTACGACGTGGTCCGATCTTTCAAGTGCCACAGAGAAGAAACTGGACGGAGCATATGGCTACGTCCTTCCCGCCGGCACTGCGTACATCAAGATCATTCAACCTTACAATACCGCAACCGGCAAGTACACGACAAACAACGGTGTTGGCTGGATGGGCGAATTCACGACGCCAGTCGGTAGTATCGTGCAACCTTACCCTGCAGAGTTCAACGGGGTGGCCGGTTATTACGATGAGAAAAATGTCTATGGCGCAGGCACCTACTATATCAACTTCATGAATCCCTTCTGGTCGTTGTTCTGGGACAGCAAAACCGGTGGTCAGGTGAAAGATGCGGATGTTCTTACCAACGGCTCGTGCCTTATCCAAGATATTGACACGAATCCAGCCATCTCCCATTACAAGGATCCTATAACCGCGCAGAAGTCCTCGTGGCAGGATGCTGATGGTTCCCGCGGATTCATCACGATTATAGACAATACGGCGAATATCACCTGCACGCTCACTCCCGACAGAGGTTACCAGGTGCTCTCTACGAACATCAAAGACTCTATGGGCAGTGCAATAATAATAACGCCAGACAAGAACAGCAAGTGCACGTTCACGTTCAACATTGCGAATAATGCGAACACGGCTATTGCTGCCGCCTTTACCAAAGTGGCTGACAGTGCAACCAGCACCAGCAACACGGTGAGCGGGGTTGCTCTTTCAGGTGTTGAGAATGCTATTGATTCCGGTAACCTGGACCTGACGGTGAGCGACGCCGCCACCGATACCGCTGCCACGGCAACCGTGGGAAGCGGCACGGCAGTGGCCACCTATGACGTGACTCTGGACCAGTACTGGAACCAGGGTTCCGCAGATGCTCGTTGGACCAATAATCTTACCGAGCTTGACACGGCTGCTACGGTCACCATGCAGCTCGACGATACTTTGCAGCTGGCTGATGGCGAGACCTACCAGGTAGTGCGCGACCACAATGGCACGAAGACGGTGGTCGATTCCACCTACGATGCAGCCGCCAACACGCTGTCCTTCAGCTCCAATGAGTACTCTGCATTCACGCTCGTGAAGACGGCTTCCACGACGAGTACTACGACGACTGCTAAAACAACCGCGCCAAGCAAGTCACCGAACACCTCCGATGCGGTTTCGTGGCCTTTGATTGCGTTGGTTGCCGTGGGCAGTCTGGCGATTGGCGGATATGCCGCAAGGCGCTCTCGCAACGCAAGGCACTAGCCTGAAAGTTGCCCGGTTGGCAGCACGCAAGCTGCCGCTGGCTGTAAAGCGATTCAGACACCTGATTCGCGCCATTTGAAACAAAGCGCTCGGCTTTTAGTCGGGCGCTTTCGTCTTGATAGGCCACCTATCCCAAAACTAACCCTCTATTCACGAGTCTATCCCTTGTCTGTCCTTGTTACCCATGCGGGTCTGCGTCATTGTGATAATCAGCAATGAAGTCTGCTTTTGGGCTGGGTGGAAATTCCGCTTTAACGGGTCGGTCGAAGAAAGAGGGAAGATAATGAAAACATCGAAAAGCTTTTCAAGAGTAAAGAAGCGGGTGTTAGCAAGGAAGAAAGCGTTCTCGGTTCTGATGGCGTTTTGCCTGGCACTTGCGCTTGTTCCGGCCGTAGGTTTTGCGGAAGTCGCTTCGACGGTAACGAAAACCGCAACCGACACGGCATCCAATGTGCCGACTGCGGTAAATGATACGCCCCAGGCATCGGTTGAGACTCAGGTTGTATCGGAGCCGACTGTGGCTATCGATCAAACGAGTGCAAGCACCTCTGCCGTAGCAGCAAGCACGCTGGAAGCTACTCCAGCAGTGCAGGAATCTTCAACTGGCGCACAGGAAGTAAATACAGGGAGCCAAGGTATTGCCGCACAAGAAGTCAATACAGGTAATCAGGGTGGCTCCCAGGAAGTAAATGCGGGGAACCAGGGTATTGCCACACAAGGGGTAACCGAGACAGTAACCGGCTATACGGTTCCCGTGTATTATAAAGGCAGCGTTGTCACTGCAAAGGATGGGAAGTTTGTCTTCGGCGACACGGATGTTTCTATGGGTGCCACCAATGATGGAATGGCATACTCCGGAAATGATGCGTACTTGCCTCTTATAGTTGGTGAAAATGTAGTGCTCTCGTTCACCGATATTCCTCCAGGGCAGGCCGTGACTGTTGTTGCAGCAGGTGGGCAGAAGACTATCTTGGCGAGTGACATTGATAAGTCCTTCTCGTTCAATATGACATCTGACGTAAAGCAGATTGACATAACCATCGGCGTTGTGGTTCCCAAAACAACTGTGAAATACCAGAATAATCCCGTAACGCCAACAGAGGGTGCTTTCGCATTTGGCGAGAGCGGCGTAACTATGACAGCAGCTGTAGGTGAAGTTCCCTATGCTGGTGACTCTGCCGACATCCCAGCGGCTCTAGACAGCAGCGTCGTGCTCACTTTTGCGGGTATTCCTGAGGGGAAAGCCGTAACCGTGGACACAGCTGCCGGCAAGAAGAGCATTGCCTCGACCGATACCGATAAGACCTATACGTTCACCATGTCTGCTGCAACCACAACTATAAGCATATCCGTAGGGGATGAAGGCGTCACGAACGTGCCCGTTGTCTTTGAGGGCAACCCCGTCGCAGCTGCGAGCGGTACGTTCACATTCGGTACGAATGGCCCAACCATGGGCGCGACTATTAACAATGCTGCATATACGGGTTCAGATTTCTCTCTTGCGCTTAAGAAGGACGATGCCGTTTCCCTCTCGTTCGTCGTTCCCGATGGGCAGGCTATCACCGTTACGGCAGGAGAGAATGCTTCCAAGACCATTACATCTGCAAGCGAAGACAAAACCTATGTATTCACCATGAGCGATACGATAAAGCAAATCGACATCTATGTTGGTGATGCTTCCGCCGTACAGGTGCCTGTCAAGTATAACGATGCGGCAGTTACGGCTGCAAATGGTGTTTTCTCCTTCGGCGAGACCAACATTACTATGACCGGTGCCAAAAAAGACGGCGCAACCTATACCGGTTCGACTAACTATCTGCCTGTGAAGGCGGGCGATACGGAAATCCTTACGTTCGATAACGTGAGCGAAGGCAAGACCGTGACTGTGACGGCAGGAGAAACCAACAAGACCATCACTGCCGCCGACCGAGACAAAACCTTTTCATTTACCAAGGATGCTTCGGTCACCCAGATAACCATTTCTGTTCGAGTTGCTGCTACTGCGGAGCTATCCTATCAGAACAGTAAAGTCGTACCAGCTAGCGGCACTTTCACTTTTGGCGGTAGCGGTGTTACTTGCAATGCCAAGGTTGGGGATGCTGACTATAGCGGGAACTCAGGTGATATTCCGGGCTATGTTGGCGACGAAGTAATTCTTACATTTGCCAACATCCCAACAGGCAAAGTCGTGGTTCTGGATCAGAACGGCACCAAGACTGTCATCGCGGAAACCGACGCAAGCAAGGTTTACACGTTCATAATGAGCAACATTCACAACCAGATTAACGTCGCCATTGAGAACGCCCTTACCACATCCATCATATATCAGGGTGAGAAGCTTGCGCCGGCGAACGGTACCTTCAAGTTCACGCCGACGAGCGTTGAATGCACGATCAAGGTTGGCGATACCGTCTATGCCGGCAATTCCGCTGACATCCCTGCCAAGATCGGTGATACGGTAGAGGTGGTGTTTACTGGTATTCCAGCAGGCGGCAGTATCACCGCGAGTGTGAACGGGCAGCAGAAGCAGATAACCTCGACAAATCCTACCTACTTATTCACCATGGCAGATAACACGAATCCGATTCAGGTTGACGTGCCCTCCACAACGGTCGTTTGGTCTGGTGGCACACCCACGGTATTTGGTGGTGAATTCACTTTTGTCGGTAGCGGTGTGACCATGACGACCCTTGTTGGGTCGCCGTCTGGACAAGTTATAACAGGATACCCTTATAGGGGTACCTCGACGAGCATTCCGGCTGTTAATGGTAACGGAGTATATCTCGATTTCTCCATTCCCGCTGGTCAGACTCTGTCTGTTGAGGTTCAGACGGAAGCTGCTCCCCAGAAAAAGACTTTGACTTCAGACGATCACACTTTTTCGTTTATTATGAGCGAGCAATCTAGGACGATTGCGGTAAGCACTTCTGCCACATTCAGTCTAGCCGCAGAGTATAACGATACCTACAAATCTACCTATGGCGCTATCCAATACCGTATTAATGAGGGGGAGTGGACTGATATTGCAACTGGTACCACGGTAACCACAGGCCAGTACCAGTCTGTAGAAAGGTACAACTATACTCTGCCTTCTGGTACCGCCGACATCAAGATTATCCAGCCTACCGATGGCCAGGGTAAGTACACGACCAACGATGGCAAGGGTTGGATGGGGGACTTTCAGGATCCCGATGGAGGGGGTCTGCAGCCCAGCCCCAGTGAATTCAATGGTGCGAATGGATACGTAATCAAGGGTTACGGCACTGGCGAGTTCAGGATTGACTTCACGCAACCGTTCGGATCACTCTCCTGGTCCTCCGTCCCTGCCGAACCCTTCCCCGAGGCCGTCCTTAAGAACGGAACCGTCCTTATCAAGGATCTTACTAATGCTGCGGTTTTCGATCAGATGAAGTCTCATCAGGCATTGGATGGGACTGAAGGCTTTGCGGCCATCATCAATCCGACGGCGACTATTACTGCCACGCTCACCCCGGCTCGCGGCTACCAGGTGCTTTCCACCAATATCAGGGGTGCAGATGGGCAGGAGGTAACCCTCACGCCTGATAAGGATAATGCATGCACATTCACTTTCAATGTCGCATATAACATAAATATGCCCATCTATGCTGTGTTCAGCGAAGTGAAGGATACGGCTACCAGCACCAGTGCTAAAGTGAGCGACGTATCCTTCACGGGTGCGGAGCAAGCTATAGCTTCAGGCAATCTGAACATGACGGTTGTCGATGCTACTACCGATACGACTGCTGCAGATACTGCACGTGGCGGTACTGCAGTGGCAACCGTTGACGTGACTCTGGATCAGTACTGGAACCAGGGTTCCGTAGATACTCGCTGGACCAACAAACTTACTAGCTTAGACGAGCCAGCTACCGTAACCATGCAGCTTGACGCTACGCTGCAGCTGGCTGATGGCGAGACCTATCAGGTGGTGCGCGACCACAATGGCACGAAGACGGTTGTCGATTCCACCTATGATGCAGATACAAATACACTCTCTTTCAGCTCCAACGAGTATTCTGAATTCACGCTCGTAAAGTCTGCTGCACCTGCGGTCGAGGCTTCGGCAACGATGAGGTATAACGGCAGTGATGTTGTTGCGGCTGGTGGTACTTTTACCTATGGTATGAGTGGTGTTTCTAGCACAGCCAAGGTGGCGGGCACCGCCTTTGTCGGCAGCACCGCCAACATCACGGCAAACGTCGGCGACGATGTGGTCCTTACCTTTGCAGGTATAGTTTCTGACGACACAGTAAAGGTTACCGTCAATGGAACTACTCAGAAGGTGACAGCCGCAAGCAATACGTGCACCTTCACCATGAAGGAGACTACCAAGACGATAGAGGTTGAAACACCCAGTACCCAAGTTGTCTGGTCGGGTGGAACGCCGACGGTCAACGCAGGTACCTTCACTTTCGGAGCTACGGGCATCACTGCAACGGCAGAGGTTACCCACCTTCAGTCGCTCGTGCCCTTTACCGGCAATTCCCCAATCATCCCGGCAGTTTCCGGCGACAAGATAAGCCTGAACTTCAACATTCCTGCTGGTAAAACCATTGATGCAAGCGTTCAGACGGCGTCGGGCCTTCTTACCAAGACGCTCACCTCGACCGATAATGCCTTTACGTTTACCATGGATTCCGCATCGACCAAAATCACTCTGACGAGTCCCGCTGACGGTACTGGCGCGGTTGACAATACGGTTGCGGATACAACGGGGAACGCGAAGGATACCACGACAACGAAGTCCACTGCGACCAGCAAGTCTCCGAAGACCTCCGATTCCGTTTCCTGGCCTCTGGTTGCATTGATCGCCCTTGGTGGTCTGGCAATTGGCGGTGTTGCTGCAAGGCGCATACGCATCGCAAAGCGCTAGCCTAGAATCCGTCCGCTTGGTAGCACGCAATCTGCCCACAAGGCGGCAAGCGAATCAGGCGCTAGATTAAGCACCAACAAGCGCTGCAAGCAGAAAAGATTTTCCATGGCACCCGGCTTCGGTCGGGTGCCATCGTGTACTGCACGTCGTATTTTTCAACAAAGCGGAGGGTCGCATTCCGATTTCCGGATTTCAAAACAGAAAAACGGCGACCAATCGAAGCATTGTGAAAAATTGTGACTTATAGTCATAATAAGAAAAGCGCGAACGCTTGAGAAGGCTAGATTGCGCTGCATAACCGCAGGTCACGAAAAATCTTTGCGGGAGATAGGAAACGGCGCGTCACAATGCTTCGATTAGTCACCAGAATCCTGCTTTCAAATCGCGAAATAACCCAAAACCTTTTCTGATGGTCGGATGGTCGGGTTCATGCACGGGCTTCTGGGACAAGGTGGCCCGTGTCCGAATCATACGCCGCGCCCTTGCGCGGTTCAACGCGGAATGGCGCTGCCCGGTTGGCTCGACTAAGGATGGCGCACGACCGGTTTGTTGCGCGGTTCAACGCGGGATCGGCGCGACCCGGTCGCAGCCGCCCGTCCCGTTCGCCACGCCAGCACGTGTTAGGCGGCAGCGTCCGTAGTCGAACTTTCGCCAGCAGTGCCCTCCGCCGACCCATCAGCAGCAGTGCCGTCCGTAGTCAGCTCGCCTTCATCGGATGCAGCAACTTCCACAACCGGCGTGGTGTAGTTCAGCGCCGCACGGATCATCTCGGTGTAGATAGCCGCGCCGTTCTGGCTGAGGTGCGTGCCGTCGCCGTCGAACCAGTCGTCGTGGTTCGCGCTGTAGGTGTACCAATCGATGAGATACACGTTGTCGTATTTCGCGGCCGTGTTTGCAAGCGCGTTATTCGTGGTTTCCACCCAATCCTGCGGGCTGCGTGTGGTTACCAGGTAGATGTCTTTGTCCGAACCCACATCGGCCACCATCTGGTTCAGCTGCTCGGCGGTCACCACGCCGTTTGTGCCCAGTGCGAATACCACGGTGCCTCCTATGCATCCCGCATCACGGTACTGGTCAAACACGAACAGACCTTCGCTAAACTGCCTGTTCACAGCCGAATCGATGAGCCCTAGGGGGAATACCTGTTCGAAGTCGGGGACGATACGTACGGTCACCGAATCGCCGATGAGCGTGACATCGTAGACCTCCGTGTTGGCTGCGGACGTAACTTCATCCACATGCGGTGAATCTTCTTGCTGGGCGGCAGCTTCCTGCAGCTGCGCCATGCCGCCGATGCCGTCCACATCAGGTACGACTGCCATGCCGATGACCGACACGAGCACGAGGGCGGTTCCGCACGCCACAGGCGCAACATGGTTCTGCACGTAAGTTTGCAGGTTTATCTTGCCCGCGCGCACGTTGCGCACCCAGTCTTCCAGGGCGCCATGGCGAACAGGGTTCTCGATGAATTTGTAGCTGAAAGCCGATATGCCGACGATGATTGCCAGTTCCAGTGCATTCCACCACAAAGGCGTGGCCGATGTGGTGTTGCGGTTCGTCATGAGCAATAGGATGGGGTAGTGCCACAAATACATGCCGTAGGAGCGTTTGCCTATCCACACCAGCGGTTTGCACGCCAGCCCGCGCGCAAGCACGCTGATAGGGTGCACAATCACTGCAATCACCACAGCGGTGAGCACGCTGCAAAGCAGGATGCCGCCGCGATACAGAAACGGGCTGAAACCATTGGCGAAAGCCACCATCAGCATCAACCCCACAAGCGCGGCTATGCCCGCGCCGTCAAAGGCGATGCGCGTCTCACGCGGAAGCGCCCTGCCGCTTTCTTCCGTCAAACTGCTCGCTGGCCACACAAAGGCCAGCCATGCGCCGATCAGCAGGGAAAACGCACGCGTATCGGTACCGTAGTACACGCGCGAGGGGTCTACGTCAGGGCTGTAGAGCAGTGCCATTTCCACAACGGACACGGCAGCGGCGATAAGGATGCCTCGGCGCAGCGGCTTGCTTTTCACACCCAGTTTGAACAAGAACAGCAGCAGTACCGGCCAGATGAGGTAGAACTGCTCTTCGATGGCCAGTGACCAGAAATGCTGCAGCGGGGAAGGCGAGCCGATGGCCTGAAAATACGAAATGTTGTGGAAAATCTGCCACCAGTTGCTGTAGAAGAACAGCGACGAGGGAATGTCGGGGCGCATCTTGGTCAGCAGTCCGTGGTTGAATATAACGCACAGCAACCCCACGCCCAACACCACGAATACAATGGCGGGCACTAGACGGCGGATGCGGCGTAGCCAGAAGTTCGGCAAATCGATGGTGTGGCTTTCACGGTATTCGGCGATAAGGAGGCCGGTTATAAGGTAGCCGGACAGCACGAAGAACACGGTTACGCCCAAAAGACCGCCTTGCGCCCAGTTGAAACCCATGTGGTAAGCGATGACGGAAAGCACGGCGAATGCGCGCAATCCATCAAGAGAGGGAATGTAGCGAGAATGAGCGCGTGCCATATTTGCAACTGTCCTGATCCTGATAAACGCAGGGAAAAACCCGCTGCGTGTGCATATGCAATACTTTTCATATGATACAACATATTGTGGTTTATCGTTATGTGAAGTGCAGGTATAGTTTGTAAAAGCGAAGAAAGATATTTCGGAAGTTGACCTTCGCGATTAAAACCCTACAAAGCAAAAGGATGGATGATGGCTGCATCGAAGCGCGTGGTTTTGGGCATGAGCGGCGGTGTGGACTCATCGGTTGCGGCGGCCTTGCTGATGCAGTTGGGATACGACGTGATAGGCGCCACATGCGTGTTCTGCGACGGTGATGCTGCGGATGCGGCCGTAACTGACGCGAAAGGCGTCTGTGATCAGTTGGGCATACGACATGTGGTACAAGATTGCCGTCAGGATTTCGACGGTTGCGTGATTCAGCCGTTCATCGAAGGCTACGCTTGCGGGCTGACGCCCATCCCGTGTGTAGGATGCAACGCTACATGCAAGTTTCCCGCGCTTTTACAAGTTGCGGACAAGCTAGAGTGCCGATACGTTTCCTCGGGGCATTACGCGCGCATATGCCGCATGCCGAGCACGCAGCGTTATGCGGTGGCCTGCGCCGATGATGCGCGCAAAGATCAAAGCTACATGCTTTCTATGCTGTCGCAGGAACAGCTTTCTCGCATCGTGTTGCCGCTGGGCGCACTCACAAAGGATGAGGTGCGCGCCAAGGCGGCCAATCTGGGGCTGCGGGTGGCTCATCGTCCGGAAAGCCAGGACGTGTGCTTTATCGAGGGCGACTACCGGGATTTTCTGACCCATCATGGTCTGCAGGATGCGCCAGGAGAAATCGTGGACGCGAGCGGGTACGTGCTGGGGCATCATAGCGGTCTGTTCAACTATACGGTGGGGCAGCGCAAGGGCATCGGCATCGCTGCCGCGCAGCCCTATTACGTGATTGGCAAGCGCATTGCGGAAAACCAGCTGGTCGTGGGCTTTGAAGATGAGGCAAAAATCTCGCGCGTAATCGTGCGAAACGTAGTGTGGCAAGCCATAGAAGCGCCAACGAAACCGATCGCCTGCTCGGTGAAGCTGCGATATCGAGCACATGCGATACCTTGCACGGTCCGTCCGCTGGCGTCAGCGAGCGCGAGCGCGGTCGCAGACACTGTTGATGCTGTGAGCGCGACTGTGGCGGCAGATCCTCTGGCCATCGTAAAATTGGATATCTCGCAACCTACCACGGCACCCGGGCAGTGCGCGGTTTTTTTCCGAGATGGAATCGTGCTGGGTTCTGCGACAATCGAGTCCATAACTTCCGCAATCACTGAGTCGGCAAACCCTGCAGAGAAATAGTGCGTTCGCTGCATTTTTCCCACGTAGGTCAATTTTCCCGATAATAGTCGGTTGTCCTGAAGTTTGCCGGGAGGTTAACTCTTGCCAATGAGCTTCTTTCTATATCAAAAGGCACGGGTTTCGCGTAGAATAAGAAAAACGGAGGGAGATGATTGCTTATGAAAACTGACTCTGAAATGAAGGTGTACATTCTTATCGGTGGCATCGGGTCGGGGAAATCGACGGTTTCCCGAATGCTGCAAAACGAAGGTGCAACGTGTATCGATCTTGATGATGTTGGTCACGATGTCTTGATGAAGCCCGAGGTTATCGACATGCTCGTCGAGACATTCGGGGAAGGCATCTTGGATGCGAGCGGAGAAATCGCCCGCGCCGAATTAGCGAAACAGGCATTTGCTACCCCGGCATCCACAGTGAAGCTGAACGCGATAAGCCAGCCTCGATTAGCGGCTGAGGCGCATGCTCAATTGGAGAAGCTAGAAGAAGACGGTTGTCCTTTGGCTATTGTTGAGATTTCGGCTTATGACGGGCCGACTGGTACGTTTGCGCCGTTCGTGCGCCGCGCAGCGGGCATCATCGCCGTCACAGCACCGACTCGGTTGCGCATCGAGCGCGCGCAGGCGAAGGGTTTCGACCCGCGCGACGTGAAGAACCGCATCGCGCGCCAGGTGAGCGATGAACAGCGAGCGCTGTGGGCGGATTATGTGGTCGGAAACAAGGGAACGCTAGAAGATTTGCAAACGCGCGTTGACGAGGTATGGGCGCAAATCGCGCCTGCCAAAGAATAGGCCGCACCAATCGCGCTACAATAGCACTTTTTTACGACGGCTCTCCGACTACCTGTACGTAATACTGACGGGTGCGGGGGCCGTCGAATTCTGTGAAGTATACGCCCTGACACGTTCCCAGCGTCAATCGGCCGTCTGTCACTGGAATGGTTTGCGAGCAGCCCACGATGCTCGCCTTTAGATGCGCGGCGCTGTTTCCCTCCATATGGCGAAACTCGCGACGGTCATGAAACACGTCGTTCAACGCAAATATCAGGTCGTGCACCACGTTGGGATCAGCGTTCTCGTTGATGGTAATGCCTGCGGTGGTGTGCGGGCAATACACAGTGCAGATGCCCTCGTGCACGCCGCTTTCGCTCACAGTCCGCTCAACGTTTTCGGTAATGTCGTAGAAACCTTGCGAGCGAGTGTCCAATTCGAACTTTTCCACACGAGCCTTCTTTCACGGCTGTTCTTTTCGGTTTGCAACGCTTATTCGCCATTGTTCCAGAAGCTATGGAGCGATTCAAGCCCTGTGGACACAAGCGGGAGGATTCGGTTCCTTGTGCACGAACACTTGTTTGCATCGCGAGCATAAGGTACTATAGTGAAAACGAATGAAGGGACGAGCGTCATGGCGCATCTTTCGAATATAGAGGGCCAACCCATGGAAGGCAAGCTGCCTGAAGTCAGGCTGTCTTCGCAGCCGTTCAAAGTGGAAGCACCGTTTGAGCCAGCGGGCGACCAACCCCAGGCCATAGCCGCGCTGGCCAAAGGCGTGGAAGAGGGCCTGCGCTACCAGACGCTTTTGGGGGTCACAGGCAGCGGCAAGACTTTCACCATGGCCAAGACCATCGAAGCGGTGCAGAAGCCCACGCTCATCATGGCTCCCAACAAGACCTTGGCCGCGCAGGACGCGGCTGAGCTGAAAGAATTCCTGCCCAATAATGCGGTCGTCTATTTCGTGTCCTACTACGATTACTACCAGCCCGAAGCTTACGTGCCCAGCACCGATACGTTCATTGAAAAGGACGCTTCCATAAACGAAGAAGTGGAAAAGTTGCGCCATGCGGCTACGGCTTCTTTGCTCTCGCGTCGCGATGTGGTGGTTGTTGCTTCTGTCAGCTGTATATACGGTATTGGCTCGCCTATGGACTACGCCGGTATGGCTGTGTTCGTTGATAAGCAAAAGCCCGCCGATCGCGATGATGTGATTCACCAGCTGATCGACATCCAATACGACCGCAACGACTACGAACTGAAGCGAGGAACGTTTCGGGTGCGGGGTGACGCCTTGGATGTGTTTCCGGCCTACGCCGACAATCCGGTGCGCCTGGAATTCTGGGGCGATCAGATAGAGACGATTGCCGATGTGGACAACGTGACCGGCGAGGTGCTGAACACCTATGAGGCGCTGCCCATCTGGCCTGCGTCGCATTACGTGACGGCCAAGCCAAAGATGGACCATGCTTTGAAAACCATTCGCGACGAGTTGCGAGAGAGGCTGCAACAGTTCAAGGAAGAAGGCAAGCTGTTGGAAGCGCAGCGGCTCGAGATGCGCGTTTCCTACGATTTGGAAATGATGGAGACGATGGGTTTTTGTTCGGGCATCGAGAATTACTCCCGGCATTTGGATGGCCGTGTGCCAGGTGAGCCTCCCTACACGCTCATCGATTATTTCCCGAAAGATTTCCTGTGCATCATCGATGAGAGCCATGTGACCGTGCCGCAGATTCGCGGCATGCACGAAGGCGACCGTTCGCGCAAGATAACCCTAGCTGAGCATGGGTTTCGTCTGCCGTCATGTTTGGATAACCGCCCGCTGCGTTTCGATGAGTTCGAAGCGCGTGTGCCGCAATTCATATACACGTCGGCTACGCCGGGCGACTACGAGAACCGCGTTACCCAGAACACCGTGGAGCAGATTATTCGCCCGACCGGACTTTTGGACCCGGAAGTAATCGTGCGTCCTAGTGCCTCTCAGATCGACGACATCATCGACGAAGCGCGCACGCGCGCTGCCAAAAACGAGCGCGTGTTGGTGACTACGCTGACGAAGAAGATGGCCGAGGATTTGACCGACCATTTGCTTGATGAGGGCATTCGAGCGCGCTATATGCACTCTGATATAGCGACGTTGGATCGTGTGGACATATTGCGCGACCTGCGTAAAGGCGAATTTGACGTATTGGTGGGCATCAATCTTTTGCGCGAGGGTCTCGACCTGCCTGAAGTGTCGTTGGTGGCTATACTCGATGCCGATAAAGAGGGTTTCCTGCGAAATCATCGCTCACTGATACAGACCATCGGGCGCGCGGCCCGAAACGTGGGCGGCCAGGTGATTATGTATGCCGACAAGCGCACCGATTCTATGGAACGCGCCATAAACGAGACGACTCGCCGTCGCCAGATTCAGATGGATTACAACCGCGAGCATGGTATCGAGCCGCAGACCATCCGCAAGGCCATAAACGATATCATGACCTACGTCAAAGACGATATGGGCTCTACCACCAGCGAGCAGGTGAACAAAGAACTTGCGGCTCTGTCACGTGAGGAAGTGCTGCGCATTGTGTCATCTATGGAAGATGAGATGGCCGAAGCATCGCGTAATATGGACTTCGAGGAAGCGGCGCACTTGCGTGACCAGGTAGTTGGCTTGCGCGCGCAAATAGAGGGGTCAAGTGAAGAGGACGCGCTTGCCGATTTAAAGAAGAGCGCTCGCAAGGGCTCCGATTACGGTCGTCGCAAACGCCATTAGGGTACCTACGCTGCTGCGTTATTCGCATGAGCGCAAACACGCCGCAGCGTTAAAGCGCACCTAGTCCTTGTGCATCAACGTGATGGTGAAATAGCTGCGCTCGTAGGGACGGTAGAACAGTTCGCTGGACACCATCGTATAACCTGATTTTGCAGTCAGGTCCTTTACGTCGTTGGGTCGTGAGCCGTCGGTGGACTGTCCTAGCATCCAGAAGTAACCATGGTAGTCGTCCAGCACGCTTTCCCAGCTAGGGATAATCACCAGCGCAGGCGAATAGCATTCGTACGCCAATCCCCAGTTGCCCTTCTGCCAGTCAAGGTAGTATTGCTTCTGGTCGGGTAGTTCCACGGCCGTTACGCCCTCGATGCCGATATCGCTTGAAAGCACCGGTTCGTCGCCTTGAACGGATTCCGCTAAGTATTCTATGGGCGCTTGATTGTCCGACGAGTAGTCGTCTTGCACCATCAGCGTCTGGCTCAGCAGTCCGAATGCTACCACTAAAAAGCACGTGGCCACAGTGATGCGACTGTCGTTTATGCGACGGAGCAGCCACACGATAGAAAACAGCAGCGGTCCGATAGCGCAGAACATATAGCGGAAGTACAACATCAGGGAATTCATGACGATGGATGCGACTCCGGCGAATATGAACAGCCCCAAATACACCGCTAATCCCAGAAAGCCGGGAAGGTTATCGGGGCGCGTGATGAAGTGCCAAGCGCGTTTTGGCCAGGCTGCGTTCTTGATTTCAGAGCGGTAGTGCGATTTTTGCTTGCGGATGTATTTCACGACGGCGTAGATGATGAAGATGGCAAGCAGACCCAAAAGCACGATAATCACCCATGCGATGATGCGGGGGAACAGACCGTAATCGCCGTTCCAAGCGAAGTCCACCTGCATGGTGATCAGCGGGTATCGAGCCAAGGATATCAGCGTATCGGGGAATTGAAATTTTACCCAATAGGTGTTCGACACCACGCCTAGCTGCGAGCTCAACGCGAACAGCCACGGTACGTAGGCCACCACTTCGGCCGCTGCCTGAACCCAGAATGCTTTCAAATCGCGCCTGCGCAATTTCCTCTCGGAAATCAGAGACAGCAGTACGAACAGATTGATGATGAATACCGACATCAACGCGAAATAATGCAGGTATGCCGCAGCCAGCGAACAAATCGCGAATTTTATCCACGTGGAAGTCGGAACCGACCGGGTACCCGTGCTCGCGTTTCTGTCGGCATCCGTGTTTGTGCCTGAGTTGCCTCTAGCCTTTGCAAGCGGCTTGTTCCGGATGATTCGAAAGCCGTAAATGAATGTAAGCATGACCATGCATGTTGCCCATGAATACATGCGCACTTCTATGGCGATGAACGAAACATAGGGTGTAAACAGCGCGAAGATACTGAACAGAAGCCCTAAGCGCCATCCGAAATCACGACGGAGATGCGTGAACCCCAGAAGGGCCATGCATACGGCTCCGAAAACGGTGAACACGCGATAGGCGTCCAGTCCACCGCCCAAAAGGTAAATAACGTGCAGAGCCCAGTAATACAGAACGGGGTGCACGTCGCCCGAGCCGATGCGCCAGATGTCGGAAAAAGACTTTGTGCAGATGGCAACCGAATAGCTTTCGTCGAACCAGATGTTGCCGTGAAATGCTCCGGTAAGAAGGTATATTGTCCCAATCGCCAGAATGGCGATATGGAATGCGTTCGAAGATATGATTGGATGTCGATTTGAAACCATAGGGAAATACTAAAGTCTTTCGGACGATTCTGCCACATTGTGGTGCATAGCTACAATAATACAACATGCACGCCGATTCACGACTCTTCACGGGGGAGGTTTTGTGTCATACTGATAGAGGATTGAAAGGGGAACGTCATGAAGATGTCGACAAAAGGTCGCTACGCGCTTCGTCTCGCTATCGACATAGCGCAGCAAGAAGGCGCAAGCAACACACCCGTGTCTTTGCGTGAGGCATCGGAGCGCCAGGGTATATCGGTAAAGTATCTAGAGCAGCTGGCTGGTCAGATGACGCGTGGTGGCATACTGAAAAGCACGCGCGGTGCCCATGGTGGCTATTCCCTTTCTAGGCCTGCCGACCAGGTTTCCGCAGGCGACATATTACGTGCATGCGAAGGTGGGACAGCACCGGTGGCCTGTTTAGAAGACGGCTTCGGTATTTGCCCGCGTCGCAACGAATGTGAGACCTTGTCGTTTTGGGAAGGTCTTGACAAGGTGATAGACAGCTACGTGAACAGTGTGTCTTTGGCTGACTTGGCAAGCGAGCCTGTGGACTAACATTAACATGCAGTATTTGTATAGATGCACCGATAGAGGTCTGTTTGCATAATTCAGATAAACACATGGAGGGAATCTACGCCCTCGCTGTGCAATGGCCTTTTCTGCGCTATTTGGGCATGGGAGCATGGTGGGCTTGGATTTGGCTATGCTATAACAGCATCGAGCTGATGCGGCTGATGCCCGAAGGCCAGCAAGCGAGCTATGTGCTCATCATGTATCTGGGTTCTACGTCTGGCATAGCCACGGTCATGCTCGTGGCTGCCGCGATGTGGCGTCGCTTCACGCCGTTTATCGAAAATGCCCGTATCGTTGTATGTATGAGTTTGCTCGCATGTCTTTCGACGATTGTTTTAGGTTACAGCGAGTATTTGGGCGGCATGGCCACCTTCACCGTAGCGGCGATTCTGACCGGCGTCGGCACATCGTTTCTCTGTCTGAAAATGGGACAGACCTACGGCAGTTTGGCGTTGCGCGATTCGCTGACCGTAGGCGCAGTTTCATTGATATTCGCGGCATTTTTGTATTACACCGGCACGGGTATTCCGCAGCAATGGCGCATCGTGTTTATTGCGCTTCTGCCTGTGCTCTCGGCTTTTCTGTTCATCATGCCTGGCGATGATCCCTTTCCTGCGGATTCAGCGGTCCCTTCCATAGGGAAAAGCGACAAGACGTCAGCCTCGCGGGATAAAACGCCGGGTATGCGATCTTATCGCCATCTGGTTATAGCATCTGCGCTGGTGGTATTCACTTCTGGGGTGGGCAAGGGCATATCGAGTTTTACTTTGTCGATGCGTGATTTCGCGTTCATCGGCTCGGGTGTCACGCTGTTCATCGCTATAATCGCCGTTCTTATTATTCCTGCTATCAATCGGGGCAATATCGTTCATGCTGTGAAGCGCGTGTATTCCGCATTGATGTTGTTGGGCGTGCTTGTGCTTTTGGCAACGTGCTTCGGACTGGATCTTTCGTACATGTCCATCGGCAAAGAAGTGCTGTGGATGGTTTTCTCGTGCCTGATGGCCTACATGGTGTTCAGGTTCGATTTTTCACCCGTACGAGCTTTCGGAATCGGACAGGCGGTCTATTTCATCTCATCGACTGTATCTTGGGCTATAGGCGGCCTTGTGGCACGCTATGCTGACGTGCAGTATCTACAGATGATTATAGCCATCGCCTTCGCGTTTTTAATCGTATTAATCCTGACGTTCGTGTTCACCGATGCCGACATCAAATACATCATCACTTGGCGTCCGAAAGAGCAAGGAGACAATGCGTCTAAAGTCGCAGACTCCGGCAGTGCTGTTTTCGGTTCTGTTTCCCACCCCACACCTGATGCGCCCCCTGTTCCCGCATCGCAGAAAGAGTCCGCGCCCCTCGAGGTTGAACTCACGATTCAGGAAATGGTTCAGGCTATAGACCCGCGTTTCGGTCTTTCCGTGCGTGAGCGCCAGATACTGGAGCTGTTCGCGCAAGGTCGCTCGGCGAACTGGATTGCCGATTTTCTGACCATCTCGAAAAATACGGTACGTTCGCACTTGCGTGCCATCTATACGAAATTGGACGTGCATACGCGCCAAGAGTTGCTCGACTTCTTGCGCACTCAACGCTGATACTCCCAGCGCTCGAGAGCCCGTCCTGCATTCGGCAATCTTATCCAGCGTTAAACGCTCCGTTCAGCGCTCGGTGGCTTGTTCTGCATTTGGTGGCCTGTCGAGCGCTCGGTTGTCTGTCGATTGCAGTGAATCAGCCTGCGATTTGCAGCTGCTAACCTGCGATTTGCGCCTGCCAACGTGGCAGATGCAACCCAAATGACACGCAAAACCTGCGAATAATCAATTTAGTGCAAATAGTGCAGTTCATCAGGCAAAATAAAAAGGACTAGTCCTTTTTGAACCGTCTGTAATTCATCCTTTTCATTGCGCGAATCATCCTTTTGCAAGCATGTGCCGCACCGCACCGAGCCGTATTCTCGTATTGCACGAGAAGGAGGCCGGTATGATAACCGAGAAACAATCGCAAGCAGAAGATCGAATCAAACAGACGGCAGGGAAGGCTCCCTCCCCATTCAAAGACAATGTGGTATGTGCATCCGCTGCGGCAGATGCAAACAGTGCGTGCGGGGAATCTGCCTCGGCAGGTGCTCATGGCGCAGCTGACGAATTCAAAGAATCCTACGCACGCAGCATGCAGATGATTTTTGCGGAATACTCTCAGCACGAGATTTATTACAAGACCCTCAAGCTGGTAGCGCAAGAATCAAATGAAACCGCACTGTCACAGCTCATTTTGAACCTGCCGGAAATGAAGATTCACTTGCGATCCCCCCGTTTCTATCTCGATGCCCTCTACGCATGTGGTGCGCTGGACCGCACCCCCCTTGGTCAGCCTAGTGCCGATGCGTGCGAGGATCAGAGCGGATGCGGCAACGTTGAACTATCCTCTTCTCGCGTTGCCGCATCCGAGTCGGATGCCGATATCGACGGTGCGACCGGAAATGAGACCGGCGAACGTGATCCTTTGGTTGATGGCGTTGACGAAAATGGCATGCCGATTCGTTTCAACTGGTATCTCTCGGTTGTGGGAAGCGCCTTGATTGACAATCTTTCCCCCGTGACACGCCTACAAAGCCTGCTGGCGGAAGATCCGCAGGCTGAGCCGATATACCAATCAATTCTTGCTTATTGCCAAAAGCCGCGCTCTCGGGCTGATGTTGAAACGCATCTCACCGACGCGCACAAGCTGGACGGTTTCGATGTGTTCACCTCGTTTTTCCTAGACCGTCTTGAGCAAAACGGCGGTTTGGTGTGGGACGAAGGTTGGGTAACGACGCAGGAAGGGGAGGAGTGCCTGGTACAGGTTCGCTGAAAGTCAATTGATAGGAAGACGAGTTCTAGGAGGAAAGATGGAAGAGAGGACGTTAACGCGTCGCAGTTTCGTGAAGACCGCAGCCGCTGTGGGCGCAACGATAGCCGCCACGTCGTCGATGCAGCAGTTGGTTCAGGCCGACGAAGCATATGCGGCAACCGATTCTGGCAAAGTCGAGATTGTGCACACCGTGTGCCGCGCTTGCATTGCGCAGTGCACCGTTTTAGCGCACGTACGCGATGGACGCGTAATCAAACTGGAGGGCGACCCCGACGGCCCGATGTCTCGCGGATCTATGTGCGCGAAAGGCCTGGCTGGTATACAAGCGCTCTACAACCCCAACCGCAACAAGTACCCGATGATGCGCGTGGGTGAGCGCGGCCAGAACAATTTCAAGCGTGTCACGTGGGATGAAGCCACCGATTATGTGGCCGACAAACTGATGGAAGAATACAACAAGTACGGTCCGGAATCGGTTATCGCCACCACGGGCGGCGGCGGTAATCCGCATATTTCTGGCCCTATCCGTTTCATCAACACGTTCGGAAGCCCGAACAACTTCGAGCCGGGATGCGCGCAGTGCTATCTGCCGCGTCAGACCCAAGCTCGTTTGGTCTACGGCGGCGGTCCCGATGACAATCTGTCCATCGCCGACTCAAACGTTTTGGAATTCTACTACACCGACACCGAGGCTCGCTCCGCAGTACTGTGGGGAGCTGGTCCTTCATGGTCCGGTCCCTCTATGACCGGTCGTGCCATGGCTGATTTGAAAGCGCGCCCCGAAGGTCTAAAAACGGTCGTTATCGATCCACGCTGCACGGCTGATGCGGCGAAAGCCGATGTGTGGTTGCCAATACGTGTGGGCACCGATGTGGCGTTGATGATGTGCTGGATTAAATACATCATCGATAACAAGCTCTATGATGAGGACTTCAACAAGAAATGGACGAATCTGCCTTTCTTGGTTGATCCCGATACCAAATACACACTGAAAGCCGACGTCATCGGCGGCAGTGCAGATGATTTTGTAGTATTTGACACGAAGACCAATTCGGTGAAAAACCTGCCGTATCCCTATCCCGACGACTATGACGTAGCTTTGTTCGGCGAGTATGATGTCAAGAAATCAGACGGCACCACCATCAAGTGCAAGACCGGCTATCAGGTCTTGAAAGAGGCGTGTGACGAATGGACGCTGGCAAAAACCGCTGAGGTATGCTGGCTGGATGCTAAAAAAATCGAAGAAGCCATCCATATCTACACCGACAACTGCTCAACGCTGATTCACGGTTTGGCTACCGACCAGTACGTGCAATCTGCCCAAGCTACTCTTGCTGCCTTGGAATTGGAATGCATGATGGGCCACGTCCAGTGCCCTGGCGCGGGCTTGCAGGATTTTGGCAAGCTTGCCAAGGGTAAAAGCGGCATCATCCACAACGATACGTTCGGCATGGGCTGCATTCAGAATGCGATCAGCCGCAACATGTTGAACAAGCGCCTCGTGGGAGGCCATAATGGCTTCTACAACTGGCAGATGGCGCACATCCCCACGGTGCTGAACGCCGTGAAGACCGGACAGCCCTACAAGCCGCGCGTGTGGATGGAACGCTCGGGCAACAAGCTGGCGGTGCTGGGCAACGCCCGCAGCTGGTATCAAGTGCGCGATGAGTTCGACATGATCGTGCATGCCTACATGTACCCGACCAGCTTTACCATCGAGATGGCCGACGTTGTCTTCCCGCTTCGCGAGTGGCTGGAATGCCCGAAACCTGTGCAGCTGATGAACTGGATTTTCCCTCGTCGCGAGGTCACGCATCTGTGGGAAACTGCAGACGAGACACTGTATTGGAGCCGTATCTGCGCCAAGTTGGCCGAGCGCGGACATGTAAATGCAAAAAATTGCTTCGACAAGGATTTCTGCGACCCTGGCAAATCGAAAATCCTTCGCAACCCCGGTGGGTCGGAGTTGGTTGGCAGTTTCGAGGTGGGTGTCGCAAAGGCGTATCCGTGGGCGCACACCGAAGAGCAGCTGATGGACGAGTTCATGGACACGCAGCTTGATCCCGACACTGGCGAACAGATGAGCTGGGATGACCTTCTGAAGAAGGGCGCGTTTGAATACGCTCCGGAAAAGGAATGGCGCCAGTACTACGTGTACAAGACCATTGACCCGGCAACCGGCAAGCCTATCGGATTCGGCACGCCGTCAGGCCGTGTGGAGCCCTACAGCGACATCACGGTGAAACTGGGACGTACCGGCTATCCGTTCTCGCTGTGCAATGAGGGCCTGATTGATTTGGACCCCAGTCTGTCGGTGGAATACGAGCCCGTTCCTTATTACGAGGAGCCGGCCGAGAATCCCAACGACGACAAGGATTACCCGCTGGCTATGACCGAGGGCCGCGTGCCCATCTATCATCACGGCACTCTGCGCAACGTCCCTTGGCTGCGTGAGATTATGCCGACGGCCGAAATCTGGGTGAACCCCATCGACGCCGACAAGTATGGCATCAAGGAAAAGGGCTGGGTGAAAGTGGAAAGCCGCCGCGGTGAAACATACGCACGCGCCATCGTCACCAACGGTATTCCCGCTCGCATGGTCTATCAGGAGCGCTTCTGGAATCCCGAACTTCTGGAAACCGATCCCTACGGCAGCTGGAATGCGCAGAACGTGAACGTTCTGACCAAGAACGACCCGCCTTACAACGACGTGTACGGCACGTACACATTGAGAGGTTTCCAAGTAAAGATATCGCCTGTGGACAAGTGCCCCTATGACGGCATTTGGGTGGAGCCAAAGGACTTCAAACCTTGGCTGCCGCTTACAGACACTGCCAACCCCGGTACGGCCACGCTTTCGAGCTGGACTGCTGCAGGCAGTGACACGGGCACCGCGAGTACCGTCGAAGATAACGACTGGTGCCCCGATCCGACAAAGATGTAGAAGGGAGGAAGCGAAATGTCTCATTATTGCCTGGTAGTTGATTTAGATCTTTGCACGGGCTGCATGTCCTGCGAGATATCCTGCAAACAGGAAAACGACGTGGCGCTGGGTCAGTATTGGAATAAGGTGCTGCGAATCGGCCAGGGCGATACCACCGATACGTTCAAGCAGTACTGGGTTCCCACGATGTGTCAGCAGTGCCAAGATGCGCCGTGTGTGAACGTGTGCCCGACGGGTGCGTCGTATCGCAACGAGGACAACATGGTGCTCATCAACAAGGAGAAATGCATCGGCTGCCGTTATTGCATGATGGCTTGCCCCTATGGTGTGCGTTCATGGAACGAATCGCAGAAATGCGTTGAGAAATGCACCATGTGCAACCAGCTGACCAGCGCAGGGGAAGAGCCTGCCTGCGTGAAGAACTGCTCGTCGAAGTGCCGCTTCTACGGAGATTTGGACGATCCGAACTCGTCTGTTTCCAAGAAGCTGGCCTCTGTGAACCCCAAGGATATCCACGAGTTGAAAAATGTCGGCAACAATCCGTCTACGAAGTACATTCTGTCTTCGAATGTCGGCGCATGGGAGATGGGTGATTAGCATGGATATTCAATGGCCGTTGGTTCTGTTCGCCGTTTTGAACGGCGCTGGTGGATGGCTGATTGCCTTCACCGCCGTGAATGAATTCACGGGTAAGTCCAAAAGCGACAAGGTGCGTTTCATCGCTCTTGTCATAGGTATCGTACTGGTGGTGGTTGCAGGCATCTGCTCGGCGTTCCATCTGACGCACCCCGATCGTATCATGGGTGCCCTGTCGCACCCCACAAGCGGTATCTTTACAGAGGCGCTGCTGACGGGTCTGTTGGCGCTGGCTGCGATTATCTACGTCGTGTTGACCAAGCGCGATGCCTCCGCAAGCGCTATCAAGGGTTTGGCTGCCGTGTCCGGTGTGCTGGGTGTGATTCTTCCGTTTGCAACGGGCATGTCATACATGATGGCCGCCCGCCCCACGTGGGACACCATAGCGTTTCCGCTGGCCTGTTTGGCTACCACCGCCATTAGCGGTGCGGCAATCTACCTGCTTTTGCAGGCGATGTATGAATCCGACAACAAGGATGCTATCGAGTTTTCCGGCAAGATGTGCGTTGTGACTGGCGCTGCTGCCGTGGTCTTCGCAGTCCTCTACGTTGCGGTTTCCGGCACGATGGCCGGTTCGGGAGCGATTCTGTTCTGGTTGGGCACCGTGATTGTGGGCGGCGTGCTGCCTGCAGTGTGCGGCGCATTGGTGAAGAAGGGCAACTCAGTCGCGGCCTTGGCCGGCGCGGCGGTTGCTGGATCGCTCATCGGTTCGCTTGCCTTCCGATGCTTTATGTGGATAGTGGGCACCGGCATTCTGGATTTGATTGGCAATGGTAACTGGTTCGGTTCCATCTAGCTGCACACAGAGTTTTATCTAGGGTTCCATTCAAGTCCGCAAAGGCGGCCTTCGACGGGGCGAAACGTTTCGCGAGGGCCGCCTAGCGGCAAAAAAGAGGAGAGGAAAGTCATGAACATCGATCAAACAAGGGAAATGTGCGAACAACGCGCTTCCATCTACCGTCTGCTGGCATCGCTGGTCGACCAAGAAGTAAACAAGAAAACGCGTCCAATGATTCTGCAACTGCGCGACACTCCGGTTGAAGCAGGTGCTCCTGAAGGCGAGCGCAAGTGTGCGATGGGCCTGCGAAAGATGGCCTCCTGCGTTACTGCGTTTGACCAGGAAGTACAAGATTGCCTCGCATGCGATTTCGCCCGCGTATTTCTGGCGTCTGGTCGCTATCAGGGCAAAGCCGCTGTTCCTTATGAGTCCATCTATACCAGCGAAGAGCATATCTTGATGCAGGAAGCTCGCGATCAGACCCGTGCAATCTATCGCAGCGCGCATGTGATGCCCTCGCGCGATCAGAACATCCCGGAGGACTACTTGCCTTTCGAGTTCGAATTCATGGCAATCCAAAACGATAGGCTTTGCGAAGCCTTAAGCGATAAAGATGCGGCAGGCGCGGCAATTGCTGCGAGCTGCCAGGCTGATTTTCTGGCAAATCATCTGCTGAACTGGGTGGAAGCTTTGCTCGAGGATGTGAACCGCGTGGCAACTACTGATTTTTATCATGCCCTGGCAGACGTTATCTCAGGATTTCTGGCTTGCGAGGCTCAAGACGTGCCCGAGCTGGCTCGCGTCTGCGCGTTGCCTGTGGCTTCCTAGGAGATGATTTCGCATGTCGCTGACGCGTCGAGATTTCATCGGGACGCTTGCTTCGACCGCAGTGCTATGCGGGGTCGGCGGCGTTTCCGTGGCCGGTGCTGGGTCTGATTCGCTTCTGCGCCCGCCCGGCGGCCAAAACGAATCGCATTTTCTGGAAGGATGCTTGCGCTGCGATAGGTGCCGCAGTGTATGCCCTGAAAACTGCATCGGATTGGCGAAGATTGAGGATGGATTGATTCATATTCGTACTCCCAAAATGGATTTCCATAGAGGGAAATGCACGTTTTGCAACCGCTGCATCGAAATATGTCCCACCCAAACGCTGGAATCGTTCGATTCGAGCGTGCAGAAAATTGGCGTTGCTCAGTTGAACAACGAGCGATGCGTAGCTTGGAAGAATCCGGGATCGTGTAACAAATGCCAAGAAGCGTGTGAATACGGGGCTATTGATATATCAGAAGGATACCCCCACGTGAATGAGGGATTATGCAACGGATGTGGCGCCTGCGAGTATGCCTGTCCCGCATTGATATTGCTCTCACTTACCGATGGACAAGACCGTGGCATCGTGGTGCGCTCACTCACCGAGAATGCGAAGGAGGCGTAATCATGGCTGAAAAAGACGATATCGAGGCCCCTCACAAGCACAAAACTAAGCCTTCCACGCTGCGAGCTCTTTGCGCATTGGCAGTGTTTGTTGTGGTGGGCGTAGGCCTTGCTTTTGAAACTGGGCTGGGCACTCCATCTTCATTCGGTTGGGATAGCATTGCTACTATCTGTCCTTTGGGATCGCTTGAAACCATGCTGGCACAAGGGAGCGTTGGTGTTCGCGGTTTGTTGTGTTTGGCTATCACCATTGCGTTGATACTGTTGTTCGGCCGCGCGTTTTGCGGATGGTTTTGCCCCACGCCTTTGATTCGCAGGGTGTTTACTGGCAAAAAGCGCGCTGACAAGGATTGCTCCGATTTGAAGGACGTCTGCGCAAGTGGATGCGCTGCATGCGGAAAGAATTGTTTCGCGAAAAAGACCGTGATTGGTGTGGAGGATTCTGCTGATGCTGCCTCGAATGCCAAATCCGGTGTTGAGGATTCTGCTGATGCTGCTTCGAATGCCAAATCCGGCAAGCAATCTGTTCGCTCTATCAAAGCGCGCATCAAGAACTCACCTTTGGATTCGCGTCACGCAGTGCTCATCGGTGCCTTGGCTTCCACGGCAATATTTGGATTCCCTGTGTTTTGCCTCGTGTGCCCCGTGGGGCTCTCCATAGCCACATTTATCGCGTTTTGGCAGTTAGTGCAGCTCAACGAGACCACGCTTTCGCTGATCGTCTTTCCCGCTATCCTGATATTAGAGCTTACCGTGTTGCGCAAATGGTGTCATCGTTTCTGCCCGCTTTCGGCCCTTGCGTCGCTTGTGGCCAAAGGCAATCGCACGTTTCGCCCCACGGTCAATCCGACCAAGTGCGTACGCGAGCGCGGTGAAAGCGAATGTCATTTGTGCTACTTTGCATGCCCTGAGGCCATTGACCTGCACGATTTGGCGGCCGGTGCGCCGTTTTCGGAATGCATGAAATGCCGAGAATGCATTGTCGCCTGTCCGGAAAGTGCCATCTTGATACCCCTTGCCCCCGTGCGCGTGAAGGCTGGAACCAGCGTGCGCTTGGAAGGCGTACTGGAAAAAGACCAACGGTAGTCAAGTCAAGAAATCTGGAAGCGGTTGTTCGAACTCCAGCGCTGGTTATTCTGGTTCGGGAATTGGTTCTTCCAGTGCGTCTGAAAGCGATGCACCCTGATTCGGTTGCGTCCCTCCCGCAAGCATCGGGTTTGTGTAACGGTTTCGCCCGACGGTCTTCTGCCCATACTGGCTAGCCTGAACGGGGCAGCGATGTAGGCACGCTAAACACTGTGTGCAGTCATCGCCGCTCCAGACGGGTCGGCCTTTTACCATGTGAATGGTGTTGGTGGGGCAGATGCTCGCGCAGATGCCGCAGCCTGTGCACACGTCATCGATTACGTTGAACGGCTCGATGCTGCGCGGTTTTTCCTCACGGCAGGTGAAGTTTGACATCAGAGAACCAAAGGGGTTTCTGCGTTCTTGGCGTACCATGCGCTTGTTGTCAATGAGGTAGGCCACTTCTTTCGCGCTGCGCCGCGCGCCTGCGAGCAACTCCTCGCGCTTTTCCCCGTCTGCTGGATTGTACATGTACACGCAGTTACCCACGCTTTTCACCGAAAACGATGCATCCAGCTTGATATTCTGATATTTTTTCAACAGCTCTTCGAAAAAGGTCGCTGTCTTTCCCACGAAAGCGCCGCATGTGATTGTGCAGTAGCAGTATCCCGGTACGAACGCATTGCCGTTTGACGTGGTGAAATGTACTGTGCGAAGGAATTCGTCGACGATGCCGGGTGTGCTCCACGCGTAGACCGGGAACACGAACCCGAGGTTTTCGCCTTGCTCCACCGAAAAGCTTCGGCGGCCTGTTTTGTTGGCATAGCCGATATCGACCAGTTTATCATGGGTGGTATCAGCGATAATGCGGGCCGCTTCCAGCGAATTGCCGGTGCCGGTGAAAAAGAAAATCATGGGCGAATCCTTTATCTCGTGCGTGTGCGCTGCGCAGGGGCTCATCGGTCCTGAGGGACGATTAGCCCCTGCGGCGTGTGGTGTGTTTTTCGCTAACCTGGCAAATATGCGATATGGTTTTCCGGTTTGTCGGGTTCCCATCCTCAACATGCTTCGTGCGCCTCGATTGGTGCGAATGCAAACCAGTATAGATGAATCGTCCGTGTTGGAAAGAGGGGATGGGGAGTTATTTACAATATTCGACAATCGCATCATGGAGGAACTGCGTTGCTCCCGGTTGGACAGCGTCGTAGTAGGCTTTGAAGCGGTCGTCGGCGATATACATTTCTGCCAGTCCCGCATGGGCCGCCTTGCTGTAGGTGCCTGCCTTCCAAAAACGACAGAGCCACTGTCTGTGCAGGTCAGCTATGTGCTGTGCTGCCGGGGAAGTCGGGTCGCCCTGTGCCATAGCCTCTTTAAGCTCTTCAAGAATCTGAGCCTGTAAATCCTGCGTGTCTTGATATTGCTCCAGTGTCATACCCATGAGCTTTGCATTCGATGCGTTCACTTCATCGTCTCCGTACTTCTGTCGAATCTCTTGTCCGTATTCTTTCTCGTTCTTTTCTACGAGATCCCGCTTGAAGCCCTCGAATTTTTCTTTGTCGCTCATATGCGCGGTTCCTTTCTGTGATTTTATGGTTTTGTCAACGGTGCGAATCAGACGGTTGAGTTCGTTTCGCTGCGCGATAAGTGTTTCGTGCTGTTGTTGTAGCTGGTCGATAGTGCTTTTTTGCGAATCGCCCAAGCAGTCGGCGATGCGCTCTAGCGGCATTCCGCAGGTGCGGTACAGCATGATTAACTGCAGTCGGTTCACTTCGTCTGACCCATAGAAGCGATAGCCGTTTGTGTGACGTTGCGCCACCAGCAATCCGATGCTGTCGTAGTAATGCAGCGTACGCACGGTCGTGCCAGCTAGGTCTGCCAGCTGTTTGGGAGAGTATTGTGTCATGTTCGCTGAGTCCGCCATTTTCTTTTTCGCTTATTCCAGAAGATCTTCTGCGTGCAGCATAAACTATGACGCAACGTAATAGTCAAGTATCATTTTGAGTTTTGCACGCCAGATGAGCGATATTGCGGTTGCGTTCTGAAAGATGGCGCATCGCCCCATCTGCAGGGCAGGGTTTCATGTCATTTTGCGATTTCAAAACAGAAAAAAGCCAAGTAAACGAAGTATAGTACGACGTAGTAGCATATAAGTTATGAAAAATCAGCCGCATTCGGGGATATGAAAAATCGGCCCCGCATAACCGCAGGTCACAGGAGACCCCCTCTGGCGGACGAAAATAGGGTTCGTACTTTACTTCGCTTGCTCGCCATTATTCTGTTTTGAAATCGCAAAAAATAAAATCGGGGGGTGTGATGGCAGAAAAGTGAAGGGAATTGCTCGAAATGGGGGAGCCGCTCGAAATGGGGCGTATGGGATCAGAGGTGCAACCCACAAGAAGACCGAATCAACCCACAAGAAGACCGAATCAACCTGCAGGCTATAAAGTGTCCGTGTCCAGCCAGATGGTGAAGGGACCTTCATTGGCGAGTTCGATGGTCATGTCGGCACCGAATTCTCCTGCGGCAACGTGAGGAATATCGCGACTAGCGAGCGAGACGAAGTATCGATATAGTTCCAATGCTGCATGGGGATCACCTGCGCCACCGAATCCCGGTCGGTTTCCCTTTTTGCAATCAGCATACAATGTGAACTGCGAAACGATCATCGCTTCACCGTGAACATCGCTTATCGAAAGGTTCGTTTTACCATTTTCGTCCTCGAAGATGCGCAGCTTGCTGATTTTTCTCCAGAGCTTTTCGGCGCATGCTCGGTCATCTCCGAGTCCCACACCCAGCAGCACAACCATGCCAGTCCCGATTGTGCGCGGCGGTTCAACTTCGAATGTGGCACTTGTATCGTCGTTTATCGTTACGCTGGCGTGAGATGTTCGTTGGATAAGCGCGCGCATGATATTCCTTTCAAAGGTTCGGCACCTCGATTGCATGAAGGTGTGGCTTGTGTCTTGCGGCTAGGTTTGCATCTTTCGAGGCGTAGCGCAAGAGCGACAAATAAATGGTGACTCATCCGCCAGCCGTTTGCAAGGTTTTCGAAAGGTTTTTGAAAGCTGGGTGCGCTACCATAAGGCATTGGTAAACTATTTTGAAAATGGTACACTTGTTCGTGGAAAAACAACGCCTGCGCAGGAGTGCTTATGATCGATGAATTGCATGTGAGGGATGTCGCGCTCATCCGCGAGGCAACATTGTGCCCATCGAGGGGCCTGACAGTGATTACGGGCGAGACTGGTGCGGGGAAAACAGCATTGCTCTCAGCTCTCAAGTTGTTGGTAGGCGAGCGCGCCGATTCTTCCATGGTGCGCGAAGGTGCATCATCTTTGCTGGTGGAAGGCAGGTTTTTCTTCGATGACGCAGCATCTGAAGATGCCTCATCGCAAGGTTTGGATGCTGAAGATGGCCAGTCGGAAGGCATCGTGGTTTCCCGCACGCTGTCAGTCGATGGACGTTCACGGGTGCACATAAATGGCGCTATGGCCGGAGTGGGGCAACTATCCCAGATTATAGGTTCGACAGTTGATTTGTGCGGACAACACGAGCATCAGCGGTTGATGAAGCCAACGTGGCATCGCGCGATGTTGGATGCATGGGCTGGCGATGCACTGGCAGATGCTCAAGCTGATTATGCGAAATCGTATCAAGCGGCCGAAGATGTCGCGCGTCGTGTTGAGGCCATCAAGGCTGCCGCTCGGTTGGGCGACGATCAAGTGGAGCAGGCACGTTTCGCCATCAGACGCATCAGCCAGGCGAACCCGCAAGACGGTGAATATGAAACGCTGTGCGAGACCGTGCCGAAAATCGAAAATGCCGAGTCTTTGATGCAAGCGGTCGGCGGTGCACATGAAGCAATCGCAGGTGATGTCGGTGCGCTGGAAACCATCTCACAGGCAGCGTCTCTGCTTGAGTCTATGGCGGGCTTGGATGAAACGTTGGGGGCGGCGGCATCAAGCCTGCGCGATGCGTCGTATGTGGTGGAAGATGTAGCTCGCGATATTCGCGCGTATCGTGACGATATCGACTACGATTCGGCTCGTTTGGTGGAAATGCAAGAGCGGCTGAGCGATCTGCAGGGGCTTTTGCGCATGTGGGGGCCCACGATGAACGAAGTGTTTGGAACGCTGAACCACGCACAGCAAACGGTTTCAGCGGTGGAAGACTCCGAAGAGCAGATGGCCGATGCATTGGCAGCTCAGGCCCGTGCCGAAGAGCAGTTGGCTCATGCGGCAGAGGCGCTGCATGCTGCCAGAATATCAGCGGCTCCGGGATTCGCTGATGCGGTGAGCGCTCGCTTTGCTGATTTGGAATTGCAGGACGCGCAGATGGAATGCAAGGTGGAAATGCGCGAGCGCGATTCATGGACGCAAAACGGCGCCGATTCCGTCGAGTTCATGTTCCGTCCGGGAGCAGGATTGGGTACGCGTCCGTTGGGAAAGATTGCCTCAGGTGGTGAGATCAGTCGCGTCATGTTAGCCATCAAGGCGGTGCTCGGTGAAGCTGATGAGGTCGAAACATTGGTGTTCGATGAGGTGGATGCTGGCGTGGGCGGGTCGGCTGCTCGAGCGCTTTCCGACGTGTTGGTAGATTTAGCGAAAACGCATCAAGTGGTGGTAGTCACGCATTTGCCACAGGTGGCGGTTGCGGCAGACGTGCACTACGTTGTACGAAAAACCGCAGGTGATGTGCTTGAAACTGTCTTGGAAACCGCAGAGGGCAAAGAACGAGTGGAAGAAATCGCCCGCATGCTGTCAGGCGACGCCACGAAAGAGTCGCTTGCTCATGCCAAGCAGATGCTGAAAGAAGCTGCCCGCTCTGACGCGTAAGCGCATGCGCGCTCATACGGCAGCGAAGCGTTTGTCCTGGGGGTGCAGCCCCCGCGAGCCGACGGCGCAATCTTGTTCGTTCATTCGTATATCCCGATCGTTCATGATTAGCATCTGCAACCTGTTTTCAACATTGGCATAGCTGGTGTCTGGGTCAAGGTCGAGCGGCAGTATCTGTATGCCGGGAAACTCGTCTTTGATGCGTTTTGTCACACCACGTCCGCATATATGGTTCGGCAGGCACCCGAAAGGTTGCAATATCACAAACGATCTCACTCCGCGCTTTGCGAACCGCACAATCTCGGCCGCCATCAGCCACCCTTCACCGCAGCTGAGCGTTTTGGGCATGAAGTCTGAAACCTGCGCATAGAGTGCGTTGGGCCGCATGCCGTTCTCGTGCAGTGGATGAGCGCGCGCTATGCGCTCCATCTTCGTTTGAGCAAGATCAAACAGACTTCCTATGAGAAAAGACTCGCGTGTCATGTCGCCTTTGAAATCCTTTATCTCGCTCTGAGCGGCGGCGAAGTCCTTTCGCAGCTGGTCAGTTATGCGTGGAAATGCGGTCTCCATGCCGTTTTTTTCCAGGTAGTTTTCGATGTCATAGTTCGAACCTGGATGATACGTTACCAAAAGCTCGCCGCTCACCACTACGATGGGCTTGGGATGAGAGCGATCATAGGGGATACGCGACATGGTGGCGATGGAATTTTTGAACGCAGCTATCATCTTTGGCAGGCCGCCCGCTGCGGCATCAGCAATGGCGCCTACGGCTTTGTCGAACACGCGATTCGTCTCGTCGACGTTTATCTCGTAAGGACGAATCTTTCGCTTCAGCTCGTTTAACAGATCCAGTATCGTGAAAGCCCAGATGGCCTTTACCACAGCGCCAATGCCCAAAAGCATCACGCCCGGATGCATGTTCTTCGAATCTGTGGCGTCGGTGGTCAGTACGGGCACCTCGCTCAATCCCGCGTTATCGAGCGCCCGTCGCAGCAGCGCGGCATAGTGCGACATGCGGCAGTCGCACTGGAATTTCACCATGCCCACGGCAGTAGTGGCGGGGTCGAAGTCGCCTTTCTGCAGCGCGTCAATCAGCTCCCCGATTACCATTTGGCAAGGGAAGCAGATGTCGTTGTGCGTGTAACGCTTGCCTGTGCGTATCTGTTCCATACCACCTACAGCTACGGTCTGCACACGAAATCCCTCTTCGGTAAGCAAGCCGCCGAACAGCCTTGATACCTCTTTTGAGATATTCGGGATAAGCAGTGTTCGCGTTTGCTTGTCGGCGGGCAGGAATTTAGCGGGGTACGGATCGGGCAGAAGGGTCGCCCGATCGACGTCATGCGTATCGGACGTATAAGGGGTAGTCCACTTCGAGACATGACTATCGCACGATTGGGGAATCGCCTCGCTCGAAATACGCACGTCCGACGAATCGGGAGCTGCCCGACCCGCACCCCGCTCTTCAGAGGCGGCGCTGCGCGCCCGCATTGTTTCGATGAACGATCGGATGCGGATGCCTAGCGATCCTGAAGCATCGCTTTCATCAACTTTCAACACCAGCGGCGACTTGTCGCCGCCTTCTTGCAACACTCGCGCAATTTCGTCGGTGAGTATGGCATCATGACCACACCCGAAACTGACAATTTGCGCGTATTCTAGCGCGGGATCGCTTGCGACCAGCACGGCGCCTTCAATCATACGCGTATGGAAATTGTTCGTGATTTCCGCTCGTATGTTCGAAAGCGGTGCGGTATTCAAATCGGGTAGGCTATCTAGAGTCAGCACGGGGATGCCGCGACTGGAAAACATCTGCGAGATTCCGTGCGACACGAAAGGGTCGCTTTGATACGGCCGTGCTGCTAAAACAACGGCTTTTCCGCCGTGTTGGTGAATGTCGTCAAGCACTCGCCGTCCTCGAAAAGTCATCGTATGACGAAAGCTCTCCAGCGCACCTTGCGCTTGGGAAAAAGCGCCTTCGGCCTGTTTTCTGGTAACGCCTAGTGTGTCGCTCGCATACGAGACGATTTGGTCATGGCGGTTCTTGTTGCTAAACCAATGAAATACCGGTGTGTCGAACTCAATTCCGGTGTGAGTTTCAGGTGATTGGAAAATATGCACGACCATGGGGTATCCCATTACAATCGAGCATACATAGGGGCTGGTGTCATCGCTGCCCTCCGGCGGCATATGCATGATATAGGGCATGAAGATACGGTCGACTCCTTGCTCGGCCAAGTCTTGGATATGTCCGTGCACGAGCTTTGCCGGCAGGCATACGGTGTCGGATGCCACGTAGCGTATTCCCTGCTCGTAAAGTTCGTGGGAGCTTTCATGAGAATAGACGGTTTGGTACCCAAGCGCGTGAAAGAACGTCGACCAAAACGGCATGCTGTTGTAAAATTCCAGCACACGCGGCAAGCCGATTACCTGGTCTTTTTCCGGTGCACACGGCGTGAAAGCGTACTCTTTGAACAGCAGCGTGCGGCGCAGTGCGAAAAGATCGACCGCTTTTCTGTCTTGCTTTCGAGGTTGGTCTGTAGGGGGTATGGGCCTTTCTGGTTCGGTTTGCGTTGGTGCTTTGCTCGCCGCCTGCATCAATTCATCGGCACCGCCGCGCTCGCAGCGATTGCCCGTGATCCAAACCGCGCCAGTGGAAAACGTCGTGATGCTGCGTGCGCAATGGTTGCCGCAGCCCGCGCATCGCACGCTGTCCTTTTGCGTGAAATCGAAATGCAGCAGAGCATCGAAACCAATGAATGAAGAAACGTGGTATCCCCCCGGCGCTGACTTGGTATCCGCGCATTGACGCATGGCTATCAGTGCCGCGCCGATTGCGCCCATTTCGCCGGGGTAGGGCGCCAACACCACGTCTGTGCACAGATACTCTTCTAATGCGCGCAGCACGGCTCGGTTGCGAAACGTGCCGCCCTGCACAACGATTTTTTCGCCCAGCACGCTTGCGTCGTTTATGCGAACGACTTTGGTGAAAACGTTTTGCACGATGGAGCGGCATAACCCAGCCAGGATATCGTTTTTGCCTTTGCCGTTGCGCTGCTCGTTTATGATGGTGCTGTTCATGAAGACCGTACAGCGGCTGCCCAAGTCAGCTGGATTGTGCGACTGGAATGCCGCATCGGCGATATCTTCGGTGCTCACATCCAACGACTCTGCAAAGTTTTCCAAAAACGATCCGCATCCCGACGAACATGCCTCGTTCAGCATGATGTCGGTGATGACGCCACCATCAAGCCACATGGCTTTCATGTCCTGACCGCCGATGTCCAATATGAAGCTGGCATCGGGGATGAACTTCGTGCATCCGGCTGCGTGGGCCACGGTTTCTACCGTGTGGCAGTCAGCGCCGAAGGCACGTGCGAATAGCTGCTCGCCGTATCCTGTGGTGCAAAGCCCGCAAATGTGCACGTGCATGCCGCAAGCTTCGTATTTCTCATTCAAGGCCGTAAGGGCATTGGCAATCAGGTGCAACGCATCCCCTTTGTTGTGGCCATAGAACGTGTTGATGACCCGGCAATCTTCGTCTAGCAGCGCAAATTTCGATGTGGTGCTTCCAGAATCAATGCCCAGAAAAGCATGGACTGTGCCATCGGCATCGGGATGTGCTTCAGCGATGCTGCGCAGCTGGGCATCATGGCGGTTTGTGAACGCAGTGTGCTGCTCGTCGGTTTCGAATAGGGGCGAGATGCTCTTGCTTTCGGCAGCTTCCACGGCAGAATCGGCGCTGCGTAGCTTCTCGATTGCCTCGCGCGCGCTCATGCGGTCGTCGGTTCCGGCGGCAAGAGGGTAGAGCTCGTCGACGGCTAACGCTGCCCCGTGTGCGACGGTGGTTTCGGCATGAAGCGGCAAAATGATGTCGCAATCTTGAAGCCCCAGCCGCTTGCTGAATACGCGCACGAGCGCAGGATTATACGTAAGGGGGCCGCCCTCGAATGCTATAGGAGGCGTCAATTCCAAACCTTGCGCAAGCCCGCCAATCGTCTGTTTCGCGATGGCATGGAAAGAGGATATCGCAATGTCTTGAGGTTTGGCCCCCTGCATCAAAAGAGGCTGAATATCCGTTTTCGCAAATACGCCGCAGCGACCGGATATCTCGAAGAGCGCTTGGCCCTTATCAGCTAAAGTGCCCAGCTCATCGGCTTGTACGCCCAAAAGCGAGGCCACCTCGTCTAAAAAAGCGCCCGTTCCTCCGGCGCAGCTTCCATTCATGCGCATGTCGGTAGCGACCAGCGAACCAGTGGCTTCGTCTTTGCGGAAAAAAACGACCTTCGCATCCTGGCCGCCCAGTTCGATTGCGCAGCGCACGCTGGGATGCAACGTTCGCAGCGCCACGGTATTCGCGACCACTTCCTGCACGTATCCTGCACCCAGAGCGTGCGCGATAGGTCGGCCTCCAGATCCGCAGACGCCTATGCGAAAGCGGGCGCTCGGATAGGCGTCTGCCACCTCTTCCAAAAGACTCAGCGTTGTTTCTCGCAGTTTTGCATGGTGGCGCACATAGCGTGAGAAAAGGGCGGGAGCGCCTTGGGGCGATGCGACGACGGCCTTCACAGTAGTCGATCCAATGTCGAGCCCAAGGCGCAAATCACAGCAGTCAGACGATGAGCTTACCATATCGCTTCGGTGCGCCGCGCTCTCGGGCATCTCGCTCATCATGTGCGGCTTTCCCAATTGCGGTTTCATACGTTCAGCATTTCCTCTCGCTTATACGCTCTTGCACAAGTCGCCCGAATACATCGCTCGCACTTTGTCGACGGCCGTGACAGGAGGTACCCATCCGGCGATGTCGTCAACGCTGAATCGATAGTCGAGCTTTTTGCCGTACGCCGCTTCATAAGCGGCGACTTTCTGTTTGTAGTCGCGCTCGCACATGATTACGCTGTTTTCGCGAACGGTCTTTTCTGGATCGGGATAGATTGGATCGAGCACGTGCATGGCGTAGGACACTTCCATGAAATTCGGTGCCTCCAGCTCATCCAAGTCGCGAATCTCGACGAAACATGAGATTATCGGCACGTTGAACAGGGCTGCGTAGTAATACGTGCCCCTCTTGCAAGGTCGCGGCTTGCGGTAGTTGAACCACATTTCCTGCTCGGGATACATCAGCACGTATTCACCTGCGCTCAGGCGGCTGCCCAACAACGACTCGAAGTCATGTTTCATGTAGTCGGGGTTTGTGCTGATGGGAATAATATCGGCGTAGTTCATCAGAAATCCGAACAGCCCCGGCATCGCAAGATTCACTTCCGAGCCGACCACGGGCATGTAGCGCTTGCCGACTTGGCGCAAAAACGTGCGCACCACAGTGTTGTCTACAGGGCTGAAATGGTTGCTGGTCACGATTGCGCCGCCCTGTATCTCCGCTACCTTTTCGATACCGTAAACGGGCGTTTTACGGTTGACGAGCGCGGTTACCGTGCCAGCGATGGCGCGTGCCGCATAATTACAGGCCCGAAATCTCATAGTGGGAAAACGGCGTAAAAACCTCTCTCGCAGCGCTTTGCGCTCATCAGCACTTGGTGTCGGGTCGTCGGGTTCCACGCACACGTTGAATTCTCCGCGTGCAGTCGCGCGTTGGATGTTCTCGATAACCTGGTCGCGTTTTTCTTCCAGAATCATAATCGTGCCTCCGACCCGCTGTTGAAAACGGTGCGAAAATTCAAAGGCGCATCGGCAATCTGGGAGCCTCGCTGTGCCAGTCGTCGCATGCAATCGGCATCAGATGCCCTCTGTTCATCGCTGTACGCGCGCTTGTTTTTCAAAATCTCGTCAAGGTACCCACTGGTTTTCGCATAGGGCCAAAAGTACTCGTCGTAAGGGACGTGATCGTAGAGCCACGGCTTTGCGAACAGGTTGTAATGGATTAGTTGAGGCTCGGGGAAGGGGTCTTTGCCCTCAACCGGCATGGCATCCCATGTTGCGGGCAGATAGGTGATCTTGCCATGGCACAGCACGTTCAGATAATCTTGGTCGGGAGCGATGCAATCGAAATGGTAGGCTTTCAGCAATTCCAAGAATCGCTCGTCGAGTTTCACGCGACGAAGCGCATCTAAGTTCATCAACAAAACGCCAGAATTCACATAGTTTTCGACACCCACACCCACGCCGCGATTCGTGTAGTCCACCAGTTCAGGTACATCGACAATAGAATGGTCGCAGCAGGCTCCTATCAAATTGTCACCTAAATCGATGTCGTACATTTTCGAGATATCGCCCGGCACCACCACATCACTGTCCAAATAGATTCCCTTATCGTATTCGGGGAGCATTGCAGGTATGAACAGGCGGTAGAAAATAGTCAACGTGAAATAATCGGTGCGTAGTCGGTTCGACATCCTGTCAACGATACCCTCGATACTATTCTGCATGGCAATGAAACGGATGTCGAAACCCTTTTGCGCTAGCGCTGCGATCCTGCGTTGGTGTTCTGCGTTCATGTTCTGATGCATCACCATGATGCGATAGCGGCGATTGGGCGACGCATTGGCCACAAGTGAGGCGATAGCGGTGGCCGCATAGGGCGCATAGTCGTTGTCGACGGTGAAAAAGATAGGGATGATCTGTTCGTTGTTTTTCATGATGCTCTCATTTCGTTCTGCGTTGGATTATCGCTGCGCACTCCGGTCGATTGTGGCATGCGCTTTTCGTATTCGGATAATATGTCGTCGTATTCGTGCAGCTTCAGCTTCTGATGCATTTCGTTTACATTCCAAGGCTTCACTGACACGATGCGAAGCCACGGAAAGAAGCGGAAACTGGTGGTGAAATGCTGTAAAACGGTGTCAGATTGCAGCTGGCGCTGCTCGTTGAAATGCCTCGGTAGAATCTTTTTCGAAGTGGCTAGACTGTTTATCGCCGACTGATCCGGCATAAACATCTTTTTGGATGCGCACATCCTCCGGCATTTTTGAAACAAGCTCGTGCGGCGTATTTCGGGTATGTTCATCAGCAGCACGCCCGAGTTCAGGTAGTCAAGATGCAATGCGTTGTTGCGGAAGAACCACCTGCCGTAGTAGTCAAGCACGCCGGCGACCTCAAAGCCATCCATGTCCTGGTCGAACAGCACGCTGCAATCGCTGCGGCACACCACGTCGTTGTCAAGGTAGAGAATCTTGTCGGGCAGGCCTGCAACTTCATCGGCGTACAGGCGTAGCATGCAGCATGGGCTAAACCGCGTATCCATGTTTGCCATGGGCGGATCTTCCAGAAAACGATTTGTTATATCGATAAGCTCGACGCTTCCGGCAAGGTCGTGTTCCTGTACCATAATGCGCAGACGACGTGCGAAGGCATCGGATAGAGGCGAGTAGGTGCGCTCTTGCTCGTTGAACCCGGCTGTGAGCAAATACACGTGCAAGGTGTCCTGAGAATTTCGCAGCAGTGAGAGCACGGATATGAACACGCCTCGTTCTATGTTGGCATCACCGCAATACATCACGTTCATGCCGCATCACTGTGCGCCTTTTGCACATAGTGCACGTGCTCGCAGTCGTTTTCCCCGCTTCTGGCGATCATGCATGTACGTACTTGCTCGCACAGCTTGTCTCGGCGCGCTCGTTTCGATAATTGCATATCGGGATAGAAGGGTCCGTCAATGTAGATGACAGATTGTGGAAGCAATCCGTGCGCGCGTGCGCGGTAGGTGGTGGTCATACAAAACGATGGCGCGCCCAACTCGGAGGGGAAGGCAAACGACGATGACGGGAAAGGCCTTATCTTTGTGTACCAAGGCCACACATGGGCCTCAGGATAGATTACAACGCAGTGGCCCTGCTCGATTCTGCGTGCTATTGCAGCTTTGAGTTTTTTCATGCCTGAAACACAATCAGGTGTGGGAAGGGCCCCCATGGCAGGGAGCAGTTTGCCTAAAACAGGTATTCCCAGATTCGAAGGGCTGACCAGCACGTAGGTGCGCTTCGGGAAAACGGCACAGGCTGGCGCGAAGGCGTCGCCTACGGGCTGGGTGTGATTTGCGAAAAGGAAAAATCCGCTATCAGCTTTGTCCAATACTTCGCGATTATTTACGCGCATGCTGAAACGCACGTGACAATAGGGAAACGCAAACGCGAGACCCAAGCCATACAGCATGGTTGAAATCGCCTTGTAGGGCAAGGAGTCATGAGCCCAGATAAAATCGCGGGGAAGCTCGAAGTTCTGGTTCTTGCTGGTAACCAGATCGTCCGAATACGATTCGAAATAGAAAGTCTGTATCGCCGTCCTTCTCATCGACATCCTTTCCCCAGTGATGCGAGTTTTCAGCACTTATTAAAAACCAAACATAATGATTAATTAAAATATACAAAGAGTTTGGATAAAATAAAATAAGCAAACTTTCTTACTCTGTCGTATTAAGCTGTGAAATTTTGACAAATCTACTCTCATGTCTTGTGAAAGACGAAAAACCACCCTTTGCTTAGTGCTATATCGCATAAATAAACACAATAAAATGAGTGGTAATAAATAAACAAAATGATTAATATAGGTTAAACAAATATTCGATTAATCAAAAATTCATGCAGACAGTCAAGCAGCACAATGGAGGCATTATGGCTAGGCCTAGGAAAGATCAGGATTCACCGCAGGCGCGCCAACGTTTGATAAATGCGTTTTGGAACCTGCTGGAAACCAACCGCATCAGCGATTTGACGGTGGGTGCTATTTCGGTGAAGGCTGGATGCAACCGCGGCACGTTTTACTACCACTTCACCGATATGAACGATTTGGTCTTCAGCGCGATTGAAAGCGAACTGCTAGACAACGGCAACATATCCAATGACATATTCAATCTGGTAGCCGGTGGCGATGATGAGCTGCTAGAGAGACTAATCGGAAACGACCGCATGAGCCGCCTGTCGCTCATGACGGAGCGTGGCGGGTTTGAGATGGTGGAATCAAAAGTGAAGTCCGTGCTCATGAGCATGTGGGAAACTATACTTTGCCCATATGGGTCATCTATCACTTTGGAGACGCGCCAGATTATCGAATATGCCTCAAGTGGTATGTTGGGCCTGCTCACGTACAGAAGCCGTCAACTTGCTAAAGGCGAGGATGCCCCGTTTCCCGGGCGATTCGTTACTGACGCTGCCTCGTTTGGCTTGAAGCAGATAAGCGTTGCTCAAGGAATTCCCGAAGAAGAGATCATCTCGCGTTTGACGATGCTCAACAAGTTCATGAATATTTCGAACTAGAGCGGGTGCCAAGCATCAGTCGCCACGCATTGCTGAGTGCACTCCCCAAGCCGCGTTTACCTGTCTTTTTTCTGCAGCAGCCCTTTCGCATAAGCCATTAAGGCGCCCTTGCTGTTGGGAACCTGCTCGTCTATGACGGCATCGAGTGCCGCTTGCAAAAGCTCGCCCACCTGTGGGCCGGGCGCTACCCCCAGTGCCAGTACGTCGCTTCCATTCAAATCCACGTCCTTCAGGGAGAATGGTTCTTTCGCTTCCAAAATTTGCGTCAAGCACGCATCTAAATCGTTGGCTAACTCCACCCGCCCGGCGCACTGGGGCGCTTGCGACAGGGCATCAGCGCGCTTGATGTCGCACAGAGTTCGAAACAGATCAACGCGACCATCAAGGCGTCCGAGCAGGCGTTTTACCTGTTTTGGAACAGGTTTTATCACGTCATCATGATAGCGCACCAGAAGTTTTGCATCATGGATGAACCGAGGGCCCATTTTCAGGCGGAGCATGATGCTTTCGGCTATTTCCACACTGATGGCCCCGTGTCCGTAGAAATGCCCCGTGCCATCTTCGTCGGTGAAGAATGCGGCGGGCTTGCCCATGTCATGGAAAAGCGCCGTCCATCGTGCAAGTGGGTAGGGCGGTGTGTTCTGCACCACGTAGGCGCTATGTTCCAACACGTCAAAGATGTGATAGGGCGTTCGCTGATCGAATCCGCGCATAGGAGCAAGTTCGGGCAGTACTGCGATGAGCACATCGACGTTTTTCATAATGGCATCATGCACATAATCGCCGCACAGCATTTTCTGCAGTTCAGCACGCACGCGTTCAGCTGATACGGCATGCAAAAGCTGCGCATTGGCGCGCATGGCCGCCTCGGTTGCAGGTTCGATGATAAATCCTCGTTGACTTGCGAAGCGCACGGCTCGCAATATGCGAAGCGCGTCTTCGGAAAAGCGCGTCGTCGGGTCGCCCACTGTGCGAACAATCCCAGAGCGCAAATCGTCGGCACCGCCATAGGGGTCGCGCAGGCCGCGCACGGGATGGTATGCCATGGCGTTTACCGTGAAGTCGCGGCGTGCCAGGTCGTCATCAACGCTTTCGACGAACTCCACCGAATCGGGATGTCGAGCGTCGGAATATGTGCCGTCGGTGCGGTAGGTGGTCACTTCGAAGGCGCTTGATCCGACGATTGCGGTGACGGTGCCGTGCTTCACGCCCGTTTCGTGCGTGCGGTAGCCGGCAGCATGAAACGCCTCTTGGGTCTGCTGCCAGCGTGCAACCGTGGTGATATCGATGTCATCGCAGGGTCGTCCCAAAAGCGCGTCTCGTACAAACCCGCCCACGAACCATGCTTCGAATCCGGCTTGCTCCAGTACATTCAAAGCACAGAGGGCCTCTTCAGGTACATGAATGGCCGTGGAGTCATTGTGCGCTCTTGTCGCCATCGCTGAAGGTTTGTCAGGCCCCCTCGTCGCTGCTGCGAGGTCGTCGGGCCCTGTCGCTTTCGAAAAAGTATGCGATTCTTTTTCACTCATATTGTCCGCGCCTGTGGTCGCCGCCATGCATTTGCATTATCATTGCAACTATAGCACGCGAAGAAGCGGAGTGGTTTATGGACAATAAGACTAAAACCAGCATCGGTATAGCAGCGGCTGCGGGCGCGACATTGGGCACGGGCGCCGTTGTCGGTACCAATCGGCTGATACGTTTCATATTCGATCCGAAAGACCTTTCGACTTTTGAAAAGATGGAATCGGTCGAGCGGGATTCGAAGAGTGTTTCTCCGAATCGTGTTCCCGACGCGAAGATACGCATGCGTGCTGAAGCGAATGCGGCATGGCTTTGTGAGGCAACGGACGAATGGCTTCGCGAAATAGCGGTGGAACGCGTGACGCGTACGACCGAAGGCGGCTTGCAAAACCTAGTCGGTTACATTTACCACAGCCCCAAGCCCACACGGCGTTGGGTTATCTTGGTACATGGCTATCGTGGCACTCATAGCGAAATGGAAAAGTATGGCTTCATCTATTCGGCCCACGGGTTCAACGTGCTGGCCGTAGATCTCAGAAGTCATGGTGAGTCGGATGGTCGTTTTATCGGCATGGGCTACAACGACGGATTCGATCTACTTGATTGGACACGCTACCTAATCGAGCGTTTCGGATCCGATATCGACATCGTGTTGCATGGGCAGTCAATGGGTGCGGCCACTGTGCTCATGGCGTCCGGGTACTGCTGCTATCCGCAGGTTGCTGCCGTCATCGCTGATTCGGCCTACACGAGCGTGTGGGATATTTTGTCGCTTCAGCTTCGCCAAGCGCTGCACCTGCCCGCTGCGCCGCTACTCGCATGGATGAATGTGTGTTTCAAAGCCCAAGGCGGATACGACCTGCGCGCCGGGTCCATGGTAGATGCGGTGCGTACATCTGCCATCCCCACGTTGTTCATCCATGGCGGGGTCGACACGTTCGTGCCGCCTACGATGGCACCACGGCTGTATGCCGCATGTGCTGCTGAATTGAAGGAATTGCACGTGATACCTGGGGCTGGCCATATCATGTCTGTGCTTTTGGACCCTAGCGAGTACGAGGCTATCGTCGAGGGATTTCTCATAAAGGTGGGCGAGAGTCGCTAACCATACACGAAACGCGACTGTTGCATGCGAGCAAAAGCATCTGAAAATGAGAATGGGGTCGCTGGTGTTGCGGCCCCATTTTTCTATCGAGTATCGTTGGCTGTCAGTACAGGGTATCCAGTACTTCATCCAAGTCGGTTTGACGCATGGGTGCAAGCTGCTCGGCGGCATCGTGGATGCGGTGCCCACGCACGATAACCTGTTCCACGTTGCGCAAGCGGTGCAGATCTTCTAACGGATTCTGACGCAATACGATGAAGTCCGCTGCCTTGCCTGGCTCAATTGACCCGGTGATATGATCGATTCCCAAAATGCGCGCGTTGCCCAATGTGACGGTGCGCAGCGCCATTTCGGGTGATACGCCGACGATGGTGTGGAATACCACCACTTCGCGCCACAAATCGTAATGGGTGATGTAGGGGCAAGCGGCATCGGTGCCGAGCCCCACGGGAATGCCGGCCTCGATGCAGTTCTGCGCGCCGTGCACGATACGTTCGAATACGACGTTGGCATTGTAGGTGGTCACGGGTGGCATTTTCGTTTGCTCGCAGGGCAGTTTCGCCATGGGCAGGGCTACGCTGACCGTGCAGATCTCGGCGGCACCTGTTTTCTTGTACAGCGCCAGCGTTTCATCGTCGAGCGGCACTCCGTGCTCGACCGTTTTTACGCCCGCCTTTAAATCCACGAGCAAGCCCTCGGTGCCTTCGGTGTGGCTGGCTACATACAGGCCGTGTTTGTGAGCCGCGTCGCATGCGGCTTTCGCTTGCTCTAGGTTCATGCGCAAAAGGCCCGCTTCACCTTCTTTGTCAGAATCCATCACACCGCCGGTCGTGCAGATTTTGATGAAGTCCACGTCATGGGCTGCGCGGTCATCGACGAGAGCCTCGAATTCCTCGGGTGTTTCAGCCACTTGTGCAAATGTGCCCGCACCATGCCCATCAGCCACGGTGATGGCGGCACCCGATACCAGAAAACGCGGACCCAAAAACTTACCTTGGTTTATTTTATTGCGTACCTTCACATCCACGTACTGCAGGTCGCCCACGCCGCGCTCGGTCGTGACGCCTGAAAGTAGCGCGCTGGTCAGGCAGCCTTTCATAATTTTTTCCAAATACGCGTGTCCTGCTGCTGTTTTCGAGAACGCCAAGATGGCCTTTTGAGACCCGCCGCCGGTAAGCGTGGAGGACGGCTTGCCAGTTCCAAAATGGTGAGCGTGGGCGTTTATCATGCCGGGCATGACGAAAGCGCCTTCCAAATCGACGGTCGCATCCACTGCACCAGCTGTGTCAGGTGCGCCTGCGCAGACGGATTCGATGCGGTCATCATCAACGACGATGGTCATATTTTCTTGTGTGACGGCATCGTCGGTACCGTCGAAGAGTGTGCAGTTGATATAAGCAGTGCGCATGATGCTCCTTTTCCCTAGTAACGTGGAGGCGCTGTGCCCGTTTTCACACGACGGACAGTGCCTTGCTGAACAGCATAGCTGTCATGCGTTAGAATAGCATTGTGCAAATTGAGAAAAATGTAATGGAAGACCGCTCGCGCCGACGTCGTTCGGCGCGCTCTTGCGATTCCCCACACAATAAGAAGGCATTCATATGGCAGACCGCAAATCATTTGCTTTGCTCATCGATTCAGACAATGTGTCAGCAAAGTACATACAAGGAATCATGAACGAGTTGACCAGCCGCCATGGCCAGGTCACCTACCGTCGCATCTATGGTGACTGGACAAGTCCCCAAATGACGAAATGGAAAGAAACGTTAGCAAACTATTCGCTTACGCCCATGCAGCAGTTTCCCAACACCCACGGCAAAAACGCCACCGATTCGTTTCTGATTATCGATGCGATGGATATTCTCTACGAAGGCAAGGTAGAAGGCTTCTGCATCGTGTCGAGCGATGGTGATTTCACGCGCTTGGCCAGCCGTTTGCGCGATGCAGGCATGATGGTTGTGGGTATGGGCGAGCGCAAGACCCCGCAATCATTCAGGAACGCCTGCAGCGTTTTCACGGGGCTTGAGCTGCTGATAGAGGAAAACAACGCTGCTGTGGACACCCCTGCGCGCCAAGATGTCGACGAAGCGGCGCGCAAACGCGAGATTGCCTCGGCTATCGTGGACATCATAAACGAGAACAGCGGTCAGGCCGACCTATCCGAGATAGGCAACCGGTTGGTAGCCATCTACCCTGATTTCGATACGCGCACCTATGGGTATAGTCAGTTGTCGAAGTTTCTGGAGAGCTTTGACAATCTGCAGCTGGACCGACAGGGAAACGCCATGCGAGTGAGCATGCGCGACTCTCGGCAATCCAAAGAAGAAGTTGCGGAGTTCGTGAGCGCTGAAGTGCAAAAGCGCGGTGACGATGGGGTGGCATTAAGTCACATCGGCAATCGCATTCACGACGAGTTCCCTGATTTCAACGTGAAGGATTACGGCTATTCGAAATTGTCAAAATTCTTGCGTGACGTTCCTGGCATCGTGGTTTCCGATGACGAGGTTGGCGTGCGCGTGTATCCATGGCTTGTGAGATAGAGCACTGATGGGGACTTTTTCATGTCCCGTAGGTACGCTTGTGATGGAAAATACATAAACTGGACGCATAAGAGGGCTTGACGATTCGCTCGATGACACGTAATATAATCCCTCGCGTTTGCACATCGAATTGTTGCAGGTGCGAGTTGCTTGAACCATTGGGGTGTCGTCTAATGGTAGGACAGCGGTTTCTGGTACCGTATGTGTGGGTTCAACTCCTGCCACCCCAGCCATTCAAGCGGCAAATTGCATATGGCCCGTTCGTCTAGCGGTTCAGGACATCGCCCTCTCAAGGCGGAGATCACGAGTTCAAATCTCGTACGGGCTACCAAAACGGCACAGACCGGGTATTAATCACCCGGTCTGTTTTTTTGCATTCGGACCGCAACCTCTCGGAAGCACAGACGGGTCTGAAAGTCAAGGTTTTTCAAATCGTTGATGACCTGCTTAAACTACAGAAGTGTCCTGAGTGAAAACTGCTGCTTGCCGAAGCCGTGAAATCCTTCGTATGATTGAACTCCCTCTTTTGCTCCATTGGGTGACGGTCATTGATTGCGATTGCATCAGAAAGAAGGAGGCATCATGGTTGATTATCTTACCGGTTGTGCTTGCGACGGTGAAGCGCCGAAACGCTTGAAGGAGCATTCCTTGCTTGCGCGCAACTCGCTTCTGACTCGAATGGCGGTGCGGCGCAGTGATCCTCGCTGTTTGGTAGCGCCGTCGTATTTCGGGAAATCTTCCCTTGCCGCAGATTACTGCCGTCTTTTTCACGGGTATGAAAATGTGTGGTGGATTGACGCATCGAGTCTTTGCTTTCTTCGCGAATTGGACTCGGGCTCCCTTGTCGACAATCTTGTAGCGCGGGGGGCGGCCGTGGTCGTCTTTGACGATGCGGTGGCCCTCGAAGCAGGTCGGTTGCGCGTATTTAGAGCCTTGGTCGGCGACCTGTGCGCTGCGGGAGTGGAAGTCATTGTTTGCGCGACACCCGAGAACCGTCCGTTTGAGGTAGGCGATGAGAACGTTGCTTTCATCGAAGTTGATGACTTTTTGCTTGATGATGTGGAAATGGCAGCATATCGTCAGTTGGTGGGCGCCTTGGGAAAAGAACCGGCCGCACGTGATGGGGTATATGGCGACGACGCCGGTTCGAACGCGTGCGTTTTAGAGCGGATTATGGGTGTGGCTTGCGGTGATGCGAAGTCTGAGGAGTGCTTCTTGACGTCGCAGATAGATGGATGCGCTTCCGATTCTCTCAGGGCGTTGCTGTTCGCGCTGAGCGCGCTGGGGCACGGGGGATTCGATGATTTGGAACGAATCGTTGGTTCACGGGTTTTGGGTCTCGCGGAGGGTTTCGCAAAGGATCGGCCCTATATTGAGTGGGATTCGTCCGAGCGCGTCTTTCGTGCTGAGGGTTTTTCGGCGCACGCCATCGTCAGATGCTTCGGGCCTTATGTGCTGCAGATTTCGCGTATCCTGTCGCAAAGCGATAACCCGACATTTGTTTTGCGCGCGGCAGATGCGTTGCTCTTTGGGGGCAATGCGCAACGTGCTGCGTTTCTGGTGATGAATCTATGCGACGTTGCCGAGCGTGCCTTGTGGCTTGTGGCCAATCAGATGAGGATGCACGATCTGGGCGCTATCGAAGCGGCTTCTAACCTGTGTGCTTCGCTTGCTTCACATAAAACGGCAACGTCGGTGAAAGTTCAATGGGGTGAAGCGCTTAGATGCTGTTTGGCAGGCAACAAGCGCCAAGGTCTTGACGCTTTGGCGCGCATCGTCCGGCGCGCCGATGCACCACGCAGCGATCGGTTGCGTGCAGCCACCGATGCGCTGCTTTTCGATGACCGAGAATCTTGCGTCGGGCAATTGCTGAGCGAGTTGGAAAAGGGTTTCGATGATGATGCCAGTGAAGGGCGGTCTTGGAGGAGCGCTCGCTTTTCCAAGCAACGTCCGGATGTGTGCGAGATGCTGTCGAGAATGTGGCTCTATGATGGCGTATCCGCTGATAGGTTTTGGGAGTCATATCGAATACCTTTGGCGCGCATCGCGCCTGCAGAAGAGCGGGCCTATGCGATGGCGGCTTTTTTGCGTCTGTCTCGCAAGCGCATCCTCCACATAGAAGATGCGGGTCGTATCAAAGCCCTCGATTGCTCCCTTGATCGCGCGGCGTCTATGATCTTTGCGCATTGCACCTGTTGCGGCACTACCAGTGTGGCGGAAATGCTGCTGGTGCAGCAAGTGGAGCGCTCACCGCAGATGCTGGTCGCGCTGCATGCTTCAATTACCCCTGAAGCCCGTCGAAGATGCAATGCTTTAACAGCGGCTTTGCGCCCGTCCAAGGGCAATTCCGCGCGTGATTTTCCCGTACTCTTCGACGATTCCGCCTCCGATTCCTCGATGCAGGCGTGCGATGCTGACCTTATGGGGGCAGAAGGGCCGCTTGATGCGCTTGCACACCCCGAGCATCCAAGGTTGCACTTGCGCATGTTCGGCACGTTTGAGGCTACTGTGAATGGCAAGCAGATACCATCATCTGCGATGAGTCGGCGCAAAGTGCGCACCTTGCTTGCCATCCTTGCGCTGAAATGTGGAAAGGAAATGTCCATCAACCGTCTGTGCAAGATACTGTGGCCCGAAAGCGACCCGGATGCAGCGCGCAGGAACCTGTACTGCGTCTGCTCCATACTGCGGGCAGCTTTGGCTTTGCCCGATGAGTCGTGCCCGTTTTTGAAGCACGCGCAAGGTATTTATGCCCTCGACGCATCCCTGACGTACAGCGATGTCGAGGAGCTTTCAGAGGTGTGCCGCAAGATGCGTTTTGCCACCGCAGATCAAGAATCATATGCCGAGCTGCTCCGTCGGGCAAAATCATTGTATGCAGGTGAGCTGCTGCCTGGTGAAGATGAGGGAAGCGTGGTCGGTGCAGCGCGTACGGAATGGCGCAACAAGCTGGTCGATTCGCTTTTGGCCGCCTCTTCGACTCTTTTGGAAGAGGGCGACAGGGAAACAGCTCTTTCATACGCGCGTTTCGCTTTGTCATGCGACCCGCGAAGAGAAGACGCCTATGAGATTGCAATCGAGCTGAACCGCTTGTGCGGATGTCGGCCGGCTGCAGTGGAGTTGTGGCTGCGCTACACAAAGCTCATGAATGTGGAATTGGGTTTAGACCCTTCGTCGCGCGTGGCTGCTGCATACCAGCGCGTTATCGACGACGAGGAAGCAGGAGATTTGCCTGTCCATTGACGAGCTGAGCGAGGGTGTTCGCGCATATCGTTTCGCGTATGTATTTCCTTTGCATTCAAAGCGTCTGTGTTAGAGTGAGAAAGTTCGATAAACACGAGTGAAAGACGGCATTTCTATGGCAGGTTTCCTTTCCAAAATCTTGACCACGGGTGAGGGCAAGCAACTGAAGAAATACAGAGGCGTCGTCGACCGCATCAATGGTTTTGAATCATCTATGGAAAGCCGCAACGACGAAGATCTTCGTGCGTTGACAGGTGAGTTTCGCCAGCGTATGGAAAACGGCGAGAAGCAGGATGATATCCTGCCCGAGGCGTTTGCCGCTGTGCGTGAGGCCAGCAAACGAGCGTTGGGCATGCGTCATTTCGACGTGCAGCTCATAGGTGGCATGGCCTTAAACGATGGGCAGATTGCCGAGATGAAGACAGGCGAGGGCAAAACGCTTGTATCCACGCTGGCAGGCTATCTGAACGCACTGAGCGGCGACAACGTGCATATCGTTACCGTCAATGACTATCTGGCTAAACGAGACAGCGAATGGATGGGGCGCGTATATCGCTTTATGGGCATGAACGTCGGTTTGATTCAAAACGGCATGAAGCTCGAGGCAAAAGTACCGGCGTACAAAGCCGATATCACGTACGGCACCAACTCCGAATTCGGTTTCGATTATCTGCGTGACAACATGGTCACGAAAGCCGAGCAACGCGTGCAGCGCGGTCATCATTTCGCCGTGGTCGACGAGGTCGACTCCATTCTCATCGACGAGGCTCGTACGCCCCTTATCATCAGTGGCGCCGGCACACAGGCGGCTGACACCTACAAGAAATTCGCGCGAGTGATGCCCTCTTTGCAAGAAGGCGTCGATTTTGAGATGGATGAGGCCAAGCACACCATCAACACCACTGAATCCGGTTTGGTGAAAGTGGAGACCATGCTGGGCATTGAAGATTTATACAACGACCCAACAGGTCAGATGCCCAATCACCTGCAGCAGGCCCTAAAGGCGCAATTCATGTTCCATCGCGACAAAGACTACGTGGTCGCAGGCGGGGAAGTGAAGATTGTCGATGAGTTCACCGGCCGTATCATGGAAGGCCGTCGCTGGTCGGAAGGCCTGCACCAGGCCATTGAGGCGAAAGAGGGTGTGCTGGTCAAGCAAGAGAATCAAACACTGGCTACCATCACGCTGCAGAATTACTTCCGCCTCTACGAGAAACTCTCGGGCATGACCGGTACCGCTATGACGGAGGATTCCGAGTTCCGCGAGATTTACAAGCTGCCCGTCACGGCCATCCCGTCGAACAAACCGCTCATCCGCAAGGACGAGAACGACCTGATCTACCGCAACGTGGAAGCGAAATTCAACGCAGTGGCCGACGATGTGACCGAGAGGCACAACAACGGTCAGCCCTGCTTGATTGGTACCGTTTCCATCGAGAATTCCGAACGCTTGTCGCGTCTGCTCGACAAGCGCGGCATCCAGCACGCTACGTTGAACGCGAAAAACCATGAGCATGAGGCGCATATCATCGCGCAGGCCGGTCGTGTAGGCGCGGTTACCATCGCTACGAACATGGCAGGCCGCGGCACAGACATCCTTTTGGGCGGCAATCCCGAAGTGCTCTCCGATGACTTTCTCTACGATCAGGGCATCGATTTGGAAGAAGCCACCGATCTTGAGCGTGCAGATGCCTTGAAGCGCGCAAAGGCTGTGACCGACGACGAGCACATCAAAGTGGTCGACGCCGGGGGCCTGTGCGTGATTGGCACTGAGCGCCATGAAAGCCGCCGTATCGACAATCAGCTGCGCGGTCGTTCCGGACGTCAGGGCGATCCGGGCACCACGCAGTTCTACCTGAGTTTGGAAGACGATTTGATGCGCCTGTTCGGCGGCGATCGTATGGACAAGGTATCGGCCATGATGGAAAAGACCGACCTGCCAGAAGATATGCCCATCCAGGCATCCATGGTGTCCAAAGCCATCGAGAATGCGCAGCGCCAAGTGGAATCGATGAACTTCTCCGCACGTAAAAATGTTCTGGAGTACGACGATGTAATGAACTTGCAGCGCAAGGCTATCTACGAAGAGCGCAACGCGATTCTGGACGGCAAGGACATGACCGAGCGCATACCGCTGATCGTGCATGATTGCGTAGAACCCATCGTGCTGGAAAACTGCGATGCCCGCACACCGAGCGACGACTGGGACATGAAGGCTGTGGACCGCTGGACTGCCGAGATAGACGGGCGCAACGACCTTCTGGTTGAGGAAATGGACCACGAGGATGACCCCGATATGGTGGTCGAGACCATTTCCGACAAGCTCTTATCCGTCTATGACGAGAAGCGCGAGGTATTAGGCGACGACATCATGAAGAAGCTTGAGGCTCAAGTGATGCTGCGCATTATCGATACGCGTTGGATGAACCACTTGCAGGACATGGATTACCTCAAAGTGGGTATCGGCCTGCGCGCATTCGGCCAGCGTGATCCTCTGGTGGAATACAAAAACGAAGCCCACAATGCTTTCGGTTCCATGACCGCCGGTATGTACGAGTCTTTCCTGCGCACGATGTTGCGTTTGCAGATAGCGCAGCGCGAAGAGCCTGCAGTTCCCGAAGAGCGCAGTCCGCTCGAGGGCAAGGTCAGCTATTCGAATCCTCAGGATACCCTTGAGAATTCCGATACGACTTCGGCCCAACGCGTGCAGCAAGCAGCCCGAGATGCCCAAGGGGTACCGGCGGCGCCTCCCAAGCCCGCCCAAGAAAAGGCGACCACCTACGAAAAGGACAAAAACGACCCTTATGCCAACGTGGGACGCAACGATCCGTGCCCGTGCGGCTCGGGTAAGAAATTCAAGAAATGCCATGGCGCGAACAGGGCTTGACGAGGTTGAGCCATATGATTTGGGCGGCATAGGCCGCAACAGCATTTTCGACCGAAGTACCCGACACAACAGAGACAAGTAGCGCATGGCTGACGAAAAAGACATACAGAACACGGGCGAGCGCCTTGACCAGGCGCATGCCTACCTTCATATAGATGACAAGCAAAAAAAGCTCGCCGAGCTGGACAAGGAAAGCGCTCAACCCGGTTTTTGGGATGACGCATCCCATGCTCAAGAGATCACGAAGCAGGCCAGCGACATACGCGACACTCTCACATCTTTCAAGGAAGCATGCGGCGTGCTCGAGGATGCTAAAACTGCGGCCGATTTGGCAGCAGAAGACCCTGAATTCGAAGCGGAGGTCGACGAGGCTATCGGCAAACTTGCGTCGATGCTAGATGCATTCGAGATTGAGTCGTGGTTCTCGGGACGCTTCGACGCGGGAAGCGCCATCGTCACGGTGAATCCCGGCAGCGGTGGTTTGGAAGCCCAGGACTGGACCGACATGCTCTATCGCATGTACGCGCGCTACGCTGAGAAAAAGGGCTGGAACGTGACCGTGCTCGACCTCGTGCCCGGTGATGTCATCGGACTCGAGCGGGCCAGTTTCCAGGTGGACGGCCGATTCGCCTACGGCATGCTGAAAAGCGAGATAGGTGTTCATCGCCTGGTGCGCATTTCGCCCACTGACGACAAGAAGCGCCGTCATACCACGTTTGCGAGCGTGGAAGTGATGCCGGTGCTGCCCGACGACATAGAAATCGATATCAACCCGGCCGACGTGCGCGTGGATGTTTACCGTTCAAGCGGACCGGGCGGCCAGTGCGTGAACACCACCGATTCGGCGGTGCGTTTGACCCATGTGCCCACGGGTACTGTGGTCACCTGCCAAAACGAGAAATCACAGCTGCACAATAAAGAGGCCGCTTGGCGCGTTTTGCGTGCGAAGCTCTACGAGTTGGAAGAGCAGAAGCGAAACGAGGAGCTTGCGGCTTTGCGCGGTGAGAAAATGGAGAACTCATTTGGCAGTCAGATTCGCAATTACGTGCTTTATCCTTACCAAATGGTGAAAGATTTACGTAGCGGTGTGGAAACCGGCAACGTTGATGCGGTGCTAGAGGGCGATATAGAGGAATTCGTCATAGGCTACCATCGCTGGCGCGTGTCGCAATAGACCTGAAAGGAACGGCATGGATTCACAAGGTTTGCAAGAGCAGGCAAGAAAAATGCGCATCGATATCGTGAGTATGATTGCGCAGGCCGGAAGCGGGCATCCCGGAGGTTCCCTGTCGTGCATCGATATCTTGACCGCGTTGTATTTCGGCGGCGTATTGCGCTTTGACGCGCAAAATCCCGATGACCCGACACGCGATCGTTTCATTCTAGCAAAGGGCCATGCCGCCCCTGCTCTGTATGCCACGCTGGCCCATGCGGGCTATTTTCCCAAAGAAGAGCTTTCCACCTTGCGCCAGCTGGGCAGTCGGCTGCAAGGTCATCCCGATTGCCGTTTGCTCCCCGGTGTGGAAGTGTCCACTGGCTCATTGGGCCAGGGTCTTTCTATTTCCGCCGGTCTTGCATGCGGTTTGCGTTTGGCGAAAAACGAGGCGCGTGTGTTCACGGTTCTAGGCGATGGCGAATGCGAGGAAGGCCAAGTATGGGAGGCCGCCATGTTCGCCGCTCACGAGCAGCTGGGCAATCTGGTGGCCATCGTGGACGCCAATGGCCTGCAGATAGACGGCGACGTGCGCCAAGTGGTGCAGGTGGGTTCTTTGAATGAGAAATTCGCCGCATTCGGTTGGGACGTCACTACGGTGGACGGTCACGATATGGATTCGCTTGTGGCCGAGCTTTCCCGTTGCAAAGCGGCAGGCGGCGATATGCCTCATATGATTGTTGCGCATACGGTGAAAGGCAAAGGCGTGTCCTTTATGGAAAACCAGGTCGATTGGCATGGTAAGGCCCCCAATAAAGAGCAGCTTGCGCTCGCCTTGGAACAGCTTGAGGGCCAGGAGGTTGTCGATGATTAAGTTCGCTACACCAAAAGAAGCTCAGCAGAAAAAGGCCACGCGCGCGGCTTTCGGTCAGACCTTGGCACAATTGGCTGCTGAAGGGTTGCCCGTGGTAGCTGTGGATGCCGACTTGAGTGGTTCGACTACGATAAAGAAATTCGCTCAGACATCTCCCGAAGATGCGAAGAGGTTTTTCAACTGCGGCATAGCCGAACAGAACATGATCGATGTGGCAGCCGGGCTTTCTTTGGCTGGAAACATTGCATTTACCGGGTCTTTCGCCGTTTTCGGCACGGGCCGCGCATATGATCAGATTCGCAATACGGTGGCTTATTCCAATTTGAACGTCAAAGTGTGCCCCACGCATGCTGGCGTATCGGTGGGCCCCGACGGCGGCAGCCATCAGATGTTGGAAGATATATCACTGATGCGCGGGCTGCCCGGCATGAGGGTATTGGTGCCAGCCGACTTTGTTGCGGCCGAATCCGCCATTCGGCTTGCCGCTGCCACCCCGGGCCCCGTGTATGTGCGTTTGGGGCGCGCTTCGCTACCAGCCGTATACGCGACTGGCACCCAGATGGAAATCGGGCGCGCCTATGTGCTGCGCGAGGGCACTGACGTGTCCCTTATCGCGTGCGGCGTGGAGATAGACCAAGCGTTGCGCGCTGCTGACATGCTGGCAGAAGAGGGTATATCTGCCGAGGTTATCGATGCATTTTGCATAAAGCCGCTCGACGAGGACACCATTGTGGCATCCGTGGCGAAAACGGGTTGCGCTGTCGTGTGCGAAGAACATTCCCGTATAGGCGGTCTGTGCTCCGCCGTGTCCGAATCGCTTGTGCGAAACCACCCAGCGCCATGCGAATTCGTGGCCATGGACGACCGTTTCGGGAAATCGGGATCATTTGAAGAATTGATGGCTTACTTCTGTTTGGATGCTCGAGCCATTGTTGAAGCTGTGAAGAAGCTTAAAGCGAAAACGGGAGTCTGCTAGAATTCAGTGCGTCTCAGTACATCACTATTTGAACGGAGCATTCTGTGACAAACGCTAACAACCAAGGGGTACCTGCGCGCAGCGGGCGTCCTGCGGGGGCACGAGCGGGTCATGCCAGGCAAGTAACGGCGCAGTTATCAAGCACGTTGCCCGATTTGGACATCGATTCTGCTCCTCAGCCGACTGGCACGCCGGTTATCACGTTCGATCATGTGTCGAAGGTCTATCCAGCCCAACCAAGCAAACCCGCGCTCAACGATATATCGGTTCAGGTATACGCTGGCGAATTCGTTTTTCTCGTGGGGCATTCCGGTTCCGGTAAATCAACTTTCATCCGTATGATTATCCGTGAGATTAAACCATCTGACGGCCATATTTATATTGCCGACGAGGATTTGGCCACCATGCGCAACTGGCGTGTGCCGTATTTGCGTCGAAATATCGGCTGCGTCTTTCAGGACTTCAAACTCCTGCCGAACAAGACGGTTTTCGAAAACGTCGCGTTCGCACTCGAGGTAATCGGGAAATCGCGCCACGTCATCAAAACGCAGGTTCCTGAAGTGCTTCGTCTGGTCGGTTTGCAGGACAAGCTGAACAAGCGTCCCGATCAGCTTTCCGGCGGCGAGCAGCAGCGCGTTTCTATCGCGCGCGCTATCGTAAACCGCCCGCCGCTGCTCATCTGCGACGAGCCCACTGGTAACCTTGATCCTCAAACGTCTCGCGGCATCATGGACCTGCTCGAGCGAATCAACCGCACCGGCACTACAGTGCTGGTAGCCACGCACGACCGCGAAATGGTCGACAACATGCGCAGGCGCGTTATCGCACTGGACAAAGGCCATCTCACACGCGACCAAGATAGGGGGGTGTACGGATTCGATGTCTAGTATCGGATACTTCTTTACAGAATCCCTGAAGGGATTCGCACGAAATCTTTCCACAGCGCTCGGATCCATCGTCACGATATTCCTGTCGCTTATGATTATCGGCATATTTCTTGTCGGCGGCCTTGTTATTGACGGAATAGTCAACTCGGTTGAGAGCAAGGTATCCATCACGGCTTATGTGGCCGATGATGCCAGCACCTCGGATATCAATTCGCTGGAAAACCAGATTGAGAATATGAGCGGCGTTGCTTCGGTGAGCTTCACCACGAAGGATCAGGCGCTCGAGAATTTCAAGACTTCCATGACCAGCAATCCCGATATCGTCGATCAGTTAGACGGGCAAAATCCCTTGCCTGCCTCCATTGACGTGGAGCTTTCCGATGCGCAGCAGGTGGAATCCATCGCGCTGGCAATTCAAGACAATTCCACGTTCAAAAAGATCTGCGACAATCCCAGCGATCCGGGCGACTCGCTGAAATACGGCCAGAAAACCGTTGAAAAGCTGTTCACGATCACGAATTACGTGCGCTATATCGGCATCGCGCTCATCGTGCTGCTCATCTTTATCGCATTCGTGTTTATCAACAACACCATCAGGCTCTCCATTTTGGCTCGTCGTAAAGAGATTGCCATCATGCGCTTGGTGGGTGCTTCGAACAACTTCATTCGCGGGCCGTTTTTGATGGAAGGCGCTTTGCACTCCATCATCGGTGCAGCATTGGCCATCGTCGTGTTGCAGCTGTTGCGCAGCTTGGCTATCCCCAAACTGCAAGAGGCGCTCCCATGGCTGCCATTCGACATCGCTGGTTCGTCTTACGTGTTTATCTACGTCGGTTTGCTGCTGGCGGGCTTGATTATCGGCCTCCTAGGTTCCGTTTTGGCCATGCGCCGTTACTTGAAGGTGTAAACTGAGGGCCATGCTTCTTTCAATGAAAGTCGGGTAAGGCGGATAATCGGGCGTTATGGTGCGCAATGCAAGTAAAAACCCTCGTGAACAGAGGGCCCACAACTTCAGGGTGATCAGGTTGCTGATTGCCCTGTTGTGCGTGTTCGCTGCCTTCGTGGCGGGGTTTTCCGTTCGCGGAAACGCAGCCCTGCTCGAGAGAATCGGCTTTTCTGCGGGTGCAGCGAGTGTGCAGACGAATCCCGGCCTTACGGTTTCAGGCAATACCTATGATTCTCTGTCGGCACGCGTGGCAGAGGTGCAGGGCATCATCGACCAGAACAGCATCGAGTCCTATGACTTGAGCAAGGAAACCGATTCGGTGATGAACACGATTACTTCTTCTGCAGACGATCCTTACCTGCGCTACTACAACTCCACGCGTTACGCCGCTTACCTCAAGGATGCCACGAACAGCAATTACGGCGGTGTGGGCGTGCTGTTTTCCGAGAACAACGGCAAGGCATACGCTGTTGACGTGTTCGAAGGCTCGGAAGCCGCTTCAAAGGGCGTGAAGTCGGGTGATTACGTTGTAGCTATCGACGGGGATCGCGGCAACAACGGCTGGACGCAAGTAGAGGCTGTGAAAAAGATTGCTCGCGACGAGGGCGAAGAAGTCATCATCACATGGCGACGTCCAGCATCTCTGGATGCGGAGGGCGGCACCGAATACACGGTTACGCTGACCAGCGCGACGTACAAAGAGCCTAATGTGACAACTGAGCTCTCTGACAATGTGGGTTATATCAAGCTGACCCAGATAACCCAGAACTCGGCCACGTTGGTCAAGCAAGCTATCCAAAATCTCGCTTCGCAGGGTGCGACATCCTACGTTTTGGACTTACGCGACAATCCAGGCGGATATCTGACGCAGGCTATCGATTTGGGTTCGCTGTTCGTGAAGAGCGGCGTACTTGTTGAGATTCAGTCGAAGAGCACCCTTTCCACGAAAACGGCCACAGGGGCCACGGTCACGGATGCACCTCTTGTCGTGCTGGTGAACGGAAGTACTGCAGCAGCAGCTGAAGTGCTGGCCGGGGCCTTGCAGGACAACGCCCGAGCGACCATAGTGGGGTCGACTACGCTGGGCAAAGGCTCGGTGCAGTCAATCGAAGAGCTGTCTTTTGGCGGCGCGCTTCGCTATACGTCCGCACTGTACAAGACTCCGAAGGGCTATGACATAAACGATGTTGGTATCGATCCTGACATTCAAGTAGATGCCGCAAGCGATGCCGATACTGACACGCAGAAATCCTTGGCAGTGGGAACGGCGCAATCGCTCACTTCCTCGTAAGGCGCTGATGCATATGGCGAAATCGCGCACGCATACGCGCCGTCGGCCTCGCAGCAATCCTCGCGGTGTGATTACCATAGCCGGTGATGGTTATGGGTTCGTGCAAACAGCAGAAGGTTCTTTCTTTATCCCCGCATCGAAAACAGGCGGTGCTTTCGACGGCGATTTAGTGGAAATAGTTGCGGCGCACCTCAACAAAGACGGCAAACAGAATGCAAAACAACACGCTCAGCCAGGGGAAAAGCCGACAGGACGTGTGGTCTCGGTGATCCAGAGGGCGCATGAGACCGTGGTGGGCCGTTATGAGATCGCCGACCCGTTCGGCGTTGTAATTCCCGAAGACCACCGAATACCTTATGATATTTTCACTATGCGCGTCGATAATCCGCAGGTGCAAGATGGTGACGTGGTACGGGTACGTATTACGCAGTTCCCTTCGCGCAATAGTGCCGCTACGGGCACGATAGAAGAGGTTTTGGGCAGGGAAGGCCAGGTCGGGCTTGATATTGAAACCCTAATAGGGCGTTATCGCCTTGAGACCAAGTTCTCGCAGGCTGCTTTGGATCAAGCGCGCTTTGCCCAGGTGGACGAAGCTGGCGCGCTTGCGCAAGGGTATCGCGACTTGAGCGATAGATTCGTGTTCACCGTGGACCCAACCGATGCGCGAGATTTCGACGACGCGCTTTCCCTTGTCCAGTTGGATTCGGGTTTGTGGCGCTTAGGCGTGCATATAGCCGACGTTTCTTTCTACGTACCGTGGGGCTCTTCGGTGGATTTGGATGCACGGCGACGAGCGACGAGCGTGTATTTGGCTGATCGTGTTATACCGATGCTGCCAGAAGAGCTTTCAAACGATGTGTGTTCGCTTGCTCCGTATAAAACACGTCGTGCCATGACGGTCGATATCGTTTTAGACGCGCAGGCTCAGGTGAAAAGCGTTGACATCTACCCTTCGCTTATAGTGTCGAAGGCGCGGCTTTCCTACGACACTGCTCAAGCCTTCATCGAGGCAGCTTTAGGTGACGAGGGCTGGCGAAGCGTGCCCAATCGTCCGGGCGATGATGTCTCTCGTGAGCTTTATCGGCTGTTGCCGACGCTGCACGATCTGACGCAGGCTCTTTCCGCCAAACGTGTAGCAGCGGGCCAGATAGACTTCGAGCAAACAGAAGCCAAGGCTGTGCTTGACAGCGAAGGCGAAGCAGTCGACATCGCCTTGCGTCGTAAAACGCCTGCCACAGAGTGCGTGGAAGAGGCGATGATTCTGGCGAACGAGTGCGTTGCACGAAAGCTTCGCGACTCGCAGATTCCGGCGATATTCCGCGTGCACGAGCCGCCTGCACCAGACTCGCTCGCGTCGCTTGTGCCGGTGCTGCAGGAATTCAATCTCACGCGCACAGTAGAGGTGGCGGACATCCTCGCTGGCAATCCCCATGCCTTGCAAGAAGTACTCATCCAATCGCGGGGTCGCGCAGAATCCGAACTCATATCATCTCTGGTGCTGCGCGCCATGCAGCGTGCCGTCTATTCACCGGATTGCTTGGGGCATTACGGATTGGCGTTGGATGCCTACTGTCATTACACAAGCCCTATCAGGCGATATCCTGATTTGGTGGTGCATCGTATGTTGAAGGTGCTGCTAAACGGGCGAGACGGGACGTTTCAGCAGCAGGCGGACAATCTGGCGTGGCTGGCCGACCATTCCTCAAAAATGGAGCGGATTGCTGATTCCATCGCACGTGAGAGCCAAGAACTCAAGCTTGTGGAATACATGCGCCGTTTCGTTGGTTCGGTGTTTTCGGGCATCATTTCTGGTGTGTCGGTACAGGGCCTGTATGTAAGGCTGGAAAATACGGTGGAAGGCATCGTGCCCATTCGCGCGTTGGGCGCAGAGTATTTTTCGCTCGACCCGGTGCTCCACAAGCTTACGGGCCAGGATTCGGGACGTGTGTTTCGTTTGGGGCAGCACGTGGCGGTCGTGCTCTTTGGCGCGCCCGAGCATGCTCGCAAGCTTGATTTCCGTTTGAAGGAGCCTCTCTAGCCCAGGCATTCGGATATAATGGCATCGCAACAACGAAAAGGTGCAATGGAGGTGCCTTCATGAATAAACAAAACAAAGCGTTTTTGAAGAAACTCGTCGAGACCCCGTCAGTTACCGGCACAGAATACAACGTGGCCCGTTTGGTGCGCGAACGTTTGGCTGATGTGGCCGATGAAGTGGAAACGAATGTGATGGGCTCTGTCCATGCGCGCCTCAATGGCACCGATGATGCTGCACCGTCGGTGCTCATTGCCGCCCATATGGATGAAATCGGTTTGATGGTGAACTATATTTCCGATGACGGCTTTTTGAGCGTGAAAGCGGTCGGTGGTGTGGATGCGGGCCTTCTGCCCGGTTTGCGCATGGACGTGCATGCCGAAGGTGGCGACTTGCGTGGTGTGGTAGGGCGCCAGCCCATCCATCTGGTGCCGGCCGATGAGCGTAAAAAGATTGCCCCTATCGACAAGCTGGTCATCGATTTGGGCATGCCCGCAGACGACGTGAAGAAAAAGGTGCGCGTGGGCGATACAGTCACCTTTGGCGTCGGTTTCGAGGAATTCGGTCGTCATATGGCAGTTTCCCGCGCATTCGACGATCAGGCAGGTGTCTTTATTGCTGCGCGCGTCATGGAAAAGCTCAAAGACGTCGGCGATGTGAAATCTGCCTATATCTGCGCGGCTACCGTGCAAGAGGAAATCGGCCTTCGCGGGGGACGCACCAGCGCATACGGTGTCGACCCTGATGTATGCGTGGCGTTCGATGTGACGCATGCCACCGATTATCCCGGCATCGACAAGGCAAAGCATGGCGACATCGCATGCGGTCAAGGTCCGGTTATCGCGCGTGGTCCCAATATCAACCCCGTTGTTTTCGAGCGCCTCGTCGCGGCCGCAAAAGCTGAGGGGATTCTTTATCAGATAGAGGCTGAGCCAGGTGTGACCGGTACGGACGCAGGCTCGATGCAGGTGGAACGTGGCGGCAAGGCGTGCGGATTGGTTTCGCTGCCCCTGCGATACATGCATACGCCTACCGAAGTCGTTTCACTTGACGATATCGATGCCTGCGTGAAGTTGCTGGTGCGCTTCATCCGTGATATGGATGCTGATGTGTCCTTTGTTCCGGGGATGTAGAAGTGCCGAAACGCGAGGAAAAACTCATTGCAAAAAACCGCAAGGCCTTCCACGAATATGAGGTCATGCAGACCATGGAAGCTGGTATTGCGCTTACAGGTACAGAAGTGTGCTCACTGCGCGAAAACAATTGCCAGCTGACCGACTGCTTTGCTCTCGTGCGCAAAGGCGAGGTGTGGCTTATGAATCTGCATATCTCTCCGTACAGCCATGGAAATATTGCCAATCCTGAACCTGATCGCAACCGTAAGCTGCTGCTGCACAAAAAGCAGATCAGAAGCTTGCAGGAAGCCACGCGCGAGCGCGGTATGGCCTTGATTCCCTTGAAGATGTATTTCGCGAAGAACAATTTGGTGAAGATTGAACTTGCCGTATGCCGTGGCAAGAAGCTCTATGACAAGCGCGCCGATATGGCTCGTCGTGATTCGAAGCGCGATGTTGAGCGCGCGATGAAAGAACGCACCCGCGGGTAGGAGACGCCATGTTTTTCAAAAAACGCAAAGCCGAACGTGCCGAAGACGAAACTGAAGAAGTCGAAGAAGTCGAAGAAGTCGAAGAAGTCGTTTATTTCGACGACGATGATGAAGTTGAAGACGAAGAGGACGACGAGTACCTCGAGGACGACGACGAAGAAGAGTGGGACGAAGAGGAGTCCGACGACGACGAAGAGGATTCCGACGACGACGAAGAGGATTCCGACGACGAAGAGTACGAAGATGAAGAGGACTTCGACGACGAAGAGAATTCCGATTCTGACGACGACGATGATGACGACGCCGACGAAGACGACTTCGACGATGAAGAATACGAAGATGACGAAGAATACGACTCTGACGATGATTCAGACGATGAAGAATACGAGGAAGAAGACGACTTCGACGAGGATGACGAGTATTCCGAAGATGATTCCGACGACGATCTAGACGAAGATGAGGAACTTCTCGATGAAGAGGAGTTCGAAGAAGAGTTCGAAGAGGACGAGTGGGACGAAGAGGGCGAAGAGGAGTCCGACGAAGAGGACGACGAATACGAGGAAGAAGAAGACGAAGAAGACAACCCTCTGGCTTATGACAAGATTCAAGAGACAACCGACGACATGAACGCCATCTACCAAGATGGTATTGCCGTGGCGAAGGAACTTAAAGAAGCCTACGATGATATTTCCTCGATGTTTAACTTCAAAAACCTGCTGAAATAGTGTGTTCGCTTCGCTTTAAAGAAACACATGAAAACAGATGCAGACATTTTTTGAACTACTGAGTCTGCAAAACAGGAATTGTCAATCAGGCCCGCTATGTGCGATTTTCGCTAGAAAATTCCGGCTTTTCCGCAATGTCACAAGGCGATGTTCTGCATTTGCGCAGGTGGCGAAATTCTGTCGGAGAATTGCTCGTTTTCAAATCGCACATAGCGGGTCTGATTGACAAAACGTGAATCGTCGATTCTCGCACCTCGCACTTCGCACCTCGCACCTCGCAATCGGAATCCATACACCAATTTCCGAAATGCAACCGCTCTTCCGATTCTATATGGCTGCTCAAGGCCCAGTGACTCGGTCCAAGATTTGGGGAGCGTTCAAAATCAGGGATTTGCTAGACGTTCAAAATCAGAGATCTGCTCGAGGTTGGTGGAATTCATCAAGGCAAATGAGCTCTGCCGCAAATCGTGCGCACGAAAAAACCCGGCTCCCTTTAGGGGACCGGGTTTTAGTTTATAAAAAGTACTGTTTGCGCTATGCGCGTGTGACCTTGCCGGCTTTCAGGCATTTGGTGCACACATTGGCTCGCCTGACATGTCCGTTGTCGTTGATGGTGACTTTTTGAATATTGGGACGGAACATGCGGTTCGTCACGCGATGCGAATGGCTCACGTTACGACCAGCGACAGGTGCCTTACCGCAAATTTCACATACCTTGGACATTACAATCACTCCAGACCATATTGTTTCGGCTTGCCTGTGCAAGCATGTTTGATTTCAAGCCTTCGTAATATACCATAGGTAGGGGAATTGTCCAGTCTAATCCATATTTCCTCCGCTCTTATGTGCACGGGTGATGTGCGCGCGGTAAACCGTCGCTTGTGAAATGCACTTGTACATCGAGGGAGATCATGAAAGCTGCACCGTGCTTGCGCTATACTTAAACATCGACTGATCATGAAAACGCGCGTTGCACGTATCGTGAAAGGAAAAACATGATACAGAAAATACCCGGCGAGTTGCATGTCGCCAACGATGTTCTATCGGATTTGGCAGGTAAGGCCGCTCTCCAATGCTATGGCGTGGTGGGAATGACGGCACCGAACACGATTGACGGAATAGCGAAGATTCTTCCGGCGTCGCGCTTGCGTCGTGGCGTTGTGGTTGCCACGGATGATGAAGGAGTCCGCGTCGATTTGTACGTGGTCATAGAATACGGAACGAATATCAGTACAGTTTCAAAAAACTTGATTGAACAGGTGGAATTCGCCTTGACCCAATATGCATGTGTCCCATTGAAAGACGTCGGAGTACACGTGGAAGGTGTGAAGGTGCGCAAATAGCGGTGCTTTTCTGAAGCGTCGTACATGCGACATCCGATTTGATCGAGGAGAATTTGAAAACTATGCCTGAACTTTACAAGACCAGCGACGTCTTAAATGCCATTGCAGTGGCTAGCAGCACATTAGACGCCCGAAAAGACGAAATAAACCGGTTGAACGTCTTTCCTGTACCCGATGGGGACACGGGAACGAACATGTCCCTGACCATACAAATGGTTGCCGACAACTTGGTGAAGCTGCCTATCGGTGCTTCGCACGAGGATATTCGCAAGGCGATCACGACCGGAGCGCTTATGGGCGCGCGCGGAAACTCCGGTGTTATCACCTCGCAAATATTGCGGGGTTTGTGCGAGGGAATCGCCGATTCCACCATTTTCGATTTGGCTGCGATAAACAATGCGTTCGAGCATGCCGTGACCACGGCTTTCCATGCGGTTCGCAAACCGGTTGAGGGCACTATACTCACCGTGTTGCGCGACACGTCCGTGGCTGCGCACAAGGCTTTTAAAAAGAAGATGGAATTGGACGAGGGACTTACCTTTATCGTGAGCGAGTCTTACGCATCAGTCCAGCGCACGCCCGATCTGCTGCCGGTGCTGAAAGAGAATAACGTCGTGGATGCAGGCGGTTACGGATTGGCCATCCTTCTGGACAGCTTCGTGACGGCTCTGATTGGTCGCGAAAAACCTTTGGGTGCCGAAATCGCTTTCCAGAGCACGAGCGCGCCGAAAGTCGAAATCGAGCAGATTAACGACTGGGCTGGCTCGAAGTTTCGCTACTGCACCGAATTCCTCGTGCATTCAGATACCTTGGAACCCGAATCCGCGTTGGATTATTTGGGGACTATGGGCGATTGCGAGTTACTGGTAGGCCAGAATCCGAATTTCAAGGTGCATGTGCATACCAATACTCCCGACCAGGTACTGCATTACATGTTGGAGCGCGGCCAGATTGCCGAGGTGCATATCCACAACATGCAGCTGCAAAGCGAGGAGCGCACGGCAGGTTTGGAGCAGGAAAAGAAATCCGAGCACAAGAAGCTCGGTTTTGTGGCAGTAGCTGCTGGTTCGGGCAATGCCAAGATTCTGGAAAGCTTGGGCGTGGATTACGTGGTGTCCGGTGGGCAGACTATGAACCCATCCACAAAGGAGCTGCTCGATGCCGTGAACATGGTCAATGCTGATTCGGTCATCATACTACCGGACAACTCGAACATCATCATGACGGCGCAAAGTTGCGTGCAGGTTTCCCAGAAGCCTTGCGGCGTCGTTCCTACCACCAGCGTGCCGCAGGCGTTCGCTGCGCTGTTCGCTGCAGACCAAGACGCGGACATGCAGCAGAACATCGAAGACATGACCGACGCGCTGGAAGATGTGAAGACCGGTGAGGTGACCAAAGCCATTAAAGATGCGAAAGATGCGCATGGCAACCCCATTAAAGACGGGGATACCATCGGAATCGCAGACGGTTCTATCGAGTCAATCGGTAGCAACGTGGAAGATGTCGCACTGAAGCTTCTCGACGTCATGGATGCCGAGGGTGCTGATACCTTGACCATCTTGGCTGGCGAGGATATGCCCGATGAGCGCTTCGACGCTCTGGTCGATTCCATTGAATCGACCTATGACGATTTGGAAGTGGACGCCCATCGCGGCGAGCAACCGCTCTACCCAATCGTAATGTCGGTGGAGTAAGAATTCCGGTACCTTTGGGCGGACAGGCGAATACGAACGAGAGCAAGGCGCTGCGTGATACCGATTCCGCGCGCCTTGCCGCTACTTTGGCCTTTGATGGGCCCGTCGGGCAGGTCCATTCCGTGTCAGCGGGACGGAGCAAGGCGTTTGCGCAGATGGGGATAAGGACCGTCCGTGATTTGCTGACGCATTATCCGCGTCGTTATATCGACATGAGCCGTACGGCGACGATAGCCACAGCGCCGATCGGGGAAGCGTGCACTATCACCGCGCATGTGCATGAGGTGAAACTGAAAACCCCCAAGCCACGTCTTTCGCTGACCGAAATCACTCTGGTGGATTCCACCTCCACGCTGATTGTCACATGCTTTCGCCAGCCTTGGCTGGCCGACAAGCTCTCTGTCGGTGAGCGCGTGGCTGTGTCGGGAAAGCTGGAATTCGACTACGGGTTCAAGCGCATGACAAATCCTTTTCTGGAGGTCATCGACAACGAAAGCGAGCAGGCACATGGCTTGATCGTGCCCGTACATCCGGCCAGTGAGAAGCTGCCCACCGCATGGATGCGCCGTTTCGAGACGAGCGCTCTTGAGCTGTGCGACGGTATCGATGATCCCCTTCCTTTGGATTTGCGCATGAAGTATCGCCTGCCTAGCAGGGCGGCCGCGCTGCGGGGTATCCATTTCCCCGAAAGCATGGCCGATGCTGAATCTTCACGTAGGCGCTTGGCTTTTGAAGAAGTGCTTTTGCTGGAGCTGCACCTGATGAGAAGCGATCGCCAATCTCTGCACGACGCGCATCCGTTCCAGCATGCGATAGACGGCTTTAGCATGCAAGCGCTCAAAGCTGCTCTGCCTTTCGAATTGAGCGATGAGCAACGGCAAGCGCGCGACGAATTGTTGCGCGCTATGGCTGCGGATAAGCGCGCAAACCACATGCTTTTGGGAGATGTGGGCACAGGTAAAACGGTCGTGGCCGCATTCGGTCTAGCAGCAGCAGCAGACTCGGGGACGCAGGCTCTGATGATGGCGCCAACGGAAGTTCTCGCCCGACAGTATGCCGGTGCTTTAGGCCCTCTGCTGGATGCGGCTCGCATAAGCTGGTCGTTGCTGGTGGGATCGACGCCAGCACAGGAGAGAGCCGACATTCTCGCGCGTTTGGCGTCAGGGGAGCTTTCGGTGCTTTTCGGCACGCATGCCCTGCTTGAGCCTGATGTGGCTCCGCGTGCCTGCACGTTTGTCGTTATAGACGAGCAGCAGCGATTTGGCGTGGACCAACGTGCGGCTTTGGTGGCAAAGGGGGATGGTGCAGATGTGCTGTCTATGACAGCGACGCCCATACCCCGCAGTTTGGCGCTGGCCCTGTACGGCAACATGACCCTTTCCTATATCAAACATCGCCCGATGACGCGTGCGGCCACACAGACCGCGGTGTTCTCGCGCGATAGGCGCGGTGAAGCTTACGACGTGGTGCGGGAAGCGTTGGCGGCGGGACAACAGGCCTACGTGGTGTGCCCTTTGGTGGAATCTTCGGCAAATGCGAAGGGTGATGCGTCGAAAAAGAAAAGCGCCAATGCACCGAGTCCGGAAGACGAGTACGCGTTTTCGAACATAACCATAGAAGCAGAAGGCGACATAGAGGGCAGTGATGCGAAAGCAGCCGTGGACTATGCTGCTTTCCTGCGGGATAAAGTTTTTTTCGGGTATCAGGTCGGTGTGCTGCACGGGCGTATGAAAAGCGACCAAAAACAACAGGTCATGCATAAGTTCCGTAATGGTGAAATCGACGTTTTGGTGGCGACAACCGTCATCGAAGTGGGGGTCGATGTGCCCAATGCCACAGCGATGATTATAGAGGACGCCGATCGCTTTGGTTTAGCACAGCTCCATCAGCTGCGTGGACGTGTGGGGCGTGGCGGAATAGCAGGGCGCGTCTGTTTGATATCATCCTCGAAGGCCCCTGTGGCCCTGGATCGTCTTTCGGCGATGGAGAGCACAGAAGATGGTTTCGAATTGGCGGAATACGATTTGTCCCTTCGCCGAGAAGGCGATATTTTAGGCAATCGTCAGCATGGAGCATCTGTGCTGAAGTTGGTGAACGTCGTGAGAGACGCGAAGATCATCGAAGCCGCGCACGGCGATGCGGATGCCATCATGCAAGTAGATCCGAATCTGGAAAGCGAAAAAAACCGAGCATTGCGCTACGAGCTGGCGCGAACATTCGAGGCGTAGCAATCGTGCGGAAAGGAATGCACCAAAATGCGCATAATTGCAGGTGAATATAGGGGACGTCCCCTCAAAGCACCCAAAGGGTCCACGACGCGGCCTACCATTGACCGCGTGCGCGAGTCGCTGATGAGCACAGTCATGAGCGCGAGAGGCACATGGGATGGCGCAATCGTGTTGGATGCGTTTGCCGGCAGCGGGTCGTTGGGCATTGAGGCCCTCTCACGCGGCGCAGCGTTTTCGTGCTTTTGCGATTGTGACAAGACGGCATTGGACGTGCTTGCTCAGAACACCTCGTTTTTGCGGCCGGGCACTTTTAGCGTTGCGCGTGTCGATGTGCTGCGCCGTCTGCCTCCGCGCGCTGCGTCGCCTTTCGACTTGGTTTTTTTGGACCCACCGTATGCGACCGACGTGCGCAAGACGTCATCGCTGCTTGTGCGTCTGAGGGATGCGGGCATGTTGGCAGAGGGTGCGCTTATAAGCTTCGAACATGATAAAAGCTGCAATCCTGTGCACGACAGCCCGTTTGAAACGCTAGAATTAGAACTGCTGGTGCATAAGACATACGGTGCTACTATAGTGGATATTTTCAGATACGCTCGTATTGTTTCGGAAACAGCCGACGATGCGGCAGAGGACACTCAGACAAAAGGAAAAAGGGGAGCGGAATGAAACGAGCATTGGTGCCCGGCACCTTCGATCCGATAACCGAAGGACATCTTGACATCATCAGGCGGGGCTCTCAGCTCTTCGACGAGCTGATTGTGGGGGTGGCGGCATCTCCGGGAAAAGGCCCCAAAGGACCTTTGTTTTCGCTGCAGGAACGCGTCAATTTGGCACGTGAGTCGACTGCTGATTTACCAAACGTCACCGTCGAGCCCTTCAATGAGCTTCTGGTCAACTTTGCAGATCGCATGGGTGCGCATGTGGTGGTGAAGGGACTTCGAGCCATCACCGACTTCGAATACGAGTTCCAGATGACAGCAATGAACTACCAGCTACAGCAGGAAATCGAGACGGTGTTCATCATGTCTCCGCCGCAGTACATGTATCTCTCTTCTTCCATTGTGCGCGAAATTGCATCGCTTGGTGGCCCGTTTTCGCAATTTGTGTCACCGTGCGTTTATGAGGCGCTGTGTCAAAAATACGGCTTGGATTGCAAGAGTCCCCAGTAGCACTTGCCGGGGGCGCTCACTTGCCTTAAACTGATTAGTCACGCGAAAATGTGCGCGCGTTGTGAACATGGTTTTTGAATCATGGCGGCACATGCTAAAATATGCAAGATTGGAACCGGGCAGAGGCCCGTTTGAGCAAACGCAGCTAAAACGCAGCACTTCGGAAGGACGAACATGGACGAAACAGGGGTCTTGGGATTGGTCGAGGAACTCTCGATCCTTTTGGAAGATGCCAAGCCGGTTTTCGGTAAAGGCAACCTGCGCCAAGTTGACGTGGCGGCTGCTTTTGAGATTATCGATGATATCAGGGATACGTTCCCAAGCGAATTCGCTCAGTCTCGTCAGATTGTGCGCGAGCGCCAGAGCCTTCTCGATGACGCTGAGGCGGAAGCTGATCGCATGATTGATGATGCCCGCAGCCAAGCGATGACCATTTCCAGCGAGCAGGAAATCGTTCGCATTTCCCAGCAGCAGGCTGATACCATTATGGCTGATGCCCGTGAGTTGGAGCGCCAGACGCGCGCCGGAGCTGAAGATTACGCCGACGAGGTGTTCGGTCATGTGGAGCAGAGTTTGGACACCCTTTTGGGCAACGTGCGTCGTTGCCGCGATCGTTTGAACTCGAATTCTATTGGCAACACGCCGACTCGATAGAGTGCAATGGAAGAAACGAAGATTGCAATTCCCCATGAGCTCTTCGCCCCTGCGGAGAGCTTGTCGTATTCTGGCACCTATGCACTGCCGGTTTTGAAGGCAGGCCCTGATCTGTATTCTTTTGAGACGCCGCTTTCTTGGCGTGTGGATATCACGAACACAGGCGATGCTCTTCTGGTGACCGGGGAAGTGGAAGGCGTGGGTCGCACGGCATGCGCCCGCTGTTTGGATCCCTTGGACGTGGACGTGCTCGGTGATATCGAGGGTTACTTTCTCATAGACGAGCAGGGTACTCCTGAAGACGATGAGATGGAGGAAGATGAATTCTCGGTGCTCAGCGCCGACAACATCATCGACTTGGTCCCGCTTATGCAGGCCGCGATATTGGTGGATTTGCCGCTGGTGCCGTTGTGCAGCGAGGATTGCCGTGGCATTTGTCCTGATTGCGGTGTGAATCTAAACCACGAGACATGCGATTGCGCCAGTAAACGCCAAGCCGAAGAAGAGCGGGAGGCGCAAGCCGCAAATCCGTTTTCGGTTTTGAAAGACTTGCATTTGGACGACAACTCGGATTCGAGCCGATCCTAACCAAACCTGCACTAACTCTGGCAATCAACTCGACAAGGGCTTTTGCGTGCAATATGCATTATCGGTGGAAACGCCTTGCATGAACGCGTTCTCTTCGCTAGAATATCTCTTCGCGTGTTTACTATGCGAAAGTCGAGCGAACTGCTCGTTTCAAGAAGGAGATAACAATGGCTGTACCTAAGCGCAAAACGGGTCGTTCCCGCACCCATTCCCGTCGTTCTGCGAACGACAAGATCGCAACGCCGTCACGTTCGGTTTGCCCTCAGTGCGGCGAGGTGAAACTGCCTCATCGCGTATGCCCGAATTGTGGCTACTATCGTGACCGTGAGGTTATCGAAACCGCATAGGCGTGCCTGTCCATGTAATCGGATCCCCCGGTTCCCTTGGGTTTCGGGGGATTTTTGTATGCGCATGCCGCTGACGTCTTTCCGCATTCTCTGATGGCTATAATCGAGAAGGGAACAGGAGAGTTGCACGCAAGCGACTCAGCTGCAGGTTGAGTGCTGACGTGCGGTTGCTCCTGTGCGGAATCGGTGGGATTGCAGAACGCAGCCACAGATCAAGGAGAAATATTTATGAGCGAGAAAACAATCATAGCCGTCGATGCCGTCGGCGGAGATGAGGGCGCAGACGTTGTGCTGCCAGGTGTTGAGGCTGCTCTGGCACAAGATGCGGACGTAGAGGTGCTTTTGTGCGGTCCTGCCGAAGTGGTTGAGCCTTTCGCCGCCGCCCATGATCGATGCACTGCTGTGCCCTGCACCGAGCAGATAGACATGGCCGAGCATCCCGTAAAGGCCGTTCGCCGCAAAAAGGATTCTTCCATCGTGGTGGGCTGCAAGCTCATTCACGATGATCGAGCAGATGGATTCTTCTCAGCTGGATCAACCGGTGCATGCCTTGCTGCAGGCACGTTGGTCGCAGGTCGCTTGAAGGGTGTTTCGCGTCCGGCTATGGCCAGCATCGTGCCTTCTCCGGTCAAGCCCATTGTTATGTGCGATGTGGGAGCGAACGCGGACTGCAAGCCAGAGTATTTGGTGCAGTTTGCACAGATGGCTTCCGTATACGTTGAACAATTGCTCAATCGGGAAAACCCTACTGTGGCCCTGCTGAACATCGGCGAGGAAGACGAGAAAGGGTCGGCCTTCGCACAGCAATGCAATGCCCTCTTGCGCCAAAAGGTGCCAACGTTTGTAGGCAATGCGGAAGGGCGCGATGTGGCTTTGGGAGTCTATGACGTCATCGTCACCGACGGGTTCACGGGAAACGTGTGCTTGAAAACGATTGAAGGCACATCGAAAGCCATTTTCGGCGCATTGAAGGGCATATTCAAAAAAAACGTGGCCACTACGCTCGCGGCAGGCGTTTTGAAGGGTAGCCTTGTGGAGTTGAAGGACAGCATCAGTGCCGACACGTACGGCGGAGCACCTCTTTTGGGCACGAAAGGCGCCATATTGGTGGGGCATGGTTCCTCGAATGCCACAGCCGTGAAAAACGGCATTCTGACATGCGCCAAGACTTCGCGTCTGCATGTTTCCGATTTAATAGCGCAATCTGTCGCAGAGCAGAGCGAACAAGGTTAGAATCGAGTATAGCTGCCCTGAAAAGGGCTGAACAGGTCCTGAAAAGGGCTTTGCATGTTTGTAAAAGAGTCGCAGAGGACCTTGAAACGGTCCCAATGATGCACAGCTGCGTTTGATGCGCTCCGAAAAAGGAAAGAAGACGGATCGGGTTTTGAACATGATAACGACTGATGAGCGCCAGCAGAAGATGACGCGCGCTCAGGAAATACTCGGATATCGCTTCAATGACGAGCGCTTTCTGCTTTCTGCCATCACGCATCCTTCGGCTGTGGAGGGCAAACCTGTCAAATACTCCTATGAACGACTGGAGTTTTTAGGTGACAGCATTTTGGGATCCATCGTGGCCGATGAGGCGTTTCATCGCTATTCCGAACTGGACGAGGGGGGCCTGACGCGCATCAAAGTGTCGCTGGTGTCGGGTGCTTCCTTGTCGAAGGTGGCCGACGGGCTCGGTTTTTCAGACATAATCATATTCGGTTTATCCGAGCGCGGAACGGGTAGGCGCGGCTTGCATTCCGCTTTGGAAAACGTATACGAGGCCGTTGTGGCTGCGCTCTATCTTGACGGTGGTTTGCCTGCAGCGCGCGATTTCGTCGCCACGACGCTTTTGCCCAACATGACAGAAGACATGGCCAAAGAGCCCGAGAATCCGAAAAGTGTTTTGCAGGAAAAGCTGCAAGAAGACGGCATCACGCCCACCTACAAGCTGGTGGAAACGCAAGGACCGCCGCACGATCGCACGTTCGTCACGCAGGTGTTCGCGGGCGTGCATGCTCTGGCGCGCGGTGTCGGTCGCACGAAAAAGGAATCTGAAAGCCAGGCTGCGGAAAGCGCGCTTGTCAGCATGAACAACAACGATGTGAGCATCCAAGATGCGGGCAAGGAAAGCAAGCGGAAACAGAAGGCGAAAGCGAAAGCAGAAAAGGCGCAAGTGAAAGCTGCCGAGAAAGCGGAAAAGGCCGAGCGCGCCGCAGAAAAAGCCGAACGCGGAAACGACAAGACGAACCATATGTGGCATCGTGCCAAAAAGGATTCCGCACCGAATCAGCAGGATCAAGGATAAACCGTGTACCTCAAATCGCTCGTCTTAAAAGGATTCAAGTCTTTCGCTGATCGTAGCGTGTTCGCTTTTGAGCCGGGAGTGACGGCTATCGTCGGTCCGAACGGTTCAGGCAAATCAAACATATCCGATGCGGTATTATGGGTGCTCGGCGAGCGTAACGCGAAGAATCTGCGTGGCCAAGCCATGGAGGATGTGATCTTCGCCGGCTCTTCCGCACGCAAGGCTGTAGGTGTGGCTGAAGTCGAGTTGGTACTCGATAACACCGATGGCACGTTGCCAATCGAGTTTTCCGAGGTGTCGTTGGGCCGCCGCATGTATCGCAACGGTGAAAGCGAATACTTGATTAACGGTTCGATTGCGCGACGCATGGACGTGCTCGATATCTTGCATGACAGTGGGTTGGGCACGGGCACGGCATCGATTATCTCCCAAGGGCATTTAAGCTCGATACTGCAAGGCAAACCCGAAGACAGGCGCACGCTCATTGAAGAAGCCGCAGGCGTGTTGAAGCACAAGCAGCGCAAGCTGAAAAGCGAGCGCAAACTCGCACAGATGGACGTGCATCTCACGCGTGTGCAGGACATAGTGGCCGAAGTAGAACGTCAGGTGAAGCCGCTTGAGCGCAAGGCGAAACGCGCGATGGCTTATCGCGACGTTTCTGCGCAGTTGGCTGATTTGAATCTGGATTTGGCCGTGGATGATTTGCGTGCGCTTCAAGGCAAATGGGCTGAAGTGGGCAAGCGCGAGCAGGAATTCGATGAGCGCATCGCTGCCATGCGCCAGAATATCGCAAGTACTGAAAGCGCCGCCGAGGCACTCCAGGTTGAGTTACAAGGACGCAGTGTGGATGCCGGGGCAGTAGCTCAGCGCTACCGTCGTGCGCAGGCATCACTTGATAAATTGGATTCCACCGTGTTGTTGTTGCATGAGAAAAAGCGCTCGTCTCAAAGCTATAGAGCTGATTTGAAAATATCTCTAGAGAATGAGTCGCAATCTTCGAAAGATGCCGAGGGGCAGCTTGCCGCAGCGGTCGAATCGCTTGCGAGCGCACAAAAAGAAGCAGCGGTTGCCGAAAACGCGAAAGACGCAGCACAGTCAAAATCAAATGACTTACGAGATAAAACGCGCAGCATGCAAGGCGAGATTGACGAGGCTTCCCACAATCGTCGCGCCGCGTTGCAGGAAATCGAGGGTGTGCGTGCGGCGCAGGCGCAGACCCAAGAAGTGCTCGCCCGCAACCGTGCGCATGAGAAGCTCATTGTGGAGCAGACGCAAGATCTTTCCCGACGACTTGAATTGGCAAAGCAGGCTGATTCGGCAGCGGCAGAATCTCTTGCGGCGAACAAAGGCGCCCTGGGGGCAGCTTTGAAAGCCGATGAGGTGGCCCGGGAGTCCGCTGGCCGTGCACTGGTTGAGCGCGACCAAGCGCGTGAAGCATACGAGCATGCTCAAGAAGTCTGGTCGTCATCGAGCGCTGAGGTGAAGAGCCTTGAAGAGATTGAGCGTGCCCGACGTGCGGAAAACCCGATGCTTGCTTGGATTTCGGAGCATACCGGCGATTTCGAACAGCGTATGAACCCGCTTGTCGATGCGATATCGGCACCGTCGGACTTGGAGGATCTGGTCGATGAGCTCCTCGGCGATGATGTAGCTTCCTTAATCGTACGCGACAAAGGAGCAGCCACCCGTGCGGCTGTGCGTCTTCTTTCTGCCGGTGAATCCGGCAAGGTCTCCCTTGTACCCCTTGACACGACATCGGGTGAGAGACTCGATGGCATCAATGGGCGGCTGATTGATTCCCTGACGTATCCGGCTGATGCGGCTGGAGCCGTCACTGCTCTTTTAGGCAACGTGGTGGTATGCACTGATGCCGAGGAAGCAATGGCGCTGTCGAGGCAACATGAAGGATCGTGCTGCGCCACCCGCGATGGATTCATAGTATGGCCGAGCGGCAAGATTACCTGTGTTCGCAAAAGCGCTGAAGGCGAAAACGCGCTTGCGCGTCATCGATCTCTGGAAGCGGCGCGGATTCGTTTGGAATCGGCGATAGCCGATCGTGAAGCCGCTGCTCGGCGACGCGATTTGTGTGAGCAGAAGTTGCGCGATGCACAGGCAGAGAGCTTGAAAGCGAGCCAGCAAAAAGCACAACTGCAGGGCCAAGAGTCTTCGGTTGAGGCGGAAGCTGCTCGAGCGTCGGATGCACTGGGTGCATTGGTGCGCGAGCAGCAAGGGTTGGATGTAAAACGCGACGCGACGCGCGAGGCATTGGCGAAAGCCGAGCCGGATGCGCAGGCCCTCGAGCAGAAACTGCAGCAATTAAGCGACCAGATAGACAGTGAAAAGGCGCGCTTGGACAAAAAGCGCGAAGACATATCTCCCATCAGGCATCAAGCTGATGAGGCTGCCGCAGCGCTTGCGGATGCGAAGCTTGCAGCGGCCACGTGCGCTGAGCGCGTCACGTATGCCGAGCGCATTGTTGCTTCTCGAAAACATGATATAGAGACATCGGCGGCTCAGATGGAGCGCACAGAGCGCACCATCGCTCGGAAAACGGCACTGCTCAGCAGAATCGACCCGCTGCTCGATACATGTGCGGCCCTCGCCGAAAGCGCACGCTTGTGCGCGCAGAAATTGGAAAACGCCACGGAAGAGTCGCAGAACTCATCCGCTGGCCTTCACGCGCGTATAAACGAGGCCCGAGCTGCTGCGCGTGCTGCACACGATACCTTCGACGCTGCAAACCAGCAACTCGCAGATGTACGCGTTGAGAAAAGCCGCTTGGAAATGCAAGTGGAAGCGGCCGTGAACACTATCGTGCAGGACTGCGACACCCCCTTGGAAACGGCGATGCAGCGTCCTGCACTACAACAGCGCACTCAAGTGGAAGAACAGGCATTCAAGCTTCGCCGACGCATTGCCAACATGGGTACCATCAATCCCGATGCCGCTGCGGAATACGAAGAGCTGAAAGCGCGTTTCGATTACCTGCAGACGCAGATGAACGATATGCTGGCTGCCCGCCGCTCGCTATCCCGCATCGTCAACGTTATCGACAGGCGTATGAAGGACGATTTCATCGACACGTACCATCAGGTGGACCAGAATTTTAGCCAGATATTCGGCGTGCTTTTCCCTGGCGGCACCGGTTCGCTTTCCCTTGTGGACCCCGATAATCCTGAGACCACAGGTGTGGAAGTGAATGCCCAGCCCAACGGCAAGCGCATACTGAAGATGTCGCTTATGAGCGGCGGCGAGCAATCACTGGTGGCCATGGCGCTGTTGTTTGCGGTGTACAAAACACGTTCGACGCCTTTCTACATCTTGGATGAGGTTGAAGCTGCGCTCGATGACACGAATATGCGCAGGCTCTGCTCTTATCTAGATTCCATGAGGGAAGATACGCAATTCATTATGATTACCCATCAGCGGCGTACTATGGAAATGGCCGACGTGCTCTACGGCATAACGATGCAATCCGATGGGGTGACCAAGGTTATGAGCCAGCGTTTGGACAAAGCGCTGCACTACGCGGAAGAATAGGGGTTTTCCATGTTCAAGGGAGTAAAAAAAGGCATGTCGGGCACGCGTCGGAAGTTCACCGAACGCATGAACGTGCTTTTGGATCGTGGCCCTGATGTTGACGAAGACTTCTGGGATGGTTTGGAAGAGGCGCTCATTTTAAGCGATGTAGGTGCGCCTGTGGCCATGTCCATCGTGGAGAACATGCGCGACGAAGCCACACGCCATGCTCTGCCCGATGCCTATGCGGTCATGGATGCTCTTTCCGATGAGATAGCCGCCACTTTCGCGACGAGCGATGTGAACGTATTCGACGAGGACCCGGTGCTGGTGCTGTTCGTGGGCATAAACGGTGCGGGTAAGACCACCACGGTAGGCAAAATCGCATCCGAAGCGAAGAGCGCGGGTAGAAACGTGCTTTTGGGAAGTGCCGACACATTTCGCGCAGCGGCAATCGAGCAGTTAGAAGAATGGGCGCGGCGCGCGGATGTGGAAATAGTGGAACGCGAACGCGGAAGCGATCCAGCGAGCGTGTGCTATGACACTATCGAGCGTGCGGAAGCACTCGGAAGCGATTTGGTTCTCATTGACACGGCAGGTCGTTTGCACACATCCGATGATCTGATGCGTGAGCTGCAGAAAGTCGTGAATGTGGTGCGTAAGCGCTCGAGCATTCCTGTTCGCACGGTACTGGTAATCGATGCCACTACGGGGCAAAACGGTCTTTCCCAGGCGCGCGAGTTCAACCGTGCGCTTGATTTGGATGCTTTGATTGTCACGAAGTTGGACGGCACGGCAAAAGGTGGTATCGCGCTTGCGGTGTCACATGAACTGGGCCTACCCATTGCCAAAATAGGCGTGGGCGAACAGCTAGGCGATTTGCAGGATTTCGATGCGCATGAATTCGCTGCAGCCCTCATCGGCGCGGAACCGGAAGATGCAGAAGAGCTTGAGGGTGAAGATGGAATCGAGGCTGAATCCGAATGGATAACCGTCGAAACAGACGAGCCTGAAGACGATTTCGAGGCCGAGTCCGAGGCTGCTGAAGAAGAGCTTTCTGACACAGAAGACTATACGGTCGACCAGCAAGTCGACGATGAAGAAGAGCTTTTTGAAGAGTCTTCTATTGAAGAAGAGGAAAATGAAGACGAAGGTCGCAAGAAGGGCCGTCTCAAACGCTTGTTCAAGTGGCGTGGAAGGAATGATGACTGATGCTCGATAACCTCTCTACTAGACTGCAGGGCATATTCGGTGGGTTGCGCGGCAAAGGTAAGCTCACTGAAGACGACATAAACGATGCCATGCGTGAAATTCGCATGGCCCTTCTGGAAGCCGATGTCAATTACAAGGTGGTCAAGTCGTTTGTCGCTGAAACGAAAGAACGTTGCCTGACGGCAGAGGTGCTTGATTCTCTGACTCCCGCTCAGAATGTGACGAAAGTGGTGCTCGATGAACTGACCGGGCTTCTGGGGCGCACCGATTCCAAACTGACCCTTTCAAGCCGCATGCCCAACGTCATCATGTTGGTGGGTCTGCAAGGCTCAGGCAAGACAACGGCAGCAGCCAAGCTTGCCTATCTGCTGCGTCAAAAGAACCACAATCCGCTTCTGGTGGCGTGCGATGTGTATCGTCCCGCTGCAGCCGATCAGCTGCAAACTCTCGGCGATGAAATGGATGTACGCGTCTATCGCGGAGAGGGCAAAGATCCGGTGGCTATCGCCGAAGAGGGCGTGCAAGATGCTATCGACAATCTGCGTGATGTGGTCATCGTGGACACGGCGGGTCGCTTGCATGTGGATGATGAGATGATGCAGGAAGCTCAGAACATCAAAGATGCGGTGAAGCCTGATCAGATCCTGATGGTGGTCGATGCGATGACCGGCCAAGATGTGGTAAACGTTGCTCAAGCCTTTGCGGAAAAAGTCGATTTCGACGGTGTGATTATGTCGAAGATGGACGGCGATGCCAGAGGTGGCGGTGCTCTTTCCATCAAAGAGGTCACCGGCAAGCCCATCAAGTTTATCAGTGCGGGCGAGAAACCCGACTCCTTGGAAGAGTTTCACCCCGACCGCATGGCCAAGCGCATCTTGGGCATGGGAGACGTTGTCAGCCTGATTGAGAGTGCGACGAAGCTACAATCCGACCAGCTCGAGGCTGAGCAAGCCGAGCGTATGATGCGTGCTTCCATCAACCTGAACGACTTTTTGGAAATGAACAAGAAAGTTCGCAAGATCGGCGGCGTGTCAAAGCTGGTCAGCGCACTTCCCGGTGGTGATAAAGCTCTATCGAACGGGCAGGTGGATACGTCTGCGCTCGACCGTATGGAAGTCATCATCTTTAGCATGACCGAAGAAGAGCGCGAACATCCCGATGTGCTCAACGGCAGTCGTCGTGCGCGCATAGCTGCGGGCGCTGGTACCAATGTGACCGAAGTGAATCAGGTTATCAAGAAGTTTAACGAAACGAAAAAGATGATGAAACAATACTTGCCCGCGAACAACAATAAAAAGGGCAAGAAAGGCAAGAAGGGCAAAGGCGGTGGTAGGCGTCGTGGTATGGCGGGTATGTCCGGCATGCAGGGTATGAGTCCCACCGACATGCGGGCTTTGCAAGACCTGCTCGACGACAAGGATCTACAGTAGCTAATGTATGTGATATAAAGACGCCCGCAATCATCCGTTTGCGGGCGTCTTAATTATTCAGCGGCAGAAACCCCCTTGAGTATCTAGACATAAAACCCTTATGAACAGGCTTTATAGCATTATGCAATAGGCTTTGAAATATAATGGGCATGAATGTGATGAATGTTCGACACCTCGGTTCATACAATGGTCGTATAGAGAATCGGATTGGCGAGAAGGAGTTTTGATCATGGCAGATGCACCCGTTATTTCAGGACATACCAAAACCATCGGATTGATTGGCACACCCGTGGGGCATTCGCTCTCACCGGCGATGCACACTGCGTCGTTTGCGCGCATGGGTGAGGATTGCGTTTATCTGGCCTTCGATGTGCAGCAACAGGATTTAGAAGCAGCCGCTCGTGGCATGCGAGCGCTGGGCTTTTCCGGCTACAACGTGACCATGCCGCATAAAGGCGCTATCTTGGAGTACTGTGACAAGCTCAGCGATGCTGCTCGTCTGATGGGAGCTGTCAACTGCGTGGATTTGAAGAGCGGTGAAGCAGTCGGTCACAATACCGATGGCGCGGGCTTCATGCGTAATCTGGCAGAACATGATATCGATGTTGTAGGCAAGAAAATGACCATCGTGGGTGCAGGCGGTGCGGGATCGGCTATTTTCACCCAAGCTGCTCTCGATGGTATGACGGAAATCGACGTGTTTAATGTACGTGATAAGTTCTTCGATGCGACGGTGCAACGCGTCGCTGCCCTGTCGGAGAGCACTGGATGCAAGCTTGTGCTGCACGACTTGGATGACAAAGCGCAACTGCAAGCCTCCGTTGCCGATTCAGCCGTGTTCGTGAACGCCACGCGCGTGGGCATGGTGCCGATGCAGGATGAATGCGTGCTGCCCGCAGAATACCTACATGACAATCTGGCGGTGGCCGATACCGTCTACAATCCCAGAGAGACGAAGTTGCTCGCGAGCGCGCATGCCCGCGGCCTAAAGGCGGTCAACGGATTGGGCATGCTGCTGTGGCAAGCTGCCATCGGCGAGGAAATCTGGCTCGGCAAGCAGATGGATGTGCCATTTATCGAGAACAAGTTCTTCGGCGAATAAGCCTTCAACGAGCAAGATTCGGCGTACGTGTCCTTCTGCGAATAAGCTGTGATGGGTGCGTGCGCCTCTTCGGGTAATTCGATAGTGCAGCGCGAAAAGGGACCCGAGAGGAATAAGTCGGATCCCTTTTCATAAGGAGGACGGGAATCAGGCGATCAAATCGCCTAAACCCGGCAGTTGCGACCGCCGATTCGTGAGGGATGAGTCACAATCAGCGGTCGCATGCATCAACGATTGGCCGGACGCTGGCGGAAAACCGTCAGATGCGCATCGTAGGTTGGCACGATTGCATGCCTCCAATCGGTCGATGTCGCTTATGCGCAGCTACTTGCGGGCTTTCACTTCCGCAATTAGTGCGGGGACTATTTCGAATAAATCTCCCACAAGGCAATAATCCGCCACGTCGAAGATTGGCGCGTGCGGGTCTTTGTTGATGGCTACGATAGCTGAAGAATCCTTCATGCCGGCAACGTGCTGTACGGCACCCGAGATTCCAATAGCGAAATAAATCTTGGGCTTCACAGTCAAGCCAGTCTGCCCAACTTGATGGCTTTGAGGCTGCCAGCCCTCTTCGACCACAGAGCGCGAACAGCCCACGCTGCCGCCTAGCAGGTCGGCAAGTTCTTGCAGCATGCCGAAGTTCTTTGCTTCTTTCATGCCTCGTCCACCTGAAACCACCACGGGCGCTTCATTGAGTGGAATGCCCGCTTCGGCCAAATCCGCGATGAAATCAATGATTTTCACGCGCATCGTATCAGGATGGAATTCTTTGCGGATAATCTGGCATTCGCTATTTTCCTTGGGTGCGGGAACTTTGAATTCGCCGGGTCGTACCGTTCCCATCTGCGGCCGGGTGTCGCCGCACAGGATACGGGCGTAAAGGTTGCCGCCGAATGCGGGGCGCTCCCATACGACATTGCCGGTGTCGCCGTCAACGGAAAGTGCAGTGCAATCGGCCGTCAAACCGGTGTGCATGCCCACGGCCAGCTTCGACCCCAAGTCGCGACCGTTTATCGTGGCGCCGATGAGGATGGTGTTGGGCTTGTATTCTTCGCATAGCGCCAGAAAGGCTGATCCGTATGCATCGGCGGTGTAGTTCTCGTATTCCGCTCCCTGCACCACGTATACCGTGTCAGCGCCGGATTTACGGGCAAGATCTACGGTCGCGTCGACGTCTTTGCCAATTACGACTGCTGCCAAATCCTGACCCAACCCGTCCGCCAACTCGCGCCCTTTGCCTAGCAGCTCTGCGCCGACCGCCTTTGGGGTGCCTTGGAAGCACTCCATGAATACCCAAACGTTTTTGCAATCATTGAAATCCATTGCTTGCTCCTTCCGCAGATGCTACTGCATCAGTTTCGCTTCGACTAGCTTCTCTACCAGCTTGTGTGACATAGTTTTCGCATTACCCTCGATGTAGATGCCACTGGAGGTGCGCTCGGGCACGAATGACGATTTCACACGAGTAGGGGAGCCCTTCAAGCCGATTTTCGTTTCATCTATCTCGTCGGCCAAGTCGGCGAATGCTATTTCGGGAATCTCAGCTTCCAGTGAAGCAATCTTCGATGCCAGTGTCGCGTAGCGCGGCTTATTCGTTTCCTTTGTGGCAGTGCAAACCAAAGGCAGTTTCGCACTCACCACTTCGGTGCCTTCTTCTATTTTGCGATGCGCGATCACCGTATCACCGTTTATTTCCATCGAAAGCACCTGTCCGATGCGCGCCCAGCCCAAATGCTCAGCAATGGAAGGCGCGGTTTGCCCCGTATCACCATCGATTGCCTGTTTGCCGCCCACTACCATGTCGATGTTCCCGAGGTGCTTCAACACAGAAGCCAGAATGTAGCTGGTGGCGTAGGTATCTGATCCGCCGAATTTCCTATCGGTAACCAGATAGGCCTCGTCTGCGCCCATGGAGAGCGCTTCGCGCAGCACTGATTTTGCCTGACCAGGACCCATGCTGATGGCCACGACGCTACCGCCGAAGCGGTCTTTCAAATCCAGCGCCACTTCAATGGCGTTGCGGTCAAACGGGCTCATGATGCTGGGCACTCCTGCACGGATGAGGGTGTTTTTGACCGGGTCGATTTTGATTTCGGTCGTATCCGGCACTTGCTTTATGCATACCGCTATTTTCATAGTCGCTCCTTTTCGCAATCGCGGTTATTCGTATTCTTTATCGAGCTGGCGGGAAATCGTCATGCGCTGCACCTGGTTGGTTCCTTCGAATATTTGGAACACCTTTGCGTCGCGCATGAGCTTTTCAACAGGGTATTCACGACTGTAACCGTATCCGCCCAGTACCTGGACGGCGTTTGAAGTCACTTCCTGCATCGCGTCGGTTACGAATACCTTGGTCATGGCGCCTTCCTTTTGGACCAGTGATCCTTGATCCATCATGAGCATGGTATTGTGCACCAAGCAGCGCGATGCTTCGGTTTTCACAGCCATATCAGCCAGCATCTGCTGCACCATCTGCAGTTTTATAATGGGTGCGCCGAACTGGATGCGTTCTTTGGCAAATTTAACCGATTCGTCCAGTGCTCGTTGCATGATGCCTACACCCAGTGTGCACACGAATGCGCGAGAGAGGTTCAAAGCGTTCAGCGCCAGTTTGAAGCCACCGCCGATTTCGCCGAGCACGTTTTCTTTGGGCACACGTACGTTGTCGAGCACGATTTCGGTGGTGTTGGACAAACGCAGGCCCATCTTGTCTTCTTCGGCACCCACTTTGAATCCAGGAGATTTGGCATCCACGATGAATGCGGTAACGCCGTGTGACCCGGCTTCCAGATCAGTTTTCGCGAAGACGACCATTATGGATGCAACGCGACCGTTGGTGATGAATGTCTTGGTGCCGTTGAGGACATAGGAATCACCGTCTTCTTCTGCGGTGGTGCACATGGCCGACATATCGGAGCCAGCGTTGGGCTCGCTGAGTGCGAAGGCGGCGAACTTGCGCTGTTTGATAACGTCTGCGAAAGCAAGGCCCTGCTCTTTGGTCCCGGCAATCACAACGTTGCGCAATGCCACGAACGTGCTGACGAATGTGATGGCATAACCGGCATCCACGCGAGCGAGCTCTTCGAATATCATTGCGACCGTTTCATAGGGCAACCCCAAGCCACCGTATTCTTTGGGGACCTCTGCCATATGCAGTCCCAAATCGAACCCCCACTTGTAGAGCTCTTCGGGGCATTTTCCAGCTCGATCAGCGTCGGCCACGTGGGGTGCAATCTCGTTTTCTGCAACTTCCCTTATGAGCGCGATCAGTTCCTTTTGCTTCTCGGTGTATAGCAAACTCATGCCATATCCTCCTTTTAGATGTTCGAATGCTGTCTGAAATACCACAAATCATTAAAACTGACCAAAAATAATACATGAAGCAGTTGAAACCGAAAAGAGAATCGCGAACGATTAAATCCCCGGTTTGATTGACGGCAATCCTACTCTGTTCAGAAAAATTAGGGAAAATATTTGGGTAAACGGCCCTTTTGAAAGTGATGTCGGTACTCAATTGCGGTAGGCGGCGCGCTTTTGCGGCTTATCGGCAATGCGGCTACCGGACACTATTAAAATTATGTCCAAAATAGAAATACGGACATAATTAAAAAAATGTCCAATATAGTGTCTTAATCTGTAGAAGGTGATGCGTTGAAAGGCACACGCGGGCGTTGCCTGAGTGAATGAAGGTACCGAAGACAGGCAGCTATTGCGGAGACACTGCATGTGAGTGGGATGCTATTTCGCGTGAAGAAGCTGTGAAAAAGTAAGAGTACTTACTAAATCCTCTTGAAAAACTAAGAAACCTTTCTAAAATAGTCAATAACCTGATTAAATGCATGTGCAGGCTGTAAAGACTATAAGAGCGCATGCCGAAATAGAAAGGATTCGATATGGCTGTCGATAACGAAGATCTGATGTTGGAGCTGCAACGCGTGTCCGTGTTGATGCGTCGGAGTCGTCGTGCAAAAGTGAAGAACCGTCCTGAAGACAAGCAGGGCAACCCACGCGAGGACGAAGGAAAGGGTTGCGGCTGCCATGGTCATCATGGTACTGCATTGCCTGATGCTTCCGCAGATCACGGCTATGGCAATCACAAGTGCCACGGTGGTTCGGGCCGTCACGGTCAAAACCGCATCCTAGCTGCTTTGGTGATGCAGGACGGCACGAGCCAGAAAGATCTGGCATATCTGCTGGGCATTCGTCCGCAGTCGTTGACCCAGGCACTCGACACCTTGGAGTCAGACGGTTTCATAAAACGAGAGCAGGATGTAGAAGATAAGCGCGCACGTCTGGTGCATCTGACCGACAAGGGTCGCGGCCGTGCAGCGAAAGTGGCGACAGATCGCAAAGAATATGCCGAAAATGCTTTCAGCATGCTGAGCGAAGATGAAAAAGAGCAGCTTGCTTCCATCTTGGGGAAGATTTCTGCCAGCTTGGATGAAGAAGTGCCTACTCGCTAAACTACCTTGGGCAGAGGGATTCTCCTTTGCGAAACTAGTGTGGATGAAAAGTTTTCGCTTGTTGATCCCGCAATGACGAGGGTTCATTAGAACTATGGTCGCGCGGTAATGTGGCTCAATAGCCGCCCGCGCGACCTTTTCTATGGGCGTTTGGCGATAAAACTTGCACAAAACGTCGATTCCCTATAATATGTTCAATCGCTGTTTTCGAAGGGACGAACAGTCCCGTACACGAATATTAAAAGGAGTTCATCTTCATGTCAGTCAAGATTCGCCTCGCCCGTCACGGCGCAAAGAAGTCCCCGTACTATCGCGTAGTCGTCATCGATTCTCGCAAACCCCGCAACGGTCGTCCTATTGAAGAAGTCGGTCGCTACAATCCGTGCGTCAATCCCACCATGGTCAAGCTCGACCTCGAAAAGATTGACACGTGGATTGCCAATGGCGCCCAGCCTACCGACACCGTGGCCCGCTTGATCGAAACCGCCCGCAAGGAAGCATAATCATGGCCGATCAAACGGCAGATTTGGCGGGACTTGTCCGTACGCTGGTCGAACCGATTGTCGAGTACGTAGACGATCTCGAGATTAACGAGAGCGTTTCCGAAGACGGCGATATTTTGATTGAGATGCGCGTGAACGAGGAAGATGCCGGTAAGGTCATCGGTCGTCAAGGACGTGTTATCAAGGCTATCCGTACACTGACCCGTGCTGCGGCAACGCGCTCGGATCAGCATGTCGATGTGGAGCTCATCGATTAAATGGGCGCCTGGGTCCGCATCGCGCAGATTACCAAAACAAGAAGTATGCAAGGGAGCGTCGTCGCGCAAAGCGCGTGCGGCCTCCCTTTCTTGCTGTCGGCAGGTCTTCAAGTCCATTTCGTACCGCCTTTGCTGAAAGGCCCGAATGTCGCGCAGGTAGAATATGTCAGATGTCTGAAGCCGGGATCCTACGAGGTAAAATTCAAAGGCATCGACTCTATGGAGGAGGCATCGCGCTATGCGGGGCTCTACTGCCTTGCATTGAAAAGCGATGTGCCCGAAACCCTCGATGACGAATCCCCTGAATCATGGATAGGCTATCGCGTCATTGACGCAACCGCAGGTGATTTGGGGTGCGTCGACTCCGTCATGTCATCGGTTGCCCAATCGATTCTGGTAGTGCAAGGTCAGACGCATCAGGTCATGATTCCCATCGTGGACGCTTTCGTGAAAAGCGTGGATGTGCAGAAGAAGAGCGTTGCGGTAGACGTGCCCGAAAGCTTGATTGACTTGGATTCAACAGATGAGATTGAGGGTCTGCAAGAGGATGATGAGGCATGATCGTCGAGACGCTTTCCACGTTTCCCGAGATGTTCGAATCGGTGATGGGTACATCCATGATGCGTATCGCGCGGCAAAAGGAAATCATCGATTTTCGCGCATACGACCTGCGTGATTGGACTCATGACAAACATCGCAGCACCGATGACGAACCCTATGGCGGAGGCCAGGGTCTCGTTATGAAGTGCGCGCCTATATTCGAAGCCTACGATGCCATCGCCGAAGATGAAAGCAAGCCTCGCCCGACCTGTATATTCCTTTCTCCGACCGGCAGCCGTTTCGACGATGCTGCTGCATGGGATCTCGCATCGTGTGAGCGTCTGCTGTTCGTGTGCGGTCACTACGAGGGCATAGACGAGCGCGCCTATGCGCTGGCTGATCGCACGTATTCTTTAGGTGATTACGTGCTGACGAGCGGTGAGCTTGCCAGCATGGTCATCATCGATGCAGTCGTGCGCAAGCTGCCCGGTGTGCTGGGTGACGAAGGCAGCGCGGTAGACGAAAGCTTCTACGATGGATTGCTCGAATACCCCCAGTACACACGCCCGTCTTCATATCGCGGCATGGACGTGCCGGGTGTGCTGCTCTCCGGCGACCATGGCGCGGTGGATACTTGGAGGCGCGAGCAGAGCATTCAGCGTACGGCAAACCGTCGCCCCGATATGCTGGATACCGCCAATCTCACGTCTGATGAGCGCGCATTTCTGAAGAGTTTATCCACACCGGCCTGCGAATAGCAGCGAAGCGTTATCATGGGTATTCGTATCGCCTGCGCGGTGCAAGCGCTCTGCGCAAGACGATCGTGAAAGGACGACACAATGGATTCCGGCCAGCATGCCCCAGAAGGAAGAGTCAGCTTTACCCATAGCGTCATCAGTTTTCTGGTCATGCTCGTCATCGTGCTGGGATGCGCGTGGCTCATTCGAAGCTATGTGATAGCGCCCTATGAGATTCCTTCTTCATCGATGGAAACCACCATTATGACTGATGACAAGGTGTTTTCCGAAAAAGTCAGCTATTACGCCCGCAGCGTGCAACCTGGCGATATCGTGACATTTCAAGATCCGGAAGTATCCAATCGCACGCTTATCAAACGATGCATCGCAATCGGTGGACAAACGGTTGATTTGCGTGACGGCGTGGTATATGTGGACGGCCAAGCGCTCAGCGAACCTTACACCAACGCTCTGCCCAGCTATCCGCTGCAGACGGCTTTCAACGTGCAGATCAGCTACCCCTACACCGTGCCCGATGGGTATTTGTGGATGATGGGGGACAACAGAACGAATTCGGCGGACTCGCGCTACTTCGGCGCGGTACCCGAATCGAGCGTCACCGGGCGTGGATGCTTCATCTACTGGCCGCTGAACCATTTCGGCGTCTTGAAATAGTTCACAACACATCGCAGTACAGAACAGGCAATCAAGGAGAACCATGTTGAATCGAAACGATGCTCTGAAAAAAGACGGTGCACAGGTGCCTACTTTTCAAGACATCATCATGAACCTGCAACACTATTGGGCCAATCAGGGATGCGTTATATTGCAGCCCTACGACGGCGCGGTCGGTGCGGGCACGAACCACACCGCAACCACGTTGCGCTCTCTGGGACCGGACACATGGCGTGCGGCTTACGTGCAAGGTTGTCGCCGTCCAACCGATGGCCGCTATGGTGAAAACCCCAATCGCCTGCAGTTCTACTACCAATTCCAGGTGATCATGAAACCTTCGCCTGACAACATCCAAGATCTCTATTTGGGCAGCCTGCGTGCCATCGGTATCGAACCAGACGACCATGACGTGCGTTTCGTGGAAGATGACTGGGAAAGCCCTACGCTGGGCGCTTGGGGCCTGGGTTGGGAGATTTGGCTCAACGGCATGGAAGTCACGCAGTTCACGTACTTCCAGCAGGTAGGCGGCTTTGAATGCAGTCCTGTGCCGGTTGAGCTGGCTTACGGACTCGAGCGTTTGACCATGTACATCCAGGGCGTCGACTCGGTTTACGACATCATCTGGACGCGCGGCGCCGACGGCGTGGAATTCACCTACGGCGATGTGTATTTGGAAAACGAACGCGAGTTCAGCACGTACAATTTCGAGATTGGCAACACCGATTTTCTGTTCCAAGCTTTCAATGACTACGAGGCAGAAGCGAAATCGTGTTTAGCTGCCAATTTGCCCCTGCCCGCATATGACTGGGTGCTGAAGTGCTGCCACACCTTCAATTTGCTCGACGCCCGTGGCGTCATCAGCGCCACTGAGCGCATGGCTTACATCTTGCGGGTGCGCACGATGGTGAAAGAGTGTTGCGCCGCCTATATGGAACATGTGGTGGGCGAGACCCCTCAAGTCGATGAGGGGAAGGGGAACTAACATGACCGCTACGCATACACTCGCATTCGAGATAGGCACCGAGGAAATACCGGCCTTCGATTTGGATTCGGCCACCAAGCAACTGGGGCAGTTGGCGCCCGCGGCATTCAAAGAGGCGCGCATCGCATTCGAATCAGTAGAGATATTTTCCACTCCACGTCGCCTGATAGTCATGGCTCACGGCATGGCCGACGCCACCGAGGCATTACAGCAGGAATACAAGGGTCCTGCTGCTCGCATCGCCTTCGATGACGCAGGCAAGCCCACGAAAGCCGCTGCCGGTTTCGCTCGCGGCAAAGGGGTGGCGGTAGAAGATTTGGAACGCCGTGAGGTGAGCGGCACGGAATACGTGTTCGCTACCGTTAACGTTCCTGCTACGCCTGCTTTAGAATTGCTGCCTGAGATATTGCACGGGTTCATCACGGCTTTGAAATGGCCGCGTAGCTGTCGCTGGGCTGCTTACGGTGATTATTTCGTGCGTCCGGTACGCTGGATCGTGGCGCTTTTGGATACGCAGATAATCCCGGTGAGCTTCGCTGGAGCTCAAAGCGGAAACGCAACCATGGGCCATCGAGTGCTCTCGCCCGGCATGCATGAAGTGGACACCGCCGAGCATCTGTGCGACGTGCTGCGCTCATGCGGCATCGTGGCGAGCCAGGCAGAGCGTGAGCAGATTATTCGCGAAGGTGCAGCTCGCATAGAGCAGCTCACCGGTTGCAAAGCCGATCTGCCTGCCAAAACGCTTCTTGAGGTTGTGAACTTAGGCGAGCATCCCACGCCGCTGGTTGGCGTGTTCGACGAAGAATTCTTGCAGGTGCCCGAAGAAATCATCGTGGATGCCATGTTGATGCATCAGCGCTATTTCCCGCTCTATGACAATGACGGCAAACTGACGAACCGATTCATCATAGTGAGCAACGGCAATCCGGCCTGCAACGACACCATCATCGACGGAAACGAGCGCGTTGTGCGCGCGCGTTTGGACGATGCGAAGTTCTTCTATGAAGAGGATCTGAAAAAGCCTCTGGAATCCTATGTGAATCGTTTGGATGAAGTGGTCTTCCAGGAATCCCTAGGCACGGTCAAGGACAAAACCGAGCGCTTGGTGAAACTGGCGAAGCATCTGGCAATCGACGCAGGGTTGGCCCAGCAAGACGCGGCTGACTTGGAGCGTGCGGCGTATCTGTGCAAAGCCGACTTGGTCACTAACGCCGTTATCGAGTTTACCAGCGTCCAGGGCGTGATGGGTTCCTACTATGCGCGTGCAGCGGGCGAAAACGAGCAGGTGGCCTGCGCTATCGAGCAGCATTACCGCCCGCGTTTTGCCGGTGACGATGCACCTGAGAGCACGGTAGGAAAACTGGTTGCTCTTGCAGATAAGCTCGATACCATCTGCGGGCTCATAGCTGTGGGGCAGGGGCCGACCGGCTCGTCTGACCCCTTCGCGCTGCGCCGCAGCGCCATCGGCATCGTGAACATGCTCGTCGACGGTCTATCCGTGTCTTTGGATGCGGCCATAGACTGCGCACTCGATGGCTTTTCGGACATCGAGTTCGACCGTGCGAAGATACGCGTCGAGATAAGCGACTTTTTTGTGACGCGCACGAAAGTGAAACTGCGCGACGAAGGCTGCACGGCTGACGCCATCGATGCTGTTTTAGCAGCAGGGGTCAGTGAACCGGCGACTATCGTGGCACGTACGCGTGCTCTGGAAGCGGCTCGCGCTGACATGCCCGAAGTCATGCTGGATTTGGCTACGGCCTACGACCGTGCGAACAACTTGCGTGATGCGAAACTGGGTACCGAAGTGGACGAGAGCATCATGGGAGAGGCAGAGGCGGCGCTAAACGCTGCCGTCGATCAAGCGGAAAGCACCATCCCCAATCTTTTGGATGGCGGCGATTATGCTCAAGCGCTCAAGAGCCTAGCGGGTCTGCGCGGCCCAATCGATGGTTTCTTCGATGCGGTGATGATTATGGATGAAGATACGGCCCTGCGCGACAATCGCTTGCGGCTTTTGAACCGGTTCGTGTCGGTGTTCACCGATGTGGCCGACTTCGGCAAGCTTGCGAAAGCCTAACTGCGGCGTTGGATACGAAGGTATGACCATGACGTTCAATGTCAGCGAAAACGAAACCACCATCCCCACCATCCACATCATCAGCGATTCGGTGGGGATAACCGCGCGTACCATCGCGCAGGCAGCGGCCAGCCAGTTTGGCGTGACCGATCCTAATATCGAGACGCTTTCCAACGTGCGATCATCGAAGGAAATCGAGGATTTTCTGGACATGCATGCCCTCTATCACGAAAAGCTCTACGACGACAATCGTCTCGTCGTGTTCTTCACGCTGGTAGATAAAAGCATCCACGATGATTTGGACTACTATCTGCAAACGCATCCCAATGTGCTCGCAGTAGATCTGATGAGTGCTGCAATTGATGCAATATCGCAGGTCAGCGGTAAAAAACCTCTTGTTATCCCCGGTGAAGTGCACATTACAGACGAGAATTACTTTCGCCGCATCGCCGCGATGGAATTCACCATCGCCCACGATGACGGGCGCAACCCGCAGGACCTTCCTTTCGCCGACATCGTGCTTTTGGGCGTGTCGCGCTCGAGCAAGACGCCTACGTCCATCTATTTGTCGCAGCAGGGATACCGTGTGGCGAACGTGCCATTGGATTTGGACACCGACCCACCCCGTGAAATATTCGATGTCGAACCGTCTCGAATATTCGGCTTGATGACCACCGCCGATATACTGGTAGATATCAGAAAGAGACGTTTAGGCAACGCTTGGGGGGTTGCGCTTTCCTATGTTAACCCCGAATTAGTTGAGGAAGATTTGGAGAAAGCGCGGTCTTTAATGCGCAAATTGGGCTGTATCGTCATTCACACCGATAATCGCGCCGTTGAGGAAACCGCTCAAGAAATTATGCGTTATTATAAGACCGCTCACCCGCGAAAAAAGCTTTAACATATCGGAATCCACCGCGGATGACGTGAACTGAACGTCGCATTTAAGGAGAAAAAGGTGACTGAAGAAGTGAAGCGCGTTTACGCATTCGGCAAGGATGCGAACGGCAAGAACGTAACCGAAGGCAATACCAACATGAAACCCATCTTGGGTGGAAAAGGTGCGAATCTCGCCGAAATGGCGAACATCGGCCTGCCGGTGCCTCCGGGATTCACGATCTCGTGCCAAACATGCATGGAGTACGCCAACGCCGGCAATGCCTGGCCTGATGGCGCACTTGATACCATTCATGAGTATCGCGTCGATTTGGAAAATCGTATCGGCAAACAAATCGGCGATTCTGCCGACCCGTTGCTGGTTTCCGTGCGCTCCGGCGCTCCTATGTCCATGCCGGGCATGATGGACACGGTTTTGAACCTAGGTCTCAACGATGAGTCCATCAACGGCCTTATCAAGCAGACCGAAAATCCCCGCTTCGCGTGGGATTCCTATCGCCGCTTCATTCAAATGTTCTCCAACGTGGTTATGGGCTTGGACGGCGATATGTTCGAGAACGCCATCACGGTGATGAAGAACGCCCGTGGCGTGAAGAGCGACACCGACCTGACGGCCGAGGACCTGCAAGAGTTGGTTGAGAAGTTCAAAGTCCTTTTCTCCGAAAACGTTGATCCTGCTGCTTACCCCGACTTGGCACGCAACGGCGTGGCTTTATTCCCGCAGGACCCGATGGTTCAGTTGAAGCTGGCAATAGAGGCAGTGTTTGGCAGCTGGAACAACCCGCGCGCCATCCTGTATCGCAAACAGAACAAGATTGCCAACGACCTGGGCACCGCTGTGAACGTGCAATGCATGGTCTTCGGCAACAAAGGCGACACATCTGCCACAGGCGTTGCTTTCACCCGCAACCCCGCAGACGGTCAGCGTGAATTCTATGGCGATTATCTGGTAAACGCTCAAGGCGAAGACGTGGTAGCTGGCATCCGCAACACCAGCCCCATTTCCGACTTGAAACATGTAGCTGGTTTGGAAGAAGCGGGTCTGGAACTGGAGCAGGTATTCGAAACGCTCGAGAACCACTTCCGCGACATGATGGACATCGAGTTCACCATCGAGCAGGGCAAGCTGTTTATGCTGCAGACTCGTGTGGGCAAACGCACCGCACAGGCTGCATTGCGTATCGCCATCGAAATGGAAAAAGAGGGTCTCATCACCAAAGAAGAGGCCGTGTGCCGCGTGGATCCGCAGCAGCTTGATCAGCTGATGCACCCGCAGTTTGATAAAAGCGTGAAGTACGACGTTCTGGCCCGTGGCCTCAACGCCAGCCCCGGTGCTGCCGTGGGCGAAGCGGTCTTCAGTAGCGATGATGCGGTAGAAGCTCAGAAAGAGGGCAAGAAATGCGTGCTGGTGCGCTGGGAGACCAATCCCGATGACTTGGCCGGTATGATTGCCGCTGAGGGCATTCTGACCAGCCATGGCGGCAAGACCAGCCATGCGGCCGTTATCGCTCGTGGCATGGGTGCTCCGTGCGTATGCGGCGTTGAGGCCCTCAAGATTGATGCCGACAAGAAAGAAGCTGTCGTTTCCGGTACTGACACGGTTATCCACGAGGGTGACATGATTTCCATCGACGGTACAATCGGCATTGTGGTGCTGGGTGCAGTCGAGCTGGTCATGCCCGAGATGACGGGCGACTTGGACACCATTTTGGAATGGGCCGACGAGTTCCGCACTATGGGTGTACGTGCTAATGCCGACAACCCCGAGGATGCTCAGCTTTCGCGCGATTTCGGTGCCGAGGGCATTGGTTTGTGCCGTACCGAGCATATGTTCTTGGGCGATCGCAAGCAGATCATCCAGACTTTCATCTTGAACGAGGACCCGGAAATCCGCGAAAAGGCGTTGGCGGATTTGTTGGCCGCTCAGACCGGAGACTTCCTGGGAATGTTCAAGGCGATGGACGGGCTGCCGGTTATCGTGCGCCTGCTTGATCCGCCGCTGCATGAGTTCTTGGATAGCCCTCGTGCGCTGGACGTGGAAATCGCCCACATGGAGGACAACGGTGCTCCTGCTGACGAAATCGCCGCAAAGCGTATGCTCATGGCTCAGATTGATGCTATGAGCGAAGCGAACCCGATGCTGGGTCTGCGTGGTTGCCGTCTGGCTATCTTGTTCCCCGAGCTTGCTGCCATGCAAGTGCGTGCTATCGCCAGTGCTGCTGCTCAGTTAAAGAAGCAGGGTTTGAATCCTTGCCCCGAAATCATGATTCCTTTGGTTGCGCTCGAAACCGAGATTGAACAGTTGCGCGACGAGAGCGAAAAAGTCATCGCCGAGGTTTCCGAGGAAGAGGGCGTTGAGCTGAACATTCAGATCGGCACGATGATCGAGTTGCCTCGCGCTGCCATCACCGCTGATCAGATTGCCAAGCATGCTGACTTCTTTAGTTTCGGCACCAACGACCTGACCCAGACCACGTTCGGCTTCAGCCGCGACGACGTGGAATCCAAGTTCATCCCGCGCTACCTGGAGCGTCACCTGCTTCCCTGCAACCCGTTCGAGACCGTCGATTCCGGTGTGGCATCGCTGGTGCAGATGGGCTGTGAAAAAGGTCGCGCCACCAATCCCGACATCACGTTGGGTGTGTGCGGCGAGCACGGCGGCGACCCGGATTCCGTGAAGATCTTCCACGCAATCGGGCTTACTTACGTCAGCTGCTCTCCCTACCGCGTGCCATTGGCTCGTCTGGCTGCTGCTCAGGCTGCTTTGGGCGACACGGATCGCGACAAGTAAACACCGGTTTTCAAAACTCGCTGCAGAGTGTTTGCAAGCGCGTCGTCTTCGGGCGGCGCGCTTTTTTTTAGCATCTTTCCAAACACTTTTGATTGTAGATTATCCTCATGCATCTCCTCGTGTGCTGAAGCCTTGTTCGGCATGCTGTTTCAAGTGCGCTCACATGCGGTTATCTTCGATATGGCACCTTTTCCCTCAGTATCATTTCTTTTACGCCTTTCTGCTTGTTTCGAGGTCGTCCATAGCCTAAACTAGTAAGCAGCATCAAATGCTAGTAGCGCACTTTGAAAAGGTGGGCCAAAACCCTCTCGGTTGTTCGATATCGATGTATAGGGGGGCGACTGGTTTCGACATGGTAGGTTTGAATTGGGAAGCAGGCCGTGGTCTCCTCGCCACGATAAACAGGGGTACAGTCAAATTTAATTGACAAAAAGAATTACTCTGGGCAGTACGCCCTTGCAGCTTAATTTATAGCTGCACGTCAAAGCAGCTGTGGGCTCCCGGCTCTGCGGCGACGTCATTTTAGGGAGATGCTTTCAAGCACGTAGTCGGTATGGCTTGAAAAAAGATTGAACCGACTAGGAACAGGCGATGTTCGTCGACGAGCATGCAGGTTCTAAAAACTAATCGCCGACTAAGCTTGTAGCGTCCTGAGGATTGTCTAGTATGGACCGGAGTTCGATTCTCCGCGCCTCCACCAAATTGAATAGCGAGCGAGCCAACATTCGAAAGAGGTCACGCAATGAACGAGGAAATCCTGAAAAAGGCCGGAATCGACTATGAAGACGGCGTGCGTCGGTGCGGTGACAGCGCGGATTTGTACGAGAAGCTTCTGGGAATGTTTTTTAGAAGACGAAAACTTCCAGGCGGCAAAGGCCTGTCTTGACGGAGGAGACTATGAGGGTCTTTTCCAACACGTTCATGAAATCAAGGGTATTAGCGGTAATGTTTCCATTACCGACTTGTACCGCACGTCCTCTCACGTCGTCGCGCTTCTGCGTGCGAAGGATTATGACAACATCCCTGCTGCTTTCAACGAGATGGCCGACGCCTACAAGATGGCGGTAGAGGCAATCCAGGCTTCCTGATCCTTACTATGGGGTGTACCCGATATGGAAAAGAAAACTATACTTATTGCAGAGAACTCTTTGATAAACCGCACGTATTTGTGTGGCATTCTCTGTGACGAATACAAAATCCTCGAAGCCGAAGACGGACAACAGGCGCTCGACATCATGCGCCGCGAGGGCAACAAGATTGCTGTATTGCTTTTGGATATCATGATGCCGAAAAAAGACGGATACCAGGTCATGGTTGAAATGAACGATGACCCGGTCATGAAAGGTATTCCCGTTATCGTCGTCACGGCCGAAAACGACCGTGCAACTGAAATCCGCGCCTTGAGCGCAGGTGCCTTTGACTTTTTGAGCAAACCGATTGAGCCGGAAATCGCAAAATGGCGCATAAAGGCTGTCGTCAGCCAGAAAGACTTAGAAGAGCTTCATCTGAAGGCGAAAGTCATGGAAGAGCTCCAATACCAGTCTGATCATGATGAGCTGACCGGTATCTACTCGCAATCTGCGTTCTGTCGTGAGGCGCGGCGTCTCATCGATGCCGGTAAAGGTGTGAATTTCACGCTGATACGGTGGGATATCGAGAAATTCAAGCTGGTCAATGAGCTTTTCGCCGTGGCTACCGGCGATCGTATGTTGAAGGCTGCGGCGCAAAGCATGGCGCATCGTATGAAGGGACGCGGTGTTTTCGCGCGCTGGGAATCCGACAATTTCGTGATGTGTTTCCCTGACTCAGCAGTCGCTCCTGTCGATGTCATGGATGCTATTGTGGGGGATATCCGTGATAACTTCGAAGAGGCGGGCCTGACGCAATCGGTTGTCGTGGCAAGCGGCGTGTATCGTATAGACGATCCCAACCTGCAGATAACCCAGATGTGCGATCGTGCGGGTATGGCCATGCAGATGGTAAAAGGTGACTACAACCGTCATATGGCGTTTTATGACGATGAGATGCGCCAGCGCATCATAGACGAGCAGGATATCCTCGACAATATGGAGGCTGCGCTGCAGAACAACGAGTTCGAAGTGTATTTGCAGCCAGTCTACGATATTCTATCCGGTCATCCGGCAAGCGCTGAGGCGCTTGTCAGATGGAACCGTCCGGGTCGCGGTGTCATATCGCCAGGGGTTTTCATTCCTTTGTTCGAGCGCAACGGATTCGTTTCAAAGTTGGATTATTACGTATGGGATCGTGTGTGTCACATTCAGATGAAGCGAGCTGAAGAGGGTCTGACACCCATGCCTATATCGGTGAACTTCTCTAGGAAAAGCCTGTTCAATCCCTATGTCTACGAGCAGGTTGTCGCTCTGACCGAAGAGCATTGCATCGATCCGAGTTTATTTCGCATCGAGGTTACGGAATCTGCCTACATGGACAATGCCGCACAGCTTATTGAGACGGTGGAAAAGCTGCAGGCATACGGCTATCCAGTCCTGCTCGATGATTTCGGTAGCGGTTATTCATCGTTTAACACGCTGAAGGACATCCCTGTCGACATATTGAAAATCGACATGAAGTTCATGGAGGGCTTCGAAAACGGTGGTCGCGTCGGTACTATTCTGGCCTCTATATTACGTATGACCAAATGGCTGGGCATTCCCGTTATCGCCGAGGGTGTCGAGACTGTGGATCAATACGAGTTCCTCCGCTCGATTGGCTGTGAGTTCAACCAAGGCTTCTATTTTGCGCGCCCCATGCGCTACGAAGACTTCGAACGTCATATTTCCGAGCTTCCTCAGGAGACTAACCCGGAAAAGGCTACGTATACCGCCGGGGACGTGGATGAGATCATGGGGGCGGGCGGTTTGTTCGACCGCGTGCTCAATGAAGTCACTGATGCCTATGCGATTTATGAGTTCCATGATGGCCGTTTGGAAATCGTGCGCGTGAACGAAGGGCATATGCGCCTGTTCGGTATGAACAAGGCCAGTGTGTATGGGAATCGCGGTGATGATGTCCAGCGGGCTATACCCGAAGACCGCTTAAGGACGATAGATGCATGTCGCAGGGCTATCGATACCGGAGAAGCACAGGATGTGCTCATCAGCTGTACCGAAGGGGGTTCTACGATTCTTTTGCATTGCACGTGCATGTGCTTGAGCAAAGCGGGCGAGCAATCTGCTCTGATGTTCATCGCCAGCCATATCGTTGGCAGCGACGACCCTGCTATACAGACCACGTGCCCCGTGATGCTTCGAGAAATGGAAATACAGCAGCACTCCTCGCTTTAGCGAGCGGGCGGGATATACTGTATTCATGCAAACGAACAAGAACAATACGTCGGCCCCAATCGGGGTATTCGATTCGGGCTACGGCGGGCTGACCGTGGTTCGCCAAATCATCAAGCAGCTTCCGTGCGAAGATGTGATTTATCTGGGCGACACGATGCGTTGTCCGTACGGTCCGCGCAGCCAGAAGCAGGTAGATGGCTATGTGCAGCAGATATGCGCTTGGCTTATCGATCGCGGTGTGAAAATGATTGTCATCGCCTGCAACACGGCTACAGCAGCCGGGTTGGCTCACGCGCAGCAAACGTTTGATACGCCTATCATCGGTGTGATCGAGCCGGGTGCTCGCGCCGCAGTGCATGCTACCCACAACAGGCGTGTAGGTGTTATAGCCACGAAAGGCACCATAGAATCAGGTGCCTATTCTCAGGCAATCAGGAATTTGGATGCGGGTATCACCGTGTTTTCGACGGCAACGCCGCGTTTTGTGGAAATAGCCGAACAGGGCCTGCGTATGGATGAGGGGCGTCTGGAAGATTTCACTGCACGAGCGTCCAGCGTCTATATTCGCCCGGCATTTCGCGAGATTGCCAAAGAGTACCTAGAACCGTTGCGACGCGCAGACATCGATACGCTCGTTTTAGGATGCACGCATTTTCCTTTGTTGAAGGCATTGATTGGATCGGTAATCGGCCATGATGTGAAACTGATTAGCTCGGCAAAGGAGGTCTCGCTCGATGTGAGTGAGATACTCAATCGCCAAGAAGCGCTGCAGCCTGCCGACCACGAAGGGCGCTATGATTTTTTCAGCACTGCTGAGGATACCGATGAGTTCTGCCGATTTGGCAGTCGCGTGCTACGACGTCCGATGGATAGCGTAGGCCATATCTCATTCGATTAGATTTGCGGCAAGTCACTTACAGCATCGCGACCCAGAGTCGGCCTCGGGCGCAGGAGTTACAGCACAAAGACCCGGGGCGCATGCCTGACGGTCGCACACGAAACCAACAGAGGGAGACATTCGATGAAGAACGTCATTTTGTGCACAAATAATGCCCACAAGGTTGAAGAGATTGAAACCGCGCTCAATTTTCCCGGTTGGCATTTCGAAACGCTGTCCGAAGCGGGCATACAATCGGATCCCGTAGAGGATGCGGGCACGTTTGTGGGCAATGCGCGCATAAAGGCCCATGCCGCCCGTGCGTTGCGCAAAAGCGCGGTGCTTGCCGATGATTCCGGACTGGAAGTGGATGCTTTGGATGGTGCGCCGGGTGTGTACTCTTCGCGCTATGCCGCAGAGGATGGAAATGATGCGGCAAACAATGCGAAACTACTGCGAGAATTAGCCGATGTGCCTGATGAGAAGCGTACGGCACGTTTCGTATGCACGTTGGTTTTTATAGATGAGAATGGGGCGGAAACGGTTGCGCGAGGCACTGTGGAAGGACATATCGCACGCGAGGCTGCAGGCGAGAACGGTTTCGGCTACGACCCTCTTTTCCTACCTGATTGCTTTGACGGGAAGACGACCATAGCGCAAGTGGGGCAGGATAAGAAGAACTCAGTTTCCCATCGAGGCAATGCATTGCGCGTTCTTCGTCAGAAATTATCGGAAGCTGGGCAATAGTCTGTTATAATGCTCTCGCTGCAATGAAGCGGGACGTGGCGCAGTTTGGTAGCGCGCCTGCTTTGGGAGCAGGATGTCGCAGGTTCAAATCCTGTCGTCCCGACCACTTTTCATGCAGTTCGGTTCGCGCCGATTAAACGCGGGTGTGGTTCAATGGTAGAACTGCAGCCTTCCAAGCTGCTAACGCGGGTCCGATTCCCGTCACCCGCTCCATGAAACGGAAAAGCCGACCCTTGCGGGTCGGCTTTCGTTTTGCTCTGCGGGTACGCTGATGCAGCTTGGTCTCTGCTGCGGACGCGCGAGCGCGATGCAGCTTGGCTTATGCTACGGACGCGCGAGCGCGATGCAGCGCGCGTTAGGGCCCGTCTACATCACACTCAGTAGGTACTCCATAATATCGTCAGACTCGTAGAGCGCCTCGCCATCGTGCACCAGGCAGGGGCACTGGCGGCTGCCGCCTATCCGCACAAGATCCTCGGCATTTTTCGGGTCGGACGTATCGCGCTGCTCCACTTCAATGTCCTTGTGCGCCATGAACGTTTTCACTCGTTCGCAAAAAGGGCAGTCGGGAAGCGTGTACAGAATCACGCCATCGATTTTCTTCATGTGCTTCTCCCGTCTTTGTTTGGCAAACGTCCTACACGGTTCCCATAGTCCAGGAGTGCAGGTAGGCATCCTGTTCGGGGGTCAGTGTGTCGATGGACACGCCCAGCGTCTCCAGCTTTACGCGCGCAATGGCGTCGTCAATCTCTTTTGGTACCTCAATGCATTCGGCGGCAAGGCTCGAAGCGTTTTGCACCATATATTCGGCGCATAGGGCCTGGTTTGCGAAACTCATGTCCATAACATTTGCCGGATGTCCCTCTGCGCCGCTGAGGTTCACCAAGCGGCCCTCTGCCAGCAAGATGATGCTGCGCCCGTCTTCCAAGGTGTATTCGTCCACCAAAGGCTTCAGTGCCTTTTTGCTCGCGGAATGCTCTTCGAGCCAGGGGATATCAATCTCGCTGTTGAAGTGACCGCTGTTGCAGATAATCGCGCCATCTTTCATGGTGGCGTAGCACGTCTCGTCGATCACGTTCAAGTCGCCGGTCACGGTGACCCAGACATCAGCCTCTCGTGCGGCTTCCACACGCGGCATCACACGGAAGCCGTCCATGTGCGCCTCGAGAGCAGCTGTGGCGTCCACTTCGCATACGATCACGTTGGCGCCCATGCCTGCCGCACGTTTTGCCAATCCCTTGCCGCACCAGCCATAGCCGGACACCACAAACGTGCGCCCAGCGAGCAGGCGATTGGTTAGGCGGATGATGCCGTCGAGGGTCGATTGGCCCGTGCCGTAGCGGTTATCGAAGAAATGCTTGGTCTTTGCGTCGTTCACTGCGATGATGGGGTAGCGCAGAGTGCCTTCGGCGGACATGGCCTGCAGGCGTATGACGCCTGTAGTGGTTTCCTCCGTGCCTCCGATGATGCCCGCGAGCGCGTCGGTGCGCGATTCATGGATGCGCCCGACCACATCGGCGCCGTCGTCCATGGTGATTTGGGGCATGGTGTCGATGATGGCATCTACGTGTTTGTAGTATGTTTCGGTGTCTTCGCCTCTGATAGCGTGGACGTCGATACCGTAGTGCTTCACCAGCGACGCGGCAGTATCGTCTTGCGTGGACAGCGGGTTGCTCGCACACAGGTGCACATCGGCACCGCCTGCGGCAAGCGTGCGCATCAGGTTGGCTGTTTCGGTGGTCACGTGCAGGCATGCGCCGATCTTTATGCCCGCCAAGGGTTTTTCACGCTCGAAACGCTCGCGGATGCTTGCAAGTACCGGCATGTCGCGGTCGGCCCACAGGATGCGATCCATACCGGCGTCGGCTAGGTTGATATCCTTAATCTCGTAACCCATGTCCATCCTTTCCGATGAATATTCGATTCAATGTGGATTTATTTGCATTAGATTATCACACCTGCACATACGCGCACGACCATATTCTCCAGAAGCACGAATGCTGCACCTTCTTCCACCGCAGGCTCAGGCACAAGCGTGCATGTTGAATCTTTGTCTGAAGCTTTCGTCTTTCGCATGTGATTTCTCCTTTTGCTGAATTTCAATATGCAGGAATTGTGGATGGTGGGGCAGTGCACTCGATTCAAATGCCCTATGAATATGGAGGAGGCGTGCAGATTTTCCTTATACTGCCAGTAGAGAGGTGAAAAAGTCTCCCCGCAAGATGACAAAACGGAGGAAACAGTCGCACTTTTCTGAAAAATCTCTATAATCCTAGAAGTTTGCAAATCAAAACAAAGGAGTGGGTGTGCTCGACCAGTTGTTATCACAGATATCTTTCGTCGATATCTTCAACTTCTGCGTCTTCTTGACGTTCTTCTTCTGCTATATGTACCAGCTTTACTACGTGTTCGTCACGCTCACGCGCAACCCGCCCGAGCATATTGCAGCTAAAAATCACCGTTTCGCCGTCATGGTGTCGGCGCGCAATGAAAGCGCAGTCATCGGCGATCTCATCCATAGTATTCATGTGCAGAACTACCCGCAAGAGCTCATCGACATATTCGTCGTAGCCGACAACTGCACCGACAACACCGCTGATATTGCCCGTATGACTGGGGCGAATGTGTACGAGCGCTTCAACAAAGAGCAGGTAGGCAAGGGCTATGCCCTCGATTTTCTGTACACGCGCATCCAGCAGTTTCATGCTGATGCAGGCTACGAAGCCTATTTCGTTTTCGATGCCGATAACGTGTTAGACGTGAACTACTTCAGGGAAATGAACAACGTCTACGATAGTGGTGCCAAAGCCTCCACGAGCTATCGTAACTCCAAGAATTTCGACAGCAACTGGATTTCAGCTGGATATGCCGTGTGGTTCATGCGCGAAGCCAAATACCTGAACCAGTCGCGCCTGACGCTGAACACCAGCTGTGCTGTGTCTGGTACCGGTTTCTATATTGCGGCCGACGTGCTGAAAAACGCCGGCGGTTGGAAATGGCACCTGCTGACCGAGGATATCGAATTCTCCACGCAAAGCATTCTGGCTGGTGAGCGCATCGCATATGCTCCGAAGGCTGTTATCTATGATGAACAGCCCACGACGTTTGGCGATTCTTGGAATCAGCGTTTTCGTTGGGCCAAGGGCTTTTACCAGGTGTTCGGTCGCTACGGCGGCGGTTTGGTGAAGGGTATTTTCACCAATCCTAAAGGCCAAAAGTTTGCATGCTTCGACATGCTGATGACCATTGCCCCGGGCATGCTGCTGACCATCGTGTCAATCATCTTCAACATCATCATCGTGGTGCTTGCCTGCATGGGGTATATGTCCTTGGGCATCATGATTGCTTCGAGCGCGTCGTCGATTATCTTCTGTATCATCAACTACATGCTGTTCATGTTTTTGTTCGCCGTGTTGACCACATTTACCGAATGGGACAACATCCATACGACGACATCCAAGAAGGTTCGCTATATGTTCACCTTCCCGATTTTCATGATGACTTACATTCCCATCGCGATTGTGGCCCTGTTCAAGAAATGCAAGTGGACACCCATCAAGCACACCATCAGCGTGGACGTGAGCGAGTATGCCACCGCGCAGGTGACCGAGAGCGTCATTCGCTAAAAGGACTTATTCTGTGTCGGGTTTGCTGGCATGAACCGAGAGCACTGACAAGATTTGCATAGTGCTCGCCTCGCTTTTGCGGCGTAAGGTTTCTGAAAGGTTTTTGCAAGGTCGAAGCTCTACCCTTGTATACCAGGGGTGGGTCACATTGGGCATGCATGCGGAAAAATCAACAGCCTCAAATCTTGCGGCGAGCACGTTTCAAGCAAACAGCACGCATGTTGCGAGGGCGTTGTGCGCGGCATCGCCGTCACGTGTGCCTCAGCTCGTCAGCGCGATTGCGCATGCAGGGGGCCAGGCCTTTTTAGAAACGTTATGGCCTACCAGATGCGCCGTGTGCGATGCGCCTGGGCAGCTAATCTGCGACACATGCTGGTCGAATCTTCCTTTTATCGATTATTGGCGTGCGTGCCCTGTGTGCGGCGCGCCTTTCGGTCTGTATCAATGCACCGAATGCAATCCGGTTTCTCTTAAGGATGCGGGGCTGCGCTGTATGCCTTTTTGCCAATGCGCAAGCGCGGTGCTTTTCAACGATGACACGGCTCGCATCGTCAGGCTCCGAAAAGATGGGGGTGAGCGCAGACTCGCGGCGCCTATGGCGTTTGCAATCGCGTGCGTTGTGCCCTCAAAGTGGATCTCGGAAAACGTGGTGCTCACCTATATTCCGGCAAGTGCGTCGGCTCGCAGACGACGAGGTTTCGACCATGGCCTCGAGCTGGCGCAAGAGGTTGCGCGGTTTTTGAACGTACCATGTCAACAGTTATTCTCGATTGCGAAAGCTCGCGATCAGCGCAGGCTTTCGCGCGCGGAGCGATTCAGGAACATGGCAGGTCGTTTTGACGTGGTGGAAAGTGTGATGGGCAAAGACATTATAGTGGTGGATGATGTTTTCACCACGGGCGCTACCCTTTGCGCCGCAACCGATGCGCTTCTCAACGCTGGAGCTCGTTATGTCTATTGCACCACATTCGCCCGCGGAATGTGAAACGATGCGAGCGAATCTTTCGGCTTCGATTTGGAAGACCTGTTCAGCTTTTATCAGCCGCGCGGTCATGAAGCGTTCTTTTGCTGAAATCCACTATTGAGATATTGAGCAGTTTCCACGACGTTATTCCATATCTGATAGAATTCTCTATGTTTCTTGCGAGGTCTCGCATTCCCTCAATCGAAACCCTTGATGAACAGAAAAAGACGGAGGCATTCCTGTATGAAGCGTACTGCAAAGTATCTATTGGCATGCGCAGTGGTCGTGGCACTTTCAGCCGCACTGTGCGGCTGCTCGTCGACCAGCGGATCTTCGACATACACGCCTGAAAAGAAGACCGCTCAGGTGAGCACGCCGACCATCGGCCAAGAGGGAACTTTGCGCGTGGGAGTCGATTCGTCGAGCGCACCTTTTGCGGCGCAGGTATCTGGCAAGGTTGTAGGCTTAGACGTGGATGTTGCAGCAGCCATAGCCGACCAGCTGGGACTTGATTTGGAGATAATCGACGTTGGCAGCGATCCGGAGAGCGCATTGTCCGAAGGGTCCGTTGACATCGTCATGAGCATGGACAAAAACGACACCACCACGAAATGTTGGTTGTCGAATCCTTACGTGCAGACAGGCGTCGCGCTTTTCGCCACGTCATCTAGCACGGCGATGCCCACATCAACCGCGACAGGCATTGAGGCCCAGGCTTCTTCCATGAGCGCTTGGACCGTGCAGAACCAATTTGGAACGGATGCTTTGAAATCCACGACGGATTTGAAGACGGCGTTTTCTGATCTGCAAAGCGGCACGGCCAAATATGTGGCCGCCGATGCCGTGATTGGGTCTTATGTGGTTCATAGCGCCGATATGAACGCGACGATTATCGGCCTTCTACAGACTCCGAGCGGGTATTGCATCGGGGTGTCCTCAAGCAACGATGCCTTGAAAACATCCATTACGAGCGCGCTCACGACAATTTCCAACAATGGTGTGCTCGATGTGATTCAAACGAAATGGTTGGGATCGAAATTGGATTTGAGCAAGTACAAGGTCTCTGAGACGGCTACTACCTCTGCGAAATCATCGACCAGCTCGTCTTCATCGGCAATTACGAATACGACTGATACGACAACGACCGAAGTTGGCTCGAATGCTGCAAGCATCGGTGGCACATCGAGCGGCTCGACATCCTCGGGTACGTCTTCTTCGGGCAACTCGAGTTCTACATCCACAGGCACATCAGGCACGTCTTCAAGCGGCACAAGTTCCACCGGCACGAACACTGGCGCTACTATCACTACGAACTAGGGAGTGTGCCCCGAGTGCATCATCGCATACTATTTCGTCTGCATGTGCACTCGCGCTCGATGAATACTATGTAGTGGGTATAAGGCCTGGTTTTCCAATCAGATTCGAATCTAGGATTCAGGGAGAGGTTTCCGCATGCAGGTTTTCATGGTTGGTCTGAGTTTTAAAACGGCTGAAGTGGAAATACGTGAGCGGGTGGCTTTCCCTCAAAAGCGCCTACCGAAGGCCCTGAAAGCACTCTGCGCCAAGCCAGCCATACACGGGGCGGTTATCCTGTCCACGTGCAACCGCATGGAAATCTACGTCAACACTGAGGACGCGGATGCAGCGCGCTCCCAAATCGAAGAGTTCATCAGCGAATACCACGATATCAAGCGCAGTGCCTTTTCTCGTCATCTCTATCAATACGAGGCAGTCGATGCGGTGCGGCATCTGTTCGAAGTCGTGTGTTCGCTTGACTCCATGGTGTTAGGCGAGCAGCAGATTATCGGCCAGATTCGATCGGCCTTCAAATGCTCCCTTGAATCCGAATGCTCATCGATGGTACTCTCACGTCTTTTCCGTCAAGCGTTAGAAGTGGGAAAACACGTGCGCAGTCGCACGTCTATCAGCGAAAGTCATGTGTCCGTATCCACGGTTGCCATCGACATGGCAGTAGAGGTTTTCCCCGATCTTGCCGAACGCACGGTGCTGCTTATCGGATCGGGTGAGATGAGCGAACTTGCCGCTACCTACCTCGCCGAGCGCGGAGTTCACGCTTTCATCGTGTCTAGTCGCACGTACGCGCACGCCAAAACGCTTGCGAAAAAGCTGGGCGGCAACCCATGGCCCTTTGGACACTTAGACGAGCTGATTCCCAAAGCGGACATTATCGTATCGGCTACGGCGGCTCCTCATTGCGTGATTACCCCTGATATGCTGCAGGATATTCAGAAGAAGTTATTGATATTGGATATCGCCCTGCCTCGTGATGTCGATCCGGCATGCGGCGAATTCGAAGGCGTGCAGCTGGTGGATTTGGACGACTTGAACGTGCGTATAGCTCGCAATCAGCAGCAGCGGCAAAATGCGGTGGTGCAGGCGCGTGCTATCATCGAAGAAGAAGTGCAATTGTTCGAAACATGGATTGACGAACACGCTGTTACACCCACTATCAAAGAGATGCGCAAACTGGCCGACCAGGTGCGAGATCAGGAATTGCAGCATCTGTACAAGCGCATCGGCGGCGACTTGAGTGCAAACGACCAGCAGGCTATAGAGGCGGCGACGAGTGCGATCGTGAACAAGCTTTTACACGAACCCACGGTGCGCATGAAAAAGAGCGTTTCGGAGAATTCCGATTTCGAATGCGTTGAGGCGGCACGCTATCTGTTCGGGCTGACGGATGGCCGTTTGGTCCATTCACCGTTGTTGATGCAGGAAAAGTAATACTTCATCACAGGCGTGCATTTCGGCGAGCCTTGTCGCTTGGGATGCTGCTATGCATTTTGGAACCTTAAAGGAGCTGACATGACGGACGCAAACGAAAACACCGTGTATTTGGTAGGTGCCGGACCGGGGGATCCGGGGCTGATCACCATTCGAGCGCGCGAGCTGCTGGAACATGCCGATACGGTGATTTATGACTATCTGGCATCGGAAGCCGTCATGCGTTTTGTCCCAGCGACCGCTCAGAAGATATTCGTGGGCAAGAAGGGTTTTTCGGCGCATGTAACCCAAGACCAGATAAATGACTGTCTCGTTGATAACGCACGTGAAGGTGCCGGTCGAAGCATCGTGCGTTTGAAGGGTGGCGATCCGTTCGTGTTCGGTCGCGGCGGGGAAGAGGCATTGGCTTTGCGCGATGCGGGTATTCGCTTCGAAGTGGTACCGGGTATCACTGCTGGAGTGGCCGCATGCGCCTATGCTGGCATTCCCGTCACGCATCGCACTCTGGCATCATCTGTCACGCTCATTACCGGGCACGAGACTCCCGACAAGGCATCGAGCACCATCGATTGGGCGCATTTGGCGCAGGGGACCGACACCATATGCTTTTACATGGGCATACGCGATTTACCTCTAATCAGTCAGCGTCTGACCGAAAATGGTCGTCCTGCATCCACACCAGTCGCTTTGATTCGCTGGGGCACTACACCGCATCAGGAAGTGCTCTGCGGCACACTGGCGGACATCGCGCAGCGTGCAGAGAAAGCAGCTTTCAAGGCTCCCGCCATCATTGTGGTTGGGCAGGTAGTCTCGCTGCGCGATAAACTGAAATGGTTCGAGGACCGTCCGCTCTTAGGCAAGACCGTTGTAGTGACTCGCACGCGAGCGCAAGCAAGCGATCTCTCTGCGAAGCTTCGCCGTGCGGGTGCTGAGGTAGTGGAATTTCCAACCATTGAGATTCGCCCTCGCACGATTGCCTTTGCCGCACCCGCAGCCGCGCAAGACATCCGCCGCGCTATCGAGCATTTGGGATCCTATAACTGGGTTGTGTTCACGAGTGCGAACGGGGTGAAGTGCTTCTTTGCTATGCTTGACGAATTGCACCTTGATGCACGTGCGTTTGCGGGCGCGAAGATAGCTGCCATTGGTTCTGCTACCGCTGCTGCATTGCAGCGCACCGGTTTGCGGGCCGATGCCGTGCCGCAGCAATTCGTTGCCGAGTCGGCTGCGAAGATGCTGATAGATGAAGGTGTGGGCGCAGGTTCAAGCGTTTTGATTCCGCGCGCCTCGGTTGCTCGTAACACGTTGCCCGAGCTTTTACGTGAAGCTGGCGCAACAGTGGATGTGCTGCCCGTCTACGACACCGTCGAGCCGGAAATCGACAATCAGTCGGTCCTCAACTTAGTCGATCGTCTGCGTGAGGGCAGCGTTGATGCTGTCACGTTCACGTCGTCATCAACCGCCCGCAATTTCGCATCGATACTGGATAAAGCCTGTGCTGCCGTTGCATCCGATAGTGGCACTTCTGGATTGGCTTCTCTGCCTTCCAGCGGGTTTGTGCCCACCGATGATGCAGCTGTCCCTAAGAGCGTCACCGTGCCCTCGCCATCTGAGTTGCTCTCGGGTGTGAAGTGCGCGAGCATCGGTCCTATCACTTCGAAGACCATGGAAGCCTGCGGACTGTCTGTGGCCGTGCAAGCAGAAACCTATACCATTGATGGGCTTATGGAAACACTGGACTCTTTGCTCGCGGGATAACCAGGCATCCGCTATAATTCGTTTTGCGCCCCCTTCGTCTAGCGGCCAAGGACATCGGCTGCTCAAGCCGAAAACGGAGATTCGAATTCTTCAGGGGACACCAATACTGTCACATTCTTGAGTTCATTTGGTGGCATTGTTTGTAGAATCGAAATCGCATTTTCAGGTTTTGTCAATCAGACCCGGTATGTGCGATTGAGACTACGTTTTTTCGTTCATTTCGGAGAGTCGTTTTTTCTCACCTGCGCAAACGTTCGCGATTATTTCTGTCGTGCATAGAATGTAACTAATAAGCTCAATAGAATCGCACATAGCGGGTCTGATTGACAAAACCGTGTTTTGTACTTCCGATGAATGCAAGCGCGCCGACCCTTTTGGGAGTCAGCGCGCATCATACGCTCGTATTCAAGTTGCAGAACAACCGAATCGCAAAACAACTCGGTCGCCAACGAGGCCGCGAAAGCGCTAGCTTAGGAAGTCATCCAAGATCTCGTCTTCAGCTTCCTTTTCGGTCAAGCCAAGCGTCTGCAGCTTGATCAGCTGGTCGCCGGCGATTTTGCCGATGGCAGCCTCGTGCATCAGCATGGCATCGGGGGAGTCGGCTTCGATGCCGGGGATGGATTTTACTTTCGCGTCGCCCATCAAGATGGCGTCGCACTGTACGTGTCCGCGGCATTTTGCCTTGCCGATGACCAATGGGCTGAATACCTGGCTAGAGGTGCCTTTGGCCACGCTGCGGCTTACTACTTGCACGCTGCTGTCTTCGCCGTTCAGCACGAAGCGCATGTCGGAATTCGCAGTCTGGTCATCGTGGGTCATCAGTTTCTCGGTCAGCAGCAATTTCGCGCCAGCAGCCAACTCGGCCTCAGTGTCGCGCACAGTGGAATTCACGCCGCGTAGCTGGGATAATTCCATCTCGCAGTAGGAATTCTCTTCCATGAACACCTTGGTGACAGGGTTCAGGATGCGCACGCCGCCATCTGGGCCTTCACCGTAATGGGCCTCTACGTACTTCACGCGGCTATTTTTGCCGATATAAAACGAATGGATGCCGTCATGCTGGCTCTGCTCGTGGCAATTATTGTGGATGCCGCAGCCTGCCACAATGTTCACATCGCAGTCGTCGCCCACGTAAAACGTGTTGTACACGACATCTTTGATGTCAGCTTTTGTGACAATAACCGGTATATAGACGGTTTCTCCTTTTGTGCCCGGCGCAATGTGGATGTCGATGCCGGGCTCATCGGTTTTCGTGGAAATCTCGATGTTCGCGCTGGAATGACGCTCGACCAACTTGCCATTGCGGCGGATGTTGAATGCGCCTTTCGGCGTGCCATGCAGCCCCGAAATGGTTTCGAGCAAGCTCTCATCGATTGGGGAAAGGTCAACTGCCATGATGTGCTCCCTTCGTTAGCAGCTCGTATTGATTTCGCCGACAGCAATTTGCGTCGGTTCGGTGAATGTGCAGGCCGGGTTTTGCGTCGGCCGCAATCCAAAGCCCAGTTTGGGCATAACTTCTTCAACGCTGCCAGACTCGGCAATGCGCCCGTTTTGCAGAAGCATCACTTCGTCAGCCAGCTGGATAATGCGTTCCTGATGACTGATGATCACGATGCTGTGCCCGTCGCGTGCTTCGTGAATATCGCGAAACGTGTTAGTAAGCCTGTCGAAGCTCCACAGATCGATGCCCGCCTCGGGCTCGTCGTAAATGGCCAGTTTCGGGTTACGTGCCAGAATAGTGGCGATCTCGATGCGTTTCACCTCACCGCCGGAGAGGTTCTTGTCTACTTCACGCGTCAGGTAATTCGCCGAGCACAGGCCCACTTTGGCCAGATACTCGTTGCATTGCAGCATCGGGAGCCTCTCGCCTGCGGCGATTTCCAGCAGCTTCTTCACCTTCATGCCCTTGAAGCGCGGCGGCTGCTGGAAGGCATAGCCCAATCCCAGCTTCGCGCGCTCGCTTATTCCCAGGTCCGTGATGTCTTGCCCGTTAAAGATGATGCGCCCGCTGGTGGGCTTCTCAATGCCCATAATCAGCTTGGCTAACGTGGATTTACCTCCGCCGTTTGGTCCGGTGATAACGGTGAACTTGTCTTCACCGATAGTCATCGATAGGTTGTCGATTATGCGTTTGGTTTCCTTCGAGCCCTCTTCGACAGGGACTTCGAAGACCAAATCTTTCAGTTCAAGCATGTGCCTGTCCTCTCGTTCGTCTCAATTGATACTAATACACTCTCATATGAAATATGTCAAGCAGAAAAGAGCGAACGTTACCGTTTCGCTGAAACTTGACTTGTTGTGTATGAGCATGCAGTATTCACCGGGGTTGATTGTAGCCGAAGTTGAAGCTCTTGGTTCAAAAACAAATCCGATAGGGCAATCTTTTCGCAATGAGAGCTATCGCTTGAGCTGTCGCTTGACGGCTAAATACCCGGAGTCGTTAAAATCAAGCGGATTCGAAGAGTTTCCGTCATGCGCGTGCATACTTCTTCGCAAGAAAGGGTACGCTGCAATGGATATTATCTGGACACGGGAATTCGTCACTCGCCATCTTTTATAATGTCGATGGATGAAAGAGGTATAAAGCTATGGCCGAAAACAAGGACATCCCATTGGTATCAGTGGATGCTGACGATGAAGACGATTTCGTTATCCAGGCTGGCAATGTGCCTGCTGCGCAGAAACCGTCTACACGGGTGTCTGCTGTAGATTCCGCAGATGCGGCTGTGGCGTCGGGTGTAGGCGCGGACTCGCCTCGTGGCGATGATGGTGTCTTGGAGGCCCAAACCCAGCAAGACGCTTTGCGCGCGCAGAAGCTTGCGGAAGCACAGGCTCGTGCCCGTGCACGGGAAGAGGATCCCAACCGCATGATAACGACTGAGGAAGACCTGCACGCCGAAGTCCCCTTTGCCGGCATGCAGCGCACGGTCCTGATTGTTTTGGGCATTTTCGCGGTGGTATTCATTATTTATTGCGTAGCGTTTCACCCCTTCAGTTAATCTTGCGCATGGGGAGTGGTGTTCCCCGGAGAATGCAAATGATGCGAAACAAGAGAAAACGATGCGAAACGCGTGCAAGCGATGCGCGGTTCGCTCAGACGAATGTATATATGGTTCTGGAGCGCTACGGGAAACCGTGGTCGTGCAGGGCGATTCGAAAGGTTGGTTAAACGATGGCAGAGCAGGGCAAGACCGACGATATGCAAGATGATAAGAACGCCTCGAGAGATTCAGGGGCCCCAATTGAAGAAATCGCATCGGAGAGCTTGGATATGTCCGGCTTTGACGTACAGGGCGGCGAAGTAGCCGACGACGAGCAAGCGGGCGGCATTGATACGGATGCTGCAAGTGAGACCGATAGCGCAGATCCAGATGCAGACATTGCAGATGCTGCAGACGACATCGACGCCGATGACGACGATTTCGCACCGTTTCATGGCGGCGCTCATTCGGCCAAAGCCCTCGATGAGAACGAGGATGGCATCGATACCGCAGCGGAATTTCGCGACTTCGACGAGGACGACATGTTCTCGAGTCCCCGCTCGTTTGATTTCGGCTCCGACGACGACGCTCCTAAGCTGGCAGGTAACAGCGACGATGAAGATGACGACGATCAAGAGGAAGACTTGCTCTTCGACGAGGACAACGATCCTTTCGCGCCCGATGATCAAAACGATGAGTTCTTAGACGGCACGGCGGATTCGTTTGTGGACGATCCGCAAGAAGATTACTATCTCTATGGCGATAAAATGCATGGCGTGCGCGATGATGCGTTGGTGGCTGATGATGAGGAAGAATCGGAAGAGCCAATACTGGCTGCTCCTGCCGCACCCGTGCCAGCGGGTACCAACGACGCGCGCCGTACAGGCGCCCATGGCAAACACGGCAGCCACAGCAAAGCCGCCAAAAAGCAAGCTGCCGATGCGGAAATGCCCGAGCATCAGCGCAAATCGCGCCGCATGCGCCGCACGCTCACTATCGTCATCGTGCTTTTGGTGGTACTGATAGCGGGCTTGGGCATATTCGGATATCAGTTGATTACAACGAGTCGTGATGTGGCCACGCAGCAAAACTCCGGTGGCACGTCCGACGTTACCGCTACCAACAGCTCCAGCAGCACGAAGGACGCATCCACGCAGAATACCAAAAAGACCAATGTTGCCGGTTTGGTAGGCATCATGGGCAAAAGCCAAGCTGATGCTGTGAAGACGCTGGGCCATGGTGCTACTGTGTCGGTGTCTAGCGACGTGAACGAAGAGGGTAATGCTGTCAAGAAAAGGGTTACGGTTGTTTTGACCGACGAGCCTGCCGATTCGAAAGCTGGCACGCCTACGGTATATTTGGGCTTGAATGAAGCGGGTACGGTCATCATGGCTGGATACTCGTCGTCCACGGCTAGCTTGGGATATGGTTCTTTGAGCTTTGCCGATGCTATCAGCAATGAGCATGTGGTTGAAAAAACCCTCAACGAAGCTGGTTTGAGCGTGGCTGATGGCACTGCGGTGCTGCCTGCGAAATCGGCCTATTCCACCTATGCCAGCGATGGCACCACATTGGTGAAGGAAAGCTGCTCGTTCCAGGGGAATTCCAGTATCAACGGCGCGAACTACACCTGGTCGGCAGTGCTGGTATATGACTACACGGCGGCGAACGCCAGCGGAAATTTGGCCGATACCGTCCGGCAGATTTACATATACATCAACGCGGCCTAACAGCGATTGGTATCGAGCGTTTCATGTCGTGCCCTGAAGCACGCACCTGCATCTGTGCAATGCGGCTCAGCCTTGCGTCTTGCGCTGCTCACCTTGCGCTGCCCGCCTTGCGGCATCCAGCGACGCATCCGCATGAAATATGTAAAATGCATGCGGGTGAAATAAGTGTGTTATCATAGGCAAGCTGTTTGAACAAGCGAGGATGCAATCCTCCACCTGTTTCGGCGCTTCGGCTGCTGATGGGTCGCATACATACAATGCCTCTACTGGCATCATTTGAATTGCGAACCCGTAGCCATGTGCTACGGGTTTTTTAGTGAGCGAACAGTACGAAAACACTTGAAGGAGGTGTTTGCGATAGCCGCACAAGAGCCTCGGCTCAATGAAGAGATCACCGCACGCGAAGTGCGTTTGATCGGCTACGATGGCGAGCAGATGGGAATCTGCGCCGTTGACGAAGCACAGCGCGTCGCTGATAACGAGGGTTTGGATTTGGTCGAAATTGCGCCGAACGCCGAACCACCGGTCTGCCGTGTGATGGATTATGGAAAATTCAAATACGATCAGGCAATCAAGGCGAAGCAAGCTCGGAAAAATCAGAGCAAGATTGAAACCAAGGAAATGAAATTCCGCCCCAAGATTGATGTGGGCGATTACACCACCAAGAAGAAGCACGTTATGCGCTTTTTGGAATCCGGCAGCAAAGTGAAGATCACGATCATGTTTCGTGGTCGCGAAATGGCTCACCCGGAACAGGGTCTGAGCATTCTGGAGCGCCTTGCGGACGACTTGAAGGACGTGGCAGTCATTGAAAGCCAGCCCAAGATGGAAGGCCGCAACATGCACATGCTGATCGCGCCTTTGCCCGGTACCGTCAAGAAGAAGAAACCTGTCGCCAAAAAAGGTAATGGCACAGACAAGCAGAAAGAAAAGGAAGGTGAATAGGTCATGCCTAAAATGAAGACTCATCGCGGTTCTGCAAAACGCTTCCGCGTAACCGGATCCGGTAAGATTATGCGCTCCAAGCAGGGTAGGAACCACATCCTCACCAAGAAGAGCCAGAAACGTAAGCGTAATTTCCGTCACGAAACCGAGGTTGCAAAGTCCGATCAAAGAGTGATCGCACGCAGCCTGGGACGTCGTTAAAAGATAGAGGAGAGATACTATGCCTCGTGTAAAGCGTTCAGTCAACGCGCACAAAAAGCGCCGCACCACCCTTAAGCGCGCCAAAGGTTATTATGGCGCAAAATCCCGTTCCTATCGTGCCGCGAAAGAGCAGGTACAGCATTCTTTGCAGTACACCTATCGTGACCGTCGCAACAAAAAGCGCGAGATTCGTCGCCTGTGGATTACCCGCATCAACGCTGCTGCGCGTATGAACGGCATGTCCTACTCTGTGTTTATGAATGGCCTGAAGGTCGCTGGCGTCGAGCTGGACCGCAAGGTGCTCTCTGACATGGCCATCAACGACCCTGCGGCATTTACCGCTTTGGTAGAGGTTGCCAAGAAAGCCGTCAAATAGCGGTTTTCGAATCTGTGTATATTAAAAACGCCCCCGCGCGCAATGCAGAGGGGCGTTTTTTTTGGTTATAAAGGCGGTTCATCGGCATTTCAGCCGATTCCTTGGTTTTGCCGCAAAAAAAGAGGTTAGTCGTCCTCTTCTTCGTCCTCGTCTTCTTCTACCTGGTTTGCCTTGCTTGCTGTGTATGCCTCGGCGGCCTGTAGCGCATTGCCCGTGGCTTGCGTCACTACGACGATTCCGTGCGCCTCGAACGCGCTTTTCGTAGTAGGGGTTATCCCATTGCAGATGAGCGTATCGACACCTATCTTGTCTAGCAGCTTCGCACACTCTTCCGGGGAAGAACCTTGCGAGGGAATGTTCTGCGAATCAACTATCTCGTAGCTTTTCGTAGTGTAAAAATTATAGTTTAAGCACTGACTAAAATGCGGTGCTATGTCTAGACCATCGCTCGCGACGACGATTCTCATATGCGGCTCCTTTCACCCTCTGAAGAAACTCTACCGAATATGCAAATATGTGGATACGCGCTTTCGCTCAACGGGGATATTTAGTAAGCTGGTGGTATGAATATTTACGAAAAAGATTCTTTCGACGTGCTCGTAATCGGTGCTGGGGTGGCGGGGGCGTGTACCGCACGCGAACTCGCGCGCTTCGATGCGCGGATTGCGGTTCTGGAGGCGGGAAACGATATCGCCTGCGGATCAACGCGCGCCAACTCCGGCATCGTGCATGCCGGACACGATCCTTTGCCTGGTACCCTAAAAGCCCGCTACAATGTGGCAGGCTCGAAGCTCTACCCTGAGTGGGCCGATGAGCTGGGATTCGGTTTCTACCGCAACGGTTCGCTGGTGGTGGCCTTTACTGCCGAGGAGCTGGAGACGGTCCATACGTTGGTTGCCCGGGCGGCCCAAAACGGTGTGGAAGGTGTGCGGGAGCTCTCTCGTGACCAGCTTTTCGAAATGGAACCACGGCTTTCCTCAGACGCGCTTGGAGCCCTGTATGCTCCCACGGGCGGTATCTGCGACCCATACGGCATTACGCTGGCTGCAGCTGAGAATGCGGCGTGCAATGGCGTGGAATTCCGCTTCAACACGCGTGTTGTGGCATTGCAGCGCGATGATAAGGGTTCAGGTTGGTTGGTGCAGACCGAAGACGGCGCGTTTTGCAAGGCGCGCGCAATCGTGAATGCGGCGGGAGTGTTCGCCGATTCCCTCAACAACATGGTCAGCGCCCGTAAATTGCATATCACGCCCAGACGCGGGGAATACTGCCTCTATGACACGAATTTCGCCGACACGTTTGCCCATACGATGTTCCAGGCACCTTCAGTTGCCGGCAAAGGCGTGCTCATCACACCGACGATTCATGGAAACATGCTGGTTGGTCCCAACGCCATCGCACAAGAGAGCAAATCTGATGCGTCGACCACTGATGCGGGCTTGCATTACGTGCTGGAATCGGCGAAGAAAACATGGCCTGAGCTGTCGTCGCGGGGCATTATCACGAATTTCAGCGGCATCCGCTCGACCGGGGACTCAGGCGATTTCGTGTTGGGACAGCCCGACGATGCGCCTGGTTTCTTTAACATCGCCTGCTTCGACTCGCCCGGTCTTACCAGCGCTCCTGCTGTGGGCACCGATATAGCCATACAGGTTGGCGACTATCTGGATGCGCGTGCTCGCGGTGATTTCCAGCCGACACGGCGTGCTCCCAAGCTTTTCGCCATGATGAGCGAAGAAGAACGTGCAGCAGCGATAGAGACCGAACCAGCACACGGACATGTGGTATGCCGTTGCTGCGAGGTGACCGAGGCTGATTTACAGCACGCATTCGAAGGGCCACTGCCTGTGTTGAACATGGATGCGCTGAAATGGCGCACCGGTGCTATGATGGGACGCTGCCACGGGGGTTTCTGCACGCCTGAGATCATGAAGCAATTCGTGCATGCCGAAGGTGTCGACCCGCAAGATGTGGACAAGCGTTTGCCGGGATCGCGATTCGTGGCCGATGCGCGGTGCGACTATCGCGCGCTGGTGGATGCGGAAGCGAATGCTGCCGCACGCGAACTGAAGGCTGCGAACAGCATTCCTACTGCCGAAGAAACACTCGATGCTGCCCCCTTTGATGTTGTTGTGATCGGCGGCGGAGCTGCGGGTATCGCAGCTGCCAACGCCGCGAGCGCTGCAGGGGCCGAGCGCGTGCTGCTTGTGGACCGCGAGGCCAGGCAGGGCGGCATCTTGAAACAGTGCGTGCACAATGGATTCGGTCTGCATCGTTTCAAGGTTGAGCTGACCGGTCCCGAATATGCGCAACGAGAAATCGATGCTCTTGAAGCCTCGAATGTGGAAGTGATGGGGCAGACGAGCGTTTTGGAGGTGCGACCCGGATCGGATGGGTCACCGCACACCATTGTGACTGTGAATGCTGAAGGCCAACACGAGATCGCGGCGACTTCGGTGGTTTTAGCCACCGGTTCCCGTGAGCGCGGGGCAGGGGCGCTGAACATGGCGGGCAGTCGTCCGTCTGGCGTTTTTTCCGCGGGCAGCGCTCAGAATTTCATGAACTTGCAGGGCTGCTTGCCCGGACGTCGCGTCGTGATTCTGGGCTCGGGCGACATCGGCCTGATTATGGCGCGCCGTATGGTGTCGCAGGGCGCTGAGGTTTTGGGTGTGTACGAGATTATGCCCGACCCGTCAGGTTTGCGCCGCAATATCGTGCAGTGTTTGGATGACTACGGCATTCCGCTGCATCTGAGCACCACCGTCACGCGCCTTGAGGGCGCCCGGCGCCTAGAAGCAGTGGAAGTATCTCGCGTGGATGCCAAGACGCTACAAGTGATCCCCGATACCTCAGAGCGCATCGAATGCGACACGCTGCTGTTGTCGGTAGGCCTTCTTCCCGAAAACGAGGTGGCGAAAACCGCTGGTGTGCAGCTTGATGCGGTGACGGGCGGAGCGGTGGTGGACGATACGTTGGAAACCAGCGTTTCCGGCATATTCGCCTGTGGAAATGCCCTACATGTGCACGATTTGGTGGATCATGTGTCGGTGGAAGGTGAGCGTGCCGGTGCATCGGCTGCCGCATTCGCCCAAGAGCATACAGAGGGAATCATCCAGATACCCGTGCAACCCATCGATGGAGTGCGCTATGTGGTACCGCAGCTGATTCGCATCGACCAAACCCGTCAGCCCGATGACCAGATCACGTTTTCCTTCCGTGTGCGTACCAGTATGCAGAAGCCGCGTTTTGTGCTGCAGGGCATCACTGCCGATGGCAGCATGCGCACGGTGAAGACTGCGAAAACGATGATCGCGGTACCGGCTGAAATGGTGCAGATGCGCGTGCATGCAAGCGACTTGCACGGCGTAGGCGCTCTGCGCCTGAGCGCGCATCAAGGGGATGATGAGTAATGCTTTTCGCAACTGAAGTAAAGAATTTCACCTGCATATGCTGCCCGATGGGCTGCGCGCTGGAAGTGTCTTTCGATGATGACGGGAATGTGGCCGACGTAAGCGGATATACCTGCAACAGAGGCAAAGTATATGCTCAGCAGGAAGCCACTGATCCAGTGCGCATGATTACTGCTGTGGTGTGCGTGGGGGGCTGCTTGGAACCTTTGAGTGTGAAAACCGCCGAAGCCGTTTCAAAAGCGAAGATAGGCGAAGTGCTCGATGCTATCGGGGCCCTGCAACTGTCGGTGCCTATAGATGCAGGAGACGTGCTGATAGAAAACGTGGCAGACACGGGCATTCCGGTAATAGCGACGAAGACCCTTCGCGCTGCAGGGTAGGGCGACGCTGGGGTTTTATCGCTTGGAATCGCATCGCGTCCCGAAAGACGGTGCGTCAACCCGTCTACGCAGGTGCCATCGGGTTTATGCACCCATCTTTTAGGGCATGACCATGCCGGGGTGCCTGTTCTTGCCGCCTGTTGTCTTATTTTGCGATTTCAAAACAGAAAAACGCCGAGTAAGCGAAGCATAGTACGACGTAGCAGCATATAAGTATCACTCAATTGGCTAAAATCAGGAAATCAAGGAAGCAACCCCCGCATAACCGCAGTTCACAGGATGTCCCTTTGAACGGACGGAAATCGGGTTCGTACTTTACTTCATTTACTCGGCGTTTTCCTGTTTCCAAATCGGAAATGCCCTTAAAAATCGCGACAGCATAGCTAGTGCGTCAACACTCGAAAACCTAATGCGCAGGAGAGGGCCAATGCGCAGGAAGGGGCGCATCGATTGTCGATGCGCCCCTCTGATAATGCCCACAAATTTTGCGCCCTTAAATGAAATCCCAGTTGTCCCTGTTTAACTCGCAACCGAAATCTCAGTTGTCGTTGCGCTACCCGCGGCTGCCGCCTTGTCCGCGACCGGATCTGCTCCCGTTGCTGCTAGAGCGATGCCCAGAACCGTTGCCGCCATTTGACCTATTACGTTGGCTCGAACCACCGCCATTGGCTGATCTGCGATTCGACCCGGAGCGCTGTGAAGAAGCTCCCTCTGATCGATTGTGCAGCTGCTGGCGCTGTGCGCGCTGGGAGCGTCCGGGGCGAAAATCGCCGCTCGAGCTATTCGGCCCGATAGATGGTGCGTCGTTACTGCTGCGAGCAGAATTGCGATTCGCATTCGTGCCTGCACCGCGCCCGGTATTGGATCCACGTCCACTACCAGATGCGTTGGACTGCTTGCGCGAATTACCCCGCGCATCCTGACCCGATGCCTGCTTCTGGGATTTCTTTCCCTCTTTCTGAGCGGTGCCACGAGTTTTACGCGGCTGCTGTTGGCGCTGCTTTGCATTGGACCTCTGGGAACGATTGCCGCCGTTGGTGGAATCACTGCCGTTGCCGGCACCTGACTCGCCCTCTGCGCTAGCACCTTGCGCCCTCTGCTTCTTTTTCTGCGCATTGGCGTACTCACGTGCCGCTTGCGCCAGCTCAGGGTCACGTCGTCCCGCATTGCGCGTGGCTTTTGCGGCTGCAGCTGCGGCGCTTGCCTCTGCATCGAAGCTTTCTACTTCCATCTCGGGAATCTTCTTGCCGATGAGCTTTTCGATATCATGTAAGATTGATTCGGTTTCGGGATTCACAAACGATACAGCATATCCGCTCTCACCTGCGCGCCCGGTGCGGCCGATACGGTGCACGTAGTCTTCGGGCATGGTGGGCAAGTCTAGGTTCACCACATAGTTCACATCGCTCACGTCGATGCCGCGCGCCAACACGTCGGTGGCCACGATGACGTCCACCTTTCCGGCGGCGAAGTTATCGAGCGCACGCTGGCGTTGGTTTTGGCTGCGATCCGAATGGATGGCTTCAGCGCGAATGCCCGCACGGCGCAACTTGCGGCAACAATTATCAACGCGATGGCGCGTGCGTGCGAACACGATGATGCGCGTGCCGCCTTTTTCTTCTAGCAGCGCTTGCAACAGGTCGTTTTTCAGACGTTGGTCAACACGCACGAAATATTGGTCCACCGTGTCGGCTGTTTCACCCTTATGGGCGATTTCCACGAAAACGGGGTCGGTCAGCAGATGTGCCATGTTCTTTTCAATGCCCTCGTCGATTGTGGCGGAGAAAAGCAGCGTTTGGCGATCAACGGGGCAGGCGGCCACGATGCGTTTCATATCGGGCAGAAAGCCCATGTCGAGCATGCGATCGGCTTCGTCTAATACCAGCGTGTTTACTTGTGACAGGTTGGCTGCGCCTTGGTTCAAAAGGTCGATTAGGCGACCGGGCGTGGCAATCAGTATGTCGGTGCCGCGTGCGAGTGCGTTTTTCTGCGGGTCGTAGGACACGCCGCCCACCACGCAGGTGATGTTGTGGTGCGTGCGCTTCGCGATGGTTTTGCAAACGTCTTGAATCTGTTTTGCGAGCTCACGGGTGGGGGTAACCACCAGCATGAGCGGGCCCTGCCCATGACGGGCATGCTCTAGCGCATCCATCAGCGGCAGGCTGAATGCAGCTGTTTTGCCCGTGCCGGTTTTAGCAGCTGCAATCACATCGCGCCCTGCTAGGACAGCAGGGATAGCCTGTTCTTGCACAGGTGTGGGCTCGGTGTATCCCAAATCCTCCACAGCCTGCAAGGCGAGCTCGGATAAGCCCAGTTCATTGAATTGTTTGGTCATGAATCTCTTGATCCTTTTCCTGTTATTGAATATCGTTTCGTAAAAACGGTTGCAAATCTGGACGTTTCAACCGTGGTTCTATGCAGTGCTCGCATCGGCGACCGTGCGAATCGTTTTCAGCGCGTGAGCTTCCAATTTCCGGTTCTCGGAGGTGTAGAACGCCACGAATCCTTCCAGATTCGGGTTGAGTGCGCAGGCGGGGTCGCTATAACCGCCTGGATGAAATAATAGTTCCAACACCATGCGCTTGCCATGAGAGTAGCGGATAAAACGCGGAAGAACCTTCGATACATTGTCGAAAGTCATGCACCCGCTGAAGTTTATGCCGCAAAAGACCGCCGACACGCTCGGGTAATTCGGGAGGTTTTTCTTGTCGAAGCGCCACAGGAAGTTCAGCAACCAGTGCTTTACCCAGTTCACGGGCTTTATGCAAAGCCATGCGCTGGGGGTTTGCAGAAATGGCAGCACGGGTTCTGCGGGAATGCGCACGAACTCTATCGTAGCGCCTTGTGCATGCGCTGCGGCTAGCATGGCGTCGAATACCGCAGGTATCAAATGAAAATGCTGGTGGCTATCTATGCGCAGGTGGTCGCGCTGCTCGGGGAAGCGTTGGAAGTAAAGCGCCATCTGCGCGCCAATCTCGATTTCCATTTGCGCCTGCAGCTCATTTTTCGAGCGCCCCAGCGAAGCGAATAGCAGTCCCGCGAAGCTCAGTTTGAAGAGTCCCTGCTCATCTACTAGCAAAGGAAGCGCAGTCACGTCAGCGCAGCAATGGCCTTCCACGATGTTCACATGTAGGCTCATGAGCACAGAATCGCGGTATTCATCCAGCATATTGGCGCATTGCTCGAAGTGGGGGCTGTTCACCAAAACCGAGAGGCTGTTTAGCGCGGCACCGCTTGTGCGGGCGGGGAGGCAATCCAGTATAAGCGAAGACTGTTCGGGCGTGATGCCGAAGTCGTCTGCATGGAATATGATATTCACGAAATGAGAGCGCCTTTCAAATATGTTCAAGTTGATTCTATCATGGAACGAAACGGTAACAGCTTGCAAAGGTGCGTTACACTGTCGGTGCACATGATAGAGACAGAGAGAGGCCATGGCGAAAAAAACCGACTTAACGCTTGTCGTACCGTGCCACAATGAAGAGGGCAACGTGCAAGTGTTCTTCGACGAGGCTTCTTCCGTATTGGATGCGGCTGGAATCGCGTGGGAGCTCGTGTTCGTAAACGACGGCAGCATTGATGCTACCATGCAGGCGCTGCGTGACATAGTGGACACGCATCAGGATAAAGCCATACAAGTAATCAGCTTTTCTCGAAATTTCGGCAAGGAAAGCGCGCTGTATGCCGGCATGCAGGCGGCACGGGGCGAATTCATAGGCTTGATCGATGCCGATATGCAGCAGGATCCGGCGCTGACGGTGAAGATGTATGAATACCTGCAAATGCATTCCGAATGCGATTCGGTGGCAGCCTATCAGGAACAACGACGTGAGGGCTTGGCATTGCGGTGGTGCAAGCGCATGTTTTATCTGGCTTTCAACGCCACATCTGATCAGGTGGATTTGCCTGCGAACATGAGCGATTTTCGCGTGTTCCGACGCGATGTGCGTGATTCGCTGCTTTCCATGCCCGAGTATTTCCGATTCTCAAAAGGCCTGTTTGCGTGGATTGGTTTCAATACCCATCCTATGCCCTATACCGCAAACGAGCGCAATTCCGGCAGCAGCAACTGGTCGTTTCGGGCGCTGTTCAAGTATGCGATGGGCGGCATTCTCGCATTTACCACATGGCCGCTGAAAGTGGCCAAATACATCGGCTTGATATCGAGCGTGGGTGCGTTGGTGTATTTGCTCTACGTGCTGATAGTGGACTATCTGATTATGGGCATTGGCGTTCCCGGCTATCCGACGCTGGTGTGTTTAGTGCTGCTTTTGGGCGGCATACAGCTTTTGGTTTTGGGGATTATAGGTGAGTACCTTGCGCGAGATTACGTGGAAGGCAAGCACCGTCCTATTTATATTGCAAGAGAGCGGCTGTCGACGGGTGTCGATAGCGAAAGGCAGGCGTAGCATGGCGGGTAAATTCACGGAGAAGATGCAGCAGTGGATGGTCGGGCGAAACGGCAGCGATGATTGCGGTCGCTGGTGTTTGTGGGCGTCCATCATCTGCATCGTAATCAGCTTTGTGCTGGGGCTTGTGGGCGTGGGCTTGCAGGGCTTGTTCTCATGGTTGGCGCTGGGCCTAATCATATACAGCTATTTCCGGATGATGTCGAAAAACATAGCCAAACGTCAGCAGGAGAACCAGAAATGGGTGGCGAAGTGGAGCCGCGTGTCGGTGCCGTTTAGCCATGCGCGCTCGTATATGCGCGATTGGAAGCGCTATCACAAGGACTACAAGCTGTATCGTTGCAGCTCCTGCGGTCAGACCCTGCGCGTGCCCAAAGGCAAGGGCAAAGTGAAGGTTACCTGTCCCAAGTGCAAAACCAGCTTCGTGAAGAAGTCTTAAATCTTGGGGTTCCTGTGAGGTTCATTTCAGCACTTGCGCCAAGCGGTTTTCTTTGCAATAATATGCAAGCTGTTTTCGCGAAGGCGTGACGGCTGAAGCGAGTCCCCATAGTCTAGAGGTTAGGACGCGGCCCTTTCAAGGCTGAGACACGAGTTCGATTCTCGTTGGGGGCACCACGAAACTTAAGCCTTGCTTTGCAGGGCTTTTTTAATGTGCGTTTGCCTGCGTTCGGGCTGCCGTAACAGGCGCTTGACGGTCGGACCAAATACTCGGCCTCTTGGCAAACCGATGCGATGGGTGTTGATGAATGAAGAAACTGTTCGCTCAATTCATGAAATTCGGAGTGGTCGGCGTTATCGCGTTCTGCATCGACTACGGCCTGCTGGCGTTTCTGACCGAAGTATTCGGGATAAACTACCTGATTAGCGCAACGATATCGTTCACGGCGTCCGTCGTGTTCAATTACATCGCATCCATGCGCTACGTGTTCACGCACAAAGAAGACCTGAGCAAGCGCAAGGAATTCATCATATTCGTAGTGCTTTCTGTGATTGGGCTGATTATAAACAACGTGTGCATGTGGGCCGGCGTTGAACTGTTCGGCATCCACTACCTCATTACGAAAATCGGCGCGACGGCCATCGTAATGGTGTGGAATTTCGTGACCAGGAAGATATTCCTAGATGCGGGCGATCAGCCGCAATCGACAGTTGAGGGTACGGGCGACCAGCCGCAGGCAGCGGCCGAGAGCGCCGCTGATAGCTCCTCGCAGGCGGCAGAGAAGTAGTGGTCATGAAATCGGTTGCGGCGGTAATCGTCACTTACAATCGCAAAGATTTGCTGCGTACCAGCATCGATTGCCTGCTGGCGCAGGATTGCGAAGGTGTGCGGCTGGACATTCTGGTTATCGACAACGCAAGTACGGATGGCACCCAGAAAAGCCTGAGCGCCCTTGTTGAAGCTGGCGCGGTGCGCTATTGGAATACGGGCGCAAACCTAGGCGGTGCGGGCGGCTTCAATTTCGGCATGCGCACGGCCGTATGCGAAGGCTATGACTACGTATGGGTGATGGACGATGACTGTCAGCCCCATACAGATACCCTAGCAGCTTTTTTAGCGGCAGATGCGCAGCTAGAGGGCGACTATGGTTATCTGTCAAGCGTAGTGCGCTGGACGGATGGCAGCATTTGTAAGATGAACGTGCAGCGCCATCCGCTGTTTCGCGACATTCAGGATTTCGAAAAGGATCTGCAGGCATGCACGCTGGCTTCGTTTGTGTCGCTGTTCGTGCCCTCGCGCATCATAATGGAAGTGGGCCTGCCTATAAAGGACTTCTTCATCTGGACAGATGATTGGGAATTCACGCGCCGCATCAGTCGCGTGCACCCATGCTACGTGGTGGGGAAAAGCGTGGTCACCCATGCGTCGAAAAACAACGGCGCGGGCACTATCGCCACCGATACGCCCGATAGGCTGGACCGCTACCGCATGATCTACCGCAATGACGTCGTGCTGTACCGTGGCGAAGGCATGAAGGGGTTCTGTTATGTGGTCGCGCGAGCGCTGAACCACATCGTGCAGGTATTGCTGCATTCGGACGGCTTGCGCGCGAAGAAAATCGGCATCATTGTCAGCAGCAATTTTGCGGGAATAAGGTTTCATCCGGAAATAGAGCGGGTTGACCCGGCTGATGTGAAGGTGCTGGGGTAGGGCAAATAGGCATAATGGCTGAGCCTGCGCATCAAGTGACAACTAAGCCCTTAGGGTACTCACAGTATTTGCGTTCTTAAAAACGTGACAAACGACACGTCCTACTGTCACGCGCAGAATTCCTGCGTCCTACTGTCACGTTTATTCGCTGCCGAGACCACGGTAGGCTTCGCAGACTTCCTGCACGCTGCCTTCCATGCGCATGACGCCCTTTTCAATCCAGATGGCGCGCTCGCACACACGTTCTACCTGGTCGATGCTGTGCGACACGAACAGAACCGTCACCCCGTGATCTTCAATCAGCGAATGAATGCGTTTCTCGCATTTTTCCTGGAACAAGAAGTCGCCAACCGATAACGCCTCGTCCACAATCAGGATATCGGGCACGATGGTGGTCGCGATGGAGAATGCGATGCGGGCAACCATACCAGAAGAGTAATTCTTAAGCGGCATATCGATGAATTGAGGAATCTCGGCAAAGTTAACGATATCATCGAAGTGCTCGTCGACGAAACTCTTGCTAAAACCCAGCAATGCGCTGTTTAAATATATATTCTCTCGACCGGTTAGTTCAGGGTCGAAGCCAGCGCCTAGCTCGATGAGAGGCGCAATGATACCATGGGTTTTGCAGGTTCCTTTGCTCGGTTCCAGTACGCCGGCGACGATTTTCAACAATGTAGATTTACCTGATCCATTCGTGCCGACGATGCCATAAACATCGCCCTTGTTCACAGTGAATGAAATGTCATTAAGTGCTACGAATTCGCGATAAAATAACTGGTGCTTCAGAATCTTGATAAAGTATTCTTTCAGATTGGTCAATTGTTCATTCGCGATGTTGAAAATCATCGAAACATGGTTGACTTCGATCAAAGGTTCACTCATTGCCACTCCTTACACGAAGAGGATGAATCGGTGTTCAAGCTTGCGGAAAGTGAACAAACCTACTACGAAAGTGACAACAGCCATGCCAATGCAAATGAGATTCTGCTCGAAGCTGGGGAATATGCCATACATCATGATGTCGCGCAAATAGGCGACATACTGATACATCGGATTCCACTGCATGATATCTTGCATAAACTGCGGCAGCATTGTAATTGGGTAAAACAATGGTGTGAGGTATGTCCACGCAGTCACAACAACACTCCATAAATGAACTAAATCGCGGAAGAAAACCGATAACGCTGAAAGCAACAGTCCAAGTCCTGCGCTGAAGACTGCCGTATAAACCAACACGAGTGGAAGAAGGAGCAAAGACCAACCGGGCCATACTTGAAAGTAAATCATTACCATGGCAACTGCTATTAAAGATATTGCAAAATTCAACATTTCGAACAGCACTGTTTCAATAGGGAACACCATCTTATTGATTCGAACCTTTTTGATCAGCGAAGCTGCATTGATGATGGAGGTCATCGCAGATGTGGTTGAATTCGACATGAGGGCAAATAGTGTGTTTCCCAGAATTAAATAAAGGGGGAAGTTTTCAATGTCGAATCGGAACATAAATGAAAACACAGCAGTCAGAACGACCATCATAAGAAGAGGGTTTAAGACACTCCATAAAACACCCAACACCGAACGACGGTATTTTAGTTTGAAGTCTTTTGAAACGAGCGAGCTTAATATGAACCAGTCGCGTTTTCTTGCAACTGCCCGTTCTTCTTTTTTTGAAATCTGAGTTATATCAGCCATAAAGCTTTCTTTCGCCCATTTCTCTTGTGTTTGAACCTGCAACATATTAGCAATGTCCGTGCAAGAGAGTATGCTATTCGCAATAATTCCGTGTTTTAGCGGAAAGTCGGTTGTGTCGGTTTGCGCTGAATGCGCTTACTGTACGATTCGGCTTTGCGGTTACCAACCAAATAATCCATCGTTCTCGATGAGCTATTCAAAATATTCAATGCATGTTTGGGGTGCGTTTATCTGCCTTAAATAACGGACTAACGCCTTTTTTCTGTCGGTTCGCATCTCGGTAGCTCCCTTTTTCTTCAACAACGGGATATCGAGCAGAAGGTATTCGAAGAGGCAGTGATACTGTGGCTGTTCGGTCCCCCAGCAATCTATGGCATCTTTGCTCTCTGGCGCAACGGCGCTATATGAGAATCCTGCATCAGAGAGGTGTTTCGTCAAAGTCGTTTCGCCGTGTACGACTGTTTGGGTATAGCTGTCGGATGATTCGTAGCTTTTCCAAAATTCACGAAAAGCGTCTGATGAAATGACTTTCTGGTTGAAGTTCATAAAATACGACTGGATGTGCTCTGGGGTCGAATCAAGTTTATCCAATAGATCGCGATCGGCTTGGAATTTTTTTGCGGCATCACCGTCAATGTGCATCCTTACAGATTCGACGAGCGTTGCCTTCTCCATTTTCACAACTTCTTTTTTCGGGAAGATGGTGATTCCCCAGAAGTCTACGTTCTTTTCTGCCATGTGGGCGAACATAGAATCAAAGCTGCGAACAGGACCGATGCAGGAATTGTTCGCAAGCAGCAGTTCATCGTAGGTAGTTATTTCGTCAAAGCCTATTCGTTGCATAGCGTATTGCCATGCGGCAAAATCAAGGCCTTCGTTCTCTCGTACGATGATGCTGTCTGCGATACTATCCAGTATTTTAGCGGAGTCGCCAATGAGTTTGGAATGGGTGATTACAATGAGTTTTTCTGAGAAGCGTTTGATTTCAGATAAAAGGAATTGGTCTTGGGAAGACAGGGTATTGCTCTTATCATAATGGACGAAGAGCGTAAGTCGTCTCACTTTTGGTGGCTCGATAACCTCGGGAATCTCGTTTTGCAGCAAGGCATATGAATAGCCTCTGGCTTGTGCCAAGTAGATCCAAATGCGTTCGATAACATGCGCGAGCGTGTAGTCGACCTGCCCAGCTTCATCCGGGAAGTCTTTTGAGGTCAAACCAAGTTTGAATAGCGGAGAAATCGCATCAGTGCGAGCCCAGAACATGCTTCCTGCAGGAAAGAAAGGCGTTGCGGGCAACTCGCATTTCAGATTCATGCTGACAAGCAGTTTTTCTACAGCATGGCGGGCTCCGTTCCAGCCGGACCAGCAACGAACTAAAGGATAGATTTCGGGGGTGACGATTCCGAGCTTGGAATCGTTTTGGAAGCGTGAGAAGATGGCGCGCAAGTATTCTGGGGATCCGAATAGATTCTTATACAGATATTGCCGCCAATTGTCTCCAAAATCGACCGTCTCAGATTTTTTCGTGTGAAGATGGCAAATATACTTATATGAATCAATGCGGGTTGATAGCTGTTGCAAGAAAGGCGCAATATCGCGACCTTGATTGTCGAAAGTTTCTACAACAATTTTGTGTGCCTTGCATGTCGCAACATGGTTTTCAATGTAAGCCTTCTTTTTCTCAGTGTCTGTGGAAACGAATAAATCGAAAGGGTAGGGCATAACGTTCACGGTTTCGATTATCTCATCCAGAAGCTCGGTGAAATATACATGGGCTTGAATGGCTAAGAGCGGGTGTTCTGCATTAACGAGGACGGGATCGTTTTCGCTTATGCCTTCCAAAACAGCGCATGGTGCTTCCCGTTTTGCGTAGTTGAAGGAATCGTAATCAATAACATCTTCGCCTCCGCGCAGTAGGCGGTTGGCTGATTTATGCATGACAGCGTAAAAACCGTCGTTTCGCCATGTGCGCATAACGCTGCGAATAATCATGAAAGCACCTTTCGCTTTAGCATCTTGCCTACCCTGTAGTTTTGGTTGAGGAAGGGATATGCGTTCGAAATCTTATATAATCTCAATCGGTTTGGCTAGAGAGCGGACAAAATCATCACTCCAAATCGGCGCTGCTTACGCTGATGCCACACCGAAATCAATGAAATAGAAAGGCGTATGCATTTCATGAAAACTTATCTGGTAACCGGCGGTGCGGGATTCATCGGCAGCAACTTCGTGCTCTACATGCTGGAAAAGCACGACGACATCCGCATCGTGAATGTGGACAAGCTCACCTATGCGGGCAACCTTGAGAACCTGAAGTCTATTGAGGACGATCCGCGCCATATATTCGTGCAGGCCGACATCTGCGACCACGGCGCCATTTCGGCGTTGTTCCAGAAATACGATGTTAACTATGTGGTGAACTTCGCGGCGGAAAGCCATGTGGACCGCTCAATCGCTGACCCGCAGATTTTCGTGACCACCAACGTGAACGGCACGGTGAACATGCTGCAATGCGCCAAAGAGGCGTGGGCGACAGGCGACGACGTCTACAAGGAAGGCGCCCGCTACTTGCAGGTGTCCACCGACGAGGTATACGGCACGCTGTCAGCTGATGAGCCAGACACGTTCTTCACCGAGGCCACCCCGCTCGACCCACACAGCCCCTACAGCGCCTCGAAGGCATCGGCCGACCTGTTCGTGCAGGCCTTCGGTGACACCTACAAGTTCCCTGTGCTCATTACGCGCTGCTCGAACAACTACGGGCCCTACCAGTTCCCAGAAAAGCTTATCCCTCTGGTTATGAACAACTGCTTGGACCATAAGGATCTGCCTGTCTATGGCGACGGCATGCAGGTGCGTGACTGGCTCTACGTGGCCGACCACTGCAAAGCAATCGACATGGTGCTAGAGGGCGGCAGGATCGGACAGGCCTACAACGTGGGCGGGCACAACGAGCGCCCGAACATCTTTATCGTGAAGACCATCATCTCCTACATCCATGACAACGTGGATGCGCAGGTGGGGGAGCAGATGATAAAGCATGTGACCGACCGCAAGGGACATGACCGCCGCTACGGCATCGACCCGCAGAAAATCAAGGACGAGCTGGGATGGTATCCTGAGACCCGCTTTGAGGACGGCATAAAGCTCACGCTGGCGTGGTATCTGGACAACATGGACTGGGTGCGTAGCGTGGTGTCTGGCGACTACCAGAACTACTATACGACCATGTACTCGAAGAAGAAGGAGCTGTAACCGTGGCTGCAGGCGACAAAATCGAATCAGGTAACTTCACATTCACGCAGACCGCCATTGAAGGCGTTATCGTGGTGGACGTGAAAAGCTACGGCGACTCCCGCGGCTACTTCATGGAGACTTACAAGCGGCCTGACTTCGTAACGGGTGGAATCGATGTTGACTTCGTGCAGGACAATCAGTCATCAAGCGTGAAGGGCGTGCTGCGCGGGCTGCACTTCCAGAAGCAGCATCCGCAGAGCAAGCTGGTGCGCGTGACGCGTGGCGAGGTGTTCGATGTGGCCGTGGACCTGCGACCAGGTAGCGCCACCTACGGTAAATGGGAGGGCGTGACCCTGTCGGCGGAGAACCACCGCCAGTTCTTCATCCCGCGCAACTTCGCGCATGGCTTTTTGGTACTGAGCGACACTGCTGAGTTCTGCTACAAGTGCGACGATGTGTACCATCCCAACGACGAGGGTGGCTTGATGTACAACGACCCTACGGTCGGTGTGATGTGGCCCGAAGTAGACGTGCCGCTGATACTGTCCGACAAGGACAAGGTGAACAGCAGCTTTGAAGAACTGAAAATCCGATAAGTCGTTTATGACGCCAGGGGATAGACAAAACGAATGGTTTCAGCCTGCCTTCGAGCAGGCTGAAGTAGTATTATTCCTGTCGGCAAACGACTATTACGTGCCCTATCTTTCGGCATTGTTGCAATCCATCGTCGAGCACAGCAGCTCCGGCAGGCTCTATGACATCATCGTCTTGCAAAAAGACATCACAGAGCACAATCAACAGCTGCTTGCCGGGCAGACGGCTTCGGCATCGAATATCAGCATCAGATTCTGCGATATCATTGCGAAGTCCGATGGTTTTGATGGCGTTTTCGTGCACCAGAACTTTTCTATCGAAACGTATTACCGCCTTTTGATTCCCCAGATGTTTCCCGCTTTTGACAAGGCGCTTTATCTTGATTGCGACATGGTGGTGCAGGCGGACATAGCCGACCTGTTCGACGTGGACGTGCAGGGATACTTGCTGGCTGCTTGTCGCGATGCGGATTCTGCGGGACTCTACAACGGATATCTTCTGCGCAAGCGAAGCTATATCGACAACGTTTTGAAGCTGAAAAGACCTTTCGATTATTTTCAGGCGGGCACGCTGGTCTGCAATCTGGACGAGTTTCGTGCTAGCTATACGACTGAAGAAATGCTCTCTTATGCGTTTGAGCGCGATTGGGAACTGATGGATCAGGACGTATTGAATCATCTAGCCGAAGGTCGCGTGAAATTCATCGACATGTCTTGGAACGTGATGGTGGATTGGGCGGGCGTGCGTGTGAAGGATATCATCGCGCTGGCGCCAGACGACCTGCAGGCCGAATACGCTAAAGCCCGCAAGCGTCCGAGAGCCATTCACTATGCAGGTCCAGAAAAACCCTGGCAGAATCCCGAATCGGATTTTGCAGACGTATTCTGGAGCTATGAGCGAAAGACGCCGTTTTTCGACGAAGCAATCAATCGAATGCATGCGGACAAAGCCGGTCATTCTGCAGAAGATCAGCTATCTGCTTCTCAGAAGGCATTAGAAGCGATATTGCCCGTGGGTTCGAGTCGTAGGGCGAACGCCGCAAAGCTCTACAGCCGCATGCATAGAGGAGATGGCGATGAGTGATTCATCGAAGACTGCGCTCAATTGCAAGCCGGAGCGTTTCGTGGCGGATGGCGAATGGTCCATCTGTCGCTTCACTGCGCGCTATGCTGTTCCAAGTGGCGGTAAAGGAGTCTTTAGCTGTGCGGGCAACACTGATGACCCCATCGTTTTAGAGACGACTTCATCTAACGAATCCTATGAATCTCTGCTTTCCGTGAGGGTTCCGAAGAACCAGAAAAGCTTCGAAGTCGTGTTGACGCTCGATTCTGGTGAGCAGGCGGCTGCGGTGCTACATCTGCGTTCGTTTGCATCTTTGGGAATGAAAGAATTCTTGGTGACGCGCGATGCCGGCGCTACCCATCTGTATCATCGCTGGTTCATGAAGCAGCGCGCAGACACACGTGATCTTCAGAAACAAAAGGAAGACTCGCGTAATGACGTGCTGTCGTTCAGTATTGTCGTGCCTCTTTTCCAGACCCCTAAAGCCTTCTTGAAAGAAATGGTCGAGTCGGTACAGGCGCAAAGCCATGCGCGTTGGCAGCTAGTGCTGGTGAATGCTGGTCTGGATACGGACGCGCAAGCCTATCTTGACGGTCTGGACGACGCCCGCATAACCGTGATGTCGCTACTAAATAACAAAGGCATTGCCGATAACACCAACGCTGGCATCAGCCGTGCGACTGGCGATTTCGTATGCTTTCTGGACCATGGCGACAAGCTAGAGCCCGATACGCTCTACTGGTATACGCAGGCGGCGCGAAACGATGGGGAATGCGATGTTCTCTATTGTGACGAGGATAGTTTTGACGATGACGGAAAGTATCGCTATCCGATTCTGAAACCGGATTTTAGCCCGGAATTCCTGTTGAGCCACAACTACATCACGCATTTTCTGGCTATTCGCAGGAGTCTGCTAGAACAGGCAGGATTATCGATATCTGAGATGGACGGTGCACAGGACTATGACCTGACGCTACGCGCGACCGAGCATGCCAGGAGTGTCGTTCACGTTTCCAGGGTCTTGTATCACTGGCGCATGCCGACAGGCTTTGCCATCGCTGATTCTGCCAGTAAACCCTATGTACAAGAAGCGGGACGCTTGGCGGTGCAGAAGCATTGCGAACGCAGCGGCCAGAATGCTGCAGTCGAAAAAACAGATACTCTGTATGTCTATCGGGTGCGTAATGCGATACAGGGAAATCCGCTGGTAAGCATAATCATCCCCAACAAAGACAACGCAGTGGTCCTTCGAACGTGCGTGGATTCGGTTCTGGGCAATGCAACGTATCAGAACTACGAGATTGTCGTCGTCGAGAACAACAGCATGCAAGACGAGACGTTTGCCGAATATGAACGTCTGAAGCGTGATGCTCGCGTGCATGTCGTGGTTCGAAACGAGCCGTTCAATTATTCCAGCCTGATTAACTTCGGGGTCGCTGCTTCGAGGGGCGATTATCTTTTGCTTTTGAACAACGATACGGCAGTTATCACGCCCGATTTCATACAGGAGATGCTAGGGTGGGCGCAACAGCCAGGTGTGGGCGTGGTGGGTGCAAAACTGCTCTATCGTGATGGGTTGATACAACATGCAGGAGTAGCGGTCGGTCCTTGGGGCGAAGCCGTGCACGTGAACCAGTATCTGCCTGATGATTGCCCGGGGTATTGCGGGCGCGCCATGCAGACGAACAACATGACGGCGGTCACGGGTGCGTGTCAGATGATTCCCCGTTCCGTGTTCGAAGAAGCGCGCGGATATGACAGTGAATTCGCTGTCGGCTTCAACGACATCGACTTCTGCTGTCGAATACTGCAAATGGAGTATAGAGTAGTGTATGCTGCTTATGCGAAGCTCTACCATGATGAGTTCACGTCTCGTGGCAGGGATCGCGATGGGGAAGCGAAGGAACGCTTCGAACGCGAGAAGGCCTTGATGCACCAGCGATGGCCGCGATACTTCCAGCAAGGCGATCCGTATATGAACGCGAATTTTGACAAGAATGCACTTTACTTCAATCTGCCGGTGGGTGCTGCACAGATCAGAAATGTATTTCATAAAGGAACGGAACAGTAAGCATGGACATGCTTAAACGCGTAGTGAAGAGCGATTGGCTTTTGCCTGTTTTTTGCTTCTGTATGTACTTCACATGGTCTATTTGGATTCCGCTAGGCGGTGCGCCTGATGAGCCGATGCGTCTAAAGATTCCCTTTTTCATTTTCAATAACGGGTACCTACCTCTTGGTTCGGAAGAGGCGGTCAGGGACTCCTTGTGGGGAATATCCTATGGGTTTGCTCCGTATGGGTCATCCTTGGTGGCGATACCCTTTATGTGGCTTGTTTCTCTGGTCAACACCAGCCAAGCTGCTTTGACGATAGCGGCAAGGTTCACAAGCGTTTTATTTAGTTCCCTGACGGTTTTTGTCTGTTTGAAGATCGGGCCATTGGTGTTTCGTCACGATTCTACGAAGTATCTGCTCGCGATATTTGTTGGATTCTTGCCCCAATTCGTCTTCCTATCTTCCTATTTCAATTGCGATACCATGTCGATTCTGGCTGCTGCGCTTATTGTCTATTGCTGGCTTATCGGCATAGAGCGAGGTTGGACAACAAAGCGGTGTATAGCTTTAGGTGCGGCTATTGGCATGTGCGCTCTGAGCTATTACTATGCGTATGGCTTCATCTTGCTATCCATCCCCGTCTTCATCATCTCCTACGTGCAACAGATGAAGGTCGGATTGGTGCCCCGGGGCGTGATCTTGGCCAAACAGGTTCTGGTCGTATTCATAGTCGCGTTCGCGATTGCCGGATGGTTTTTCGTTCGTTTGGGCATTCTCTACGACGGCGACTTCTTGGGTTTGTCTGCCCAGAATGATTGTGCGGAAATCTATGCGATAGACAGCCTAAAACCAAGCAATATCATTACCGCGCAAGATAAAGGGTATTCCGTATTTGGCATGATTACGGGCATCAATACGCCGTATTATGCCTGGCTGTTGTATACGGCGATAACTTTCCTCGCTGCATTCGGACCAGGTGCGACCACGTTAGCGCCATTGTGGGTCTATAAGATCTATATAGCACTATTTGTTTTGTTTTTAATCATCGGGATAATCCATGCATTTACTGGCCACAGCCAGGATTCCATAGTGAAGCTCTGGGGTTCGGACAAGGGCGTTTTGCAGCAGAAATGGTTCGTCGCCCTGCTGGTGCTTGCAGTTTTTATCCCATGGGGTTTAAGCGTCTACTATTCATACGCTGTCGACTATCAAGCTCAAGGGCGCTATATTATGTCGGGCTTGGTTTTAATCATGCTTTTCATCTCGTTTGGCGTCGAAGCCGTTCAAGACATGCTCGTAGCCAGAAGTCAACGAGGGTTGCAGATTCTAGAAAAAGCGATTCCGATTTGTGTCGTGGTAGTGTATCTTGCTTTGTTCGTGTATCTGATAGTGACGTTGGCTGTGCCGAATGCTGTCTACATATTCAATTAGACACTGAAACAAGGGTATGATCCTGATGACGCCTAAGCTCATTTTGTCGCTTTGAATAAGGGGTTTTCCTGTGCTCCAAGCAACTCTTTCTATCGATGCGCTACTATTGAATCTCGGTAATCGGCTGTTGGTTTTTAACCACTTGTATTGACTAGAGATAAGGAATTTTATTCATGAAGGGTATCATCTTGGCCGGGGGTTCTGGCACGAGGCTTTATCCGCTTACGACGGTGACTTCTAAGCAGTTACTTCCGATTTATGACAAACCGATGATTTTCTATCCGCTGTCGACACTGATGCTTGCTGGCATCAAAGACATTCTCATCATTTCAACACCTACTGATCTGCCTCGTTTTCGCGATTTGCTGGGTGATGGCAACCAGTATGGAATATCGCTGTCATATGCCGAACAGCCCAGCCCGGACGGTTTGGCTCAGGCGTTTATAATTGGCGAGGACTTTGTCGACGGTGATTCGTGTGCCCTGGTTCTTGGTGACAATATTTTCTATGGCAATGGTCTTTCGCGTCATTTGAAAGCGGCGGTTAGATCCGCCGAGGAAAATGGCGGCGCAACCGTTTTTGGATACTATGTCGATGACCCAGAACGTTTTGGTGTTGTCGAATTTGATGGAGCCGGTCACGCTGTGTCTATTGAAGAGAAGCCGAAGCATCCGAAGAGCAATTACGCGGTTACGGGACTGTACTTCTACGATAAGCGCGTATGCGACATGGCGAAACAGGTAAAGCCGTCGAACCGTGGCGAACTAGAGATAACATCCTTGAATGAAATGTATCTAAACGATGGTTCCCTTAATGTGGTCACTTTGGGGCGCGGCTATGCGTGGCTTGATACAGGAACGATGGATTCACTGTTCGAGGCGACCAACTTCGTGCGCACCATTGAGCATTCCCAGGGAATAATGGTTTCTGTAATTGAAGAAATAGCCTTTTTGAACGGATGGATAGGGCAAGATAAGCTTTTAGCTGCTGCCAAAGCATACGGTAAAAGTCCTTACGGCCAGCATTTGCAAAAAGTGGCAGACAATCGAATCATTACGACCAAAGAAGACTAGGCGCATAGCATGGAGATTCTCATTACTGGAGGGAATGGGCAATTAGGCACAGAATTGCAAAGGATACTTCGCGAGGGACGTGCTGAGATTGGTGTCATTTCTGACATCTATAAAGACGCACATGTAGTTTCGACCGATGCCGACACTCTCGATATAACCGATGCGGATGCAGTCGCTGCTTACGTTAAGCGCGATGCGGTTGATTTGATTGTGAACTGTGCGGCTATGACGAACGTGGATGGCTGCGAGGAGAATGAGCAAGTGGCTTACACCATTAATGCTGCAGGTGTAGAGAACCTTGCTGCTGCTGCTGAGGCTTGTGGTGCGAAGCTGGTCCAGATATCAACGGATTACGTTTTTTCGGGAGACGCATACGTTGACAGGATCGAAACCGACGATGCGGACCCAAAGAGTGCATACGGACGTACGAAACTTGCAGGGGAGGGCCTTGCGCAACAGAGTTGCAGCAAGGTTTTCATCATTCGTACTGCATGGCTGTATGGATATGTGGGATCAAATTTCGTTAAGACAATGCTGCGGCTGGCTCGTGATAACGGTGCCATCAAGGTGGTTTATGACCAATATGGTAACCCGACGAGTGCAAATGACCTTGCTTACGAGATACTGAAAATAGCTGCCACTGATGATTATGGCATATATCACTGCACGAACAAAGGTACATGTAGCTGGTGTGATTTCGCATCCGCAATCCTTGATTCGGCGGGTGTGGCGTGTTCGAAGCAGCCCTGCACGACAGATGAATTTCCTCGTCCTGCGAAACGTCCATCCTATTCGAGTCTGCGCAACAAGCATCTGGAAGATACCATAGGCGATGAAATGAGAGCTTGGCCTGACGCGCTCAAAGAGTATTTGCGAAGATTACCAGAGTTGCAGGGTTAGTTTGACCCGATGAGAATTTACGAGGGGAATTTGAACGTTTCGATACAAGACCTCCTGAAGGGGAGAAGGGGGTTTTGCTTCGTGTTGCTGATGGCGGCGTCAGCATGCGCCTGCGTGGTCGTCGGCGTGCGACTGACGGGGTCGTGGAATGCGAGTGCGATGCT
>JAEXAI010000014.1 GCA_023394615.1 Actinomycetes bacterium | reverse complement strand
TGTCGGTCACCTGCTGGTTGCGGTTGAAGGTCCACTCGACGTTGCCGTCCCAGTCCAGCATGGTGACGTCTTCTTGGTCCTGATAAGCCTCGGTGGCCTCGCGGGCGCCCAGGCTGCCGAGCAGATGCCCGCCGGGCAGCATCTTGCAGGGGAATCCTTGGAAATCCTTCCAGAAGCGAACGGCCTTGCCGTTCATGTCGATAAGCAGGACGCCTTGGCCAGGGGCCGTGAACAGCGTGTAGCCGCTCTGGCACTTCTCCGGTTCGTAAATGGTGGTGCCGGTCGGAAATACTGTAGGTCTACCCATGTCTTATTTCTCCCTTCACATTTGCATTACTCTATAAAAGTATTATTTATCATCTTATAAGCTAGTTGAATTGCCACATTCTGCGATGTGGCACTTGCATGACACATTCGTTATTGTGGGGTTCAACGAGCACGCCCGGCAGGTGCGCCCAGTGTGCCCAGTGCGCCCAGTGCGCCAGCATAAGCAGTCGTTGGCATATTGCACACCGACCCTTTTGACCCTCACTGGTATAATGAGACACCAACGAAAACATGAACGCTGCGCGCGCAACTCTTTATTGAGCATTTTATTGAGCATTTATTTGCGTGCGATGGCTTTCTGCGATCTCGCACTATGAAAGGATCGCCGATGAAAACCGATGAACGAAATATCGATAAACGCACGATAAAAACTTGCAAGGTCATCGAGACAACGTTCAAAACGATGCTTTGCGAAGAAGATTCGAGTGCGCTGAATGTGAAGAGAATAACCGAGCGCGCTGAGGTAAATCGCAAAACTTTCTACTTGCACTACAACTGCATTGAGGATTTGTTCCAAATAACATGCGATCATATATGCGATGGTTATTACGAGAAGCTAAACTCCGCTCCGCCCGAGCCAAGCGACTCCAATGAGGAAAAAGAAATCCTGCAGATTTACCGTTCCTTTTACGAGTATTTCACCGCTCAAGACCAATACGTGGAACGGCTGCTATGCGACCCGAACTACAGCGTTTGGGCTGACAAGATAATTAGTTCATGCGCCGCCATCAATCGCACGCGTCGCAATGTCTTGAATGACATGAACAAAGAAGAACGCTCCCTTTTCAACAATTTAATGGCAGTCAGCCTATTCAACACCTACAGGCAATGGGTCGGCCTCGGCAAGAACATATCGGTCGATACGCTGGTAGAATTTTCCCGAAAATTCATGTTCCATGGCATGAGCAGCATCTACGGTGACGACGCCTGATGTGCTATGCTTTCCAAGGCAACATTTTGCAGCCTTGGATTGAGAAGAGGTGCCGATGGCTAACGACGAAAACGTCGACCGGCGCACGGTCAGAACCTGTAACGCGATCGAAACCACGTTTCAGCAGATGGTATGCGAGATGGACGAGAAAGCCATTAATGTGAAGGCTATTTCAGAGCGTGCGGGTATCAACCGCAAAACGTTCTATCTACACTACAGTTGCATCGAGGACCTTTTTCAGAACACCTGTGACAAAATATGCGAGGATTATTCGGAAACACTGGCCATAGCCGACCCTGAATCCATGATTGCCACAAGCGAGGAGGAAGCAATCCTGCGTTTTTACCGCGCGTTTTACGAGTATTTCACTTCGCAGGACCTTTATGTTGAACGGCTCATCTGCAGCCCCAGTTACTACACTTGGGGCAATCAGATTATCGATGCGTGCGCCGCTGTCAACCGCAAGCGCCGCAACATCTATAAAAGCATGACCGACGAGGAGCGCTCGCTGTTCAACAATCTCGCAGCTGTGAGCTTGTTCAATACCTACAGGCAATGGGTGGCTTTGGGAAAGAACATATCCATCGACAGTTTGGTCGAATTTTCGCATAAATTCATCTACCACGGCATGAGCTGCGTCCTTGGCAACTAAAACGCGCAGAGAGGCTTCATGTTTCTCGTATTCCACCTAGACAGCAAAGGCCGAACTCACTGACAGTATCTCAACGTGAGAGCAGGCGTGCAACGTTATTCCGTCGCACGCCCACCAACTGTTTTATTTCTTACCGTGTGCTTGCTCGCGTTCTCACTTGCTTGCTCGCGTTATTTCGTACTCACTTGCTTGCTCGCGTTCTCACGTGATTGCTCGCTTTATTTCTCGCTCGCTCACTCGCTTGCGCTAGTCCAGCTTATCCACGCAATGGGACACGGACTCGGCATCGCGAACGTCGATTGAGTCGAAACCTGAGTTTTGCCAAAAAAGTGCAATATTTGGCAAATAAGTTAACTCATAGTATGCATTATCATTCACCCGGGCTTCTTTTTACTGAAGTCAAAAAAGTTCACTCACATAACCGCAGTTCAGAATGATGTTCGAAAAAAGCCTACCTCCGGCAGGGCTTAACGAAAACCAAGTATTGAACTTTTTTTGCAAAACTGGGGATTCGACTCCAACATTTGCAAGAAGCTGCACTTTTTTTCCATGCTTTTCGCGAGCCTTTTCCTGCATCACGAAGCGGGAGGAGGCCCAAGACAAAACTGCACGCCGCCATGCTCCAGAGGAAACGTTGGCGGCGCGAGTGATTGGAATTCACTTGTCGCAAGCAATGACACAGACGCCGAAGCTTCGTTCGCTACAACCGATAGTCAAGTATGGGTACTCATTTGCCACAACCACTGTGGGAGGCTCAGGCGATTGCTTCTTTATCCAAAACGTCCGCTCACATAGTCGCGGGTGCGCTCGTCGCCCGCCTCGGTAAAGAGCTGCTCTGTCTGAGCGGCCTCCACAATCTCTCCCAGCAGGAAAAACGCGGTCTTCTGCGAAACGCGCAGCGCCTGCAGCATATTGTGCGTGACCATCACGATGGTGTAACGCTCGCGCAAATCGCCTACCAAGCTTTCAATCTTTGCCGTGGAAATAGGATCGAGCGCGCTTGTGGCCTCGTCCATCAACAGCACTTCCGGATGCACAGCCAATGCTCGCGCGATGCACAGTCGCTGCTGTTGTCCGCCGGAAAGTCCCAATGCATTCGACTTCAAACGGTCCTTCAACTCATCCCAAACTGCCGCATCACGCAGGCTCTGCTCGACAATCACATCCAAGTCGGCACGAGACTTCACCCCATGGGTGCGCGGCCCGAAAGCCACATTGTCGTACACGCTCATGGGAAACGGGTTCGGATGCTGGAATACCATGCCCACGCGCCTGCGCAGCGCATTCACATCGATGCCTTTGTAGGCATCCACCTCGCCCAACATCACCTCGCCTTCGATGCGGCAGCCCTCCACCAAATCGTTCATGCGATTGAGCGTTTTCAGGAACGTGGACTTGCCGCATCCTGAAGGGCCAATCAAAGCGGTCACCTGGTTTTTCGGAATGGTCAGGCTCACGTCCTTCAAAGCGTGGAAATCCTTGTAGTACAGGTCAAGGTTGCGCACCGTCATCTGATTATCGCTGTTAAGCGGCTGGGCTTGCGCGATTGCGGCGTCGGCGTGCGCTTGCCATGGCTGCGCCTCTTGCTGCTCCCCTGATTCCTTTGCGTGCGCTGGTGCTACCTGCGTTCGCATTGTTAGCACTTGCCGAGCCTGTCTACCTTCAAGATTTCTTTCCTCTACTGCTTCATTTGTCATCATTGTTCCTGCCTTCCGTCGATTACTCGACACGCGTTTTCTTGGTAAGCCGTCTCGCTGCCATCGTGGATACCGCATTCAGCAGTATCACCATCACCAGCAGCACCACAGCCGTGGCATAAGTCTGATTCACATGAAGGCCTTCGCTTGCCAGCACATACATGTGCACAGCTAGCGTTCGAGTGGAATCCATGAAACCGCCCATGCCCTCTCCGGAAAAATTCGCCACACCGGCCACCGTGCCTGCGGTGTAGAGCAACGCAGCGACTTCGCCCACGCAACGTCCGATTCCTAAGATAACGCCGCCTAAAATGCCCGGCACTGCAGATGGCAGCACGCAGCGAAACACCGTGCGCAGTCGCCCTGCGCCCAGACCGAAACCACCTTCGCGATACGCATCGGGTACAGCTAGCAGCGCCTCTTCGGTGGTGCGCATGATAACCGGCAGAATCATGATGGCCAGCGTACACGCACCGGCCAGAAGCGACATACCCCACCCCAGCGTTGTCACGAAAAACAGCATGCCGAACAAACCGTAGATGATGGAAGGAATGCCCTGCAGCGTTTCGGTGGTGGTGCGCACCAACTTCACGAACTTGCTTCCGCGCGGGGCGTATTCCACCAGATAAATCGCTGATCCTACCCCAAGGGGAATCGCGAACACCAGCGAGACCAACGTCATCAGCAATGTGTTCACCAACGCGGGCATAAGCGACACGTTGTCAGATGTGTATTCCCATTCAAACAGGCTAGGGGTCAGATAGGGCACGCCGTTCACAAGGATGTAACCTACCAAGAACAGCAAAACCGCAGTGGTGACAAACGCGCCAGCATATACTACACCACGCAGCCCCAAGCTGGACAGCTTGTTCTTGCGGGCGCTTCGCGCCGCACGTTCGCCCAGCAGCTCGTCAATCTGTCCGTATTTGGCACCGTGCTGCAATTGGGGACCGGCAGCGATTGATGCAGAAGCCGACAGTTTCGCCCTCATAGCGCCTCGCCCCGTTTCTTCACAGCGTTGAACGCCACATTGATAAGCAGGATGAACACAAACAGCACCACACCGGTGGCGATTAGCGCGCCTCGATGCAGGTCGGCCGCATATCCCATTTCCAGCACAATGTTGGCTGTCATGGTGCGCACTCCGTCGAATATGCTATCGGGGATAATCGACTGGTTTCCAGCGACCATGATGACAGCCATGGTCTCGCCAATCGCGCGACCCACGCCAAGGATTATCCCGGCGAAAATGCCCGAGGCAGCGGCTGGCACGACCACCTTGAATACGGCATGCTCATGATTTGCGCCCAAAGCAAGCGCACCTTCGTAGTAGCTTTTCGCCACCGCATCGAGTGCCGACTGGCACACTGTCACGATGGTCGGCAAAATCATGATTCCCAGCAACAGCGCAGCACACAGCAGCGAAAAGCCGTTACCTGGTGTATTCGTGCGCAAAAACGGTACCAGCACCACCAAACCGAAAAAACCGTACACAACCGACGGAATTCCAGCAAGCAGTTCCACGCCCGGCTTCAAAAAGCGAGATGCGCGCCCACTGGCGAAACGCGACAGATAAATGGCGCACAGCAGCCCCACGGGCACGCCCACGATAATAGCCCCGGCTGTCACATAGACGCTAGCCACTATCATGGGGAAAATGCCGTAGATGTCGTTGCCCGGTTTCCACGTGGTCCCCAGCAGAAAATCCGGTATGCCGATTTGCAGCATGGAAGGCAAACCGTTTGCGAACAGGAATACGCAGATGAGCGCAACCGCCAAGATGGACATGGCGGCGGCTGCGGCAAACAATATGCGCGCAGCCCCTTCCTTCATGCTTGTATTTCCCATATTCTCACCGCCTTGACAGCATGTCTAGGCGCTGGCCTGCACGTCAGACCATTCGGTGACGTCGCCTGTGTAGATAGACTTGATTTGCTCGGTGCTCAGGCTATCGATTCCTGAATTGTTGTTCACGATGATGGCAATACCGTCAAGGGCAATCACTTTGGCAGATAGACCCTTGGCGGTTTCGGAATCCTTCAACGCACGCGATGCCATGCCGATGTCGCAGGTGCCCTGAGCAGCCATGTTCATGCCGGTGGTGGAATCGGATTGCTGCACTTCGATGGTCACGGCGGAATTCGCTGCTTTGTATGCTTCGGCCAGCTTTTCCATCACAGGAGTAACACTAGACGACCCGGCGACGACCGCCTTGCCCGAAGCAGAGGAGTCTTTGGCATAAGCGCCGGTGGAGCCTTCGGAAATATAGCCGTTGTCCTCGACAATCTTCTGACCATCATCGCTTGCAATGAAGTTCATGAAGTCCTTGGCAGCCGCAGACAGATCTGCCTTGGTGGCAATGTTGAAAGGACGAGATACCGTGTAGCTGCCGTCTTTCACATGCGCCGCTGTGGCTTCCACTCCGTCCACCTTCACGGCGGTAACGCTGTCGTTCAGCGATCCGAGCGAGATGTAACCGATGCCGTTCACATCGCCCGACACCGAGGTGGTCATAACGCTGGTAGAATTGGTGATAACAGCAGATGGCGTGGTGTTGTCTACCTTGTCCTGCTCAATTCCCATCAGTTCCACGAAAGCTCCCCGCGTACCCGAGCCGTCTTCGCGGGAATAGACGGAAATGGACCCAGAAGCGCCAGATTTGCCATTGTTTGCCGATGAGCCAGCGGAATTGGACGAGCTCGCGCAACCAGCTAGACCCGCAACGCCTAACACCATAACGGCGCACAGCGCAATCTTCAAGAACCTTGCCTTCATACTTGCTTCTCCTTTTCATAGTTTCCTTTTCACAAGTTCGAAACCATGATGGAAGAGGCCTGTTAAACCCATGTTCGGCAATCGTCAAGTTTTCTTAAAATCACTGCGCATTTTCGCGGCACCGGCCATGACCGCCCGCGACAGGCACGATATTCATTCTTCCAACATGCCCACCGCACAAAGAAGCACCCCGCACCCACAGCTTTCACTGCAGATACGGGGTGCCTTCGCATTCGGTAAAGGTTGGAAGGAGCCTTAAGGAAAGGAAATCTTAGCTAGCCACCGAATGCCGCCAGCAACATCTTAATCAGCGGGTAGCCGATGAAGATGTAGCAAACCAAGGTAATGATGCACATCGGCAGACCGATGCTTAAAATGTCCTTCGTGGAGTAAATCTTCTTGTTGCCCCACATCATGCCAGCATGAGGAGATGCAGCAGGGGTCAGCATGGCCACGAATACCATCAGCACGACGCCCATCTCAACGGGGATCGGGTTGATGCCCAGCTGATTGGAGAACGTGATGACGACCGGGGTGAGCACGACGGCCATGGCCGCGTTGTTCGCGAAGTTCGTGATAATCAGGGCCACGGTGAACATCAATGCCACGAACATCATCTCGGACTGGCCGCCCAGAATCGGGGTCAGCGCCTGCACCAGCCACGGGGTAACACCGGTAGCGGAATTCGACAGCGTGTTCGCGCCATAGACGGCGGCGGCGATCATGAAGAAGATGCCCCAGTTGAACTGCTTGTAGGCGACCTCTTTGAAGTCGAGCATGGGCTTGCCCTCATAGCGCCAGACCAAGAAGACCACTACGAACGCAGCAGTAGTTCCCAGAACGCCGATGTAGTTCAGGAAGTCGGCAACGGGGTTGCCCTTCAGGAAGTTCGGCACCAGCAAGGAAATCAGGTAGATGGGAATCATCCACATGAATGCTTTCTGCTGAAGGTTCATCTTCGGCAGCGGCATGGTCTTTTCCGTCATGGCCGGATCGATTGCCTTCATTTTGCTGATATCAACTTTGAAAATCTTCATGCCGACCATGTAAATAGCCATAATCAAAGTGGTCATGATAAGGTCGGTCAGCATGTAAGGAATATAGGGAACATTCATTGCCTGCCCCATGGCAGTACTCATTGAAGCAAATGCGCTCAAAGGAATCAGCTGTGCGCCCATGAACGGGAAGAACGGCTGAGCCAGAGTCATGACCAGGAACGTACCCACGAAGAAGAACTTCCAGATAGTATCTTCGCGACTGATGTCCATGCCCTGGACCAGACGTATTGCAATGGGCCACATGATAATCAAGCCCGTGATTGGTGACACCAGCGTGGAAATCACAAAGCAGCAGGCGAAATAAACAGCCAAAAACACCCACGGGCGCCCCTTGAATATCTTCCTTGTCAGGAACCACTTCGCGATGTATTTGGTGTCGCCCACCTCATCGACCGCGCCGAACAGGATCATGGCGAACATGACCAGCAGTACGG
>JAEXAI010000015.1 GCA_023394615.1 Actinomycetes bacterium | reverse complement strand
GGCCTTCGTCTCTTATAACAGCTTAAAGGCCAAGGGAAAAAGTGCTTACCGTCGAAAGGAAAAAGTGCTTACCAAGGTCAAGGAAAAAATGCTTACCACCTAAGGGAAAAAGTGCTTGACATTTACAGATGTACGTCTATGCCGTGCAAAAGGCCATCGGATCGTACTTTGCCATCATGACGCGCACCGACGCGGTGGTGATGACGGCCGGCATCGGCGAGAACAGCGCGGAATTGCGAGAGCGTATCTTTGCGGGCCTGGCACACTTGGGTATGATATTGGACAAAGAAAAGAACCATGTGGTGGGTGCTATCGGGTCTGACCGCGTAGTGTCGGTAGATGACTCCCCTATAAAGATATGCGTGGTTACCACCGACGAGGAAATGCGCATCGCGCGCGAAACGGACGCGCTGGTAAGCGAAGCAAGAGGTTAGCAGCAACACCAACTGATACCTGTGCCATAGTCAGTGCAGCTAAATCCGCACTGACTATGGCCATCAACTTACTCCTTCAACTTACACCCCTCGGCCGCAACTCCATCAAGGGCATTCTGGCATCTGCCCTGATGCCCTATAGACTGTCTATGAATTCCCTAAGCCGCGCGTTGAACTGGTCAGGGAATTCATAGAACATCATGTGGCCACCAAGGACGCAAAGCTGCGCCTCGGGGATGTACTTCTCCACGTAACGTTCCACACGACCTTCGCCCCAATAATTACCAGCAAAAATAAGATAAGGGCGCTTTTTGGCGATATCTTGAGCGACCTGCGTATAATCAGCTACTTCAACACTATAAAGAAGGTCGTGACAAAGCCAATAAGGCATCTGTGCGCGCAGATCCATAATTGTGGACATCTCGGTCTCATTCATGGGATGCTGAATCATTACGTTCTGGATATATTCCCTCCAAGTGGTCTCGTAACTTTCGGGGTCACTGAATGCGGCTTCGAAATCAGACAAATCCTTGAAATTCATTTCATACCACCAAGAATCATCATCGATACGTGATGCATCTGCTTCTGTTTCTTTCGGAGGCATGTCGATGGTCACGAAACCCTTAACGTTTTCGCAATCACTCTGCTTGCCAAACTCCCAAACGTATTGAGACCCTGCAGACCAGCCAACCATAATGACGTTCTTTAGTCTCAGCGCCTGCGTAAGTCTAATAGCATCCGTTCCATTAACACGGGAGTTGTTACCATGGGGAGTCTTAGAAGACAGACCATGGCCACGGGGGTCAATTGCTATAACTCTGTTTGTCTTTGAAAACTCAAGAATCTGTTTTACGAAGGATTCGCAACTCAACGCCATCCCAGGAAGGAAAATGATGGGATCGCCTTCTCCGGCATCGAGGTAATGGAGGTATATATTGGAATCAGTTTTAAAGTATCTGCTTTTAGCGACTCCCGTAAGTTCCGGATTCATGGGCCTTCTCCTATGTCCTCAGATTTGTATTCGGTTTATGATTCATAGCATTACTGGCCTGACGAACGGGCTATCCCATGATCACCCTAGCAAAGCGGCTATGCGAGCCTTCCGGCTAGAACACGATAACGAAGGAATAACTCTTTCGCCTCTTATATTTTATTTGGGTCCCAAATAAGAAAAAACAGATAAAGTAGGCTCTTTGGCGGTTTCCGTGGGCAAGATTCCCGCATAGAGCCAGACGAGCAATCGCAGTGGCGGCGCGGTCGAACAAGCAGTTCAAGGAAACTACCGCACGAGCGATCCAAGAAAACCGCCACACCCCTTCCCCCGGGTTTTCGTGATTTTGAATCCGGGAATCGCCGAGTAGGGCAGCGAATGTACGACCCGCCCGTGCACCACAGGAACAATGGATAATGCCGGATATTCGACGGTGCTTTGATCAGGCATTATGCGAGGACCTACTAGGAATAACTAAAGGCCGCCAAAAAGGTGATTTCAAAATTACACAATGGCGGCCTTGCTCGGCGATTCCCGGATTCAAAATCACGAATTCTTGAAAAGGACTCGTAAGAAGCTGCTTTGAGGCCCGAATCGGGCAATGAAGCATGACACCAAGTCACCGAGTCACCCAAAATCCTGCGAACTTGCACATTTTTCTGATTGACCGCAAGGCATTCTACCTTTAGAATATTGGTTTGCGTTTCGGCGCATCTTATGGTGTGGGTCGTTAGCTCAGTTGGTAGAGCAGAGGACTTTTAATCCTAAGGTCCAGGGTTCGAGTCCCTGACGGCCCACCATCTTCCCTGTTCAGAGCCTTATGGCTCTTCTTTTTTCTGCCACATCTTGTGAAGGAATTGTGGATCTGGCAGAAACACCTTTTTTGGCTCAAAAAAGCCTCCGATATCGGAGGTTTGTTTGCCCTTCTGACCCTAGGATGATAAAACCTAAGCAAGCAATGATGAGAGCTTGGAGGGTGGAACATGAAGAGCGATTTCGGCAACATACGCAGAAGCGGTCGGAAAACCTGGGAGATTAGATACCTATCGAAGGACCCAGACGATCCCGGTCGCGCCGTCGTCCGCGGGGACGAGGAGGATGCACAATTTGCCCTGCAGAAAAAGAAAAACGAGTTTTACGGAATACACGGCGGCGATTGGACCGTAAACGAGATGTGGTACGACGTCTACCATTCGAGTACTCGATACAACAAGAAAAAGGCCACGACGCAAACCGGATACGACAACTATTACAGGAACCATATTGAACCGAAATACGGCAACCGCCGCATCGACGGAATCACCGCCATCGAAGTACAGGATTGGCTCTTCACAAAAACACAGAGCGTCGCCAAGCATTCTCTGGCGGTGATGCGCGTATTGTTTGCAACTGCATCGAGTTCCGGGGCCATCACAGCTAACCCCCTGCGCGAGCGTTTCGAGCTGCCGAAGAAAAGCGACCATCCCGAGTGCCAAAGACATGCAAACGATGGCATCTATACAGAGAAAGAACTGCTCGACCTGCTAGAAAGGTGCTCAGGAGAACCGTTTGAGCTCATGGTGACGATTATGGGCGGAAGCGGCTGCAGAAGATGCGAGTGCTTTGGTTTGAAAAGGAACGCCGTGCATTTCGTCGAGCGTAATGGCGAAACTTACGGCATTGGCACTATAGATACCGATGTCGTGAACAATAGAGGACGCATCGTCGTTACAGATACCAAGAATGAACGCAGCGAAAGGAGCTTCATCATTATTCCCCCTTTCGCAAAGCACCTACAAGAGCTGACGAATCGCCTGCCTTCAGACAGTGAGTGGATGTTTGACGACGGCGAAGACAACCCCATCGATCCCGAAATCATCTGCCGTTCATACAAGAATTGGTTCCACCGTCAAGATATGCGCTACATCCCCCCGAAGAACCTCCGCAACACGTATGCCACGATGATGCATTCACGCGGATTGGACATGAAAACGGTCGCCGATCTTCTGGGACACTCGTCGCACCTGACGACGGAAGCATTCTACGACAAGCCCACTTCAGACATGCTTTTAGATGCGGTCGCAGGCAAGCAGGAAAACGACGAGCTGAAAGAGATGCGACAGAAATACGACGAGATGAAAGAGCAGATGGCTTTGATGATGAAACTCATGCAGGCGAAAAGCAGCGAAGACGAGGCGACGTCGGCTTAGCCCCTCAAGATGCACGCTACGACGATTAGCATCAGGCAGACGATACTACGGCTTCACAGATTATCAGCACGCATTCCGTCTTACCATCGTGATTACCTCCGAATTGATGTAACACGGGAGATCGTTTTCTTATGGCCATAATCCCCGTTCAGCCACCCGCTCGAAACCGCAGCACCCTTCAATGCGCAATCGTCGGGTTTTTGACTTCGCAATGATGTCAATCCATTTCATTTGGGAAATCAGACCTGGTTTTCCATCAGCCACTGTGCGATATCTATCACCTTGATTCCCTCGTAGGTGTATACGTCATGCCTCGTTCGCGCGATAATCATCTTCGGATAAGCGTCGCCGATTCTGAGAAGCGGTTCGCATTCGCGCTTGAAAGTACCTTCACCTGAGATGTCATCGCTCACCTGAATGTAGGTCTTCTCGTTTTGGCGCACGACCACGAAATCGATTTCCTTTTGATAGAGCGTGCCGACATAGACCTCCCAGCCGCGCCTGATAAGCTCTATAGCAACAATGTTTTCATAAACCCTGCCATAGTCAAGGTTCTTCGTACCCAGCTTCGCGTATCTGAACGAATGGTCGGCAAGATAGTATTTGCCTCCCGAACTCAGATACCTCTTTCCGACGATATCGTATCTGCGCACTTTGTAGAACGCGAAGGCGGCGGAAAGATGGTTTACGTAAGCCCCTGCCGTCTTGTCGGTGATCTTGAGCCCCGACCTTCCGAGCGCGGCGGCGATGTTCCTAATGGATGTGATGTTGGAGATATTGTCCATAAGGTAGTCGCTCAATCGCTCAAGCTGCAAGGTGTTCCTTATGCGGTACTTCTGCTTTACGTCGCGCAACACGAGCGTATCGAAAACATCGGCGATGTAGGCATATCTGGTTGACTCGTCGTCGTAGACATACGACCCCGGCATCCCTCCATCGCGGGCATACCTGTCGAACGCTTCTCCGGAATCGGCAATTCCATAATACGTGGCGTATTCCCTCAACGAGAACGGAAACACCTCGACCTCGAACGTTCTGCCGGTGAACAATGTCGCCAGGTCGCTCGATAGCAGGAACGCATTCGAGCCCGTCACGAACAAATCGTACTTCTCCGACGCATGTAGGCTGTTTATGGCCCGCTCGAACCCATCGCACATCTGCACCTCGTCGACGAACACAAGGTTCGAAGCGTTCGGCTCGTAGCGCGATTCCACGTATTCGTGCAGCGCATGGTAGTCACGCAGGCCCTCGAATTCGAGCAGGTTGAAATTGACGCGGATGACGTTTGCGTCCTCGATATTCTCCCTCGCGTAATGGGCGACCGCGTCAAGGAGCTTGGATTTCCCACAACGCCTGATACCCGTAATCACCTTGATGTCCGGCGCGCCGATAACGCGGATGAGTCGCTCGAGGTAATCCACCCGCTCGATTAGCTTCATGTCCATCCTATTCCGCAATATTAAAATTTTTTCGATATTGCGAATTATACTACACTCCTCATGCAAACGTACGCCCGAGACAACAGCCGCGCAGAAGGCGGAGACCCTTTTCATGCCGGGCCGCTCCTGAACGACCACGATGATTGCAAGGCCATAGACCTTAAGACTCACAAGTCGCACTTAGGGCCTGCTCTTCAGGGATCTTCAGCATCTCCCCATCACATCAATCACCTTCCGTTGGGGCAGAATCACCATATCGAAGAACCATCACGAAACAGAGGCAATACATGACAGAGATTACGCGATGTTTTTGGCAAGCTTTGTTTTTCGGAAGTGGCCGCGTAATTTTTTCGGGTTTGACAGCCTTAGCTTGCTGACCTTTGTCTATCCCTTATACTTCCACGTGGCCGAGCATTAACGACGCATCCATTCGCTTGCTTGTCCCGTTGAATTCAACCAATCGCCCGTGATGGACCACTCTGTCTAATGCGAAGCGCTATCTGACCCGCCCGTTAAAACGTCGGCTTTTCATAACGTGCTGCTTCGCATTAGACAGAGTTGTCCATGGGGCCACATGGCTCAATTCGAGAGGGCTCAACATGCGGGAAAAACTGAGCAAGGCGAAGATCGAGGACTAATCAGAAAACGCGAAACGGAACCGGCGGTAACCACGCATGCAAACCGCCGGTTCCCAAACGCGAAAACGGCAGTCACTAGAATGGAAAACATGTGGTCACAACGCTTGCAAATACTCAATGTATCACACATTCGCAGATCCACCCCAATCTCCTATGTTCATTGACGAAAACGAAAGAGCGGCATAGCCGCTCTTTCGTTTCTTATGGCATTTTGAATTATTCGCAAATCTAGTTCAACTGTAACACGACTCTCTCTTCTCCAGAGCGCTATGCCGTAATCATTGTTCCCGTCTCGCCCCTTAAACCAGCGGCCGCACATTCTAGGCTTGTGATAAGAGCACGCCCCTGCGGATAGCGCTCAACGTAGCGAATGCACGCCTCCACTTTTGGCAGCATCGACCCTGGTGCAAATTGTCCTTCCTCAATATATTTTTTTGCTTGCGCTACTGTCATTGTGTCAATATCGCTTTGGTTCGGCTTTCCAAAATTTAGAGATATTTTTTCAACTGCTGTCAGAATAACAAGCATATCGGCCTTAAACGAGGCCGCCAACATTGATGCAGAATTATCCTTATCTATAACGGCCGCCACTCCATGATAGGAATCATTCATCTCCACAACTGGTATTCCGCCACCACCTGTAGAGACAACGATATATCCGCTGTCCATTAGATCTTTTATCGCATCGAATTCAACAATGCGTTCTGGCTGCGGAGAAGCTACAACCCGTCGCCAACCGCGCCCCGCATCTTCTCTCACTTGGAAACCAGTTTTTTCAGCAAGAGCAGCCGCCTCGTCTTTCGTCATGAATGCACCCACTGGTTTGGTTGGATTATCGAAAGCAGGATCCTCGGGATTAACTACAGTCTGAGTGATAACATTGACCGTAGAACGCATGATGCCTCTATGTTTCAACTCTCCCAGAATAGCCTGCGACAAGTGATACCCTATATATCCTTGACTCATAGCTCCGCATTCTGGAAACGGCATTTTCGGAACTTTACTGCTTGGCACTTTGCTCGCTAGGTCAAATGCGTTGTTAATCATGCCGACTTGGGGTCCGTTGCCATGGGTTACGACAACATTCGTTCCCTCACCCACCATATCCACTATGTGACGAGCGGTGTTTTTGACAAGTTCCAATTGTTCTTCAGCATTATTTCCCAAGGCGTTCCCGCCAAGTGCAACAACAACTGCAGGACCTCCTCCTTTTGTGTAAGGCATAGCCTTCTCCTTTTTCGAAATCTAAAGAAAATCGGCATCGACAGATTTCTCCAACGATGCCGACTCATTTATATACTGGTTAATATGCGTTCTCGTATTGCTGTGTTATTCGCGCTCCAAGGGAAAGGTCATGCAGTGAGGTCCGCCGCCGCCCTTGAGAATCTGCTCGAGATGAGGCTTAATCACCGTAATGCCAAGAGCCTCCATTGCATCATTAACTTTTTTGTTCTTTTCGAACGAAATGACTTTTTCCCCACCAATGTTTTGGAGGTTGCAATGATGACGATAGACACCTTCCTGCGGTACATCAATCAATGTAAACCCACGTTTGTCGAGCATTGCCAAGAAATTGTCCGGAAGAGCGTCTTTGCAAGCCACAGCAACTTTATCCGCAACAATATTGAAGCACATATCAAGATGGAGGTTATCGCGACGGCACGGGACACCAACTACTGAATATCCCTTTTCCTCCAACTGCCGCTTGACATTGTTGAAACCATCCCAATCAGTACGGGCAATTACACCATGGGCGATGGTATATTCATCCAAGAACCAGAAATCGCCACCCTCAAATGCACCGGAAGTGCAGCGAGCCACAATTGGCACACCAAGCTCCTTTAGCATCGCTTCATATTTTTCACTCTCACCGCGACGGCAGGGCTCCCTGAACTTGCCCATTACCACACCCTCGGCAACTGATGCACCGAAGTCGCGCGCATAGACTTCGTAGGGAAGGCCAGGTGTCGGCTCCATCATTACCACATCAACGCCATTTTCGACATATGCTTGCACTAATTCAGAGTGCTCGCGTTTAAATGCATCCAAGTCAGCGCTTTCGCCCTTGTCAATCCAATCTTCCGTAATCACATTAATCGGTTCAAAATTGAAATACGTGGGCGGGCACAAAAGGACACGTTTCATTGGCGTAATAGCGCTTTGGTTATAGAGTTTTCCTGTCATGGTAAAACCTCCTATTTCTTCCACGGCTGCCTTTCAGCCGTATGGACCAACATTAAACTGACTGATCGCTTTTCAGTTCTTCTTCGATTTCAGCCATAAGTCTTGCGTGGTTTGTCCCCTTTGGAATCGACTTGTCTCTTGCTGCGTATAGAACAATTCCCAGAATTATTAGAACCGCAAGCAGAATGTACTCAACGGGCCATTGAAGCGAGGCTGGAGTAAGTGGAAATAGCATGAGCACAAGCAGTATTCCCGCAAGGACTAAACCTATATACATTAATGGTTTTCCTCCAGGATATTTCGCCGGTCTCTTCATGTCCGGATAGAGTTTTCGCGCCCTTAGAACGGCCGCCAATGTTGAGCCCCAAAGAACGATGTAGGCAACTGCAGAAACATCAATCAAAGGCACGAACATCGCTTGACCAAGGAACAAAATGATGCAAGAAATCAAAGATACAAATATAATTGCGTTCACAGGGGTCTTATACTTCGGGTGCAGTTTTGCGAAAGTCTTCGGCATCAACCCAATATCACCCATCATATACAACATACGTGTTGCACCGAAGAATACTGCGTTGTAAACACCTATCACACCAAAGAATGCCGCCACCACTAAGAGCACCCCTAAAATGGGAAGTCCAATTTTCGTCATGGCATACGCGAACGGTGCAGTTTCTGCCGTTAAATCCTGCCAGGGAACAAGACCCGTGGGAACAATCATTGTGATTATGTACATAACAATCGCAACGGCTACAGCGAGAATGAGCATAAGGCCAATCTTCTTATGGCTGACTCCCTCTGATGCCTCTTGGGCACCTTTCGCCACCGTCTCCCAGCCGGCCACAGAAAACGGGAGCATAGCGAGGAGACCCAACGAGCCTGTTAGTGTGTCCTTGGTTTGCAGCGGTTCCATGTTTTGCGGATTGAAATTGAAAACACCAATAATCGCACAAATCAAAGCTATTCCAGTAACTGTAAAAGTAATGATTGTCCCGAACCGAGCTGACAGTTTTGCTCCACGGTATTGAATGAGCAAAACAACAGCGATCAAAGCGAGACCAATCAGTATCGCCCCAATGGTAATCGGTGATCCCAGCACCTCGTACAATATACCTGTGGTATTGATAGCTGGGAATAAGTACGACAACAATCTCGATATCGCTAGTGCCTCCCAAGCACATAAGATAATATTCACCAGCACGCCAAACCAGCCAACAAGCATCCCGATAAACCCACCGAAGGTCAAATAGCTATATGACATTTCACCACCGGCAAGTGGCATCATGGGCACGGCTTCATAATAAGCAAGTATTAGCGGCAACTCCACTACGAAACAAAGCGCAAATGCGACCAATGCATTGATTGGACCTCCTGCGCGAGCAAGCCATACTCCACTTGTGAGCAGCCACGAAGCTCCAAAAACAGCGCTCAAACCAAGACCAAAAAACCCAATCGTACTAATAGACTTGGCAAGTTTTACCTTTTCCTGTTTTGAACCATCGCCGCCCTGCGTGTTGCTTTCTCCATTAACCATCATCAAAATCCCTCCTTTCGAACGCTTATACATTCTTCAACCTTGCAGAATCGCTTTTACCCTCCGGTCGCACACCGTTCCCCGACGCGCGACCGGTAACCAACATTAAGATTTCATTACGAGCGAATGCATGTGGACACAAGAATCGCTTTTACGGCATGCATGCGATTCTCTCCCTGATCAAAAATTACCGATTGGGGTCCTTCTTTGACATCTTCAGTCATATCTTCGCCAATATAACCAGGTAGGCAGTGCATGAAGATTGCGTTCTTGTTAGCCTTCTTCATGGCAGCACCATTAATCTGATATGGCATCCAGTCTTTAACCCTGCGCGCTTTATCTTCTTCGTTTTCTCCCATGCTGTGCCAAGTGTTGCCATAGACAACATCTGCACCTCTCAAAGCGTCATCAAAGTTCTGAGTAATTTCAATCTTCGAACCGGAAATCTCGGCCTGCTCCTGAGCACGCTTCCAAATAACATCAGGAACGTCGTAGCCCTTAGGTGCCGCAATACTCATATCCATGCCAAACATAGTGGCACCCAGCAACAGCGAATTGCAAACATTGTAGACATCACCTGCATAGCAAATCTTTACACCGCCAAAGCCGCCCTTCTTCTCTTCAATTGTCAGCAGGTCGCAGAGAGCTTGGCAAGGATGCTCGAGTGACGTCAGGGCATTGATAACCGGATGCTTCATGTTCTGAGCAAACTCCTCAACAATTTCCTGTCCGAAAGTGCGGATATACAGACCATCGAAATAACGATCGAGGATACGCGCAGTGTCGGCGATAGACTCGCCGCGACTTGTCTGCAACTCGTCGGGCCTCAGATAAAACGTCTGAGCACCCAATGCGCAAGCGGCTGAATGGAAAGAATTGCGGGTACGAGTCGATTTCTTCTCGAAAACCATAGCAAACGCCTTATCGCGAAGATAAGGATGCGGCTCGCCCATAACCCATTTACGCTTCAGATCTTTTGCGATGTCCAGCAGTTCTCTCATCTGCTCCGGAGTGTAATAGAGAAGCCCCAAATAGTCCTTTCCAGCAAGATAATGTTTCATTGCAATAACCTCCTCTAACGTTGGTTTACATAGATTGCTTTTGCAATCTATGGTTTAAGATTAATGAGTTTTTCTCTTGAGTAGAATTGTCGTAACATACATATTGTTATAATCATTTTGTAGGTTTGCACAGTGCCTACAAGCACAGGAAATTAGTCGTTACTTTTGCGCGTATCGAACAGAGTTATTCCCACCATCAGGGCAAAGCTCACGATTACCCCCCAAATTATTGGCATTACCGCAGTAGTGCCTTGCAACATGAGTCCAATAAGGACAACAACGGTACTGCAGCCAATTGAGATGAGCGCAGCCCGAGGTGTGGCCCTCTTCCAGAAAAGAGCCATTATTATCGGGAAAAACAATGCTCCTGAAAGGATTGCATACGACACATCCAGCGCCGCCAAAACATCATTAAGAGCAATGGCAACAATAATGGCAAAGACCCCTATTCCCGCAGTTGCTCTTTTGCTTGCGTGCAAGATACGTTTATCGGCTTCTGCTTCATCTAAAGTATCTTTACCTGTTTGACTGTCGCGGAAAGCAACAAGCGGCTTGATCACGTCATTGGTCAAAAGAGAAGCAGAGGCAAGCAGTGTACCTGATGCAGTTGACATCAAAACGGCCAGTACGGCAACGAGGACAATCCCAAGCGCACCGGTAGGCAAGACAGACTCAGCCATTGTGGCAAATACGAGTTGTGAGCTTGATGCTCCAGGCATAAACACCTGCGCAGCCATACCTATGAGAGCACAAGCAACCGCATATGCCAGAATAAAGACACCTGCTGCTACTCCACTCCTACGAGCCACTTTCACAGATTTTGCAGTCATATAACGCTGCCAAATATCCTGTCCTACAAGAGCCCCTAAGCAATAGAGGAAAAAGTATTGAATTATAGTAGGCCAACCAATACTAGTTAAATTGAAATATGAAGAAGGGAGCTCGCTAATCGCAGTGAACCCTCCTGCGGCATTTACTGAAAATGGCAGCATTACAAACATAACGCCAATTGCAATCAGAATAAACTGGATAAAATCAGTAAGAGTGATTGCCCACATTCCACCCAGTATCGTATAGACAACAACTATCAAACCAACAACAAGCATCGAAAGTGTTGCGTCCCAGCCTGCAAGTCCTTGTAAAATTGTTCCCATTGCTATTATCTGAGTCGCGCACACCATCATCGTATAAACCGCAGACACGATCGCGCCCAGAACTCCGGCCTTACTGCCGAAACGCTTAGTAAGCAATTGAGCGACCGTAAGTATCTTCATTTTTTTAATTTGTCTAATTAAAAAAACACCAACAAGGGCAAGACCGAGACCGAGCATTGCAACAAGCCAAATACCTGAAATTCCAAATGTATACCCCAGAGCAGTGGTGCCGATGGTTGATGCTCCGCCTAACATGACCGCGCATAGACATGCAAAGGTAAAACCATATCCACAGCGACGACCCGCAACAAGATAGTTCTCGGATGTATCTGCCTTCTTTGAAGAATAGATACCAATACCGATTATGATCCCAAAATAACCTATTACAATCGCAATATCCAAGCCAGTCATGTCGGCTCGCCCCATTCCCTCTTGTTGATGGGCAAATGCTCACACAGGTTCATTGGAATTAGGTTACTCTCGGCCTGACTCTCTGAGAATTGTGAGGATACATACCATTTAAAGATTTATGTGTTTGTTTCCACAATTACATTCCGCTTATACAGTCAGCCTCTTTAAGGAGGGGCAGTTCGCAAACCGGAGGAACTGAACAATAGCAAACCAAAAATGGCTCTTATTTATAACTTCAGAATTTGAAAAAGGATACTTCGATAATCAAACTAATAGTGTATTGTGCCATTCAGAAACCACCAGCTGTGTAAGCCCAAATGACATAGTTTCTGTTTTAGCCCTCGTGCATGAACTCGTCTAATACAGTTGCCAGATAAAGTTCAGTCGACCCCAATGTCGTCTTCAATGATCTGCCGGTTAAAGACTCTATCCGCTTTATCCGCATCCTCAGCGTATTCTCGTGCACAAACAGGGCTTTTGAAGCCCCGACAATAGAACTATCATTATCAAAATAAGATTTCAACGTCTTGCATAAATCGGATCCGTATTCTTGATCATACCGCGCAATTGGGCCAAACACCGTTTCATAATAATCAGAAACAAATTGGGTACTCGAATCACAACCGACTTGCTCAAACAATCTTAAAAGGCCTAGGTTGTCATAGTAAACAATTTCATTTTTATTAAATACCTGCATGGAACAAGCAAATCTGGCTTCTTCTAAAGCCTTAGACAACCTCCCGATAGGATGAGAACTACTCACACCAAAAGTGATATGCTCGTCTCTGAATTTCCTACTAGTTATTTTACAAACTCGTTCGATAACGTCCTTGTCTTCTTCGCTCTCGCTTGGAGAAAACAGTACCACTGAAGAATCCCGCAAACAGCACATTACATCTTTGACAATAGGATTTCCGTCTTGCTTAAAAAGCGTTACTAGATCAGATATCAAATCATCTGGATTGATTGTGCCCCCACGTGCCACAATGAGCCGATACGTTTCATGAACGGTGCGCCCAAGCCGCTTCGTTCTTATCGCTATCTGCTCATTCGTTCCAACATCACCATCTAGAACATCGGCCAAAAACTCCATGTAGTATCGTCGCTCTACGCGCCTCAATTCTTCTTCTTTGCCAATGCACAAGAGTAACGCCGAATTCACTTGTTCAATTTTGAACCCATCTAGCTCTTTGGAGAATTCATCTTCATTTGAAAAATAATACGCCGATACATAACGGCTTTGCCTATCAGGGAGACGAGTGAAAATCACAGTACCCGAAGACATCCGGAATTCGCAGTTTGAAGAATCTGATACGTTTAGTTGCCGATAAATGTCTGACTCCGATAGACGAAGCATTTCTATTGCCTCGTTCCAGATATCGGAAGAAATCCCGCCCAAGAAATTCCAATCATTTTTAGAAAAATATGCAACTTGACAATCCATATCTGCAGAAGCAATTTTACATATCGATTCCGCGCTCCCACCCAAGGTCATCGCCCTATTGAGCTCATTGCGAAGGTGCAATGATTCGTTCAGAAAATAAAACTGTCTCTCTATCATGAAATTCTGAATAGGATTGCTTAAGCGGACCCATGAGTAGCTGTTGGGAACAATAACAATCGGAAAATCAAGCTTTATGGCATATTCAACTGCTTCGCTAGGTATGCTCTGTACGTAGTATTGGAGCTTTATAAATAATGCAGCAGCCTTTTTTTTCACCAGCCCCTCGAAAAACGCCCTCCATTCAAGAACGTTTAAATCTGCAAGCGACGATCCATTTGAGAGCAGTATTTCACATTCTGTCATCCAGTTGAGGATGTCGGGATTGTCCATGATAGTAATGGATTTCACTTTTTGCTGGCACGAAACGGACTTGTCCAATAGTCGACATTCATTCAGTTCTGGCAAATCTAGGATATCCTTTATTGTTACATCCATACTTGACCTTTCCTAGACGTCTTTCGAAAAACGAATTCATCGACTTCAAAACAGGGATTAATAGTTGACGCCATTTGCTGTTCGCGAACAACAAACGCAAACCGATCCGATAGAAGCAGCTTACTTCTTTCTGCGCCAATTGGACAATTGGTCAGCGGGAAATGATGAAATAGTATGGCGTTCGGTCGTAAAACCCATAAGCATCAGCTCGTTTGCTCTGCAGTACCGTTAAAACGTATTTGTTCCTAGCTTTAAATTCCGCATGTTTCTGCAGACATACTAATCCGCCCTGCGACAGTTTCAACATACATTCAAAGTGATAGCGCTCTCAAAAATAACCTACTAAACCAACTGTCGCGCCCCAAACAGGGCCTAGGGTTTTCTTCAATCATGAAAGATAAGAGAACAATGGAATGAATTAGAGCATGTCTTCAATTGATCTCTTCGACGGCATTGCAACAAGACGCTATTTTAAATAAGCTTTGGAAGAAAACGTATTACAGATCACCGAAACGGTCTTTCTCGTATTCCTGTCTTTAATAGAAACAACCACCGGATTCTTTCCTTTAAACGCGCCAAAACCTATTTCGTGATCGCCAACGCCTACGGTTATGGTAATGGTCTGCCCCGCATTTAGCGTTTGTATCAACTCTCCGTCGACGAATAGATTGGTTGTACCATTTTGGTTACGGGGATTGTTCTGGCACTCGACTGTAACGTTGGGCTCGGTAATGACCCGGTTCAATCTTGACACGCCTTCTGTTGCCTCCGCGTTCGACACGTCAATATCGAGGATGCGATTGTAGTACTCGAGAGCCTTATCTATGTCGTTTTGAGACTCATACTGCTCGGCACGTGCGATAAGGTTGCTGATGTTGGCAATTCCCTCGACGTTTATAGGGCCATCAAGTTTTACCCTTTGACAGAGATCCAGCATGAGCCTAGTCCCGCAGTATTGGCAATAAGCAATTTCACGGTCGTCATCGAGCTCCAGGTTGGCCCCGCAGGATGGGCACTTTAATGCAATCATTGTCATCAGTATTCGCTCTCGCTTTCAATGTGGCGCAGGGAAACAGTTTTTACATTCGGCACAAAACTCTGCATCTTTTCCCGCCCTGCCTTTTAATTATATCCTCTATCCTTCGATTCGAACCTATCGTGTATTCCGAGAGGCAGCTCTACATTGAGGCATATCGCTTCCTTGGCACGCAGAGTATAATTACTCACTATATGTGCCAAGTTTTATACGTGTATTATTTCCCCGGAGGCAAGGATGTACCGTGTCTAGGCCGCGCAAGAAGCTGATGTCCATCGCGTTCATGGAGCTTGCTCATGTGAACAGCTCGATGCCGGTTTAGGCCATGCAGACAAGAAACGCGAACACCAACTCATCAGACCTCCACCGCTGCGTTGGGAAAACGGTCTTTCGCATCGCGCTGATGACCGTGGCCGTACTCGGCATCGTCGGAGTGCTCTTTTCCCTAGGCAAGTACATCGCGCTACCTCCCAGCCTGAGCGTCACCGTGCAAGATGCATCTGAAATTGCTCAAAGCAATACATGCGGTGCCATAGTGGATGAGTCGGGCACGCGCGTCATCATCAGAAACAAGCAGGGAGAGGTAAGCGCCATCCTCGGCGGAAACCTTCTCTTCTCGCAGACGACGAGCTACGGCAGCATCGCGGTCCAAGACGACTCCCTGTACGTGCAGGAAACCGAGTATGACAGCAGGTCGGGTTTAATCCTTCACGACAAGGTCGTCTGCTATTCCGTCGACGGCAAAGCACAGGGAACTGTTTTGGACATAAGCTACGACGAACATGCCGACCCTCGAAACGAAACAAGCATCCTCGGCATCTTCATCGTCGACGGCGAGGGCGTGGCTCTCGTCTCGGGTGACGGCTACGGATCGGTCGCCAAGATATCCTTCCCCCTTGGCGTGGACGATAGCGTCCTGAAAAGTGATGACAACCAGCAGATCAGCTTAGCTGCCCTTCCCAGTGGCGAAGACGCCTACGACTCCTACATCGAACCAACGAGCGACGACATCTATGTTTTGGGAACCCTCGGCAACGCGTTCAGATACGATGCGTCGACCGATACATTCGAAAACGTTGCCATCGAGGGGCATGCAGAGCAGAACAGCTTGATTGTGGCGTCAGAAGACGGACGGGCATCGATTGGGCAAGTCGCTGAAGAGGGCACCACCATCTCGTTTGCACCGCTCTTCGCCTTGCGCCAGGTGTGGTTCTGGATTGGTCTTGCTATCGTGCTGGCGCTGTTCGTGACGTTTTGCGTGCGTGGGGTCTCCCACGCAGCGAAGCAGCACGATTTCAGCCGCTTGAAGATGGCCGTCGCCTCCGCGGGCGTGCTGATTGCCGCATGCGCCATCGTTGCCCTGTATGCCAGTGAGATGAACAATCAAGCCACACAGGACCGTGAAACGCTGTTGGAGACCGCGGTCCTTCTCACCTACGGAAATGATGGGGATACCTACGCGTCGACTTTAGAAGAATTCATCGACACGGGGGCTTGCACCCCCTCGGCGTATCAGACAGCCTCATCGTCTTTGCAGAACTATTCGAGAACTCTGTCGCAGACCGGCTCGGTAGTCGCGTTCACCCTTTTTGCAATCGACGATGGCGGTGAGTACGCGATTGCGGATTCCTCGAGATTGGTAATCGTCGGCGCCAAGGGTTCAGCCTCCCCCACGACCCGTACCGAGATATTGGAATCGGACACAAACGTGGCGACGGGAGCCTACAACAACGCCTGGGGGTCGTTCACCTTCGCGTCATATGTTATTCGCGATGACGCCGGTGCGACAATCGGAGTCCTTGCAGCTTATTCTGATGCGACCCTGTTCTCGGCAAGTCTGCTGGCCAGACAGCTGACATTGCTCGCGACCCTGCTCTCGGTCGCGATAGCTGTTGCGTTCCTGGTATCGGAAGCCCGTATGTGGGGTAAATCGCTCGAGAAACTGCGTCTTATGACGCGCGATGGTGACCCTCACCCCGAGGTCGCCATCGCACGGCCGCTGTTCTTTTTGAGCTGCTCTGGCGATTGCGTCGCCGCAATGCTGTCCGTGCTAATCGCACGCGACCTTCTACAGGCTGCAGGCCAGGCCAACAACGAACTGCTCATGTCGCTCCCCCTCCTAGCCAACGCATTGGGCCTGTTGGCGGGTGGCGCGCTGTACACCGCGCTCTCGCGGAGGTTCTCTCGAAGAAAAGCCATTGCAATCACCCAACCGCTCGCATGCATCTCATACCTGCTAGCGGCGTTGGCGGTTGCCCTCGGAAGCTTCCCGCTGTTCATTCTTTTCCTTTTCGCGGCCTCTGCCTTCGTGAAGCCATCGATCCTGTTCGCCGCCGCTCTTCCACTTCGCGCTCACGATGAGGACTCATGCAGTGCGGCCAACGAATCTCTCGCTACGGCCGGTATCTCGGTGGCGTCCCTATGCACGCTGGCTGCCGGCGGCGTGTCTACCGTCTTCGGCAATGCTTCCGTGTACGTTCTTGCCTCGGTGTTCCCTTTGCTGGCGATGGGACTGGTATTGGTCAAGACACCCAAGCACGAAACGGTCGAGAGCACTACGCAGCCGCGAAAAACCACGTTGAAGGCTCTACTCAAATTCGCTGCGAATCCCCAGCTCATCATCCTCATGGCTTGCGTGATAGGCACGCTTTCTATATCCCAGGGATACAAAAGCTATCTGTTTCCGCTCATCCTTGCTGATAACGGGCTAACGAAGGCCGACTTTGCCAGCGTATTCGTCATCTGCAACGCCATCGCCTTCTTCCTGTCACCATCGTTGTCAAAAGCCGGTTCACGCCTGGGACGCAGGCGGTTGGCAGTGGTCTCCCTCGCAGTTCTGTCAATCACGTTCTTCGGATTCCTGCTGAATAACACGCTGGCCTGGGCCGTCGTCGCCTTGGCGGTTACGCTGGTGTGCGGCAAGGTCGGCACCCCCTGTTGGAAAACGCTATGGCCTAGGGCAACCGACAATTCCGACATGCCGAAGGAAGACAGCTACGTCCTGCTCGATGCCGCAGACAAGGGATTCGACACGTTAAGGGGCCCCGTATGGGGCACGCTGGCAACAATGGGACAGGCGACTGCATGCGTTGCCTTCGCCGCCTTCTGCGCGGGGACCGCCGCCGTGTTCGCCCTGACAACCCGCAAAGGCCCATTCTCGGACAAGAGGGTTTAGCGTATAGGGGAAGCCGAACTGGTCGATCATTCTGTACCCGAAATTGAGAGCGAAGAGCTGCATTCGTCCTGATTTTTGCGTCTACGAAGCGCATCTTTTCATCGGAAACCTCCCTATAGCGTAATTGAGTGTTTGCGAGCATTGAAACAGCGTGCTTGCCGCTCGGACGACCATCGTTTTGCGTCAAAGTATTTGTGAATTACCGGGCCTTGCGCAATAGAAGACCACACGTTCTATCCAAGTGGCACGCTCTTGACGCTCTTCACGCACGGCGGACGCGTTGCAGCTGCTCTTTCTAATTGACCAGCTTAAACACCTTGTCCTTTTCCCCGTTCAAGTAATAAACGATATTCTGACAAGAAAGTCTCTCAAGATCCTCGATGGACGTCGTCGAATAGAACGCGGAATGGGGCGTAATGATCACGTTATCACGTCCCACCAGTGGATTCGTTGCCAAATCTGGCGTCTCATCGTAGAGCACATCAGCCCCGAATGCCCGCAGCTTCCCAGAATCAAGTGCTGCCACTAGTGCTTTTTCGTCAACGCACAGTCCACGACCTAGATTTATGAAGATAGGAACGCGAGACATGGCATCAAACGCTTTCGCATCGAAATAATGCACATTTTCGTCAGTGAGGTTCATGTGGTTCACAATAATATCCGCCCTGGCAAATAAGTCATCCTTGGAAACACTCTCCACCCCGTATTCAGCAAACAGCGCCTCATCGACATACGGATCGCACGCAATGACATTTCGCACCAGACCCTGCGCCTTTTTTGCCGTACATTTTCCAATTTTGCCAAATCCGACGATTCCCAGTACCTGATTTTGCAAGCGAGGCCACTGCGGGGCGGCAGCGTAATCCCAACGATGATCCCCGTCAATTTCCTTCTGGTAAAACTTGAAATGCTTGTTAAGCGCACTCATATAGGCAATGGCGCTTTCCGATACATCCCACGTGCAATACTCGCCTACCGGGCACACCCCAATGCCAAGCCTCGTTGCTTCCTTTAGATCCACGGAATCAAACCCCGTCGCATTAAGGGAAATCACCTTGAGCATGGAGGCGCACCCCAAGGTCTCAGCATCCATCGTAAGAAAAGCCGTCAGCAGGGCATCTGCTTTTGCTAGGTGCGCGCAAAACTCATCGCGCTTCTCTTCTTGGTAAGCATAAATATCAATCTCAAGATCTTTTCCAAGACCCGCCTTCAGGGTCTCAATTTCAAGCGCATGGTCGGGCATCATGGAATCAGGGTAATCGCTGATAAGAATTCTCATAACGTCCTCCTTCCTTTTCTATTCAAAAGGGTCTCCCGCATCTTTCTGAGAATACTGAGCGGAAGACCCCATTTAGTATGTTTTCTTGGTACTACGGGCGCTCGATAGGCTGCGTCAAGCAGTGGGGGCCACCGCCTGCGTGCAGAATCTGATCGAGCGGAACATCGATAACGTTAAGGCCGAGCGCACGCATTTTGTCGTTAATATGCTTGTTCTTCTTAATGGCAACTACCTTTCCATCGCCAATGCATTGCACATTGCAGCCGTGCTTGTACATGTCTTCACTGGCCACTGGTATGATCTCAAAATTACGGCGCTTAAGCATCTGCATGAAGTTATAGGGCAGTTGGTCTACGCATGCCAAAGCCACTTGCGGAGCCACGATATTGAAAATCATGTCCAGGTGCAAGTTGTCTGGTGGGCATGGCACGCCCACCACTGTGTAGCCATATTTCTGCAGCTGGTCGCGCAAATTGTCAACTCCGGCCTGATCGGTGCGGTCTACTTGACCAAACGCTAGCGTATGGTCGTCAATCATCCAGAAGTCTCCGCCTTCCATGCATCCAGCATTAACGCGCGCCACAATGGGCACACCCATTTCCTTGAGCTTATTCTCGTAGGCTACCGCCTCGACCTGACGTACTGGGTGACGAAAATGCCCCATCACGGCACCTTCTTTAATCATGCAGCCGTAATCACGAGCAAACGTCATCACTTCGAACTCGGGTTTAGCTTCGACCTCGACTACTTCGATGCCGTTGGCTTTGAAGGCATCTACGAGCATGCGCCATTCAGACACCATCACCTCGTTCTTCTCGGCATCCCCCTTCGCCATCCATTCGGACGTGATAACGTTGATACCATTGAACTTATAGTAACGAGGTGAGCACATCATTACTTTTTTCAGTACATTAGTTGCATTTGAAACATAGACCTTTTCATCGTCAGCCATAATAGGCTCCTTTCAGTAAAGACTGTTAAAAGAATTGAGTTGAGGTTCCCTATCGGAAACGTACCGTCGTGAATACAGACTTACATCATCACCAACACGCATAGGAACGCGCAACAAAGAACAAACAACCCGCCAACAATCGGTGCCGCTTTCTTCACCCAGTCGGCATAACTCATATGCGCAGCCGAAGTACACGTCATAACGACAATTGAACACGGCGTTATCATCTTGGCTAAACCTAGGGCCATCAAATAGATGATGATCATGATGTATACATCCACATTGGCAAATTGAGAAAGCGAACCCATGATGCCCATAGTTGCAGCCGCCAAGCCAGTGGAACTTGGAATCAAACATGCAATAAGGAAGTAGCAGATTAGAGCCACAATAACGAAGGCGATAGGCGGCAATGAAGACAGGGCTCCTTCGCAGGCATGCAGAATGGATGGGGTAATCTGGCCACTGTCCATAACGACCTGAATGCCGCGAGCCAAAGGAACCACAAACGCAGTGGAAACCAGACCGGCAGCACCCTTGAGCAGGGTGTCGATAATGGTGTCCGCGTCATACTTCATCACAATGCCGATTACCAGCGTAGCCGTCATGACTAAAAGCGAAATTTCCGGGAAATACCAAGAACCGAAAGGCGTGATGTCAATACCAAGAAGCTGCCGCAACACAGGGGTCACGCCAATCCATGCTACGAAGTCATCGAAGAACGTCCAATCGGCATTAAGCGACGTCCAAGGTATGCAGCCGACAATCATTATGACAAACGTCAGAACGAATACCGCCAAGGCACCCTTCTGCCGACCAGACAGGGATAGGTCTTCCTCGGCAGCAGCAGGAAAGTCAATCAAGTCCTGATCGCGACGGAAGAACTGTATGGACTTTTCAGGATGAGCTTTCACCCTATCCGCATACCTGCAGATTATCAGAATAACCACACCAGTGAACAATACGAACATAATCATGCGGGCAATCATTCCTTCGCCCGCTGAAATACCAGCTATACCCGATGCTATACCCGTGGCGAATGGATTGACCACCGAGGAAAGGCAGCCAATTTGAGTGCCCAGGACAACAATCATGATGGCCGTTACCGTGTCGAGGCCCAACGCCAGTATGACCGGGACGAACATGAGAAAGTATACGATTCCCTCTTCGTATGCACCCTCCAATGTACCGAAGAACGCCATAAGAAGGGTCAGAATGGCAATCAATATATGCATGTTGTTCTGGTTTTTAACCGTGATGCGCTTGATTGCGGTTCGCAACGCACCTGTACGATCCATCATCTCCAGAAAACTACCGAATAACAAGATGGTCAGTGAGATGGAAATTGCCCCACTAATGGTAGTCGATCCCAACATGCCCGTAATAGGCGCCATGAAGATGTCCCACAAACCCTGAGGGTTGGACGTGGCCACATAATAGGTGCCCGCAATGGCATCTCCGCTTTCGTTCAGCTCATAAGCCCCACCAGGAACGAACCAGGTTAGCACTGCGATGAAAGCAATCACCGCAAATAGGATAACGTACGTGTTCGGCATTTTGAATCTCTTTTTGCCAGCCTGAGGATTCTTATCGGTCATAACACGCTCCTCTCTCTCCTCTCTCAGCGCTACACGCAGGGAATGTACAGGTTGCCCAAAGAAGCTGCCATGATTGCCTTGATGCTGTGCATACGGTTTTCAGCCTGCTCGAATTGACGACCGTGCTCGCCATAAAACACATCGTCAGTCACTTCCATAGCGTTGATGCCGTGCTCCGCCTTGATGTTGGCGGCGTAGTCGGTTTCGGCATTGTGGAAGGCTGGCAGGCAATGCAAGAAGATCCAATTCGGATTCTTAACGTGTGAAACCAGTTCGGCGTTCACCTGATAGGGAGACATAAGACGCACGCGCTCAGCAAATTGGGACTCTTCTCCCATTGCAGCCCATACGTTCGCGTAAACAACATCAGCGTTCTCCACTGCCTCAACAGGGTCATTCGTCACCATGATGCTCGCTCCGCTTTCAGCTGCGAACTTCTGCGCCAGAACAACGATTTCAGGGTCTGGTTCGAGCTCGGCCGGTGTGGCATTCACGTAGTTCACGCCCAAAATCGCGCTGGTAATCATAAGGGAGTTCTGCACGTTGTTGCGACCCTGTCCGCAGTAGGCCAGAGTCAGACCTTCAAGCTTACCGAAGTTTTCCTTCATAGTCATAAAATCAGCCAGCATCTGCGTGGGGTGCTCTTTATCGGTCAGGCCATTCCACACCGGCACACTCGCATACTTCGCCAGGTCCTCTACGCTTTGATGGGCAAAACCACGAAACTCGATGGCGTCGAACATGCTGCCCAGCACCAATGCCGTATCGCGTACGGTCTCCTTCTTGCCCAGTTGAATGTCATTCTTGCCCAAGTATTCAGGGTGCGCACCTAGGTCGATGCAAGCAGTGGTAAATGCAGCGCGCGTACGGGTGGAAGTCTTCTCGAATAGGAGGGCAACATTTTTGCCCTCTAGATAATGATGTGGGATATTCTGTTTCTTGAGATCTTTCAGATGCTCAGCAAAACCGATGAGCCACATCAACTCATCTTTAGTGTAGTCCTTGGTGGACAATAGACTACGTCCTTGAAATACCGACTCGGTCATGGGTAACTCCTTCTCTATAGGATGCTGTTACGCCTTCCCGACGGTCATCACGCTTTTCGGCATGACCCCTCCTGGCAGGGCAGGTACAATGTGAATGGTATACGGCGCAAGGTAGCTGCAGCCCTAGAGGAACCGACAAAAAACGCTTCGTGCGTTTTGTCCAATCGGACAAAGTCGCGATGATTATCGCAGCCTAGAATACGAACAGAGGAAACGTTCCGCAAGGCCAGGAGGATGCGCTTTCGGGCGCAGAACGCACAATCGAAGTTCAATCACTAATCTTCGGAAGAAGCGGGTGAAACGCATGACTTTATCGGCAATCGACTATGTCATTATCGCGTTGTATTTCGTCATCATTGTTGCGATCGGCTTCGTTGCGATGAAGTTTACGAAAACTCAAGAAGACTATCTCGTAGCTGGTCGACGCTTGTCTTTTCCCTTGTTCTTCGGGTGCATGGCAGCTCTCGCTTTGGGAGGTGGCTCCACAATAGGGAGCACCCAGCTTGGCTATTCGTTTGGATTCGGCGGAGTATGGCTCAATCTGAGCATCGGCTTGGGGCTTATCCTTGCTGGCTTCCTGATTACCAGCAAGCTTTCAAAGCTTCGTGCACTCAGCGTGAATGAAGTAGTCGAAGGCAGCTACGGTCCTATTGCTCGCATATTCAGCTCGGTACTCACCCTGATTTACACCCTTACGCTCAGTGTGGTGCAGGTCATATCCATCGGCACTATTATCGGCGGCACGCTGGGACTCGACTCAACGCTGTCCATGGTATGCGGTGGAGGCATTGTCATCTTGTACACCTTCGTGGGCGGCATGTGGTCGGTCACCATGACCGACATCGTCCAATTCGTAATCAAGACGATTGGGGTGCTCATTTTGGCACCGATCTTTTGCATTTCAGCAGTTGGCGGCTGGGATGCCCTCGTCAGCAATCTACCTGATACATATATGTCAATGGGAAATATGGGCTTCGACAAGAGTTTCGCCTATATAGTATTGTATGTTCCCGGTCTGATTATCGGCCAGGACATCTGGCAACGCATCTTCACGGCGAAGAATCAGAAGGTATCAAAGACGGGCACCATAAGTGCAGGCGTCTACAGTATTCTTTACGCTTTCGCAACCGTTATAATAGGAATGTGCGTTATGGTGCTGATGCCCAACCTTGACGACCCGCAAAATGCATTTGTTATAGGCGTAACGACATTCCTGCCCGTTGGATTACGAGGATTGGTGTTGGCGGCCGCCATGGCAGCAACAATGTCTGTTTCAAGCGGTACCATATTGGCTGCATCCACTATCCTGTATAACGATTTATTCGTTCGCTTTATCAACAAAGAACCGCATCGAACCCAAGAAGTGAACGTTACGCGAGCCTTTGCCGCGATTATCGGCGTCACCGTCATGGCGTGTGCCCTTTGCATAAACGACGTTCTCGTAGGTATTGACATAAGCTATGGCTATCTATCGGGCTGCGTGTTCGTCCCCTTGGTTGCTAGCTTCATCCTGAAGAAGTTCAGTCCCAAAGCTGGGCTCTATGCGCTGGCTCTCAGCGCCGTTGTAGTTACCGTCGGCTTTTTTACGGTTGGCACGTCAAGTTCTATTCCCATTGTCGCTGGCATGATTTCCGGATTGATCACTTATTCAATCACGAACATACTCTGCAAGAACAAGGTCACTTCACAATTCATCGACGATGCAGCGGCAGCTTTGGAAGAAAAAGAAAAGGGAGCAGAATCAGCGGATCCCAACAGCATCTGATTCTGCCAAGATTCACGTGAGCATTCTCATTCGTCCTCACCTGACACGGGAAGATACATCATACTCAGTAGATATATCAATTCCTTATCCGTTTCATCAGGGATTCCCAAGAGAGTCTTCATCTTACGCATCCGATAACGAATGGTATTGGGGTGTTGGAACATTTCTTCAGACACCGCTTTGACGTCGCCATAAAGGTGAACCAGCACTCGCGCGGTCGCATCAAGCTCCGCTCCATGCTCTTCGTCATAGGTAGTCAAAAGAGCACGGTACAAATTGCTTGCACCCATGAACAGCCTGCTTGACCTAGCAGCATCAACAAACGCATCCGCATGTAAACCAGACCAGCGAACGATATGCTCCCGACGATTCCAAGCAGTATTTGCGGCCATCAAGGCCTGGTCGATTCCTATATCTCCATCGGTAAGAGGAACTGTTTCGCCAATTCCACAGTATAGTTTTACCGAAACAAGCTGTGAAGAGCAACGTTCCTCGGCAGCTCTTTGCGCCGCAGGGTCCGTGCTGCAATAGGAAACAAACCCCAGTATGCGATCGTGATAGCGACAAGTGTGTACTGATTCGACTCCCCCGCATTCAGATTGAACCGAAGCAAGAATCAACGATACTTGATCAAGGGTGGCGTACAGCGAGCATTTGTCATCGGCCTGCGGAAGAACCGCAAAGCATTGGATCGAAGAACCTGTCACATTCGCAATGTCGTAGAGTTTTTTGCGCGTCTCGTCTCCATTATGGGAGTGCAGCAAGGTGTCGATCATCCGACCTTTATCAAGTTCTTCTTTGTCGCGATTGATAAGGTCGAGCGATTGGTATGCAACCGTTTCATGGAACCCACCGTCATACACATAGACGGGCACGCTATATTCAGCACTCGTTTGGCAGACGAGTTCGCTAATTGGCGCGTTGTACACTGTCTTAACTGCAATACCAGCAACATCGCGCTTAATCATGGCAATCAAGGATTTTTCCGCCAAATCAGGGTTCCCAAAGGCGAATCCAAGATTGGTCAACACGAATTCACCTGGCATATATACGCTGTATTCGTTGTAGTCAGGGGGACAATCAAGAATGCCGACGTTGCATACTTCGCGAGTCCCCGCACCCTCGCAGGGCGCGACCAACTCAACAAATCTAAATGCGGGTAATGCGACAATGTCAGAAACGGTGATCAAAGACCCCTCGACTTTCGTGCCCCAGGATATGCCGCAGAATCGAACGGGTTCATGATAGCACATCGCGCTATCATGCTCTGGCAGACGACGGCGTCGCGAGTGATGCCTTGACAATGAGGTTGTCGTCACACCAAGGATATTGGCCGTTCTCGAGCCACCCGCCTATAGTGCCGCTTGCAAAATGAACTGAGGTGAATAGCTTGCATCCAACCTGACTTATGCGCTTGTTTACACTTTTACGTCCTTATTTGTGCATTTATTAGCACTTTTACGTCCTTATTTGTGTAATTAATTATATGATAGCCTTGTTGGAAATCATCAGATTGCGAGGCAAGCCATGGAACGCTCCTGCATGCAAAAGCTCATCGCCTGGAAAAACCGTCCGAAACGCAAGCCCCTCATCATCAACGGCGCGCGTCAGGTGGGCAAAACGTGGCTCTTAAGGGAATTCGGTCGTCGCGAATACACCAACACTGCCTACATCAACATGGACAACAATGCTGCCATGACGCAACTCTTTGAGGGCAACTACGATATCGCGCGACTCATTGCTGGCCTGCAGCTCGAATCGGACGTGCCCATCGACCCCCAAAGCACGCTTATCGTGCTTGATGAAGTACAGGAGGTGCCCAAGGCGCTCACCTCACTCAAATACTTCAACGAGAACGCCCCCGAATACCACATCGTCGCCGCCGGATCGCTTCTGGGCATCGCGCTGCATGAAGGCGGCTCCTTCCCTGTTGGAAAAGTGGAAACCCTCGATTTGTATCCCCTCTCCTTTGAAGAATTCGTGCAAGCCCAAGCAGGCAAGCCAATGGCGGATATCCTCGCAAACAACGACCCTTCTATGGCCGTTACGTTCCAATCGAAACTCGAGCCTCTGTTAAAGAACTACTACTATGTTGGGGGCATGCCCGAAGCCGTAGAGTTATTCGGCAGAGAGGCGAATTATGCGGAAGCTCGTGCAGCTCAAAAGCGAATTATCGCTGACTACGAACGCGATTTCACCAAACATCTGACAGCGCGCGAGGCCGAACGCGTCTTTGCCGTATGGGAATCGCTGCCTGCACATCTGGCCCAAGAGAATAAGAAATTCGTGTTCGGTCGCATCGCAAAGGGCAGCCGCGCCAAAGATTTCGAAAGCGCCATCACCTGGCTTTCTCGTGCAGGGCTTGCCCACATCGTGCCGCGCGTGACAAAACCCGGAATTCCGCTATCTGCATATCGGGACACGGGCGCATTCAAGGTTTTCACCCTTGACGTGGGAATTCTTGGCGCCATGAGTGACCTGGACGCACGTAGCGTCATCGAGGGCAATCGGTTGTTTGAGGAATTCAAGGGGGCGCTGACCGAACAGTACGTATGCCAGCAACTCATCGGTGCCTGCGGACTGGCACCCTGGTATTGGTCGGCCGACAATTCGCGCGGGGAGATTGACTTTCTCGTCCAGAAAAGCGGGGCGGTATACCCAATTGAAGTCAAGGCTGCAGAAAACCTGAAAGCGAAGAGCCTGCGAATCTTCCATGAGAAATACCCGGAAGTGCACGCACGCAGATTCTCTCTTTCCGACTATCGAGAAGAAAGCTGGCTGCTCAACGTTCCACTCTACCTGGTGGGGAACGCACAGCTCTGGCTGACGATCTCTTAGAAACTGCCGGATTCCGGTGATAATCTTTATGGATTCATTTCTACGACGTTCGACCAGCTGGTTTAGACACCGGTCACGTTTTATCTTCATACTGGCTCCTATTACGCAATAAATGATAGTTTCCAAATTTTGCGTAATAGAACACCACACGCTCTGCTCAAGTGACACTCTCTTGGCGAGATGCTTTTCCTTGGCTCCATGAACGCCCTTTATGCCTCCGGATACGGAACCGAAGCACATTTGCCACTCTCCCTACACGATGTGCATCATCGCATTCGATAGTAACCAAAGATCATACGAAACGTCAGGACGGAGAACTCTTCCGCACTTATCCGCTGTTCATTTTTAAGCCAGTTGTTAAGCATCCCAACGAATCCCGTTACCAAAAAATCGCCGATCTCATCGCTGTTCTCTTGAATGTAGCCTTGTGCTATGGCCTTTCCCACAAGGTACTTGCGGGCAATCCTTGTGCAGCGCCATCGGAATGATTCATCTCCGTATGGTCCAAGCAATACGAGCACAAGATCCCTGTGTTCGAGCGTGTATCTTGTGCAAGCCAAATTCGTAGGCTCCGGCTTAACAAAGAATCGATCGTCAAGGGAGATATTCATCGTCTCTTTTGCGAGGTTTTCCATTTTCTCGATGAACTCATCTTCAAGCTCTTGCAGCACATCGAATACCGATTCGTAATGTCGGTAGAAAGTAACGCGATTCATGCCGATACGACTAGCAAGTTCGGTAACTTTAATGGCTTCTATGGGCTTTTCTTTAAGAAGTTCAACGAGCATCCGGCGTATCTGTTGCTGGGTATCAGGGCGATTCATCGGCACCTCCATACATGGCTCCAGGCAATGTCCTTATCAGTGTACGCTCCCATTCCGATTCTTGCCCATTGCGCAGATAGCGATGCAACACATCGGCACAAACTGTCGCTCTGTAAACGTATTTCTCCGTCATGTAGTTGAAGCAACACTGCACCAGTTCGTGTAGTGGCACCAAAAAACGCTGCGCTCTAGATTAGTTGATGCCGGCATGCAAAGTTAGCAGACCCAGATGAAAGGGGGCTTGAAATGACGATTTCCGAAGAGATACGAGAAACAATGCTCGCGTCGATGGCACAGGTTTTCAATAAAACCGAAGAAGAATTATCGGTAAACGCAAACGCGGATCTTATCGATGAGCTTAAAGCAACATCGCAACAGTACTTTCCCATTATCGCAGCACTTGAAGAGCAATTCGACATTGAACTTCAGTACCAAGATTTTCGGCGCGAAGGCCGCACCATCAACAAGGCGATTGAATTCGTCGAAGACGTCTACCGAAAGACATACGGGGATTAAAGCCTCGCCTATAACAAACTCTCAGGAATGAAGGGAAGGAAACGACATGGCAGTTGACAAGAAGCGAGATGCAGACGATCTTGCGATGGCAGATGCGCACAAGCATTTCATCAATGATGCAGAAACCATCACAAAAACGGTGCACTATGACGATGGCGATTACGAACTCGTCTTCCGCAAACAACCGCTCTCCATGGGTTTCGCAACAAATTTTTATGACGAGCTCAAGCCAGAGACCACCTTGCTTGATGGGGACATCATCTACGAACGTGATGTTGAAGTCCCCATGCGCGATGGGCGCAAGATATATGTGGATGTCTATCATCCGAAAGACGCCAATAATTTGCCAATCATTCTCAACTGGACACCATTCGGAAAGAGGCACTGGCATGGCGCAAAGGTGACACCAGGCCTGCATCAAGCAATGGGCATGCCGAAAGGTTCCATATCCACTATGGCCCCCTTCGAAGGAGCCGACCCGTCCTATTGGTGCAGAAACGGATACGCAGTGGTAAGCGCCGATGCGCCGGGCGTGGGGCATTCTGAAGGCGAGTTCACGGGGTTCAATTCACAGTATGGAAAAGACGGTGCGGATTGCATCGATTACATCGCTGAATTCCCTTGGTGCAACGGCAAGGTGGGCATGTGCGGCAATTCTGGCTTGGCAATGGGGCAATGGTTCACCGCAGCCGAACAGCCCGAGCATCTTGCCTGCATAGCTCCTTGGGAAGGTTTGTCTGACATGTACCGTGAGTCATTCCGTCCAGGAGGCATACCTTTCACGCTTTTCGGATTGATGATCTACGGGTCAATGCGCAGCGATGTGAGCCTTGTTGAAGACCCCGTTCCTCAAGTGCGGAACCTCCCGTTAATCAATGACTACTGGCGTGACAGAATAGCTTGTTTTGACAAAATTCGCATTCCTGCCTATGTAGGTGCTGGCTTCCAACACCCCATGCACCTGCGTGGCACTGTGGAAGCATTTCAGCGCATGCACAGCCGAATGAAATGGATTCGCTTCCATCGTGAATTCGAGTGGCCCGATTTCAACGACCCGAAATATCGCGAGGATCTTAAACGCTTTTATGATCGCTATCTCAAGAATATCTACAACGGATGGGAACTGACACCCAAAGTGCGCATGCAGGTGATGGATGCCTACGACTTCGACTATGCGACTGACCGCCCCGAAGGTGAGTTCCCTCTTGCGCGAACAGAGTACACAAAGCTGTACCTAGATGCTCACGATGGGATGATGCACAGGGGCCCGGTACCGATTGAGTCAAGCGTAACCTATGATGCCCAGACCGGTGAGGCAAACTTCGATCTTACCTTTACAGAGGATACCGAGATTACCGGTTACCCAATGCTTCGCTTATGGGTAGAAGCAGATGGTAACGATGATATGGATCTTTTCATATACATGCAGAAGCTAGACGCCAACGGCACTGTGGTTCCAACAAATGTGTTCGGCGAGAACGATCCGGGAACATGGGGCAAATTCCGCGTCTCCCATCGAGCGCTTGATCCCAAACTATCCACCGAGTGGCATCCCGTGCAGTCGCATGAAAAGGAAGAGAAGCTCTCTGCCGACCAGATTGTCTGCTGCGATATCGAACTAAACGTCACGAGTCGCTTCTGGCATAAGGGAGAGCAGATTCGTGTGAACGTGGCTCCGCGCTTTGTGCGCGATGAAAGCTGGTTCTTCCCAACCATCCACGAGACGAACAATGCAGGCAGACACATCATCCATACAGGTGGTAAGTACGACTCCTATCTGCAGATACCGGTCATTCCACCAAAATACCAGGTGGGAGACTATATAGTCCGCTAACGCCGTTTACGGGAAACAAGGTCTGCACAAAGGTTACCTAGACAGAAGGCCCATTGAAGACAACTTGTCGCATCGGCTTTCTGCAAGCGAATGCCCATATCACGGGTGAGGCCGACTTGCGCACGTCACACAGTCGACCTCACCTTTCCAGAAAGGAGAAACCTCATGGAACGAAGCCTTACAAGCGCGTTCATATCTTGCGCCAAGGAGAACCCGCAACGTGTCGTGTTTCCAGAAGCCCATAACGACACTATGTTCCAAGCAGTGTGCGCAGTTTTGGAACAAAGCATTGCTGAACCCATTCTCATTGGAAACCGAGAATTATTGACGGAAAAGTTGAATGCATCTGGCATTTCGCCTAATTGCATTCGGATCATCGAACCCACAGACGAGGATACGGTTGGATACATAGCAGACAAGTACGCATCAATCGATGGGGCAATCTTTGGCCCAAAGGCAGCGAGAAGGCGTCTGAAAGATCCATTGAACCTATCGATGGCGCTTGTGTCCACAGGAGATGCTGATGTTGCGTTCGCAGGAATCGAGGCGAGCACGGGAGATGTTATTCTTGCCGCACAATCATTCATAGGGCTTGAAAAGGGCATCATGACTCCTTCATCTTTCGGCATATTCGATATCCCGGGATTTGCAGGAAGTGAAGGGACCCTTTTGGCATTTGGAGATTCTGCAGTCTGCGCCAATCCAACCTACGAGCAGCTCGCATCCATTGCCATAAGCTGCTGCGACTCGGTCGCAGACCTTATGGGCTGGAACCCCCGTTGCGCACTGCTTTCGTATTCGACAGCGGGTTCAGCCGATGGAGGGTTAGTCGAAAAAGTGCGTCGCGCAGTCGCCGAAGCACAGCAGATGCGACCCGACCTTGCCATAGACGGCGAATTCCAGCTTGATGCAGCGTTAAACCCGTTGAGCGCAAAGAAGAAGGTCTCCCGGGAAAGCACCGTAGCAGGAAAGACGAACATTGTGGTCTGGCCCGACCTGAACGCAGGGAACTTGATGGTGAAAGGAGTTCAACTATTCGCAAAAGGGTCTGCTTATGGGCCGCTTCTGCAGGGCTTCAAAAGAATCGTTTGCGACTGTTCCCGTTCGGCAAGCGTTGAAGAAATTATTGGGAATATCGCCATGTCCTGCGTGCGCGCATCTGCACATTCTCATCGAGTCAAGGAGAGTCTACAATGATGGGAAAACGATGCGGTTTGATACTATGCGTGAATCCTGGATCGACTTCGACCAAGCTTGCTTTATTTGAAGAAAAAGAATGCCTATGGAAGCTCAACCTAGATTTGACTGATGGGGATCTTGCAGAATTCTCCTGCAACAATGACTCGATTCCTTTTCGCATCAAGCAGATTGAACAGGCTCTTGCTGACCATGGGGTGAGACTCGAAGAAATAAACGCATTCTCTGGAAGGGGTGGCGGGCAAGCAAGCCACATAGGAGGCACCTTTGAAGTGAACGCGCTTATGGTACAGCAAGCCCATGACGAAATCTTCTCCAGCCATCCAGCCAATTTAGCTTGCCAGATTTGCTATCAGCTAAGCCTGCAAACAGGAAAACCCGCATTCATGACTAACAGCCCCGCCACGGACGAGATGCGGCAGGTTGCACGCCTTTTGGGAATAGCGGGGAAATACCGCAATTGCTATGCACATGCTTTGAACCAGAAGGAGACGGCAAAGCATGTTGCGGACGATTTTGGACGTCCTTATGAGGAATTGAACCTGATAGTATGCCATATTGGAGGCGGAGTCTCTGTAACGGCACACCAGAAGGGCCGCATGGTCGACACCAATGACAACCTGAACGGCGATGGACCCATGGCCCCAACGCGCACTGGTTCGATACCTGCGGTTGACATGATTGAATACGCCTTTGATGCCATGGAACGCGGAGAGACGCGCCAAAGCGCAACGAGGTTCGTACGCTCAAAAGGCGGGCTTGTGGATCTGTTGGGCACCTATGATGCTCGCGAGATAGTAAAACGCATCGAGGAAGGCGACATCTATGCCAAAAACGTATACGATGCTTTCATTTATCAGATTGCAAAATACATAGGTGCTATGTATGTGGCGCTTGAGGGTCACTGCGATGCCATCGTGCTCACGGGGGGCATCGCACATGATGAGTACCTAACTCAAGGCATCCGACGCTGGGCGGAAAAGATTGCACCCATTAAAGTGCTTACCGGAGAATTCGAGATGGAAGCACTGGCCCATGGTGCACTGCACGCGTTGGAGCACGGACCTCTTGCGTACACCGGCATCCCCGTATGGTCCCCCGAACGCCTTCATGAGTGCGAAGAAGAGTAAAGCGATGATTGTCGGGGTGGGCATAGACATGGTGAATGTACCCGAGATGGAGCGCATGCTTGAAATGCACGCCTTTGAGCAGCGAACTTTTTCCTCTTCCGAACGCGAGCACGCCTCAAGCAAGGCGATACCAGCAGAATCGTTTGCTGGCATCTTCGCGGCAAAGGAAGCAGTGACGAAAGCCGTATGTGGCATTTCTCCTAATCACTGGAAAGACCCACGCATAATCGAAGTAATTCATGATCTTCACGGGGCACCCCACATCAATATGTACGGCGACTTCGCGCATTACCTTGAATATACGGAGGTTCACCAGATATTCCTTTCAATAACACACGAAGGCGACTGCGCATCCGCTATTGCAATTGCAGTAACAGACTCGGCCGAGGAAAGGAATTGACGAACCCGGTCTGGAGCATGCTGTCTCTAGCGAGGGAGGTAGCAAATGGCTGTGCACGGGCATGCGTTTCTTTGCGATAGGTTTCTGTAAGGTTTTCAATAGGTATCTGTAAGGTTTAGCTTCTATGATTGTGACACTGCAGACAAATCGTATCGAGGAGGAACTATGAGTATGTACTGGCCCGAGTTCAACGTCGCCCTTGAGATCACAGACGACCCGATGTCCACGCCATTTGACAGCGTTGCTCATCCTGAAGTGAAAGTTATTCGCATCACCTGCGCTCAAATGGACGACCCGGCAGGTTTCAACGAGATTGCTGCCGTTCTTGCCGCTCACATGGGCAAAGACTTCCCACCGAAAACCCCGGGATGGGCCGCGAAAAACAGAGCGCTTCGAAATAGCCTTGGGCTCTAAACGATCCAGCAGCTTCGATTGCCGTTTAGAGCTCGGATACGCTCAGGCCCATCTTGCAGGCTTCTGCAATCGTTCAATGGCGCATTTTGGCCAATGTTCGATAGCATCCTTGTTAAAGCAGAGAGAAACGCTCCTAGATTACCGTGGCACGAGCGTGAAATCCTTACGCAGCAACCAATTCTTTCCCCCAATTGCAAACCCGAAACGCTGGAAGCAACCAGCCCGCAACCGCATAGTTGGAGCTAAGAAAAGGTGCGCATCGCGCACTGGGTTCATTCAGTGCAAGGAGCATGATCGTGAACACGAAAGCAGAAAAAGAAGAGGTGGGCAGCGGGAAGATTGCCACAGAGAACAATCCGATCGCCGCAGAAGGTGAGCTGATTGTCACAGAAAGCGAACTGGCAAACGCCAAACTCCGCACCGCATCGGGACAAACTCTGCCCGCGCATTGGCTGGCAGTAGTAGCAACGATTTGGACAGGATTCGCGCTTTCCAGCTTCGCATCCATGGCTGCGAGTTATGCTGCGGTGTGGTACGTTACGCAAAGCACCGCAAGTCCGTTGGCCCTGGCGACGGTATACGTATGCGCCTTTTTGCCGATAGGACTGCTTTCCCCCATAGGTGGTTTGGTTGCCGACCGTTTCAGTCGCAAGGCCATCATCATCGGCTGCGATTTCTTTATGGCGGCAACTGCATTATCAGTGGGCATTGCAGTCGCCATCGGTCACGCATCGCTTCCCTTGGTGTTGGTGTTCGCCACGGCGTGTGGCGTGGCGCAGGCATTCCGCACTCCGGCATTCAACGCCACTATGCCCCTATTGGTGCCGGAGGTGCACCTGCTGCGCATCAACACCTTGGATGCCGTGCTTTCCAGCGCATCGATGATTTTCGCACCCGCCTTGGGCATTCTGCTCTACACCACACTAGGTTTGCAGATGGTGCTGTTCGTGCATGCGACTGGGGCTGTTGCTGCAGCACTTACCATGTGCGTTGCCGCAGTTCCTAGGATAGAACACGTCGCAGTAGAGCAACAGAGTGCGTGGTTGAACATGCGCGAAGGTTTTACGGCCCTCTCATCGAACAAAGGAGTGCTGGTACTGGTTGCAGGCGTGGTGTTGGGCATGATGGCCTATGGACCGCTCGATTCGCTTTTGCCTTTGATGGTGTCATCGCACTTCGGCGGTAATGGGTACCAAGCTTCATTGGTGACGGCCGTATTCGGAATCGGAATGCTGCTGGGATCCCTTGCCCTGATGGCCTTGGGCGACAGGGCGCACTTGGCACGTATTATCGTAGGCGCTGCCGCAGTGGTGGGCGGTGCAACTTTAGCAGCAGGGCTGTTGCCCGAATCCGCCTTCGCGGCATTCGCCCTGCTGATGGGCATCATGGCATTCGCCTGTGCAGGATTTAGCAGCCCGCTTATGACCATTCTGCAAAAGAGCATCGGCGAGGACAAGCTAGGACGCGTGATGGGATTGTTCTCGGCATCACTGGGCTTGGCGGTCCCTTTAGGCACGGCTTTTGGCGGCGTAGCTGCGGAAGCCTTGGGAGTTCCCGGGTTCTTCGCCACTGACGGAGTTGTTATTCTGGCAATGGCCGCAATGCTTGCCTTGTCACCCAGCGTCCGCAGGCTGAATGCAGGGTTCGAGCACGCATCGTGCGGCGCCACCCCCGAAACGCCGAGCGTTCCCTGCGCGCGTGTTGCTTCTGAAAGTCACGGACGATAGATAATTGTGGTCGATTGTCAATGCGAGGCATTCGACCGCTTCTTCTTTCATGGCAGGGATATCAGGTGGGTTTCTGCAGAACGTGCATATTTAGCTGTTGTTAGTTCTGCAGGACGTGCACACACTCGCTACTCAGTTCGGAGAAAACGAGTACAAATCCGTTCTGGGCGTCGATTTCTTTCAAGCCCCAAAAGAAGTAAAAGACTACTTCGAGGAATTCCTTGAGGGATGAGCGAACAACAACTCAGCAAGCCGTTGGCCAACGCTGCGGGTAAAGCACGAATCTGCTCAATTAAAGTGAAATCCCACCGACAAGCGCGCCTTTGTTTGATTCGCACATCGAATAAAGGCGGCCGCTCCCCCACAAGGAAGCAGCCGCCCGGCTTCAACCAGCGAACTGGTCGCTCACTTCGACAGCGCCGAAAACGTGTCAAACGACACGTCCTACTGACAGGTTTAGCTGGCTAGGATTTCATCGATTTTGTCAGTGTAGGCCTCGTCTTCCTTTTTGCCGGCCAACTTACCCACGAACTCACCGTCGTTGAAGAACAGCACTTGCGGCACACCCTTCAGCGAGAAGCGGGAAAACAGGTCATGCTGGTCTTCCACATCCACGTGATAGAACTTGAAGTCGCTGTCTTTGTAGTCACCCTCAATATCCAGCAGCAGAGGATGCACTTCCTTGCACACGTGGCAATCCTTGCGAGAGAACAGCACCAGGCATTTCTCGCACTCATCGTAGATTTTCTCGTCGAATGAGCTTCCATTCAGATCTTCCATGATAACTTCTCCTTTTTGTTAACGCCTTTTGGCAAATACTACCGCTCTATTGATTATTACGGTCTCATTTGAAACCATTCTGATGAATCGAGTTGTCCTACTATGTTCCAACCATGGTAAAGCCTCGTTCTGATTCGCCTATTTTTCAAGGCATTTTTACACCCCATTGCCTACCGAAGTACTCCCATACACGCAAACACGCTGAAAGGTCTTCGCGGCGCAGTCGATCACACTCTTCTAGGAAGGCACGCTCATCAATGGCCACGGGAAGAGCATCAACCGCATCGAGCAGCGCGAAAAAATCCGCATCATAGAGTTGCTTCAAGTTCTCCAAAAACCCCCGTCGCACCTCCATCGGGCGCACATTGCGACCATGCCAGCATTTGCGATGAAATATCGGGGAGGTTTGCGCGCCTGTCTGCTGCACTTTGACCCTGCGCTCCACCAAAGTTTTCAGACAAGCGTCCGCCCAATACTGCGCAGGGGCGCAGCTGCGGTTGTCAGATGCCTCAACACCAATCACATCACCGCTCGGGTTGCCAGCCGGTACAGCGTCGCGATAGGCAAAACCATAGAAGTCGGTGCAGAGCGAGTCTTGCTCGGCCACGTCGTTCGCCATTTCCTGGCGCTCTTCCCAAATCCACTGCTTGAGCAGGGCATAACTGTCGCTTGTAAGGTTCCGACGTAGATACAGACGACCCACCATCTTCTCGAATAGCATGATGCGCTCGGAATCAAAGGTTCCTTCCAACTCATCCTTAATCGGCGCGAGCAACACAGCAGCGGCATCATTGCGGTGGCCATCCGCAACCTGCAGAGCCGTCTCCCACAAACGCTCTGGGTAGTCTAGGCGCATTTCGTTGCACGCATCCACCTTCACCTGCTGGGCGATTTCCTCTTCCCAGCCGCTGGGTACCAGTTTGCGCTGTATGTTCGTGAGGACCGGCAGCGGGTAACGCTCTTTAAGCTCCAATTCTGCCACCTGCGCGCAAATAGTTTCGAAACTTTGGCTGACCAGATAATGACGCTGGTCGCCTTCCCAAAACACGGTGCCATACGTCTCGTATTCCTCTTCGAACACACGGAGATCGTTCATCGCACCCACGTCTTTGGCAACCTTTAAATCGCGCAGACCCTGGGCCATTCTTACTGTTGACGCGCTCATAAGATCTGCCCCCATTCGTCATCACGCGCTGCATCAATGCGAATCTGCATGCGATTAGACGCATCGTAGTCCACGGTGACCGGATATCCTAAAAACCCAGCAAGCGTCTTGTTGTTGAAGCATTCGCCCATCGCACCTTGCGCATAGCTTCGGCCCCGTTTCAGAAGTAGGGCATTGGTGAAGACATCGCGCATCAGTTCTTCAGCATAATGAGAAACGTAGACGACAGTGGTGCCGGTTTCGCGCGTCAGGTGCCCAACCATGCGAAGCACTCGTTCGCGCGCGTCGATATCCAATCCGCTGCACGGCTCATCCAACACCAAAATTTCCGGCTCATTCATAAGCGCCCTGATTAAAAGAACGTTTTGCCGTTCCCCTTTCGAAAGGGTATAAAACGGCATGTTGCATTTATCTTCCAGATGAAAGCGGCGAAGCCACTCTTTCACTCGTTTCGAATCCTGATGCCCAATGGAAAAATCAAGCCCGAGCGTGCCTGTTTTCCCTGCCATGATTATTTCCAAAGTAGACTCATTGCTGTAGCAGTTGTCGAAAAATGATCCGCTTACCCAGCCGATACGACGACGCATTTCCAGCACGTTTTCGGCAGTAAGCGGCTGCCCGAAAAGCGAAATGCTTCCGCTTGAATAATGGCGAAATCCGGCGATTGCGCTCAAGAGAGTAGTCTTGCCACTTCCGTTCATTCCGAACACGATCCACTGCTCGCCTTTTTGCACTTTCCAGTCAATCTTATCAAGCAGATAATGTCTACCCGATTTCACGGTGAGACCTTTGACCTCTATCAATGTGTCACCCATTGCCACGCACACCTCCTAGGCGTTAGCCGCAAGCGGTTGTGCTCCAGGAGTTTCCGCAGCGTTCGAATCGGCTAGCAAATCCGACCCGGATGCCACTTCGGATGTGTCGGATTCGGCAGCTTCGATTGTGTCTAAATCCTCATCGGTCAAGTGCAAGCACTCGCCCATGAAAGACGTCTTCTGCGGCGCGACCGTGAAACCATCTTCGTCCAAATAGCCCAGCATTTTGTCCTGCCATGCCATGATCTCGCAGACTTTGGCCACATTCATGCGGCAAGTCTGCTCATTGTCGTCCATGTCGGGATAGTAATTAAACTCGGTCTGGTCCACGAAGTACTTTGCGCTCTCGTAGATTTCCGGCTCAACGCCGAACTCGATACGACCGCAGTTGCGGCAGAATATCTCAACACGCGCCTCTTCGAACTCACCGAACACCATCTGGCGCAAATGAAGGGGCGAACCGCAATATTTGCAAACGCAACGTTTGGCGCGGTCTCGAAGCATCTTTTTGCGTCCGGCGGCCTGATGTGTCAGCTCTTCCATAATTGGCTCCATTCCTTCACATATAACCAGTTTGCTCCCTTTCTCTGCAAATCACTGGCGATTTCCAGAGAAAGGGAGAGGGCTCCAACAAGTCGACCTCATTTTCGCCCTCCCCTCGCACTATAGAACTAATTTAGAAAATCAAACTTGAGAGTGGGAGCACCGTTCCCAGAACGATAACCGCGCCCAGCACAATTGTAACGCTCACATACAGATAGATATCTTTCTTCCGGCACCACTCACTTGCATGGATGAATGCACCACCGATTGAGGAAGACGGGAGCAGGAAGCCGAACAGGGAGAAGATAGTAACCAAAATGGCTGCAATCATCGGGTTGAACGGCATGCCAGCGTTGAACATAATACCGACCAGAGCCAACAGCGTGAAACCCATTGCCAGATTATTACCGATATTAGTCAAGACAATCGCGATGATGCTCAAAACGATGTAGAAGGTGATAACATCAACGCCACTGATCATCGGCATAATCACAGCCACAGCCCATGTGCTGATGCCCGTAGCTTCAGCGGTAATCTGACCAGCGATGAACAGAGCTGCTACAATCAAGAAGAACATATCCCACGAAACAAACTTCGTGCACTCCATAGGCTCGAGCAACTGCTTACCATCCACCTTGATGAAAATCATCAAGCCCAAAACAAGAATCGTCACACCGTAGACACCCATCGACGTGGCAAGGAAAGCGATTCCAGTCGTACCCTGTACGACACCCACAAACGTACAACCAACCAGGTAGAAAACGGTCAGCCACAACAGGTACTTCTGATTCTTCTTCAGCTTGGCGTCTTCCTCGTTGATCGTCTGGATATTTGCCAGTTTGCTGGCATCACACTTGAAGACATATTTCATCATCACAACGAAAGCAATGCAGAACAAGATAAGAGATGGCCATACCACAATCATGAACTTCGCGTAATCAAGCGTGACGCCGGTCGCAGCAGACACGGTGCCAATCGTCATCAGGTCCCAGCCCAAGAATGGGAAGATAACCATACCGATGCCGGCGAAGATATTTACGCCGATGACCATCAAGACTGCGTACTTGTCGCCGCGCTGAAGGCCCATTTTCTTGAAAATGTCATCGAAAATGGCCAGCATGAACAAGATAACGACAACGACGTTGACGATACTGCAGAGCAGCAGCGGAATAAAAAGCAACATAAAGGTCAAAACCCACGGACGACCCTGCACGAACTTCAGGCTGGTCAGCGTACCGACAAGCCAGTCGGTTGTCTTAGTTGCCTGCAACGCGCCAAATAGCAACATACTCAACAGAGTCAGTACTGCCGTTTGGTTGCCGAATGCCGTGGCCCACACCGTGTATTCATTGCCGAACTGGGTAAAGCCCATAGCAAATAGAGCCAACAAACTCGGCCAGAACAATCCGCAGAAACTCCAACCCCAGATGACACCTAAGAACACACCGATAACCTGCATGCCGTATGTGGTAATCGGCGCAGGCGCCGGTATGAACTGGAACCCAAACATGAAAAGACAAACGATAGCAGCATGAATATACGTGCTCGCCGTATTCCCCTTCTTGGCGGCAGCTACCTTCTCACTCATGGAACCCTCCTTTATTGTGTATCCGCATTATTACGGGACAGGATTACCCAAGGGGGAGATCTGTGCATCCCCCATGGAAAATATGAACCTGGTAGTTTTAATCCCGCAGAATCCAGCGTCCTCGTAAAGCCAGATTCTGCGGGTTGCTTGTTTCAGCCTTCCGAAACTAATACTCTTCGGAGAATATCTGGTAGGCAGGTGCGCCCTCGCACTGTGCGGGCATCCTCGTGTCTAGGAGCGCAGCGATGGTTGGGGCGACGTCCACTTGGCGGATGACGCGATCGGTGGCGACGCCTTCCTTGATGCCAGCGCCAGCCGCCATGAAGATGGGCGATAGGGACGTGTCGAATGCACCATAGGCGGTGGAATAAGTGTCGCAATGCCCCTTGTTCGGGCCCTCAATCAGGAAGTAGATGATATCCCCGCACTCATCGCTGTCCAAGCCGAGTAGGCGGGCTTCCTTGCGGCGGATAGCCATGCTCACTATGCGGCGGCCATACTCGTCGCGGTAGTTGTACAGATCGCTGATGATCTTCTCTTCCAGATCAAACTTGTCTGCGGGATCCACCGTGCCATGCGGGTTGCGGCCCTTTAGGTTTAGGTAGATGTGGCAGGTGCGAGAGGCGACAGCCGTAGTCTTCTCCCAGTCAATCTCCTTCGTGGGATTGCCGTTCTCATCCTCGACCAAACCGGTGTAGCCCAACTCATACATGACCTTGCCGTTCACGCCCAGAGCATCGCCGAAAGGAACTGGACGCGCGTCGCTGGGGCACAGGAAGCCATGATCGCTTGTGACGATGATGGACCAACCCTCGTCTAACAGGTGCATGAACTCACCAATGTATTTGTCGGTATCGATGTAGACGGACTCGACTATGCGCTGATACTTCTCTGCGTTCTGGCCTCCCTTTGCGTAGTAGGAATCGGGCTTGGCGAAACGCCAGCACATGTGACCCATCATATCTACGTTGTGGATATGCGAGAACACAACATCATACTGGTTAGCCTCGATTAGGTAGTTCATCGCGTCGGCCTGCCACTGGGTGTACTTTTCCCAGCTGCGAGCGAGCAGCTTCTCGGCGTACTCTTCCACGGAACCGCCGCACGATGCCATAACCTTGATGTGGCCCACGTTCTCGTCGATTTGCTTGCACAGGGACTTCGGGTGGAAGAAGGTATCGTCTAGGTAGGGAACGGCGTTACTCATCCACATCCTAACTTCAGAACCGTCCGGGGCGATGTCTAGGATGGTGGCCTCGCGGTTGCAGTCGGCCTTCACACCGTCATAACCTAGAACCTCGTCGACTAGGTCTTCTGCGTACTCACCATAGTGCAAAGTAGCGATAGGCTCATCGTCCTTCTTGCTTTTGTACACTTCGACGGTCTTATACTCGCCGCTATCGTCCTTCAACAGCAAGCAGAAGCGCCTGATAGTGCCGTTCGACGTGATGTAGCCGAACTCGCGAGCACCCTCGGGGATTTCTTTGGCCCAGCCTTTAGGATCTTTGATAGGAGAGTTCACCAGGTCAAAAGTAACTGCTTCCAGGGAGCCTTCGCCGTCTTCATAAGAGAGCATAACGTTCTGAATGTCGCCGGTGGCAGTCATAACCGCATCGTCTTCGGAAGTGGCCAAATCATCGATGATGCAGCCGGCACCTTCAGCGCCCTTTACGCGAGCACGGAAGCCCATTTCCTTGACCTCGGTGGATGCATAAACAATCTTCTCGGCATCCTTAGTAAGGCCCATATTGATGCTAGCAGGGGTAACACCGTCGATGACGTCGAGGTTCTCACTATCGGAAGTGGGAGGCCACGAGCAGCCCGGCCAATGGAAGACCAAGGTTTTCTTGCCGGCTTCGGCAGTCACGTTCCACAACTGCTCTGATTTGCAAGAAGCCGAGTTCAGGTTGTACTCGATCTTATCCAAATCCGTCGGATGCTGTCTGTAGAAACACGTAATCCCGTGCGTCTCAGGATATGAGCCAGTCGACAGCGTCGTCCACTGCGGCGGGGTAATCGTCGGCAGTGCACCCAAAAGAACCAAGTCGTCGCGCATACAGCCTTTCTCCATCAGAGTCTTCAAATGAGGCATCTTACCCTCATCGATCATGCGTCGCGCGAGTCGAGGATCCATTCCGTCGACACCTAAGACAATAACTTTGTTGCTTCTTGCCATACCATCCGCTCCTTTCTTAAAAGAATTGATACATGCATAATAATTTCTAATATTCTGACCGTAAAATACCGATTGAACATGCTGGTGCATAGCTCATATGCATATCAGTGGAAATTCTTGAAATATCAAATTTAATCATGCTATAATGCCAGCTTATGCACCGAGTCGGCTCTCTGAAGAGAAGGCAGTGGTAATATGCGTCTTGAACAGCTGCAATACATCGTGGAAGTTGCCAAACAAAAATCCATATCGAAGGCTGCTGAGAATTTGTACATTTCGCAGCCTTCGCTAAGTAAGGCCGTCTCCCTTTTTGAAGAAGAGTTGGCCACAAGCATATTCGTCCGCCATCACCAAGGTGTCTCGCTTACGACCACAGGCGAATTGGTAGTGATAAAGGCCAAAAATATCCTTCACGAAATTGAAGGCATTGAAACCCTTTGCAAGAATGCTCAGACCGAAAACGTTCCTACTCTGTCAGTCGCCTTCCCTTTGCTGTTGTGCAACGATACTTTTATGGGCATCGTCACGTCATTGCAAGACGAAGCCCCGCAACTCTCCATTATCACGTATCAGCAGAACACGGCAGAAACAATCGAGGACGTGAGGACGGGCAAGCTTGACCTGGGCATCATCAGCTACTGCTCGCCCGAAAAAGACACCGTAAGGGACCTATGCGCAGAAAACAACCTTGTGAAGCAGCGCCTTTCGCAAGAATGCTTCTATCTGCTTGCCAGCAAAACATCGCCGGTCGGGAATCGCGAATCCATAGATTTCCGCGAGCTTGAAAGTCTGAAAAAGGTCACTTTCAGCGACATGTTTGACAATAACGGTTATTCAAAACCTGAAAAGAACCTGTCCTACGCGCCCAACATCGACGTTATCGACAGTATGCTTCTGAGCAATGAATACGTTTCCATTCTGCCGCGCATTGGGGCAATCACCAGCAAATACGTCCAATCGGGACAATTGGTTGCCATTCCTATAGAGAATTGCCCTCTTACGCAGTACATCAGCATGGTCTTCACGTCCGAGCACGTGTTCACCCCGCATGCGCAGAAGTTCATCGAGCTGTTTGCCAACACCTACAAGGAATACACCCGGACATAAGCGATTGCACCTATGCGAACCGCGCCCGCCCCCGTCGAGGCGCGCACTTTTCCTGTAACCGCATGTCATTTGCGAACCGCCTATCTTGGCGCGAAGCCAAACGACTCGGGTGCTTGCGTTGAAAACGATTATGCGCGTCCCTTTTCGGAAATTCAAAACTCAGATACGCCAAGTAAGCTGCCGAATGTACGAATTTCAGCGAACTACCGGGGATCGTTTTTGTTGTGTTATGCGTTAGCGCAGATCACAGGCTTGACGGTTTTTCGCTGAACAAATTCAGCATAGACCAATCGTACATTCGTAGTACCACTCGCCGAAAATGAGTTTCAAAATCCGGAATATTCAAATTCTGGTACTTTGATCCCACAGCTCTAAATCTCTCGCACAATAAGTTAACCTCTCTAGGAAGTGATGTGGCTTCAGAACCATGAATCTCAAGAGTACCCGTGATGCAAATCAGCATCACATCGCCTTGATTCTGCAGTAGAAGCTCATTAGTCTGAATCGAGAGCAAGCGACATGCCCGCATTGGCGAAGGATATCGCCCTTTATCGCCTTCTGCCTGCAAGCTCCAACAGACTTTTGAATCTATAGTCCATATTACAAAAGCCTCATTTTACTTCGGTGGCTTCCGGACAGAACGCAACGCTTAAGAACCGATATCTCTAATTCCAAAACCGACATCCGCCCAAAACCTTGAGGCAAAACGTGCGATAATCCCCCTCAAACCAAGCAAGCGAAAGGCACCCGCATGAACGGCAAGCAGAAGCTCACGGATTTCTCGCATGACACCTACCAGCGCACCATCACGAAATTGAACGAGCGCATCTACCATTTCCTGGCATTCGGCCACAGCAATGCTATCGCGATAATCGGGGACACGTCCGTCATCATGGTCGATACACTCGATTCGCCTAGCTATGCGCAAGATTTAATGCAGGAACTGGCGAAGATAACCGACAAACCGGTGCGCACTGTCATTTACACGCACGGCCATCCGGACCATCGGGGCGGTGCGGGCGCGTTTCGCGACACGGTGCAGGAAGTTATTGCGTTTTCGCCAGCGCATAAACCCATGCAGTTTTTCGATGCGCTGGGAGATATCACCATGAAGCGCGGCGTGCGCCAGTTCGGCATCGAGCTGACCGACGAGGAGACTATATCGCAAGGCATCGGCATCCGCGAGGGTTACGCAGTCGGCAAACAGCCCTATGATTTTCTGCCACCAACCACGCTTTACACCGAGGATTCCGTGGAGCGCACTATCGACGGCGTGCGCCTGTTGCTCAAACGCGCACCCGGGGAGATGGACGACGAAATCTTCGCATGGCTGCCCGACGACAACGTGATGTGCTGCGCCGACAATTACTATGCATGCTGGCCCAACCTGTACGCTATTCGGGGCACGCAATACCGTGACGTGGCCGCTTGGGTTGATGCGTTGGACGACATATTGTCGTATAGCCCGGAAGTACTGCTGCCCGGACACACAAAACCCCTGATAGGCAGCGCGCCGACCAGGTATGCAGCGCGAACGGCCGACACTACCTTATCGCCTGTGCCCGCGAACTGGATTAAGCGCTTAACCATAGCATGGAAGACATCCGTGAATAACTTCGCCGATGCCTGCCGTTCGTAGCAAGCACGCCAGAGCTATACCACAATCCCCTGCTCTTTGATGGCTGCTACCACCTGTATATCCGCAGGAAGCCACCTCAGCTCATCAATGGTTTGCGCACCCACCCACCTCGCTGCGCTGTGCTCAAGCAGAATCGGGGCACCACCTTCCAGCCTGCAGTGGTAGCAGCGCATATGCAGGCGGAAATCAGGATAGTCGAAGGACACATCCGCCACCGGAGAAACGACGGCAATCGAAGTATCTAGTTCTTCGCGAATCTCGCGGACGAGCGCCTGCTTGGGGGTCTCGCCTGCCTCAATTTTTCCGCCGGGAAACTCCCACCAGCCCTTGAATTCGCCATAGCCACGCTGCGTCGCGAATATCCGCCCATCACGCTCGATAATCGCCGCCGCTACTTCGATGGTTTTCATATATCCTCTGAACATGTCCGCTTTTTCTTCCTTTAGTATTATCACTAGTCCAATAATACCGCCTTGGAGCGGAAAGGGGCACAAACGACGTATTCGGCTGCCGATAACCGCACACCGCCGCCCGGCGCATGGAGGAATCGATTGTGATAGAAATACGCAAAACCGTTAACGATACACTGGAAATCCTGGAGCAGCCAGAACCCGGATGCTGGGTAAATATCGTGGACCCCAGCGAGATCGAACGTACATGGATGCGTGAAAGTCTTGGCATCGTCCCGGAATTTTTGCAGTCCGCGCTTGATGACGAAGAGAGGTCGCATACCGACTTCGACGACGACACCCGCCAAGTGCTCGTGATTATCGACTGCCCTTCTGTAGAAGAAGAATCCCAGGCAGAAGACCCATCGATTGTGCAATACGACACCCATCCCCTGTCCATCTTGTTCCTTCCCAAAAACGACTGCGTTGTCACGGTAAGCCTGAAACCTGACGAAACGCTGGATGCGTTTTGCAACGGAACAGTTCGTGGAGTTTCCACTCAGCAGCGCACCCGTCTGCTGCTTCGCTTGTTCTTGCACATTTCCCAACGCTATCAGATATACCTGAGCAACATCGAGCGTCAATTCAACAAAAGCGAGCGCATGCTGCACCAAAATACCACCAACACCGAACTGAAAAAGATGCTGGGACTGCAGAAATCGCTGGTGTATTTTTCCACGTCGCTGAAAGCCGATGAGGCCACGCTATCAAAGATAAACGCCGGGCGACTGGTGAGTTTGTATGAGGAAGATCGCGACCTGCTAGAAGACGTGGTAATCGAGATTCGCCAGGCCGTCGAGATGTGCACCATTTACACTGGGATTTTAAACGGCACGATGGACACGTTCGGCAGCATCATCAGTAACAATCTGAACGTCACCATCCGCACCCTTACTGTTATCATGTTGGTGCTAGCTATTCCCACCATCGTGTTCAGCTTTTACGGCATGAACGTGGAGGGGCTGCCCGCCATTGACAGCTGGATTGTGCCGGCCTGCATTGCTGGCGGCGGATGCCTTGTCGCCGCTATCGTTTTCAAGTGCAGCAAGCTGCTGAAGTAAGATTTGGGCAACACGAAAAATTGCGTGTCATTGGGGCGCGCGTCATCGGACCGAATCGTTTGACACATGAGTAAGTGGTCATACGTCAGACAACCCGGCCCAATGACATGTTCATAAGAAATTCAACGTAAAGGAAGGCCATGGAGATCGCACGTTTCATCATCGGAGTAATTCTGCTCGTTGTCGCTGCAGTGCTGGCAACACAGCTTTGGAAGGGGAACCTTCTTTTCTTGATAGCAAAACCCGAGCAGAAAAAGAACAAGCTCTACTTCCCCGCTGGTACTTCGAAAACAGCCCAGCGCGCCGCATGGATGATGGTAGCTGCCGCTACGGTTATCGCTTTGCTTTTGGCCTACGGTATGAGCGTGCTCTCGGGCAGCGCTTCGTTTACGCAGGTGATAACCTTTTTAAGCAATGCTTCACTCATCGCATTCTGCCTCAGTGTTTTATGGGCCCTGCTGGGACAACGCGATGTGCAAACCTATGAGGACCGATTCAAAACGAGCGGCGTGCGCCTGATTCTGTTCACGATTGTCACGTGCGTCGTGCTGACACTGCTGTCGCTTTTGTTCTCATAGGAGATAGTGCTTCGTAGCGAGAACGCCCACGTCAAGAAGGAATACTGCCGAGACCTTGTAGCGCACCGAATCATTTCATCGAAAGGAATCCGAAATGTCTAAAGATCGCATCGAAAGCAAATACTTCACGGTAGATACCGACATCGAGATTCACTATTGGGAACGTGGCGAAGGCGACGCGATGCTCTTCATCCCCGGACTCACTTTTTCCGGCGAGATTTTCATGGCGCAGATTGAGCATTTCAGCGCAAGCCATCGCGTTATCGCCGTGGACCCGCGCGGGCAGGGACTGTCAACTAAAACTGTGCACGGCAACGATTATGTGACGCACGGAAGCGACCTGATTAAGCTGTCTGCGGGTCTGGGCCTGCAAAACATTGTGCTCGTGGGCTGGTCGACGGGTAATTTGGAAGTATGGTCATATCTAGAGCAAGCAGGATATGAGAGCGTTGCAGGGGCTGTTACCATTGACATGTCACCGCTGCCACTCTCGCCCGACCCCACGTGGTGGACCGAAGGTACGATGGAAGAGCTTTCAGAAATTGCCTCTCGCGTACTCACAAATCCCGAAGGTGCCCAGCAGTTCTGGCACGAATACCTGACAGAAGTGATGATACAACGCAAGTTGACCTATGCAGAGTGCGAGAGGTTGCTAGACATTGAGCGGCGCACCCCGTATTGGATTGCGCACGAGCTTTTCTGCAACGCCATCTTCTCGAACTACCTAGAGGTGGCGAAAACTGCCGCGAAGAAGCTGCCGACTCTCATGTACATTGCCGAGCATTGGGCCGACGTAGCCGAACCGTTCTGCCACTCACAGTTTCCCGAAACGCCCACCTACGTGATGGGCGGCCATTTAATGGCCTACGAGTACCCGGAAAAGTTCAACGCACGCCTAGACGAGTTCCTAAGCACGCTCTAACCTGCGCGTATCAAAGAACCACGTGCCCAAGAACCGCGTGTGAAAGAACTGCGTGCGAAAGAGCCGGGTGGTAGATGCGTTTTTCAATACTGCAAGGGGGGCGGACCTTTCGACCCGCCCCCCTATTGGCAACGCTGGGGATGTGACAAACTACACGTCCCCGCTGTCAGGTTTCTTCGGCGTTGCACGTCCCCGCTGTCAGGTTTTCCTACTTTACCGGAGGGGTTCCTTCGGCATTGGCAACGATAGCCTCAATCTGGACCAATGCGTCTAGAGGAAGGCGCCCGCAAGCAACGACTCGGCGGGCAGGGGTTCCCTGCGGGAAGAACGCAGCATATGCCTCGTCAAGCGCATCCATGTCCTGGATGTCACGGAGGTAAACGTTCACTTTCACCACTTCATCGATGGTGTGCTCGACGCTTTCGATGATTGTCTTGATGTGCTGAAGGCACAGCGTCGTCTGCTCGGCTACGCTGCCGCCGACGAATTTCCCGGTTGCCGCATCCACAGCGAACTGGCCCGAAATGTTGTTGTAGTGAGAAAATGCCACGCTTTGAGTGGACAGCTCGCTCAACGGTGCAGCAGCGGTGTTGTTCGCTTCCACGATCAGGCCGTGCCTGGCTTCCACTTCTTGCGGGGGAGTGCCGTCACCGTGAGAGACAACTGCTTCAACCTGAACCAAGGCACCCATGGGCAGATCGTCTACGGGCACGACCGTGCGGGCGGGCACGTATGCGTGAGCACGCGCGATGCCTGAATCGGGGAAGAAGGTGGTGTAAACGCGATTGACGGCGTCCATGTCTTCTAGGTTCTTCACGAAGATGGTGGTTTTAACGATGTCGTCGAAAGGCACATCGATGCCCAAAAGAATGGCCTTGATGTTCTTCAGGCACTGGCGAGTCTGGTCCTCAATGCCGCCGGGAACGAGCCTTCCGGTTGCCGGATCGATGGGCAGCTGAGCCGAGATGTTGTTGTAGTGGGAAAACGCGACCGTCTGCGTCTGCATGGCATCGATAGGTGCGTTCGGGGTGTTGTTCGTGAGCTTGATCAAATCGCCCGCCTGCGGTGCGTCGGGAATAGTTCCCTCACCGTTCGACAGAAGAGCTTCCACCTGCACCAATGCGCCCATGGGCAGATCGGCGACGGCGACAACCGTGCGCGACGGCACGTAGGTGGGGAAATATGCTCGCATTACTTTGTCTACCGCAACGGTGTCTCTGATGTCGGTAACGAAGATGCTGATACGCACGATGTCAGTGAGGTCATGGCCAATGCTGTCGACAATCGCATCGATGTTTTTGAAGCACTGCTCAGCTTGCTCGCCTGCCGTCCCACCTACCAGTTCATTGGTTTTCGGGTCGATTGGCAACTGGGCCGAAAGATTGTTGTAATGTGAAAACGCCGTCGTCTGCGAGTGCAGCGAGCTTTGCGGCGCATTTTCCGTATTCCTGGCAACTACCACGTTGTCAACGCTCATGTGGATACCCTCCCTTTCAAAGATGTTCATCCGGGTGCTTACACGATGCTCCGTATAAGTATTGGGCGAATTATACCTACTTTTTGTTCACTTGCAATATTTTTGTCTAGGTTTTTCTTCTGTATTATTAAATTCATTCGTATTTTTTTGTGCACTTGCACTTTTTTTGTGCGTGATCCGAAGTATATGGGAATACAATTTCGTGCATTATCGTTCCCGCAAGGTATGCCAAACCACACCTCATGCGTTGGCGGGTATACCCAAGATTTCGAAACGCAAGTGGCATGTAGGCAAGAAGTCGGCTCGCAAAATCAAGTTTTGTCAATCAGACCCGCTATGTGCGATTTCAAGCATGCAAACAAGCACATTTCTTTGCATTTTTGCTCCTGTGCGATTTTCCATCAGCGTTTGCGCAGGTGGCAGAAAATTGACGAACGCCTTCTGGCGGATCAATCGCACATACCGGGTCTGATTGACAAATATCAGAATCTCCTGTAGCTTATAAGGCGCTATTGTCTCTTATAAGTTACTTTTGAGTCAGCTTCGTCGCTCATACTCTGATAATGTTGCCCATAAGTCTCATATATCCTACTGACGCTGCATCGGGAGCCTCGATTAACGCCATCGCCCACAAGAGAGGACCAGCAAGACTATTTCTTTTTCTTGAATAGGTGGACGACTTGACCAATCAGACCCTTCTCGCTGACGATATCGCCCACAACGGGGACGTCACGCAACTCGTCGTATGCCTCCACGTAGGTCTCGTGACGCGCGGGCTGGGTCATGGTATCTACGGCATATGCGGCTTCATCTTTTACATCCTGCACCAACTGGTCTTTGTTTGTGAGGTGCTGCGTGAAGCTCTGCGCGACCGCATTCGCGCAGACTGATTTTTTCACTTTCAGCTTTGTGAACAGCGCCAGGTATCTATCGTTTAGACCGCTTGCCGCAAATTCTTTTTCGAATTCACCCAAATCGGCGCAGCGCGTCCCCAGCGTTTCCATTTCGGAAAATACCCCTGCGACCTCGGATTCTTCGGATGCAGGAATGCTGTAGTAATCATCGATAGCCTTTTTGCGGGCAGTGATGGTTGCCTCTATCGCCTGGTCCATGAGGGGTCCTTTCGCTTGACAAACAACCTTACGAACAGTTTACTAGGTATCGACGAATACATGAACGGAAAATACGCGAGGAGCCATTATGACCGAGACGGCGCCATCGAGCTTGAATCCGAAAATCGTACAGACCACATGCCCCGATTGCGGCGTGCCTTATGATTGCGAGATTTGGCACGTTATCTCCAACGTGGCTTTGCCAGATGTCACGCATCAACTGATGTCGGGCTCTTTGTTCGAAATGATCTGCCCAATTTGTGGGCATATGGATTTCATCGCATATCGCTGCTTGTACCACGATATCCCTCATCAAACGCTGGTTTTGTTGGAGCCGAACTCGGACAAACATGATGCGGCGGTGCGTGTGTTGCGGAAAAAGGTCGAAGGGTCCACGGTTGGCGGTACCGATGTCGTCGGCGGTGACGGCAATGACGAGGTTGGCGGTAGCGATGCCGCAAGCGGCGATGACGAAGTTGGCGGCGCTGATGTCGTCGGCGATGACGGCGATAACCCTTTGAGCGGTCGCAGCGATTCGGAACCATCCGTCAGGACAGCCCGACTTGTCACCGACCCCGACCGCTTGTCGGAAAAGGCGCGCATTCTCGACGCCGATTTAGACGACAAGGCCATCGAAGTTCTGAAAGCATTCATCCACGAGCAGCTGATACGCGAAGACGAACTGTTTGAACCCTCGCAGTTCTTCTTTGACGGGGAAGATTTTACCGGAAACTTGCTGATAGAGGTATCCGGCTACGAGGACGGCGCGGTTTTCGCACTACGCAGCTTGTACGATTCAATCGCGTCGAGCCTGCCTGAAAACGCAGAAGACACCGTTGTCGATTTCACGGTTGATCAGAAATGGGCGTATTCATTTTTGGAAAACAATGTGCAATCGGAAGCCGACAGCATCCTTATGGATGATTGGGAGAAAAGCAACCAGCGAGGCTTCAGCTGGCACGATGCCCCAGGCGAAATGCCGTTTTAACTCACTGGGCGTCTTTTGCAGGCGAAATGCCTTCCTGGCGCACGGATTGCCGCGCGCGAGCAAAACGGATTCTGCCGACAATTTCCAACCCCATCGGCATCAGGCAAAAGACCGCATAAGCACCGTAGAATGCGAAGCTGGCAGCCGTGATGCGACCCATCGCGATGGCGGGCGCGTACAAGATGTTCGTTTGATTCAGCAGCGCACTGCACACCATAATAGTGAACAGGATTGTCATCCACAACACCAGCGTCCGATCGCGGCGATCGAAACGATAGAGCGAATACGCCGTTCGTCCGCGCAGTTGCGATCCTCGGGCACGCATAGAATCAGAAGCCTGCACGAAACTATCGATGCTGAAATCGACAAGGCACGACACAATACTCGCCCAATTACGGATGCGATGGACCGGACCGCCTTGACCCAAACCCTTCCCCGCCCCGGTTCGCGCGCACGCAATGGCACTGGCGCGATTCGCAATACACGGAGCGGCTCGCAGCAAAATCGCCACGAACAATGCGACTCTCGGAGCGATGCGCCCCAGCAAGAACACGACCTTGTCAGCCGTGAAAAGCCGCAACAAACACGATGCCCACATGAGCGCGGCCACCATGCGCGCTGCCCTGGAAACCCCGAGCGCCAACGCTTCAAACGTGATGATGTTGCCGATGAAATTAACGGCCAACACCGTCACGCCGAAATGGCTGGTGAAGGCAAACCAGAGCGCATAGATCACTCCTAAAACTAGCATCATCAAGTTGAACGTGAGCGCGCGAACACGCCCCAACCACACCGAGTACGCAAACGATGTCGCAAACGATATCATCACAAACACGGGTTGATCCCATGCCAACGAGCACACGATGGCCACGGCAAAAAACAGTACGTTTATCAACGGATGATACGAGTCGAATCTCATTGATTTCGCCTAGCGCAGCATGCCGTATTTAACGCACACGCGGTCGAGCTTGTCCAAAAGCGGGTTCGCCAGCAAGAGCAGCGTCACCACCGTAGCTGCGGCCTGCATCAGGTTCACCGGTAATCCGGCACCGTACACGGCCAACGCCGATGCAGCATTGACCTGAGTCGTTGCCGTAAATAGCGTGCATGTATCCAAAACCACGCCCACCACACACACCACGAACAAGGCGCTGAACACGCACAACCATCCTTTATCTTTCGCGGAAAGATTGCTGCGAGGAAAGACACCGCAGTCAGCCATCAAGCCCGGTACGAATCCAGCCAGTCCGTAGGCGAACATCTGCCACGGCGCCCACGGACCCAGCCCAAAAATGAAATCACTTGCCAGCACGGAAAGTGCGCCCACCATGAACCCAGATCGTGCCCCGAAAGCCAGACCTGCGATAATGATGATGGCGGCCATGGGTTTGAAGAAGGGCAGCCACGCGAACACCGCGCGCGCGGCAATAACCAGCGCGCACATCACCGCGAGCACTACGAGTTCGCGCGCTTGCGGGCGCTTGCGCTCAAACGAAACGAAAAATGGCACAATTGCCAGCACGATAAAGGCGATGCTGGTCAGGTAATAGTTTCCGATGCCGCACACTTGCAAGGCCACCAGAGCGATTGGCGCCCCTACAAACAGGGCCACAAGCGCGATGGTTTTGGAAATGGACGGTTTTGCGACCGTCATCTTATCCGCTTGCTCGCTCGAGTCAGCCGAAGACCCACCGGCGTCATCCGGGAGCTTCGCCGACCTTACTCTATCTTTGCGCATGCGCAAATCACATCCTCATCGGTTACTGCCCAAGGGAACAAATGCCTGCTCATACGGTTCGCCGCCGTGGTGTAGAAACTGTTTTGCGAAAAGAATTCTTGCGGGGGCGCAGATGAGATGATGGAACCGTCAAACATCATCCCAACGCTGTCGGCATAGCGCGCGCAAAACTCGATATCGTGACTTACCATGAGTACCGTGCACCCGCTATCGGCAAGGTCTGCCAACATTGCAGCCAGCGTTTCTTTGAAGAATCCATCGATGCCCTTCGTCGGCTCGTCCAGCAAAAGTATACGGGGGTTCGTCAGCAGCACTTTGGCCAAAGCCGCGCGTTGAAGTTCCCCGCCCGACAAATCAAACGGATGCATTTGCAGCAACAAGCCGATACCGACTTGTTCGACAATGCGACCGATTTGCTCCTCCTTTTCACCCTCTCCCACCGATGCGGGAATCATCTCTTCCAAATCGGCAAGCACCGTCTTTTTCACGAACAAGTTCTGCGGGTCTTGAGGCAGCATGGACATGCCGCCGCAGAACAGCTGATTGGGTTTCCAATCCTTCAGCTTTTTGCCCAGCACACGAACCGCGCCGCGATACGGTCGCACCGCACCGCACATGGTCTTCAGCAGCGTCGATTTACCAGCTCCGTTGCCGCCCATGATGGCGTGGATGCCCCCTACGGAGATCTGCAGGTTCACATCGCGTAGCACGTCGGGCGAGTCGCGGTCAAAGCGAAGCCACACGTCTCTCATTTCCACTGCCACCTCGCGACTATCATCCTGTTTTTGCGGAAGCGCCTGGACGACGCTATCCGCCCCAGCGTTTTTCCCGCTGCGCACGTCGCAGGCATACATCGTCGAAAGCCAGGTTCTACCTTCGCGCACCGTCAACGGCGCGCCCGCGTCAGCGGCAAAGCTTGCAGATACTGCGCTTATGGCGGGATGCGCCCCCGCAGCAGCAGCGACGCCTTCACCTGCGGCGACATCCGCAACCGCAGTGGCTTTCGAATCCGACAGCGCGTAATAGACACGCAGCGGCGTGGGCAAAGCAGCAAGCATATCATTGCCGCTGGCCCGCAGCCAATCGCCTACTTTGCGCGGCTCGTCTTCGGCGATAATGCGCCCCGATTCCATCACAGCTACGCGATCGGCTGCCGGAAACACCTCTTCCAAGCGATGCTCTGTCATGATGACGGTCGTGCCTACATCTTGGTTTATCTTGCGTACCGTGTTCAGAAAATCCGTCGCAGCCAGCGGATCAAGTTGAGCGGTCGGCTCGTCCAATATCAGCACTTCGGGCTGCATCGCCATCACGGATGCCAAATTCAACAGCTGTTTCTGACCACCGGAAAGATTTCGCACGTCCTCGTGAAACCAGTTCTGTATGCCGAAGTAACTGGCCATTTCTGCCACGCGAAGTCGCATCGTACGCTGATCGCACCCTAAGCTTTCGAGTCCAAATGCCAGTTCGTGCCACACTTTATCGGTAACGATCTGCGCGTCTGGATTCTGCATGACGTACCCGATTTTGCTGCTCTGATCGCGCTGCGAGGCTGCTTCAAGCGGAGCATCTTCGAACAAAACGAGCCCGCTTGATTCCCCATGAGGAGTGAGCACGGTTTTCAGATGCCGCAAAAGCGTCGTTTTGCCGCAGCCGCTTTTCCCGCAAAGCGCCACGTAGTCGCCCTCTTCAATGGTCATATTTACGCCGTCGAGTGCGCGCTGCGTCGTTGCCGGGTAACAAAACGTCAGATTTTCGATCGTGAATACAGCCACGATACCTCCCTAGAAACGCTCATCACAGAAGGGGTAATCAAGAATGCAGTGTAAGCGACAAGAGCAAGCGCCGACGTGAGCTCCACTACGCCGAGGTCGTTGCCGAGCAGAAACGCCGCACCAAAACCGGCACCGGGAGCAACCCCATTGTATGCAGCAGTAGACGCAACGGCTTGCATGGTGTAAAAAACCGCTGTAGCACCTGCGAAAACAGCGAGCAGAACAGAGACGATTGCTTCTCGTTTCGAAAAGCGATATGTTGCGTAACTCGTACGCTCAGACGTTGCGAACCCTCGGCTTTCCATGGAATCAGCCGTCGTTGCCGCCCCTTCGAAAGCCCAGGTGGTCATAGCCGAAAGCACATCGGCGCCGTGAGCCATCTGATGCGACGCACCGCCTGAATCCATGCCTTTCCCGATGCAGCGTCGCGCATGCGAGCATTCTTCGAAGCGCCGCTGAAACCATGGTACGAAACGGAAGATCATCGTGAGCACCAGCGAGGTCGATGGCAACGCACTGCCTATCAAACAAGTAATGCAATCGGTGGTCATGGTCGCATTGAAGGCAGCGAACCACCAGATGAGCGACGCGAACATCAACCCGGTACCAGCGCCCGCCTGCAAAGCTTCAAGCGTATATGGACGTCCGCCGAAATAGGTGAACAGCACTGTTTGTCCCGCCGTATTAAACAGAGGGTTCACCAGCATGATGACCGCGAAAACGGGAATCATCGCCACTATTGTCTTCCATGCGCCGCGCCGTTTCACCGTGAACAGGAAAACCGCCGCGCCTATAGCTCCGGCGATTTGGAACGCTGGTTGCTGCAAGCACATGCAAAACACGATTGCACAAGCGATTGTAGCCGCGAGTAACGCAGGATGCACCTGGGCGAATGAACCACTATCATCCATTGGCTACGCTTGGCCTTTCTTGTCCGTCGATTTCTGCCTGCTCGCGAAAAACCAGCCGAGACCGAATGCGACCGCCAAGGCAGCGAGCGCCAGAAGCACTGCAGCGGGAAGCGGCAGGCTGCTCGAATTCGATTCGTCTTGCGAAGCGCTATTGCCCGAGGAAAGCGTTTTGGTATATGTGCTGACAGGCGTCGCATCGTCGCTTATCGTACTATCAGCAGCCGCTTGTCCTGCAGCGTCGGTCGTGCCTGCTGCGCCCGTCGCACCCGCCGTGGCAGCTGCAGGGGAAACTGCGCTTACAGGACCTGATCCGCTCGCAGCGGTGTTTGTCGCGATTGCTCCCGATCCGCTCGTGTTGTCGTTGCCATCCGTGCTGGTGTCGGCTGATTCGCCGGTGCCGCTGTTGTCGGTTGCTTCCGCGCCACCGCCGACATTTCCGTTTCCGGCTCCCTCGTTTGCGCCAGAGTCGTCGCCGGTGCCTTCGCCAGCGCCGGTGCCATCACCGTTGCCTGAGCCTTCACCTTCGCCACCGGCTCCTTCCGCGCCTTCTTCTGTCACCGTCACCGCAAAGTCTGGCATGATGCAGAACCAACCCTCATGAGTGGCTGCCGAAAGATTGACAGGAGCCGTAGTTAAAGTCGATGCCGCCTCTAGATCCTCGCCCCACCACTGACTGTAGATACCCTTGCTGGTAAACGTGTAATCACCCGCCGCAGGGGCCGTGAATTCAAACGAGTTGTTCGTCGCCAAATCCCATTGCTGACAGCGCCCGCACATTTCCCCGATCGTTTCGTTGTAATACTGCACGTACGTGCCGTAAGAATTCCATGTGGGGCTATACCACGTGGGGTTGAAAATACCCGCCAGCTTCGGCACTGGGTTCGAGATGCCCGCAAAGCTCACCTTCACCGTATCGCCTTCGCGAATCGCCTGGTCAGGGTTGGTTGCATTCTGAATCGAAATGACGATTTTGCGCGCTTGTACGGTCTTCGAATACGACGAGACCCGCCCTTGCGCATCAGTTGCAGTCACGTAGATTACGTTTTGCGCATCGTGCAAATCGGCCGTGTAGCTGCTGTCCGCGTTCGCCATTATCGCGACCCCATTGCAGCTGACCTGCGCCGATGTGGCCCCCTCTGCAGTCACGTTAAAAGGCAGAGCAACCGATGCGCCCTGCGTGAAGTAGATGGTGTCGAAGGGCCTCTGGGCGATATCGGTGGAAATCGCAACGCTTCCGGTATCTCCCACTTCATAGAGGATATAGCCTTCGTTCTGCTCGGCGCACGCTCCATAGGTCACTCCCGCATACTCCATCGCATCGTAGGTTATCTTCACGACGCTGGCGCCGGATTTCACAGCAAACACGCTCACGCTTTCGGTTGAATCCTGCGCGGAAAGCTCCACGCTATCGCCGCTGACCACCTCGAAATGGAAATTCGGGCGAGCAACATCGTTGGCGATGGCATTCGATACAATCTGTGGAATCCTGCGCGGATAGATGCTGGCCGTATCCCCTATCTGCATGCTTTTGTAATCGTATTGCAACAGCAGGTCGTTTTCGAAATCAGCGGACGTCTCAGTACCCGCCATGTCAGGGAATTGCGGCGTGACGGGGACTTGTGCAGAATCGCCGCCCTCGCCGCTACCTTCACCCGTGCCGCCCTCGCCGCTGCCTTCACCACTACCCTCGCCCGCGGCGCCAGATTCACCGGTCACGACGACCTCGCACAACGGCGCAATCACGGGCGTGTCGAATTCATCGTTGCCGATGGTCGTCAACCAATAGGTTCCCGCTTCGGAAAACGTTATCGTCACTGTGCCGTCCTCGTCGGTCACAGCCCCCTCGATTGCCTGAACCGAGCTCGTGGCCGGATCAAAAAAGCCCAGTTGCTCGCTTGGTATACCCAGATAATACCCAGCCACTCTGTCCTGCGTGTTCGAGCCGTACCAACAAATGTTGTATCCCTGCACATTTACGGCCACTGGCACTCCGGCAGTCGCGGAAATGCTTTTCACGACCGTTTCATCTTGTTGGAATCGCGCATATTGATCGCCGTAATAATCAAGGTCGCGATACACCCAAAAGCACACGTCATCACCGTCGGCCAGCACAGAATCTGCGATGCCATAACCTGTGCAGCAGCCCCAATCGGGCACGTATACACCATCGTTGGGGCAGATGCCATTCACTGCGAAACCGAAGTTGCCACTGTTGTTTTCGCCGAATGCCTTCAATACCATGCCGTTGCTATAAGAGATATAATCGCCTGCGTTTTCCCTTGTGAAAGAATCACCGTATTTCGCCACGTGTATAGCCACCAGCGCATCAAGCACCGTGACCTGCCCGTCTTCGTCTTTCGTGGATATCAGACCGTAATCGCTTGCCAAAGTGCCCGACACTTCGATTGCAGGCGAATACATGGCGAAGCTCCCGTTGCCGCCTCGGAAGCTTACCTCCACACTGCGAGTTTCGGCCTCAACACCTGCAGTTTGCACTGCGGCTTCAGGCTGGGAGACGACAGCCGATTGCGTGTCGACGGGCGCCGCAGCCACGGCTGCGACCGCAACTTGTGCCTCTTCATTCTGCGCGGCAGCCGACATGGGCTGCCAACAAGCCATCACCATCGCCAGCGTCACGAGCATTGACAACGCTGCCTTCTGGGCTTTTCCGCAGACCCGCGCTTTGATATGTCCCATGAATTCGTTCCTCATTGGCGCCCCTTATAAATCCTCGCCGTATTGACAGGTGTAATCAATGCTGATGAAGTCACCGTTGCTTACGGACACTTTGGAGACACCCTGATCAATAGACCAGCCGTTCAGTCGTATAATCCAGCCACTTCCGCTGCCGCAATCGAATTCATAGAGATTGTTGATGCCCTCGATGTAATAGCTGTCGTATGCAGGCGTCCACGAGTATTCCAGCTGCAAGCCCGCAGCAGCGCAAGCGGCCTTCAGCACGTCGTAAATCGTATCGCCATCGGCTATCTGAATCGCCGATGCGGCCAAAATACTGCCATTGGCTGGAACATAAGCGTCTTTGCCCGCCGTCAGGTTGCCTTTGTTGTTCAGCACGGTGTCGCAGCGGATTTGTATGGTACAGGTGGAAATAGCCACACCGCTGTTGCCAGATGCCGCGGTGCCCGCCGCAGCAGACGTCCCGTTTTGGTTTTCTCCGCCTGCGCTGCTACCAGTACCCGCCCTATCCGATGCCGCCGATCCATCCAAAGCCGCAGCGCCGTCTTGGCTTTGGTCGCCCGCAGTGGACGTATTGAGTGTGCCGTCTGCTCCCAATGCCTGTGCAGATGCCGTCGCCGATGCGGAAATCGAGCTCCTGGCATCAAGGGTCTTTTGTAGTTCGTCCAAGCTAAAGCATAGCGTACGCGATTGAGCCGCCTCGATTGCCGAACGCAGCGCGAAATCACTCATGTCGGACCACCTGAGCTTGGTTTCCGAAAACGTCGCCACCGCAGAATCACCGCTCGTGCTTACGACGGCGCCGATAACGCGTCCCGATTCCGTGGAGCTCTGAGCCGCCTCTTCCCGTACAGTTCCGGCAAGCACTTGCACCGCATCGGAACCGTCGTGGGCCGCAACGGCGCAAACGCCGTCTTGCGCTGTGTAGGAACCGTAGGCCGTACGAAACGCGAGCACGGATTTTTCCGCATCATCGCAGGTCACAAAGGCACTTCCTGCATTTAACACGAAGGTTGGATCAGCCGCGGCGCCTGAAGCGGAAGCGCTATCGGCTCCCAAGGCCGCACCCGAGCTAGAAGCGCTACCCGAGCCGGATTCACCGGCCGGGCGAACGACCGCTTCGGTATTCTGGTCCAAGACAACCCTACCCGCACCTTCCGCCTGTAGGGTTGCAGAGGCGCCCGAAAGCGTCTCGATGATGTCGCCATCGCGCAGTACGTCACCTTGCTGCAGCGAATAACCGATACCGCCGCGCTCGATATTCACGTTGCCCGTTTTCGCGGTGATTGTTACAGTCGATGCGCCGTTTTCTGATTGCGCGGCATTGCCCTTCAGGTTGAACACCGCGAACACGCCGACTGCGACGATGAGCGCAGCAGCAACGACCATGATGATGTTGAATGCTTTTTTGTGCGAGTTCGCTAAAGACACCATGCCTCCCTTTTATTCGGGAAGCATCCGGGCCATAACGGTCCGGTTTTAGGCCTACGTTCGGAAAAACGCAGGACGCGCCGCACAAGGGCGCAAATTTTCCATGCTGCTTTCACAGCGGCCACCTCCAGGGCAGAAGAACGATGGATGAGCATTCCGACTCGCATCGGCGGGCTTCATCTGCCCACGCGGTGCTCACGATTACTGGTATAGCGCAAGATTCGCACTTGCTTTCCTCAAGCGAGACGGATTGCCGCTCGCCCGCGCCTCAAAGGACGCAACCATCTATGCCAAATATTTCATTCTAGAATTCCACGACTCAATAGGACCGAAGTCGCAGAGTTCAATCTCAGTCATGATACGTGCCTTTTCAAGAAAAGGGAATACCTCCGAGTAAAACTTGCCCTCATTTGCACTGGAAATACGCTCATGAAATCATCTACAGCAACTACGTTGCACACCCATGCTGACCTCGGCTGAAAGGTTTTCGAAAGGTTTTCGCAAGGTTTGCAAGATGTTTTTGAAAGGCACAGTCCCTATTGTACGTATTGCCACGGCGATTCGCCTTAACCGACCGGTCGCAGCGAAAAGCGTCGTGGCGCCATGTATCGGCCGCACGCGACGGAAAACTGGGGAGGGTCCGCACATGCACGGCAAGCACGCAGCACCGAACTGGGGTGTTTCAGATGTTGAACTATGGACGAGTGGCGCCGACAAGCATCGCAAACGCACACGAACTGTTTTGTTTGCGGGTTTATGCATCTTGGCGCTTTGCGCGCTTGCCGTATCGGCCGCACTGTGTTCCATGCGCACCGTCGAAAATACCGACGACGATACATGGAAAGATCCCACAGCACAAGTGGGCTACTACGCAGGCAAATCCGATGAGGAAATCCAAGCAGACCTAAACGCAAAAGTGGCAGAAGGCATGTTCAACATTTCGATAAACTCGCTTATCGAGGTAGATGCAAACGCCCAGGCAAACGCTCGCATTGAAAACATTGCCGCCAACCGCTTCGACATGAAAGTGGTCATCGCGCCCACTGACAGCCCCAACGACATCTTGTACGAGTCAGGCGCGCTCTCGCCTGGGGAATACATTCAGACTATCGGCCTTAATCGGAGCCTCGAGCCAGGGCATGTGCCCTGCACAGCTACATTCACCGCTTTCGACCCTGCAACACATACGCAAAAGGGTATGGCAGCGGCCGAAATCGTGCTCGTTGCTTCGTAGGTAAACACCCATCGTTGAAAGGATTATCATGAACGCACGCTTCACCAAAACACAACGCAGTCCTTTGAAGGCACTCCCTTTGCATGGTCTTTCAGGCGAACGCACGCAAGCTGAAGGCACATCCACACGCTCGCTTTTGCACTCATCCCCTGCGCGCAAACTATGCATGCTAGGATGTGCGAGTGCGCTATGCACGGCAGGCATTATCGCATCAGCACCCGCAGCCTATGCCGACAGCCCTGCTGGGAAAACCGACCTCTATGTGAAAGCTGACGACACGCAGCTTTCCGTAAGCGCGCCCACCGTGCTCGACTTCGTTTCAAAATCAGACGGCACGCTCATCGGCCCCACAGATACGAAAATCGTCAATAACTCCGTCATGAGTGTGCACGTGAGCAAAATCGGCGTTACTGCGCAAGGCGGAGCCACGCTTGCCAAAACAGCTGAACTTGGAACAGCAGCCGACACCCTCAGTATAACGATAAAGCCGAATGAGAAAACAGCAATAGAATTGGCTGACTACACCACGGCGAAAGCCCCGACCACAGCAACCGATTGGAATATAGGTAAAACCGACTCTGGCGCGGCAACAGACGAGATAGCTTTGTCATACACAGGCAAAATCAGCTCGTTTTCGGTGCTGAACCCCGCAACGAGACAACAATTTGGGCAGATTGTCTGGACCGTCGCACCTGGCAACGCCGTATAAAACGATGTTGCGCGCAAGCCTACATAGAATACTCTTGGCACTGGCCGCTCTGATGCTCTGTCTGTCGGCAGCATCGGCGGCCCTGTGCGCGAGCGCGCCCACAAGGGCTTGGGCGGCAGGTCAGCCGACCGTGACAGCCTCTGGCCTGATGCAGGGCAGCCAGACGGTTCGGTGGACCTTATATTCAGATGGACTGCTGTCCATAACGGGTTCGGGCGCCGTTGATTCGCCCAGCATGTGGTCGAAATACGCATCGCAAATCAAAAACATCACGATGGAACCAACGGTCAAGCCGCTTCAAATGAACGCTTGGTTTCTAGATGCCATCTCTATAACCAGCTTGGATGCGCGTAACTGGAATCTTTCTCAATGCAGAAGCATGAACCAAACGTTCAGCGGATGCACGTCCCTTACATCACTCGACGCCAGAGGATGGGATACCAGCTCTCTCACTGATATCTCCTACCTGTTCTCAGACTGTGCCTCCCTGCGCACTGCCTATGTTGATGACTGGAATACCTCAAACATCGTATTGGCTCCTTACGTGTTCATGAATTGCTATGCACTGGAAACCGTTGACGTTTCAAAATGGGATATGTCGAAAGTCACAAGCATAAAAAGCTTCTTCCGGGAAGCACGCACGTTGAAAACCGTCGATATCAGTGCGTGGAATGTGTCGAACGTCAACCAAATGGGATTACTGTTCTGGAAATGCGCCTCTTTAGAGAGTGTGGATGTTTCCAAATGGGACACCGCAAACGCGGGAAATATAGGCAATATGTTCTCGTTTTGTTCAAAGCTGAACAACGTCGACGTGTCGAAATGGAACACCGCAAAAGTGTACAATGCGGGCAGTATTTTCGAGGGATGCACTTCACTCGAATCTCTTGATTTATCTTCGTGGTCGATGGCAGCAGTAAAAAAGCAGAGCAACATGTTCACGGACTGCACGTCGCTGCGACAGATAAAGCTGGGGGCGGGCTGGTCGTTTAAGACAATCGATGCTAACGCTACAGAATACTCCGTTTTACCGACCCCCTCCGCCATCAGCCCCTATACCGGATTTTGGCAGGAAGTGGGAGCAGGCGGCCCCTCGCGCCCGACAGGTAGAGCCTATAGTGCCGAGGCATTGCGTGACGGATATGACGGCGCGACCATGTCTGGAACCTACGTATGGGGTATGATTCCGCAGCTGCCAGGCACACTCAACGTAGCTGGTGAGGCTCTGGTCTCAAAAACACTGCAGGCCGCTTTGGATCCAACGCCCATCGACGCCACCATTGAATACACGTGGTATCGCAGCGAATCTGCCGGTGCCGAAGGCACCCCCGTCGGCACCGGCGCCAACCGGCTGTTGGTCGAAGCTGATTACGGAAAGTATCTTTATGCCACGGCGCGCGACACTTCAGAATCATATTTAGGCACGCTCAAAAGCACGCCGAAGCTTATCAGTGCCACGCTTTCGGTTACCGTCCCTTCAGACGTTCACTTCAAAGCAAAGGCAGACGGCACGCTTTCATGGGCGGGTAATGCTGCCTTGATAAACGGATCCGCCATCGCCGTGCATATCAGTGGAATGCAAGCGAAATCCGCATCTCCCGCCACGCTACATCTCAGCACCCAAGCAACGCAAGCGAGCGATTCTGTCGCGTTGCGCACGGGGCGCGCAGGTGGCACGCTTTTAGAACTTGCCTCTTATACGCAGCCGGCAGCGCCCACACCGACCAGCGAATGGGCTATGGGCAAGCTAGGAGATGCCGACAGTACACTGCCTCTGCAGTTCAATGGGCATATTGATTCGTTTTCGGCGTTGGATCCCGCATTGGATAAACATTTCGCGACCATCACATGGACGGTATCGGCGGGAAGGGGCTAGCCATGACAACGGACAATGGGCGCGACAGCGCCTTCAGCAAATCTTGCCACGCTCGTTTTTCCTACGAGAGATTCTCCCGCAAACGGTTCGCGCGCGTCGCATTTGCCTGCACCATCTACATCATAGTCGTCTGCGCTTGCTTTTTCTGCAGCGGAATCGTCGATGCCTCTTTCACTGAGAGTACCACTGGGACCGCTTTCGCATCCCCCATCAGTGATAGCGGCACAATCGCCACGGCATCCTCCACCAACAGCAGCGCAGCGACCACGAATCTATACGTGAGTGCAGCGGACGCCTTGTTTGCCCAGATGTGCGACATGACCGTGGATGAGGGCGAAGCATTCGACGTCGTAGCCGAAGTAACGGAAACATGGGGAAACGTTTCCTATACGTGGGAAGTCAGCCACGATGGCGGCAACACGTGGCAGCCTGTGGATGCACCGTCTACCCCCACGTTGCATGTGCCCAGCGCCGAGGTGATTGGTAACAGGGACACGCAATACATCTACAAGCTGCATATCAAAGATGAAAGCGGACGCATGCTTGATGCTTACAGCCACGTACTGGTAAAGGCGAAGCCAAACGAGCAGACTCTGATTGAAGCCACGAGCGTGAGCCTGTCAAAGCAGGCAGCAAGCACAGATGACGATTCTAGCCGCTATGCACAAACAGGTAATGCTCTAGTGAGCGTGATGCCTGTCGCCATCCTGCTCTGCACCGCCTTTTTCGTATCTTTCCTGACAGGACTGCGTATAAGCCCCCGCCATACGAAGCGTCGACCGTAATGAGAAAAGCGCGCTCATCGGGCGCTCTCGTGTGCTTCTGTATTTCGGGATTGTGCGCCTTTTCATTATTCGTTGGCCTCAGCGCAATCTGCTCGCAGCGAAACGATGTAGCTTCCGTTCATCCCGACCCGCTCGGGCGTGCCGCCTCGGCATTCGACCGGGAATTAGAAGATGGCAGACAAGCTGAATACCCCCTTGTTGATTGGGACTATTGGCACGATATGAATCCATCTATCGTTGGCTGGATAACCATCCCCGGTACCCCTATCGATTACCCCATCGTCCAAGCCGATATGTCAGATGCGGATTACTATCTAACCCATGACGTGTACGGTAGAGTAAATTATTGCGGCTGCCCTTTTATCGATGCAGCCTGCGATACGGGCGCAAACAGCCGCAACTGCGTGGTTTCAGCACACAACTTGGGCGATGGCGGCAATCTGCAATTCGAGTGTATCGCACACTATGCCGATGAGGCTTACGCCCGCAGCCATGACCGGGTGCTTTTGCAAACCCCCGATTGGAAACGCGAATTCAGCGTTGCATTCGTAGATGTGGAAGAATCAAATGCACTCACGATGAAGACCTCATTTCGTGATAATGCCGATTTTAGCGCGTGGTGGACCCAGTGCGCGACGGATGCCAACGTAAGTCTCGCCGTCGAAACCGCCGCGCCCGAACACGTGCTCACCTTGAGCACCTGCAGCTACGGCGCACCTGACGAACGCACGTTGGTTTTCGCCGCCGAAGCTCCTCCAAACACCTCTTCGAACGAATAACGAATGCAAATCCGGCGCAGAAGCGTACGCTGCGCAGCGGCGAGTATCTTCCCGAGAGCTCCACCCGAAGGTCAAAACCTTCGACACTATTATTCGGCTTTGAAGGTATCCTTGTCAGGAGCGAAGCTCTGCATTGCGGCAATAGTACGCCCAAACAGCTCATCGAGCGTCCAGCCTAATTTCTCGGCGCCTTCGCGTATCACATCGCGGCTGCATCCCGCAGCAAAGCGCTTGTCTTTGAATTTCTTCTTCAGCGACTTCACAGTGAAATCCATCACACTGCCCGAAGGGCGCATCTTCACAGCTGCGCCGATAAGCCCCGTCAGCTCGTCAGTTGCGAACAGTATTTTTTCCATTTGCGATTCTGGCTCAGGACATGCTTCGTTGAAATCAGAATTATGTGTTTGGATAGCGTGGATCAGCTCGTCTGTGCCGCCGGCTTCCTTGATGATTCGTCCGCCCTCAATCGTGTGCTGCTCGGCGGTCGGATACTCTTCCCAATCAACATCGTGCAAAAGGCCGACAATCGCCCAGAATTCTTCGTTTTGCGAATCGAATTCTCGCGCGAAATAGCGCAGCGTGCCCGATACGGTTTCACCATGGATGATGTGGAATTCGTCTTTGTTATGCTGTTTTAGCAGGTCCATTGCCTGCTCTTCGGTCAGCCCGGCACTTAGTTTTGCCATGATCTTCCTTTCCGAAAAGTCTATCGATGCGCAACGGTGCATCATTCTATATTGTAATCCCCAGCACCTGGAACGCGAGCCCCCACAACACCCCTGTCGCAAACAGCACGCCCATGATAAATAGATTGCGCTTCACGGACTGGTTGGTGCGGAACAGCACCAAAAGGCCGATGCCGGCCGACACCAAAAGCCCGCCCATGGTAGCACCGAACCCCAATGTGCCATCCAAATACAGCTCGGTGATGATAACGCTCGCACCACAATTCGGGATAAGCCCCACCAGCGCCGAGGCGAATACCGAAAGCGTCGGATTCGAAGATATAAATTCACCAAACGTGTCTTCGCCTACCAACGCGATAAGGGCTGCGATAAGAAACGTAATGAGAAAGATGAACAACGACACCTGCAGCGTATGGCGCAAGGCGCTGCGAACAGGGCTGTGTTCTTCGTCGCATCTGCAATTATCCCGCTCACACAAATCATGAATACGGACCTTGTCCTCATTGTTCTTTCGTCGTTTTACATGTATCGCAGCATCTACGATAAAGCCCGTCAGCATGCCGATAATCACTTTGATGCCGATAATCTTCAGCATTATGCTCACGTCAACTTGCTCGGCGATAAGTATGGGCAACATCTCATCTGACGTGGATAGATACACAGCGAACAGCGTGCCAAGCGTGATAACGCGACCAGCGTAGAGTGTCGATGCCGCCGCCGAAAAGCCGCATTGCGGAAACGCGCCCAAAAAGGCACCGATTGCAGGGCCGGCATATCCGGCGCGCTCGATGGCCTCTTGGCTTTTCGATCCCGCACGCTGCTCAATCTCTTCCATGATCCAATAGGTCACGAACAGAAACGGAACGAGCTTCAACGTGTCGACAACGGAGTCCAGCAATATGTCTATAAACATTTCCATGGAGTTTTTTATTCTAACACGGGGGTTTTCACACGACGAATGTTTCGACTAAACGCCACATGGTATAGGGATGATGTAGTCGCAAAGCGAGAGCTTCATGATTGTGTGATATACGCTCGGTAACACAGCTCGATAACGCAACTCGGTAACGCAACTCGATAGCACAGCTCGAATGGCAAAATTCAGGACACCGGAATCCGCGTGACTACTTCCGGCGCAATTCCCAAAACGCGACAGCGCTAGCCGCCGCCACGTTCAACGAGTCGACTCCGTGACGCATAGGTATGCGCACAGTCCAATCGCACTGCGCAATCGTGCGTCTGGACAAGCCGTCACCTTCTGTGCCGAACACCATCGCTAGCTTGTCACAGGCGGTAAGCGCGGGATCATCTAGAGGAATCGACTGATCGCTTAACGCAAAAGCTGCCGCTTTAAAACCGCAATCATGAAGTCGTTGCATACCGGAATTCGGCCAATCATGCACGTTTTCGCCAATTCGCGTCCACGGCACTTGAAACACCGTTCCCATAGAAACGCGCACTGCACGCCTATAGAGAGGATCACAACATGTGGGCGTAACCAGCACGGCATCAACGCCCATTGCTGCAGCAGAACGAAAAATCGCACCAACATTGGTGTGGTCGACGATGCCTTCCAATACTGCCACACGATGCGACGTCGCAAGCAAGTCTTCCGCACTGGGCAAAGCCGGACGACGCATCGCGCAAAGCACACCGCGTGTCAGTTCGAAACCAGTCAGTTTTGCGAGTTCCTCTGTTGGGCCAGTGAAGACCGGCACATCGCCGCAACGTTCTATCATGTCGCGTTCACGATTGACCCACTTGCGCTCCATCAGCAACGACACCGGCTCATACCCCGCATCCAAAGCACGCGTTATCACTTTGGGGGACTCGGCAATGAAGATACCCGCTTCCGGTTCTAAGCGGTTGCGCAGCTGCGCTTCAGTTAAACGCGCGAACGCATCCAATCGCGGGTCTTCGAGCGTCGTTACTTCCACCAGATTCATCGTCATTCCTTTTTCGATTGTTCGAGCGCGTTCATCGTCTTATTTGCTGATACGCATGGCTGCGTGCATGCAAGTACCATTATAAATGTGCCCGCAAGCGCCGATACGACCGAATGCGAGTTCTGATTCATTTCAGCAAAGCTGGCGTGGTCGAGCGTTTGGAGTGTTTCGAGCGTGCGGGGTGTTTCGCTCACTTCGATCGTTTCGAACGCGAGGCGTATTTCGAGCGCGAGGCGTATTTCGAACGTTTGGATTCTCGCGCTTATTTCTCTCACTGCGGTCGTTTCGCCGGTAGAGCATCTGTCTTCGGAATGTCCTTGATGCGAATCCCTATCGAGTAGTAAGCTCCTCCCCCCTGCTGCAGGGGAAACATGTCAAAAAAGTGCAGCTTCTTGCAAATTTTCCGGTCGACCCCCTGTTTTTGGAAGAAAAGTGCAGTATTAGGTTCGAAATTTACTTTTTGTATGCATTATTTTTGCCGCACGTAACGTACTTCAAAAGCAAATACGCATCACCGCAGTTCAGAGGCCTGACTGAAAAACGCGTCCAGAATCTTGAGCACGAGATTTGCCTAATACTGCAACTTTTTTACAAAAACGGGGAATCGACCTCGGAATCGGATTTGGACAAAGCCACAGCCCGCGTCCCGAATCGTGATGTATCAGGGATTGTCGCCGGAGAATGGACGATACCCTGTCTCAGGGATTCTAATCCGCCCGAATCTTCTCGCTCGTCCACCACTCGTCTTCAGAGGATACAGCCACAGTATCTCAGAGACGCCTTAGAAAACATGCTTTGGCAAGGGTACGATACAGCCGCTTTCCGAAAGCTACTCACTTCCTGAAAGCAACTCGCTTATTTCATCTTTGGTTTTGTTGCGGGTCCTTCAGTGCTTGCCGCGGGCGTCTTCCAAAAAAGAGACCATCTCGCAGTAGGCTTCTTCGAAGTTCTCCATGTCCTCCACCGCCGGCAGACTGTCGGCGTCCAACGCCTCAAGCAGCGGGTCAGTCATCTCGAACAGCTCGCTCATTGCCAGCATCCCCAAAACCTCGCGCAGGTTCGCGCATGATTCCTTGCAAGCTGCCAAATCGGCCTCATCGACCGCCGCTTTCAGCGCAGCATAACTGTCATCCTGAGGAAATGAGCGTAAGGCACGATCGTATACCAGCGTGTCATTGTGATAGTTTATCGTACCGCTTCCATAGCTGATACCATGTTCGATGGCCATCCTTCGTGTTAAAGCCATTTTCTTCTCCCTCCATGGGTAAATACTATCGTTGGATTCTGGAAAACTAATCCAGCCTCCTTAGTAGCTGTGAGCCACCTCGTTACCTCCGATTTGCGTTTCCATGCGTCGCAGAATCTGATCGGTCCCCGTATGCCACGTCGGCAACGGCATAATATGGCGCTCGACCGCACCCGTAGCCAGTAATTTCGCTGGTACGCGCGACGATGCCGTAATGGCCTGCTCGGGGCAGATGTCCTGGCAGAGTTTGCAATGCACGCATTCTGATGTGTAATGCTCGATACCGAAAAGGCCGTTATCCGCATCAATACGGCTGAGCGCACCAGTCGGGCAAAACACCGTGCACATGCGGCAGCTGCAACAACGATCAGCGTCGATGGTGATGTAACCCCATAGTCGCGAATCGACTGAATCGACCTGTGGTTCGCCGAATTTTGCGAGCGCATCCAGAAGCTTTCCCCTTCGCACAGGCAAAAAATGAGGCAGAGTGCCATCCGCTTGCACATGAGTCAGGTGGGAGGTACCCAACGTGCTCGATGATGCGGAGGGAACACCATCGTCCTCGACGGCTTGCTCGCTCATGGCAACCTGCTCATCTCCGGGAACCGGCACGCTATCACAAACAGTATCGACGTACGGTGCTTCGGCATTGATAATGCCTAGTTCAGGCAGCTCATCGAGCACTTCGAACGTGCAATCGATTTCCCAGTCGCGCATAAGCTCGCCCATGGTTGACTGGACCAACTGGATGCTCCGCGCGCCCTGATGACGCGGGCAATTTTCGCAATCTGCCTTCACGGCAATGATTTCAGCTACGCCCTCGGCGAACAGATTCATCAAAAGGGTCTCTTCCAAACGGCTGAGGCATACAACCCGCACGACATCGGCATCGTTGCAAGAAGGATTCCGCTCGAAGCATCGATGGCAGGTAAACACCGCCTTACCACCGTTACTTTTTGCTGATGCCAGCGCATGGGCAGTGAGCACGGCATCGTTTGGATGTCGCGTTTCCAAAGCGCAGGTGGGACATACCGTCGCGCACGTACCGCAGCCCACGCACTTTTCGTGCTCGATACGCAACTCACCGTCTTCTCGTGAAATAGCGCCCGACGTACAGGCGTCCGAGCAGCGAGTACAACTGGCATGACGGTTTCGAACCGCCACGCAGCGCTCGGGGCGAACCACCAGATTGATGCCCGCCAGTCCTTCAAGTGCTGTTTTCGTTTCGGCTGCGTCATGATTAATGGTTTCGACTAGCATGTAGATGCAGTCCTTTCATTAGTTACCGCTTCTCATCGGCTCTAGTGTCGGCGGAGGCTCCGGCATCGACGTCAGCAGAAGCGTCGGTCTCGGCATCAGCAGAAATATTGGCTCTGACGCCCGCCCCGACACGCTCGTTTTCGCTTGCGGAGTAGATGCTTGCCTTTACAGAGGGCTGTTGCACCTCTTGTGCAACAGCATCGCACTCACATCCCGCATCATGCTTGTGAGACGCGGAAATCAGCGGGAAACTGATTGCCGATCCGGGGCATGCGCCCGCGCACTCGCAGCATTTACTGCAGTTGCTCATGGGCGCTTCCGAAAGAAGCGGCCTGCGGATATCGATGTGCTCGGGACATACCTTGCTGCATGCGAAGCAGTCGACGCCTTCCGTTATATGGATGCATTTATCGTCATCGATGGTAGGACGAAACGTGTGATTAGCCCCGGACAAAAGCGAGAGTAACGCACCCAGCGGGCAGATGCGGCTGCACCATTTCCGCGCGAACAACACCTCGGCCAGAAGCACTCCCAAAACCACAAGGATTCCCCACGTGGTTTCGCCGAAAGCGAACAGACGCATAATCAGCAGCACCGCCGCAAAGGTCAATCCTACAGGGCAAATCAGGCAAAACACGGGGAATCCAAAAATCGCAGCCGAAGCCAAAGCGCCCAACAAAACGCCGTGGCGCGAATCGAACTTGAAATTCGTCACCTTGCCATGAAGCTGCTTTGCCGCCTCGCATTCTGCGCAGCTGGACGATTCCTTCTTCGCAGTATCGCAATCGGCGCAAGCAGACAGCTTTTTCTTCGCCGACGGCTTGCGCTTCAGGCCGGGAATAGCGCGTTGCAGAAACGGCATGGGGCACATCCAAGAACAAAACACGCGGCCCAGCACGATAATGATGGCCACAATTGCAATAAACGAGACGAGAGCGCGCGGGATGAATATCTTTCCTGCCAACAAGCTTTCCAGATAACCTAGCGGGCAGATAACCGACCAAGCATCCCAGCCCAAAGCACTCACATCGCCGATGCCTGCTTGAGTGAAGTATCCCACAGCCACCAAGACCAGCAGAGCCAAGGCTACCAAGCCACGATAGAACGAAGGCTTTTTCTTCTTCATCGCACTACCCCCTTGCCTTCGAAATGGGAACAACGGTTATGGCTCGCGCCGTCATCGTGCCGCGACCGCCCTCTTCGCCGTCTCCTACAGAAGTGCTTTCTAGGCTAACGCAGGCCTGTTCACATGCACCGCATCCGTTGCATGCGTCCTCTACAACCACGGGACGATTGTTGCCGTCGAACTCAATAGCGTTTACCGGGCAGGCGTTCTTGCAAATGGTGCACCCTTTCAGGCGCCATGCTAAACACCAATTGGTATTGATTTGAGCGGTTCCGATAATCATCGTGTCAAAGAATGCTGCGTTCGCTATTTCATCCAAGGCCCCCGAAGGGCACACCTGCACGCATTTGGCGATGCCGCCGTTTGCCGTCTGGCAATGATCACACCAACCAAGCTTCCCGTTCAGCTGCGTACGGCTGAGACTGAAATTGATCTTCGGGGTGCGCATGGATGCGATTCCGTCTTCGATATGGGAAGGAACGATGATGCCATTCGGGCAGACTTCCATGCATTTGTCGCAGCGGACGCACGATCCCAGCATGCGCGCCGCATCTTCGCCGCCCGGAGGCCTGCAAACATCGTTGGTCGGGCACCACTTCACCGCGCCCAAAGCAATCAGTGCGACAGCACCACCAGCCCCGATGATGAAATCGCGCCGGGGAATACCCGGTTTGCCTGATTCGTTATCCATGATAATCCTCCATCACCTACGCCACGACGTCCACCGGCGCATCCTGCTGCAGGCTTTCGGTATCGGCCGGGGCAACACCATCGCCGCTCGCCTCCCCTTCGATTCCGGTCTTTTCCGCTTCAAGCTCGTCTTTCAGGGCCTCTTCTAAAAAGTCTTTGTCCTCTTCGATGAAACCCAAGGTCAATTCAGCAAGCGCACAATAGAAATCGGTTTGGGCAAACTTCTGCATATCGCGGGAAAGCTCAGGCACCCAAGCAAGCAAGTGGTCGCACAGAAAATGATGCGATGTCATCAGATAGGTGGCAGCTTTTTCGTTTTCGCCTTTCGCAGAAGCCTGTGCGGCCCGCTCGGCCATGCGCGCCATGAATTCCAACTCGAGGGCGATATGGTCTTCCCCGGCTGTCCAATTCTCACTGTTCTTGAATCCTGCAGCGTTATATATGGCCAGCACCTCGTCGCGCGAATCCTGCATCACCAGACGATCCGGGGACGTATGCACCGATTCGTTGGGGTAGGCCGCAGCATGCCCGGTCGTGTTGGCCCCGATGAACACCGTCATGTAATCGCGTTGAAGCTCTTCGAGCGAGCGCTCCCACACATGGCTCAGATAGGAATGGAACAGCTTGTACCCTTTATCAATGTGTTCGTTGCCCGTGTTGATAGGGCAGCGCATCTTCTTCAACTCAGCTAGGTATTCTTCGTCCATTTCGCGTTCGTACAGGCGCGCGAGCATGCGATAAGTTGACAGACGGCCAGAAAGTACCGACTGCACTGTGATTGATTTCGTCATGATATCTCCTTCGGAATTGCTGTTTACAAACGGAAGCTTTAACTGGCCAGCTGTTCGAGCATCTTCATGCCAGCTTCGGTGGTTACCCACCCTTGCTCCCACTCGACGGCACCTTCGCGTTCCAAGCGCCCGACGAAGTATCCCGAATAGCGGCGCGGTTCTTGAAGCGCGGGATCGTTATTCACCAACGAGTCAAGCTCCTTTGCCGACCTGCCTGAACCGTCGCTACAAAAACCGAGAATTTTGTTGTAGATGCCCTCGTATTGGGGCTCCTTGCCAAGTAAAGTCTTTATATGCCCGAAATCATCCTGCCCATCCACCGCCGCAAGACCGTCTTCAGTGGCCACCCAGAGCCCGGGCCTTTCCTCTTCGATTTCCAAGTACTCTATCTGCAGCTCCTCGTCACCGTTCAGCAACGTTTCGCTTTTGACCTTCAATGGGTCGTCTTGGGACGATGCGGGCGCATCGTCGCAAGAGTACGCCTGATCGGCAGGTGCGGAATCGCCGTCGCTTGAGGCTATTTCGGCAGGTGTGCAAGCCGCCTGGGCGCAATCGCTTTCTTGCAAATTCTCGCTTGATTCCTCTTCGCCCGGTGTCGCTTCGCCTTCGGCAAGCAGATACTCGATGGCACCCGCCTCTTCCAACAGCTCACGGAACACGATGGGCGAAAATACGCTGAAGTTATTCTCCTTCAACTCTTCAGTGCGCGCGTTCATCTGCTTGCCCGACTTAGGCTCGCGGCAATAATCGACCAAGCGCAGGAGCACGCGCTTCTGACCCGGCATCTCTTCTATCAAGTCCGCAATCCTTACCGATGCAGGCCGATAGTCTGTTTCGGGCTTTTCCGAACGCTCGTCCATCGCAGGTGCCACAAGCGGCGTGTCGTCGGGTCCTTCGAACTCTTCCTGCTGGTCTTTCGACTCGTCGTCTTCCGCCTCCAGCGGATCGAACAGATCTTCTTCCTCCACGAGATCTCTGATATCCATGGTTCCTCCCTCTATCGATGTCGATGTGTGGTTTGCTGAAAGAAGCAGGTCGCCCATGGACCATGGAGGGAGGGGAAGCAACCCACTTCTTTCAACAAACCAAAACACCTGAGAACAAAATGTTGCGAACCGCACGCGGCAAAGCAAGCTGTTGCGAACGTTCGTCCTTCTAACGTGCGCACAACGAACAATCTTGCCGCGAGCGTTTGCGCTGCCTGCGTCGCTTCCGGTCGGATACGATCGCAATCGAAAGCGACGCCGTACGCCTTTTGCAGCGCCTGCGCTCCCGGCCGAATGCCGGGAGCGCAAAACAGACGTTTAAAGCTAGTAGTACACGTAGAACCCGATGGCCACCGCATACCACACGATGCGGAAGCAGATGCCTCCCACCAACGTGCACAAGCAGGTTATAACCGCGAAGGGCAACGTGCCTTGGGGTGTCTTCATCTTCAGGTAAGCCAGCACCGCAGGCACTAAGGCACCCACGCATACCGCGCCGCCCCAGAACAAGGGAGCCTCGGCACCTGAGAGCGGAGCCGCTAGTGATGTGGACGGATCGGCGGCAGGCTGGGTGGGATCGGTCACGTCCCACATGATGCCCACCGTGTCGTAGCCGATGGTACTGTAGAAAATCACGCATATTACCATGATGACGGCGCTTACGATGGCCGCGATGAACGTCAGTTTGGCCAGGAATTTCACCACGTCATCGTCCTCTTTGGTGATGGCGGACAAAAGCCAGATGCCCGCTGCACCCAAAATGAACTCGCTTGCATAGTAGAACAGGTACAACGTGAAGTTATTCCATGCAGGGCGTGCGGGCATCGCATAGGAATGCGCGCACACGAAGCCTAGGATAATGCCCACAGCTAGGGCCATGATGCCCACCCATTGGGGCATCTTCGACGGTTCGCCGCCTTCAGCCTTGCGCATCATCATAAACACGATCACGATGGCCAACACAATCACGACCATGCCGATGAGCTCTTGGGTGATACCGGAAGTCAAATGGCCGAATCCGTTGAAGATACGCTCCCAGTGATGCAGGTGCAGAAACGATGCGAACCCGCCCACGCACAGCGCCGCAAATTCGACGATTAGCGCAAGCTGATGGAACTTCTTGCTACCTTTGCCCTTGTAGAGCAGCCAGCCCTGGATGGCAAAGATGCCAGAAGCAAAGCACAGCAGCAAGGTAAAAACCACAAGAGGATACTGAACAGCCATGATCGGTTACCTCCATGTCCTGTTGCGTAGGATGAAACGGTCGCTCGGGCCGTTCCCGTTGTCGGGCAGCGAATAGACCTCGTTTTCGGTAAAGGGCTTAATGTAGGATTCGTCGGTAAGCGAGAGCGGTTCCCCGTTTGTATCCAACGATCCCTTGAAGTCGCCGTAGCCTTTGTCCAAATCGCCGAACCAGCGAGCGCGACCGCCACAGGCAACAACACATGCCGGCAGTTCGCCTTCTTCCGTTCGCTGATAGCAATGGGTGCATTTTTCGACCACGCCCTGCTCAGCATTCAGATAACGCACGCCGTAGGGGCATGCCATCACGCAGAACTGGCAGCCGATGCACTTTTCCTTATCGATCTGCACCGAGCCGTCTTCCATTTTGTGGGAAGCGCCCGTGGGGCACACCTTCACGCAGTACGGGTTCTCACAATGCTGGCACGAGACCGGCAAATAGTACATTTCCACATTGGGATATACATCCCCCTCTTTTTTGGGGTTGGGGCCCACGCGCAGAATCTTAATCCAGTAATTGCCGATAGGAACATCATTGGCCTCTTTGCACGCCACCATGCAGTTCAAGCAAGAGACGCATCGGTTCAGGTCGGTTATAATCGCATGTCGAGTCATTACCGTCATCTCCTCTCTTAAACTACTTCATATTCGTAGGTGGGCAGCCATTCCTTCAGGCGCGGATCGTCGGAAGTATGGATAATCTCGGTACCGTCGTCATCGCACGGGCACGGGTCGCCAAAGGGCGAGTTTTCTGCCGTAGCCTTGTACACTTTCACCAGATAGGCTCGACAATTACAGGTGCCGCACACCGGGTCTTGCGATTCATGGTCCATATTCACCATGGTGTTCACATTCGACAAGTCCCAGCCATGCTTCGGTGCGGACAGTTCGGGGTACCACCACTGATGATCGCACTCAATAGTGCCGGGGCGGATGCCGTAGAACAGGTCGGCCACTTCGCGAATCTTGCCGCGTTTCGATTCAATCCAGCACCAATCGCCCTGTTTTATGCCCAGCTTCGCCGCCGTATCGGGATGAATCTGGAACGTCGCGCATGGGGTAAGCTCGCGCAGCCATGGCTGCTGACGGCCTTCGTTGTGGAAATAGAGCGGGTTGCGTCGGCCAGATGTGAAGATGATTGGGTATTCCTTATACAGCTCGGGCGAGCTGAAGGGCGACTCGATAGGTTCACGATAGCCGGGGATGCCGTTGTAGGACCCGGGCGCTTCCTGCCATTTGGTGTTCTTGCCGTGATAGGATTCCAACAGCGTGGAGAGAATTTCGAACTTGCCGGTTGGCGTGTTGAAGCCGGGCACGAACGGCGCTGTAGGATTAGTGGAATCGCGCGGGCGCATATGGCCCCACTGGAAACGATAGTAGTAGCCGAAGGGGCTGATCTCCTTCAGATTCCACTGGCTGTGCTCTTGATACTGAGCCACATAGTCGTCCCAATCATCGGCGCGCAAACGCGTACCGTCGGGTGCGGGCACCGAAATCTCGAAAGGAAGGTTGCGGTTCATGGGCAGGACGGACATATCGAGCATGTCCTTTTCCGTCGGCCATGGCTTCATCCACTTGTCAGGCCATTGCGGGAGCGGTTTTTCATGCGTGGGCCAATACTCATAGCCCATTTCCTTTGAAAGCTCGCCGCAAATATCGGCGCTGTCCCAGCTTGCCTCGCCTTGTCGTTTCACGCACTGTACCTGTGCACCAATGGCACCTTCGCCGCCCTGGGTGTAGCGCAGAACGCCCACTTCCAGAAAATGCGCAGCCGGAAGCACCACGTCGGCCAGCTCGATGGTAGGGCTGTGCCACAGCTCCCATCCACCGTAGAAATCCAGCGTCTTGAAAGCTTCCCAGTTCTGCCAAGCATTACCGGAATTGAAGTGCTGACCTGAATTCGAGATCATACCGCGGATAGGATACGGATCGTCATACAGAATAGCCTCAGCTGCGGAAATCGGGTCATGGAAAAGTGCAGCGCCGCCCACCATCTGGAACCACGGAGTCAGCGGGAAGCGATCGCCGCCCACTACTTTGGCCTGCTCGACCGGGTCGAGCGTACCGTTGCTCCAGGGAATGTGGTACTGGAAGAACGTGTCCATGGTAAAGAACATGTTCTCGCAACCGCGCTGACCACCAGGGCTGTCGATGTTGTTCATTAACGCCGACAGGATAAGCGGCAGCATAGAGGTCTGGATGGAATTGCCTGCATGCTCGATGGGCAGGTTGAATACGATGCCGCCCTTGCCGGGCTCTTCGCAATAGGCTGCCGCAGCAGCTTCGATCTTGCTGGCGTCAACGCCGGTAATCTCGCTGGTGTGCTCGGAAGTCCATGGCTGCAGATGGCGCTTGAACATTTCCCAAATGGGTTCGGCGATTGCTTGCTTGCCATTCTTCAGTGTAATGGTGTAAGAGCCTTCCAATGCCGGGTCGATGTCCACCGGGAAGCCCGGATCCTTCGCCAAAATGCCGCCCTTGTATTCGGTGCAGTCCTTTTTCAGGTCGGGATACTGGTACTCGGTCTGGCCCTGCCACATGCAGGTATGCGTGTCGTAGTACTGAAGCGAGTTGGACTTCGTGTCCCAATACGCCATCTTGCGCGGGTCCCCGCCCTCGACCAAGTCGGATTCCTTCACGATGCGTGTACGAACCTCAAGCGGGTACGATCCCATTTCCTGTTTGCCTTCGGGGTCTCCCCAGTTGGACCATGTCCAGCCGGAAGGAACCAGATCCTCGCAGTACAGGAAAGGTGCGTTCGTCCATTTCTTCACGAACATCTGGTCGTAAGTCTTCAATTTCAACACGCACTGGTGCAAAAGACCCAGAGCAATCGCGTCGTCGGTGCCGGGACGCAAATCCAGCCAGATATCGGCTTCCTTACCCAAGTTCTGCATACGCGGCCCCACACAGATGGTGGTTTCGGCGCGTACATGCTCATCGACGGTGGTGCGGCAGGAATTGTCGTAGTTCGACACTTCCTGATTCGTGCCCCACTGGAAGTTCACTTTCTGTCCGTCAATCAGATTGCACCAGTGAGCGCCTGGAAAGCAAATCATAGCGGCTGCAGAAAGGCGCGGACCCTTGCAAATAACGCCTGCTGGCGAGCCCGTATTGGCGGTCTGCAGCAAATACGTGGGGTACGCCTCAGTGGCATACGTGGTAATACGCCCCGTGCCATGCAGCGTCTTGATGGCGTGCTGGCCATATTTCTCGATAACGCTATTCAGCCCGTCTGCCATGTATTTGATGGCTTCATCGTGACTGACGCGCTTCCATTTCGGATCTTCGCCTTTCGGCGCTGTGCGAATCAACGGGTAGCGAATGCGGTCAGGATGGTAGAGCGCCTGTACAGCAGCACGCCCCTTCACGCACAAGTTGCCGCGGCTTGCCACGGCACGGTGGTCGCCCTCAATATGAACTACACGACCATTCTTCACGGTTACCAAGTTGCCGCATTCCATCTTGCCACAACCACGGCAGGTAGAATGGATTACCTTCACCTCGTCACTGCTGCTCGTCTCTGCTGCATTCGCATCCTCCACGAGCATCTGCGTTGCTTCACCGGCAATAAGCGCCGCACCAGCGGTGGCAGCGGCCATCTTACAAAACGAACGTCGTGTCAGTTTCGAATCAAGCATACGCATCTCCTTTCAAACGGTTTCCCAATGAATTGCCCGGCGCATGCCCTAGATTGAAAATCTCTGACCCTACGCCTGCGGGCTACGAATCTTGGTTCCTCTTTCCACTATCGATTACTTTCCCCACCATGTACTTTGGACGCGAAAACCCCCGCCCACAATCGCAAGTCTTCAGTGATTTTTGCGTGCGGCGGGGGTTTGCGATATCTCACATTCTTTATGTGAGAATATGTTTTACCTGTTCATCCTATAATTTTGAATCCATTCCCGGCATCGCGTCGCCCATTTCGTCCACGAACCGCGACGGGGAAAGCACCGCCATGCGCTTGTCGTTTTCCATGCGTATCCTGCGCGCCCACATACCCAGCGCGTTTGCTGTGTTCGAGTCGTCTTCATGGAAGCATGACACCACCACATAGCGGCAGGCTTTCGAGAGCGCCGAATACAGAACACGGCGCTGCTGGGCGCGCATATCGTCTTTGGCGTCATCATCCAGTTCATCGCCGAAGGTTTCAAACGTGGGATAGAAGCCATCCACCGCTCCGGCCAAGATAACGGTATCGAACTCCAGCCCGCACATCATGGAAGGCAGCCCCACGCGCACAGCATCAGTGTCAGAAAACTTCACTTCCACTGCCGCGCGCGCCCGATCGAGCAGCTCGCGTGCGCTCTCCGGCCCGGCCACAGGATTCAGCAACCCCATGAAGTCTTCAGGCAGAGGTTCACCCAACAAGTTGTTCAACAGGGCGAATCCGGCCTTATCGGAACAGCGCTTGATCATTTCGCATCCGCGTTTGTAAGCAGCTACCAGTACGTCGGCCCCTAGAAAAGCGGGCTCGGATGCACTTGCATCGGCAGAGGTCCTGCGGTCTATTGCGATTGCGTTCCCGTCGCCGACACCAGTCGCCTTGGCAGCTTCCTCTTCTAGCACCTGCAACACGCCTTTGCCCTGCTCCAGAGCATATTCTTCCAAACGGCACCAATGGTTCGAGCAGGCTAGGTAGTCCCCGAACCCGCACCAGCTTCGCCAGGCGGTCACATCAGTCGCGTCGCTGACCAGATTCAATGCGGTAAAGGCCCGCAACGACGCGCATTTTTCCATTCTGCGCGGATCTCCCGTAAGCGCATAGTAGCTTATCATTAGACTGCTCTCGATATCGTTTTTGCTCAGCAGTTTGCACAAGGCCTTTCCCCACAAAGCATTCGGAACAATCACACCTATGTCGCGCGGATGGATAGATTGTGCTCCGGCGTTCAGACGATGCTTTATGTATCCTCCCAATCCCATGAATTCCTGATTGGGCAGCGGCCATTGCACGAAGCGCACCTGCCCTTCCTCGCATTCGTCCGCAAAACCCGCCTGCACGCCAGTATCCATGCTTGGCTGCATTGTGAGAGAATTGCAGATGGAGGCCACGGCGCAGGCCTGCCTCTGCCATGTTTTAAGATGGATTACCTGAGCACCCTCATACGTCTGCTCGAATTCATCGAAGCCGCATGCATAGGGGTAGGGCTCCTTGGTCTGCACCGTCTCGTTGACGTTTCCGGCCACAACCAGCTGCTTTTTCGACAAGGCCGCGAGCAAGCACTGCGTGGCTTTACTGTAATTCTGAAAATCGTCAGCCAGTACGTAATCGCGGCTGTATTTTCGCAGAGGATTGCCGTCTTTCACAAAGGTGCGATAGGCCACGTTCGAAAGCTCTTCAATCATCATCGCATCACGGCTGACCAGATGCTTTCGAAGCGAATCGTAGACCAAACGTTCCTCATAGGTTTCGATAAAATCGTCGGCGTCGTCGGCAAGCTCGCTCCACTGCCTGTAGAAGAACTTCAACATCTCGCGCAGGCGCTTTGATTTCACACCGGTCACTTTCATGTCTTCCAAAAGAATGCGCATCTCGAAGTCTTCCAACAACCGAGGCACGCGCCCGCTTGCTCGCATTCCTTCAGCGCTGGAAAGCATCGCCACAAAGTATCGCTCGGGCGTGCACACGAGCATCGATTCAGCCCCGCGCACTTCAATCTTTCCCAAGCGCTGCCTCATTGCGTCCGCTGCAGAATTCGTAGCGACTAAAATCAGTATGCTATCTGGTGAAACACCCTTTTGCAGCAACGCTTCCGCACTCTCTGCCAAATACTGCGTTTTGCCGACTCCCGCCGCTCCTACCGCTTTGACGAAGCGGGCTGTGGGCAAGGGCGCTCTTTCCGGGGTCGTCGCACCAGTAGCAGTCGCCGCACCTGCGCCAGCTACAGCACCCGCCACAGGCATCGCCCCCGAAACCAACGCGGTACCCACAGATTCATCTTCTATCATCTGAGCCATCTTTTATCAGGCCTTCCTATCATGTTTGAACCCCTGGTTTAAACAGGGCCGATATCGTTTATCGAAGCGGACGTGCGCGTGGGCCCACGATTGTCCGACAGCTTGCGCTCCAGCAGATCCATAAGCTCTTGATTGCTGTGCACATCGAGTTTCTTGTACATGTTGCGCATGTGGGTTTGATACGTGTTCTTCGAAATCACCAATTTTTCCTGCACATACGAACCGTTCCTGCCGCGCAGGACCAGTTCCATAATTTCGGATTCACGGTTCGTTAGCCCGTATTCGTCTTCGAGCAGGCGGCATGCTTTGCGGAACTTCCCGGTGAATTCCACCTTCGCCGGCATCAGCTCCCAAGCTGATGCCATAGCATCACGCGAGAAAGTGCATGTAAGCGCTGTCAGCAGCAGAGCTAACGCGAAAAGCGCCACATAGTCGAACAGATCGAAGCTGCTCAGCATCAGCAACTTGTGTCCCACCAAGCCTGCCGCAATCGAACCTTCGAACAACAAATACGCCACGAAGAACGTGCGCAGGGTGTGAAGTCGAGCGAACACGCGCGGCAACTGCAACCAAAGCATTGCCAGAAACAACGTCCACGCCAAGCGCATGAAGAAAAACGAGGCATCGATCATTTCCATTTGGTACGTAGCCACCATTCCCTGCGCAAACCCCGCAATGGGTATGATGGCGGTGCAAAATGCGGAGAACCCTAGATTCTTTCCCGTAGCCACAAAATAGACCATGATGCCCGCACCCACTATAGCGAACACTGCCACGCTCACAGCTCCCAAAGCAAGGGGGGAATCGTTGTAGACCGTCGCGAAATCCTGCGACAAGCCGTAAACGAAGCCCAGCGCGATGATGCCGAAAATCAAACGCCATGGCAGCTTGCCGTCGTCGGGGCGCGGAGCCAGAACTTCGACCGGCACAACCTCAGATTCAGGCTCGCCTGCAACCTGCATGAATCCCATAACCAAAGGAATCACCACGGGTACGATGTCGAGGACGAGCTTTGGTAGCATAATGACCACCAAAGCCACAATGCCGGTAATAAAGAAAGCGAACGCCACCACTAACACTCCGCTCTCTTGCTTGTCGCCCACATACACGACAGCCCACGCGATGAGCAACACGGCAATTCCGGCACCGGCGATGCAGCCGAATGCGCTACCGAGCATAGCCTGCGTCGCATCGTTTGCCGAACGCGCAAAATTCATTGCGACAGTGCACAGACAGGAAACGACGGAAACGATTATGCACGGGAGCTTGCCTTTCACCACCTTCGCCTTCGAATAGAAAGCGTAGTAGGTTATGACCAGTAGAAATCCAATCATAGACAGGCCGGCCTCAACAAGCGCAGCCATATCGAATCCCGGTGCAGCCTGATACGACGAAGGAAGGAAACAGGCCAGCAGCACCCACGAAAGGTAGCAAGCCAACCCAACCGATCTCTTCAACGCCGAAAGGACGTCGCCTGCGCCTATCTTCTGCCTCTTCATTTCTCAATCTCCCCCTCAGTCAGCCCTCGTTTCCAAACGCGAAGGCAAATAGGCTTTCAACGGCGCAGGCGGGCCTCCATTCCCACCTGCGCACCTATAAAGTACCACGGGTAACACTGCTATAGGATCGTCGACTTTTCTATAAGTCGCCACCCCATTCGCGCCAAGTCAGCGAGTCGCTGTTCCAGTGCAAGGCATCGTAGAGCCCCTTGGTGTAGCTTCCGTAAGGTGTACCGTAAAGCGGCAACTCAACCTTGTAATCCGTGATTTCCTGGAGCGGATCGTGACCTACATCCCAACCGCCTCCACGGCTGGCAGTAATGGCCAACGCACCCATGCGCCCGCCAGAATCCACGTGGTAGTTGAATTCGGCTTCCCCGCCCGTATACGATGCAAGGTTCGTTTCGTAGTACAGGTTAGGGTCGGGCGTGTGGTTCGTGATGGTGGTGCGCTGCACATAATAGACTGAGTAATCAGGCGAATAGCACAGTTCGATGGTGCGCACGGCGTTCATATTGATGTTGTGGAACTCGCCGGTTGTGCCGTCGCTGAACGTCACCTTCAGGCACGTGTTCACCGGCTCCTGGATAGTGATGCCTGTGGAGTTGGTGTAGCTTTGCTCCTGATAGTTATACGCATAGAACCAACAAGCGGCATCCCCTTGATTCAGCGATGCGCTCAACTGATTCAGTCCATATGCTGTTTGATTGGATGTGCGCAGTGCCAATTCCTTAATCGTCTTGCCCGTATTGTTCGTTACCCTTACAGGACTCGCATCATCGGATGCAGAGCCGATGGTAGTACCAAGGGCTTTTGTTGCGGCTACTTCTTCGGCGTTCTGCTGTGAAATCGAGTTGGTATATTCGTTGCCTTCCACACCATAGCCGTCGGCCTCGTCCACCAGATTGCCGCTATAGGCGCTATTTCCCTGCACGGTCGGTTCGTAACTGTATTGCTCATCGACAGCAAAGGCAGTAGTAGCGAAAGCGCCCACACCCACTGTCAGGGCGCAGGCCATGACAATGCCCCACGCACCTCTTTTCCTATTCATAAGACCTCCTCGTTCAAGAGACTCTTTTATCGATGCTGCAACTGCGAATGAGACGGTCGAGCATTTTTGGGGAAAGGATCGATTTTTGCCCCCTCGCAAGCGAAGCATCTTTCGCCATACTACGTGGCAGATTCGCGTGAGTCCATAGCATAAACTCAGTGAACTTTGCGTTTGCGCAGTTCATCCCACAAGGTAAGGGGAATCAATCAGCGTGCTCATAGCGTTGCGGATGGCATTCGGAGCACTCTTGGCGCTGACCACGTCTTCCATAGGAAACGTTTCCACCACACCTGCATGCAGGTCCACCGCAAACACTTCATTGGACAGAGAAAGCGCGCCATGCGGGCACACGGTCTCGCACGTACGACATTTCACGCACATTCCTGGCGAATGGACCAACCCGCAATCGGCCCCATCACGAATGAGTTTTCCCAGAGCACCTGTGGGACAGAACACCGCACACATACGGCAGCCGTCGCAAATGTTCGCATCTATTATCACATGCCCCCACAGACGGGTTTCCATCAGCACGTCTTCAGGTTCTCCCAAACTTTTAAGCGCATCCAAAAGCAACTCCCGGCGGCGCGGCGCTTTATGCTCCATCGTTCCGTCTGCGCCCACATGCTGGTAGTGCTGGCCGCTTTTTCCCTTTCCGAAAAAGGTGTCGATGCCGTAGTCAACGGTATCGTGCACTGCATCTTTCGCCTCGTCGCGCACGGATTGGAAAAACTCGCGGCGCTCCCTGTCGTAGGCAGCACCGCCCTGCTCGAGCCTGCAGCAGATTGGGAATTTTGAGGATATACTCGCGCAATCACCTGCACTCCATGCCTCTAGCAGCCTATTCGCTGTCGTTACAACGTCGTGGGCCACTTCGCACCCGCGTGCGTGTTCGCAGTTCCCACAATCGCCGGTGACGAGACGTATCTTTTTCGCGCCTGCAGCCTTCAAAAGCACAATCAGGCTTTCGTCGACGCGCCCGATGCAAGACACGCTCACAACCGTCTCCGGGTCGATACGACCCCTTGCAGCGACCAGCATCTTTTCGCAGGCCATCACCGCAATTCCGCTCGCACGCTCCACGGCCTTGCCGATTTGCCGCGCCAACGTGCGGTCATCGGGCTGTCTAGGTTCGATGGCGCCCGTAGGGCAGGAACACGCGCACGTTCCGCATCCGATACACTTCGAGTTGTCCACCTGTATGCCGTCTTCGCCCTGGGAAATACAGCCCGTCGTGCACGCATAGGCACACCTGTCACAAGTGACGTTGCGATTACGAACCGTCACGCACCGGTGCGGGTCAACCACCAAGAAACGCGATTGCAAACGCTCCAACAAGGAAAGATAATTCGAAATCGACGGCATAACACGCCTGCCTTTCCGTTCAACGACGATGGTTGCGTACTCATGTGCTCTACGGCATTGCCCCGTCTTTTCTAGTCCGCATATTGCGGGTACACCTGCACCGACGCATGATCGGGCGCCGAATGCAAGGTGATTAGGAAGCTCTTGTTCTGACCAGGTTTTATCTTGTAGGCTTGCCCCGTATAGCCCGCTACGATGTTTTGATTCTGGTCGAGCAGCAAAACGCTCATGTCCACCGTGCCCACGTAGTCCGGCATTTCATTGGTGATGTAGCCTGTCACCTCGTAGCGGAAGTACAGTTTGTTTTGCTCGCTGTACTCAGTGATGTCGAAATCGTCTTGACATGCCGCCGGTTTGTATTGGGCAGAAGCGGGAATCACCCTGATGGTCACCGATGTCGGCAGCCATCCGTTTCCCGAGGTTCCCGCAAAACCAATCGCTTCACCTGCGGGTATCTTATGAATTATGTCGATACTCGAGAACATTTCAGCACCATTCTCGTCGAAAGAGGTGATTTCCACCTGTACGTTATAGGCATCGAAATCTTGGTTCGGGTTGTGGATCATGATGCCATAGTGCACATAGCTGTCCTTTGCCCACCAGCCCGTTTTCTGGATGAAGGGGTCCGTAACACCCGACGCTTCCACATAGCTGTCGCTTGTCTGGTCCGCCCCCTGCCCGATGGCCGATGCGGCGGGTTCGGGTGTATACGGTTGGTTTTGAACGCAGCTCGCCAGTAGGCACGCCGCCGCCAGCGCCGCAAACAGTATGAAGCACAGAAGCATCATGACCCGTATTTCCGCTAGCTTGCATTCCATCAGGGCCTCCTCCAATCGGTCTCTTCGTAGTATATGGCTGCACTTCCAAAAACGCTTTCGCATAAACTATGTGAAATTGGCTGAAAGTACGTTCGCGCACAGAATTGCGCCTTGATGCTTTGCACGTCGTGGCGAACGCATTGGCTATCGTGCCTCTATGATTCGGACTGTATTTCATGCAAACTGCCAGCTTTCTTCAGTAAGCGAGATCGTTAAACAAGCGCGCACCACAGCGATAGCGCTTTAGCAATTGCATACTGAAACGGCAGCGTTTAAACAATCCTGTGCCACAGCTATGCTTCAGCAAGCACGCGCGAAACGTTTCGAAATCTGGTGTGTCACGGAATCCGCTGGGCAGTAACCCCGGCTTCGGGATAATCACCCCGGCTGCAGGACGCTCACCCCGACCACGGGCGAGGTTTCAGAGCATTTTGCGATTTTAAAACAGGATTAAGGCGACTCATACGGATACCGCCATGCGGGTGCCGATATGCTGCCGTTCGGGGTCTGCGGCTAGAAGCCCTGCAGCAGGCGGACGGGAAGCGCGATTGCGACCGTTGGATCGCCCCGCCGAATAAGCGCATGCAAAAAGTGCGGTGCAGTCCGTGTTTTGGCCTGAAAACGCAGGAATAAGGAGAGGCGTGGCCGAATCATCTGCCGCAAGAAAGGCAAAGGCAGGGCCTCTTGCGCACTTCGACGCAGGAGCAGCGCGACCCGGTTGTGATTGCGCTTCCCGCTCGACTGCGACACGACCCACTCACGATTGTGGCGTTCGTCTCAGCGCGCACCGAGCACAGGACAGCACACGGCATTGTAGCCGTCAGCAGGATCGATTGCACGTACATCCACATGTACGCCGTAGGCTTTATGCAGGTTCTCATCCGTTAAAATGTCTTTTCCCTTGCCGAACACATAGCGGCTCTCAGACAAAATCAGCACCCCATCGGCATCGCACATCAATAGATGGTTCGGATTATGAGTGGTCATGACTACGCCTATTCCCTGTTCATAGGCAAGACGCTTCACCGTCTGAATCACCTCTACTTGGTTGCCGAAATCCAAGCTCGATGTTGGCTCGTCCATGAACAAGAACCGAGGCTTCTGAGCAAGCGCACGAGCAATCAGTACCATTTGACGTTCGCCGCCGGAAATCTCAGTGTAGACCCGATCCGCTAAATGATTAATTCCCAAATCTCTCAGCACTTTATCTACAATGGCATAGTCAGCATCGCTAGGTTTCGACGCAATGGCCCCCATGTATGCCATGCGCCCCACAGCCACCACGTCACGCACATAAAACGCGAACGGCGGTCGGTGGGCCTGTGGTACGTATGCCACCATGCGCGCGAATTCGGCTTGCGCAAACGCGCGCACGTCCACCCCATCAACCAACACTTGACCACCTTTGAGCGGAATCAGACGCAGGAGGCTTTTAAACAACGTGGTCTTGCCGATGCCGTTCGGGCCCAAAAGACACAGGATTCTCCCCGACTCGATTCGTGCGCTAAACCCTTCCAACACCACACGGGATTCGTACCCCACACTCACATCAAGAAAGTCCATGGCGCTTGCGGGTGCATCGGGTTTTTCATCCCGCCCAATCATAGCCAGTCCCTTCTGCCTTTGAATAGCATCCAAATAAACAACGGCGCGCCAATCAGCGCGGTCAGCACACTCAGTGGCAAATCTACCGAACTCAATCGAGCAAAGATATCCACGATTACCATAAATGCCGCACCGCCAATCATCGCATCGGGCATAAGCGTGCGATAGTTCGGGCCGGAAAGCAGGCGCACCATATGCGGCACAACCAGCCCCACCCATCCCACGACTCCGCAGAAGCTCACGCTCACCGATGTAAGCAGCGTGGCGCAGCAGATAACGATAGCGCGCACGCGTTTCACATCCACGCCCACCGACGCAGCTTCCTCATCGCCAAACGACAGTGCGGTCAGCCGCCAGCGCAAGCACAGAAGCGGCACAGCACCCAGCAGGAACACAACACCTAAAACTATCAGCGATTCAACGGAGCTGGTTTTCGCAAAACTACCCATGAGCCAATAGGTAATCGCTGGCAGCTGCGTATCGGTATTCGCAAGATAGGTGATAAGCGACACGCACGCTGAAAACAGCGACGAGCTAACGACGCCGCACAATATCATCACCACCAGATTGCCGTTGTCGCGACCGATGCCGCGTGCAGCTCCCATCACCAGAAACACCGCCACCAGACCGAATGCAAACGAAAGACCTTGTATGATCCATGTGGAAAGGCCGAAGAAGATGCCAATGACGGCACCGAGCGACGCACCGCTCGAAACGCCTAGAATGTCAGGCGCCACAAGCGGATTGCGTAATAGCCCCTGATAGGCAGCGCCAGAAGCAGCAAGCCCAGCCCCCACCAGCGCCGCAAGTATGATGCGAGGCATCCTCACCTGATACAGCATCGCCGCTGAAAGCTGTCCTTGCGCATCAAGCGTACCGCACAACGTCTGCCATACGGTCAGTGCAACTTTATCGAGGGGCATGGCGTAATGCCCCGTACCCAAAGAAAGCAGCACCGCCACCACAAGCGTGGTGACGAGTGCCGACCTTACTATCCGCTCACGCATACTAGCGACTCATTGCTGTCGTTCCACCCGCCAAGATGCTCTGAACCTGCGCATCGCTCAAATCGTCGCTATAGAATTCCTTAAAGAAGTACTTGACGGCCGTATTCGGATTGTAGCTTCCTGCTTGATCAGGATATATGTTGTACACCAACCACATGGGCAGAAGAGCGCCTTCGCCTGAGCGCACGTTCCACAGGTACGCGCCCTGCGGCGAAACTAGGACCTGACCTTTTTGAATCGCGGTAACTCCTGATAGTGCCGTATCATTCATCAACGCCGTTTTACCATCGGTGCTGTTCGTGAGGATCCAGTCCGGATTCATGTTGGCAATGGTCTCTTCGTCGATAGTGATGCCGGCATTTCCACCGCCGCCTTGCTGCTGCATGTCGGCTGTGAGGTTAGTCAGCCCCGCAGCGGTGAAGTATTCGTTGGTGATGTCGGTTGAATTAACGGTGGTGAAAGAACCGCTACTGTACATGCATTCCATGATGCTCTGCTTGTGCGCAACGTCAGCTGTTGCCGTAGATGCGTCGGAGAGCTGCTGTTTCCAATACGTCGAGAAGGCTTCAGCGCGATTCACGGCATCGCCGCCCAGAATCTGGCCGATAATATTCGTTGCGTCGCACAGCTGCTCGACCGTGGATACCTTATCGATAGACACGAACGCGATGCCGGCATCTGAGAGCTGGGATTTTTGATCGTCGGTCAATATGGTGCTGACACCGAAGACCACTTGGGTGCCCGATGCGACCAAGTCCTCTATGGACGAGGAACTGTAGTTGTTCGGATTTCCCTGCTCGTATAGAGGAAAGTAGGTCTTGAATGCAGTGGTGATCTGTTGCGTGGCCGTTGCTGAAATAACCGGCTGCCCGCCTGAATCAATCATCGTGATTTCTGCAAGCGCACCGATGGTCGGTGCCACTTTCGTCACCGTTTCAGGAATGGTCACTTCCACGCCGTCAGTTCCGGTAACTGTTCGCGTAGCCTCGGCTGAAGTCACCGTCGCGCTTGAAGATGAGGCGCTGCCGCCCTGCGAGCTGCCCGAACTGCAACCGACTGCCGCCAATGTCACAACCAGCGCAATGGCTACCGCTATGAGGTACTTGCTTCTTTTCATATGTTAAACCCCTTCTGAATTGCTTATACTTATTATCCTTACAAAAGATTATTGGATGCTACACTACTGAGCGACTCAGGGGTCAAGAGTAATTATAGAAGGAACAGTATGAGCACCAGCAGACAAAGCGGTTGGTACCGCGTGGGAGAATTCGCCGACTTATGCGGCGTGCCCAAAGACACTTTGCTTTATTATGACCGAATAGGCCTGTTCAGCCCGGCGCACATAGGGAAAAATGGTTACCGCTATTACGCACACGACCAGCTGTATCAGATTGGCTTCATCCATCTGTTTCGCGAAATCGGCATTCCCATTAAGCAAATACGCGACTATGTGGATTCCGCATCCGATGACCGGTTCCTTACTCTTCTTCACGAAAGCGATCATAGGTTGGAACAGGCGATGCGGCGAAGCAGGCAACTACGCGAGCTTATCGGAGACGCTGTGGACGTGGTCGAGAAAACAACTTCGGCGACGCCGGGCAAGATAACGATAGAGCAAAAGAAAGCACACTATTTCGTCGCGTCGCCCGTGCTCCATTCGCATGAGAATGATTCAGAAGAAGGCTTCGTCGCAGATTTCGAAGAGCTGCTCGATTATTGCAGAGAGCATGGCATAGACCATCAGTTCTTCCTGTGCGAAGCGGTGTATCCCAAGCAGCTTCGAGCGCATGATTACTCTTCGGTGCATCTTGCGCTGAAGCTCTATGCCCAGATAAATTGCGAGCGGCTGCTTGTGCAACCTGCAGGAACGTATGCAACCATTTATTATTCGGGCGGTCATCTGAGAGGAAGAGAGGCCTATGCGGAATTGATGCGCTTCGCATCCAACAATGGGTATTCCACAAAGGGACCGCTTTTCCAAACCAACTCATCGCCCTTAACCGAAAGTGCAGGCTCCTCGTCCATGCGCGCCATCGTTCAGGTCGAACGCAAGGGAATAGCCTGACACGAAGTGCTTTCGGGCGTGAGATTATCGAGCGCGCTCGCATGCCCGTCACTTGGCCAACTGCGGGTATACCCGCACCAAGGCATGGTCAGGTGCTGAGCGCATCTCAATGAGGAAATCACCACTATAGTCCGACTCAATATTGCAAGCTTGCCCGCTATAGCCTGCCAAAATGTTCTGATCTCGGTCAAACAGCAGAACGCTTATACCAACCGCATTGGCATAGTCAGCAGTATTATTGGTCACACAGCCTTCCACCTCATAGCAGGAATTCATATTGTTCTGCTCGCTGAATTCGGTGATGGAATAATCATCCTTGTTCGCCGCCGGTTTGTATTGGGCAGAAGAAGGAATCACTCGGAAGGTCACCGTTTCCGGCAGCCATGCGTTTCCGAAATCACCCGCAAAACCAATCGTTTCACCAGCAGGTATTTTATGGATGGTATCTATGCTCGATGACATTTCGATGCCGCTTTGGTCGAAAGCAGCAATCTCCACCTGGACGCTATAAGCGTCATAATCTTGGTTTGCGTTCTGGATCAAAATGCCATAGTGTCCATAAGTATCGTTCGTCCACCAGCCCGTTTTCTGGATAATAGGATCGACAACGCCTGAAGCATCCACGTAGTCGCTGCCCGTTTGGTCAGCGCCCGTCGCAGACGCGGAAGACTTGGAAGTTGACGTTTCTTTCGCAGCTGATTCAGACGAATTGTCGCATCCCACGAGCAAACATGCCATCAGCACCGCCAGCACTATGGCGCACTGGCTCATAATGTCCAGTTTCTTTGTCGGCTTGCGCTTCATCGGCCCTCCTCCAGTCAGTCTCCCCCTCATCGACTTCCCTATAGTATATGACCGCATGCGCCAAATTATCCTCGCATATGCTGTGTTAAATATTGCAGCACAGATTACTTCGCAATGTCCCTTTTTCTAAACGACGCATTCCGGCGGATTTTAACTCAGTAAATAACTGAATTGAGAAGGCAAGCCAGTAAAACTGCTAGTGATTTCTGATTTTTGTCAATCAGACCCGCTATGTGCGATTGCGCCGCCTAGAATCTTTCGTCGAGTTTTCGCCACCTGCGCAAACGCAGCCCGACATGTCTTATCGGGGCGAGAATACACGGCACTGGACTCGTTTTCGCACGCCGAATCGCACATAGCGGGCTTCATTGACAAAACCTGTTTTTCCCACTGGTTGTAGCACAAAAAAAGGGGCTGCATGAGCAGCTTTCAGCGTCGATGCCGGTGCCGGTGCTGATGCCGGTGCCGGTGCCGGTGCCGGTGCCGATGCCGGTGCCGACAGGTTAACTGCCTGTAGCATAAAAAAGGGACCCGCATAAGCAGGCCCCTTCCAAAATACGTGTTCGAATCGTTCGACAGACGCAAGCCGTCAGGCTTACATCATACCGCCCATTCCGCCGCCCATCTGGGCTGCAGCTGCAGCGGCAGCCGCCGGATCGGGATCCTTGGGGATCTCGTTGACGGTGCAATCGGTAATCAGGATCAGAGTTGCCACGGAAGCAGCGGACTGCAGCGCGGTGCGGGCAACCTTGGCCGGGTCATTCACGCCCATCTTCACCATGTCGCCGTACTCGCCGGTGGCGGAGTTCAGGCCTTCGCCCTTCTTCAGGCCCTTGACCTTCTCCACTACGACGCTTCCTTCGTAGCCAGCGTTCTGAGCGATCACACGCATCGGGGCCTCCAGGGCCTTGCGCACGATTGCGACGCCGATCTCTTCGTCCTTGTCTTCGCACTTCACGTTGTCCAGTGCGGGCAGAGCGTCGACCAACGCAACACCGCCGCCAGGAACGATACCCTCGTCAACAGCTGCACGGGTAGCCTGCAAGGCGTCTTCGATGCGGCTCTTCTTTTCCTTCAGCTCGCTTTCGGTAGCAGCGCCTACCTTCAAAACGGCAACACCGCCGGTCAGCTTAGCCAAGCGCTCCTGCAGCTTCTCGCGGTCGAAGTCGGAATCGGCGCGAGCGAAGTCGGCGCGGATGATCTCCTTGCGCTCTTCGATAGCAGCCTTGTCGCCAGTACCGTCAACGATCAGAGTGGAGTCCTTGTCGACTTTCACGCTCTTGGCATGGCCCAGCATATCGATGGTAGCATCGGCCAAAGTCATGCCGAAGTCCTTGTCGATTACCTGTGCGCCCGTCACCGTAGCGATGTCTTCCAGAATGCGCTTGCGGCGATCGCCGAAGCCCGGAGCCTTGATGGCGACGCAGTTGAAGGTGCCACGCAGCTTGTTCAGCAGGATGGTGGCCAAAGCCTCGCCTTCCACGTCCTCGGCGATAATCAGCAGCGGACGACCGCTCTTCATAACAGCCTCAAGCAGGGTTACCATGTCCTGAATGCTGGAAATCTTCATGTCGGTCAACAGGATGTAGGGATCCTGCAGGTTGGCTTCCATCTTTTCCATATCGGTAGCCATGTACGGGCTGATGTAGCCGCGCTCATACTGCATGCCTTCCACGTGCTCAAGCTCCATGCCGAAGGTCTGGCTCTCCTCAACGGAAATGGCGCCGTCCTTGCCGACCAAGTCCATGGCCTCGGCAATTTTTTCGCCGATTTCGGCGTCGCCTGCGGAAATGGTGCCTACGTTGGCAATCTGCTCTTTGCCGGAAACCTCGATAGAGTTCTTCTTGATTTCCTCGACGATGGCCTCAACACTCTTGCTGACGCCGCGACGGATGCCCAGGGCATCGGAGCCGGCAGTCACGTTGCGCAGGCCCTCGCTGACGATAGCGTCAGCCAGAAGCGTAGCGGTGGTGGTGCCGTCACCGGCAACATCGTTGGTTTTTACTGCGACTTCGCGAACCAGCTGAGCACCCATGTTCTCGACGGGATCCTCCAGCTCGATTTCCTTGGCCACGGTTACGCCGTCGTTAGTGACGGTAGGTGCACCGTAGGATTTTTCTAGAGCAACGTAGCGGCCTTTGGGCCCTAGGGTTACCTTAACGGCGTTGGACAGCTTGTTTACGCCGGTCGCCAGAGCGGCACGTGCGTCAGCGTCGAATTTCACATCTTTTGCCATGATTCGCAATTCCTTTCGAATTCAAATACCGATGCTCAAGGCGTCGGCGGTTTAACTATTGCTTGAAGCAGTTCGACCTTACAGCCTTCGGCTATTTAGCCCTTGATGGCGTAGATATCGTCGCTGCGCAGGATTACAACCTTTTCGCCGTCGACATCGATCTCGGTACCACCGAATTTTCCGTACACTACATGGTCGCCGGTCTTCACGGGCACAGGGATAATCTTGCCCTCGTCGGTAACCTTGCCCTCGCCTACGGCCAAGACAATGCCGGTGGTCGGCTTTTCTTTCGAATCGCTTGCAAGATAAAGTCCAGAGGCCGTGGTCTCAGTAGCCTCGTCCTGCTTCACGATCACGCGATCGCCCAACGGTTTCAAATTCATAACGCAGCCTTCCTTTCATTGACTGCCGCCAAAACGCGGCTTGTCGTTTCCTTGAGAAGAGTGCTAGCACTCATTCGTTTCGAGTGCTAACAACTTTTGCCATAATAGCACCTATGCCCCATCGTGCAAGGGGTGTAAGGAAAAAATCTGAGGCGCGACCAAGACTTCACGGCTCTGTCACTTTGCCGTTACTTTCCAACATCAGGCCATGCCGTGCGGACGCACCCACCACGCAGAATCAGGTCATGCCAGACAGACGCACCCACCACGGACGAGCATTCGCCGCTACTTCCCCTCGCCAGGATGCACCAATCCGCTTTCGTAGGCGATAACCACCAGCTGCGCTCGATCGTGGGCATTGAGTTTGGCCATGATGCGCGCGATATGGGTTTTCACGGTTGCTGGAGATATCACCAGCTCAGCCGCTATCTCATCGTTGTTCAAGCCGTGCGCGACGTTCGCGAGAATCTCGATTTCACGGCTGGTCAGCACGTCCAAACCTACCAAGCTTTTGTCGGTGTGGGCCCTCGTTTTCACGAATTCCTCGATGAGGCGACGTGTTATCGAAGGCTCTATCAGGGCATCACCTTGCGCCACCACGCGTACAGCCGCCACGATGTCATCAGGCTCTGCATCCTTGAGCATGAAACCGCTCGCTCCGGCGGAAAGCGCATCATATACGTACTCGTCAATGTCGAACGTGGTCAACACCAGCACATGCACTGCCTCAAGCGCAGGATCAGCTGTGATGCGATGTGTGGCCTCGATGCCGTTTTCGATTGGCATGCGAATATCCATGAGCACCACATCGGGCTTCAGTTCCGCTGCCTTATCATAGGCCTCGATACCATTGCTGGCCTCGCCAACCACTTTCACATTGTCATATGAAGAAAGTATCAAACGAAACCCATTGCGCACCAAGTCTTGATCGTCGGCTATAAGCACGCTCACATGGGGTACCGGGTCGAGCTTCGCTTCCGCCATGCGTGCCGCCTCGGCGCTTCGCAGACGTAGTTTTTCTTGCATCTGACGGTACTCGTCGCTATATAGGTTGCTTCCGCCCAGCAGTTCCTCATTCATTCGCTTCCCTTTCTGCCAACGGTATGCTCACGCGAACCCGAAAGCCACTATGCTTCCTGTTCCCGGCTTCAAATGTGCCGTGCAGCACGTGCGCACGCTCTTCCATCCCCTGCAACCCATGACCGTTTTGCCGACCAAGGTCGCCGACCATACCCCGTCCATCATCCTCTATTATCAGATGGGCTCTGCCTCCATCTGTTGAAATTCGTATCGCCAGGTTTTGCGCCTGGGCGTGACGCACCACATTCGTCACGGCTTCGCGCGCGATGCCGAACAGCGCCACGTCGATGAAAACGGCGACGTCCGCTTTGTCGTAGTCTTCCTGCTCCAAACTTACCTTCAGACCGGCTTTGCGTGCGTATTCGCACAAATCACCCAGTCGATCCGTTCCCTCGGTAGGACGGGTCTCAGCCTTTTGCCCTTCGTTTCGCAGCACACCGATCATCGAGCGTATTTCCTCCAGCGCGCTTTTCGACGTCGAACGCACCTGCTTGATTGCGTCTTTAGCCGAAGCCGGATCGCGATCAATCAATCGCTCAGCTGCAGCCGCCTGAATGCTCACGGCCGTAAGGGAATGGGCTGTGATATCGTGAATCTCACGGGCGATACGCACACGTTCTTCCTCCACACGGCGAGCCGCCTCTTCCTCTCGGCTCTTTTCGGCCTCAGCGGCACGGCGCTCGGCTTCCGCAAGGTAGCTTTCGTAGGTTTGCAGCGCGATACCGGCCACCACGCCCAAAGCCATGTAGCTTAAGTTCTGCACGCGCACCAGCAGCATCATCGAATCGTTTCGCCCGTCCATGCGCACCAGCAATACTCCCAGCGCAGCTATGGCACAGGCCACTACGATTTCTTGTTTCGGACGCTGGTTCGCCACGGTGAATATTGCTATGACCGGGCCGATTATGGCAAGGGAATAACCGTGGAACGCATTCTGCGCTATCAGGAATATCGCAAAAATGAAGCCGAAAGTCAGCCATGAGAAACGTCGGCGCGCCACAAGGGGCACCGTGGTCAACGCCAGCATAAGGTATGCAGGCGCGCTGGGAGCAACGCTTGCAAACCCTATCAGGTTGCGAAACGTCTCGTCTTGAAAGAATATAGTGGTCGTGCTCATAAGAAGCTGCGCACAGCCCAACAAAAAGGCGATAGCGGCGATGGCTGCATCCACAGCCCAATCGCGAGGCTTCATTGGAACGTTATCTATAAGTACATTTTCCATACAGACTATAGTACGATACCGAGGCCGGGCTACGCTATACGTATTCAGGTGTATTTCACACAGAGAATTCCGCGCGCATTTCCGCAATATCCATAAACCTTTCAGCACGTTTCGCTGCCGATGCCGTATACTCGGTGCCATCAAAGGTTCGACTGCACGGTGGAAGGGAGCATGTCATGTCAATACAAAGACGCGGTTTCTTCAAACTGCTGGCTATTGGCGCCGTAGCCACGGCGACGGGCGCCCTGACGATTTCGTGCACCAGCACTACCTCAGCTACCATCGACAACCTACAACAAACGCATACGGGGGCGCGCCAGCTGGGATACAGCGACATCGCGTTCGGGCAAAAGGTTGACGTGCTGATAGTGGGCAGCGGCGCCGCCGGCCTTTCCGCAGCTATGGCGCCCAGTGAAGCCGGCAAAAAGGTGCTCATCGTAGATAAGAACTCGCTTTTGGGTGGGGACAGTTTCAACGCAACCGGCATTATGCATGTAAAGGGCACCGAACTGCAGCAAAAGGCAGGCTTAAGCGGCACCGCAGACGATGCCTGGCATGAGCGCAAACAGGGGCTTTCCGACGTGAGCGACCAAACGATGCTGAAGCTGCTTGAAAATATATGCCGTGCGAAAACTGACTGGGTCAACTCGGCAATCTCGCGCTACAAATCCTTGTTTGCCGACCCCGCAACCTATGTTCCCAGCGGCACACCTGAAGACGTCATCATGTGCAAACCCAGTTTGGGAAGCATGGAAAATGTGCTCACGCCTATACGCGATCAGCTTTCCATGCAAGGCGTGTCGTTTAGGCTCAACCTGACGGCGACATATCTGATTGTCGATTCGAACAACATCGTATCGGGCGTGCGCTTTTTCGCTCCCGATACGTTTTCCAACGTGGATATAGCCGCCGAAAAAGTAATTGTGGCCACGGGAGGTTTTTCCGCAAACGGGCAGATGATGCATCAGAACCTGCCTGGCCAAGAACATATAGGCTCGGCCACATATCTAGCCGATGGCTCGGGCTCGAAACTCTGCCAGCTCCTGAATACCACGACAACGGATATGTCTAAAGAAGCGAATCTGGCAAGCGACATCCCCGTCGTGGGAGGCTGGGGCCTGTTCGGACCGATTGTGGCCGTGGGCCCCGATGCCAAGCGCTTCGCGCGCGAAGACCAGCAATTCGCCTGTTCAAATGCCTGTCAGTGGCGAGGGTTGGGTTATTGGTGGAGCATCTTCGACAATCAGCTGGCTTCTGGCGTACAGGCAAGCAGTATCGCGAAGATCACCCAGAAACAAGGAAACCGCTACGTGGGAGCATGCGATTCCACAGATGCTTTGGCACAAGCGACGGGGCTTTCGGCTTCCCAGTTGAAAGATACCCTTTCCACGTACAACTCAGCAGCCAATAAAGGTGATGACGCCGATTTCGGGAAGAAATCGTTTTTGAGACCGCTTTCATCGCCTTTGTATGCATTCAAACAGTACCCTGTGCGCATTCGCACGATTGGCGGTATGAGAACCGACGACAACGCGCGCTTGATGAACACGAGCGGCGCCACTGTACAGAATGTTTTCTGTTGCGGGTCATGCGCGGCCGGAAGGTCGGAAGGGATGTTAGACGATGCCGCATTCGGCTTGATTGCTGGGCGCACCGCCACCGCCGAGCTGAGTTAGGCTCATCTACGGCCAAACAGTCCTAGGCGCATCCACGATGCAATCGTTTCTATTCGCTGTCGTCGTAGAAGGCCGCACTCGGATACGGCGGCTCCATCGCTCGTTTGAACGCATAGCTCTCTGCGGTGTCGAATATACCCTGCACCTGCTCTGCGCTCCGCTGGTCATCGGCGAGGTCTGCCGCCGTGGCCCCATGCTCGAAGTGGGCAATGAGCAGCTTGTCAAGCGACGCGTAATCGATCCCCATGCTGCGTTCGTCTTCTTGACCGGGCGCCAATTCGGCACTGGGCGGTTTCGTGAACACCTGCTCGGGAATCGGGGAAATCTCACCCGCAGCTTCCGCCTGTTCACAGCGCCAGCGACCCAAAGCATACACGTCGGTCTTATACAGTCCACCCAAAGGAGCAAATGCTCCGGCTGTGTCGCCGTAGAGCGTAGAGTAGCCCATGTATGCTTCGCTTTTGTTGCCGGTATTCACCAGCATCCAATGATATTTGTTCGAAATAGCCATCAGGCACACCATGCGACAGCGCGCCTGCGTGTTTTCCGAAGCCAGTCCGCTCAGGTGGCCGCCGCATGCGCGAGAGAGCACTTTTTCGAAAGCCTCATAAGGCTCCAAGATTGAAACCGTCTGCGCCTGTACCCCCAGATTATCCGCGAGCAAAGCTGCATCATCCACCGAGTGTTTGGAAGAATAGGGTCCCGGCAGCAGGTATCCATGTACGTTGTCGGCACCGAAAGCGTCCACACACATGAGCGCCACCACGGCGGAATCGATTCCGCCTGAAAGCCCCAGCAACACGTGATTGAATCCAGCATTGATGGCATATTCTTTGAGGGCATCAACGCATATTTGGTATTTTTGACTTACCTGCATCAGCGGCCTTTCGTCATGACAACCTTTCGCGCACTCAGTATGCACGCGTTCTGTTTCGATTACATTGCGGAATGGCTATCTGTCGTATGCGGTTTGACGACTCGGGCAACGTCCCTATTGAATCTCGTGAATACGATCGGTCAACCACGTGGCCCATGCCTCCACGCCGTCACCGGTCGTTGCCGAAACGGGAAAGATAGGAGCTTGCGGATTCAACTGTTTCACGGCGGCCTCAAAAGCAGCCTGGTCGAAATTGAATACCGGCATAGTATCAATCTTATTCAGGATAACCGCTTGGGAAACTTGGAACACGCCGGGATATTTCAGCGGCTTGTCATCACCTTCGGGCACGCTCAAGATCATCACTTTAGCATTCTCGCCCAAATCGAAGTCGGTTGGGCACACCAAGTTGCCCACGTTTTCCAGCAAAATCAGATCCAGCTCATCCAAATTCAATACGTCAACGGCGCGTTTAATCATCGCGCTTTCCAAATGGCACGCTCCACCCGTGTTTATCTGAACAGCCGCGATGCCCTGTTTCTTTATCTTTTCGGAATCCACGCTTGAAGCAATATCGCCTTCGATAACCGCGATGTTGAACTCGTCGCGCAGCGCTTCGATGGTAGCCAAAATGGTCGAGGTTTTCCCCGATCCAGGACTGGCCAGTATGTTCAGGACGAACACGTGCTTTTCAGCGAACAGCTTACGGTTGGCCGCGGCCAGCTTATCGTTCTTCGCAAGGATTGGTTGTTCCAAATCTATCTGCATAACATGCACCTTTCAAACGATTCTCATCGCATTTATAAACGGGTTCGCGCGCGGGCATACCGCAAATCGCCACGTCCTTACGTAGACGGCGTCTTGCGCGCCGCCGACGGGAGCGAGGCTGGAACTGAGTCGTGGGTCATTCGTCGGCTGCAGCGGCGCCGCTGGTTTCCTCATCTTCGTCAGGGATATCGACCTCGATAGAGTCGATGCGCATCTCGCGCCCTTGCGTTAATTGCGTGGCATAGCTGCCGCATTTCGGACAGCCCACATGAAAACGATCGTGGTCGAACTCATTTCCGCAATCCAAACAGACGCTTCGTGGCTGGACCATGTTGATGACTAACTCCGCACCTTCAATGGGGGTTCCTTCCGACAAGGCCTCAAAGGCAAAATACAGCGAGTCCTCTATCGCCTCGGTCATAACGCCCACCGAAAGCGTGATTTTCAGAACCTTATCTGCCCCGGCATCATCAGCAGCTTGCGTGACCGCATCCATCACACCGGACATAATCCCCAGTTCATGCATAGTTTTTAGGCCTCGTTTTCTTCGGCTTCCTTTTCCAACTTTCGCTTGCGCTGGATTTCAGCCCATTCTTCATCCCATTCGGCATCTTCACGCGCCTCGTCTGCGGCCGCTTCCCTCTGAGCCTTAATCTTTTTGCCCAGCACCAATCGAGCAGCAAGCAAACTGAGCTCATAGAGCGAAATCATAGCCGCGAACATCAAGAACATCGTGACAGGGGATGCATCCGGCGTTACAAATGCGGAAAGCACCAGCAGCACCACGTAGACGGTACGCCAACTAGAGCGCAGTTTCGCGTATGGAATAACCTCGAAAATGGTCAGGTAAAACACGACAAGCGGCAGCTCGAAAGCCATGCCGAAGCCCACTTCGAACTTGATGATAATATCCACCCATTTATCCGCCTGCGGTGTCACAGTAGCGAAGCCGGCCGCCTGATCGGTAAGCCATTGGAAAGCCGGGTGCAAAATAACCAAGTAGCAAAAGACCGTGCCCAATATGAACAGACCTGTCGCCACAGCAAACGTAGGAATAAACCACTTGCGTTCCTTTGGCTTTAATGCGGGAAGGAAAAACGCAAGGGCCTGCCAGATGATAACGGGCATGCAGGCCACCAAAGAAGCCCAAAGCGATATGGTGAAACGCACTTGGAAAGCATCGAAAGCACCGAAGACGTTCATGACCACATTGCCTGCGTCATCGGTGGGCATGCAGTCGGCCACGGGCGCCAGCATGAATTGCGCAATCGTGGGCGTAGCCATATAGAACACGCAGACTGCAATCAGCAGGCATACAACGATACGCACAGCACGCATGCGAAGCTCGCCCAAATGATCGAATAGGGGCATTCGCGCAGGTCCGATAGGCATGGCTTATTCCCCCTTCTCTTCATCGGAAGCGGGTTTGGCAGGTGCCGACTTTGCAGGCTTGGTGGCTGAGTCGGGCTTGGCGGCCGCTGCGGACTTGACGGATTCCGTAGGCTTGGCGGCCGCTGCGGACTTGGCAGTTGCGGGTTTTTTCGCAGCAGGCTTTGCGCCATAGAGCGCATCAATATCCACTGCTGGTTTCTTTTCCGCGCTCGCCGCAGCAGGCTTTTCTGCTGCGGGTGCTTTTTTGCCCTCGTCAGCAGATTCGGCTACAGCAGCGCCAACAGCGCCACTGGCCACGTTGGCTGCGGTCGATTTTTCTTCCGCCGTCTTTTTCGCGGCGCGTTGCTTGTCGTAGCGTGCCTTGCGCTCAGTAAAGCTTTCGCCCTTGTCTTCCTTTTTCGCATCGTCTTCAAGCTTCGAGAGCGTATCGAGCGGATTTTTGAAAGGCTCTTGGGAATCGGGGTCGTACACTTCGGTTTTGATAACGTTGTTCATTTCTTCTTGGGCGCTTTTGAACTTGCCTATAGCCTGACCGATGGTCTTTGCAATCGCCGGCAACTTATCCGGCCCGAAAATCAGAAACCCGAACAAGAGAATGAGTAAAAGCTCGTTCGCTCCTATGCCAAACAAAAGATACCTCTCAAACGCTTGGAGACTTCGACTCTGCTGTCGAAGCCGGGGGAATTAACCGCACTATCATACAACACTTGACTATGCCGCACCACTCATAAACGATAGCGCGATAGTCGGAATACCCAAAGCCAACACGAGTATGACGCATACGACGATGATGCCGATTTTCTTCATGCGCTCGCCGTGCTCTTTTTTCTGCTTTGCCGCCTCTTCGCGAGCGCGCGCTGCTTCGACGCGCGCCTGCTTCTGCTTGGCCGACATCTTTTGCTGCTTTGCCATGTTCTTCCTTCTTCTTGGGCCCCACGCTTAATCGCGCAGCTTGCCCCGTATCTCAATGACGTGGGCGATGCTCTTCGCCACTTCCACGTCCACATGCCACTTGTTTTCCTCATACAAGATTCGACCGTTTACCATGCTCATCAGCACATCGGTGCCACTTGCTGTGTTCACTAAAGCAGATGTGGGGTCATCGGTGGGAGTCTGATGCGAACCGGAAATATCCACGGCCACGATATCGGCCATCTTGCCGATATCCAGCGAGCCAATCTTGTCATCGAGCCCCAGTACACGGGCGCCACCGATGGTGGCCAGTTCCAACATCTTGTGCGCGGAAAGGAACCCTTCGGGGTTCACCGCACGCTGCACCAGCATACCGATGCGCATCTCACTGAGCATGTCGGTGGAATCAGATGCCGCCGGGGAATCAGTTCCCAGACCAACGCGGAAACCGGATTTCAAGTATTCCGTCAGAGGAGCGACACCCATGCCGAGCTGGGCGTTGCAACGAGGGCAGCAGACGATGGACACGTTGTTTTTGCGCAATTGAGCAATATCATCTTCGCTCACATGCACGCAATGAACAGCCATGACGTTTTCCGCATTAAAACCGCCCCAATTCAGAACATAGTTCACTGGCGTCACGCCCGTTGGCAACCATGGGGGAATCTCGACGAAACCACGCCCTTCCTGTACGTCGTGAACGGCAAGCGTGCTGGACCCGTACATGATGAAGTTCGACTCTTCGCGGCTGCCCGCTAAATGCATAGCAACGGGCAAGGTTGAACCGGCGAAATCAGCTACCCTTTTAAATACCAACGGATGGCAAAGGAACAGCGATGCGGGAGCAATGCCGACGGTAATGCGATCGGAATCAACCGTACTGGTCCACTTTTCAATGTCGGCTGCGGCCATCTTCATGGCGTAGTTCACGCGACGCTTGTCCATGGCGCCCACTTCGCGATACACCACACCGCGCATGCCCAGTTTCTGCAGCGCGTTAGCAGCTGCACCGGTAGCGGTTATGTCCGCGATGCACGTGATGCCTGACGAAAGTGCCTCGAGTCCGCCCAATATAGCGGAGTCATACCAATCTGATTGCGTCATGCGCTCGTATTTTTTCGACAATGCAGCCAGCCACGTGGCATAGGGCACGTCGTGCACGATGCCTCGCAAGGCAGAATTTTCCAAATGTGTATGAGCGTCTACGAACCCGGGCAGCAACGCGGATTGCCCGAAATCATGCACTTCTTCCTCCGGGTAGCGCAAACGCAGCAAATCAGCCGACCCGATGTCTCTGATTTTGCCGTTGCGGACCAGCACCGCTCCCCATTCAATGGGGTCGGAGGTGATCGGTAAGACATATTCAGCGCATAGTAGCATAGCGACCTCCTGGTGATAATGTGAGACACATCATAGCATTGCGCGCGCCACGTGGCGCCAACGTCCACAGGAAAACGGTGGATGTGCTCGGCAAATCCACCGAGGCCGCTTGCTAACGGCTGCCTCGACGCGAACAAGAGTCAAATGGTTCTTCTGATTCCCGAAAGAGGCGCGCCAGCAGGTTTGAACAAGTTAGTTTGCGCAGCGAATGCTGGGCTGCGTCCCAAATGTTGGCGCACTGGCGGTCGCGAAGGGTGTTTCAGCGCATTTCGTGATTTCAAAACAGGATTCTGGCGACTAAGCGAAGCGTTGTGAGCAACCGAGGCCTGCTCTCTGAAAAGATTTCCCGTGACCTGCGGTTATGCGGTGGGTAATTTCGTGCAGCTTGTCTCTCGTCGCTGAAATGATACTTTCATGCAACAATCTCTCACAATGCTTCGATTGGTCGCCGTTTTTCTGTTTTGAAATCCGGAAATGGAGTTTCGGGTCTTCAGATTGCGTCTCGGGAAATGCTCAATTGCTTCCGTTGCGTGCGAATTCTCGAGTTCGCCTCTAGGGCGCGCCCTAGAGGTCCGAAAACCCCGCACTTCCAAACAGTCCAACTGCCGGAACTGAAACGGGCCAACTTGCGGAACTAAAACGGTCCAACTGCCGATTTATGCTATTCTGGCATCGGGCAACAAGGTGCGTGGCTAAGAGAGGATGCAGCCATGACAAAGCGAATCGATATACCGGAAGATGGCTATCTGCCACGAATAGCCGACGACCTTCTTGCACACAAGCTCAAATCATCGGGAGCCGTGCAGGTAAAGGGGCCTAAATGGTGCGGTAAGACCACCACAGCAGAGCGCCAGTCGAAAAGCTCTGTGTTCCTGCAAGATCCAGACAAAAGCGCCTCGCTTCTCGCCTTGGCGGAAACCAAACCTTCGGCTTGCTCTTCGAGTCATTATGCGTTCGTGACCTGCGAATATATGCGAGTGCTCTTGGGGGTTCAGTGTTCCACTATCGTGATAAAACCGGCCTTGAAGCCGATGCTGTCATACGTCTTGATAATGGAAAATGGGCACTTGTGGAAGTGAAAATGGGCGCAAGCCAGATAGACACAGCCGCAAAACACCTCCGTAAACTTGCCGACCGCATCGACCGGAATCGAGAAGGGAACCCCGCATTCCTTATGGTGCTTACCGCCACGGCCAGCGCATATCGCAGAGACGATGACGTCCTCGTCGTGCCTCTGGCCATGATGGCACCTTGATTGATGTTGATGAACGACCGCAATCGAGAACACAACCCCGCACGCTTGCCTGCACATGCCAAGCAAAGCTTCTGCCAAAAGCACCCCGTGCTACTTGCCATGGCGGTGGTTTTATGCGCGGGGTTCCTGCTGACGGCGCTGAACACTGTACTGATTTATGCGCTGCAACTGCATGGCTACACTGCGGAAGTGTTCGCCTCATCGATGGAAATCGCCGTGGGCCTTCTGCTGATAGCAGTGTTGAAATGCACCACGAACACAACCCTTGGTTTTACGGCGAAAGGCCTGGGCGAAGGGCTACTCCTGCTCTCGCCCATACTCGCACTGGCTTTCTTCGCATTCGAAAGCGACCTGTCGCAATGGGTCGATTTAGGTTACGGCCCCGATATCACGCTCGTGCTGGTGGCGCTTCTGGAAGCGGGCAGCGTGGGGTTCTATGAAGAGCTGGCGTATCGCGCCATCATCATAGACGGCATCGCGCAAGGATCCCGACGCACCAGATTCTGGACCGGCAAGGCCATCATCGGGTCCGCATTGTTGTTCGGCGGAATCCACATCATCAATAATATCTATGGGTATCAGGATTTATTCAGCACGTTTTCCCAGATTATCTATGCACTTGCACTCGGACTGCTATTCGCCGCAGCCTATATTAGAACGCACAATCTATGGGCGTGCGCCATAGCCCATGCTCTTGTGGACCTAGGATCGTTTTTGGCCCCTGGATCTATTGCCGGAGGGTATAGCGGAGCTATGGATGTTGCAGGCACGCCTGATGCAACAGGGCTTATCTTGCAGCTTGCGTTCATGGCCGCCATTTTTCTGGCATATGCGCTTTTCGTCGTGCGCCCGAACATGCAAGGCGAAATCGAAGCGGTTTGGAAGGAACGCTAGGAAACCGCCACCAAACGATTTCACCCTTGCGACAAGTTCTGCCGATAACGTCTATGCACTTACTTCACTGCCGTATGGATGGCCACCGCTCCGAATGTCAGGTTCTGGTAGGTCACGTTCGAAAAGCCGGCCGTACGCAACATATCGGCGAAGGTCTCTTGGTCAGGAAATGCCCTGATTGACTTCGCGAGATATACGAAGTCGTCGCGCTTACCCGTGCAATGTTTGCCCCATGCGGGAATACCCCAACGCAGATAGCCATGGTAGAAGAAACGCTCAATGGAGCGAGGGGGCGTGGAAAACTCTAGGATGCATGCCGTGCCGCCGGGAGCAAGCACACGATAAATCTCGTTGAGCGCCGCACGTCGGTCGGGCATATTGCGAATACCGTAGGCCATGGTGATCACGTCAAACGACTCGTCTTCCAAAGGCATATCCTGTGCATCCACCACCATCGTACTCATGGGCACACCATGCGCGTCACCTGCGGCGAGGCGCTTTTTCGCCACCTCCAACATAGCGGGGGTGTAATCGGTCAGCATAATCGACGCAGGCTTTTTGTGGTCGCAAATATTAAAAGCCACCTCACCCGTACCACCTGCCACGTCGAGCACGCGAGAAGTGCCATCGATAGGAGCCGCCTCAACCAACCTGTCCAGCCAACCGTGGTCTTGCCCGAAGCTAGATACTTTGTTGAAGTGCTCGTACTGCTCGGCGATGCCGGTAAAAATGCTGAGCACGCGTTCTTCGGAAATCTCGGCAGGGGCAGACTGACCTGTGGCCGTGTCGATAGGGCCCACGGGCGCGATTTTGCGAACCTGCTTCTGTTTCCAAGGCGCAGATCCTGCTGTTCGCGTTGGTTGACCGAACGAATAAGAGGCCCTGTTGTTAGAAGCTGCAGCTTTTTTCTCTTCGTCGCGCAAGCGCACGTTCTGACGGAGCGTGGTCATCGGTTCTGTATCCCTTTCCATAGTCGCCGCAAGGCGCGAGCGACGCTGCTGTTAATAAGGTTGTTCCAAATCACAATGGGCGTATGCATCGGCTTCCAAACCGAAGAAACGTCCCTCGCGGTAGCGATCAAGCGCGACAAGCGCAATCATCGCCGCATTATCGGTACACGCCGAAAGCGGCGGCATGGTCAGGCGCACGCCCCGCTTCGCGCACTCGTGTTCGTAGGCCTTCCGCAATGCAGGATTCGCGGCCACTCCCCCGCCCAAGCAGAATTCCCGCGCGCCTGTCTGCTGCAATGCAGTCGCGGCTTTCGCCACTTGCACATCTATTACGGCGGCTTGGAAACTTGCCGCAATATCGGGAAGGTTTAATTCTGCACCGGCACGTTTCTGCTGGTTGATGTAGGTGACCACCGCAGTTTTCAGGCCAGATAGAGAAAAGCGCAAGTCACCCGAATGCATCATCGCACGCGGAAATGCTATGGCACGGGGGTTGCCCGCTGCAGCCAGTTGCGATATCACAGGGCCACCAGGATAACCCAGCCCCAATGCTTTGGCCACCTTGTCGAATGCCTCACCCACGGCATCATCCACCGTGCTGCCCAAAACGCGGTAAGCTCCCCAGTCCCGCACGTGCACCAGCATGGTGTGACCCCCTGAAACAAGAGACACTACCATAGGTGGTGCGATGTCGGGCTGCGCAATCTTGTTCGCGTACAGATGACCTTCCATGTGATTCACGCCGATGAAGGGGATATTCGCGCCCCATGCTGCGGCTTTCGCGAAAGCCACGCCCACCACTAAAGCACCCACGAGTCCGGGCGTATACGTAGCCGCCACCGCATCCAAATCGCGCCAACGCAAATGAGATGCACCCAAACGCTCAGCGGCGGACTCCAGACATACCTGAGCAACCCCGCAGATGGCCTCGACATGCTTTCGGCTGGCAATTTCGGGGACAACGCCGCCAAAACGTGCATGAAAATCTATCTGACTGGCAACCACATCAGAAAGCAGATTGCCGTCACCATCGATTACCGAAGCGGCAGTTTCGTCGCAAGATGATTCAATAGCCAAGATAAGAGGGTGGCTCGCAGGCAGGGAAACATCTTCTGCTAGAGTACATGAGGTCGGAGCTTGACCGACTGCGGCTTGGGCATCTGTATCAGATAGCATGGCTTTTTCCGTAACGCCTACGGCTGCCCGGTCCACCTGCAACGTCATACCCGCCACATCGTAGTGCACAATGGGCAAAGGGCCGTCCATGATAATCGCGTCTTCACGGTCGGAGTAATAATGGGGACGTTTCCCAACACTATGAAATCCCAGCGCCCCATACAGCGCCTGGGCACCACTATTCGATGCACGCACTTCCAACGTAGCCGAACCCGCACCTAAATCGCGCCCATCTGATGCGACTCGCGAAAGCAGCTCGCGAGCGATGCCCCGTCGGCGGAATTCAGGCACTACCGCCACTTTCAAAATCTGCAGCTTGCCATCGACGGTCCAGCCACCGGCGTAGCCAATCAGATGCCCGCTTGTCTCATCTTCTGCCGCCCACCAGCTGCGATCAGGGCGCGCGATATCGTCTAGAATCAGATTCCGATTCCAGGCATCGCTGCCCATCAGGTGATTTTCCAATCCAACTGCCTGATCGACATTCGCAGCATCGAGGGGCCGATACACGATTCCGGCATCGTTGCCCTTCGCGTTGACAACGGTCGTGTCCAGCTCGCGCACGTTTAGCTGCTGTTCGCCCTCACTGCACACACCGACATGTTGCACGCCAGTATGTAGATTGCGCGGCTCATCGTGAGCCAAACGACGACGCTCGTTCTCCTCGGCATCGCTCAGGCGCGTGTACACAGGCAACAGAAACGCCGGATCATGCCGAACAGCATCAAAGGGATCTATTTCCCCCGATTTCCACGCCGCCTGAGCTGCAGCTAAAAGACCGCTGCCGGTTGGCGTCCATAAATCCTTTGAGGCCAGCGTGCCACAAGCAGCGTACAGGTCCGCATATTTTTCAAGGGCATCGCCTGCGATAACGGGACCGTCTGCCGACGCAGTTCCCGCTGTTGCGGATCCATCAGATGCAGCAGACGCGCAATTACCCATGCGCTCGGCCTGCACCTGCGCTTTCACCACGTTGTCGGCACACAGACGCTCGACACCGTCATCGGTCAGGTTGAAGGGCACAGGATACACTTCTTTGCGCATAGCATCGGCCAGCACCAGTGCGTCCCCGCGCATGCCCTTCATCTGCATGCGCCACGCAATAGCGTCTAGCGTCGACACGCCTACCAGCGGCACTTCCAAAGCAGAAGCCACACCTTTTGCCGTAGCAATGCATATACGCACGCCGGTAAACGACCCCGGTCCGCGCCCACTTGCCACACACGCAATGCGACTGCGGTCGATACCGCACTCTTGCAAAAGCGCGTCGATGCTAGGTAATAGTTTGGTATTAGACGAGCGATGCGCCTCTATGCGCTGTGACTTTATACATTCGATTGTGCGTGTTGCCCCGTCGAGCACACCCACACCAATAGCGATGACTTCATTGGCAGTATCGAAAGCGAGTATACAGGGCGCGTCACCAAACGCGTGTGATTCTTGCGCCATGCTAGTTCGCATCCGCCTTCATCAAGCCGGATTCTTCAGAGTCGCCCCACAAAAACAAAAGTCTGCGCGCGCGTTCGCCATAGGAATGCACCCGAATGATGCGAGCACCGTCTTCTTCCACTGTCATGCGAATTTCCACGTAATCGGAAGGAGCATCGTCGGGAAAGCGGTCGCCCCACTCCACAAAACTCGCCCCACTACCTTCCAAAACATCCCAATAGCCGATGTCGTAGAGTTGGTCCGCGGTCTCTAGACGGTATAGGTCGAAGTGGTTCAAGGGCAACATGCCGTCCTCGTAGCTAATCAATATATTGAATGTGGGGCTGGTCACATCACCTTGTATACCCAGAGCCTGCGCCACTCCTTGTACGAAACAAGTTTTTCCCGCGCCTAGGTCGCCATCGAGCAAAAATATGTCACCTGCGCGCAAGCGAGGTGCGAGCGAAGCCGCCAAGCGCTCAGTCGCACCGGGCGTTCGGCACGTGCATGTGTATGTCAGTCCATTAGCCATAATCGCCTATTGTAGCCCAAAGACGCATACAAGCTCGGGAATTTCGAAAAGCACCCTGAAAACATCCGCATTGCGTGAGCAATGAAGCGAGATCACGCCAGCAGCACGAATAGCTCCAGCGCATTTGCTTGCCGCTAAACCCCCAACGTCATATACATCGAATAGAAGCAAAAACGAACGGCAAAACTCGCCAAGCATACTGACAAAGCAGCCAGCGCCATCACCACCATGCTCTGAGGCGATCGACTTATCGCCTTTTCAAGCGCGCCGTCTCTGAGCAGAGAAAACCAGCAGCCCGCACAACCCAAAACCTCAAACAGGGAGAAAATGAGCATAATCACCTCATAGGCGGGGATAAGACCGAGTGCAGCCGTCGCGGTAGTCTGTATGAATGCAAGCGATTCATACTCAAAGAACAAGACGATTAGGTTCACCACCGCCGCCACAACAGCGAGCGCCACCAGCGCAATTATTTTCCGTTTCGAGGGGAGTGCCTTGGCGCAAAGCATGCAGAACAAGGCGACAACCGGCCCGCTTGACAGCGCATCCAGCCAAAGTGTGGCCTGCGCTTGGGGCAGACTCCATGTGGGAATGCTTGCTACTGTATAAGCGGTGGAAATGAACCACAGACAGACCAGCGCCGATGCGATAGTCACACCAATCCATGCTTTTCCAGCGGCGTTCAAAGGACGGTTTCCGAACGAGTATATCCAGTAGACCCCGGCAAAAACGAAGAAGGCAACCGTAGCACCAACTTCATTGGAAAGAGGTGAGCGACCGATGCCTGTCAATACGTACAGCGCATTCGCAGGAGTCCCCAAATGCGTTGCCGATGCAATCAGCCCCACAACAGCCAAACCCAAAGGAAGAACCAGATATCGCCCGAGTCTCTTGACGCGTTCGACGTCCTTTGAGAAAAGCAGTTCCACCAGCATAACGATTAAAGCGACGATGCCAGCAGGTGCAAGCGTGGTGAACACGACCAGTGTGATTTCGCTCACAGCCGTTTCCATATCGATTGCCCCCTTGTATCCCTCAAAGCAGGAGGCCGCATTCGAATGCGCCCCCCTGCCGTTGTTTTCGAACCCACTGCGCGTTTGCAGTATCTACATCGCTATTCCAGCATACATACTATAGAAGCCGATTCGCGTGAAAAATATGCCAATGCCCACTATTATGCAGACAACACTCAAAGCCGCAGGGCTGGTGATCCTCTTCAAAAGCGATGTTTGAGATGCAACACCTACCGCTGCGCACGCGACCAGCAAAACAACAATCAGCCACAGGCCCGGTATCTCTTGGACGACCGAACCCCAAATATTCTGGAATCCCGTTGCCACGGCAATCTGCATGCAGAACCCTAGCAATGCCAAGCAGAACCCGAGAATTGCCTGCACAAGCGCTATTTTCCGCACGACACCCTCGATGGGTTGCTTGCTGATAATCACTGTTAAAGCACCTAGGACCGCGCCGCCCAACAGCCCACATCCGAGCATCTGCACGACCGTCCATGGGGTGTTCCACGTAGGAATGGTGTACATCAGATACGCGAATCCGCAGAACAGAGTGAATATGATAGCGCAAACCGATATGACACCCAGCCAAATCTTGTGAGCCTTTAGGTCCAGTTCCTTTCGGGCTGCAACGATCCAAAAAACCAAAGTCAGCACAACGAACATCCCGCCGATGACCACTTCGTTGGAAAGGGGCGATGAGCCCAATCCTGCAAGCACCCAAAATGCGTTCATCGGGTTCGCCAGATGGAAGAAAGCACCAATAAATCCCGCGACCATCACCAAAATGGGAACAATCGTCATACGATCAAGACGCTTAAAGGCGTCCTGCTCAAGTGTTTGCGTAAAAACCGTTGCAGCGATAATGATGAAGGAGCAAGCCCCCATAGGAGCGAGCGTTGTGAATACCGCTAAAGCGGTTTCAGAAAATCCACTGCCCATGTTATTTCACCTCTTTGGAATTGGAAACCGAACAATCAAGGCTTCCTGATGGTTGGGATACGGCACACGCCTTTATATACAGGTTGGGCTGTGTAAGCGTTGGATCGGGTAAAGGAGCGATATTCGCCTACTTGCCTTCAGAAGGCAATTCTTCAACAGGGGCGAATATAAGTGCGCGCCCCGAGCAAGCCTCCACACATATGGGCTGTTTGCCTTCAGCCAAACGGTCCTTGCAACCGTCGCATTTCACACTGTGTCCAAGGCTGCGATCCACCGTCGGAGCGTCATAGGGACATGACAGCGCACAATAGCCACATCCGATACACTTTTTCACATCCACAGACACGATGCCGTTGTCATCTTTATGCATCGCCCCTGTGGGACACACGTGCATGCATGCCGGATTGTTGCAATGCTGACACGAAAACGACGTGTAATACGTGTAGGAATCAGTGGTCCAACAGCCTTGCGCATCCTGGGTGAAGCATCCACCCTCGAGCTCGAAAACATGGCGAAAAGTGATATCAACAGAAAGGTCGTGGTAGTCTTTGCACGCTAGCTCACATGTTTTACAACCAGTGCAGCGTGTGGCATCGTAGTAAAAACCATATTGCGTCATGATTATGCCTCGGCTTTCTGGACTTGACCGATATTGCTATGTTGGCCGGTGCCTTTCGATATGGGATTGCAATGCCTGCTCGTCAGCGTGTTGATGCAACCACCATGATCGATTTTGTCGCCATTCATGTCAGCGTCGTGCCACATGCCCTCAGGCATGGCCACTGCTCCTGGGACTATCCGGTTTGTCACCTTCACGGTGATACGAATCTCCCCATGGTCGTTGTACACACGCACCGTGTCGTTATCTTTTATTCCTCGAGCATCTGCATCCAAGGGGTTGATCCACAGCTGGTTCGCGGCACTCTTCTGCACGATTTCATTGTTCGCATACGTGGAATGGGTATGCGCACGCCAGTGGAAGCAGAATATTTGCAAGGGGTACTTTTCACTGGTAGATTCATATCCGTCAAAGTCAGGAAGATAGGCGGGAACAGGGCAGATGGTCTCACCGTCGGGAAGCTCCCATTTGGCAGCTAATTCCGCCAGTTCAGGCGAGTAGATTTGAATCTTGCCCGTTTTGGTTTTCAGGGGATTGGCGACAGGGTCTTTGATGAATTTGTCGTCTTCTGTGGAAACCGTAACCGCTTCTTTATAAATACCCGCTTTCACGCCTTCGTCATAGGTCGGCAGCTGGGGTTCGTCTTCACGTAGCTCGTCGTAGCATTTGCGACACCAGTCCTCGCGCGTTAGACCGCCTTTTGAGTACTCGTCGTACACGCCCAGCCGTTGTGCCAACTCACCGCACACTTCGTAGACTTCCCTGCGCTCGTACTTGGGATTACACACAGGCTGCCCGAACCATATGCCCATTGAGTCGTTATTTTCGCCAGCCGCAGACAGGCTATACGTTTCCTGAGGTGTCAAATCAGGCAGAATGATGTCGGCGTATTTCGCGGAAGCGGTCATGAACACGTCATAGCACAGGATGAATTCGCATAGCGATTCGTCACGCAGAATCTGGGTAGTATAGTTGATGTCGCCGTTCTGGTTCGCGGGCATGTTGTTCCCGTAATTCACCAGCATTTTGATGCTGCTCGGCAGCTTTTCGGCGTTTTTGATGCCATCTTTGGTCGCCGTCAGCGATGGACCATCTTTTATGGCTTCAGGCCACAGGTAGTTGGGAAATTGCACCTTCACCGGATTGGTGCCCGAAGGCAGGGTTGGGAGATCGAAACCACTGTTGCCCTCTCTCATGCCCGAATTCGTGCCCGGCTTTCCCACCTGTCCTACCAGTTGGGGCAAAAGCAAAATAGCACGAGCGCTGAAGTCACCATTGCTGTGACGCTGCGGTTCCCATCCCTGCGCAATGAAGCACGGCTTTGCCTGGCCAATCTGATGCGCCAACTCCACGATGCGCTGCTCGGGTATCTGGGTGATGCGCGCCGCCCACGCAGGAGTTTTCTCGACCTTGTCGTAGCCCTGCCCCATAATATAGGCGTAATACGACGAATTCTCAGGGGCTCCTTCAGGCAATGTAGCCTCGTCGTATCCCACGCAATACGTATGCAGGAAATCAACATCTACCAAATCGCTTGCAATAAGCTCGTGAGCCAAACCGGCCACCAAAGCCGCATCCGTTCCGGGCCTGATGGGAATCCACTCGACTCCTCGGTTCGTCGCGATTTCGCTGCGCCGAGGATCGATACATATAACACGCACGCCCTTTTCCTCGCATGCCACGTTCAAATCATATCCGGCGCCGTCGCCGCCCATGCGCGTATCCATGGGAGAATTCCCAAAAAGCACCACCAGCTCATCTTTTTGCAGGGTCTTATAAGAACGGGCGCCCCATGACTTGCCGTACGTATAGGGCACGGCCCCGAAATTCAAGCCGGCGTTGGAATAGTTACCATAGCGGGTCACTGCACCGCCGCACAAGTTGAACAGGCGAGCAAACGGAATATTCTGCATGATGTTCTGCTCAACACCGGAGCATTCCTGCAAAAAGACAGATTCGTTCCCATACGTTTTCGTGATGCGGGTGAACTCATCAGCAATGGTATCCAGAGCCTCATCCCAACTGATGCGCTCATATTTCCCATCGCCGCGCTTCGTGCCCTCCACACGTTTCAGGGGATAGTTCAGACGATTCGAATCGTTGAGCCAACGACGAATGGAACGCCCGCGGAGACAGGCACGCGCCTGGATGTCGCCGAACTCAGAACTACCGGTATTGTCGGATTCTACCGAAACAACTTCGCCGTTTTTCACATGGCATTGCAATACACACGCACCACCACAGTTCACGTGGCAATGCGTCCAAACAATCTTCTCTTCATCCGCAGCAAGCGCACTCGGCGTCTTATCGCCAAAAAATTCAGTCGCCGCAACTGATCCAACTGCAGCAGCCGTCCCCAGCACGCCCGCAGTCTTCACGAATTGCCTTCGATTCATCGTAGAATAACTCTCGAGCATTTTCACCTCTCCTTTGTGAGTAGTGAGTTTCCGCATTGCCATCTGTCCGTCAGCTGCCTGCAGGGTTGCGGATAAACTCGTTTTCAACTCGAACTACTGCGAACATAGCACCGCTGGGATTAAAACCTTGTCACATGATTCTAATGATTTCCGCGTTTGCCCTTGTAGAATGCGCACGAATCGTCTCGGACTCTCTTTTGCCGCTCTTCTTTGCTATCATGGTGAAACGGAGGGAGGTTGTCGATATGAAATTCGCTCGTCTGCTTGTGCCTAATGTGGAAAACTTCGGTTTCGCACTGTTCCTTTCCATTAGCGCAACCTCCATTTGGGGCGGGGTCTATCCTTATCTGATGGCAAATCTGCAGATGCCGTCAACAACTGCTTGGTTCTATATCGTGCAGATGACGTCTTTTTGCGCCACGTTCGGGGCTAGCTTGCTGGTTTCGTATCGCAAGCCCCAGGGCGCATGGCGGGCGCACGCTGTAGGTTTTACCGTGCCGCTTGTCATCGGCCCACTTCTGCTTATCAGCGCCATGTACCTAGAGACGATTGCCTTCCCTTTGATTATCGCCTCTGCTGTGCTAATCGGAATAGGACTTGCTGGATTTTTGTTTGGTTGGCAGGTGGTCTTCGCGTCACAAAGTGCCACGACCGGCAATTTGGCGCTTGCAACGGGCACGGGGTATTCAGCTCTCCTGTATTTCGGGCTTTGCCTTATTCCGGCAGCTTTAACTTCTTACCTTATTCCTTTGATGCTATCGCCGCTTGAAGGCCTGTGCCTGTGGCTTTCAGCCCAGAATACCGATTGGGACCAACCCATGTTCCAAGATGTTCCGCAAAAACACCCCCTTGTGTATAAAAACGCAATTCGCGAGAGCCTCTATGCGGCGTTGATGGTAGGGGCACTGGGGTTCTGCGCCGGTGCCATCCGCTTCATCGCCATCCTTCATCAGAACTTGATGAGCGACATCAACATCATCTCCATGTTCGCTCTGCTTGTGGTCGTGTGTGTGTTCATAGCCGTCTGGCAATTCCGCAATATTCGCTTCGAGCTGATGGATGTCTACCGCATCCTATTCCCCATCACAGCCACCTCTCTGTTGGTGCTGCCGTTTGCAGGCAGCTCGTTCACCAATGTAGGATCGGCCGCTTGCTATGCCTGCTTCATGATGGCCACGACGCTTGTGATGATGCATTGCGGACAGATTTCCCGAGACAGCGGCATCAACCCCTTGTTCATCTATTCCTTTTTCGGCGTTATCGTCTATCTTTTCCAAACGTTGGGCTATCTGTTCGGATACGTCTCAGGCATAGACAACAATCTTGGAGTCGAACAATTCTCGCTCGTCTCGCTGGGGTCTCTGTACGTTCTGTTAGTTGTGACCCTGTTAGGACGTAAACAGTCAAAACTCCACACCACGCGCCTTGAGTTCTTGATGATATCGCCTCAGAGCAAAACCAGCGGCATCTTTGACGAAATCGAAGTTGCTCGCGAACTCGAACAACAGCCATCGAAAGAAAAACCCCGCGAAGGCCCTGAAGTCACCGATAGAGTTTCAAAGCAATGTCAGATTCTATCATCGCGCTATGGACTGTCATCTCGCGAGGCCGAGGTGATGGAAATGCTGGCGCGCGGATACTCAGGCCCTGCTATCGCACAAGAATTGTTCATTTCCGAGAATACCGTCCGCACCCATAGCAAACGCATTTACGCGAAACTCGACATCCACAAGAAACAGGAATTGCTCGATTTGCTGAAAAGCACGCCAGCACAAGCGGAATAATAATCAAGGCGACCATGCCGCCACGGCAGGCATCTGTGCGACTCTTTACGCGAGGGGGCGCCCTGCATCCTCAAGGGAACGCTCAGCTGCAATGACGGTATGCTCCATGGTCACAGCCGTGGTCACACTGCCAATGCCGCCCGGCACTGGCGTGATGGCGCCCACAATAGGTTCAACGGATTCGAAATCCACATCCCCGCACAGTTTACCCTGCGTATCAAAGTTGATACCCACATCAAGTACCGTCTGTCCCAAAGAAAAGAAGTCCGCATTAAACGCGCGCGCCCGGCCCGTCGCGCATATTACGATATCGGCATCTTGGCACATCTGCGGCAGGTTCTCAGTCCTTGAATGGCAGATGGTCACGCTGGCATTGCGCCGCAGCAGCATCATAGCCACGGGCTTGCCGATGACCAGACTGCGCCCTACCACCACCACATGCTTTCCCGCGATGGGAACATGGTAGAAATCGAGCATTTTCAAGCATGCCGCCGCGGTACAGGGGGCGAACCCTTCGGCAGAATCGGTGAACACCGAGGCCAAAGACGCCAACGAGATGCCGTCAATATCTTTGTCCTGCGCCAACAGGTTGCACACGGCGCGCTCATCCATGAAAGATGGCAGCGGGCGAAACATCAAACAGCCATGCACACCGGGATCATGGTTTATGGACACGATGGTCGATTCCAACACCTGTTGCGGTGCGAATTCATCCAACACATACGGGCGTATGGCTATCCCCAAGCTCTCCGCACGCTTTTTGGCCGTGCGTTCGTAGCTCAAGTCGTCCGGGCGCTCGCCCATGCGCACGATGGCCAGCGTAGGATTGACGCCTGCAGCTTTGCATACCTCCACCCGCATGCGCAAATCCTCCGCCAGAGCGGCGCTCACTTCTTTTCCGGAAAGTCTTCTGGCCACGTTACTGTATTTCCTTCATCACGTAGTCGAACACGCTATCAGCCTGTTCGCCGAACTGCATGATGAGGTTGTAGGCATGGCCGGTATATGCCTGCGCCTGCTGCCGGTCATCCATGCTTTTCGCATTGATGAACACGTTGAGCGAAGCGCCTTGCAGAGCAGCTTTGCCAAACGCGGCCGCAACGCCCGCATCTGAAACCGCCATGCGGCTGCCCTGACGCGCTACCACATCGCACAAGTCGATGACCTGGGCACATGCTTCCATAATTTGCAGTGGCGCTTCGCATGCACCCACAAGCGCATACTGGAGCGCATCGTTTTTCGCCTGCTGCTGCTCGGGCGTCTCACGAGGCATGCCATAGGCTGCCGCCAAAGGGGCAAATGCTTCGGCGTCCTTTTCAATCAAGTCTATCAGCTGCCCGCGTAGGATTTCCAATGCCGCTAGGGCATCCTGCATGTCTTCTTCTACGGCAGCGTATTTTTTCTTACCCACCGTCAAATTCGCAACCATCGAAGCGAGGGCACTGGCCAGCGCACCGCAGTAGGCGCTGGCCCCGCCTCCTCCCGGAGTCGGGGCCGCGCTGGAAAGCTCATCTATAAAAGTCGTATCGACCATGTGCGCACCTTAGAACAATCCGGAGATCTTACCGCTCTCATCAACATCAATGCGACATGCTGCAGGAGCCTTCGGCAGACCCGGCATCGTCATGATGTCGCCAGTCAAAACCACGATGAACCCGGCACCGGCCGACACCTTGGCTTCTTTCACCGTGATGCGGAATCCCTTCGGCGCGCCGAGCTTTTTCGGGTCGTCGCTGAAGCTGTACTGAGTCTTCGCCACGCACACGGGCATGTCGCCGAACCCTAGTTCTTCCAAACGATCAATCTGCTTTTTGGCAGCTGGCATAAAGTCAACACCGTCAGCATGATAGACGCGTGTGGCGATGGCCTCGATTTTCTGGGTCAGGCTCAAATCGCTCTCATAGCTGAAGCTGAAGTCGTTGGGCTCTTCGCACAGTTTCACCACTTCTTCGGCCAGCGCGACGCCGCCCTTGCCACCGTCGGCCCACACTTCAGAGAGCGCCACATTCACGCCGAGCTCCTTGCACTTGGCCTCAACCAGGTCAAGCTCAGCTTTTGTGTCGGTGGGGAATGCGTTTATAGCCACCACGCAGGGCAGCTTGTACACCTTCGTGATGTTTTCCACATGCTGCAGCAGATTGGGCAATCCAGCTTCCAGAGCCTGCAAGTTTTCTTCGTTGAGGTCGGCTTTCGCCACACCACCGTGGTTCTTCAACGCGCGCACCGTGGCAACTACCACGACCGCGTCGGGCTTTAGGTCGGCTAGGCGGCACTTGATATCCAGAAACTTCTCGGCGCCCAAATCGGCACCGAATCCGGCTTCTGTGATGCAGTAATCCCCCAGCGCCATAGCCATACGCGTGGCCATAATGGAATTGCATCCGTGGGCGATGTTGGCGAACGGACCGCCATGCACGAATGCTGGCGTCCCTTCCAGCGTCTGTACCAGATTCGGCTTTAGAGCATCTTTCAAAAGCGCGCACATAGCACCTTGTGCCTGTAGCTGACCAGCGGTGATAGGCTCATCTTCGCGCGTGTAGCCTACAACAATCTTCGCCAGGCGCTCCTTCAAATCGATGATGGAGGTAGCCAAGCAGAAGATGGCCATAATCTCGCTGGCCACGGTGATGTCGAAGCCGTCTTCGCGCGGCACGCCATGCGCCTTGCCGCCCATGCCGTCCACGATGTGGCGCAGCTGACGGTCATTCATGTCAACGCAGCGCTTCCATGTGATCTTGCGTACATCGAAGCCTAGCTGGTTACCCTGCTGGATGTGGTTGTCTATCATGGCGGCCAGCAAGTTGTTGGCCGCTCCTATGGCATGAAAGTCGCCCGTGAAGTGCAGGTTGATATCTTCCATGGGTATGACCTGCGCATATCCGCCTCCGGCCGCACCGCCCTTTATACCGAACACGGGCCCTAGACTGGGTTCGCGCAAAGCGACGACCGTGTTCTTCCCTATCAGCGACAGCGCGTCTGCCAGACCCACCGTAGTGGTGGTTTTCCCCTCGCCGGCCGGCGTGGGGTTGATGGCGGTTACCAGCACGAGTTTTCCAGGCTTGTGCTTCTCGTCGCGCAGCAGGTTGTAGTCGACTTTGGCCTTGTAGTTTCCATACAACTCCAAGTAGCTTTCCGGCACACCTGCCTTCTTGGCGATCTCGGTAATCGGACGTGCTTTCGTTGCTTGGGCGATTTCAATGTCGGACAACACTTCGGGCCCTCACTTTCCTTTTCTCGGTTTTCTTATGCGCCCGTCAGGTCAAAACGCATAGTGCGTCTCTGACGAAAAACAAGCGCTCGTTCATGCGAACGAGTTGTCTTGTCCATTCTAACCTCTTTATGCGCGCTCACGGCCTTTAATTCCCCTTTGGTCGAAACGTCTTTCAAAACGGTAGTGTCCAAAGGAATCAGATGCCGTAAGCGCTTGCGATTCGCGCACGCTTTCACAACGGTTGCGATGTGGTAACGCAATTATGACAATCTGCGCAGGTACGCCAGTCTCACATTCGGTGCTATGATAATAAAAGTAGCAATGCGCGTAGCATGCTTTATTGATAATGGCGGCAAGTACCGCATGGAGGAAAATATGAGCGACAATCCTACACGTATTCTCGTCGTGGACGACGAGCAGAATATCACCGATTTCGTCGGTTATGCGCTGAAAAAGGAAGGTTTCGAAGTCGACGTTTCCGACAACGGCGAAGATGCCTTGGCCTTGGCAAACCAAAACGAGTACGAACTGTTCGTGCTCGACATCATGCTGCCGGGCATGGACGGCTATGAATTATGCCGCAGACTACGCGCCAAAACAAACGCACCCGTGTTGTTCCTTTCCGCGCGCGACACCGAGCTCGACAAAGTGGTGGGATTGGAAATCGGCGGCGATGACTATTTAGCGAAGCCGTTCGGGCTACGCGAGCTGATTGCCCGCGTGCGCGCCTTGTTGCGTCGCGGGAATGGGCAGATGGCCAGCGGCCACACCATCGTGGCCAGCGGAATCACACTCAATGAAGATGCTCACACGGCTACCGGCGACAAGGGCGACATAGATTTAACGCCGCGCGAGTTCGAGCTGATGGCGGCTTTGATGAAAAGCGCCGGCAAGGTGGTTTCGCGCGAAGACCTGTTGCGCGATGCTTGGGGCTGGGAATATCTAACCGAGACGAAAACGGTTGACACGCATATCAAACGCCTGCGCGACAAGATTGCCGCTGCTGGATACGACCCGCATATCGTGGAGACGGTGCGCGGCTATGGCTACCGCTTCCATCAATAGAGCAAAAACGGGCTCGACCCTCCGAGCCGCGCGATTCGCATGACTTGCTGACACAGTGAGGCCATGCACATGAGACGTGAAGCCGGGCAAAAACCAGTCGCCCGATTGAAAGGAAACTGCCATTAAGAAGATTTGGGTATATTTTGCACTGTTGGCAACACTGCTGGCCGTGCTCGCCTGTTTCGTGATGGTGGCTTTGACCCGCGTATTCGGCGGAAGCGACTGGAGAGCGTTTGTGGCCATCGTGCCTATCGCCCTTGTCGTGTTCCTGCTTTCGCTGCTGATTGGATACTTCGTCTCACAGCCTCTTCGCGTTTTGGCTAAAAAAATCGCAGCCTACCGCAACGGCGACGAATCCGTTGACTTCACCTCAAATGGCACATTGGCCGAAGCGGATGTGTTGGCCGATGACTTCAAGGATTTATTGGAAACCTCTCTCTCGCAATGCAGCGATCTCGCACGTCGCGAGAAACAGCAGATGCGTTTCGTAGGCGATGTGGCCCATGAACTTCGCACTCCGCTTACGGCCATCCGCGGCAACGCTGAACTGTTGCAGGACCCCGACCTTCCTCCCGAGTTGCATCAAAAATTCTGCACCACCATTATTACCGAAAGCGAGCGTTTAACGAGGCTAACCAACGACCTCTTGTCGCTGCAGCATATTGAAGGCGATGACCAAATACTGGATTTGAGCAGGGTGAATCTGAAATCTATCGCACAGGAAGCCGTCGATGCGCTCCGACCCGTGCTGGAAGACCGACAAGCCAACGTGACTATCGTCGGAGAGGCGCCTGATGTGCTGGGCAATCGCGACCGTCTGAAGCAAGTGGTTTCGAACTTGGTAGACAACGCCACCCACTTCATAAAGCCAGGCGGACATATCGCCGTACAGCTCTACGGCGTAGAGGGTAATTCTGTTGTCGCCGTAAAAGACGATGGCGAAGGTTTTGGGGATACTGACCCGAAACTCTTGTTCGAGCGATTCTATCGCACCGATTCTTCGCGCTGTCGCAACACCGGTGGAAGCGGACTGGGACTTTCAATCGTGAAATCCATCGTAGACGCGCACGACGGTACCGTAGAAGCATTCACGCCGCCCGAAGGCGGCGCGTGCTTTGTGGTGGCTATTCCCTCGCTGCCACCGGATAAAAACTAACGTACTGCGAGGTCAGCACCGCGAAATCAGTACCGCGATGCGGACATTTCACAAGACGGTTCGTGGCAATTTCGCAATTGGCTAGTGCACAGCGCGGCGAACCGCCTGCGCCACCAACACTGCCGCAACCATTTTGCATGCATCGATAAGGATGAACGGAGCAACCGCCGCCGCAAAGGAAGCTTGCGCAGACATGCCGGATGAGAAGGCCAACCATGCCCAACCGCATGCATAACACACGACCATGAACACGACGGCTACGCACAAATCCAGGACAAATGCGCGCTTGGCGGAAACGTCCTTGCCGCTGCGCGAAGGCATCACTTTCATCACGAGAATCGCCGCAATTGCGCCCAAGAAAAAGCCCCATAGAAATCCGCCGGTCGGGCCCGCCAAAACAGAAATGCCGCCGCGCATGCTGGAGAACACCGGCAGACCGATAGCGCCCATCACCAGATAGATACCAATGGATACCAAGGCCTCTTTCGGTTTCAACGCCAGAATGACGAACACCATCACAAAAGTCTGCAGGGTAAATGGAACCGGACCCAAAGGCACGGTTATCCAAGCCGAAACAGCCATCAAGGCAATGGAGAGTCCGCAAAAAGCAAGAGAGCGGGTGCGGGCGGAAGTTTTCGAAACGGTCTTTTCCATGAAACACTTCTTTCTGAGTCAACGTGTGAACTTAAGCAATAAACAACACGTCAAAAAAACGCCGAGCGCAGGTGGGCAGCAATGCAAATAACAGCACGTGGTATGCACAATCTTGCTCGCATATGCGCACAGCTTTTTCGCGGTCGAATTATCGCTCGTCCAACTATAATAGGATGATGACCGATTGTAAACTACTATTTTCTTATTGGTTTACATTTCCTTAGTGATTTGCATTTAAATCACCGCCTACAGGACCACTGCCCTGCTTTTCGAGATCAGTCCCCTCGTTTTCGAGGCCACTGCCCTGCTTTTCGAAGTCGATACCTCAGTTTTGCAAGAAAAGTGCAGTATTAGGCAAATCTCGTGCTTGGCTTTGAGGGCACCTTTTTCATTCACGCCTCTGACCTGCGATGATGCAGGAAGGCTTTTGAAACGAACTTCACTCAATGAAATTTACGAATACAATAAGTCAATTTCGAACCAAGTATTGCACTTTTCTGGCAAAACTGAGGTATCGACTACGTAATTTGCCTAATACTGCACTTTTTTTACACCTATCAGGCACGCCTTCGAAACCACGCGCTTTCTTAAGCGCGCACCTTCTTAACCGCGAGCTTTCTTGACTGCAAGCTTTCTTAACCGCGAGCTTTCTTAAGCGTGGGCTTTCTTAACCACGCGCCCACCCTCGAAGATTGCTTCCCCAAATCTCACTGGTTCATTTCAAATCCTAGAAACACCCGGAGATCAAAGCGAGTCAAAGGGCATGGCCCATCAGCGATTCCGCTGACCACGATCTTTCACGAACGCAAAGCACAGCACCGCCAACAGCACGGTCACGGCAAACGAGAACATCATGGCATCGTTGACGCCTTGCGCTGTCGCAGCACCACCTGCCGTTCCCGCAGACATCAGAAGCACCATCACAGCTGTGCCCAATGCGGCCGTAATCTGACGCACGGAATTGGTCATCGATGAGCCATCGGGAATCAACTCCATAGGCAATGCGTTCAAGCTCCACGTGGTCACGGGCATAATCAGAGACGATATTCCAAGCGTGCGGACGGTTTGCCACATACTCACTTCCACAAGCGAATCCATATTCCCCAGATCAAGCAGCATAAACGTGCCCAGCAACACGAGCAAAGTGGCGACACAGCAAACAGGGCGTGCGCCGATGCGATCCATCAGCGCTCCCGCAAGGGGACTGGCAACAAGCGCACCTATCACTCCGGGCAACAATACCAAACCCGACTCCAATGCACTGCGACCGTGCACAGTCTGCACGTCAAGCGGAATGACCAACGTTACGCCAATGAAAGCGCAGAACAACAGGCACACGATCACGGTGCCGATACTGAATGCCTTGTAGCTGAAAACATCCATCTTGATAAGGGGATTGTCCACCCGCCCCTGCCTTACGCAGAACGCAGCTAAAAACACAACGCCCACTGTGCAGGGAACAAGGCACATCCAACTACCGATGCTGTATTGGGACGCATCGGACAAGCCTAGCAGCAAACCGCCGAATCCCAAAGTGGAAAACACTACCGACACGGTGTCGATGCGATCATCGCCTTTGCCAAGCGAAGGCGTTTTACGCAAGAAGGGAATAGCGATTGCAAGCACGATTGAGGAGAATACCAGCAGAAACAAAAAACAGCTTCGCCAACCGAAAGCCGTTGAAAACGCTCCAGCGATGGTGGGGCCAACATTTGGCGCAAAGCCCATCGTCAGCCCGATAAAGCCCATGACCACGCCACTTTTGCTGCGGGGAAAATGCGTGAGACCAATCGTTTGCAACAAGGGAAATATCACACCGGTGGCGCATCCTTGGAAAATCCTGCCAACGAGCAGCAGAGCAAACGAGGACGACACCGCAATTATCGTCGTCCCAATGATGAAAAGACCCACTGCAAACAAAAACAGGCTTCTGGGTTTGAAATGCCGCGAAAGAAATCCGGAAAGGGGGATAATGACTCCCAGGCACAGCGGAAAAATATTTATCAGCCACTGGCCCGTCGATACCGGTACACCCAAATCAAGCACGACTGTGGAGAGTAGCGTGTTCATCGCCGTTTGAGTAAGGCCGCCTAGCATACCCCCGAACAGCATAATGGTAAGTCCAGCATATCCAATTGAATGCGGCGGCATACGGTCGCCGGGGTTTTTGGCGGGGGCATCAGCAACCGAGTTGTTTTTAGCTGGGACGTCAACGATAGTCTCATGATTCTGGTCGGTTACAGCGCTAGAAGTTTCGGTTTCGGGCTGTTTTTCCATATGGGTTATAAACTCCAACTATTAATCTCGCATCAATTCATTCGTTCTTTTCGTAATCCGTCATTATATTCTTTATTGCCTGAACAGAAACGGACATTTGGACTAGACTGGGGCCGCGCCACAAAAATCGACGATTAGGAGACCTTATGAGCGATTACGTTGGAAAAGACGAATTCCCCGAAGAGGAACTGCGCAAAAATATCCCGGCATTGCCCGAGCTGCAAAGCATGCAGATAACGCTCGCTGAACGCGGGCATGTGATATGCCGCTTCACACCGCCGAAAGAATCGATGAACTATCATGGCAACGTCCACGGCGGATTCATCTACATGATGGGCGAAGTGGTAGCCGGCATGGGCTGCACTACCTGTGGGCGGGACAACGTGGCACTAACCGGCAACATCAACTACATCCGCAAGTGCCCCATCGCTCCTCTTGAAATAGAGTGCACCACTGACCATTGCGGACGTTCGACCGCAGTTCACAAAGTGGTTGTGCGCAGCGATGACGGCAAACTGATATCGGAAACTACGTTCACGATGTTTCTGCTGTAATACCGGCCGCCGCGTGCTCTTTAGAACTTTGCCTTCAGCTCTCCGCTTTGCAGCTTGTTTATACGCTTCACCTCGTGCAATATGAACAGCAACGTGGTGAATATAGCCAAGAAATCAGCCGTTGGCACAGACATGATCAATGCGTCCAAACCCGTGCACTCAGGAATCAATCGAGGCAGCACCTCTGGCAGGATGCAATAGAGCGGAATCAGGAATAGTATCTGGCGCGTCAGAGACAAGAACGCCGATTTCAGCGGCTGACCCGTTGCCTGGAAGTAGTTCGAGCCGACGATTTGAAAGCCCACGAACGGCAGCAACATCAGTTGTACCTTCATGGCGAACGCGGTGAAATCAGCCATCGCGGGATCGGTGATACCGAACAGGCTCACGATAGGCGTCGCGAAAACGTGCACGATAACCCACATCAGCAGGGCGATGCCTGTCGCGCCGATGATGCCGTCCTTCAAAGTGGTCTTCACGCGAGCGTATAAGTGAGCACCGTAGTTGTATCCCAAAAGGGGCTGCAGCGCCGTAGCAGTACCGATTAACGGGAACACCGTGAACATCGCAATCCTGTGTACCACGCCTACCGAAGCCAGCGCGCCATCAGCACCCAACGCATCCATCGCCCCATACTTCACCAAAAGCGAGTTCAGCACGAAGTTCACCACGGCCATTCCGCACTGGATAACGAAGCTGGCAAAACCCAGCGACAAAATCATTCCCACAACCTTGCCCCGCAGCGACATGGCGCTCAAACGCAGCTTGAAAGGAACGTCTTTTGTGAGAAGGAAATACCACAGCACGCAAACGCACGAGACCGCCTGACCGAGCACCGTTGCAAGCGCGCTTCCCACGATACCCATGCCCATTACCATCACGAAAAGATAGTTGAGGACAATGCAGGAAAATGTACCGACCAACATGGTCCCCAGCGCTCTGTTGGGTGCACCGGCCGTACGTATGAAGTTGTTCACGCCCATGCCAATGCACTGGAATATGAATCCGACGCTGATAATCTGAATGAAGACTTTCGCGTATTCCCACACTTCCGGCGTGGCGCTTGACAGCGAGAGCAACGCATCGATGCATACGGGCACGTTCGCCAGCACCGCAATTATTATGGCAGCAACAATGCACAACGTGACCGTGTTACCCAAGCTGCGTTCGGCCTCGTCGTGTTTGCCTTCGCCCAAACGCAGGGCAGCCAGCGCGTTGCCGCCGTTACCGATAAGCATCGCGATAGCCATGAACAGTGTCATAACGGGGTTTGCAGCGGTGACGGCGGAAAGGCCCACCGAGCCCATTGCCTGCCCCAAGAATATGGAATCAACGATATTGTAGGTACCGTTCACCACCATGCCGATGATGGAAGGTACGGCGAATTCCACGATGAGCTTCGGAATAGATCCGGTGCCCATACGGTCGACACGAGCATGGCCCGTCTGCGGCTTGCCGCCTTCTACAGTTTCTGGTTCCGTTTCCACTTCGTTGCCTTTCCCACTTTTACAGCATCGGACGTCACAGGCGTCCCATCAGCTAGTATGTGGCGAGGCAGTATCTCAAGCAGCGGCTTTACGACAAAATCGCGCTCACAGACACCCGGATGGGGAAGCGTCAGCTCCTCGAATTCGCTTACATACAATTGGTAATCCAGTATATCTATGTCACAGGTTCGCGGACCGTTTTTCTGTTCGCGTACGCGGCCAAGCGCATTTTCGATGGCGTGGATGTAGTCGAGCAGCTCTTTCGGGGGCAGCCCGGTACGCATCAGTACGACCGCATTTATGAAATCCTCTTGGTCTTCTAGGTAGGCCGGCTCGCTTTCGTAATAGCCGGACACATCGATGACCTGCGAATCAGGCATTATGCACAAATCGGCAATGGCCTTGTCCAACTGCGCAATCTTACCTTCCGCCTCTTCTCCAGGGTTCGCCACTAAAGCGACGTTGCATCCTAGTCCCAACAGCACATAGGGTCGCAAATCAGCCAAAGTCTCCACCGTCAACGCCACGTTATGGGTCCTGACCACCGATGCCCCTTGCTCGCAAGCTAGCAGCGCCTCTTGCGCGCTTGCTTGATCGCGCTCAAGCGGGTCGTCAATGTGGTAGGCAGAGCCGATGAAACTTTTGCGCGACACCGCAATCATCACCGGATAACCCAAATGAACGAATTCCTGTAGATTGCGAACCAGTTCCATGGTCTGCGAGGCGGTCTTGCCAAACCCCGGACCGGGATCGATGCATATGCGGTCGCGATCGATGCCGGCATCTTGCAGCATCTGCGCCTGAACCTGCAGGTAGTCACGAACCTCAACGACCACATCGCTGTAAACGGGGTCGTTTTGCATAGTGTCGGGCGTGCCCTGCATATGCATTACCACAAGGCCAGCTTGACAACTCCGAGCCACGTCCACCATCGCCTGGTCGCGAAAGCCCGATACGTCGTTTATCACGGACGCACCGGCCTGCACACAAGCACGAGCCACCGACGCATGGCGCGTATCGATGCTAACGCAGATGTCGTGTGAAGCCAGTTCGCGCACCACATCGATAACGCGCGCCAGCTCTTGTTCTTCGCTCACTGGCGTGGAGGCAGGACGGGTAGATTCTCCTCCCACATCCACGATTAGAGCGCCATCTTCGACCATCTGCAGGCCAGCGGCTACAGCAGAATCAAAATCATCATAGAGCCCACCGTCTGAAAAGGAATCCGGGGTAACGTTCAAGATGCCCATCACAATGGGCATCTTTGAATCGAATGCGTATGATCCGCACCGCCAAATCATCTAGTCACCTTTCCGGCCGTCACTCTGAGAAGGCGCGGCGGGATCAACGGGCGGTTGAGCTGCTGGCGGAATCGGTTGTTCAGGCGGCTGTTCGGTGGCAGCCTCGACTGCGGGCACAGAGGAATCCTCGGGCTCTTCTGGCTTTTCCACTACCGTCGTCGCAGCTTTTTCGCGTTCCTTGCGGCCCTCTTCGCTCTGCTCGTGGGCCACATACTCGTTCCATGTGTTGTTCAGCAAGGCCTGGCACGCTTCGCCATCGACGGTCTCGCGTTCCAACAACACACTGGCCATCAGGTCGATTTGCTCTTTGTGCGCACCCAATATGTCTACGGCACGATCGTGCGCCTGCTTCATGATGCGCGCAACCTCGTCATCAATACGCTTGGCGGTCTCCTCGGAATAGTCCTGCGTGTTGCCATAATCGCGACCTAGGAACACTTCGTGGTTGGGCTGTCCGAAAATCTGAGTGCCCAGTTCCGTGCTCATGCCGAACTGCGTCACCATAGCACGCGCCATCTTCGTCGCACGTTCCAGGTCGTTGCTGGCACCTGTGGTGATGTCGCCGCAGAACAACTCTTCTGAGACGCGCCCGCCCATGAATACGACGAGCTCGTCGAGCATCTCGTTGCGGCTGTTCAGCACACGATCTTCTTTAGGAATGGAAAGCGTATAGCCCAACGCACGGCCACGGCTGATGATGCTGATCTTGTGCACCGGGTCGGCATGCGGCAGCAAGTGTCCCACCAAGGCATGTCCGCTTTCGTGGTAGGCGATGGTACGCTTCGTCACGTCGTCGATGACACGGCCCTTACGCTCAGGACCAGCGATGACGCGCTCCATGCTCTCAGTCACTTCCTGCATAGAAATGACTTTCTTGCCACGGCGCGCCGTCAAAAGCGCGGATTCGTTTAAGAGGTTCGCCAAATCAGCACCGGTGAAACCGGGCGTCAGGGCTGCAATCTTGTCCAGGTCGACGTCCTGCGCGATGGGCTTGTTCGCCGCATGCACCTGCAGAATCTTCTCGCGTCCCCTGACATCAGGCACGTCCACTACAATCTGGCGGTCGAAACGACCGGGACGCAGCAGAGCCGGGTCCAACACATCGGAGCGGTTCGTAGCTGCAATCAACACCACGGAATCCGTCGACTCGAAGCCGTCCATTTCAACCAGCAACTGGTTCAAAGTCTGTTCGCGTTCATCGTGACCGCCACCAAGGCCGGTACCACGCTGGCGACCGACTGCATCAATCTCGTCGATGAATATGATGGCAGGAGATGCTTCTTTGGCCTGCTTGAACAAGTCGCGCACGCGGGACGCACCCACGCCTACAAACATTTCAACGAAGTCGGAACCCGATATGCTGAAAAACGGCACGCCCGCCTCGCCAGCCACGGCACGAGCCAGCAGCGTTTTGCCTGTGCCCGGAGGTCCGACAAGCAGGCAGCCGCGCGGAATCTTCGCGCCGATTTCCTGATACTTTTTGGGATTGGCCAGAAAGTCTTTGACCTCCTGCATTTCCTCAACGGCCTCGTCAACGCCTGCCACATCGGAAAAATGCACGTCCGGACGCTCCTCGGTAGCCATCTTCGCCTTCGTCTTGCCAAAGGACATCTGAGAGCTGTTCGCCTTCGACATCTGATAGAACATGAAGATGAAGAAGCCCATCAGCAAGATCATCGGCAGATACGATAGCAGGCCCGACAAGAAAGACGATTCCAGCTTTACCTCGTATTGGATGCCGGGATGTTTTGACATCAACGTGCCCAATGTATCTTGTCCCACCCACGTGGCGGAGAACTGGCGCTCTTCGCCCAAATGCGCAGATTCAAGAGACTCGCTTTTGACCCCGCTGCTGATAGTCGCTCCGTCGCTGGTCTTCATCGTGCTCAAGCTGCTATTCAGTGCGTCGAATGCCGTATTGAAAGCCTCCGAAGCCGAAGAACCGGCGGTTTCTGCCGGGTAGTATTTGCCTGTTACCTTGTCGTTCGCCGCATCGTAGGTGACCGTGGTCACACGATCCTCGTTCACAGCGGATATGAAATCAGATGTGATCAGCGTATCTGTTTTCTGCTGCTCATTTGAAGTACCGTATCCCATAAGCTGCGCAGCCAAAAAAAAGAAAATGAGGGCCATGCAGATGGTCCAGACGATAGTCGTCCGGGAATTCGGCGGAGTCGGCGGTTTCTGCTGTTGTGCCATAGTGTTAAAATCTTCCTATCGCTCGACTGTGTTGTCGAGCATTCTCATGTGTGTGAAAGCAAGCCGTGCGCACTACTTGTAAATCTCCGGTTTCAGTATGCCGATGTAGGGGAGGTTGCGATAGCGCTCAGAATAATCCAACCCATAGCCTACGATGAATTCATCGGGGCATTCAAAACCAATGTAGCGACAATCAATCTTAGCCTGCTGAAGCGTTTTCTTACGCAGCAGCGTCGCAACTTCTATAGAAGCCGGATGCCGAGCAGACAAGTTTTTTATCAAGTACTTCAGTGTCAGACCGCTATCCAGAATATCCTCAGCGATTAACACGTGACGGTCTTTGATAGGAGACGTGAGGTCTTTCAAGATGCGAACAACCCCCGAGCTTTTCGCTCCGTTGCCATACGAGGATATGGCCATGTAGTCCATTTCCACCGGCAGGTCAATTTCACGAACCAAATCGCCCATGAATATCGCCGCACCGCGCAGCACCGAAATGACCACCAAGCTATCGTCCGGATGATCATCCGTAATCTGGACTCCCATGTCGTGTACGCGCTTACGCAGGTCCTCTTCGGTAAAAAGGACTCGTGCGATATCGTTATCCATCGAGTTCAAAAATACCTCTTTTCAGCGTTTCGCCAGCCCATAGCCCAAAAGCACAGGCATGCACGAAAGCACTTGTTGTCGTAGTCCCTGAGTTTAGCAAAACACTCCGATATTTTTTCCACAATCCGGTAACGTTGCATGCTTTCGCACGGTATTTACACGTGCAGGGGAAACGTCTAGCTAGCAAGGTCGGGGAATTCACGCAGCAAGCGAACAACCGGCAGGCCGACAATATTGTCGTAATCGCCCTCGTAGCCTTCTATCAGCTGAGCGCCCGCACCTTGTATGGCATACGCACCAGCCTTGTCGAAGCTTTCGCCCAAGCGCAGGTATTCCTCTATTCGGGCATCATCGAGCTGCTTGAAAGTCACGTGGCTCACATCGGCGAACGTCTTACTGCCCATGGACACCTTGCCATCGGCAGCGGGCGCCACCACCCACACGGACACCCCCGTGATTACCTGATGGGTGTTGCCGGAAAGTTTGCGCAGCATGCCTTTGGCCTCGGAAACGTTGTGCGGCTTGCCAAATATCCGACCATCTAGCACCACCATTGTGTCAGCGCCAATGACCGCGGTGGGCTTTGCCGGAGGCTCGCCCGCCAATATCTGCTGCACGATGAAACCAGCCTTGCGCTTGGCCAGTTCCTGTGCTGCCTGCTCGGGGTCGCCACGCTGCTCTTCTGTCAGCGTCTCGTCAGCTTCCGACGGAATCGCGTGAAAAACGACTCCCGCATCTTCGAGCAACTGCTTGCGACGGGGGCTCTCCGACGCCAGTACAATATCTATTTCCTGCGCCATGCGCCCTCTTTCATCGTTTTCCACGCCTTGTGCGCTCTCCCGCTATTTCTTTCGCCGGGCGCGATACGCGCTCATTGGCTCGATACGTAATCCGTTCTTGTTCGCCGATAATGCTATGTCGCCTTGAATATTTCCCGTATAACCGCTGATGGGCTCTTTCGACGAGAATGCGCCTGTCACAGCCGCCACTGATGTCGATTCAACACGCGCGTCCGGACCTAGCATCAGCTGCAATGCCTTGTCGGCTGCGCGGCGTTGCAACGGAACCGGATGTCGGGCAAACCCCGGAACAATGAGGCAGCCCTGCGAGTAATCGGGCTCCGTCACATCGACCTCATCCAGCCATATCACGTCTGTTTCCAGTATTCCCTGCGCCTGCACGTCGAGCATCTCGTCTTCATCGGCAATCAAGTTCATCGTGCGGCACAGCGTGTCTAGCAGCTGCGGATTGCGATCCTGGGCACGTGGCACTATTTCGTGGCGCACATAAGATCGAAAACGGTCGGTATGCGCGTTGGTGGCGTCTTCGCGCCACAATCCACCCGCCGCATCGCGCACCAAAGCCACGTCTTCACCTGCGTCTACGTCCAGCGCGCGACGGCGCAAGTAATCGCGCAAGTCGTCGCGGCCCACATCCAAACACGGACGGCACACCGGCCCGTTTTGATAGCGCATGGCCCGAAAGCCACCGGGTCCCGTCCCCACAATCGAGCGCATATAAAAGCTCTCCACACGGTCGTTTTGGGTGTGGGCGGTAAAGATGCGCCCGCTACTCAAAGGTGTTTGCGTATGCAGACACAGACTCTCTAATGCCTCTTGCGCTGCAGAATAACGTTCCTGCCGCGCGACGGCCTCAGTGTTCTGTCCCGTGTCCGAGGCGATTTTCGCAACGTCTATCTCGCACAGGAAAAACGGGATAGATAACTCCTCTGCAAGCTCGCGTACGAATTCGGCATCACCATCCGACGCCTCGCCGCGCAGCTTATGGTTTACATGCAGCATTGCCAGTGGACCTGTAAGCTGACGTTTGCGCAGTTCATCCGCAATATAAGCAAGAGCGGTAGAATCAGAACCGCCTGAAACCATCAAAAGCACCGGCGTCTCGTGATTTGCCAGCCTGCGCTCGCGCACCGTGTCGGAAATGCGATCCATTACGTCGGTATTCTGCTCGGACATGCTGTCCCTTCCCTTCTACGCCAATCCGGAAAACAGCGGGGTGCTCAAATAGCGCTCGCCTGTGTCCACCGCGAAGGTGACGATTGTCTTGCCCTTTGCCTCAGGGTGCTGCGCGACCAACGTGCGAACGGCCGCGATATTCGCGCCACTGGAAATGCCAACCAGAAGCCCTTCTTCTTTCGCCAAGGCGCGCGCGGCATCCAGAGCATCCTGCGTGGGAACCGGTATCGCCCCTGCCAGCGCCCCGGTATCCAGCGTGTTGGGGATGAAGTTCGCACCTATCCCCTGTATGCCATGCGGCCCGGGGGTTAGTTCTTGGCCTGCCATGTACTGACCGATAATGGGGCTTTCGGCAGGTTCGGCGGCAAAGCAACGCGTAGGCGCGCCCTTCTTCGCAAAATAATGCGCGCATCCGCTGATGGTGCCGCCCGTACCTGCTCCAGCCACTATATAGTCGGGGTCGCGGTCTAGCGCGGCGGTGATTTCGGGGGCCGTGGTCTGCTCGTGCGCAAGCGGGTTGTCGGGGTTGGTAAATTGCCCGACAATCCAGCCACCTTCAGTGTCGCGCTCCAGTTCCTCGGCCTTCGACACAGCTCCCGCCATGCCCTGTGCCGCTGGAGTTAACACCACTTCGGCACCGTATGCCGCAGCGAGCACCCGGCGCTCTACGCTCATGGATTCGGGCATAGTCAAAATCACTCGATAACCGCGCGCAGCCCCGAGCATCGCAATTCCGATGCCAGTATTTCCGCTGGTCGGCTCTATTAGCGTACTTTTATGCGGCTGTATAATCCCTGCTGATTCCGCATGGTCTATCATGCAGCGAGCGGCTCGGTCTTTTATGGAGGCACCCGGATTGGCCGCCTCGTATTTCATGTAAACTTTCGCACCTATCTCATCCGACACAGTATGCAAATATATAAGCGGCGTCAATCCTATCGCCCGGCTTACCTGGTCTTCAGTCATCGCGATTTACCTCTTTTCGAAACACGCTCCGCCTTCATTCAGCCCCCTTATGATAACCGCTCGTAAACCGAATTGCGCCCCCGGGCCCGCTTTGTGCGAGATAAACGTACACTTGATGACGGAAAACACAGTTTTGAAATGACAATGCGCGACTTAACGGCGCCCAATCTGAAAGTGGCATATGGACCAGTTTCCCCATATCCTGAACTTCCGCGACCTCGGCGGCATAACCACCGCCGACGGACGCGTACTGAAAACCCGCCGCCTGTATCGCGGCGCATCGCTGTGCGAAATCACCGCGCATGAGGCCGCCGATTTGGTGGACGTATGTCGCATTCGCTGCGCCATAGATTTGCGCGCCACCTTCGAGCGCAATGCGCAACCCGAACCACACATCGTAGGAATCGAATCGCTGCACGAACCGCTTGTGCCGCCTAAAGCACTCAGCATCACGCTGGACAACGGCAATTTACGCGAGATACTCAACGGCGAATTCACCTTCGACGAGATTGATATGATTAGCATGTACCGCAAATTTGTGGATCAATCCGTGGCAGATAGGTGGCGCGATATCTTCCGTGCGCTTCTGGATTCTAGGGGCAATGCTGTGTTGTGGCATTGCACCAACGGCAAAGATCGCACCGGCGTGGTGGCGGCAATCGTGCTGCTTTCGTTGGGCGTGCCCTACAGCACCGTGGTGGATGATTACCTGCAATCGAACCAAGAGTTGATGGCGCATCGGGCTGCCATCCGCGCCGAGGCCGCAGCCAAGGGCGAGCAGCCTGGGCTTGCCGATCAGATGGGGCCGCTCATGAAAGCACACCCTCGATATCTGGACGCCATGCTGGAAGAAATCGACAAGGAATACGGCGGTTTGCCTGCGTTTTTCGAAGACGTCTGCGGGCTGAGCATCGCCGAGGACGACCAGATGCAGTCGTTGTTTTTGCAGTAGATGACATCTGCGAATCCTGTGGCGCCCTGACATCGATTTCGATGTCAGGGCGCCAACTTGTCCAACCTGGTGTTTAGTAGAGCATAAACAGGGAATATCCCAGGTTGTAAAACAGTACGCGGAAGGTAATGCCCGCCACCAGAGCCGCCGCAGCAACCACAATCATGAACGTGGCTTTCTTGTCGGCGTTCTTTTTGGCCATCATCGCGCAGACCAGCGCGGCAATGGCAAGTACGACGCTCACCCAGAACATCGCAGCACCAGAACCCGACACCATTTCACCAAGCAGGCTGTCCACATGCACTGGCGTCGTGGTGATTCTGGTGGGATCGGCATAATAAGCATAATTCGTTACCTTCGAAAACGCTGTGCAAATGACGTAAAATGCGATACCGACCAACTGAAGAATTGAGCTGACGAACGTGAAGTCGATGCTCATCGCAATCGCATCCTCGTCCTTTTTCCAAGCAGCGATGGCCCACACACCTACCGAGCCGAGCAAGCACGCTTCAGCTAGGTAGTACACGACCAGATCGATACCCCATGCAGGACGCGATGGCATCATATAGGAATGCCCGGTCACAGCCACCATTGCTGCAGCACAGATGATAGTCACCCACGCAAGCCCTTTCGTAATAGGACGGTTGGTGCGCAGCAGGACAATCCAGATAACCACAAGTACACCGATGACCACGCACCCAATCAGCTCGTGGGTGATGCCACTGGTGATATGGCCAAAGCCGTTGAAGATTCGCTCCCAGTGCTGCAAGTGAAAGAATACCGCGATGCCGCCGATGGCCAGCGTGACCAGAACGGCAATAGACCCGGGAAGCTGTATAGCCTCCCCCTTGCCCTTAAGAGAAAGGTAGGCCAACACGGCGAAGATGCCGCACGACAGACAAATGAAAAACGTGAATAGAACCAAAGGCCATTGCGTTGCCATTATTGACCACCTCCCTGCCACTCGTGACGGCGTAGAATGTATGCGAACGACGGCTTGTTGCCGGCATCGGGCAAGTGATACACGTCTGAATCTTTGAAGTCCTCGAGAAACTCGACCATCTTGCGCTGTTCGTTGGCAGAATCAAACGACCCCACAAACGAATCATAACCGGCATCGATGTCTCCCACCCAACGGGCATTGCCGCCGCATTGCGAAACGCATTGCGGAAGTTCGCCCTGGTTCAGCTTCTGCTCGCACAGGGTGCACTTTTCAACCACGCGCTCCTCGGCATTCAGATAGCGAACGCCGTAGGGGCAGCTCATAACGCAGAACTGACAGCCGATGCATTTCTCCTTGTCAATTTGCACCGTTCCGTCAGCCGTTTTGTGACTGGCACCTGTCGGGCACACCTGCACGCATTCGGGGTTTTCGCAATGCTGGCAGGAAATCGGCAGGAAGTACATGTAAACATCGGGCCATGTGCCACTGCCGCCTTTGTTCGGGGTAGGCCCCACGCGGACCACTTTGTTCCAGTAGTTGCCGATAGGCACATTGTTCAGCGCCTTGCATGCAACCGAGCAAGCCAAGCAGCCCACGCACCGATTGAGGTCGGTGATGATTGCTTTCTGAGTCATCGTCTACTCCCTTCCTTCGTATGTCGGTAGCCATTCCTTCAGACGAGGGTCATCGGAGGTGTGGATGATCTCGGTGCCATTGCTGTCACAAGGGCATGGATTGCCGTACGGCGAGTTCTCGGCTGTGGCTTTATAGATTTTCACCTGATAAGCACGCAGATTGGAACTGCCGGAATGCGGGTCTTGGGCATGATGATCAATAAGCTGGTTGACCGTGGAGAACTGCCAGCCGTGACCAGCATCCTGCACCTCGGGATACCACCAGGTATGCTCTAGGTTCACGACGCTTTCATCAACGCCGTAATACAAGTCGGCCACCTCGCGAATCTTGCCCCATTCGGTTTCAATCCATACCCAATCGCCCTGCTTGATATCGTATTCGGCAGCAGTCTTGGGATTGATTTCCACACGCGGCACGGGCCACAACTCGCGACACCACGGAAGCTGCCTGTGCTCAGAATGGAAATACACTGGAATGCGTCGGCCCGTGGTGGCGGTAAGCGGGTACTCCTTGATGCGATCGCCGTCTTTTGGACCGTGCGGCGGCTCTTTCCAAGAGGGAATGAACCATTCGTCGTGATCGGGATGATGCGACTCCATAACCGTCGACCAGATTTCCTGCTTCATCGTGGGAGTAAACCAACCCGGCTTCCAGTCACCCACGCCTTTGCCTGCGGTATAGTCCATGCGGGCCCAGATGCGGTCGCGGGCGCGCATAGCACCGGTCTGATAGCGACGGTAGGTGCCCCAGTTGCGCGGGTCAATTTCCTTCGCCTGCCACCAGCCATGTTCTTGGAAAGCCTCGATGTACTCATCCCACGTCTTGTATTTGGGCGTCAATTCGGAATATGGCTTGCCAGTGCGCGTGTAGGTGGGTTTGCCGCCTTCCACATGCCAGCTGGTACGAGTCAGCTCGTCATCCGACAGAAGCTTGATTGCGTCTCCCAGCTGCCATTCAATATCAGGCCATTCGTTGCCCTCCTCGGTGGTCCAAGGCACATTCATCTGTTTGGCCACGGCCATCACGATTTCGGGGTCATACGTGGCCTCAGCCGGCGGGTTTACACATTTCACGGTTGCGCCCATTGCCCCCGCAGAACCTTGGGAGGCACGCGGCGAATTTAGCTCAATCCAGTGTGCTACAGGCAAAATGTAGTCCGCCGTGTCGTTTTGGGGCGTGTGCCACAGGTTCAAGTCCACGTAGAAATCCAGCGAGCAGAGTGCTTCCCATGCCACCTTGGTATTGCACTGACTCATGAAGTTGCCGGATTCGTTCCACAGCGCGCGCACCGGGTACGGGTCACCGGTCAGCATGGCATCCCACAAGGTGGATCCGTCGCACCAGTACTGCCACCAAGAAAGAAGCGGGAAATTCTCGTTGCCCAACTGCTTCACGTTCACGTCATGCGGGGGCGTGGAAGCGCCGGTCATCCATGCGGAAAACCCTTGCAGGTCGCCGTCGATGGGAACAACCGTAGGCCCGCGATTGCCACCCGGCGTATCCATGTTGCCAGTGATGCCAACTAAGTTGTCGAGCGCGCGCGAATTCTGGATTGCATTGCACGCATGCTCCTGAGCCAGCATATACTGGATACCGCCATTACCGTAGCCGGTGGACGGATCGATGCGCGTGCCATACGCGGTAGCAGCAGCCTCTATCTGATCGGCGGGGATACCGGTGATTTCCGATGCAGTATCGAGGTCGAATTCAGCCGCGCGGGCCTTGTAGTGTTCCCACACAGGCTTGACCGTATGTGTCTTGCCGTCTTTCAGCGTAATCTGGAATTCACCATCAAGCGCTGGGTCTATCGCCGGATCGAATCCCTGCAAATCGGGAAGCCAGCCTTGGATTTGCCCAGGAAGCAGATTGTCCTGCGCTGCCTCGCGACCCTGGTAGGCTTTGTCCGAATCGTAGTTCTCGCCTTCCCAGAAGCCGCCCGTCTCGTCAATAACCCCTTCTTGATCGGCATTAAACCAGGTGAATTGACCGTATTCGTGCGTAATGCCTTGGGCCTGCAGTTTCTGCCAGTTGTTGTCGTACACCAAGAATTTGTACGGACTGCCGCCTTCCTTTACATCGCTTTCCTTCAGCAGGCGTGTTTTCACGTCGAAATACGACCCATCGGTGCGAACGGACGGGAAGCCGCTCGGTTCAATATCCTCACATACCAGGAAAGGAGCATTCGTCCATTTTTTGGTGTAAATCTCATCGTAGAGTTTCTTTTTGATAATCACATTGGTCCAGGCCAGCGCCAACGCGCCATCGGTGCCGGGGCGCAGATTCTGCCAGTAGTCGGCTTCTTTGCCCAGGTTCGCCATACGCGGATCGACACTGATGTGAACGTCAGCGCGCGAGGCCACATCAACGGTGGTGCGACACGAGTCATCGTAGTTCGATAGCTCCGATGCGCCAGCCCACTGCACGAACACTTTCGGACGCGTGATGGTTTCCATCCAGCTCATGGCGAACTGGGAAACCATAGTAGTAGCGAAGTGACGCGGCCCCTTGCAAATCTGCCATGCCTCCAAGTTGTTGGGGGTTTCCAGCAAATTCTTTAGCACCGATTCACTGTGCATGCACCACACGCGAGACGTGCCTACCTGGCATGCGATGGCGGGTCCGCCATACTTGCTCTTCACCGCCATCAGCCCATCGACAACACCCTTGATGGCCTCATCCCAACTAACGCGCTGCCATCCAGGCTCTTCGCCCTTGGGATTAGTCCGCTTCATGGGATAATGCAGGCGATCGGGGTGATAGGCCGCCTGAATCGATGATTGCGATTTTGTGCAGCAGTTCCCCATTGATTGGAAGGCGCCTTCGTCACCTTCCACGCGAATGGCACGACCGTTTTGAACGATAACCTTGACGCCGCATTCCATCTTGCCGCAACCACGGCAACAAGTTTTCACTGCAACGCTTTCCTTGCCCGAAGCTTCGCTATACGTGTTGTCCTTACTGCCGATTGCCAGGGCGCTGGGTGCCGCGCTGCCGAATGCCGCTGCAGCCGCGCCAGTTATGGCAGCAGCTTTGACGAACGAGCGTCGTGACATGCTCAACGTGTTTTCCATTCTTCCTCCTTCTTCACTTCTCGTCTTGCTTCTTGCTTGTTCTAAACAATGCTTCTGCAAACGTTTCGCAGATGGCCACAGCACGTTCGAACATCGTTGATACTACGCAGAACACTTCTCCAGCGAATCAGGTAAACACCCGCAATCGCAGTTCGGGGCATCATAAAAAATTATGATTTGCACTTTTGCACAGTAGCTTTGATGCACGTTGATGTGGTCTTTCCTATGGTGGGGCTACAACATGAACCGGGGATAGCGGAGGATGGCGAATGAAACAAACCACATGGCGGACAATCGACGATCTGCTGCGATGCGTGGCGGAATCCACAGCAAACACGCCAGACGCAAAAGAAGGCATCGCGCGTGGTGATGCGATAGGCACAAGCATGCCCCAGCTGCGCATCACGTATGACAGCGGCTGCCAGACCAGCAAGGCTCTTTCAGCCGTATATCGCATGCTTGCTAGAGGCGACGAAAAACAGGAAGCAGCCAGACACTCAGATGCGCGCGAGCAGGAAAACGAGCGTGTGATTCTTATATGCGCCGACGCCACAGCAGCACATGCATACCCTAAAGACGTGTGCGCGCAGACCATCACAGACGTGGCTTTCAGGCTGGTTGTCAAAAGCGGCATCGCGAAAGCTTCCATGCGCGGCGATCGCCTCCTAGACGAAAACGAGCAGGATGTGCTGCTTGAAGACATGAAAGTGACAGGGCTCAAGCCACGACGACTGAAAGAGATGCTGAAATTCTTCTATAGATGCATGAGCGACACCACCAATGAAACCGACGGATGGATGGTCTCGGCCGAAGAAGAAATGGTCTACAGCATACTGATCGAGAATTTGGAAGCGCGCCAGGCGCTGTTGCCTTGGGAGGTATCGTCGTTCGCCTACAAAGGGCTTACCCGCATGCAGCGCAGCGATCGCACCATCGTTGTCGTGGATGATTACGGCGCCTTCGACGCAGCATCGCAGCGACTCGTTCGCGAGCTGGGCAATGCGGGCTTTTTCGCAACGGGTTCTACCATCGCCGCACGCTGCGCAGCAATCGAGCACCCTTGCTTCGAAGGATTCGACGCACTTGGCAGCGCCATGCCTACCGTGCACTTCGACGGCAAAGTGTCCATGCCCAACAAAGAGACCACGACGTTCGACACGCCGCGAGCGGAATTCGAAGCTGTCGCCGAGTCTATCGCGCACAGCAAGGAAGGCTCCGTGCTCGTAGCCACCCCAAATGATACGTGGAGCGCATCCATCGCCTGCGCGCTTGAACGCCATGGCGTGCCATATGAAATGATTGAGCGTCCGCGCAAAGTGAAAGGCGATCCGCGCTTGAGCGACAAGAATTCAGCGCTGCGGCAAGCCGCACTTGCCAAACTTTCCGCAAATCCCAGCGACCAGGTGGCACTGCGTTCTTGGATCGGGCTCGATGACTGGCTCCTGCGATCCGACGCGTATGCAGAACTGCTGAAGCAACACCGAGAAGGCGGCAAGAGCATCTCTGAAATGCTGGGGCAGATTGCTGCGGGCACAGACGGTGACGACATTCCCCCTATCGCACGCACAAAATTCCGTGAGCCTTTGCAGCAACTACGTTCGGCACTTGATGCCGCGCAGGAGGGCATGATTACACAACCAAACAGCACAGAGGCGAGCAAAGCAACTCCTGGCGACACGGAGCAAGGCATCGCAGACACAATCAATCAGGCCAACAAGGAATTGAATAGCGACCCTCATCCACGCGTTATTATTGCCACCTATCCTCTTTGCCATGGCATCCACGTCGACCACGTGTTCGCAACAGGCTTAGTCGATGGCTTTCTACCGCATCTGGATGCCGTCGATGACAAGCACAGCATTGATCACAGGGGCAAAGCGCTCGATCGAGATCACACCCTTCTGCGCGATGTGGAATCTTGCGCACGTGTGTCAGTGAGCCGTTCATTGTTTCGCTGTGACCTTCTGTCCAACGCCGATTTATTGGACATGAATATCGAACGCATTTACATGCATGAAAGCAAGCATTTTGCACGTATAGCGCCATCGCGTTTTGTGTGCGCCTAGACGAAAGGAATGGTAATGAGCGAAGAATTCGAAGTGTTTCAAATCGACGACGATTTCGATCCGCTAACCGACTTGGACATAGCCGACCCAGAAGACCCCGAAAACCACAGCGACTATCAGCTGCCCGCATGCGAAAAAGATGCTGACTTGCGGCGCAAACAGAGCATGGCCGATGTGCCCATGGAAGAGCGCTTCGAAAAGCTAGCGGACGGTCTGCCTGGGCAGAGAAACCGGATGCTCGGGGTGCTGGACACATGCCGTGATGCGAAAAGCGCCCAGCAGATAGCTGATTTCCTTTCTGTGAAATTCGAAGGCGAAGTAAGCGTATACACCCCATCGCGCCTGGCTGACCTGCTTGAGCAATGCGGCTGTTTGGAAAGCACCACGATTATCGTAGAGGCAGATGACACCGCTTGCGCAACCAATGGCACAGCAGCAGACACGGTGAAGGCCGCCATAGCAGAGGATTCTGACGGAAATGACGATGTCCTGACCATCGACAATGCGAACACACAGCTGGTCTACCAGACAACACCGGAAGGCATCAGTATGCTCGAGGACGCACACGACCTGTCGCATATCGAGTCGCTACTCAATGAAGAGCCGCGTTATCTGCCCATATACGGCAAAATTCTGGAGATGGCCGCACGCGACGGGGGCTCCACCCGACAGGATTACGATGCCGCTATCGACCCCGACCCGCTGTTGGCAGAACCTCATCGCTATTCGGGCTACTTCTTGAAAAAATTGGAAGCCATCGATGCCATACGCTATACCACGGTTTGGACCGCAACCGACACTGGGCGCAGTGCGCTTCAATCGTCAACATTCTTATCGAAATTATCAGCCGAATCGCAGTACACAGCAGCGTCAACGGCACAGAAACCCCGCACCACAATACCATCCGCACTTTGCGAGTAAGGAAGCCCGCCATGACAGACAACATCACGCTTTCCACTGAAGCCGTCGTAGGCGACGCGACCGCCGCGTCACCTACTGCCGAAAAGACCGACAACGAAGCACAGGCAATGTCGTTGTTGCTGCACAACCGCAACGCCACATATGCGTTTCTCTCTAGGCTCTTTCGCGTAGAAGTAGATGAAGACCTCTATGACACCTTGAAGATTATGGAATTTCCCACTCATACTGGATGCGATTTGGCGGACGAAGGATATCGCCAGATGTGGGAGTATCTGAGCACTGCAAAAGGCGATGTTATCACTTCGCTGGCCGTAGACTACGTACGCGCATTCATCGGATCGGGAAACACCGGATATTCAGCCGCCTATCCCTTCGAATCGGTATACACCAGTCCCAAGCGCCTGCTGATGCAGGATGCCCGCGATGACGTGCTTGATCTGTATCATGCCGCTGGCTTGGAAAAACGTGATGACTGGAAAGACAGCGAAGATCACATAGCGCTGGAGTTGGAATATATGCAGATTTTAGGCGAGCGAGCCGCCAACGCCTACGACCACAGAAACGACGCCGAATGCCAGCGCAACTTGTTGTGTCAGAAGCACTTCTTGGAAGATCATCTGTATGCATGGTATCCCATGATGGCCTCCGACATGGAAAAGTTTCCCAAGACCTTGTTCTATCAGGGATTGGGCAAGCTCACACATGGATTCCTCCGCAGCGATCTTGATTTGCTGCAGGAGTTGTTGCCCGACGCGCTCGATTCGGCGGCAAACGCGAATGTAGACAGTCCCTCCGACAACTCATGCGCATCTGATTCCGTAGGAACCGCCACGTCACATGCGAAAGCCTGCTAGCCATGGACGCCCGAAAAGACAGCGAGCAGCCCGAACCCGCCGCCCGCAAAAGTAATAGTGGCGTCTCCCGCCGATCTTTCGTAATGGGAGCCTCAGGCGCCTGCGCATTGCTTGCACTCGGAAGCCTGAAGTACGTTGCGCACGATCCCTTGTGCCGCCCCCCGGGAGGTCAAGATGAACAAAAGCTATTCGCTGCCTGCTTGCATTGCGAGAAGTGTCGCGAAATCTGTCCGCGTAATGCCATCGCTCCCGCACATCTGGAAGACGGCATACTGAGCATGCGTACGCCCAAAATGAACTTCAAGCGTGGGTGGTGTGACTTTTGCGAAAACGAACCGGGTGGACCACGTTGCGTCGCTGTCTGCCCGACGCAAGCGCTGGCGAGAGCCGATGCCTACATAATCGGCATAGCGCAGGTGAACTACGACTGGTGTTTGGCCAACCGCGGCATGGGTTGCCACGATTGCATCGACGCTTGCCCCTATCAAGCGCTTGACGTGAACGACAACAACACGCCCCGCGTCGTGACCAGCCGCTGCAACGGTTGCGGACGCTGTGAGAACGTGTGTCCGTCCATGAGAGATGGTTCACTTGCCGAAGGCGTCACCGACCGAGCCATCGTCATCCGTCCAGTAGAAGCGTAAAGGAGCATGGCAATGAAGAAGAACTCTGCACGAAAACGCTTTTGGGTCATGCTGTCCGTACTGATCGTGGTCGCCATCGGGTACTTTAGCGCACTCGGCATCGGAAATGTGTGTGGCATCGGCCTAGGCGATATCACGCTGCTGTGCCCGCTGGGGTCTCTCATGGCCATGATCTCGGCACGAACCGCAATCCCTCTGGCCGTAATTAGCATTGTCGTGGTGCTGGCGCTATGCCTGCTGTTAGGAAAAGTATTCTGCAGCTGGATTTGCCCTGTGCACTTCCTGTCGAAGCTGCATAGAAAACCGAAGCAAACGAATATCGGGCAGAACGAGAGCGTTTTCATAGACGCACCAACACTGAAAGCCTCGACAGATTGCAGCGCATGCGCGCACCCTTGCGGCAAATCGAAAGGCATCAAGATTGATAGCCGCCACGGCGTTCTAGCCGCCGCACTGCTCTCCACGGCGCTGTTTGGCTTTCCCGTGTTCTGCTTGGTCTGCCCCGTAGGCCTTACCTTTGCTACCGTGCTGCTGGTGATGCGCATGTTCGCTTTCGGCGAAACTACCTGGACGCTTGTCCTGACTATCGCCATTATTGTGGCCGAAGTAGTATTCCTGCCCAAGTGGTGTCAGAAACTCTGCCCACTTGGAGCTCTGCTTTCCCTGTTCAGCGCCGGCAATCGTACCTTTCGTCCGCAGGTGGATGCGAGCACCTGCCTAGTAGAAGGCGAAGGGCGCACCTGTGATTTGTGCGTGAAGGCCTGCCCTGAGAACATCGATTTGCACGACATCGCCAAAGGCGAGACGACTTTGAATGATTGTTCGAAATGCCGCGCATGTGCCGACGCATGTCCCACCGCATCCATCGCATTCCCGTTCCTGCCAGCAAAAGATGGCAAAGCAATCGCGCAAAATGCAGCCGCAGACCCGTCTCCCACGCGAAAGAAGCAGTGAGAAACCATGACTATTATTGAAGGGCTCATCAACATATTAGGGTCCCTTGAAAGCGACAAGATTGCTGTACACGAAGAACGCTGCGTCAGCGTGCGCCATAAACGCGCAAACTGCCTACGCTGCGCCGAAGCCTGCACCAGCGGAGCTATTTCCTATACCGACAACAATCTGACCATCGATCCTTCCCTTTGCATCGGTTGCGGCAGTTGCGCCACCGCATGTCCCACCTGCGCCATCGAGCTGCGCTCTCCTACAGACGCGCAGATGGTCGCCTTCGCGAAAAAGGCCATTACCAGCAGCTCAGGCCATCCGGTGTTCGCCTGCGAAACGGCCCTTCAGCGCGCAATCGACCTTCAGCAATCTTCTAGCGGAAAAGGCCGCATACACAACAGCATTCCCTTCGATGGTGCGCAAATTGTGGGCATGCCCTGTCTGGGACGCATTGACGAGGCTTTGCTCTGCGCAATGGCCGCATATGGCTGCCGCAGCACCCATCTGGTGTGCGACGACTGCGAGCATTGCATACACAGACCCGGCGGGCTGCAGGCCCGCGAAGTGGTAAAGAGCGCACAGAACCTGCTTGATGCGTTCGGCTCCACAATGCCCATCAGCCTAGACTCTATGTTTCCTCCCCATGTGCGCACGACCAACACCGAAACCTACGGCGGCACCAATCGTCGCGAGTTCTTTGAGTCCATCAAGACTACCTCGTCGCGTGTGGCAGGCGACGCACTGCAAAAAAGCGCCATCGATGCAGGCGTTGCTAGCGCACCGACACATCCTGCCTATCGCAAGGTGAATGCCGACGGCACGCTCTCCCGTTTCACGCCTGAACGCCGCACGCGCCTGTTTAACTACCTGCGCCACATAGGCGATCCCACACAACCCCAAGTGACGTCGCGCATCATCGGTTCGGTCCACATCGAAAGCACCGCTTGTAGCAGCTGTCGCATGTGCGCCACGTTCTGCCCCACCGGTGCCCTGCTACGCGCGGAAAATCACAGCGACGGATTCTTCGGCATCGTGCACCGACCCACCCTGTGCATGCAATGCCGCCTGTGCGAAAGCATCTGCCCCACCGGCGCCCTGAGCATCAGCAGCACTGTTCCATCCGACCTGTTCATAGGCAAGAAAGCAGAATGCGTGCGCATGACACCACCCGACTGGACGCCGAACAAACCTGATTCCATGTTCCAAAAGATTCACAATTCACTCGGGGATAGCCTTCCGATGACGATGTTTTAAAATCTGCACGGATCAATCTAAGACAAGGGGGAGCCACATGATTGAATACAGCCTACCCGACTTTACTATAGGCCTGAACCGCAACCTATTCTTCATCAAGCTGGCCGACAGCAATCCGGAGCTTTTCATGCCCGACGTTCATATCGACAGCGTCTATGGCTGCTTTCCCGGATGCACACTGAACGGCGGACGCGCATGCGTGCGTGAACCCTATTCCAAAAGCCAGATGGAAGATGTATTTACCCAACTTGCGGAATTCGGCGTACGCCCACGGCTGACTTTCACAAACATGATTGCCGATGAGACGACCCTCGATGATTACGCACGTGACATGCTGGATGTGGCACAGAGATTCAACGGCGAGATTATCGTCTACGATGGACCCGTCAACGACTTCATGGAGGCGAATACGTCCATGAATCGCACGCTTTCCACCACGTTTCCTTTAGAAGACCCTCGCGCGCTAAACACAGTTTCCCCGCGCTACGACCACGTGGTGCTGAATTACAACTTTGGCAAGGATGATTCTTTTCTGGATGCGGTCAATCAACCCGAAAAGCTCGAAGTCATGGTGAATGAATTATGTACGCCGATGTGCCCATATCGCCAACAGCACTATTTGCACAACAGCATTGACCAGGCAAATTGCACCATCACTCATTTTCGCGATTGCGACTACACCATACAAAACTTCTACGAGCACCGGCAGGATAATCCTACCGTGCTGACCAATGAAGACGTTCGCCATCTGAATCGGAAATACGGTATCGAACTATTCAAGGTAGTGGGCCGCGGAGTATTAGACGACCTTTCGCTTGAGGCGTATCTGTATTATCTGGTGCGCCCCGAATTCCGCGAACCGATTCGTCATCTTATCAGGTCGGCTCATAGAAGTGTTTCGGAGACGGTATAATCATCGAAAGCAGGTTGTCATGATACTCGGGGGACTCGATGATGCGCAGATGAAAAATGAAACCGATCTGAGCCGCAGCATTGAACGGCGCCTTGGCGCACTGCCCAAAGACCGTTTGTCGACACCGCGCATTATCGGCTTCATGCTGTATTGCACATGGGTCCTCGCTGTGTTCTACAGCACATTTCTTTATCAGAGCGGCATCGACTTCCGTGGCAATCTATATCTGAACCTTTTCACGTCACTCACAGCTCTCACGCTGATATTGGGGCTTTTTCCCAAGCTGGTGAAACATGCCGACAAATGGGTCCTTTCAAAACGCGTAATCTATCCGTCTACTGCGGTTATGGCCTCGGCGACAGCCGTGCTCGCGTTCGCCAACAACGAGTCGGCCATCGGGTTTGCGCTTATCATCACAAGCGGCATTATCACAGGGGGCACGTCAGGCGTGCTATTTCTAGGGTGGTTCAGAGTTTTTAGCGACGCTGGCACACGCACGGCACTGGTGGAAGTAGCCCTGTCATGGGCCTTGGCTGCGCTGATTTGCATTGTACTCTGCTTTCTGCCCGCCATCGCATCTACGGTGTTGCTGCTGGGTGCCACCGTAGCTTCAGGCCTGTTACTGCGCCGCAGCGCAATGAACCGTCCCAGCAGACCGCTTCCTGCACGCGCCCATCGTCTGCACAAACGCACGCGCAAAATGTTCGGGCGCGGACTTTTCGCAACGTTGAGCTTTGGCGTGGTTGCGGGCTTTTCAGATGTTATATCGGGCTTTCGCTATGTCGCCATTCCCGAATCATATGGCGTTTTCCTGCTGATGGGAGCAGCAATCGCTGCGAGCATGGCGCTTGCCATCGCGTTGTGGTCCGCCGGACATAACGCGATTATTTACACCTATCGGCTGACATTCATGCTGGTAGCGCTCGGCTGCATGTCCACTCCGTTCATGCAGCAAACCGGTAATCTCTCCAACATCATCATATTCGGCGGTTACGTGTGTTTTTCGATAGTGCTGATGTCCATCTGCATAGATATCAGCAATTATTTCGATGTGCCTGCTACAAAAGCCTTCGGCTATGCATTCTGCGCCATGTATGCCGGAGAAGTACTAGGGTCAGGTGCGGGCCACCTGTTGACCATGTTCGCCCCTAACCAGAATGTGTTCAGCATTGTATCGTTCCTGCTTACCGGCGCAGTACTGTTTGCGAACCTGTTCATGTTTACGGAAAAGGACCTCATTGAGACAAGCATTGGAGAAATGACCGACAACGATACCTGCGCAGAGTCTGCAAGCACGCCCTTCGACGACAACAGCGAAGCGGCCGCGCGTGCTATTGCCCAGCGATACAAGTTGACCGCACGCGAATCCGAGGTGCTGCCACTCATCATCAAGGGGCGCACTATCGCACGCATACAGGAAGAGCTCTTCATTTCTCAAGGCACCGTCAGCACGCACACGCGCCACATATACCAAAAGGTCGGCGTGAAGAATCGCCAAGAGCTGCTTGATCTCATCGACGAAATGAAAGATCAATAACGGCATCACTCTTCAGCGAACCGGTAACCTACCCCCACTTCCGTGGAAATGTAGCGCGGATTCGCTGCATCGTCTTCAATCTTGCGTCGCACGCTGGCCATGAAAACGCGCAGGCTCTGATAGTCGTCAGTAGTGGGATATCCCCACACCTCCTGCTGTATGAAACGATGAGTCAGCACCTTTCCCCTGTTCGCTACCAGAGTGAGAAGCATCTTGTATTCGATGGGCGTGAAATGCACCTGCACGTCCTTTACGACAACAATGCGACGGTCTAAATCGATGTGAAGGTCGCCGATCTGGATTTCGGAAAGCGCTTGCGTTTCAGCAGGCTGACGATGCCGCAGCGCCACGCGGATGCGCGCGCACAACTCATCGATGCCGAAGGGCTTCACCACATAATCGTCTGCGCCGCCATCAAGAGCTTGCACCTTCTGCGATTCCATGCCACGCGCCGATATCACGACCACCGGCACCGCCCCCACTTCGCGAATCGAGCGAAGCACGTCGAGTCCGTCGGCATCGGGCAGCCCCAAATCAAGCAGCACGATATCAGGCTGGTGCGTGCGAAACGACGAAAGCCCAGCGCGCGCCGAGGCGGCTTGACGCACGCGATACCCCAGCGCCTCCAAAGAAAGCTTCAGCAGACGCTGCGTGCTTTTGTCGTCCTCGATGATAAGAATATTCTCACTGTGCATTTTCGCCTTCTTCCATAGGAATAGTGAACGTGAAAGTCGCGCCTCCCTGCTCATTGTTTTCGGCAGTAATGCCGCCTCCGTGAGCTTCCACAATCGCGCGGCTTATGGCGAGCCCCAACCCCATGCCCTTGGGCTTTGCCGGTTCGTCTCCCGCAATGGAATAAAAACTGTCGAAAATCTTTTCCAGTTTGTCGGGCTCAATCCCACCACCGTCATCCGAAACAGAGAATTTCACAACACCGTCCACCTTGCGCACCGAAACGTCAATCTTTGCATCAGGGCGCGTGTGCTTTATGGCGTTATCGACGAGGTTCACCAGCACCTGCGTTATCAGCGCGCCGTCCATGGGTGCGAGCACAATCTCGTCAGGCAAATCCACGGTAAAACGATGCTCGCCGCCCCGCTTTCGGGTGCGCGACATCGCATTGGATACCACGTCGTCCACGGCTTCATTGGTTTTGTTTATGGGCACGCGCCCATCTTGCACACGTGTCATGGCAAGCAGGTTCTCCACCATATCCGAGAGCCACACCGCATCGTTTGATATATCGCATATCATGTCGTTTTGCGTTTTCGCATCCACTTTGCCGTTGTTTGCCAAAAGGAAGTCAGCATCACCAGCGATGGAAGTCAGGGGCGTACGCAAGTCATGCGACACACTGCGAAGCAAGTTGTTGCGCAGCTTTTCCCGCTCGATATCCAGACGGTCCTCGCGTGCTGTTTCTTCCAAAGCGCTTCGCTCGAGCGCTATCACCGCCAAGGTAATAGCCGCTTCGGTATTGCGTCGTTCACCCTCGTCAAGCTCTTCTTTCGCACAATCGATGCAGACAACGCCCAGTGTGGCGTTCTTGCTCTTCAGGGGCAAATACAGATAGTGCGAATCCCGATAATACGACTCGCCGCAACCCACAGCTAAAGACGCATCATAGCAATACGATGCCGCCTCGTCTTCCTCGCTCGGCTGACCCAAGCGCACTTCCACCGCTTGGTTCAGCAGATCATTCAGTCGGCGCCTCGTGTAGGCGCAAATGTCGCTTTCGTCAGACAGGTTCAAAAACCCGATGCTGGTGCGGCACAGCCATTCGGCGGTTTTCTGGTTCAAGCGAGCCGATGCGGCCTCACGTTGCAGGCGGGCAGCCAGCGTGCTTACGATAATGCCCACGGCAATCAACACGAACCATGTGACGTAATAGTTCACGTCATACACCATCAGCGTGAAATACGGCGGCGTAAAGAAAAAGTTGTACCCCAGCACCAAAAGCAGACTCAGCGCGAGGCTCCACAGAAGCCCACGCACTTCAATGGCCGTGACCAAAATAGCCACGATGAACACCATGAACACGCTCTCGTTGCGCAGTCCTATCTGCCGAAGCCCATAGGCCGCAAGCATGCAAGCTCCGAACATCGCCAGCAGAAAAATCGTCTTCTTCACATATGTTTTCGCATGCACAAAAACCACCGGCTTTCAGATACGTCTTTGGCAACACGCCAGAATCCCAAAAACACCGGGTATATTTCAAGGCGCCCGATAAACATTCCCACGATTGCGGTCCACATTATCACTGGATTCGCATCCACGCCGGTAATTCCTACGGAAAGCCCCACCGCACCGAGCGCCGACGAAAATTCGAACATCGAATCCTGACTACTGTAGCCAAACAACATGAATATGAACGATCCGGCCAGAAACACCGTCACATACAGCACCACATACATCAAGATATCATGCTGCTCTTCCGCACCAACCGTCTGCGACACGCCGAAACGATTCACCTTATAGGTATGCACGTTTCGCCGATGCCCGAAGCGATCGCGAATCGCCCATGCCAAAGAGCGCATGGTCACCGCCACGCGTATCTGTTTGATAGCACCCGTGGTCGATCCAGTCTGCCCGCCCAAAAGCATGCAGATGGTAAGCAGAAACAGCACCGACGATGGCATGACGGTGAAGGTATCGACCGTTTGAAAGCCCGTGCCCGACATGGCGGATACCACTTGAAACAAAGCGACACGGAAACTCTCAGGCAGATTCGAATACGTGCCTTCCCCCACCATAACCAATGCGATTGTGCAGGCCATCGATATGATGCAGATAGCATACGAGCGTGTTTCAGTGTGTTTCAATACCGATTTGAGCTTTCCCCTAAACAGCATCAGCACCAGCATAAAATTCGTCGAACCCAGCAACATCAACACGATGATAATCGCCTCTATAGCAACGCTGTCATAAGATCCGATGCTACCGGAACGCACGGAAAACCCACCGGTCGAAAGCGCCGCAGTGGCGTGGTTCAATGAATCGAACAGCGGCATGCCTGCCAACACCAGCGCGCAGGTACCCGTAATAATATAGCCGCTGTAGATGCTCAGAATAAGCCGCGCCGAGCGTGCCAGATTCGGCAGCAGTCGATCAGTATGTCCTTCCGCCACATAGAGCCGCATACCCTGCGAATCAGACAGCGCGCTCACCATGATCAGGACCAGCCCCACTCCTCCGAAAAACAAGAGCACACTGCGATAGAACAAAAACACATGCGGGCATACATCGGGATTGATGACGGTAAGCCCCGTTGTCGACAGGCCGCTGGTTGTCTCGAACACGGCTTGGGTCACATTCATGTTCCCCGTTGCCAAAAATGGCAGGCTGCACGCAGCCACGGCGATTAGCCACGTGAAAAGTATCACCACAGTGTCTTGGTGCTTTTCAAGGCGCGCTTTCTCTCTGCCCTGTATACCGAAACTCATAATATAGCCCAGAAGTATCACCGATAACCCAGGGATGATGAAGCAATAGGCATAACGGGAGTCCTCAGGATAAAAAAGCAGCATCACCAGCGGAAGTAGCACAATGCATCCGATAAGCATGGTCATTGCGCCCAAATACCCCACCACTAGTGCCGGACCCTCAACAATGGCAGTGTCCTTTTCCGCCTTTGCGCTCGCTGTTATCGCGTCGAGTATTTTCATGTTTCGCAGTTTCATAGGGAGTAGTTCTCCAGCGCATCGTTCAGCGTTTCCGCAGTTGAAGCGCGCTCGATTAATGACGCAATCAAATACGTGGCGCTGATGGCCACCGACACCCCCAACTTGTTGAACACCTCTACGTTGCGCGGGTTGCTTACCGTGCACACGCGCTTGCGCACGCCGTAGAAACGCTGCGCGCTCTGGCAGATAACCAAGTTGTCAGCATCGCTTTTCGTAATGGCGATAAGGACATCGAAGCCATCCATGTCGGCATCATCAAGCACGTACTGCTTGGTAGGATCCCCAAATACCACGGGGATGTCGTATTTCTCGCTTAAGTGCTCTGCTTGCATGCGCTCGTCACACACAGCAACCACAAAATGACCTTTCTCCTTCAAGGAAGCAATCAGGAAGTCCGCCTGTATTCCCGACCCAGCCACGCATATTCTCATTGCTCGGCGCTCCTCCCCTTGTCGGTTTGCACGTTTTCCCGGCCCGCGCCCGACGAGCTTTCCCCGTCCATTCCGGAAAGCCGGAAGAACTCGTCTTCGCACAGACGCAACGGACACATGGTTTCAATATTGAAGCCATCAACCAAAGCCTTTTTCTTCTGGTCGTTTAGCCGCAGGTAGACGCGGGCCACGCCGTAGACTCGACTGGCCACTTCGGCCACCATCAAATTTTTGTTGTCTTGATCGGTTGTTGACACCAGAATATCGGCATCCGCGATACCATTGGCCTCCAACACGTCCACGTCGGTTCCATCGGCCACCACCGTATAGCCGCCATAGCTTTCATCGAGGCGATGCATCGCTTCAGGGTCCAAGTCGATAACGGTCATGCTGTACCCACGATCACCCAGATCCTTCGCCAGAAGCGCACCTAGCTGGCCGCACCCGACCACGATTCCGCGCCTTTCGCGATGGCGTATGAGCGGTAACCTCATGTGTGTTCCCTTCTTTTCTGGCACTGCTTGCGTTTGCAGCGCAATCGTATCAGCGACGGTATAAAGATGGTATGGGGATATTTTCCCCGTCGGCAATAGATGCCGCATCCGAACCAACCGTGAAATAGCAGCTTTGCGCAACTGAGCATTCGAGAAGCTCGATACCCAAATTCCAGAGTCGCTCGTAATGAGGTAAAATGCTCTCGCGTGCACCATGCATCGCCTCGCCGAAGAAAGGCAACCTGACCATGTATGCCTCCCACATAACGAAAGCCCCTGTCACTTGCGCGACCTCCACCCGGGCGCATAGATTATGTGCGATACTTGCCGCCGTCGCTTTATCCATTGCCTTTACGCTGGCTGCCTGCGCAAACACCCCTCGCGCCTGGGCCGATGACGCTGCGAAATCGCCCATAGTCATCATTCATACCAACGACGTGCACTGCGAAGTCGAAGGCAGCAGTACGGCTATCGGATACGCAGGCATAGCCCAAGCGGCCATCGATGCAAAAAGCACCTATGGGGAAAACAACGTCACATTGGTGGATGCCGGCGACGCGATTCAGGGCAACGCGCTCGGTGCCTTATCGAAGGGCGAATATCCTATCGACATCATGAACCAGGTGGGCTACGACATAGCCGCCCCGGGCAATCACGAGTTCACCTTAGGTTTAACCGACCTGATGACGTTGTTGCAAAAAGCAAACGCAACCTATGTATGTTGTAATTTCGATGACCTCGCCACAAATTCAACCGTGTTCTCACCCTATAAGATCATCGATTATGGCTCAACGAAGATAGCCTACGTGGGCATCACAACGCCCGAAAGCCTTACCACGGCATCGCCCACAATCTTTCAAGACGACAACGGGAACTTCATTTACGGTTTTTGCCAAGACGATACCGGGCAGAAACTCTACGACCGTGTGCAGAGCAGCGTGGATAACGCGCGTGAGGCTGGCGCAGATTATGTTGTTGCGGTTGCCCATTTGGGGCAGTCAGGCATAACGAGTCAGTGGACTTCTTCGGCAGTTGCAGCCAACACATCGGGCATCGACGTAATCATCGATGGACACTCTCACGAAGAATACGAGCAAGATGTTCCCAATAAAACCGGCAAGACAGTTAAAATCGCGCAAACGGGCACAAAACTGGCGACATATGGCCAAATCGTAATCAACCCAGAACAAAACACCATTACCGCAAACCTGGTCAATCCACCTGTTACCCAAAACGGCACCACCGCCGCCTATGTTGAAGAGACGGAAAGAAAGCTGTCAGATTTATTGAAGAGGGAAGTCGCAACCACCTCAGTTCTTCTCAAAGCCACCAATCGCGATGAATCTGGCCAAGTAATAGCAGCAGCAACACGTCTGCAGGAAACGAATCTGGGAGACCTTGTGGCAGATGCCTATCGCACCAGCCTTGATGCAGATATCGGCTTGGCCAATGGTGGCAGTATCCGCAGCGACATATCCGCAGGCACAATAACCTACGGCGACGTGACGCAGGTCGCCCCTTTCGGCAATAGACTGTGCAAGATCACTACATCGGGGCAGAGCATTCTTGATGCTTTGGAAATGGGTGCAAGAAAATACCCTGCGCCTAACGGAGGCTTCCTGCAAGTATCAGGTTTGTCGTATCAGATACGCACCGATATTCCTTCGTCGGTAGTAACCAACGATGAAGGCCAATTCGTTGAAGTGAGCGGCCTGCGCCGCGTGCAAAATGTGCAGGTTGGTGGCGTTCGGATTGATCCGTCGGCACAATATACCGTTTCCGCAACTTCCTACTTCGTCCGCAACGGAGGTGACGGGTTTTCCATGTTCAAAGACGCCACCGTGCTCGTAGCCGACGGAGGCTTTGACCGAGATGCGATTGCAGATTACCTTTCAACCACATTAGGCGGTATTGTGGGCAGCCCTTATTCAAACGAAAATGGCGAGGGGCGCATCGTGTTCAAAGACTCAGCCGACCCTGTACCCGACCCCGCGCCAGATCAAGACGCGCAAACAGATGATGGTACCACAGCCACCATTGTTGGCGATAGCGCAAGCGACACCAGCGTCAATGCTCAACCCGCCTATGCATTGGCAGCCACCGACGATGCAGCCGCTGCGGCAACCTTCGCTCTGATATGTTCGACTTTGGCCTCGGCACTTGCAGCAACGGCTGCCTTTGGCTCCACGCAAGTACGGGTTCGCAAAAAAGTCGTAAAAAAGTAGCGGATAAGGAAACTATTACGCAAAGCCCGTATCGTTGGGCTCGGGAATTTGCGATACTGTCGGGGAAGGATAGTGTTGAGAGGTAAGCGTCGCGTTTTATCTCGGTTGTCCTTGGCAGCGTGAGCGACAACCCATACAACATGCAGCATATCTGCATGGTCTTTCGAATCAGGGGAGAGATTATGGGCACTAAGAAGACGTTTGACAGCGCGCAGGGAACGCGATTATCGTCCCGCGCCAATCCTCTGCCGCAAAATGCTTCCTGCGAAGAAGCCCCTTGGCGTGATACTGTTCCCACGTGCTTTTTAGGCATTGAACAGGCAGGCCGTGCTTCCTGTCAGAACCACTCCATCTGCTGGAATAAGATACCGCCTTTTTGCAATTCCGAACCCATAACCAATCACCGCGAACTCATAAATGCCCTGTTTCGCCACTACCGCGCAAAGCACTTTGTTTTCGTAGATGAAAACTTTACGGAACTTCCCGAAGATGCCCTCTGTGACAGAAGCGAATTCTTCATTGTCTGCAAAGATACCTGTGAGTGCTTCCTCTTTTCCTGTACTGCGTCACAGGACGGCCACGCATACGCCCTGACCGATTTCTCCCATTTGATGCAGGAAAAAGAAAAATTGCACCTGCGCAGCATGAGTGACAACCTTACCGGACTTTTATCCTCTATGGCGTTTTACAAGCGCTGCGAGGAAATCTTAGCAGAAGGCCGTTTCGGGCTGATTGCCTACATCGACCTCGACGATTTGAAGAAGATGAACGACTATTGGGGGCATGCGGCGGGGGATCGCTACCTTGTTGCCATGGCGCAGAAACTGACGCGTTTCTTCCAGGGCGCTTCCGCAAGCGAGGACCTTCCCGCAGAAGACTTTGCCATCGCACGCCTGAGCGGAGACGAATTCGCGGTTTGCATCGGCGGCTTCCCTTCAGCATTTCAGCGAGACAGCTGCATCATCGGAATCAATGATGATGAGCCTTTCGACATCTCCCCAGAAACGAAGAGCACGCTTCGCTTTTCAACGGGGATTGCCCGATACCCCGAAGACGGAACCGACTGCAGGCAGCTTGTGCAATTCGCGGATTTCTCAATGGAACGCGTCAAGCAGTTCAACAAAGGCGGACTGAGGTTCTTCGATGAGACGGACCGAGAAACGTATCTGAGCATTCACAGCCAATTCGATGTCATGAAAGATATCGCAGAGAACAAGAGGATTGAATTCATTTACATCCCTTATGTTAATGTGGTCACAGGTCGAATCGTGACCTTGGAAATGTTTCCCATTGGCGCGGGAGCTGTCACGATGGACATCGATTCCATGAAGCTGGTGGCAAAGTTTCACAATATGCTCTACGAACTGGACAAGGTGATTTTCGAAAAACTGGTTTTGGAAATCAAAAAACTTGCAGGACTGCATTTTGACAGTGTCGTCACCTTGGGATATATGCCCCAGCAATTATTGAACAACAAAGAGCTGAAGCAGTTTTTAGACGACACGCACTATGCTCCTTCCCGTCTGTGCCTGTGCTTCAATTCGGAAATGCGCAGCCAGTACGACCGAATGCGAGGAATCGACAGTGCGCGCGAGCTGAACATGAAATTCGGCTTCAAGAATTACTCTTCGTTTACCTCAGACGATGCCATAGATTTCTCGCCCAATATCGTAAAACTCAGCAAGGACGCGACGGGGCGCTGTTGCCGTGATGCCGAGTGCAGCGAACGCGTTCAAAAACTGCTTGACCTTGCGAAGGCGAAGGGATTCACTGTTGCGGTGGGTTACTTGAACGATGCGGAAAGCGTGGAAAGATTCCGACAGATGAACGTGGACAACCTATCCGGCAACGCTATTTATCCAGCTATCACCGCTGACGAGATTGAGGAATACAACGCAAAGCCCAACTTTTGGCTTTAACTGCGTTTCTCTCCCTTTTGCGATTTCACGATTCCATTTTTGAATCCCGGAATCACCGAGCATGGCGGCCATTGCGCCTCTTGCGCTACTTCCTTGGTTTCGACAGCAATACCACGCACTCCACGTGGTCGGTATGGGGAAACATGTCGACCGGCTGGATGCGGTCGAGCCTGTAGCCCTTGCTTATCAGCTGCCGCACATCACGCACCTGCGTTTCGGGGTTGCACGAAATATAGACGATGCGAGCGGGTGCCATGAGCGCCGCAGCATCGATGAATTCAACGCTCGCACCGGCACGCGGCGGATCCAGAAACAGCACGTCAGCAGCCGCAGTAGCAGTGTCTGCATCAGTGGCGGCGCTGACAGCATCAGCGCTCGTAGCAGCGTCAGCAGCCGCATCTGCACGGACCTGCGCAATCGCCGCTGCGCGCTGGCGCATGAATTCACCTGCGTCCCCTACTACGAATTCGGCGTTCTCGATGCCGTTGTGCCGTGCGTTCTGGCGCGCATCGACGATGGCCGACTCCACGCTGTCAACGCCGATCACGTGCACGTTTTCGGAGGTCGCCGCAGCAACCAGCCCGATGGTGCCCGTACCGCAATACGCATCGATTACTGTGAGCGGGCGAGCGGTATTGCCGACGACGGCATCAGCAGCACCGGCGCCAGCAGCACCCTCGGCGGTACCGACGCCTGCGACGGCAGCATCACCAGCAGCCGCGCCCAACGATTCGTCCAAACCAGCCATCTGTATGGCGCAACGGTACAACACCTCGGTCTGCGTTGCGTTTACCTGGTAAAACGAGTGCGCCGATATGCGGAAGCTTAAGCCGCACAGCGTATCCAAAATGAATCCGGGGCCAAAGAGCGTGCGCTCATCACGACCCAAAATGGCGTTCGTCTGCCGCGTGTTCACGTTCTGCACGATTGTCGTTATTTCCGGGCAACGCTTCACCAACTCTCGGGCGAAGTTGCGCGACCCGGGAAATTCCTCACCGTTCGTAACCAGCGTTACCAGCACTTCCCCGCTGTTGTGCCCTACGCGAACCACCACATGACGCAGGAAACCCGTCCCCGCGTCTTCGTTGTAGGGTTTGATGTCCCACTTGCGCATAAGCGAGGCTACCGCCGCAATGATGCGCCTACCCGATTCGTGCTCGACCGGACATGTGGACACGGCAACGATACGGTGTGAATGCGCGGCGTACATGCCACACAGAATCGGGCGGGTCTCGCGCTTATCGCGGCCGCCTTTTCCCTTGTCCTTGCCACGGCTGCCTCGCTCGTCGCGATTGCCTTTGCCCTTCACGTCGCGCCGAGGTGCTTGCGATGTGCGTTTCCCATAGGCAAAAGGAGAGACGATTTTATCGCGGAATCGGAAGGGGTCATCCATTCCCAAAATCGCGTTGCATACGCAATTTTCCCCGGCGATTTCGTCGAAGAGTTCCGCAACGTAAGCCTGCTTTTTCGCAAGCTGCTCGCCATAGGGCACGTTTATGCAGGTGCATGCGCCGCACGTGTGCCAAAGTGGGCATATTTCAACAGTTCGTTCACTCATATGCCCATTGTGGCACATGACGTTGGTTTATTTCTTACAATATCGGTAACGTCAGAAATATAGTAAGAGGTCGTTATGAATTTCATTCTTCGTTGGTTGGGTTGCGCAATCGCAGTTGCCTGCGCAGTATGGCTCGTGCCCGGTATAGATATAGTCGGCGGCGATTCATCGTGGATGCCCGTAGTGCTGGTGGCTCTGTTCCTAGCGCTGATCAACGTTTCCATCAAACCGCTGATGCAGGTGCTGAGCCTGCCCATCACGGTACTAACGCTAGGCATCTTCTATCTTGTTGTGAATGCGCTTATGCTGGAATTGGCTAGCTGGTGCGCGGGTACCCTGTTCGCACAGGGCATCTATATCGAAACGTTCGGGTCGGCTTTCGTGGCCAGCATCATCATTTCCATCGTTTCTTCTATCGTAAATGGCATGACCGGGGCGAATTCGTAGAGCACAAAGCCATTCGGGACTGCGGGGAATTCTGAGGGTTTGAATTCTGGGCTTCAAAATTGCAATCCTCCAGCGCTCAGCTCTCTTGATTATAGTACTTCATGGTATTACAATAGCATACCTAAGCATGCTATTGTAATACCATGAAGGGAGTTACTGATGAGCAATGCAATAACGATGGAGCCCGTCTCCGCCAAACTACGTCACGACGAAAAACAAACATTCGCAGAAATATGCGACAGCATCGGCACTACTCCAAGCAATGCCATCCGCATGTTTGTCTGCGCATTCAATAAACGGGGCGGCTTTCCCTTTGATCCCTCAAATCCCTACGGATTCAGTACCGAAACCCTTGCAGCAATGGACGACGCCAATAACAATCGCAATCTATCTGGCCCATACAAGACTGTAGATGATATGTTTGTAGCCCTTGAGCAAGACTGATAATGCTAGATATTAAGTTTACGGCCAAGTTCAAAAAAGACTTCAAGAAAGCCGAACGGCAAGGTAAAGATATGTCCAAGCTTCATGGCATTCTCGACCTGATTGCTCACCAGAAGCCCCTGCCGAAAAGGATACATGACCATCCTCTATCCGGAGACTATGGAGGGCATCGCGAGTGTCACATCGAGCCAGACTGGCTACTTATCTACAAGTTGGATAATGATGCCTTAATTCTGACCGCCGTAAGAACAGGAAGCCATAGCGATCTTCTGAACTGCTGAATTACGCAATTACAATAATGGCATGACCGGGGCGAGCTCATAGAACGCCCCGGTCATCAGCAAGACCCTATCGCCGCATTGCAACGTTATAGCAACGGCGCCTACAGCGCCATGCGATAAATCTGGCGAGCGTCGTCGATGGTGAGTTTCTTGAAGCTGCCGAACACATCCCCTTTGTTCTGGCGCAATGTGGGCAGTAGGCCCTCGATATCCTTTTCCTTCACGCCCAAGTCGCCTAGGGTTTGCGGCATTCCTAAACTGGTGAAGAATTCCTGAGTTGCCTCAATGGCACGCAGGGCGTCGGCATTCACGTCGCCGCTTTCCTGCAGACCGAACACTTCGCGTCCGTACGTGATGAAACGCGCAGAGTTTTCCGCATACACATAGCGCATCCAAGCGGGGAACATCACGGCAAGACCAGCGCCATGGGCAATCGAGGGATCAAACGCAGACAGTTCGTGCTCCATGCCATGAGTGGCCCAATCCTCGACTAGACCGCACCCGGCGATTCCGCAATGGGCCAGCATGGCCGTCCACATGATGTTCGCCCGAGCCTCATAATCTTCCGGATCAGCAAGCGCACGTGGTGCTTCGCTGCGAATGGCGCGCATCTGACCGATAATCATGTTGTCGGTAACAGGCACGGCTTGTCCGTCGCCGAAATAGCGCTCCAGCAAATGCGCGAACATATCGGTGCAGCCGCATGCTGTCTGATACGGCGGCAACGTGTACGTAAGCTCCGGATTCATGAACGCGAACTTCGGACGCAAAAGCTGCGATCCCAGCGAACTTTTCAGACCCAGCTCATCGTTGGTGACCACGCTGAAAGCGCTGGCCTCGCTGCCTGCAGCTGGAATGGTCAGCACGACCGCGATAGGCAGAGCCCCGTTTGGCAGAGGCACCATACCGCGACCCACATGGCTGTACAGTTCCCACACATCCCCTTCATGGCGCGCACCTGCAGCGATGCCCTTTGCCGAATCGATTACGCTGCCACCGCCCACAGCTACAATGCCATCGATTTCATTCTCGCGTACCAGCTCGATGGCTTTGCGCACCAAGCCTATTTCAGGGTTCGGACGCACACCGCCCAGCTTCACGTATTCCACGCCCGCTTCGTCAAGCGACGCCGCCACACGATCCAGCAGGCCGCTTTTCAGAACCGAACCCTGTCCGTAATGCAGAAGTACGCGGTGCACGCCTGCATCAGCAAGCTTCTTGCCAATTGCGCCTTCGGCTCCTTTGCCAAAAGTGAAATCGGTAGGTACACAGAATCCAAAGTTTTCCATACGTGGTGCTCCTTGCTATCGAAACTGATTTGAACGTAGCCAGATTAAAGGCGGCCACAAGAAACAAAAGCGGCGCAGACCCGCTGCGCACCGAGATATCAGTGGCAGCAGAATCTGCGCCTTCGCAGATGCGAAAGTAAATGCTTAGGCCTTTACCAGCGGGCTTGCCTGATTATACACGCGAGCGGCATATTCCTGATCAAGATCGTAGAGCGCCTTGGCATCTTTACCGAACAGCTTCATCTTGTCCACCATGTCGCGAGCGTTTTCTTCTTCTTCGCCCTGCTCGGCGATGAACCAATCCAAAAACTGCATCGAGCGGTAGTCATGGGCTTTTTCGGCGGCTGCATAAATAGTGTTGATGAGCGAGGTCACGTACTTCTCGTGCTCCAGACCGGCTTCCAGCGGATCGATGAGATTCACGAGCGTCTTATCAGGCTGAGCAATGGCATCCAGCGTGATTTTCTCGCCTTCCGCATGCATGAAATTGCGCATGATAAGCGTGTGGTCGCGCTCTTCCTGCACCTGAATCATGTACCAGTTGGCATAGCCTTTCAGGCCTTGCTCTTCGTAGAAGTCGGCGAAAGACAGGTACAGATACGCCGAATACAATTCCTTGTTAATCTGCTCGTTCAAGAGTTTCGCTACTGTTTTATCCATGGCAAACTTCCTTTCGTTTTGCGCGGTTGCCGCTTATATCTAAAGCGACATACGCCCCAGCTTTGCGCGGGCACCTTTTGGACTCACACATTTTTGCTGCGGTTAAATCGTACTCCCCCGCGCGGAATGAAACAATTGCCACTTCGTTAATTCCAAATTCCCGCCACGTGGAAAAGAGCATGGGAGGGAAAGCACAAGGTCGTTTCTTGATGCCGCCCGCTTCAAACACTCTCACCAATTCATAGCGCGCCTACCCCGATTTGAAGTAGTTCCATTCTTTCGATAATTTCGAACAGATTGCAGTGGGGGTGCATTTCATTGGGATGTTTCCAACATTTGACGGAAACGGCGTATACTAACAGGCATCAGCATGAAAGGATGTTATGCCGCGCCCGCCAAAACCAAGAAGGATATGCGCACTGCCGGAATACACGGCATTCGCTCCTTGCAAAACCCCCACGGGATCGAATGCATGCGATGCGATTCGCCTGTCCGTCGACGAATTCGAAACCATCCGACTGATAGACGACATCGGGCAAACTCAGGAAGAATGCTCCGACCGAATGAACGTCTCGCGAACAACGGTGCAGGCCATCTATGACAGCGCGCGAAAAAAAATCGCAGCCGCACTAGTTGGCGGCAAGGCGATATATATCGAAGGCGGCGCATTCGAAATGTGTGATTACGCGCAAAATTGCTGCCATGCAAGCCAATGCTCGATGAATACAGAAGAGCACCCCTGCGAAAACGAACACCTTTCCTGCCCTTATTGCCCAAAACGCACCCGCACCGAATTCTGATTCAGCAAAACTGGCTTCGCATTTTTAGCGGCTGATTTTGAACTTGATTTTCACGGAAGTTTTCGACATATACCGGAATTCTCGCCCGTTTATTATTGACATATACCGACTATTAGGTTTGAATTGACCCTGTTACCGCAAGAGAAGGTATCAGTAACTTGAGGAATGAATAACCCGACGAAGCGCCACGCACCATCTGCGCAACGTCAAAACCGACCTCCTTCGGAATTCAGTGCTCGTCATCCTCGTCGGCGAGTGCCTCGAATTCATCGTGCTGCGCCCGGACCTGCTTCAAACCTTCAGCCTCTATGAACATGCAGTCGGTTTGGGGAAAGCGGTCGACGATTTCTCTCTCTATCTCGTCGACCGCGTGCAGCACTTCATCAGCGCTCGCCTGCTTTTTGAACCCGGCATCCACTGCCACCATCAGGTTGCGCGGCCCCATATACATGGTCAGAATCCTGCCGCATGAATCGACTTTCGCATTGCCTTCCACTATTTGCTGTATCTCTTCCAGCTCATCGTGCTGCATGCCTTCCCCGATAAGCAAACCCTTCGTTTCGCGCAATAATATGATGGCCACAAAGCACAATAATAGCCCGATGGCGATAGATGCGACTCCGTCCAAATACGGGTTATGCAGCAAATGTCCGAAGAATATGCCGCAGAATGCAAACAGCAATCCCAGTTCAGCAGCAGAATCTTCCAATACAACAGTGTAGAGCGACGGATCCTTGGCATCTTTGATGAACTGCGAGGGGCTCACGCTTCCGCGTGCTTTGTTGAACTGCTTGATAGCGATGCCAAGCGATGTGCCCTCGATTGCGGCCGCCGCCACTAACACGATATAACTGAGCGTGGGGTCGCCCAGTACCGTATCAGGTCCGACCGAGTTAATGGTTCGCACGCCTTCCCACATGGAAATGCCGCCGCCCAAAGCAAAGATTAGCAGCGCGACGACCAGCGTCCAAAAATACAGTTCCTTGCCGTAACCGAAAAGATGCAGCGGCGTGGCCGGTTGCTCGGACTTTTTCAGTCCCAGAAGTATAAGGATGTCGTTTCCGCTGTCGACCACCGAATGCACGCCTTCGGAAAGCATGGCCGATGAGCCTGATATGGCCGCCGCGATGAACTTGACCACGCCAACCCCGATGTTGCCGCAGATTGCCGCGATAACGGCTACCTTCGAATTGCCGCCTTCGGGCTGCTGAGAGTCGGGAGCGGAGGTGTTAGCTGCGGTTTGGTTTGCGGAAGCTGATTCGTTTGCCATAGACGTGCCTTTCGAACGAATTCCTACCGTCCGATTATACGTCTTGTTCAGGACGTGCGCTTCACTGTTCGCAGCCGCGATGCAAAGGTTCATGCCTGCGGATTGTGCGATTGTAACGTATATGCTATATCATTATCGATTCACGTAGGTGCTCTCGAGTAAACAGGTCGAAAAGTGGCAATCGCGCAATCCAGACCTACCGCCCGAAAAGGCATGGTCGTGACAGCGTTCAGGAAGATTTCGCCTTTGCGAAATCGTAACGCACCCCCTTCAAACCGCACGCTTCGTGGAAAGTACACAACGCCATGTGCTTCGTTCGTTATAATCTATTGAGTAACGCAACCCTGGAAACGATCGGAGGAGCATGGCTCTTGATTTTTGCACTTGCTGCGGTGCTCAGCTAACGGAAAACGCACGTTTCTGCGCACAATGCGGCGCGCCAGTAGAGCACGCCCGTTCTCGCGAGGAAAACGAGGGTGAGATTGCCAAATCGTCTGCCTCCTTAGATTCTTCCATGCCTAAAATGCAGGAAACAGACCAGTCAAGCTCCGTTGCGCAAGAAGCTGTTGCCCCCGCTCAATCAGAAGATTCCAATCGGCAATCTTTTGGAGCCACGAAGACTAAAGCAGAAAAGACCGATGTCGAGGAGGGCACCGTCGGCACACCTGCGAGCAAGGTTTCCGACAGTGACAAGACCGTGGTAATCGCACCTATCACTAAACTCTCCGATGCCGATAAGACCGTGGTGATTTCGCCCATTTCCAAAAAAAGCGGTCAAAAGAGTAGCCGTCCTATCATGAACCTTCCCGAGATCGACACCTCATCGCCAAGCAAGAACATGGCCGGTTTCGATGTCGTGAATGGCGGGACTATAGACAGCTCTGCGTACGTGAAGGGTTCGACGGCGGTCATGCGCCCCATCACCGGATACGACCCGAGTGAAAACCCTCAGCATCCGGGGGAGCAAACTTCCACGTCGTTTACTGCGCCAGACCCCGCGAAAAGCGGCTCGGGCAGAAAAGGCGCTCTCATCGTCGTGGCAATTTTGATTGTAGTCGCACTTGTAATCGTGGTTTTAAAGCCTTGGACGCAGACGAGTACCTCGCAAACCGCAACGAGCACTGCCACTTCCGCTACATCAGGCGCTTCGACTGCCGCAAGTTCTGCCACCGACACGCGCACGGCCAGCGACACCATCGCAGATCAAACTGATGTTTCGGCATTCGATTCGCTGATGGCGGCTTATAACAAGCTTTCCGGATTCGACCAGCGTATACGCGATTGCGCGGCCACCTATGATACGGCCTACAACACCAGCAACCGCACTACGCGTACGGCGAAAGCAGCTGTATGCGATGCGCTGAAAGCTGAAATCCAGACGTCAATCGATGAAGTTGAATCTTTAGGCATCGGCACGGCATCTGCAATCTATGACGATTATCAAAATGTCTCACGGCTTCAAAACGACCTCTTGCAAAGAGTATCGGTTCTGTGCGAGGGCTTCCGCATCAGCTTGCAGTACGACAACCCGTCTTCCCACACCTCTGAAATTACTGCACCTGTTCTAGCTGACAATGATTCGTCAGGTGTAAACAAGTACAAAAAAGACTTCGACGAAACCTACGCCTCGTCGAAGCCCTCAAAATAGTTAAGCCTACCGCCTTTATTCGTATTCGGCACGCAACGCGACAAATGCGTCCTTCGACCCGGTAATCACCTGCTCGCTTACACAGTAGCCTATGCGCACCCAACCCTTCACGCCGAAGCTTTCACTTGGCACCAATAGCAGCTCGTGCGATTTCGCGCGGGCGGAAAACGCCTTTTCGTCAGGCTCGAGCGCCTTCAGCCACAAATAGAACGCCCCTTGCGGTTGAATGTAGGTGTAGCCCAGCTCATCCATTATGTCCGTAAGCAGCTTGCGGTTGCGCGCATACGCTTCCACATCAGCAGGTTCATCAACGCAGCGCTCGATTACTTTCTGAAACAGCGCCGGCGCGCAGATATGCCCCAGCACGCGAGCGGCACCGCAGATAGCAAAGAAAATGTTGCGCCAGTCGGCCACCGTAGGCGGCACCAGCACATATCCGATGCGCTCGCCTGGCAGCGAAAGCGACTTGCTCCACGAATAGCACACCAGCGTATTCTCGTAGATATCTGGTACCCAGGGCACTTCCAGACCGTCGAAAACCAGCTCGCGATAGGGCTCGTCTGACATCAAGAATATGGGGCTGCCGTTTTTCGCAGACGCATCGCGCAGGACATCGGCCAGCCCTTCCAGGTTCTCGCGCGAGTAAACCACACCCACCGGATTGTTGGGGCTATTGATAATGACGGCCTTCGTGTGATTGTTGATAGCAGCTTTCACGGCTGGCAAATCGATTTGGAAATCGCTTTCACGTGCAGGCACTTCCACGCATTTCGCACCGTGATTTTGAATCCACACACGGTATTCCGGGAAAAACGGCGATACGACGATAAATTCGTCATCGGGCTCAATCAATGCCTTCATGCACACGTTCAAGGAACCGGTCGCGCCGCATGTGATGAATACATTTTCGGCAGCATACGACTCGCAAAAACGCCTGTTCAGCGAATCGGCGATAGCCTTGCGCGCACCAGCATCGCCGGCAGAGGGCGTATAGGCATGCACATCTTGCGCGGGCATTTGCCCCAATTCCACAATAGCGCGTCCCACTGATGCGGGCGCCGGCACGCTGGGGTTGCCGATGCTGAAATCGAACACCTTGTCATCGCCAATTTCAGCCTTGCGCTGAAGCCCATAGGCGAACAGCTCGCGAATAGCCGAGGGCGCTTGCCCCAACTCCTGCATCTTCTGGTTGAACATTTCTGCCTCTTCCCTGCTTGTCGCCTGCAAACGCCTGATAACCGCTGCGTGAAGCGGCCCTTTGCATGTGCACGGCGCGTGTGTTTTCGTGTGCGTTAGATTCTAGCACGATGCAATCGCCTTACAAGGAAAATGCCGATGACCGCGCACGAGGGAGGAGACGCGGCGGTCATCGGCGAAAAGGAAGAGGGCTTTAGGAAACGATAGTCACAGGCAAAGCAGCGAGTACGATTAGCAGGCGAAGGAGGAAGCCGCCGGGCTTTCCTGCAACGAGAGCAGCATCGATTGTATTCTGTGTGAACACTGCAGCTTGCGCGACCTGCGAGTCGATGCGATGTATGCCTGAGCCCGCATACGCATATTCGAAACGCCTACCGCAGGGATTTTCGTTACCTATCGAGAATGCGATATACTACTTTCCATCCGAACAAAGGAAGTCATTATGAACGCAACCCCTGCACCCGTCTTGAACGTCGTCGACGTCGTCGAACTGGAACATCGTATCGCCGCATCAGGCACAACCCTTGCCACTTTGATGCGCCGGGCTGGGCAGGCGGTCGCAGATGCCGTGCAGACCGAGCTTGGCAAACCAGGCAACGTGTGCGTGCTTGCTGGGGCTGGCAATAACGGAGGCGACGGATGGGTGGCCGCGGAGCTCTTGGTTAAAAACGGTTTTGACGTAACGCTTATCACGCCGAAGGCCGCCTCGTCGATTACGGCCGAGCCTGCTCACGAAGCAGCCGAGCGCGCTGTCCGCGAATCGGGCACATCGCAAGATGCCGCCGATAGCGCAAGTGGAACCCTGCACGTGCTGGTCATGCCAAATAACGGAGTTGTCGCCGACGCCATCCGCCACGCTGACGTAGTTGTCGACGCGCTTTTGGGTACCGGCTTTTCGGGCACGAAGGTGCGCCCGCCTATGGACGCATGGATTGATCGTGCGAACTCGGCGCGCTCCACGTATAGGAAGCACATCCTCGCCGTGGACGTGCCCAGCGGCCTTTCCGCGCAAACCGGATCATGTTCTGACCCCTGCATTCGCGCAGATGAAACAATAACGATGATGGTCATGAAACCTGGCTTGTGCGAGCACGAGCCGAAAGGCGCACAGACAACGACTGCCCATCTAGACGAAAACGCGAATGGCCGACCGGTCTGCGTGCTCGGCGGTACCGCATCAACCACCATCGAAGCGGTTGCAGGGAAAGTAACCGTTGCCGAAATCTGCGACCTCGCACCTTTCAAGGATTTTATCGACTCAGTGGCCTTGGGCAACACCATCTAACCTGAGACAAATGGATTTGAGGCAAATGAGTCTGAGCGAATAGAGCGCCTGCCGCGATAGCGTTACCGGAAGATCAGCACCACGCCAATGCCCACGAGCATCCAATACGTCAGTTTCATAAATACCTCTTGGCTGATGCGGCGCTCGATCCACTGCCCCAGCACCACCGACACCAAACCCAGAGGGATACACACCGCCACAATACTCGTTGCTTCCGCGCTTATTCCCCCACCCGCAATCGCGATTGCAGCATACAGGCCGTTCAGCACCATCCATACAAGGGACAGCGTTGCGCGAAATTCCTCTTTGTCTAATATCTTCTGCAGCGCGTATATCACGAGGAATGCACCGCCAGAAATAAACATGCCCTGCACGATGCCCGCCAATACCAGCACCACCCACAACGCCCACTCCGGCAGTAACGGACGTTTCTTCATGATGATGTTCTGCATCCCCACCGCAAACACAATCACGCCGAATATCTTCAGCAGGGAATCCACTGAAAGCAGCGTATCAATCCATATTCCCACCAGCATGAACGCAATCATCACCACGATGATGCGGATAAACTCGCGCCATGCCACGTGTTTTATATTTGCCACGGCCACCACGCCGCAGCAGAAAAACCCAGTGATATTCAGAACCGAGATAGCCGTGGACATGCCGATGGTCGATGCCCCGACCGGCATAGCGAATATATTGCCCGCGAACCCCGTGACCGCCTGCATGGTGTAGGCGACGAAGAAGACGGCCCAGAACAAATACTTTTCCATGTACGATAAACCCTTAAAAACCCAAAGCGCATTCCGTGGTATAACATGCGCAAACAACACCCGCACAGCTTGCCGAGGCCGCGAATGCCGCATAACCAATATAGTGAAGAGTAGAGTTTAGCGCAGTTCGGTCATGGATATGTGAAAATGGTCGCTTTTCTAAAGCCGCATGGCAGGTGCCAAGCAGATGCGCCCAGCGAAAGGCGAAAGTGTAGTTCCCATCCTGCAGGATATATGCAAATGGGCAGGGCTATTCTATCGCGATGTTGCCGCTGACGCACCCGCTCGCTGCCAAACGTGCGATCATCACAATTGATGGGGCAAAAACGTGTCGAACGACACGTCCCGCTGACACGTTCGCTGACACGTTTTTAGCTTACGAGGAGGGTGACGCCTATGCCCACCAGCATCCAGTAGGTTACTTTCAGGAATATCTCTTGGCTCATGCGACGCTCAATGAACTGACCCAGCAGCACAGCTGCAATGCTCAGAGGAATGCACACCGCCACCACACCCCACGCATCTGCGCTTACGCTGCCGCCGATAATCTCGATGGCCGCATAGAAACCGTTCAGTACCGTCAGCACCAGCGACAGGGTCACGCGGAACTGGTCTTTGTCCAGAATCTTCTGCAGCGCATATATCACGAGGAATGCACCGCCCGATACGAACATGCCCTGCACCAGGCCTGCCAGCGCCAGCACCACCCACAGCGCCCATTCAGGCAACATGGGCCGTTTCTTCAAGAATATGTTTTGCAGGCCCACGAACAGCACGATAGCCCCGAATATCTTCAACAGCGCATCTGCGGAAAACAGCGTGTCGACCCATATCCCTATCACCAAAAACACTGCCATCGTGATGGTGATACGGAAGAACTCGCGCCACGCCACATGTTTGAGGTTCGTCAGGGCCACCGCCCCGCACGCGAAACAACCGGTGATATTCAGAACGGATATGGTAGTGGTCATGCCGATGGTCAACACGCCTACCGGCATAGCGAATATATTGCCCGCAAACCCCGTGATAGCCTGCATGGTGTATGAGAATAGAAAAGTGCCCCAAAACAGAAGTTTGTCCATTTGTGATAAAATCCCCTTTATTCCGCTGCATTCGCTTCGACTCGCCGAGTCTGTTCTGCTCGCTCTGCTTGGTTCGCCCTTTGTGCCTGCTTCATTCGTCGGCTCGTTTCACTCGCCGCACATGTTGCAGTCGTCCCCTTTTCGCGAACCTAAGATATGAGTGTAGCGCACCTCGATTGTCGAAATGTTAACAACCTATTGCAGAGCTTACTGAATTATCACAGTTGCATTAAGCTTAGAAGAACACGCAAAACAGGCTCCGGGGGTATTGTAAGCACCATGGCTGCATTCGAAATCACAATCGCGGGAGATTCGGCGCTGAACCTAAAGTTCGCCAACGTCATCACGCCCGAAACCTCCACGCTTATCAGGATGGCGGCCGATAACCTGTCGCATGATCCCATTCCCGGCGTGGTCGAGTTGGTACCTACGTTCTGTTCGTTGATGATTTGCTACAACCCGTTGGTCATCGGCTTTGACGAGCTTTCCGAGCGCCTTCGTGGAAAACTGCGCGATTTGGGAACGGCCGATTTGAGCGTTCGCCGCATCGTGCACATTCCCGTATGCTACGGCGGCTATTTCGGACCCGATTTGAAAGACGTTGCTGCCCACGCTCACCTGACGGAAAACCAGGTCATAGCCATTCACTCAGCAAAAGACTACCTGATAGACATGTTGGGATTCCTGCCAGGATTCGCCTATTTGGGCGATTTGGACGAGCGCCTGCATACGCCGCGCCTCGCTACGCCGCGCACTCGTATCGAAACGGGCAGCGTGGGCATCGGCGGCGCGCAAACCGGCGTGTACCCCCTGCCCAGCCCAGGCGGCTGGCGCATCATCGGCCGCACGCCCCTGCGCCCCTACGACCCCGATCGCGAAAAGCCCATTCTTTACGAAGCGGGCGAGTACCTGCGCTTTGAGCCCATTTCAGCAGCAGAGTATGCGGCCATTGAAACGCAACTGGCTGCTGGTGCCTACGAATACAACATCACCACGGAAGAAGGATAGCCGCATGGGTCTGGTCATTAAAAAACCCGGCGTCACCACCACCGTGCAGGACATGGGCCGTTTCGGCTACATGGGCAGCGGCTTCAGCCCCAGCGGGGTCATGGATTCGCGCGCTTTCCACATCGCAAACATCCTGGTGGAAAACGGCCCCAACGACTGCGTACTCGAATTCGCGCTCGCAGGCCCAACCGTGCGCTTTACCACCGGCACATTCATTGCTCTGACCGGTGCGGATTTCAGCCCGACAATCAACGGGGAGGCCGTGCCCATGTACACGGCCCTGCAGGTGGAACGCGGATCGATTCTGAGCTTCGGCGCGCCTCGCCGCGGCGTGTACGGCTACCTTGCCATCGCGGGCTCCAGCTTGAACGTACCCGAAGTCATGGGCAGCCGTTCCACAAACATGAAATGCGAGATCGGCGGTTGGCGCGGGCGAGCGCTCGACCCGGGCGACTACATCCCATTCACCACCAAATCCGTCGACTACCTGCCAAATCTGGGATCGCATTCGGTGCCCTACGACACGTTCTACGGCAAGGCGGGCGGCATTGTGGAGCTGCGCGCAGTTCCCGGACCGCAAGACAACATGTTCACACAAGCGGGCCTCGACACTTTTTTCGGCGAGGAATTCACCACCACGGTGAAAAGCGACCGCATGGGCTATCGCATGGACGGCCCCGAAGTGGAAACAAAGAGCGGCAGCGACATTATTTCCGACGGCATCGCTTTCGGCGCCGTGCAGATTCCCTCGCATGGGCGTCCTATCATCATGCTTGCCGACCGGCAGACCACCGGCGGCTATGCGAAAATCGCCACCGTCGCCAGTGTGGACATCCCCAAATTGGTACAATGCCAACCCGGGACGAAAGTCCGCTTCCAGCGCATAAGCGTGCATGAAGCGCAGGATTTGTGCCGACGAGAAGCACGCGTTTTCGACGATTTGGCGAAATCGGTACGAAGACCCAGCACGGACGGCATAAGCCCTAGACGCACCGCACGCCGCTTGAAACCCATTCTGGAAAAGCAGGCGCTGCTTTCACAACACGAATCGCTTTGGATCGACAGCTCGAAGGAGGAGCAGTAATGGACCGCAAGGAAATCGAAGAGTTCATCGAGATAATGGACAAGGCGGAACTGACCGCGTTGCGAATCGACGACGGCACGACGAAGATAGAGTTGGAACGCAATCACAGTTCCTTCAGCAGCGCGACGCTTCCCAATGTGGCCGAACGCGTAGAGGCGCTGCTGCATGGCAAGGTGGAAAGCCACGAGGCAGCCGCTTTGCCCAACGACGTTGATGACGGCACCATCATCGTGCGCAGCCCCATGGTGGGCATGTTCTACATTGCGCCCAGTCCCGATGAGGAGCCTTTCGCGAAGCCTGGCCAGGAAGTATTAGCTGGTCAAACGCTTGCAATTATCGAAGCCATGAAGATGATGAACGAGATTACCGCCAGCGCGAGCGGCGTGGTATCGGAAGTGCTTGCCGCAAACGGCACACAAGTGGAATACGACCAGCCGCTGTTTCGCATCTCGACCACGCCGAACGCGCAATAGAAGCGCGGGGCCGTTATGTTCGATAAGATTCTTATAGCCAATCGCGGCGAGATAGCCGTTCGCATCGTACGCGCCTGCCGCACGATGGGCATAAAGACCGTTGCCGTTTATTCCACGGCCGACGCCCATGCCCTGCATGTGTACCTAGCCGACGAAAGCGTGTGCATCGGGCCGCCATCGCCGCGCGACAGCTACTTGAACATCCCCTCCATCATCAGCGCCGCGAAGGGAACTGGCTGCCAAGCCATCCACCCGGGCTACGGATTCTTGGCCGAAAACAGCACGTTCGCCAAGCTCTGCCGCGAAAATGATCTGGTGTTTATAGGGCCGTCTCCCGAGGTCATCGATCATATGGGAAACAAAAGCGCCGCCCGTCGCACCATGGCCGATGCCGGAGTACCGGTCGTGCCGGGCACCATGGAAGCGCTGCATTCCCCCGACGAAGCGCTGGAAGCCGCACGTAAAGTCGGCTGGCCTATCATGATTAAAGCCTCCAGCGGAGGCGGTGGCAAAGGCATGCGCGTTTCGCAAAGCGAAGACGACTTCACCGAAACGTTCGGCATCGCGCAGCGCGAGAGCGTAAACGCGTTCGGCGACAATTCCATGTATCTGGAACGCGCCGTGATGAACCCTCATCACATCGAGATTCAGATAATCGCCGACACCCATGGCAACGTGGTCAGTTTGGGCGAGCGCGACTGTTCTATTCAGCGCAACCACCAAAAAATGATTGAGGAAAGTCCCAGCCCGTTGCTCACCGACGAAGTGCGCCAACACATGAGCGATGATGCCGTGCGAGCAGCGCGGGCTGTGGGATACACCAGCGCGGGCACCATCGAGTTTCTGATGGACCACGATTTGAACTACTACTTCATGGAAATGAACACGCGCATTCAAGTGGAGCATCCGGTCACCGAAGCCGTGGCACGCGTCGACCTGGTGCGCGAGATGATTCGCGTGGCGGCAGGCGAGAAGCTTTCGTTTCGCCAGGACGACATAGTGTTCAGCGGACACGCCATCGAGTGCCGCATCAACGCCGAGCAACCGGAAAAGAACTTCATGCCCTCGCCCGGCAAGATTTTGCAAATGCACCTGCCGGGGGGCAACGGTGTGCGCGTGGACAGCGCCACCTATGACGGCTTCGAAGTCACGCCGTACTACGATTCCATGATTGCGAAAATAATCGTACGCGCCAGCGACAGACGCGAAGCCATCGCTAAAATGAGCACCGCGCTCGACGAGATGGTCATTGTGGGCGTGAATACGAACCTCGATTTCCAATACTCGATTCTGCAAAACGAAACATTCATTGCAGGTGAGACCGACACCGGTTTCATCGCGAAGTTTTTGAAGGGCGAAGCATAAAGCAATCCTTTGCACGACAGGATGCCACAGCGAGACGCAGAGAATGCGACCCAACACGGCAGGGCGCACCACCGAGACGCAGAGAGTGCGGCCCAGCACGACAGGGCACACCACCGAGACGCAGAGATCGCGACCCAACACGACAGGGCACACGAGCACAGCATAGAAAGGCTGCACATATGGATATTTCAACCGCGACGCCGCAACAGATGCGCCATATTATCCGCTCCGGAAAATACGACAAGCCCACAAGCGGACTGTGCCCCGGATACGCGCAAGCGAACCTGATTGTGCTTCCGCGCGAGCAAGCCTATGACTTTCTGCTGTTCGCCCAGAGAAATCCCAAGCCTTGCCCCATTTTGGAAGTAACGGAAGTGGGCCAGCGCCAGTGTCACACCATTGCGAGCGATTGCGATATCGCAACGGATTTCCCCCGATACCGCATCTATCGCAACGGCAAGCTTGATACCGAAGTAACCGACGTGAGCGATTATTGGCGCGATGATTTGGTATCGTTTGTGATTGGCTGCTCGTTTTCGTTCGAATCTGAGCTGGTGGAAGCCGGCATCGAGATGCGCCACAACACTATGGGGCGAAACGTGAGCATGTACGTCACAAACATCGCTTGCCAACCGGCCGGCATCATGCACGGCAACATGGTAGTTTCCATGCGTCCCATCCCTTACGACCAAGTGGTGCAGGCCGTGCAGATTTCCGGGCAAATCCCCAAAGTACACGGTGCACCCATCCATATCGGCGATCCCTCGGTTATCGGCATCAAGGATATTTCCAAGCCCGATTTCGGTGACGCGGTGGATATCCGCGACGGCGAAGTGCCGGTGTTTTGGCCGTGCGGCGTGACTCCGCAATCCGTGGTAATGAGCGTAAAGCCAGAATTCGCCATTACGCACGCTCCAGGGTGTATGCTTATCACCGACACGAAGAACATCTCATTGAAGTTTTAGGGGTGCAATAGAAAGTTGGTCTCAAAATGCGCGTTGATCTGAATTGCGATTTGGGCGAGTCGTTCGGACGCTACACGCTCGGGCTCGACGACAAGGTGATTCCCCTGGTATCTAGCTGCAATATAGCGTGCGGCATGCATGCGGGAGACCCCATGGTGATGCAGCGCACGGTGAAGCTAGCGGCGCAATCGGGTGTGGCGGTAGGCGCGCATCCGGGCTACCCAGACCTGCAGGGATTCGGTCGCCGTGATCTGAACCTGTCACCCGACGAGGCATATTCTTTCCTGTTGTACCAGATAGGCGCGCTTTCCGCATTCTGCGCAGCCAACGGCACGCGTTTGCATCACGTGAAACCGCACGGTCAGCTGTACAACCGCTGCGCCGTGGATGGGCCCTTCGCACAAGCCGTGGCCGCAGCTGTGCACGACTTCGACGACGAGCTGGTCCTGGTGGGCCTTGCGGGCAGCAAGCTGATTCGCGCGGGGCACGATGCGGGGCTGCAAACGGCTGGCGAGTTCTTCGCCGATCGCAACTACACCGAAGACGGCACGCTGGTGAACAGGCGCGAATGGAATGCGCTGATCACCGACGAAAAGGCCGCAATCGAACGACTGTGCAAAGTCATCCGCAACGGTGCCGTGAAAACCATCACCGGCAAAGTCATTCCCATGAAAGCCGACACCATCTGCGTACACGGCGACAACGAGCATGCGCTGGAATTCATCAGCTTGTGCCGGGAGCGTTTAGGCGAGGCCGGTATAGACATCAAACCTGTCGGGGCCGAGTAGCGCACACGAAAGGCCTCCCTGAAGCTTTTCGCAGGGTTTCGCTCAACTGGATTGCTCGCCAAAACCTCGCGCGGGCCTTTTATACAATACGTTTTTCGTAGACGGACCGCGTGATAGTCTGACCGAACGTGTTCTTGAACTCGATTTTGCCGCAGCTTTTGTACCCATAGTATTCCAACAAGGCGCGCATGGGATCGTTTTCGCGATAGATGTCGGCGCGTATGCTTTTCTTCCCCGCTGCTCGCGCGATGCGCTCAGCCTCACCCAGCATGAAGCTGCCCACGCCCATACGCCGGTATTCTTCAGCCACAGTCACCCAATGCAGAGCCGCGTAATGGGCTTTTCCGATAGCTCGCTGTTCATCGCTTTCGATTTCGGCGGGTTTCTCGTCATCCGTAGTCAACCAGCCTATCGCGTTCTTCCCCGTATAATGCGGGTCACCGTTCAATGCCACCGCGAACATGCCGATGGGTTTACCGTCTTCGTTTTCCACCAGGTAGGTGGATCCGTGCGAGATGCTGCGGTGCAAACGCGACATAGAAGGATAGCGTTTGAGCGCCTCTTGAATGCCAAGCGAGCGCATCGCACGATGCCCGTCATCCAAAAGAGCCCAGAGCGCGTCGTCATCCAAATCGCGAGCACGGCGTGATTGGTAGTAACCCAGCGCCGACGCGCGGCCTTGGAACAGGGGCAGCATCTGGCCGGAATCTTCTTCGCGTTCCGCCACCAGAAACACCATGCCCACGATAAGGGCGCATCCGAAGATGTCGTACATGCTCACCGACGTGCCCAACCATACGGCAGATATGACAGTCGCGGCAACAGGTTCCACCGAGCCAACCAAGCTGGCGCGCACCGGACCGGCATCGTTTACGCCCTGCAGAAACAGGGTGTAGGCACCCAGCGTGCCCACCAGCACCATGGCAACCATCACCCAGAATATCGTCGGCGTCACTTCGATGCCCATATTCCACGGCTGCACCACCGCGCACGACAGAATGCCTCCGAACGCCATGGCCAGCCCCGTCACAATGACCGAACCCCATTTTGCCAGCACGCGCACCGGCATCAGGCTGTAGCATGCGAACGCCACGGCCGACACCAAGCCCCAGGCAAGGCCCTGCCACGGCATGGAAAAATGCGTGGGGTCGCCCTGCGTGGCCAACAAAAATACGCCCGCCATGGCCATGATCAGGCCAAGCAGCTCGCGCTTATGCGGAAACCGAGGCGTGATGATGCACACGTACGCTAAAATCACCAACAGGCCCAAACGTTCCATCATGGTTCCCGTGCCGGCGTTGGTGTATCCGATTGCGGAAAGATAGCTGGCCTGCGTCATCAGCACGCCGAAAAGCGCGAATCCCGCGATGGCCCCGAGCGATCGCCAGTCGCGCATGACCGCGCGCAAAGAAGAACGGTTCTTCACCATCGCGATGACCAGAAACAGAATAGCCGCGCTAACCAAGCGCACGCTGGTGACCCACGCCACCGGCACGGCATTCTGTCCGATAAGCAGCTGCGCGCATGTTCCGGAAAATCCCCAGCACACGCCACCGGCCGCTGCGCAGATGATGCCTCGCACCACACGACTGCGCGGTTTGCCTGCCTTGGTTGCCTTACTATGCTCGCCAGCTTTGCCTGCTTTATTCTGCACGCCAGCTTTGCTTGCCCCAACTGCTTCTCCCGCAGCCTTGGACGAATCGCCTGCCACCGCAGACGATTCAATTGGGCTTGAGCTCGACTCTGCCATTTCGTTTCTCACCACCACTCGTTCGATTCGCGTGTTTCACGCACTTCACTCGTTTCGCATGCACCATCGCAACCGATGGCGCAACCCGTCATTGAGCGCATTGTGTCATGCTTGTCTGCGGGCGTAAAGGTGGCTTAATGCGAATTACGCAGGTGCTACACTTCGCCCGCCTTTTCTGCAAAACGAATTTGAGAAGGAGATTTCTCGCCGCAACCTGCGAACCTTGTTTCGAACACGATAAAAAAGAGTCGCGCGCTCAGACAACGGTGCTCTATTCTGGTAAAGTATCCGAAGTAAAAACGATGCCTGCTGATCCCACACTTTTCTATCTGAATAATCAGATCCGAACGATTGGATCACTATGCTTCGTTGCAAGCTAGAATGGCGTGCGAAAAGAGAGACGCGCGCTGCATTGATGTTTTCGAAAGGAGAACAATGAGCAAGTTCGTCGAGAAGATGAAGAACATCGGCCCAGGCGCATTGGTTGCCGCTGGCTTCGTCGGTCCCGGTACCGTTACCACCTGTACCGTTTCCGGTGCAAGCTACGGCTATACCATGCTGTGGGCGCTGGTCTTCGCAACTGTAGCAACCATCATTTTCCAGGAGATGGCTGCGCGCATCGGTATCGTCACGCAAAAGGGTTTGGGCGAGAATATCCGCGACCGCATTCCCAACGCAGCGCTTCGCTGGGTTGCCATTATCATCGTGCTGATTGCTATCTTCGTGGGCAATATCGCTTACGAAACCGGCAACGTAACCGGCGGTATCTTGGGCGTACAGGCCGTTGCACCTTCCGTGCCTCTGGTCGTAATCGCCCTGTTCATGGGCGTTATCGGATTCATCATCATGTGGGTGGGCAGCTACAAGCTCATCGAGAAGATTCTCACCGGCATCGTTGTTTTCATGGGCGTCGTCTTTTTGATTACGGCATTCGCGTCGAACCCCGACTGGGGCGCGATTTTGACGGGCATGTTCACGCCGCAGCTTCCCAGCAACGACAGCAAAGGCCTCCTGACCGCAATCGGCCTGATTGGAACTACGGTAGTTCCGTACAACCTGTTCTTGCATGCGTCTGGCGCATCCGAGCGCTGGAAAGATCCCGAGCAGGTGTCCGACGCGCGTTTCGATACCGTTATCTCTATCGGCATGGGCGGGCTTATTTCTATGGCAATCCTTATCTGCGCTGCTGCCAATATCTACGGCACCGGTACCACGGTTGCAAACGGCGCGGACATGGCCAAAGCCCTGACTCCGCTTCTGGGCAACTGGGCCACATGGATGATTGCATTGGGCCTGCTAGCTGCTAGTTTCAGCTCCGTCATCACCGCTTCGCTTTCGGCCGCCTATGCTACCAACGGCGTGCTCGGCTGGAAAAAAGGCCTGAAGGACATGCAATTCAAGATTGTCTGGATTATCGTTTTGCTGGCCGGCGTGGGTATGGCAATCGGCTTGGGCAAAAGCCCGACAGAGCTTATTTTGGTGGCGCAGGCCGCCAATGCGTTGCTGCTGCCGCTCATTGCCTTCTTCGTGATTTTCGTGGCAAACGGCAAAGACCTGGGAAAATGGCGAAACCATACATTCGCGAACATCGCAGGTGTGGTTATCATCGCGCTGACGCTGTTCATCTGCTACCGCAACTTCTCCAGCTTCCTCACGTCGCTGCAGAAACTAATCGGCATGTAGGTTTGCAATTTGCGCCTCGAATCGCACGATTCAGCGCAATGCAACCGACATACGCTTTCGATAGGTTTGCAAAGGCCGGAATCCTTATGGGTTCCGGCCTTTTTCGTGCGCCGCGATTGCGCGATGATGCATCTTGGAAGCCGGTGTATCACCCCGCCCATTGGGCAGCCATCCCGACTGCCGGACCAACCACCCCGCCCATTGGGTAGCCATCCCGGCTGCCGGACCAACCACCCCGCCCGTGCGATTATTGCCGGGAGGGGGAAGCAACACCCCACCTACGCTTCGTAGGCAATCTGCCCAGCATTCGACGAATCGTAGCCTACGATGCTCGCTAATTCTGCTTTGAAACTTTCGCTGCGCGTCAAGTTCTTCAAAAAGCGCACTGTCTGCATAGTCCGCTCGGTCTTCAGCAGTACCAAGTCCAGACTTTCTTGTTGCAGCGGCACGAAATCCAGGCCAGCCACTTGGTGGTAGACACGCTCGCTTCCCAATCCCACATCAGCCCTGCCCTGCGCCACAGCAGCACCCATCGCCAACGGGGATGCGACCTCCCGATCGTATCCACGCGGGCGACGCACTCCCGACTGCAATTCGACTAGCTTCTCGTCAAGCAGAATACGCGTGCCCGCTCCGATATCGCGATTCACCATCACGACATCATCGCGCAGAAAATCGCTCCATTTCCGCAAATGCTTCGGATTTCCCGCTTGCACTAGCAGCCCTTGCCAGCGTTTCGCCAGATGAATGACAATCACCGGCGTTCCTGGAATGGCGCGCTGTACATATGGCACATTGTAGGTGTGCGTCTTGCGGTCAAATAGGTGTATGACCGCCGCTTCCACACCATGGCAATACATCCCCACAAGAGCGCGGTAGCTGCTTTCGTATGCACGCTGGATGGGAAGACCCGAAGCGCCCAGATAATTGGCAATCATATCGGCGACAACGTCGTTGCCCGCAAGGCGAAACGGCATGGCTTTCGCGTCGCCGGTAGTGCCGAATCGATCGTCGCGCGACCGCACGCCCTCCGCCTTGGTCGCACTCGAGGCGATAGCCTCCGTGGAAGAATTCCGAGCAAATGAAATGTAGGCCGATACGTCCTGCTCCGTGAACCTGAGTTTGCGACCGACGTTATACGAGGTCAGCATGCCTTCTTTAACCAGATTGTAGACGGTGTTGCGGCTTACGCCCAGCATCGCAGCCACTTCTTCGGCGTTCAATGCATTCAAATCAACAGCCATGAGCTTCCTTCCGTAGATGAAAGAGGCAATTGCAAGGTCGCGCAGAAGGTAGCGCTTCCGATTTCACAGGCTCTATCGCATCTGTGATGCTTTTTATTATTTGCGTTACAGTATATTTCTTATTTCGAATAATTGCGAGCCAATATAGCGCGATGAGCGTTAGAGTCCTCGGTTGGACACAACTACTGAGTACTCACCTCTTGTGCGAAACGGCACCTACTAGTACGAACCGAAACGAAACGGAGCTCTTTTCCACGCCGTCCTTCACTCAGCAAAAACCATGCGCGATACTACAGCCATCGAAGAAAAGGTTTCATCCGAAGAAATACCAGCAGTAGCACGAGCGCCTATAAGGCGCAGCCGAGAAAGGAACTCATCATGAAAATCTCCGCACGCAACCAACTGAAGGGCACCATCACCAATGTAGCCGAAGGCGCTGTAAACGGCGTGGTCACCATTGCACTAGGCGACACTGATATCAAGGCTGACATCACCATGGAAAGCATCGAAGGACTTGGCCTGACCGAGGGCAAAGAAGCATTCGCCATCATCAAAGCTACCAACGTTATGTTCGCCACCGGCGCCGAGCGCATCACCAATATCTCAGCTCGAAACCAGATGGCTGGCACCATCACCAAAGTGAAGAAAGGTGCAGTAAACGGTCATGTTTCTCTGAAGATGGCCGATGGCAACATCATATCCGGATCCATTACCAACGATGCCATCGAAGACCTAGGGTTGGCAGAAGGCGAAGCCGCGTTGGCAATTGTGAAGGCCACCGACGTTATCGTGGGCGTGGAATAGCGCATCGCAGACGACGGTCGAACTTATCGCCGAAACCAGCCGTAAAACGGTCAGTAAGTAGAAAACCAAGTGCCGCCATCGAATCATATCGGTGGCGGCACTCTAATTTCTTCCTCATCGCCGCTTGCCCGCAGTGCGACCTACGCCGAAGCACTACCATCAATGTGCGCTTTACCAGGTGGTCACATCGCCGGATTGATTCAGCGATACCGGCTCGCTTAAGTATGTGGATTTCGCTTTCGTGATTATCTTGCCGAAGTCAGACACGCGCGCGAACACTTCGCGGAAGTCATAATACGACTGCTTCTGATAAACGTGAAGGTTGCTGTTCACTCCCACGGCATCTATCCCCAGCGCATTCGCATCGAACAAGGCCCTGTACAGGTGATATGTCTGTGTGACCACCACCATGGTCTTCACATTGAACACGTTTTTCGCACGATACATGCTATCGTAAGTATTCAGTCCGGCATGGTCGCAAAAAATATCCTCGCTGGGAACGCCTTGCGCCACGGCATAGGCTTTCATATTCGTGACCTCGTCGTAGCTAGAGTCACTCTCATCATCGCCGCTCATGATAATCTTCGGCGCCAATCCCGCGTTGTACAGCTTGATAGCCGTATCCAACCTGTCCTGCAATATGCCCGAAGGAGTGCCGTCGGAATACACCGACGCACCCAAAACCAGAATGCAATCGTATGTTTCACCTGATGAAGTGGCATTCGTGATTGCCGTTGATGCGTCTTCGATCTTATTCGCATTGCCGAAGTACTCAACGGCATTGGGTATGCCAATTATCAGCGCACACGCCGCCAACACGATGAGCACAAGCATCAAAAGGCCCCTTATGATTTTTCCTACTATCCTAAACATAGTCGGATAATAGCATCTGCCCCCATTTTCACGAGCCGCATGCATCGAATGACCATGCGAAGTTCAGCAACCTTTCAGGCAATAGCTCGCGGAAGAGCGACCATAAACACGGGGGCAAACAGACACCTGCAAGAATTGGCGCGAGACGCTACAAGACTCAAGTTCTGATGACCTAAAAGGCCTAGAAAAGCCCGGTTTGCGTCTTTTCGTGGACCTATCACCACGCCAGCTAATAGCGGGTTTTTTGCCACATCGCTGTGAGCTGGGCTTTCTTGATGAGTTCAAAATATTGCTGAAGTAGACCATGACATTAATGCGTTCCAAAAGACGCAAACCGCACTTTTCTAGGCCTTTTTACTAGCCTCAACTCGAGAGTTGGCTAGTTTTAAGCGTTTGTACTTCCTGATTGCATATTATTAATTACATCGCATCACAGCTTATCCAGCAGCGACTATCCTTCCAACAGCTCCAGAAGATCCTCGCGCGTCAGGGTGGCCGCGCCCACATCGGCCCCACCTATTATCTGGTCGGCCAAATCTCGCTTGCTTTCCTGCAGTTTCACGATACGTTCCTCGATACTATCCTGCGCGATGAGCTTGAACACGCTGACGGTGCTCTTTTGCCCGATGCGATGCGTACGGTCGGTGGCCTGATTCTGAGCGGCCACGTTCCACCAGGGGTCTAGATGAATTACGATATCGGCGGCCACGAGGTTCAGCCCAGTACCGCCCGCCTTCAAGCTAATCAAGAATACCGGCACGTCGTCTTTTGAAAACGCTTCCACCAGTCGAGCGCGTTCTTTTTTCGGCGTGGATCCTATCAACTCATGCCACGCGATTCCAGCTTTCGACAACCGCCCTTCAAGCAACGCAAGCAGGCTTGTGAACTGCGAAAACACGAGCACTTTATGCCCACCGGCCACCGCTTCCTCAATCAGCTCGACGCATGCGTCCATCTTGGCCGCCCCGCCGCGATAATTGTCGTAGAGCAGATGAGGATCGCAACACAGCTCACGTAACTTCGTAAGCTCAGCCAAAACAGCAATTTTGCTGTGCTTGAATTCTTCCGGCAGTTGCTTTTCAAGGGAAAGCTTCAGGTTCTTTTCCGTGGCGTCGTAAATCTTGCGCTGCTCGCCTTCCATGCGCGAAAGCACGACGCTCTCGTTTTTATCGGGAAGATCGGTGAGCACCTGGCTTTTCAAGCGGCGCAGGATGAACGGCTTGCACATCAGGCGAAGGCGTCTGGATGCTTCCTCGTCGTTGTCGCAGGTGATCTTTTGCGCGTAGCGTTCGTTGAACTCGCGGCGCGTGCCCAAAAGCCCCGGCATCAGAAAGTCAAAAATGGACCACAGCTCTTCAAGCCGGTTCTCAATGGGAGTTCCCGTCAAAGCGAAACGGTGCCGAGCAGGCACAATACGCACAGCTCGTGCGGCTTGCGTTGCCGGGTTCTTCACGAACTGGGCTTCGTCTAGTATGAGGAAATGCATGCTGGGCGCGTCGCGGTACAGCTCCACGTCGCGGCGCAACAGCTCATAGGATGTGACCAGCACGTCGGGGCGCACACGCTCGCTCGTTGCGGCATCGTCGCAACTTTTCACGCCTGCAGCAACGTCTTGTGTGCCGTGGCCCAACGCCCGATCCAGCAATTCCTCGCGCTCGCGCTTGCTGCCCACAACGGGGAGCACACACACTTCGGGCGCGAATCGCTTGAACTCGGATGCCCAGTTATACACCAGCGACGTGGGGCACACGACCAGCGACGGCTCACGATCGGGCGCATCCACGCGCTCACAATACGCCGCGACAAGCGCGATGACCTGCAATGTTTTGCCCAGTCCCATCTCGTCGGCCAGAATACCGCCGAATCCCATGTCCTGAAGCATGCGCAACCAGCGATAGCCTATTACCTGATAGGGGCGCAGTTTCGCATGCAATCCCATCGGCAGCTCGTAATCCCATTCGCCATCTTGATCCAACCGGTCGGCCAGCGCGCGAAAGGCATCGTCCATATCGAAGGTCACATGCGCCATCCGCTCGCTTTCCTCCATAAGGAAATACGCGCGGTAGCGCGGCACGGAAAGCACGCCATCCCGCAATGAGCGCGGGTCGGCCTGCAAGCAGTCTAAAAACTCCACCGTCTCGGCAACTGCAGCAGCCGCTGCCTCGGTAGTCAGGTCCAGAAAATCACCGTTCGACAGACGATGAAATTTACGATGTCGCTTGTACGATTCCAAATACGAGCGCAGCTCGCCCACGTTTATGCCCGCTGCGGAAAACTCGATGTCCATCAAATCGCCGGCAATGGATGCACCCACAGCAAGCTGGGGAGCCTCACGCAGCTTTAGCCGCTTCATCGCGTCGGACAGATACACCTGCCCGGCCGTCGCTAACTGGTGCAGCCCTTCGGAGAGCAGCTGGAACAGCCGGTCGTCGTCTTTGTCGTCGAAGCAGAAAGCGTTCGATGCCGTATCGTCGTCAGGCAGCAGCTGACGCAGCGCCGCAGTGACGATTTCTTCGGCGCGCATGTCGCGAAACGCCTTCGCTTCCACCACGGGTGCGTTCAGGTCGAACTTTTCTCCACCGTAGCTTACATAGGCCTCACACAGTATCAAGCCGCGAGCCCGGTCGAAATAAAACGAGAACGTTGCAGTTGCGGGGGTGAAGGGAGCCAAATCCATCTCTTCATCCAGCACGGCACATTCGCGCAACACCGGCAGCAGCGTGGCGCAAAACGACGGCAAGTCCCCTTTTGCCACATACAGCCCTTCCGCACGCGTGCGTGCCGCCAGCGTTTTACACAGCTGCCCCATCCGTTGTTTGTAATCGGCGCTACACAGGTGAAACACGTCGTCAGTGCGCACGTACATTCGCGGTCCGAAATCAATGCAATCCATCATGGGAGCCGACAGCATCGCACCTTCCCCATCAGGCTCTATGGCGAAATCTAGCTCTGGATTCACGTCATCGACCTGCGCCGTGATCTGAACCGATCTTCTGCCTTTCGCAGAATACGGCCCACCTTCATTCACGTATTCGAAACTGTTGTCCATACGCAAGTCCAAAAACCCAATCAGCTCATTTTCGGTGAGCGAAATCGTCTTGCCTACCTGCGAGCGACGATTCCCAGAGTAATAATTCAGCCGTCTGCGACTTTCGATAACGGAAGAAAGAAAATCCAACAGGGCGTTGTCATCTGCGGAAAACAGCGCGCGGTCGTGTGTCAGCGTGAGTTCTTTTCCATACTTGATGCGAACTTTGGACTCGAAGCTATTGAGCAACTCGCCGATGTGCATCACCACATATTTGCGTTCTGCTCCAATTTTCAACGACAGCGTCCACCCCTCCCATTCGCTTTTGGTCAGCGTGGGCTCAATGGAATAGAGCGGGGTCTGCGCGCGTGAGAGCAGGCCTTCCTCCTGACCGGCTGGTAACTCCAAAGTCGTCTGGGGATTGCGCGCAGCGTAGTCGCTCATCAGTTCGCTGATGTCGTAGTCGGTCTTGCGCGCCTGAGGATTTCTGCCCTTCGTCTGTCGGGGTGCAGCCCACCCGGCTTTTCCTGCAGCACCAAGCGAAAACGCGTTCGCGTATGTGGGCATAGTCGTGACGAATTGCAACGCCAGAGCCACGACGTGCTTGCAGGGCCCTTCATACTTTTCGGCGGCTGGGCACGTACACGAATAATCGTCCAGATACCCGCTTGCAAAATCCAACTGCGCCATCGCGCGGTACACGCCTCCGCCTTGGGCGCTCAGGACATTGCCGGTGACAAACCAGCAATTGCCACCAACGTCGTCGGCCTGAGAGACGAATGCGTGTTTGCTCTTGAAAAGGCCAAACCCGCGTTTGTACACAACGTCGTTTCCGATCATTTCCCTGATGGTAGAGCCGGGCATCCGCCCTCCTTATTCGACAACGTCGCGCAGGCCTAGGCCCCAACGCAGTAGTGCAGGATGCATCGTTTCTGCATACCTGAGCGCGCAAGCGGTATCGCGCGCCGCCCAACGCGGTGGCACAGGCTGCGTCGTTTCTGCATCGGCAATTATAAATCCTGGATGCATGCGCCGCAATCAACGCCATGACGCATGCAAAGCAATTGCAGTTTTCGATCCAAGGTTATCAAAATGGATCCGCTGCGGCGCGCCAATACAAAATAAAGCATATCGTACACGGAATAATCGAGTCTGATCGATTCATGCATGGCTTCAACGATTAAGTCCTCGTCCGGGAAAAACCTATCGACCAAGGAAACATAGCGTTCGAACATCGGTTTCGCTTCTTCTCGCAGCAGATTTCCGGCGCGCACGTATTTCCATACCACGTTGCCAGATTCTACTTGGAAAAATCGAGGCGCGACCACCTTATCCCCCTGCTCCATATAAGCCCGAAACGTTTGCCCTTCGAGCGTATCGCGAGCTATAGCAGATGCCGCATTGCAGTCGAGCACGATCATCTTGCTTCACCGCTTTCACGTTTGGCGGCTTCTTCATTCTCGTCATATTCCAGAACGCGCGCATCCCGCTCATCGCGCCCTTCATGAACCATCTGAACCATCTCATCGGCGCTTGGTTTCGGACCAATCCATTCTACGGCGTCGAATTCGGCAAAAAGCTTCTTTCGCTTTTCTATGCGATTTTCACGCTCGATATCCGGTTCGTTGCTAATCGGCTCGTAAGAGCACTGCGTGGGCACAACATGAACCCTGCGCTCTGCCTGCTGGTTTTGCACGTCTAGCTCGCACGCATCGACCATCTGCTCAACAGCCACTATCGTTTGCTGGGCGACGCTGCGATGCTGCAGCGCAGCGAGGTCTTTCAGTTTCGCGTAAAGCTCATCGGGAAATTCCCTGACTTGTAAAGCCGGCATAGCGTCCTCCTCGCACGATAATTGAACGTCCCGCACTTACGTGTGCAAATTTGCATGCATGTTATATTCATGCATATTACATGCTTTACGAAAGAGAATCAATCTTACTGAAGCAAACCTGTTGAAACAGGCCGACATGCATGTTGCACACCGGCCCGTATTATTCACTGGCGCTCGTTTACGCTCGGCTATTTCCTCGTCATTTTTGCAGCGTAGAACAAGCCCGTCTCCAGTAGACGCGCGTTTCGAGTGGCTACTTCACCACGATGTTCACCAATCGGCCAGGAATGACGATGGCTTTCACCACGGTTTTGCCCTCGGTCTCTGCTGCGGCTGCTTCCAAGGCAGCGGCGCGCACGTCGTCTTCGGCAGCATCGGTGGCCACGCTCACATGCGCGCGCACCTTGCCGTTCACCTGCACGGCCAACTGCACTTCTGCGGCCTTCGCCTTTTCAGGGTCAAACGTTGGCCACGGCTGGCTGTGCACAGAATCGCTGTGTCCCAACACCGTCTGCCACAATTCCTCGGCCCAATGCGGGGCCATGGGGGAAAGCAGCAGCACGAGCGTTTCGGCCACGTCTTTATCCATCGCGGAAAGGCTCGTGTGCTTCGCACGCGTATCTGCGCTGGTCAGACGCAAGTACGCACCTGCCGCATTCGACAGTTCCATAATGGCCGCGATGGCGGTGTTGAAGTTGTTGCGGTCAACATCATCAGAGACTTTGCCCACCACGCGATGACGCTCGCGCAGAAGCTCGTGGGCCGCATCGGCAGCCGGGCCTTTGCCGTGCTCGGGTTTCGCGTCTGCGCCATCGGCCGCAGCAGCAGCGCCGCCCTTGCGCGCAGCCTTTGCCGCTTCCGCTGCCGCCGCTTCAGGTTGATACAGCGTCTCCTCGCCTGCTTGCCCCACAAGGTCGCACACTTGGCGCCATACGCGATTCAGGAAACGATACACACCGGCCAGACCTTCTTCGTCCCACTGCAAGTCTTTATCGGGCGGTGCCATAAACAGGATATAGGTGCGCACAGCATCGGCACCGTATTCGGCAATCATGTCTTCGGGCGCGATCACGTTACCCTTGCTCTTGCTCATCGTCTCGCCGTTTTCATCCTTCACCATGCCCTGGCACAGCAGGTTCTTGAACGGTTCGTCAAAATCGAGCAGACCCATGTCACGCATGACCTTGGTGTAGAAGCGGCTGTATAGCAGGTGCAAAATAGCGTGCTCGATGCCGCCGATGTACTGATCCACCGGCATCCAGCGGTTCGCGCGCGCCGGGTCGAAGGGCGCCTCGGTATTGTGCGGGTCGGTGTAGCGCAGGTAATACCAGCTCGAGCACGTAAACGTGTCCATGGTGTCGGTCTCGCGATGCGCAGGCCCGCCGCATACGGGGCAGGTGCATTCCGAAAACGACGCGTGCGATGCCAGCGTCTCGCCAGCTGCCAAGTCGATGTCCTCGGGCAGGCGCACGGGCAGGTCCTCTTCGGGCACAGGCACCACGCCGCATTTGTCGCAATAGATGGCCGGAATGGGGTTGCCCCAATAACGCTGGCGGCTGATCAGCCAGTCGCGCAGGCGGAAATTCACGGTGGTGCGGCCTTTGCCCGCCGCTTCCAAATCGGCAATGATGGCATCGCTTGCAGGCGAATGCTTGCCGCCCACCATGCCGGTGTATTTGCCGGACTGCACCATGATGCCTTCGGCCTCAAAGCTTTGCTCCCACGGCACATCGGTACGCACGCGCTCCTGCACACCAGCCAGCTCAGGATAGAGCGGGTCGGTTTCCGGCAAGATGATGGGGATGATGGGCAGGTCGTATTTGCGGGCGAACTCGAAGTCGCGCTGGTCGCCGCAGGGCACAGCCATGACCGCGCCGGTGCCGTAATCAGAGACGATGTAGTCTGCCACCCACACGGGCACCTTTTCGCCATTCACCGGGTTCACCATGTAGCGCCCCGTGAATGCACCGTGTTTTTCGCGATCACCTTGAGCGCGTTCCACGGCGCTCACCTTCGCCGATGCTTCCACCAGCGCGTCGACCGCAGCCTCGTATTCGGTGCCCTCCACAAGGGAATGCAGGCCCGGGTACTCAGGCGCCAGCAGGAAAAACGAGCAGCCGAACAAAGTATCGGGTCGCGTGGTGAACACGGTAATAGTGTTGTCTTCGGTTGATTCTGCAGGAATGCTGCCATCGGCGTCGCACAGCGTGAAATCCACTTCCGCACCTTCGGAGCGGCCAATCCAGTTGGCCTGCATCTGCTTCACGCGATCAGGCCAGCCATCCAGCTGGTCCAGGTCGTCAAGCAGCTCTTGCGCGTAATCTGTTATCTTGAAGTACCACTGCGTCAGGTCGCGCTTTTCCACCGCACCGTGACAGCGCCAGCATTCGCCTTCGGTCACCTGCTCGTTGGCTAGCACGGTTTTGCAGCTGGGACACCAGTTCACCGGGGAATTTCGGCGCTCGACCAGCCCGCGTTTCCAGAACTGCAGGAAAAGCCACTGGCCCCAGCGGTGATATTCCGGGTCGCAGGCAACCACCGTGCGGTCCCAATCGTATGAAAAGCCCATGCGTTTGAAGCTGGCTTTTTGCGTTTCGATATTGGCATAGGTCCACTTCGCCGGATGGCTGTTATGCTTGATAGCCGCGTTTTCCGCTGGCAGTCCAAATGCATCCCAGCCCATGGGATGCAGCACGTCAAAGCCGCGCATGGTGGAATAGCGCGCAATCACGTCGCCGATGGTGTAGTTGCGCACGTGTCCCATATGAATGTCGCCCGACGGATATGGAAACATTTCCAGCACGTACTTTTTCGGCTTGCTGGTATCTTCCGATGTCTTGTACAGGCCGGTTTCTTCCCACTGTTTCTGCAGGCGGGGTTCTATTTCGTGCGGATTGTATTCTTTCATGGGCTTCTTCCTTGCTAACGGGCCTAGCGCTACGTCGCTTGCGGCCAAGTCCAACCATTATAGTGGTAATCGCGCACGTGGGTGGGCGAATCGGGCCAGAACACTAAGGGTTTTCAAACAAAGGCTGCGAATTTCGGGGACTAGTCGCGTGCAAAACTCATTGCCGCCGGGAGTTACCTCCCTGTGACTCTTATCTAGAAAAACCACTCACGTACGTTTCCGCTTTGAAAAGGTTTGCTGAGGCGTCTAAGAAAAAAGTCGTATCATTGGCATTTATACGCCTCCGCCTCAGGCGCTTCAGCTCCACGGCTATTACTACGACATTCTTGTGCCCGGAAAACTACTCCAGGTTCTCTCGGATAACTGGTGCGCCATTCGAGGGTTGTTCGAGGCGCTTTGTCGCAACGTCGAATGCCTCTCCCTTGTCGCGTTGCGCAATAGCGATAATTTGCACGATTGAGACCACGCCCTCGTCGATACGAAATACAACACGAATTCCGTCAGAGCGAAACTTCAATTCTTTGCAACCAAGCAGGGTCCCCGTCAAAGGCTTTCCGATCTCGTCGGCTCGCATAGCGAGTCGCGCTATTCCCTTCTGGACCATCTTCCGCTTCGAGCCATCTAGCGATAAATAATCTTTACAGGCAGCTTGATTGTAAAATTCGACTTCGAACCGAGTGCCGGTCATTCGAAAAGTTCCGAATCGGAAGTTGAGTCGTCTCGCTCATTGTCCAGCAATTCGGCATACGCTTCCTGACCGATAACAACTTGGGCGGGAATGCCTTTGCGCTTCGAGTCGATATCGCCAGTGGCAATTCTTTCGGCAGCAACAGCATACAGATGCTCTTGCCTCAAACGCTCAAGCTCCACGGCCATTTCTTCGAATTCATCAAATCCGATAATGACCGTATCAATGCCATCATTTCGATCGGACACAAATAGGGGCTTGTTTCGAGCGCGTTTGCGCATCTCGCCAAAGTTTTTGCTGGCTTGGGTGGATGTGACCACCTGATCGCGGCCAAAGGCTAGTTTATCCTCAATTACTGCAACCATAGCGTCCTCCATTCGTTCTTGGAGTCTCTTTTAATACGTATCCTAACACTGTTATATTACGTATCACAAGTGACAAAAGTGCAGAAACTACGGACCCTCCATCGCTAATCCTAATTTTGCAGATTATCAAGGATTCCTACTTTGAATTTTGCAGATTTTAGCGTAATATCAATCTTGATTTTGCAGATAGCACTGAGACTTGCAGGATCATTCAACTCGACTGCCATGCTGCTGTGCTGCTGTGCTGCCTTGAGAACGGAGCGTCCCACACATGCTTAAAAGAAAAATCGAGCAAGATCTGCTTTCATGGAAGCAGACCAAAGGCAAACAGGGCCTCTTGGTTACCGGAGCTCGACAAATAGGCAAAACCAGCAGCATAGAACAGTTTGCTTCGCAGCACTACGAGAATATGGTGAAGGTGGATTTCGTCGAGCACCCAGAAGCAGTAAACCTCATCGAAGAGGCGCACGACCTCAACGACCTGATCGTGCGAATAACCTCGATGGCCTCAAAACCTTTGCCGGATGCAAAAACACTGTTGTTCTTCGATGAAGTGCAGCGCTGCGGCGACAGCATCACTTGGATGCGCTATCTTGCACAAGATGGCCGCTTTGACGTGATTTACTCGGGTTCTATGCTTGGTGTGGAGACCTACGACCTCAGGTCCCTTCCAGTTGGAACGCTCGACATAGTCGAGATGTTCCCAATGGATTTTCAAGAGTTCACTTGGGCAGCCGGCATAGACGATTCGTTGTGGGAAACGGTGGAAGACAGTTTCAAGAAGCATTCAGAAGTCCCTGATTTCTTGCACAGCCGCTTCATGGATCTATTCTCGCGTTACGTCTTGGTCGGAGGAATGCCTGAAGCGGTGCAGACTTTCTTCTCATCAAACGACACACAGGCCATGCGCGCACGCCAGAAAAGCATCTTGGCCGCATATCGCGCTGATATCACCCGATATGTGGAAGACAAGGTTCACTCACAGCGAATCAAGACCATTTTCAACGCGATTCCCGCACAGCTGAATAAGGAAAACAAGCGCTTTTTCGTTTCCGAGATCGATAAGAAACGCAGATTCGAGCAGATGGCTTCTGACTTCGATTGGCTCACAAACGCTGGGGTCGCCCTACAGGTCACCAAGGCCACCGAAGCAGTGTTCCCTTTAGGAATGAACGAGGAGCAAAGCTACTTCAAGCTGTATTTAAGCGACGTCGGTCTACTATTCTCGACTTTTCCAGCGGCTGACGTCCAGGCAATACTGTCACTATCCGATCACATCAACCTGGGTGGCGCCTACGAAAACGCCGTTGCGCAAGAGCTGCGAGCGCACGGACACGATGATCTTTTTTATTTTCATACGACCAAAGTCGGTGAAGTCGATTTTTTGCTGGAATCAGGTAACGACACGCGCGTCATACCCGTGGAAGTTAAATCGGGAGGGCGCAGCAAACGTCACGCAGCTCTTGACGGGCTTCTCGGAGTAAAAAACTACCATATCGATAAAGCCTATGTTTTGCATCGTGAAAACACGAGTTCGACTGGCATCATTACCTACTTGCCATTATATATGGCTGCATTCCTTTAGAAGACCAGCTCGCCAACTGCCTACATGCCCATCCATGCGCGCACCACGGGGATGTAGCCGAACACCAGCACCACAACTATCAGCGCCGGAATACCGTAGGCCACCCACAGGTGCGCCCACGTGGGAAAGCTGATGCCGTTGCCCGCATCGGCCTCGGCCAAGAAGTTTTTGAAGCCCCAACCGGACTTATGCGTGCAGAACAGCACGTACACTAAACTGCCGATGGGCAACAGGTTGCTGCTGACGATAAAATCTTCCAGCGATTGAATGTCGCCAATGCCCGGCACAACTACGCCGGAAAGCACGTTGTAACCCAGCACGCACGGCAAGGATAGCAGTAGCATGGCCGCGAGGTTGCGCAACACCGCGCGACGGCGCGACATGCCCCATTCGTCCATAGAAAACGCGATCAGGTTCTCGAATACGGCGATAACGGTGGAAAGAGCCGCAAACGTCATGAGCAAGAAGAAGAGCGTTCCCCACACTTGCCCTAAACGCATCGCGCCGAACACGTTGGGCAACGTAATGAAAATAAGGCTAGGACCGGAATCCGGTGAGATACCGAATGAAAAGCATGCGGGGAAAATAATGAGGCCCGCCATAAACGCCACTATGAAATCGAGCACACCCACGCTGACGGCTTCGCCCATCAGTCTGCGGTCACGCCCGATGTAGCTGCCGAAAATGGCCATGGAGCCTATGCCGATTGACAGCGTGAAAAACGCCTGCGACATAGCCGCGCATGCTATTTCAAGGAAACCCAGCACACCGCCTGCGAACAGCTTGTCAAAGTCGGGTGCCAAATAGAATTGCAGCCCCTCAGCGGCCCCATCCAAGGTGACGGCCACAACAACCAGAATGCCCATGATCACAAATAGGCCGCCCATCATCACTTTCGTGATGCGCTCGATGCCCTTCTGCACACCCATGCTGCACACGGCGAAACCGATTAGCACCACGGCCACCATCCACAGCGTCAGCTCCACAGGACTGGCGAGCATGCTGGAAAATACCCCCGTGACCTGCGCAGGTTCCAGATTGCCCAGAGAGCCCGTCGCGGTTTTGAAAAAGTAAGCCATCATCCAACCGGCCACGGTAGTGTAGAACATCATCAGCAGGTAGTTGCCGCTCAAAGAAAGCCACTTCACCCAATGCCATTTCGTGCCCCGAGGCTCCAGCACCTCGAAGCTGCGCGCCGAGCTCTTCTGGCTGGCGCGCCCTACTGCAAATTCCATGCACAAAATGGGCAAACCGAAAATGACGAGGAAAAGAATGTAGAGTAGCAAAAATGCCGCACCGCCGTATTCCCCCACCATAGACGGGAAGCGCCACACATTGCCTAGCCCGATAGCGCACCCAGCACTGATGAGCAAAAATCCCAATCGGCTGCCGAAGTGCTCGCGTTTTGTCGGGGCGCCCCCTCCGGCAGGGCCGCCCGCGGTGCCAGAGCTACTCGCGCCGCCCGCGCTGGCCGCGCCATTCGTCGCACCGCCTGCAGCGCCGCCCGCCACACCAGCGCTGCTCGCGCCACTTTGTTTCTGTATATCGCTCATATGCTTTTTGCTTTTCTACCCTCGTGCACAGCGCAATCAATCGACGAATCGATACGACACCGTGTGCGCTCCCCAATCGCTGGCCGTCTGCGCTCCGAAAGCATGGAACACGGCCGGTGCGAAGTCGAAAGCGACACCGTACGGGGCGAATTCCCCTAGATCGCTCACAACTGCTATTATCGTTATACCATTATACGAGAGCTCGACGCGCTTGCCCAAAAGCTCACGATTTTCCACAGGCGCGGCCACCGTGTAGATGGAATCGCTTAAGTAGGTGCCCGACGCGGTCAAGCCGCTGTATCCGATGGAGACCGGGTCATAAGCCGTGCACTTGCCCTGCTGCCACGGTACTTCACATGAGGCATCCACCGATGACACTTCCGATTCCGTGAAGTTCGATCCGTCGGCTTTTAGCGGGACATCCCCTATCTGCGACAGCGCAAAACCATCAATACGACCGTCGTCGGCATCGTTGGTAATAGCCCCTGCGCAGGCAAAAGCCACCAGAACGCAAAGGAGCACCAGCAACCTGATGCTCCCTGTTCTCTCTTTGCGTTGCAGTTGTCGTGCGCTTGGGCTTCGTTGCGTAGGCACGTGAACCCGAACCCTCCGACTAGCGGATGGAGTTGCTGACGTAGGGGGTCTTGTCCTTCTGCAGCACATCATGTGCGCCGCCTTCAACGATGGACGTAGCCGACACCACGGTCAACTTCGCCTTGTCCTGCAGCTCGGGGATGTTCAGCGCGCCGCAGTTGCACATAGTGGAGCGCACCTTCATCAGCGTCATGCCCACGTTGTCCTTCAGCGTGCCAGCGTAGGGCACGTAGGAATCCACGCCTTCTTCGAACGACAGCTTGTTTTTGTCGCCGCCCAAATCGTAGCGCTGCCAGTTGCGTGCGCGAGCCGAACCCTCGCCCCAGTATTCCTTCATGTAATTGCCGTTTATGTTCACCTTGTTGGTGGGGCTCTCATCGAAGCGAGCAAAATAGCGGCCCAGCATCATGAAGTCGGCACCCATGGCCAAAGCCAGCGTCATGTGATGGTCGTAGACGATGCCGCCGTCGCTGCATACCGGCACATACACGCCGGTCTCCTCAAAGTATTTGTCGCGCGCACGGGCCACATCGATAAGAGCGGTCGCCTGACCACGCCCAATGCCCTTCTGTTCGCGCGTGATGCAGATGGATCCGCCGCCAATGCCCACTTTGATGAAGTCAGCACCCGCGTCGGCCAAGAAGCGGAAACCTTCTTCGTCAACCACATTGCCTGCGCCCACCTTCACAGTGTCGCCGTAATGCTGGCGAATCCATGCGATGGTGCGGCTCTGCCATTCGGAAAATCCCTCGGAACTGTCGATACACAGCGCGTCGGCCCCAGCATCCACCAATGCGGGCACGCGCTCGGCGAAGTCGCGGGTGTTGATGCCGGCGCCCACCATATAGCGCTTGTGGTCATCCAGCATTTCCAAGGGGTTCGACTTGTGCGAGTCGTAGTCTTTGCGGAACACCATGTAGACCAAACGATCCTGCTCATCTACCAAAGGCAGAGAATTCAACTTATTGTCCCAGATGATGTCGTTGGCTTTTTTCAAGCTCGTGTCGGCCGTGGCCACTACCAAACGTTCACGCGGGGTCATGAAAGAACCTACCAGCTCATCTAAGCTCATGCGGGAAAGGCGGTAATCGCGCTCGGTCACCACACCCACCAGTTTGCCATGCGTGCTGCCATCGGCCGTGACGGGCATGGTGGAATGGCCGGTCTTTTCCTTCAGCTCGATAACCTGGCCCAGCGTCATTTCGGGAGACAAATTGGAATCGCTGGTAACAAACCCGGCTTTGTAGTCCTTCACACGGGCCACCATCGCGGCCTCTTTTTCGATGGACTGGCTGCCGAAGATGAAACTCATGCCGCCCTCGGTTGCCAGCGCAATCGCCATGCCATCGTCGGACACGGCCTGCATAATGGCGGAAACCATGGGGATATTTAGGCTGATAGCCGGTTCCTCGCCGCGCTTGAATTTCACCAAGGGGGTCTTCAGACTGACAGCGTCGGGGACGCATTCCGCCGATGAATACCCCGGCACCAAAAGGTACTCGTTAAATGTGCGTGCGGGTTCTTCGAAGAAATAAGCCATGCTCTGTCCCTTTCAAGCTGATTTGCCGTGTTTTTGATTAGCAACCATTATAAACACAGGTACGTGTGGTTGTAAGCACCTAAAGCGGGAATCAATGCGCCTACAGAAACTCAACGTGAGTTTCTCGCCGCAAATCAGAAGCAAACGCATTAAGAATCATTGTCGACAACTGGCTTCTGAACCATGAGGTAAACCAAGCAGCCAGCGAGCGGATTTTGCGACAAAAACTAACGACAGAACTCGATTTTTGTTTTGAAATCGATAAATGCCCTAAACCTTGGCCAAATAATATACGGAAGACCCCCGGGCGCTTGGCTCCGGGGGCCTTCCGTTTCGATGCTTTGGCAAATGGTGCGGGCGGTTATGCCAAAGCAGCGAGGAGGGTTTGCTTGTTGTCAAACGGACGCTCCTCGTTATCCTTGTTCTTGTCGCGGTAAATCTTCACGACCGTACCCTTCCAGTCGACTTCCTGCTCCTGATCGTCGGCGATGGGGTTGCCGTTTTCGTCGATGCCTTCCATCTTCATCGTGGCCCCGGCTGCAGGGACGGCTTCAGCAGTTGCAGCGGCTTTATCGGCGGCATCTTCTTGCGCCTCGGCGTCCTTCTTGACATCCTTCTTGTCGAAGTCCTCGGTGCGTACCACGTAGGTAAAATCGAAGTCCTCGTCAGCGGGCATGTCCTCTTTATTGAAGTTGTACTTCAGATCGGTCAGGATACCTTCCATCAGTGCCACGCGGCGATCGGGGTCGGGGCATTCCACCAGACCCCTTTCGCTATTGAACAGGGCACCAGGCGATACATAGATGGTGCGAATCTGCTCACGACGCTTCTTTTCGGAACGGTAGATGAAGAACATCAGCAGCGCGGCGATAACCCACCACACGATGCTCATCACCAAATCGAGCGGGCTGTCCACTTTGTTGAAGCCCAGGTAGAACCAAAGCCACAACAGGAAGGCGGAAATAAGGATCAGTACGGTGAATAGAACGACGTTGCTCTTTTTCATGTTATGCCTCCTTCCCTGCGGTCATGGTAGGCGCAGCTTGGGTTGAACTCTCTTCTTCTTCAGTCTCGCCCAGGACATCCTTTTCGCGGGATTCCAGGGTCTTGCGATAGTGACGGCGACGAACCAGAACGCCCGCACCGTATATCGTGGTGATGATGATGCCCAACAGGATGTACCAGTGGACCCAGCACACAGGCTCGTCAAAGGCGCCCAAAGGCGTTCCGTCTTCTGCCAGTTCCTCTTCAGGAGTTGCCAGCGGAGTCGGGGTTTCACCGATGACTACCTGTACCGCGTTCTGCAATGCGGTAGCGACCGGCGTCACAATTGCGTCAACAGGCGTTGTCGGAGTAGGCGTCGGGGTCGGAGTCACAGGCGTCGGGGTAGGCGGCGTGACCGGCGGCGTGACGGGAACGATAGCCGAAGGGTTCTCTGGCGTAGTGCCAGGGTTGCTCGGCGTGACGACTGCCACGTTGGTGAGCGTTGCCTGAGCATCCACATCGGCTTGCGTGACCGTGTAGCTGGTGGTAACGGTTGCCGTTGCTCCCGGTGCGACCGAGTCGATGTAAGTGTCAAGACCGGTCATAGCGTCGGTTACGTGCACGTTGGTAAGCGTGGTGTTGCCAGTGTTGGTGACCGTGATGTTGAAGTTCGCGGTCTCGCCAGCAGCAAACGCTGTACCGTTTGCAGGCGTGTTGGTGATGGTCTTGGCCGTTGTGTAGGACGGGTTCTGATCAGGCGTCGGGATGGGGATCTCAGGATCCTGCGGATCGATACCCGGGTCGCCAGTTGTTACGGCAGCAATGTTCGTCGTGCCGCCTGCGTCCACGTCGGCCTGAGTGACCGTGTAGGTCGCCTGCACCGTAGCAGTTGCGCCCGGCGCCAAAGTCGAGATGACAGCCGCACCATCAACGATGGTATAGCCGGTGCCCATGAGAATCGTCGCGCCTTCCAAGGCCTCTGCCACGCGCACGTCGTTTAGCGTGGTGTTGCCGGTGTTGGTGACCGTGATGTTGAAGTTCGCGGTCTCGCCGACGAGGAATGCCCCGTTAGCGCCGGTACCAGCGTTGGTTATGGTCTTGGCCGTTGTGGCGGCAGGTGTTGACGGGTCGGTTGGGACGGGAACAGGGTCAGTAGGAACAGGATCCGTTCCGCCCGGAACCGTGGCCGTTGCTATGTTGCTGATGCTCTTCGCTGCATCGATGTCTGCCTGAGTTACCTTGTATGAAGCAGTGATGGTAATGGTTGCCTTCGACACGAGTTTTGCAATCGTAGCCGTTGTGCCACTGACCGTGTAGCCACTGCCCGGGTTGATGACTATTGCACCAGTAGCATTGCTAAGAACATCTTGTACTGTAATGCCAGCGATGTCGTAGGCGCTATTGTTAGTAACCGTAATGGTGAACTGTGCAATCTCGCCGACCTTGAAGGCACCATCAGTACCAGTGCCCTTATTGTTGAGCGTTTTAGTAACACCAAGAGCACCCGCATCACTTGCGATAGTGAATGCACCTGGCACATACTCTACGTTATAGTTTGCCGACTTGAATGTCGAACTGCTGGTTGCCGCCAAGTCACCCTGGTTGATGGCATATGTTCCGGCGGTCTCGCCTGCAACACGCGTTAATGCGCCTGAGAAATCAGGAACCTCTCCAGCGATATTACCAATGTAGGTATAGGTGAGTGCAGGATCAGCCTGACCAACCATCTTGCCGTTGTCAATTGCGGTGATAGTTAATATCGCTTTCTCCACGGTCAGCTTGCCCGCGACGCTCTCGGCGAAGGTGTAGTTGGCGGTAACGTCGCTCTCGCCGCGCATGACCTTGTAGGAGGTCACGGTGTT
>JAEXAI010000009.1 GCA_023394615.1 Actinomycetes bacterium | reverse complement strand
GGGGTGGGGAGTGCGCAGGGATGGGGAGTGCGCAGGGGTGGTGAGTGGCAGGGATGGGGAGTGGCAGGGGTGGGGAGTGGCAGGGATGGGGAGTGCGCGGGGATGCTAACCTGATAATGCGATATCGCGGGCGCGTGCGTTTGGCGACGCTTGTCCGTGGCGACATTTGCCCGTGGTGGCGCGTGCGTTTGGCGGGTATTTTCGAGTCCTCACGGGTCCTCACGGGTCTTTTCGAGTCGAAACCTGAGTTTTGTCAAAAAAGTGCAGCATTAGGCAAATAAGTTAACTGATTGTATGAATTATGACTTGTTGAAGTTGGTTTAGATCTGACTGAAAAAGCTAGTTTGCATAATCGCAGTTCAGGGCCCTGCTCGAGTAGTGTCCGTTTTCGGATATCCTTACAGAAAACCAAGTATTGAACTTTTTCGCCAAAACTCAGGTTTCGACTCGAAGAATTGCAAGAAGCTGCACTTTTTTTACAGGATGGCGACCCATTCTATGCGAACGCGCATTCGAAGGGGCCGAATCTCGACCATGATTGCAGAGGGTGTACAACAACGAGCCCGTGACGGCACCAGTGTCGGCGCGCAGAACAACGAGCTTTCCATATCCCTAGGCATGGACCGCGTACAACAACGTGCCAGTGCCAGCACCAGTGTCGGCGCGCGCAACAACGAGCCCGTGCCAGTGCCAGTGCCCGTGCCAGTGCGAGGTTGGCGTGCATTTGGGAGGGCTGGGTTCATATGCTGCGCTCCTGCAAGGTTTGCAAAAGGTTTCTGAAAGGTTTTCGATAGGTCGGCATGCCACAATGCTGCCATGACAAGAATAATCTGTGACATATCGGCGTACCAATTCTGGGGTTCGAACCATCGGATTGCATCGGTCGGGTCTCGTGCGCGCTTAAGCAGCGCCAGAGGAGATGCGGGGGCATCGTTATCCAATGAGGGGTTTGTTCGCGCCTGCAATGAATATGGCATAACGTTGCCAATTCACCTGCAGATTGCCGATGCGAGCGAGTCGCGCCACTCTGAATATTTTGATTATACGTGCTGCTCGCAGTTGCCACCGCGTTCGTTGGTTCGTGTTTCTGCTGATACTTATGTGGTATCGCCAGAACTGTGCTTTGTGGAGATGGCCCGCCATATTTCCCTCGAGCAGGCCGTTATGCTGGGGTACGAGATTTGCGGAATCTATATTCTCTCTGATGAGGAAAGGGCTCCACGCAAACAACCGTTGATTCCTTTGGAAATGCTGCAATCGTATCTTGAAAGCGCCTCAGGTTTGTATGGAGTGCGCAATGCGCGCCGTGCCGTGCGCTATGTTGTGGAGGGTTCAGCATCGCCGAAAGAGACTCAAGTGATAATCCTGTTGTGTCTGCCGAAGATGTATGGGGTTTTTGGGTTGCCATTTCCCCAGATGAACGCAAAGGTGGAATTTGGCGAGCGGGCAAAGCGGCTGTCGGGAAAGAGCCACTATTCACTCGATTTATACTGGCCGCAAGCTGGATTGGCCGTGGAATACGAAAGCGACTTACACCATACGGCTTCGCATCGCATCGCGCTAGATTCACAAAGGCGCGACGTGCTGACGACGATGTTGCCGACGTATATTTCGATAACGAAAGAGCAGCTCTACGATGTATTGAAGTTCCAGAAAATCGCAAAAGTAATAGCGGGTCACCTGAAGCATCGGCTGAGAATCGATGATCCGGCATTCCTCGAGCGGCATATGAGACTGCGCGCGCAACTATTTGGCCACGAGCAGATGCGCTGAGTATGGCGAGTGAGTCCCGCACGCAAGAGTGAGCCCCGCACGCAAGGGGGAGCCTCGCACGCAGGGGCAGGTCCCGCACGCAGGGGCAGGCACCGCATGCAAGGGCGAGCCCCGCACGCAGGGGCAGGCCCCGCACACAAGAGTGATTCCCACGCGCAGTCGGCTGCTCGGCGGCTGGCGATGTTGCGCACGTCTGAAGTAAATGGCAGGCGGGGACGTATTTCGTTGTAATATACACACATCGGAAAGAGTTAGGCGCGCGGGCGGCCATGCTGTTCGAGCGGCTAGAGGCGTGCGACTGCGGTAGCCGATGCGACGCGAAGGCGCGCGGGCGCTGCGTATCGTCGGTGTTAAACGGTCACAACGAGATAAGAGAGACGACATGGTATTTCGAATCTATGTGGAAAAACGCACGGGTTTCGACGGAGAGGCGAAAAGCCTTCAGCATGAGCTGGTCACGCTTTTGGGCATCACGTCGTTGACCGGATTACGCCTGGTCAATAGATACGACGTGGAAGGCATAGACCGCGAGTTGTTCGAATCGTGCGTGCCCACCGTGTTCAGTGAGCCGCAAACCGATGTGGCTGCGCAAGATGCTCCCGCATTGATGGGGGCGGGTGCTGTGTTCGCCGTGGAATACCTGCCGGGCCAGTTTGACCAGCGCGCCGATTCGGCCAGCGAATGCATCCAGCTGATAAGCCAAGGCGAGAGACCAGCTGTGCGCAGCGCGAAGATGTATCTGCTTGAAGGGGATCTGACAGCAGATGACGTGGCTGCCGTGAAGCATTATGTAATCAACCCCGTGGAAGCGCGCGAGGCGTCGCTGGCAGAAAAACAAACCCTGAAAACTGATTACGCCACTCCGCAGCCTGTAGCCGTGCTGCAAGGATTTTGCAGTTTGGATGACGCGGGGTTACAGGAGATGATCGCCGACTTGGGGCTGGCGATGGATTTGGCAGATATTCGTTTCTGCCAGCAGTATTTTACTGGCGAGAAGCGCGACCCCACGCTCACCGAGATTCGCGTGCTTGACACCTATTGGAGCGACCACTGCCGTCACACCACGTTCGGCACGATTATCGACGACGTGAAAATCGATGATGCTGCGGTGCAAAAGGCATTTGAGCGCTACGTGGCTATGCGGGCGGAAACGAACCGCACGAAACCGATTTGCCTGATGGATGCGGGCACAATGGGTGCGCGCTATCTGAAGTCGAAGGGCATTTTGAAGAACCTTGACGAAAGCGACGAGATAAACGCTTGCACAGTCAAGATAAAATGCGATGTAAACGGCCATGAAGAAGACTGGTTGTACCTGTTCAAGAACGAGACGCACAACCATCCAACGGAAATCGAACCGTTCGGCGGTGCGGCCACATGCGTGGGCGGCGCTATCCGCGACCCACTTTCGGGACGCAGCTACGTCTACCAAGCCATGCGCGTGACCGGCGCGGCTGACCCTCTGCTGCCCGTAAGCGAGACGCTACCTGGCAAGCTGCCTCAGCGCAAATTGGTCGTGGATGCGGCGCACGGTTATTCCAGCTACGGCAACCAGATAGGCTTGGCAACCGGCCAAGTGAATGAACTCTATCATCCGGGCTACGTGGCCAAACGCATGGAAATCGGTGCAGTGGTGGGTGCTACTCCTGCAAATCACGTGCGCAGGGAAGAGCCTGCGCCGGGAGATGCAATCGTGTTGTTGGGCGGCCGCACGGGTCGCGACGGCATTGGCGGGGCCACGGGCTCCAGCAAATCGCACAACGTGAAAAGTCTTGAGCTTGACGGCGCGGAAGTGCAGAAGGGCAACGCGCCAGTAGAGCGCAAACTGCAGCGGCTTTTCCGTCGCGAAGATGCCTGTCGTATGATAAAACGTTGCAATGACTTCGGTGCGGGTGGCGTGTCAGTGGCTTGCGGCGAGTTGGCTGACGGGCTTTCCATCAACTTGGACAAGGTCCCGAAAAAATACGAGGGGCTGGATGGCACCGAACTTTCCATCAGCGAAAGCCAGGAGCGCATGGCTGTGGCATTGGCCGCAGAAGATGTGGATGCCTTTATCGGGCTCGCAACGGAAGAGAACCTAGAAGCGACGGTGATTGCGCAGGTCACCGCCGAGCCTCGACTGAAGATGGCATGGCGTGGTGACACGATTGTGGACATCAGCCGCGAATTCATCGATTCGAACGGCGCGCCCAAACACATGAATGTGGAGGTGGAGCCCCAAGGTGCATACAGCCGCACATGGGAAGGTGCGACGCTGGCCGAACGTTTCAAATCGCTGGTGAGCGATTTGAATGTGTGCAGCAACAAAGGGCTCTCTGAGCGATTCGATTCCACTATCGGCGCGGGTACGGTGCTCATGCCGTTTGGCGGGAAATACCAGCTTACGCCTAGCATGGCGATGGCGGCGAAGTTGCCTGTGTTCGGCGAGACCACCACATGCAGCGGTATGGCATGGGGATTCAACCCGTATCTGTCGTCGGCAAATCAGTATGAGGGCGCATATGTGGCGGTTGTGGAAAGCGTTTCGCGCCTGATTGCAGCGGGCTTCGAGATGAAAAATGCGTACCTGACATTCCAAGAATACTTCGAGAAGCTGGGTAGCGACCCCAAGCGCTGGGGCAAACCGTTTGCTGCGCTGATGGGTGCGCTTGCGGCGCAAGTTGATTTGGGCGTGGGTGCTATCGGCGGCAAGGACAGCATGTCGGGTAGCTTCGAGAAACTGGACGTACCGCCTACGCTGGTGAGCTTCGCCACGGCAACGGGGCAGGTGAGCCGCGTGACGTCTCCTGAGTTCAAGCATGTTGGCAGCCGCGTGATATACATCAGGCCCACCTACGGCGCGGACGGTATGATTCCGCAGCGTGAAAGCCTGTTGGGTGCGCTGGCCCGGGTCCAAGAACTCATCGGGTCGGGTGCAGCTGCAAGTGTGGCGACTCCGGGCTACGGGTGCTTGGCGGAATGTCTATTCAAGATGTGCGTCGGCAATGGCATCGGCCTGGAGGTTGACACCGGGTTTGCGCATGACCTTTTCGAGCCTGCTTACGGAAGCTTCGTTGTGGAACTGGCCGACGGCGCCGAAGGCGACGCGATTTTGGGAGCGGCAGCTGCGATGACGGCAGAAGCTAATGCTGCGGTCGCCGATGCTGCAGCAGCGCGTGCTGCGGGAGGCGTGGCGGATGCGGCGACTACGGGTGCGAGCGCGGTGGTGCGCGAGAGCGGGGCTTATGCGATCGAGGATTTGGGTACGACAACGCAAGCCTACCAGCTGATGATTGCGGACCAGATGATAGATTTGCACGAACTGCAAGAAGTGTGGGAAGCGCGCATGGAACCGGTTATGCCTTACCGCGTATGCGAAAATGCTGCGGAAAGTTCTGTAGTTGACGACAAAGGCGCTACAGCAGTTGCCGATTCAGCTGCTGTTGAAACCATTACGAGTGATGCGGCACCCACGCTACTCGGCGCCGCGCGTGTGGCTCGTCCCCGTGTGGTCATTCCTGTGTTTCCGGGCAATAACTGCGAATACGATTCTGCAGCAGCGTTCGAGCGTGCAGGCGCCGAGCCTAGCGTGCTTGTGGTAAACAATCTTTCACCTGAAGCTGTGGCCGATAGCATCCATGACCTGTGCGATCAAATTAGCAAGAGCCAGATTATCATGATTCCCGGTGGCTTTTCCGGTGGCGATGAGCCTGATGGCAGTGCGAAATTCATCACGGCGTTTTTCCGCAATCCGGCCGTCACCGAGGCGGTGCGCGACCTTTTGCAGAACCGCGATGGGCTGATGTTGGGCATATGCAATGGTTTTCAAGCGCTGGTGAAGTTGGGGCTGGTGCCCTATGGCGATATCGTGCCCATGACCGCTGAGTGCCCCACGCTTACGTTCAACACTATTGGCCGACATCAAAGCAGGCTCGTGCGCACGCGCGTGTGCTCCAATCTGTCGCCTTGGATGAGCGAATGTCCTGCGGGCAGTGTCTACACTGTGCCCATCAGCCATGGTGAAGGCCGCTTCGTGGCGAACGACAGCGTGCTTGCGAGCATGTGCGAGCATGGTCAAATTGCAACGCAATACGTGGGACTCGATGGAAAACCATCCATGAACCTTGATTGCAATCCCAACGGCAGCGTGCTTTCCATAGAGGGCATCACCAGCCCCGACGGACGCGTGTTTGGCAAGATGGGTCATTCTGAGCGCAGTGGCAGCGGACTTTACAAAAACGTGCCAGGCAATTCGGATCAGCCGATATTCCGAGGCGGTGTGAAGTACTTCACCGATTAGGCCGTGTTGTCCATGGCTGCGAAGCGCGGTTGGAACGCAGGTGATGTGCAGGCGTTTTCTGGTGAAAACCTGGAGCGCCTGCACAGGGCTGCCGCAGAGCTATCGTATCTGCTCGATCACGGATACCCACGCGAAAGCGCGATTACTTTTGTGGGCAACCGTTATCAGTTCACGCAGCGCCAACGCCTGTTTTTGGCGCGCGGCGTATGCGGAGAAGCGGCACAGCATAAGCGGCAAGGAAAATGCCTGCCATGTTCAGCTATGCAGGGGCGCACCGTGTACGTGGATGCGTTCAATACGATTATCACTTTGGAAGTGGCGCTTTCCGGATCGCTGGTGGTTGCCGCTCAAGACGGCACGTTGCGTGATTTGGCAGGGCTTGCGGGAACGTATCATCCTATCGGCAAGACTGTCGAGGCCATTGATATGTTGCTGTCCCTGTTCAAGCAGGAAAAGGCGACGTGCGCGGTGTTCTTCATGGACGCTCCCGTTTCGAATTCCGGGCGCTTGGCGGCGCTGATAGAGCAGCGCGCGCGGGAGTTCGGCGGCGCACAAGATCCCACTGGTATGCAGGGACCTGCTGATGCACAAGATCCCGCTGGTACGCAGGGGCCCGCTGGTACACAGGGGCCTGCTGGTACACAGGAGCCCGCAGGCATACAAGATCCTGCAGGCATACAAGAGCCTGCCAGTGTGCAGGGGTGTGGCGGAGTGCAGGTGGAAACGATTATGGTCCCCGATGCAGATGTGCAGCTCTACAATCGCGAGCTGGTGGTTTCGAGCGACAGCCACGTGCTCGACCGCTGCACCACATGGCTGGCGGCGTCTTCTGCTGTGTTGCACGGCGTTAAAGGTGTTTGGGCGCTTCATGCCATCTAAACATAGGTTGCGTATTGTCAGCAGAATTCTTGCATCGTTTCATTCTTCAACCTGTATACTGAAAAAAACGAGTGAGGATGCTATGGCTTATTCAAAGGGGAAAGCGGGCGAGTCATGCTTAAAATCGCCGCTGCACACGGCGATGGGCTTTTTGTGCGTCCTTGTACTGGCGCTCGTGCTCTCCTTTTCCTGGGCATCGCAAGCTGTCGCAGATGATACAACCTATTCAACCGATGACTTGGCGGCCTATACACAGCTGCAGACGGTACGCGTGGGATTCATGGAATTCGACGGCTACCATATGATGGATGCCGAGGGTAATCGAAGCGGATACGGCTATGACCTGCTGCAGAAGATGCTTCCCTACACCGATTGGCGCTATGAGTATGTAGGCTATGACAAATCATGGAACGACATGCTCACCATGCTGGATAACGGCGAGATTGACATGGTCACCTCGGCTACGAAAACCGATGAACGTCTGCAGAAATACGACTATTCCACCATTTCTATCGGTACCAACGGCACGCGCATATGCGTGAACGAAGGGAACAGTATATTCAGCACGTCTGACTATTCGAATTGGTCTGGCGTGCGTGTGGGGATGCTGCAGGGAAACACCAAGAACTACAATTTTGACAAATACGCCCAGAATCACAATTTCACGTATACGGCCGTGATGTACGAGTCGAGCGACGATTTGGAAGCGGCGCTGAAACAGGGCCTCGTCGATATGATGACAGTGGGGAGCCTGTACTCCCTCGACGGTTTATGGGTCCTCGATGAATTCGACTCGCAACCGTTCTACATTATTGTGAAAAAGGGTAATACTCAGCTACTCAATCAGGTGAACAGCGCCCTTAATCAGCTCGAAGTGGATGACCCGCAGTATCAGACCGAACTGCGCAATGAGTATTATTCTACGAAGGAAGGCGGGCAGGTCTACCTGTCGCGCGAAGAGCAGGACTTCGTGGATAAATGCAATGATGACGGCACGGTATTCACAGCTGTTATGAACCCTGATCGACAGCCTGCGACCTATGTTGAAGACGGGCGCTTCAACGGCTACCTTTATGACATTGCAAATGAGATTCTGTCGCGTACTGGCGTGAGGGTGAATTTCATCGTTCCTGAAAGCCGCGAGGAGTATTGGGATATCGTGAACTCTGGTCAGGCGGATATCGTCTGCGATCTTTGGGAAGACTACTCTTTTGCCGAACAGGAAGGCTTTGTGCTGACGACGCCGTATTACGATAGTACGCTGGCCGTTTTGCAGCGGTCTGATTCCACCTCTACGAAAAGCGTCGGGCTCTTGAAGAGCGGGAATGTGGAAAAGACCGTGAAAGAATTTTTAGATGGCGATGTCGTTATAAAGTACTACGACAATTATGATGCCTGCGCAAACGCCGTCCGTTCAGGCGAAGTCGATGCTGCCTATATGTATACGAGAACCGCGCAGTGGTACGTGGCTTCCGACGAACGTAACCAGCTGGTGACTTCCACCATTCCCAATGTGACGACGAAATTCTGCATAGCGCTGAAGTCGAACGTGAATCATCTGCTGCCGGCTATCATAAACAAAAGTGTTGCATCTTTAAGCGACGCTCAAACAACATCTTATGTTGCTGCGTACACCGATCTTTCGGCGGCGGGCAACACGACGTTTGTGGGATTTATCTACGACAACCCATTTGTAGTTGCCCTTGTGGTCGTTTTGCTCTGCACAATCATTTTCGTAGCGGCATGGTTAGCGCTGGTCGGGCGCAAGAATCGCGTAATCCGTGAGACAAACGCGTCGTTGGAAGTGGCGTTGCGCGATGCGGAACGTGCAACACGGGCGAAAAGCGAGTTTCTTTCGCGCATGAGCCACGAGATACGCACTCCGATGAATGCGATTATCGGCATGACGGCGTTGGCGAAAGACGAGGTCGGCAATCCGAAGGGGATCAATCACGAGTTGGATCAGATAGATTCATCCAGCAAATACCTGTTGGGTCTGATTAACGACATATTGGATGTGAGCCGCATCGAAAGCGGGAAGTTCGTGCTGCAGAAGGAATGGGTCGATATCGACGAAGTGAACCGGGGCATTATCGGGATGATGCTTCCCGCCATGCAGGCAAAGAATATCGACTTTTTATATCCGCGGCCTGACAGGTTAGTTTCAGAGATGGGCATTACGGGCGGACGATGTGTTGAGCTGCATATCGATCGCATGCGCTACCAGCAGCTGATTATCAATCTGCTGAACAACGCATGTAAATTCACGCAAGAGGGCGGAAAGGTCGAATGGTCGCAAAGGGCAATCGCATACGCCAACGGCGAAGTGACGTTGGGGATAGAGGTCAAAGATAACGGTTGCGGCATGAGTGAAGAGTTCATAGAACGCATCGGCGAGCCATTCGCCCAAGAGGCGAACGAATATACCTCGGCCGTAGTGGGTACGGGTCTAGGCCTCTATATTGTGAAGCGCACCATTGAAGCTACCGGCGGCACGCTTCGGGTAAAAAGCGAGCTGGGGCGAGGTAGTTCATTGTCCTTCGAGGTAACGTTCATGTATCACGTGCAAGATGCGATTGCGGAAACTGCACCCAAAAGAGCCGAGGCCGATTCGGGAGCCGTTGATGAAAAAGCGAGTAGTAGCGATAGTCCGGACGGGCGGGAAAGTGTGTCCGAGAAAGATGCGGAGCGTGCAGATGCGCTGGCTGTCCTTGAGGGCAAGCGGGTGTTGTTGGTAGAAGACAACGCGATTAATCGTGAGATTTCCATGCGACTATTGCAAAAGTTCGACATGATTGTGGAGACTGCCGAAAACGGCCAGCATGCGTGCGATATGCTCGAGTCATCCGAGCTGGGATATTACGACATCATACTGATGGACGTGCGCATGCCGGTGATGGATGGTTATCAAGCTACCAGCACCATCAGGGCAATGAAGCGCACTGATACGATGACTGTTCCGATTGTGGCTATGACGGCCAATGCATTCAATGAAGATGTGAAAGCCAGCATGGATATTGGCATGACCGACCACCTTTCCAAGCCAGTCGAGTTGGACAAACTGGTCACTACCTTGGCGAATTGCATTCGCGCTGTCGCGCAGGATTAATTCCGTTCGGATTTATGCCGCTCGCTTTCCTTGTCAAGTTGGGATTGTTCTGGCCGGAACCCGCAAGTTGGAATACAATCGTTTCGACGACGAACTGAAAGGGGACTACCATGTCCATCGAACAAGCGAATTGCATCCGGCGCTTCAAGCGCATCTGCGGCGACGGCTACGATCAGGGTTGGCACGAGCGCAACGGCGGCAACTTGACATATCGTATGAACCGGGAAGACATCGATGTGTGCATGCCGTATTTCGACCTTGACGAGCCGAACGGCCACGAGCACCAGTGGCATCAAATGCCCGTGCAGGCTGACAATTTGGCCGGCGCGTTTTTCATCACCACCGGTGCGGGAAAATACATGCGCAAGGTGAACATCGATTTGATGGAAAACGTGGGCATCGTGGAGATAAATGCTGCTGGCGATGCATGGCGCATCGTGTGGGGCTTGACTGGGGGCGGTCAGCCGACCAGCGAATTCCCCACGCATTTCATGAACCATAGCGTGCGCATGGATGCCACAAACGACGAGAACCGCGTCATCTATCACGCGCACTGCCCCAACGTGACTGCGCTGTCGATGCTGCTTGAGCCTACTTCGCGCGAGTGGAGCCGTACGTTGTGGCGCACGATGATCGAATGTATCCTCGTCTTCCCTGAAGGTGTGGGTGTGGTGCCGTGGATGGTGCCGGGTGGCGCGATGATCGCTTCGAACACCAGTGTGCAGATGGCAAAATTCCCGGCGTGTGTATGGACGCAGCATGGCCTGTTTGTAAGCGGTGAGAGCTTCGATGCCGCATTCGGGCTGATGCACACCATCGAGAAGACGGCGCAAATGTATTTAACCGCGCGCGCTGCAAGCGGCGGACAAGAGCCCGAATTCATGATGAACGACGCGCAGTTGAAAGAAGTTTGCAAGTATTCCGGCGTGAAGCCCAATTTGGAGTTTTTGGACTAACGGCGTGTGCCGACGATTTGTCTTTCGGCGCTTTTGCCCAGCCAACTCAACTGCTGCATGGCGGATGAGTTGGCTGGGTGTTTTTGAGAGGCGAACCCGCAAACAGGCTCGCCTCTCAATCTTTAAATCATATCGTCTTTGTTGAAGGGGTCGCCGCATTCAGGGCAAAACTTTGGCGGCTTGCTCTGGTCTTCTGGTATCCATCCGCAGTTATTGCACCGATAACGCGGCGCGACTGGGCGTGGAGATCCGCATTCGCAGCAGAACTTGCCAGTGTTTTGAGTGCCGCATGCGCTGCACGTCCATGCTCCGGCCGATTCGCTGCCGGGTGCTGGTGGTGCTGGTGGTACGGGAGCCGCAGCGGAGTCGGTGGCTGGTACTGCGGATGCGGAGCCTGCTGCGGCAGTGGTGAAACCGCCGGACGGGGCAACGTGCGCCGCTTGAGGTGTCTGGCTGGTATCGGCTTGTGTGGGGGTTTGGTCTTTGCCCATCTGGTACAGGTTCGAAGCTTGCTTTCCGCCGGAATTCGCAGCCATGTTCATGCCGGCGAAAGCCATGAATGCTCCGCCATTTCCTTCGTTGTAAGCCGCGCCCTTCATCGCTTCGGCTTGGGCGTCTGTGAGGACTGCAGCCGCCATGGTGGGGTCGCGCATGACTGCGCTTCTCTGCAGGTTTTTGATGAGCTCTTCATCAGCGGCGTCTGCTGCGATGCTGTTGATACCGAATGATATGATGCGGATACCGCGCAGTTCGGTCCATTTCGTTGTGAGAAGTTCGTCGAGTGCTTGGGCGACTTCGGTTGTGTGCGCGGGGATGGCAGAATAACGCACGCCCATTGCCGAGATTCGTGCGAAGGCAGGCTGCAATTCGGTCAAAAGTTCGCTTTTCAGCTGGCTTGCAATTGTGGCGCGGTCGTAATTTGATTCGATGTTTCCACATACGTTTGTGTAGAACAGCAACGGGTCGACGATTCGATAGGAGTATTCGCCATTGCATCGCACTGCGATGTCGATGTCCAGACCGATATTCGCGTCCACCACGCGGAAGGGCACGGGGTTGGCGGTTCCATATTTGTTCCCCAAGATTTCTTTGGTATTGAAATAATACACGCGCTGGTCAAGGCCTGTGTCGCCGCCGTATGTAAAACGTTTCCCGATGTTGTTAAACGTGTTGGCTACGCTTTGGCCCAAAGACCCTGCAAGGATGCTCGGTGCTGCTTGGGAGTCGTAGATAAATTCGCCGGGTTCGGCGCACATGTCCACGACTTTTCCCTGTTCGACCACTATCATACATTGTCCGTCGTTCACGACAACCGTCGATCCATCGGAGATGATGTTGTCGTCGCGTTTCGTGTTGGACGTGCGATCGTTGGTGCGTTTGCTGCCTTTTGCCGCCAGAATGCTTTGGCTCAGGGAATCGCAGTAGAACATCTCTTTCCATTGGTCGGCCAAGTTGCCGCTCAAGGCACCTGCTCCCGCTTTCAGAAATCCCATGATCTCTCCTTCTCCTGTATGCAATTATTCAAGGCTTCGTATGATATGCAGAAATAATTATCTCAAGTATAAGCTATTTTGAACAAAAACTCTTTCAGGGAAGAAGAATGCTCCGGCTCTCGCCGACGCGGCTATTATGTGCTGGCTGTGAAGGGGACGATACGGAAACACTCGCGAAACCGTCGCTTTCTATATACTTGCAGAAGGAAAAATAGATGAATCGAAACAGGCCGATGCATGCAGGCAAGTCGCGTGTTTTGCGAGGCGCTGGTCGCCGATACGAGTTTTCGAAAACGTATGTCGCCGATGGGAGATCAAAGCATGGGAATTCAAAAGGGCGCAGCTATAGCGGTGAGCGCCGTATCCACCGCAGCGCTGAAATACGTATTTCGCAGGCCCGCTGCCAATTTTCCCGGCAAAGTGGCGCTCTACGTGGACCCGCGTATCATCGCCGACATGGCAGGAAAGCTTGCGCACGGAAGTATTTGCGTTGTGGGCACCAATGGCAAAACGACAGTGAACAATATGATTGCCGATGCGCTGGAAGCCGATGGTTTGCAGGTGGTGTGCAACCGTACGGGCGCGAATCTGGATTCGGGCGTGGCGACGAGCCTGTTGCATGCGAAGCAGGCCGATTGGGGCGTGTTCGAATGCGATGAGCTGTGGTTGGCAAAGATACTGCCGCATCTGCAATCCAAATACGTGCTGCTTTTGAATCTGTTCCGCGACCAGCTTGACCGCTGCGGGGAAATCGACCGTATTCAAAACAGCATCGCCGAAGCACTGGCATCATCTCCGGAAACCGTGTTGATATACAACGGCGACGATCCACTGTGCGAGGCGGTGGCTCGCAAGGCTCCCAACCGCAGTCTGTCTTTCGGCATCGGGGAAAACCTGGGCCTGCCGCAGAATACCGTATCGGATGCTCGCATGTGCCAAATGTGCGAAGGCATGCTGGAGTATACGTACCGCCAGTACGGACAGCTCGGTGATTTTCATTGTATGAAGTGTGATTTTTCGAGGCGCCCTTTGGAATTCTCGGCAAGAAAGTGTCACGTGTCCGAAGATGGTATGAGCTTCGACGTAGTGCAGGCAACGCAGGAGGCAGCCTGCACGCAGAAAGGCAACGCCTGCCAAGCGGGCGCGGTTGATTCTGCCAATGATGCGCAGTCCGCTCATTCGACCTGCGGAAGCGATAGTCTGCCGGGCACAATCGCGCATGTGGATGCCCGCTATTCGGGTGTGTATATGATATACAACCTGCTGGCGGTGTACGCCACTGCGCATTTGATGGGCGCGGGTAATGCAGCTATCGAAGCCGCCGTAGACGCATTTGATCCGCAAAACGGACGCCTGCAGCAGATGCAGGTAATGGGGCGTCCGGTGCTGTTGAACCTGGCGAAGAATCCGACGGGCTTCAATCAAAACCTCAAGCTGGTCACATCGGCGCAAGGTCGCAAGGCGGCGGCATTTTTCATAAATGATAAGGAAGCAGACGGACGCGACATATCGTGGTTGTGGGACGTCGATTTCCAAGAACTGGCCGCGCAACCGCAAACGCATGTGTACGCAGGCGGCATCCGCCGCAATGATTTGCAGCTGCGTTTGAAATATGCGGGTGTCGCGTCCGATTTGGTGGAAAGCGCTGCCGATGCGATGACGAAAATCGATGCTTTGCCGAAGGATTACCGCGCTTACATGATTGCGAACTACACCAGTTTGCCTGGCGTTCGTGCCGATCTGATGCGTTTGGCTGATGAGAATGCAGCAAGTTTGCAAACGGCTACCTCGGCAGTGAGTGCAACGGCCGCGACGGATGCGCCAGCGGTTGGGTCGAATCCTCCTTCGGCTGCGCTGGATGGGGTAGCGTCGAGTGCTTCGTTGCCAGCGGGCATCGCACCCGAAAATCCGTTAGTCATCGTGCATTGTTTCCCCGACCTTTTAAACCTGTACGGCGATGGGGGCAACATCGAGGTGCTGCGTCGCCGCTGCGAATGGCGCGGCATCCCCGTCGAAGTCCGTACGGTGGAATACGGTCAGGCGCTTGATTTCTCAACGGCCGACATCGTGTTTTTGGGCGGCGGCCCCGATCGTGAGCAGAAGCTTGCCAGCGAGGAATTGCTGCGGATGAAAGATCAGCTGCAAGCATATGTGGAAGATGACGGCGTACTTTTGGCTATCTGCGGTGGCTACCAGATTTTGGGACCCACGTGGTTGATGGGCGAGGGCGAAGTGGAAGGCTTGGGCATATTGGACATAAGCACCAAGCGCGCTGGAGCCGGCTTCGACCGCCTGATAGGCAACATCGTTATACAGCCTGAATTCACTACGCGCCCGGTTGTCGGCTATGAAAACCATGCGGGCCGTACCTACTTGGGCGAGGGATTGTCGCCTTTCGGCACGGTAGTGGGTAACGTGGGTTTCGGCAACAATGACAACGACAAGGCCGATGGCGTTGTGTACAAAAATCTGATCGGCACCTATATGCACGGGCCGCTTTTAGGGAAGAATCCGCAAGTAGCGGATTGGCTCATTTCGCACGCAATCGACAGGCGCTGCAAGGTTTCATTTGAATTAGCGGTGCTTGATGACGCAGTGGAAAATGAGGCCAACGACTATATGTGCGGGCGACTGAAGGCAGCCAACTGACCTGAAGAGACCAAACTGATATGAAGGCAGCTAACTGACCTGAACGGCGGGGAGCGCTGGTGCGGGTGCGGGCGCGGGTGCGCTTGCCCCCGTTTGCCGCACCCCCTCGATTGAGAATCGCCTGTTGATTTTCAGCGTTCCTCCATTTCCGATTCAGCAAGCATGCACAAACCCCGAGTGAAGCATGCCCTTTTCGTTCCTTCTGGGCTTTTTGCTTGCAACGACGGGGTTTCATAGGGCAGAATATCGATTATGGGCAACAGAAACCGACGCAACAGAGGTTATTCCTCATCGCGCTCACCTGAGCGAGGCTACGACGACGTATCGCGTTACCGGCGCGACAGTCAATCGTCGGGCCGCTCACGTGATGCTCGCGGCGATTCTGAGAGCGAGCACTATTCTCGCAGCGCCACGCGCTCGCGTTACAGCGGCCAGCTTTCAAAACAGCGTAAACGCCGCAAAATCCTGCGGAACGTTCTTATCACCATCGCGGTGGTATTGGCGTTAGGTGTAGGAGCGGCCTTCGCTTACGTGGGCATTTTGAACGGCAATCTGCAAAACGGGCTTGATTCGGGCTTGAAGAATGTTTTGGTGAAGACCAATCTGACGAAAGAGCCCTTCTACATGCTTTTGATGGGTACCGATGAGTCCCTAGAGCGCAACGACGATAATTCCACGCAGGGCACATATCGTACCGACACCATCATTTTGGCGCGTATAGATCCAGTGAACAAGCAGGTCACGCTTGTATCCATGCCACGAGATACCATGGTGACGCTGACTGGTTATGGCACGCAAAAGCTCAATGCCGCCTATGCTTTGGGCGGCTCGTCGATGGCGGTTTCCACTGTCGCTGGGGTTGCCGGGGTTAATATCTCGCATTTTGGCCTAATCGATATGGATGGGCTTCAAGAAGTGGTAGATGCTTTAGGCGGCATCGAAGTGGAAGTGCCCATGACCATCGACGATGCCGATGCGGGCGGGCATTTGGATGCCGGGCTGCAGACGCTCAACGGCGAGCAGGCGTTGATTCTATGCCGTGCGCGTCATGCCTACGATGAATACGGCGACGGCGATGAATACCGATCCGCAAATCAGCGTTTGGTTCTGCAGGCCATTGCCAACAAAATACTCACTTCTGATGTGGCCACCATTGCCACTACGGTTACGACGCTTTCCAATTATGTGAGCACCGACCTGTCGGTAAACGATATCGTTGGCCTGGCGCAGGCTCTGTCGGGCATGGATACGGAAAATTCTCTCTATACTGCCGCCATGCCCACAACATCGGTCTATCAGAATGAATTGTGGTACGAGAAAATCGATGAGACCGCATGGAAAGCGATGATGAAGCGTGTGGATGCAGGCGAATCCCCCACGGAGGCGACTCAGGTGGATGCGTATACGGGAACGGTGCTTTCCAGTTCGGGGGATTCATCGAGTGGCTCCACGACTGATTACTCATCGGTTTCGAAGAGCGGCACTATAGTGGTACGCAACGGAACGGGGACCACCGGCCTTGCGCAAACCGCCGCGAATGCGCTCACCAAAGTTGGTTATACGGTTTCCGACACGGGCAATGCCGATGCGTATGACTACGCGCATACGTTGGTCATCTACAACACGGATGGCAAAGCGACTGAGGCGAAGGCCATAGCATCCACGCTCGGATCATCGGCCACGGCTCAGGCAAATGACGGCAGCTATCTTTTGACGGGGGATTTCCTCGTTATCATTGGATCTGACTATTCGGGGTAGCGGCTGCAAGCGCCCTGCTTGGGCCGCCGGTGTACGAAGCTCAATCTGCAAGCTCGAAGAAATCCGTATACCTCTGCGTCCACAACCAAACGTTATTTGTGGTAGGGTTCGCCTCGACTAATCTTACAAGCTCGGTAAATCTGCTCTAGCAGCACGACGCGCGCGAGGTTATGCGGCAGTGTGATGGGTCCGAAACTCAAGCGTTTGTTTACGCGCGAGCGCACCGCAGATGTGACCCCGTCGCTTCCCCCGATGATAAACGCGATGTGAGAGACGCCGCGTAGTGCCAACTCATCGATGTTTTGCGCAAGTTGTTCGCTCGAAGTTTCCACGCCGCCTATGTCCAACAACACCACATGGGCGTCTGGGGGCAGGGAGTCTATGGCGGCAAGAATCGGTTTTTCCTCTTGCTGAGTCGTGCTGTCGGGGATCTCTCGTATCTGCAAGCGTACATAGGCCTGCAGGCGCTTCTGGTATTCGGCGCATGCGTCCTTCCAAAAGCGCTCTTTCAGCTTTCCGACGGCTATGACGGTGATTTTTAACATGGGTTATTGTGCGTAGGGCGCTCGTATTCGATGCGAGCTGCTAGGCGTAGATTTCCTTTTCTTCCACAAGCTCGCTTTTGATGGTGCCGACCAGTGTTTGCAGCGCATCGATAACGTGCGGGCGGATGTCGCCGCCAATCAATACGTACATGATGGAGTCGCCAACGGCCACGGTGCCGCTGTTCAGCCAGACACGCACGTAGAATATGCCATCCATCTGCTTCGTCTTTGCAATGGCGGCTTCCACGCCGGGCGCGTCAAAGGAAAACTCGATGCGGTCGACGGGGGGCAGATTGGTTTCGCCTTTGCGCACCTGCGCTTTCGGGGTTATGCGCACTACTCCGTTGTGGCAGAGATACATGCCGCAGTTTTCAGCTTGGGGATCGGCTTTTGCCTCGGCTAGCCATGCATCCATCGAAGGTTCGGGTTCTGCCATGATAATCATCCTTTCGCACGAATACTGTTCCGCAAGCATAATAACAGACAGGGACGCTCAGCGCGCGAATACAAAACGGTCCGGATCTGTGCGCAAACGCCTCACGGGTGCTTTCCTGCTCCGGCTATACGTGTCGTCGAACGGAGATTCTGCGCATCGTCGCCCCCTTTTGCGTAGGGCTTGTTACAATGCACGCACGTACTCATGCAAAGGAGAGGTTCCGTATGTCATTACCCGCACCGGCGGCAAATGCCGTAGCTGACAATAGAACGACCATGCAACTGGGCCCAGTTTTGCCCATGACGGCCGAAGTGAAAAACGACCACTTGTTCATCGGCGGCGTTGACATGGTGGAGCTTGCGCGAACGCAGGGCACCGCGTTGTATGTATACGACGAGGCCGACATGCGCCATCGCATGCGCGAGTATCGTGAAGCATTCAAAGAGCGCTACGAGAATTCGGCCATCATATACGCCAGTAAGGCGTTTTTAAACAAGGCGATGGTGCGCATCGCTGCGGAAGAGGGGATGTGCCTCGACGTATCAGGCGGCGGCGAGCTGGCCTGCGCACGTGCGGCTGGATTTCCCATGGAACGCGTTTTCGCGCACGGCAACAACAAAACGCATGAGGAATTGGAAGAGTGCGTCACTGCAGGCGTAGGGCGCATCGTGTTAGACAGCCGTATCGAGCTGGGTCGCGTGTCGAAAATCGCCGGAGAACATGGGGTCGAGCAGGACGTGTTCATGCGCATTACCCCCGGTATCGAGGCCGATACGCATGAGTACATCAAAACCGGCTGCGAAGATTCTAAATTCGGATTCAACATGCGCGATGACTGGGCTTTCGACTGTGTGGGAGACGTGTTGCGCACGCCCCATGTGAACTTGGTAGGCATTCATATGCATATCGGGTCACAGATTTTCGCACTGCATTCATATGACGAGGCCATTGCGGTAGCCGTGGAGTTTTTGGCGCGCATCAAGCGTCAGTACGGTTTCGAAATTGAAGAACTGGACATCGGCGGCGGCGTAGGTGTTGCTTACAGCGCTGACGACAACCCGGCGAGCATCGAGGATTTCGCGCACGTGGCAACGGCCTCGCTGAAAAAGCACTGTGCTCGCGTGGGCATTCGTGAGCCGCGCCTTCTGTGCGAACCCGGTCGCAGCATTGCAGCGAACGCCGGCGTGACGCTCTACACCGTGGGCATCTTGAAGACACTGCCCGGCATCCGCAAATTTGTCGCCATCGATGGTGGCATGTCCGACAATATCCGCACAGCTTTGTATCATGCGAACTATGAAGCGGTCATCGCCAATAAAGCAAACGAGCCACGCACCGAAATTGTGACGCTGTGCGGCAAGCACTGCGAAAGCGGAGACGCAGTGGTGCTGGATGGATCGCTGCAGCACGCCGATCTTGACGACATCGTCTGTGTCTTTGGCACCGGGGCATACTGTCGAAGCATGTCGAGCAACTATAACGGCCAGCCGCGTCCGGGCGTGGTGTTCGTGAAAGACGGTAAAGCGCGCGTTGTCACTCGGCGCGAAACCTATGACGACTTGATGGCCTGCGACGTAGATTAATAATCGAGTTCACGTATAAGCGAAGAGAGGATTGCGAATATGTCCGTAAAACTTGGATTGGTGGGGACGGGAACCGTCGGCGGCGGTTGCATCGACATCATCAAGAACCATAAAGAGGATTTCAAACGTCACTACGGCATCGACATCGAATTGGTGCAGGTGTGCTCGCGCAATCCTGAACAGGCTATAGCCCACGGTGTGGAAGACATCTTCACACTCGATTACCAAGATGTGATTGGGAATCCTGACATCGATATCGTAATCGAGGTCATCGGCGGCACCACTATTGCTAAAGATGTGGTGCTTGGCGCGCTGAATGCGGGAAAAAGCGTCGTTACTGCCAACAAAGCGCTTATGGCGAGTGACGGCGAAGAAGTGATGGATGCAGCTGAGAAAAACGAATGCGAGATTGCTTTTGAGGCCAGCGTGGGCGGTGGCATTCCCATTATCGATCCGCTGAAGCATTCCCTGATCGCCAATGAGATAAGCTCTGTGATGGGCATTGTCAACGGCACCACAAATTACATGCTCAGCAGCATGGCTGAAAAGAACATGAGCTACGACGATGCACTGAAAGAAGCTCAGGAAAAAGGCTTCGCCGAAGCGGATCCCACGGCCGATGTGGACGGATTCGATGCTGCGGCGAAAATCGCCATTTTGGCATCTATCGCGTTCAATTCGCGCGTCACTTTAGACCAAGTATATGCTGAAGGTATTCGTACCATCATGCCGGTCGATTTGATTATGGCCAAAGAAATGGGCTATTGCGTAAAGCTTCTGGCTATTGCGAATCGTACCGATAAGGGCGTTGATGTGCGTGTGCATCCCACTATGTTGCCGTTGTCTCACCCCCTGTCCTCGGTAAACGGCGTGTACAACGCAATTTATGCAGTAGGCGATGCAGTGGGAGCTACCATGTTTTTCGGCGAAGGCGCCGGTTCGGGTGCAGCTGCCAGCGCTGTTATGGGTGATGTCCTGGAAGTTTCGCGCCATCTGCAAGCGCATGTGTTGCCCTTGGTCGGATGCACATGCACCGACAAGCTGCCATTGGTTCCCATGGAGAACCTGGCTACGAAGTATTATCTGCGCTTTATCGTGGAAGATCGCAGCGGCGTGCTTGCAGCAACCGCCGAAGTGTTCGCCCGTCATGGCGTAAGCGTGTACTCGGTTATGCAGCGCGGCAAAAAGGATTGCGGCTGCGTCGACTTGGTGTATGTGACCCACACTGCCAAAGAAAAGAGCATCCGTGAGTCAATCGCCGAAATCCGCGAGCTTGACGGCGTGCTCTCCGGCAACCAAGAACCCACGGTCATTCGCGTCGAAGACTAGAAAAGCGCCAAGGGTCGAATCCCTTGTCGCATTATCCAATCAAAATCGCTGCATATCGCCGCCCTGCAGTCCGGAAATGAAACGGGACACAGGGCGGCGATGACGTTTGCCTTCTATATACTGGCCTTATAACCGGCATCGACGATGGCTTGGCAGAGCGTGTCGTTTGCGACATCGTCGGCAAGCGACACGGTTGCACGGGATTCGTCAAGGTTTACGTCCGCCGCCGTCACGCCGGGCAATGCTTCTAGGGCCTCTTTCACGTGCGCGACGCAATGGGGGCACATCATGCCCTCTACATGAATCGTCTTTTCCATACTGGTGTTCCTTTCACTCGATGTTGAATCCAGATTATCGGCTATGGTGTTGGTGCTCGCCGGCACGGCGGGATGCTCGCCGCCAACGGTAGGTTTGCCCGTCGAGATTGGCTCGTCTGTGCTGAAATTTGGCTTCCATGTGCGCAGGCGCAGCGCGTTAGTAACTACGCAGATGCTGCTCATGCTCATGGCGGCGGCTGCAATCATAGGGTTGATGGTAATGTTGATACCACTGAGCACGCCGGCAGCGACAGGGATACAGATGCTGTTGTAGAACAGCGCCCAAAAAAGGTTCTGTTTGATATTGCGCATGGTGGCGCGGCTCAGCTGTATGACCGCAGCCACGTCCAGCAAATTGCTGCGCATCAACACGATATCCGCTGACTCAATAGCCACGTCGGTGCCAGCGCCCACGGCAATTCCCACATTCGCGCGGGCCAGTGCCGGCGCGTCATTGATGCCGTCGCCTATCATGGCCACAGATCCGCTCGTCTGCAAATCGCGCACGTGGCGCTCCTTGTCTTCGGGAAGCACTTCTGCGATAGCCTTGTCGATCCCGACGTTTTTCTGCATAGCCAGCGCCGTGCGCTTGTTGTCCCCGGTCAGCATCACAGTTTCAATGCCCATGGAATGGAGGACCTGCATCGCTTGTGCGCTTTGGGGTTTCGCGATGTCTGCCAGTGCGATGATGCCGATAAGCGTGTTGTCGCGTGCGAAAAACAGCGGCGTTTTTCCCTGGTCGGCCAATCCCTCGGCTAAGCGCAAAGCAGCATCGTCCACGGCGATACTACAATCCTGCATCATGCGGGCATTTCCTGCTGCGAGCACAGTAGTGCCCATGCTCATGCGAACGCCGCCGCCGGGTATCTGCTCGAAAGAGTCAATCGCATCTGTATCGGGCGCGATGCCGCTCTCTTTTGCATGCTCGCGAATGGCTTGCGCCAGTGGATGGCCGGAACGTTGCTCAACCGTTGAAGCAGCCTGGAGCAGGTCTTGTTTGCTTGCGCTTCCAAGCGTTATCACGTCGGTGACACGCGGCACGCCTTCGGTGATGGTGCCTGTCTTGTCGAATACAGCAACGGATATGTCATGTGCGGATTCCAATGCTTCAGCCGACTTGATGAGAATGCCATGCGCAGCCCCACGCCCTGTACCCACCATAACCGCCGTAGGGGTGGCAAGCCCTAACGCGCACGGGCAGCTGATGACCAGCACCGATATGCCAAAATTCAGCGCCGTTTGGAACCCGACGCCCATCAGCATCCACACTGCGAACACCAGAAGCGCAATCCCGATCACTATGGGTACGAACACCCCGCTTATCTTGTCGGCCACGCGCTCGATAGGCGCTTTGCTGCTTGTAGCCTCATCCACAAGCGCGATGATGCGCGCCAGCGTGGTGTCTGCGCCTACATGTTGCGCCTCCATCAGCAGCCAGCCGTCGTTGCAGATGGTGGCACCGGTCAGGCTGCTGCCGACGGTTTTCGCTATAGGTATGCTCTCGCCAGTGATAGCCGATTCGTCTACTGAGCCCAATCCTTCAACAACGATACCGTCCACTGGCACGGATGTACCATTTTCAACCACCAAACGGTCCCCCACATGGACCTGTTCAATCGGCACTTCCATCTGTGCACCATTGCGCAAAAGAACGGCTGTTTTCGGGGAAAGGTCCATTAACGATTCGATTGCCCCGGTGGTTTTGCCCTTTGCGCGCGATTCGAAGTATTTGCCCAGCGTGATAAGCGTCAAAATCATGGCAGCGGAATCGAAGTACAGGTTCATGGATTGAGCGCGCGCGGTTTCGATGTCGCCTGTGCCCAACGAGTATCCGATGCGGAAGATGCCGTAGATGCCGTAGGTGATGCTGGCTGCTGAGCCTATCGCTATTAACGAGTCCATATTGGGTGAGCCGCGAAAAAGCGCGGGAAATCCCTTGCGGTAATACTCGAAGTTGATGAAGAAAACCGGCAGCAGAAGAAGGAACTGCGTGAATGCAAAGGCCAGAATCTGATCGGGCATGGCAGGGGAGATAGGTTCGGGCCAGCCGAACATGTGACCCATGGAAAGGTAGGCGAGCGGCACCGCGAAGATGAGGGACACAATCAATCGCATGCGATGGTGTTTTTCATTGGCGGCTGCACGCTTTGTCGCGCGGGCCTGATCGCTTGCGGGGTTTTGCGCGGCTGCGGCCGCATCGCGCGATTGTGCGCCGTAGCCTGATTTGGAAACGGCAGCGCAGATAGCATCGGCGCTCGGCGCTCCTCCATCGAAATTCACTTCCATGCTGTTCTTCAGCAAGTTCACATTGGCCGACTGCACGCCCGCTACGCTGCTGGCCGCCTTTTCCACGCGCGCAGCGCATGCTGCACAGGTCATGCCGGTTATATCGAAAGTCTGTTTACCCATATCATGACTCCATAGCTTTATATCTCAAGTTGGAAAACCGAGGCGATGTGCTGCACCCTTTAAGAGAACTTGCGCACCAGCTGCATGAACTCTTCTAGTACTTCGGTGTTGCCCTGCTCGATTTGTTCGACCACACACGTTTCCAGATGGTTCTTCAGCATAATCTGCGACACACTGTGCAGGGCGCTTTGCGATGCGGCCAGCTGGGTCAACACATCGCCACAATAGCGGTTATCGTCAAGCATGGCCTTCACGCCGTTGAGCTGCCCGATGATGCGGTTCAGTCGTTTTTGCAGGTCATCTTGAAGCTCGTCGCTACGCGGTGTGGCTTTGTGGCGGCATGCGCAGCCTGTAGACGTTGACTTTGCATGTTTGTCCAACGTGTTATCGGGATTCGGTGTTGCTGCCAAGTCGCACGAGTTCTCATGCTTGCCTGTGTCGTTCTGCATCATTTTCAACCACTCCTCTGAGGGGCTTTTTTTCGTATTATATACCCCCATAGGGTATTAGCAATAGATTTATTCAAGAAAAACTGCTATACACAAAAATAGGAATTTGTCCAACTAATGAGTCGATAAGCTGAATTAATTACTACAAAAATTCACCATTTGTCGCAAAAAACATTCCGAAACGCGAAAAAAGCCGTCTCTTAAGAAGTTTTCAGTCCGCCCACAAGTAATCTTGCAACTATTCGCAAGCGCAACGTCTGATAACCAGAGGACCAAGCTTTGCAGCGTGCGGATACTCTTGGAAAAAGAACTGTTGGAAGAGGAATCACTAGAGGAAGTGAACAGAATGGAGCTGACGCGAAGAAGTTTCTTCAAAGCGACAGCCCTGGCATTTGCCGGGTCTATCGCCTACGAACTCTCCGGCGAGTCTTCGGCTTTCGCCTTAACAAAGGACGATAGCTGGAAACTGGTCAACACTGAAGAGTACACCAACATCTGCTGCTATTGTTCCGGCGGATGCGGGTCGATTGTCTCGGTACGCGACGGGGAACTGATTAATGTTGAAGGAGATTCCGATCATCCTATCAACGAAGGCGGACTGTGCCCCAAGGGCGCTACGATGTATCAGTTGCGCAATGTGATTGACGAAGAAACCGGCAAACCTATTTTCAACCCGAATCGCGCTACTACGCCGATGGTACGCCGCCCCGGGTCATCGAAGTGGGAAAATGTTTCTTGGGAAGAGGCAATCGATGGTATTGCGCGCCACGTGAAGGAAACGCGCGACGCAACGTTCATCGAAACGAAAAACGGCGTAACGGTGAACCGCACCGAAGCCATTGCTTCTTTGGGTGGATCTCAGCAGAACACCGAAGAGGATTATCTGATTTTGAAGATGATGCGCTCATTGGGCATCGTCGCCATCGACAACCAAGCTCGAGTTTGACACAGCTCAACGGTTGCCGGTCTGGCACCATCATTTGGTCGCGGCTCCATGACGGGGCATTGGTGCGACTTCAAGAACGCAGATGTGATCCTCACCTGCGGTTCTAACAATGCGGAAAATCATCCTGTCAGCATGAAGTGGGTCAATCGCGCACTCGATGCGGGCGGAAAATGGATTGTCGTCGATCCGCGCTATACGCGCTCTGCAGCGAACTCTGATTTGTATTGTCCACTTCGTTCGGGCACGGACATCGCGTTTTACGGCGGCATGATCAACTACATCTTCGAGCATGATTTGTGGCAGCATGAATATGTGCTGAACTACACCAATGCCACGTATCTGGTCGACCCCAACTACAGCTTCGATGCGGAAACCGGTCTGTTCTCGGGCTGGAACGAGCAGAAGAACAGCTACGACACCTCTTCATGGGGCTATCAAATCGAGTCCACCTCGCAGTGGGATACCTCATCCACCTATTCTTGGGTCACCCAAGACGGCGTGCCTGCATTTACGCCCCCGACGGTGAAAACGCCGAAGAAGGACGCGTCCCTGGCCGACAAGCAATGCGTCCTGAATCTGATGAAGCAGCATTACTCGCGCTACACGCTGGATACGGTCAGCGAAATCTGCGGTATGGACAAGGAAACGCTCGAGCAGGTTTACGCGCTCTACGCTTCTACCGGCGCTCCCGAAAAATCGGGCACCATCCTGTATGCGCTGGGGCAGACTCAGCATCATTACGGATCGCAGAACACGCGTATCATGTGCATCGTGCAGTTGCTTTTGGGCAACACCGGCATAGCCGGCGGCGGCGTGAATGCGCTGCGCGGCGAGCCGAACGTGCAGGGTGCGACTGACATGGCCATGCTGGTCTACGATTTTCCTGGATACCTGCATTGGCCTACCGAGGCCACCACGCCTACGCTTCGTTCGTGGTGCGAGAAGGAAACGTACGCTGATGGTTATTACACCAACAAGCCGAAGTTCTTCGTTTCCGGTTTGAAGGAATGGTTCGGCGAAAAGGCCACCGTCGATAACGATTACGGTTATGACTGGTTGCCGAAGGTGCCCACCAACGGCGCTGACTTCACCACCATGGGCACATTTGAGCGCATGGCAGAAGGCACGATGAAGGGATACTTCGCTTGGGGCCAAAACCCTGCGCATTCGGCTCCGAACGGTAAATCGGTTCGCGGCTCCATGGCGAATCTGGACTGGTTGGTCGTGGCCGACTGGGTGGTTACCGAGACGGCAAGTTTCTGGGAAGCGCCCGACATGGATGCGTCCAAGATAAACACCGAGGTCTATTATCTGCCTGCTGCGCTTATTTTCGAAAAGTCAGGCACCATCATTAATTCCGGCCGTCAGTTGCAATGGCGCTACAAGGCCGTTGACCCTGTGGGCGAATCTCTGCCTGATTACGAAATCTGCGACAGGCTGTGGACAAGGATCTGCAAGCTGTACAAAGATGAAGGCGGCAAGTGCCCCGAGCCTATTTTGAACACGAAATGGGACTACTACGTAGACGGCAAGATGGATCCGCGCCCTGTGGCTTGGGCCTTGAACGGCTACAACACCAAGACAGGCAAGCTGCTGAAGAGTTTCGCCAACTTGGCAGCCGACGGCTCCACCGCCAACGCCATGTGGATTTATGGCGGCTTCTACAACAACAACGATGCGCCGCTTGATCCGGCGCAGCAGCCAGTGGGTAATCGCGGCAAGAAAGATCCCGATGGGCTGGGGCTTTTCCCCAACTGGGGATACGCTTGGCCGGTGAACCGTCGTATCATCTACAACCGTGCGTCCGCCGACATGCAGGGTAAGCCCTGGAATTCCAAGCGTATGCTGGTTGAATGGGACGGCACAAAATGGAACACCAACGACGTGCCCGACTTCGTGGCATCAAAGACCAACGCTGATGGTTCGACCACGCCCGTGGCACCGAACAATAAAGCGTTCATGATGCGCTGGGAGCAGAACGCATGCCTGTTGAGCAGCGGCATGAAGGACATGCCTATGCCGGAGTTCTATGAGCCGTTCGAATCTCCCACGAACAATGTGCTGAATAAGCGTCAAAACTCGCCTCTGATCATGTTCGCAAACGATAAATCGGTGTTGAAGGGCGATAAGTCCCAATACCCGATCGTGGCCACTTCCTATTCGATTACCGAGCATTGGCAGAGCGGTTCGCAATCGCGCTCCTGCCCGGCACTCAATGAGGTTCAGCCAAAGCAGTTCATTGAGATTTCAAAACAGCTCGCTTCTGAAAAGGGCATCAAGAGCGGCGACATGGTGCGAGTGTTCAACAATCGCGGTTCGGTGAAAGTGAACGCCATGGTCACGGGCCGTTTGGTTCCATTCCAAGTGAATGGTGAGACCGTGCACGAAATCGGTTTGGTCCATCATTGGGCTTGGGCTGGCAAGTACGCAACCGGTGATTTGGTAAACGACCTGACGCCCAATGTTGGCGATCCGAACAGTTTCATTCCGGAATACAAAGCCTTCTTGGTCGACATTGAGAAAGCATAGAGAGGGGGAGGATAACTATGACTGAACAGGCAATCTATTACGATTCATCGAAGTGCACCGGCTGCAAAGGCTGCCAAGTAGCATGCAAATGCTGGAACGAGCTTCCTTCTCCTATGACGAAGAATGCAGGTGAGTTCACCGGTTCTTTGCAGTGCCCGGCCGATTTGGGGCCCAACACGCGTCTGATCATGACGTTCAACGAGGCAGATAATGGCAAAAAGTATGGTGTGAATTGGGCATTTGGGCGTCGTGCATGCATGCATTGCACCAATGCCGCATGCGTGAGCGTGTGCCCGTCGGGCGCTCTGTACAAAGACGAGGAAACCGGTTTGGTTTCCTACCATCGCGATAAGTGCATCGGCTGCCAGTACTGCCGCAGCGCTTGCCCCTTCGACGTACCGCGCCACACCGGCGTGGGCGTTACGGGTGGCGGCATCAAGATCAACAAATGCACCGGTTGCATAGATCGCGTTCGCAACGGTCGTAAACCTGCGTGTGTTTCAACGTGCCAAACCGACGCTCTGCAGTTCGGCGACCGCGACAAGATGCTTGAGAAAGCGCATGCGCGCGTGGAGGCGCTGAAGGCTCGCGGCTATGCTGATGCCAGCATCTACGGCGAAAATGAGATGGGTGGTCTGCACGTGATCTGCGTGCTGAAGTACCCCATCTCGCAGTACTCTTATCCGAAGAATCCGCAGGCCAACGGCTTTGTGGATGCTCTTGGCTTCATGAAGCCCCTCACGGGCGTGGCCTCCGTCGCCATCGTTGCGGGCTTGGGCTTGTCATTTATCACAGGCATCGGCTACAAGCGTGATGAGATGCGCTACGACGAGAAGAAGCACGACGTCATCGATGTGGATACCGGTGAGGTAATCAAGCACATCGACAAAGAGGCAGGTGAGCGGTAATGGCTAAAAGATATATCCAGCGTCACTCTTTCAAGACGCGCGTTACCCACGATACCGTTGTATTCAGCTGCGTATGGCTGATGATTTCAGGATTGTTCGTTTTCGTTCCGCCGCTATCTGCAGCGGTGGGAGACGGCGTAGTGCAAGCATTGCGCATCAGCCATCGTGTTATCGGCGCGATATTCATTCTGATGCCGTTGCTCAGCGCCATCACATCGCCGGGCGGCTTCAAAGAGTTCGTGGCGAAATACACATGCAAATGGACCAAAGAAGACGTCGAGTTCATGAAGAAGTTCGTGCCCTATATGCTTGGGCCGAAAAGGGTTCACATGCCCGATCAGGACGAAGTGAAATCCGGCCAGCGCATCGCCGACGGCCTGCTTATCATAAGCGGTATCATCATGGCTATCACCGGTTTGATTCTGTGGCTGGGGTCGAGCGTCTTCACGGCACCTGCCGGATTGCTGCTCGGTGCGCGATTCTTCCACGATTTGTTCTTCATGATTATGATAGTGTTTGTGCTCGCTCATTTCTATCTGGGCGCAGGCGTGTTCCAGCCGTATCGCGGTACCATCAAGTTGATGTTCGGCAAGGGCCGCGTGTCGGAATCCAACGCGCTGTACCACTGGGGCTTCTGGGCTCGCAAGGAAATCGAAGAGGGTAAAGACATTGTCGAGGAGAAGAAATAGCACATGGATATAAAGCTGGTCGCATCTGCGGTAGAAGCGTATAAGGATGGAGCATCGGATTCCGATGCCAGTCGTCTGGATTTCTTCCAGAAGATGTACGAGCTTGTGCAAAAGCGGGCAGACCTTGTAGCCGGGAGCGCCGGCTACAAGGGGCCTGCCACCGACGCGGTAAAAGGACTCTACAGCGCAGGTATGCCCCTCTTCTCGCAAGCGCCAGTTGACATCGACCCGGCGCTGTTTGCTGAAACGCTCTCGTTGGTCGGCAAGCTTTTGGCCGATGAGGCAGGTTTAAGCGATCGAGTAGTCGCCGGTTTGCGTGCCTATGATTGGAATGCATTTTGTGAGAAAGCCGACTTAGACTTGGCGGGGAAGAACCCTCCTGCTTTCATTGAAGAATGTCTGCAAGATCTTGAAAGCTTCGGCATTAGTGCCGATATCCCCGCATCGGTGTTCGCTACTGTGTGCTCATTTGCATTACGCGCGCATGTGCAATCGGCTGCCGAGCAGGCTCTAGAAGGCGCTGATGTCGAGAACTGGCGTCAGGTGTTTGACCAGCCGGTTCGCTGCCCGGTGTGCGGCTCCCCGGCGACGGCGTCGTTTGTCAGCGATTCGGCCGGCACCGATGGTCGTGGGCGCATGCAGTATTGTTCTGTGTGCGGTACCGAATGGCCGTTTGAGCGCATTCGTTGCGGCATGTGCGGATCGACAAACGGAGGGCATTTGCACTATTTCCATATCGAGGGCGATTCTGCTCATCGCATTCAGAAATGCGATGATTGCGGGCAGTACGAACGGGTAGTTTTCCCTGATGATAACAGTGCGCCCTTGTGCATGGAAGTAGAAGACGTGGTAATGGCCAAGTTGGATCAAGTGGCATTGGACCCGCGTTTTCGCAGTTAAGCACGTTTTGAATAGAGTCATACGTATAGTGCGTCTGCCAAGTTTTGTGCAGATGCACTATACTGCTCTCTATGCCTAAAGAGTATTTAACAACCACCCAGTCGCGCCTGCGCAATTCGGCCATCGTTTTCGCCGGGGGTGCATGCTATGGTGTTTTGGCCAGCGTAGTGAAGTTCGCCTACGGCGATGGTTTCACATTCAACCAAGTGGTGTGCAGCCAAGCCCTATTCGCCCTTGCGGTGTTCGTCATTCTGGCAGTGGTGGATTGGGCGCGCGGCAAACGACGGGCCCGTCTGCGAGCCAAACAGCGGTTGAAGCTGGCGGCTATGGGAGTCGTGACCAGCGGGACCACCACATGCTACTGCCTATCGCTGTCTCTGATTCCGGCAAGCGTGGCTATTACGCTTTTGTTTCAATTCACGTGGATGGGTCTTGTGTTCGAAGTGGCAACAGCCCATCGCAGACCGACTAATGCTGCCTGCATCGCAGCAGCGGTTGTGCTTGTGGGAACGTTTTTCGCAAGCGGGATGATTGGTGGCGACGCGCTTTCAACGCTAAATCTTTTGGGCGTGGTGTTCGGCTTGGCTTCGGCGGTATGCTGTGCCAGCTTTATGTTTCTGTCCGGTCGGGTGGAGTCGCAGCTGCCGGTGTGCCAGCGTGGCCTTTGGGCCAACGTTGGGTATGCACTGGTGGGCGTGATGCTGTGCCCCGATTATCTGGCATCGGGCGCACTATCTCAGGGCATCTGGACATACGGTTTGATATTGGGCCCGCTTGGATTCGTGCTGCCGATGATTCTGTTCGGCATCGGTTGCAAGCATCTTTCCCCTGGGCTTTCAACCATTATGGCATCTTCCGAGCTGCCGATCTCTATCGCGTGTTCAATCCTCCTTTTGCACGAAACTCTCAGCGCGCTACAGTTTTTCGGCGTGGCTCTAATCCTGCTGGGCGTAGCAGTGGCTCAGACTCCCTCGCTGCGACAAAGAGACCCGATTATGCGTGGCCGTTAGCCAAACGCAGCAATCGCGCTTGATGGCGCAAGAGTGCCGATGGCCCGAATATCGATGTGACGACGTTAGCGGCCGATATCGCTCAAATTGTAAGGAGTTGCCTGGTACACGTAATAGTTCAACCAGTTCGTGTACAGCAGTTGAGCATGCGAGCGCCATTTGTCTACCACGGGAAGCGTTGGGTCGTTGTCGGTGAAGTAATGGGCGGGCATTTCCGGGTTCATGCCTTTTGCCACATCGCGCTCGTATTCCCCTCGAAGCGTGTCGCGCTCGTATTCTGGATGGCCGAATACGAAAAAGTTTCTGCTATCAGTGCTTTTCGCGATATAGAGACCAGCTTCGCTTGATGCGGCGATAACTTCCAGCTCGGGATTCGCCTCGACGTCCTCTGCTCGCACCTCGGTATTGCGCGAATGCGGGGCATAGAACATATCATCGAAACCGCGCACCAAAGGAGATGTGCTCTTCACCAGATGGTGGGGGAACACGCCTGACATTTTTTTGGGCAGCGTGTGCTTTTGGATGCCGTAATGATAATAGATACCCGCCTGTGCGCCCCAGCAGATATGGAAGGTGCTAAACACGTTGCGCGACGCCCAGTCCATGATCATGCAGAGTTCGTCCCAATAGTCGACGTCTTCGAAATCGAGCAGTTCCACGGGCGCGCCCGTGATAATCATGCCGTCGTAGTGACGGTCGCGAATCTCGTCGAAGGAAAGGTAGAACGATTCTAAGTGCTGCGCCGATGTGTTTTTCGAATTATGGGTGCTCGTGCGCAGAAGGTCGACCTTAATCTGCAGCGGAGTGTTCGAAAGCTTTCGCATAATCTGAGTTTCAGTGGCGATTTTAGTGGGCATCAAGTTCAGCAACAGCACATGAAGCTCGCGGATGTCCTGATGCATAGCCCGGTATTCCGTCATCACGAAAATGTTCTCGTTTTCAAGAACGCTGGTCGCGGGAAGAGAATCGGGTATTCTGATGGGCATGTCGGCTCCTTTTCTCTGGCGGTGCGCACCATCATAGCAGATGCCGCTTTGGGTAGCAGCGAAACGAACTATAATGGTAGGACATACGTGCCGAATCGTGCGGGCAAGGAAAACGTGCGAAGGGATGCGCGCTGCACGTTGCGAATGCTCACGTTCACGTATCCGTTATCGGCGTGTCAACGATTGCGAATCTTCGCACTGCAAGCTTTGGAAAGGAGCAGCTCATGGGTTTGAAAGAAGGAACCGTTTGCGTTCAGGGAGGCTATAAGCCGGAAAACGGCGAGCCTCGTCAGATCCCCATTATCCAATCGACTACTTTCCGCTATGAAAGCAGTGCTGAAATGGGAAAGCTCTTCGATTTGGAAGCTGATGGGTATTTCTACACGCGATTGCAGAACCCCACCAACGATATGGTGGCCGCAAAGATTTGCGAGCTGGAAGGCGGAAGCGCTGCCATGCTCACATCAAGCGGTCAGGCGGCGAACTTCTACGCGACGTTCAACATCGCCGAATGCGGCGACCATGTGGTGGCCAGTTCCGCCATATACGGCGGAACGTTTAACCTGTTCGCCGTAACCATGCGCAAGATGGGCATCGAGTTCACGTTTGTGGCTCCCGACTGCAGCGACGAAGAATTGGATGCGGCGTTTCGCCCGAACACAAAGGCGGTGTTCGGGGAAACCGTTGCCAATCCCGCATTGATGGTGCTCGATATCGCGCGCTTCGCGAATGCCGCGCACGCACATGGCGTGCCGCTGATTGTAGACAACACGTTTCCAACGCCAATTAATTGTCGGCCATTTGAATGGGGCGCCGACATCGTGACGCATTCCACCACTAAATACATGGATGGACACGGCGCAGGCGTTGGCGGCGCAATCGTCGATTCGGGCAATTTCGACTGGATGGCCCATGCGGAAAAATTCCCCGGGTTGTGCACGCCCGATGAAAGCTACCATGGCATAACCTATGCTGAGCGCTTCGGGCAGGCGGGTGCGTTCATCACGAAGGCGACCGCGCAGCTGATGAGGGATTTCGGCAGCATCCAAAGCCCGCAAAACGCATTCATTTTAAACTTAGGTCTGGAAAGCTTGGATGTGCGCATGAAGCGCCATTGCGAAAACGGCAAAGCCGTAGCCCAGCACTTGGCTGCTCATCCGAAGGTGGCGTGGGTGCATTACCCCGACCTGCCGGGCGACCCGTATAACGACTTGGCGCGCAAGTATCTGCCGAACGGTTCATGCGGTGTGGTGAGCTTCGGCGTAGTCGGAGGCCGTGTCGCTGCGGAGGCTTTCATGGGCCGCTTGCAGATTGCCCAGATTGCCACCCATGTTGCCGATGCGCGCACATGCTGCCTGCATCCGGCATCGGCCACCCATCGTCAGTTGACCGACGACGAATTGATTGCGGCGGGAATCACGCCTGATTTCGTACGTTTTTCATGCGGTCTGGAAGATGCGCAGGATTTGATGGACGACATCGACCAGGCACTTGCCGGAGTGTAGGAAGGACCTATCATGGATGGAAGTGTGATTTGGTCAATCGTGGTGGCCGTTATCATCATCGCGGTTGTGGCCATGCTGGCGATGGGATCGTTTTATATCGTGCATCAGCAGGAGATGGCTATAATCGAGCGGCTGGGCAAGTTCTGCCGTGTGGCCGGTCCGGGATTTCGCATGAAGATTCCCTTTTTCGATCGTCGCGCTACCAGCGTGTCTTTGCGTACGAACAAGGAAGAATTCACAATTGATGCCAAGACCAGCGATAACGTGACCATCGTGCTTTCTGTGTCCGCTCAGTATCACGTGGATTTCGCTCAAGGAGACTCCGTGCAGGAGTCCGGCGTGTATCGCTCTTACTACATGTTGGCCCAGCCGATCGCTCAGATGCACGATTACTTGGCCGATGCCCTGCGTTCGTCGATTCCACATTACACGCTTGACGAGACCTTCGAAAAGAAAGACGACATCGCAAACGACGTAAACGAAACCGTATCGCTGACTATGGCCGGGTTTGGGTGGACTCTTGTGTCCACCCTGATTACGGGTATCCAGTTGCCCCAGTCGGTTGAGCAGTCGATGAACGATATCAATGCCGCGCAACGTCAGCAACAAGCCGCACAATCACTGGCGAACGCCGCGAAGATCAAACGCGTGACCGAAGCGCAGGCCGAGGCCGAGTCTATGGAGAAAACGGGCAATGGCATTGCGGCGCAGCGTATCGCCATCGCCAAAGGCATCAAAGAATCGCTCGATACCATCACCAGCTCTGGCATCAGCGAGCAAGAAGCCAATGAGCTGTTCTTGTACACGCAATGGGCTGAGATGATGACGGAGTTCGCGAAAAGCGGCAATTCGAATACCGTGGTGCTGCCCGCTGATTTCGAGCAATCGCGATCGATGTTCGACCACATGTTGACTGCGTCGAAAGCACCGAAAGATGTGCCGCGAAATGATTCGTCACAACAATAGATGAGCCGTTGTCCGCGCCTTGAGCGGTGGCGCGTGGCTCGGCGATTCACGTTTTAGTCAATCAGACCCGCTATGTGCGATTTGCGGACGAGCCATTCTCTGGCAGGTTTTCGCCACCTGCGCAAATGCAGGGCAACGCCTTCAGGCATTGCGGAAAAGCCGAGATTTCCTCGTGAAAATCGCACATAGCGGGTCTGATTGACAAAACCTGTTTTAAGCGGTTCGAATGGGGAGTTCTTTGTCGTGGCTTGCTACTTTGCTTCTTTCGTGAGTGCGCCTGATTCATAGGCATCCATGAAGCGAGCGTAGTCCTGCTCGTTCAGGTCGGCGTACGTGTTGGCAAAAGAGGCCATCGCTTTGTCGAATTTGTTGGAATCGCCTAGGTAGCCTGAAATGGCAAAACGGTTGCCGCTGCGCGCATGAGCGCGTGCCAGCGTCCAACCGCATAGACGAGAAAGTCGTTCCAGCCCAATCTCGTTTATCGTGTTCAGGTCGGGCGACGATTTCCAATCCCACAGTTGGCGCACGTAAAAATCGTGCAGTTTGCCATCAGTGCCGGGTGCCGTTACCCATCCTAGCATTGAATCGCTTGCGGCCTGCATCAGGCGCTGTCCCTCCACGACGCGCTGCCCGTGGCTTGCGCTGCGAGATTTCCTCGTGAAGGATTCCATCACTGAGCTCTGCGCTTCCTTGAGCTGCAGAACCAGCGGGTCGTTTTCGTCGCACCCCGACATTACGATGATCCACGAACGCAGTCCAACGCTGCCCACACCTACTACTTTGCGAGCGCAATCGATGTAGTGGTAGGTGTCAAGCAGGTGACGCATGTCCTGCGGCAGGGATTTCTTGTACAACAGTACCACGGTGGCTAGAACTTTTCGCAGGATGCTGGCATCAAGCGGTAGCAATTCGTCGATGGGCACGATAAGCGGCGGATCGCTGATAATACGAAGCTTGCCATCTACTACATGGGTCAGTTTGGTCACTGCGCGTGCGCTGTCTTTTTTCTTGGCGCGTTCAAGGGTTTTGGTGGCGTTGCGTTGTACTCTTTTCGGAACGTTGTCGCTGATGGAATCCAGTGCGTCCTGCACATCCATGCGCGCGTACCACACGCTCAGGTTGCTCTGTTGGGCGAAGTTGTTCATCGCTCTGCGATAGGCTTCTGCCGCACCCATTACGGCGGCGTTGCAATCGGATGACGAAAACTCACGATCGCGTCCGCATATTTCAATACTGGCGCACAAGCGTGCTAAATCCCACTCCCAGGGCCCAGGTAGGGTTTCGTCGAAGTCGTTCACGTCAAACACCAAGCGCCTGTCGGGCGCGGCAAATTGCCCAAAGTTGGCGATGTGCGCGTCTCCGCAGGCCTGCACGTTCAGGCCGGTGACGGGTATGTGCGAGAGGTCGGATGCCATAACGAGCGCACCGCCTCGGTAAAATGTGAATGCAGAAGCGCTCATGCGTTCGTAGCGAACGGGGATAAGCTCAGAAACACGGTTTGCCTCTTGGCTTTTCAGCAGTTCAATGGGGTTGGGTCGATCTTTCGCTGGCTCCCACGCTTCGAGGCTCTTGCGGGGGATATCCTTGCGGATAATTTTGCCGGCGGCGCGTTCTTCCTCAGCTGAGGGAACGTCGGCAAGTCCTAAGGTTCCTGTTGGCAACTCATCGAACAGAGCTTTTTTCTCAACGTCCAGAATTCGCTCGAGCACACCCATGGCTACCTGCTTTCATTCGGAGTTAGGCATAGTATAGCGCGCTCGTGCTTGCCTTGCGGGTGTTTGTCTTCGTCGGGCCCCATTTGTTTGCCGGTTGGTTGCAGCGCCTGTCGCAAAGCACGATTCTCGTCCTTATTCGTGTGAATCCTGCGAAAATGCGGAGGGCAATCGAGCAAATGTCGTTGACGAGGGGGCGTGTGCATTTTATACTGCAAAGGTTCGCTTTCAAAAGCCCCGTATACGCATGCGCAAAGTGGAACGGAAGAAGAGCCGTCCAGGGCATAAGCTTCCGTGTTCGGAGTAGGATCCCGACACCCGCAATCGCTTGCACTTTTGGAAAACGACAGGCCGAATCGTCTGACGAGGACGTGAAGGTAGCAAATACAATGGAGGAAACAGTGAAGACGTATTACGCAAAGCCCAAAGAAGTTGAGCGTGAATGGGTCTTGATCGACGCTGAGGACCAGGTTCTGGGCCGTGTGGCGACCAAGGCAGCGACCATCTTGAAGGGCAAGCATAAACCGCAGTATACCCCGCATGTTGATACGGGTGATTTCGTCGTCATTATCAATGCCGACAAAATTCGCTTGACCGGCACGAAGGCTGCGAGCAAAGAGTACTATCGCCATTCCGGTTATCCCGGTGGTCTGAAGTGCGAAACGTTCGCTGAGGCTATGGCCAAACATCCCGAGCGCGTGATGGAACATGCCGTGAAGGGCATGCTTCCCAAAAACACGCTGGGTCGTGCCATGGGCATGAAACTCAAGGTTTATGCAGGTCCCGAACATCCGCACATGGCTCAGAAGCCGCGACAGATCAAGATGGAGGATTAACCAATGGCAGGTGAAGCAATGTATTACGGCACCGGCCGTAGGAAGAACGCCATCGCTCGCGTTCGTTTAGTTCCCGGCACCGGCAAAGTGACCGTGAACGGTCGCGAGGGCTATGACTATTTCGGTCGTCCGGCAACGCTGGATTATGCCTTGACCCCGTTCAAGGTGACAGACACCCAAGGTCATTTCGATGTGATCGCCCGTTGCAACGGTGGCGGCATCTCCGGGCAGGCCGGCGCTCTGCGCCATGGCATCGCCCGTGCCCTTCTGGAAGCCGGCGACTATCGTGGTGAGCTGAAGAAGGCTGGATATCTGACGCGCGACAGCCGTATGGTCGAGCGCAAGAAGTACGGTCTGAAGAAAGCTCGCAAACGCCCGCAGTTCAGCAAGCGCTAAGCGATACTTCATATCTTGTTGCAGAAAGGACCCGCGTTATGCGGGTCCTTTTCATGATACGTCGCTTGCATAAGGTGCGCATCACGATGCGCCCCCGCCCCCGCCCTCGCACCAACCCCCGCGCTCAAGGGTGTTTTAGCGCTGATTCGATATATTCGCCGCCGTGTGGCTTTTGCATCGTTACAATGCGAAACAGGATATTTTGCATGTCGAAAAGAACTGGAAACATTGCCGGACTACTTTATGTAAGCGGAAGACTTTCAAAGACTATTTCAAAAGCTATTTCGAAGACTATAGTATCAGGCAAGTGAGGAGCAGGCGAAGATGTCAAAAATCGAGGAGATTTACGGTTCCATGGTTTTCAACGACCATGTGATGGCAGAACGGATTCCTTCCGGAACGTACAAAACGCTGTCGCAGACCATCAAGGAAGGTAAGCCACTTGACATCGGTGTAGCGAATGTGGTCGCTCATGCGATGAAGGAATGGGCTATCGAGCTTGGCGCAACTCATTACACACATTGGTTTCAGCCCCTATCCGGCATAACCTCTGAAAAGCACGATAGTTTTTTGGAGCCGACAAGCGATGGTCGCGCCATCACGAAGTTTTCCGGCAAGGAACTAGTGCAGGGCGAACCCGACGCATCTAGTTTTCCCTCCGGCGGTCTGCGCGCCACGTTCGAAGCTCGTGGCTATACGGCGTGGGATCCCACCAGTTATGCCTTCATCAAAGATGAGGTGTTGTGCATCCCGACTGCGTTTTGCAGCTATACCGGTGAAGCGCTCGACAAGAAAACACCCCTGCTGCGTTCTATGAGCGCTATAAATGAGCAGGCCAGCCGCGTGTTGGCAATGTTTGGCGAAGGCGGCCACCGCGTGGTCACCACAGTCGGCAGCGAACAGGAGTACTTCCTGATTTCCGAAAAGGATTACGTGAAGCGTCAGGACTTGATGCTGACAGGCCGCACGCTTTTCGGTGCCGCTCCCTGCAAGGGTCAAGAGTTGGAAGAACATTATTTCGGCGTGATCCGTCCCACGGTGAATGAGTTTATGAAGGAACTCGATGATGAACTGTGGAAACTGGGCATTGCCGCAAAGACAAAGCATAACGAAGTGGCCCCGGCGCAGCATGAGCTGGCTCCGATCTTCACGAATACCAATCGCGCCATCGACGAGAACCTGTTGACGATGGAAAAGATGAAGCTATTGGCTTCGCATTACGGGCTGGTATGCTTGCAGCATGAAAAGCCGTTTGAGGGCATCAACGGCTCGGGTAAGCACAACAACTGGTCGCTTTCAACCGGAAAGACCAATTTGCTGGATCCCGGCGATACGCCTACCGAAAACCTCCGCTTCCTTGTGTTTCTGACCTGCGTTATCGAGTCGGTGGACAACTATCAGGAGCTGCTGCGTATGTCTGTGGCATCTGCTGGTAATGACCATAGGCTGGGCGCGAACGAGGCACCGCCGGCCATCGTGTCCATCTTCCTAGGCGATGAGCTCGGCGAGATAGTGGATGCTATTATCACCGGTCATGATTATCAGAGTGCTGAGCGCGTTGCAATGGATCTGGGCGTGGACGTGCTGCCCAACTTCCTGAAGGACAACACAGACCGCAACCGCACCAGCCCGTTCGCCTTTACCGGCAATAAATTCGAGTTCCGCATGCCTGGTTCGCAGGTGAACCTGAGCGACTGCAATATGATTTTGAACACGGGCATGGCGAAGAGCCTGAAGAGCTTCGCAGATGCCATGGACGAGGCCGAGGGTGCGGACTTTGAGGCGAATGCTTTGAAGTACATAAAGAAGACCCTGACCGATCATCAGCGTATTATTTTCAACGGCAACGGCTATAGCGATGAGTGGCCCGTCGAAGCTGAAAAGCGCGGGCTTGCCAACAATCGCACGACGGCCGATGCTCTCCCGTGCCTGATTGAGCAGAAGTCCATTGACCTATTCGCGGAATTCGGTGTTCTGACCGAGCCCGAGGTACGCAGCCGTTACGAGGTGAAGTTGGACAAGTACACAAAGATTATGAACATCGAGTGCAACGTGATGGAGCGCATGACGCGCCGCCTGTACCTGCCCGCCATCAACGACTATGCTGCTGACGTGGCAAGCGATATTAGCACTATCCGCTCGGCCGCAAGCGGCGCCGACCAGTCGGATCAGGAAGCATTGCTGAACTCTCTGATCGATGGCTTGGCCGAGGCGAATAAGGCTTTCAATGCGCTGAAGGAAATACACGCCAAAGCCGAATCCATCACCGATGACAATTTGAGTCAAGCTACCTGCTATGCGCATGAGGCCGTACCGGCGATGGAGGCTTTGCGAGTAGAAATCGACGCACTGGAGTGCATCACCGATCACGAGTTCTGGCCCGCGCCTACGTACAACGACATGCTGTTCTACGCCTAGTCGTTTTTGTAGCTGCGATATTCACCGGATTTGCGCTGGTTGCGCAGTCTGCGAATGCCGATAACGATACCTGCCCCTGTTGCCGTAGCCAACGCTGCGGCAACAGCTATATAGGGCACAAGGCGATTTCCCGTTTCAGCATAGGGCGCTTGTATCGGCTCAGGCGCGACAGGGGTTTCCGCTACCGTAGGTGGCGCGACTGGGATGGGGGAGTTTTCTACGCTGATTGTTTTTGATGTGCGTCCATCAACGAATCCCTGATCGTCTATGGTGAATGTGAAGACGGGTGCCGTTGACGCGTCGAATATATAGCCCTCGGGTGCAGCTGTTTCCTGCAGACAGTACGCTCCCGGCTTTAAACCTTGCACAATTGAGAGACCCTCAGCATCGGTGATGACCTCAAGGATGCTATCGGATATTTCTACTTCTGAATCTTTGTCGGGGCTGGCTTGCGAGTCGGCAGTGCTGCTTGCGGTTATGCCAGCCAAGCTGCTTGTGCCTGCAGAAGCATTCGCACCTATTACTGTTGAGCTGTCGACGATAGCATCCTCGCTCTGTGCGGGCCAAAGGCGAAAATGCGCATTCGCCAAAGGTTTGCGTGTCTTCGTATCGATTTTCTGCACGATGATACGAGTGGGAGCATCGCTCACCTCAATGTCCGTGCGTACTAAAGGCATGGTTTGTCCAGCGTAGAGCAAGGCTGCATCATGCTCGGTGGTATCCAGTACGTATCCGGCTGGTGCTTTGCTTTCGTAGACGGAATACAAACCCAGGTAAAGCGGCTCGGTTTCGGCAACACCGTCTAGGTTTGTTTCCAAAACGCAGACTACTTGCCCTGCTTTCATGCGCAGCGTTCCATCGGGCGTCGTTATATCACAAGCCGCCTTCACGATAAATTCGGCTCCTGCGATAGCGCTGCCGGTTTCCTCGTCCGTTTTACGTATGTTGATGGTGCCTTTCGCGGGCATGTCGGTAAATTCGAGCACGATTGGGTTTTCCCACGTACGGTATTCGTCCACCTTGAATGTGATGGGAACGTCGTTGAGCACATAGCCATCAGGCGCCAATATCTCGTGCAGCGTGTAGACGCCTTCGCCCAATTTCATGGGCAACCCCACGATGCCATCTGCGCCTGTAGTCCATGTGTCGATAATCTCTCCCGACGCATGATCGGTATACGTGACGCGCTCGCCTTTGCTGTTTTGTATGATAAACGAGCAGGGCAGTGTAATAACCGCGCCCGTTTCGGCATCTCGCTTGATAATGCGCAACGGTGTTTGCGGAATACGGTTCGAGACCAATTGCGGTATGTCGTATTGACCTTGCGCATTGATGCTCATCATGAAGTCATCGATGGGTATAAGCGTGATGCCATGCTCGTTTTGGTAGCGTTGCACCACGTTTTCCGGAATTACCTCGTGTATGGAATACGTGCCAATGGCTAATGCTCCCGCCCAGCCCTCAGGGATGCGCCATCCGTTCGCGCTTGCCCCACGTGTGGAGGCAAAGCCGCACTCATCGGTGACGAGAGTGCAAACAACTTCACCTTTTGCGATGGGCTCTCCTGTTTCTGGCGATATGACTGGCTGGTCATTTTGATTTATCACTTGGAAGCGTACTCCTTGTACAACGATGCGGGTTAGTTCCTGATTCTCGGGATCGGTATTTGTCGCTACTTCCTTCACGATGCGGATGTCACCGCGTACCACGCTGTCGAACGATTTTTGGTGGATGAATGGGGCGAGAGCAGGAGAGTTGCCACCATCGCCTGCTATGCGGTAGAGCAGCGTTTCGGGTGCTTGACCTGCTGTCCCGTTGTCTAGATTGTATCCAGCGGGTGCTTTTGTTTCGGTGATTAAAAGCGTGCCCAGAGGAAGCACGACGGAGTCGCCTTCCGTATACCACGCATCGCCCGACACCTTGTGTTCGTTGTCCAGCTTGGCTGTGCCGTGCGAATCCGTGCGTACTACCCACGTGCGCGCAACGCTCTCCGATGCCCTTGCTTGGGCGGCGCTGTCGAACATGCCGCCATAGTGCTCGATAGTGAATTGCGCGCCTTCAAGACGCGCCGTTCCCTGTGCTTGGCCGGTATCGGGCCAGAAATCATCAGTGCTGGGGTCACGTTTCATCGCGACTATTTCTGCAGTCGCATACTGGGGCGCATCTTGGATTTGCAGAACAGCCACAGCACCGCTGTTCACATGCACGTGATGAACCCGCTCATCGAGCGTATATCCCATTGGCGCTAGCGATTCGCGCACGTAATAATCACCTTGTGCCAAAAGCCCGCTTTTCGCATGTCCTGCCTCATCTGTTGCGATTGTTGCGGCCAGCCGGGTGCAATCGCTGTCGCGATAGATGTTGAATACAGCCCCTGACAAGCTGTATGCGGTGTTGTTGTCGGAGAAGTTCGAGTTGGACGATGATTTCAGCAGCTCGATTTCACCGAGCGGGGTATAGGAAACGATACTTTGGTACTTGTTTCCGGTTGAGATCTGATACACCTCGAAACCTTCGGGCACCTGCGCCGCCATGCCGACGATACGCAGCCCGGTCGCGTCGCCGTTGATAAGGCTCCCATCGCTGCCGTAGCCAATCACGTTGAAGCGGCACCATTCTTTGAAGGCTGCATTACAACCACTCAATGCTGCATTGCCATCAGATGAAATGGTATCAGCTATCAGGATATGGGTCAGAGCAACATACCTTTCATCGCTCATGGGTGAGCCGTCATACCAACTGCTTGGCCACATGCCGGCATCAAAACCCGGACCGCCAAAGCCGCAGAACACATCAGCGACGGCTTCGGCATAGCGTTCCGGATAAAGAGGCCGCAAAGGTAATTTGGCATAGGTGCCTGAGGGCGGAGTGTCCATGGAAGGATTCGCGCAATAGGCCATCACACCATCAGCATACATCCAGTTAGTTGAATAACCCGCATAGGGAATCATGCCCTCCACTGAAAGCTGCACCGTCGTTTCTGCATGTGCTGAAAGTGGGGTTGCGCAGTGAAAAGCAGCCATAACCACGCTTGCGGACAAGGCTAGTATGCCAAAGAGAAGGCGCATACCGAGCGTGCCGTTCATACGCGCATCGCTCACGCTACTCAGCTTTTTCCACGCTTGCCATTTCATAGGGTCCCCTCGCTGCTTGATGTCGTTCTTGCAAACAGGGTAGGACATGTACCTTTCAGAAACCTTGCGTAAACCTTGCAGCGGCCTCTTGAAAACCTTACAAACCTGTTCAAGTGTAGGCCTGCCGTAGGGGAGCGTGCTTCAGTCGGCCTCTATGCATCGAGAGACGCATATGTGGCGGGGCGAGCCCGCATTTACTACGAAAAAGGCCTATCTCGACCCTTTTAGCCGATAGAAAATGGCAGATTTAAGGCTTTTGAGTGGATTCAGGATTATGTGTGAAGAGAGTATGGTGGCCCTAGTTCTGATAAGCCAACAGAAAACAAGCAAGGCTTAAGCGAACAATGCGTATCCAGGAGGGGCGCATAATCCAAGCGGAGAGGATGATTTTCATGGAAAACGAAAAACACTCAATCAGTCGTCGTAATTTCTTGGCCGGTGCCAGCATAGCAGCCGCAAGCGCTGCAGCTATGGGCTTAGCAGGCTGTTCGCCGAAATCGGCAAGCGAGAAATCGTCTAGCTCATCCTCGTCATCATCGTCGTCATCGACGTCGGGGTCGACGGTTGGCTACGATGGCAGCAGTACCAAACCTTGGCTGGGAACCGCACCGAGCATTTCATCGAGCGATGTTGAAGAGACCGTAGATGCCGACGTTGTTGTCGTGGGCTTGGGCTGCTCTGGCGTGCCCGCAGCACGTGCCGCTGCAGAATCCGGTGCCAAACTGGTTTGCCTGGAAGCTTCCGCAGCGCTGAACAGCGTGGCGAGCGATATGGCTATCATCGGTGGTACCACCCAGGCAAAATGGGGTCGTGGTGACGGGTATCTGGACAAGAACACAATCGTGGGCAAGCATATGGAGGAGGGCAGCCACCATTGCAGCTATGACATCATCAATGCATGGTATGACAAATCAGGTGCCGCCCTGGACTGGTTCATCAAACCCTGCACCGACCTCTACCTTTCGCCGGAAAGCTATTCAGACATTCCTGAAGCCAGCCAGAAGAACTACATGTATCCGTACTTCGTGCCCATGCTTCCCTCCTATGACTACACCAAAGAAGCTATGCCGTGTTATCCGACCTCCGTTGGTTTTAGCAGCTTAGCTACCGTCATGAAGGAGAATCTGAAAGTTGCCGAGGATAAAGGCGCTGACATTCGTTACAACACCAAGGGCGTTGAGCTGATTAAAGACGACTCCGGTGCTATCTCGGGAATATATGCACAGGCTAACGACTCTAAGAAGTACATCCAGATCAATGCCAAGAGCGTGATTATCGCTACGGGCGATTATCTGGAAAACGAAGACATGATGAAGTACTACGCACCGCAGTGTGTGGAAAACGGCATTCAGACCTTAAGTCTGGATAAAGATTCCAGCGGTAACTACACCAATGTAGGCGACGGTCACAAGATGGGCGCTTGGGCTGGCGCAAATATCGAGGAATGGCATGCCCCGATGATTCATCATATGGGCGGCGGCGCTGGCGCCGATGGTCGTGGCGTTATCGGCAACAACGGCTATCTATGGCTGAACCTGCGTGGTGAGCGTTTCATGAATGAGGATATTGCCGGTCAGCAGCTTGAGAATCAAGTGGAATTGCAGCCCCAGCGCGTGGCTTACCAGTTCTTCGATTCGAAGTGGCCTGAGCAGCTGCAATACTTCCCGGCAGCTCATGGTATCGCTTGCTACTACCGCGAAGAGGCCCTGCCTTCTTACACCGCTTCCGGGTTGAAGATTAATGTACGCACCTCTGCTGATATCGAACAGGCTGTTACCGAGGGCCGTTGCCTAAAGGCCGATACCATAGATGCGCTGCTGGCGAAAATCGACGGCATCGATGTGGCTACAGCAAAGAAGTCCATTGAGGAATACAACAAGGTTTGTGCGGCGGGCAATGATACCGATTTCGGCAAGAGCTCTCAGCGTCTGTTCGCTCTGCAGAACGGTCCGTTCTATGCCGCCAAGTGCGCATGTGCTCTGTCGCTGGCCAACTTGGGTGGTTTCGACTCCGACGCTAACTGCCATGTGTACGACACAGATCGCAAACAAATCAAGGGTCTGTATGCCTGCGGTGCTCCCCAAGGCGGACGTTTCAATGTCCAATACCCGATCTCTTTGAAGGGGCTCAGCTCCGCAATGTGCTTGACCTTCGGCATGATCGCTGGTCAGAACGCTGCGAAACTGGCATAAGGTATTTCATTACTCGAGAATCGTCAATTCGTATACGTACGCGCCGTCAGGCTATCTCCCTCCCCTGTTCTGGCGGCGCGTATCGTTTTCCAACCCCGAGCTTTTCGGGATGAGCGGCGGCTTCGCTTCGGCAGGCCGTCGCTTTTGTGTTGCTGCGGCTCTCGCCTATATGGGCAATAGTGCAAGGTGCACCACGACCGTTTCGTGGTCGTCTTCAATTCCTGAGTGACTTTTATATGCTTCCCGCTGCAACGCGGTTGTTAAATTTCAGTCATGCTTAAGCCGAAAGTACTATTATGGGATAAGCGAAACAATCGTTCTCATCTGCGAAAGAAGGCTCTAATGGATACCGAGGCCAGCAAGAAAACGGGAAAGGCCGCTCGAGAGATAGTGTCCCGTGAAGACCAGGGAATCTGGAAGGCTGCTCCCGGCCGTCCCGATCCGACGGAATTGCTGAAGAGTCAGGGGGCCACTCGCTTGCAAGAGCTGTTGCCGTTGCGCTATGAGCGCATGGCCACATCTCCTTTCTCTTTCTATCGCGGCGCCGCACTGATTATGGCGTCTGATTTGTCTGCCATGCCAAACACCGGCATGAACGTGCAACTGTGCGGCGATGCCCATATGGCGAACTTCGGTGCTTTCGCATCGCCATCGCGGCGCTTGGTGTTTGACATCAATGACTTTGACGAAACTTTGCCCGGCCCTTGGGAGTGGGATATAAAGCGTCTGGTCACCAGCGTGGAAATATGTGGGCGCGACCGCGGTTTCAGCAAAAAGAACCGTCGCAAGGCAGTCATTGCCACAGCACGCAAGTACCGTAAGGCTATGAATGAGTTCGCTGATATGAATGCTATCGATGTGTGGTACGCCAACATCGACGTGCTGAACATGCTGCGCGACATTCAGAAAGATATCGACAAGAAAACCGGGAAAGATTTGGCGCAGGACTTAAAAAAGGCCTATTCGAAGGACAGCACGCGCGCCGTTACCAAGTTGACTCATGTGGTGGATGGCGAACTGCGCGTGGTTGATATGCCGCCGCTCGTGCAGTCAATCCGCTCACTTTTGCCCGACTCCGAAGTGAATGCTTTGAACAAGCAGTTGGATGAGTCTATGGAAAAATACGCTCAGACGCTTTCCCCCGAGCACTATCGCCTGTATAAGCAGTACAGCATAAAAGATGCCGGTCGCAAAGTCGTGGGCGTGGGCAGCGTGGGTACGCGCGCGTGGATTGTGGTGCTGGAAGGCAAAGACGTCAACGATCATTTGGTGCTTCAGATAAAGGAAGCGGAAGATTCTGTGTTGGAGCGCTTCCTTCCAAAAGCGGAATGCGAGCATCATGGCCAGCGCATCGTAGCAGGTCAGCGCATGATGCAGACGTCGAGCGACGTGATGCTGGGCTGGGTTACCAATAAAGCGCTTGATGGCAAAGATCACGACTTTTATGTACGTCAGCTTTGGGACTGGAAGACATCGACCGACTTGACCACTATCGGCGAGGAAGAATGCAAGAACCTGGGAAAGATGTGCGGCTGGACGCTGGCGCGCGCTCATGCCCGTTCGGGGAATCGTTTCGCGATTTCCGCCTATTTAGGCGGTGGGGATGACTTCGACGAGGCCATGGGTGATTTCGCAGAGGCTTACGCTGATCAAAACGAGGCCGATTATGCTCGTTTCGTACAGGCGCGCGGCAACGGCGAACTCGACGTGAGCGCCGAATAAAACAGCTGAATGTTGATAACCTTATGACCGGCGCAGTGCGAGATTCTCCTCGTGCCGCGCCGGTTGCATTTGTCTCGTTTGCAATTGAGGCATTACAGGTATAATTCTTTGCAGGGGAGATGCGGCTTCACGGTCGCAGCAAAGGAGAATGAGTTTTGAAACGTGCTGCAGGCAGCGCGGTTTCGCCGTCCGAGGATGAAGTCCTCAGTGGCAAGCCGACGCGTATAGCGCAGATTTTCGGTCTGTGCTTTTATTGGGCTTGGGTCTACCTGTCCTTCAACTCCACGTCATCCATCAACTTAAGCATTGGCAGCAATTTAACGCCATTATGGGTTCATCTGGCTTCCATGATTGTTGGTGTTGTCACATATGCGCTCATCATCGGACTTTCGTCAAAGTCGGCAGCGCTTTTCGAAACGCGCAGGGAACTGCTTGTTGCGGGTATTGTGCTGGCGCTGGGCACGGCGTGCTACGCTTTGCCTCTGGGATTTCCCGAACCGGTAAAGATTATTGGAGCTGCGCTGACCGGTGTGGCTTCGTGCTGGATTGTCATCTATTGGGGCACAATTTACAGCGAGCTTTCCGCGCGTGATATTGTGGTGTTCACCGCAGCTTCGTTTGTCTGCGCGAACATTATTTATTTTCTGTCTCTTCTTCTGCCGTACAGCTTGGTCGGCGCCCTGACGGTGCTTATGGCTCTGTTTTCTGCGCTGCTTATACCGAAAGACAAGGACCTTCAAAAGCGCTTCAAGGATTCCGTCGCAAAAAACGAGAACCTGCAAGCGGCCGCAACAGGCAGGCAATTGGTGCCGTTATCCAGTTTGCCATGGCGCGTGTCAATCGGATTATTCGTAGTGATGTGCGTGTATGGTGGTGTGCGCGTGTTCGTGGGCGTATCGGATTCTTCCGTGTCCGACGGGCTGTTGCTCACCGCGCTTCTCACGTTCGCGGTGGCGGCATTTTTCATCGTGTGGGGCATCTTTTTCAAAGGAAACGATATCACGCTCGGCACGGTTTATAAAATGTCGCTGCCGCTTCTGGCAACAGCTTTGCTGCTGGTGGCCCTGTTCGGCCAAGAATACGTGGTTCTGACAGGGTCTATCGCCACAGCGTGTGACATCACCATAGAGATTCTATCGTGGATACTTCTGGCAGACATTGCGCGCACGACGCGCGTGCCGGCGTTTCTGGTGTTTGCAATCGGGCGCATGGCGGTGCAAGGCGGTATGTTCTGCGGTCAGCTGGCTGGATGGGTGTTCGTGGGGCAAGTGGTGCCGTTTTCCATCATCAGCATCTTTGCTTTGATGATGGTGATGGGCTTCGCCTTTCAGAACCAAGATACCCTGATGGTGTTTGAGGCGCCCACGCCAAGCGAGCGTGAAAATGTCGAGCGCATGATAGGCGCCCCGATGGAAAGCCAACTGGACGCAATCGCTACCGCGCACGAATTAACCGACCGCGAAAGCGAGGTGTTTGTGCTCTGGGCTACGGGCCACGGTTCCAAATACATTCAGGAGTCGCTGTCCATCAGCGCATCTACCGTGAAGACCCATGTGCGTCACATCTACGAAAAATGCGACGTACACAGCCGCGCCGAGATTATCGCCCTCCTAGAAAAAAACGTGTCAAAGGGACGGGTCGTTTGACACGTTTTCGCGCAACCGCTCAGTGCCGCCAATCGTGAAAAGTGCGCGCTGTCGGTGAAACGAGCGCGCGCACTTTAGTCTATTAGAGTACAATAGCGGCACTATCCGTTATTCGTTGTCGGACCTGTACGGCTCGATAGAAAGGAGCACGTCTCATGGCAGCTCTCACCGAAGTCGATTACATTTGGAAAAATGGGGAAATGATTCCTTGGGCAGATGCTACCACGCACGTACTCTCGCATTCCCTGCATTACGGGTCTGCGGTATTCGAGGGCATCCGTTGCTATAAAGGAGCGGAAGGTCAGCCAAGTCACGTCTTCCGTCTGGAAGACCATATGGCCCGCCTGCATCGCAGCTGCCAGATTGCCATGATCGATCTGCCTTACAGCGTTGAAGAGCTGGTTCAGGCAACGATTGATCTGGTGAAAGCAAACAAGTTGGAATCTTGTTACATCCGCCCGCTGGTTTATCGCGGCTACGGCTCGATGGGTGTCGATCCTACCGGAGCACCGGTGGATGTGATTATCGCTGCATGGCCATGGGATGCCTATTTGGGGCCCGATGCGCTTGAAAATGGCATTTCAGCAGGTGTTTCTTCTTGGCGTCAGCGCTCAATAAACGCCATTCCGCCTGCGATGAAATCCTCTGCATCATATATGAACTCGATTCTGGCGAAGCTGGAAGCGAAAGAACACGGCTACGGCGAGGCCATCATGCTGAACGAGCAAGGCCTAGTGTGCGAGGGCACAGGCGAGAACCTGTTCATCGTGCGCGACGGCATTATCTCGACGCCGCCCACATCCGACGGCCTGCTGGAAGGCATTACGCGCGACTCTATTTTGTGGGTTGCCTCTGACTTGGACATCCCCGTTATCGAGGAAAGCCTCACGCGCGCCGATCTCTACATCGCCGATGAGGCCTTCTTCAGCGGTTCGGCCGCCGAACTCACGCCTATTGGCAGCATCGACAACCGCACTATCGGCAAGCCCGGACCTATTACCAAGCAGTTGCAGGACCGCTTCTTCGATATCGTGGCGGGCAAGATAAGCGAATACAACGACTGGTTGACCGAAGTCGAGCTTTAGAATCTGCGCGAAACGGTATTCGATTTGAGCTTCGAAGGCAAGATCAGCACATACGACTCCACGCTGCGCGATGGCGAGCAAGGGGAAGGGGTGTCCCTTTCGCTTGAGGACAAGTTGCGCATCGTGGAGCGTCTTGATGCATTCGGCATCGATATTATCGAAGGCGGCTTTCCGGCTTCGAACCCTAAAGACATCCAGTTTTTCAAGCGCGTACAGAATATGCCGCTTGCCCATGCGCGGGTAGCAGCATTCGGTTCTACGTGCCGTAAAGGCGTGCCTGCAGCCGAGGATGCGGGTCTGGCCGACCTGTTGGCCTCGGGCGCGCCGGTTGTCACCATTGTGGGAAAATGTTGGGATGACCAGGTACGTCTTGCGCTTGAAACCACTCTTGAAGAGAACCTGCGCATGGTGCGCGATTCTGTGGCCTATCTGAAAAGCAAAGGCGTGCAAGTGATATTTGACGCCGAGCATTTCTTCGATGGATATACGAGCAATCCTGATTATTCATTGCAAGTGCTGCATGCGGCCAGCAAGGCCGGAGCGGACAGTATCGATTTATGCGAAACGAACGGTGGCGCGCTGCCCGACCAAGTGGAAAGCGCTGTGAGCGCCGTGGTGGAATATCTACCCAATCAACGATTTGGCATACATTGTCACAACGACGGCGGTTGCGCAGTGGCGAACACCTTGGTGGCCGTGCGGGCTGGTGCTGTGCAGGTGCAGGGAACGGTGAACGGCTACGGCGAGCGTGTGGGCAACGCTGATTTGCTGACGGTTATCGCCGATTTGCAGTTGAAGATGAATTATGCCTGCGTGCCTGATTTGACCCAGCTCACGGGGGTGGCCCAATTCGTGGCCGAAACGTGCAATATGGCCCTTCCCAAGCACACGCCCTATGCGGGTGCGGCGGCATTTGCCCACAAAGGCGGTTTGCACGCGAGCGCCATCGCGCGATTCCCTTCCGCCTACGAACACGAAAGCCCAGCTAGTGTGGGCAACCAGACGCAGATACTGGTGAGCGAGCTGGCGGGCAGGGCCTCGCTTATCGCAAAAGCGCGTTCGCTCGGAATCGATTTATCGCAAAAACCGGCCGCAGTCGCCACCATCCTACGCGATGTGAAAGCACGTGAATCGATGGGGTATTCCTACGAAGTGGCCGATGGATCGCTGAGTATGCTGATTGCGAGCCATTTAGGGACATTCACGCCCCATTTCACGCTCGAGAGTTTTCGCGTGATTGTAGATGACCGCGAAGATACGGGGCCGTGGGCGAAAGACGCCGCCAGCGAGGCTACCATAAAGATCCTTGTAGGCGACGAACGTTTCGTAGCTACCGGTGAGGGCACCGGCCCGGTCGGTGCGCTGGACAACGCATTGCGCATGGCTCTCTGCAACAGCTACCCGGAAGTCTCTGACATAGAATTGACGGACTTTAAGGTGCGCATTCTGGATGAGAATGTAGGCACCAGCGCTATCACGCGTGTGAGCATCACGACGTCAGATGGAACCAGCAGTTGGGGCACGGTAGGCGTCAGCGAGAACATAATTGAAGCCTCTTGGAACGCACTGGTTGATTCCATTGAATACGGCCTGATGAGAATGGGGAAATAACCATGAGCAATCTGCGAACGCCCGAAGTCGAGAACCTGTTGAAGGTATTTGCCGGCGTGCAGGATACCAACACGGCTTTTTCCCTGTTGGAAGATTTGTTCACCATACGCGAGATAAAAGAGACATCGCAGCGCCTGTCCGTGGCGCGCATGCTCGATGCGGGCAAACCCTACGTGGCAATCGAAGAGGCAACGGGCGCATCGGCTACCACCATTGCGCGCGTGTCGAAAGCATTGAACTACGGGTCGGGCGGGTATCGTTCGGCATTGGATATATTAAGCGAAAAGGAACAATAGGGGCGACTATGAAACGTTTGTTGCTGGTAACTGATTTTCAAAAAGACTTCGTGGACGGGGCGTTGGGCTTCGATGGCGCCGAGGTATATGATGAGCGCATAGCTGCAAAAATCGCTGAGTACCATACGAACGGCGATGAAGTCATCTTTACCATGGACACGCATCAAAAGGGTTACTTGCAAACTCAGGAAGGGTGCAACCTTCCCGTGAACCACTGCATTGAAGGCACGCCGGGTTGGCAACTCTACGGCAGGACTGCAGAAGCAAAACTAAGGCGCGACCCGGTGTTTTACAAGCCTGGATTTGGAAGCGCAGCCTTGTGCGCGCACTTGGACACCGCTACGAAGGCGACTGCCGAGGCGGGTGCCTTGCCGTATTCGAGTATCGAAGTAGTGGGTTTGGTGACGCATATCTGCGTGATGGTAAATGCGACCATAGCAAAGACAGCATGCCCCGAGGTACCCATTATCGTTGATGCAACGTGCGTGGGAAGCTACGATAAAAAGCTGCACGAAGAGGCGCTCGACGTGATGGAAGGGCTGCAGATCAAGGTGTTGAACCGCTAAGTTGCAGCCCTCCGTGAAGCGTCCCGACTGCTGCAGGGGGGACGCTTCGCTGTCTCTTTGCGGCCTAGCAATGTGATTGAGGCTGATAAGGTAAAGAGCAATAGGGGCAGCTCCTTTTCGGCAAAAAGCTGTTAGTGACTTGTGCCGTAGCGCTTTGTGTTGTTGCTGAATGATTCCAAAATAAGCTGCGCACGTGTACCGATGGGGGTCGTGTTCGTCTCTAGAAAACGGGGCACGTCTTCCATCGCAATGGTGAACACCTGAATGTACTCGACGCTTTCGGTCTGCTGTTCGTGCGATGGCTCGTTGTCCACATGCACGTATACCACCTGCACGCTTTCCTCGCTCATGCCTGCCGAAGAATAGCCGGGCAGCGAAAGAGCTTTCACATGTGTTTTTCCCTGTTCGTCGCGATGCAGGGAGTAACCTGTCTCTTCAGCAAGCTCGCGCTCGCATGTGGTTTCTATATCCTCACCAGGATCGATAAGCCCAGCCGGAAAAGCGATGCACCAGCTGTTCAGCGGGTAGCGGAACTCTTTGATTAAAACCAAGCGGTTGTTTTGCGTGCGCGGCACGATGCACACGGCATCAGCCGGGTTGGCATGAGCCGGATTTTCGGAAAGACCGCGCAGCTCAGCCTCGTATTCTTGGAGGCTTTTGCGAGAAACGCTCTCGTAGGGGAATTCGCGACCGTTGGGCAGTTTGTACGTGAGCTGGTACTTCTTGATCCAGCCATCACTTACTTGCTCGATGCGCAGAAGCTCGGGATCTGGCATATTCCATGAATCCGAGTCGATGGAAAAAGGGTCTTGGTCCGTTTGGCTTTCGGGGTCTGTCTGGCCCGCCTGATTCGTCTGGCTTGAAGAATTCGCTTGTTGTGCCATTGCCGCTCCCTTCGCCATAGGTTTTGCTCCACCATAGATACTACCGCATATTCTTCGCTTTGCATACGAAGGCCTTGCGCGCAGTGATGCGCTCAAGGCCTTCGATTCGGCATATGTTCGGACGCATTACCCGGCTATTTTTGCGGCCCTTTGTATTCCGAACTGCCCAAGCCAAGAATCATAAGGAAGATCCAGTTGAAGAAAACTAGGCCCAAGAAGAAACCTACACCATGTCCGTAGGCTTTCGAAGTTTTATAGCTCTGGATGACGGCAATGACTGCGGCGGCGAACGAGAGAAGCGTACCGATAATGCCTACTGCGGTCAGTCCGCCACTGGCGTCGACGCCGCAGGAGCTCATAAGAGAGCCGACTACTCCAAGACCCAAGAACACCCAGAACATCGTTGTGTTCCATGTGGCCTTGTAAAAGGTGTACTCGTTGTAGATCGGAATGATGCTTTTCCAGCCGGGTTCGCCCGCTTTGGTAAAGACCTTCCAAAATGCGACGATGTACAAGACCCACAGCACTATCGCTCCGATAATGACTGCGCTTAGGGTAATGCCCAATAATGCAAGTACGCCCATTGCGGTTTGCTCGTCCATAGTATTCTCCTTAATCGATATCTGCCAATTACAGAGGGTGCGGTATCACTCAATGCCGTCTTTCTGTGATTATTCTAGTTTAAGTTATTTAAAATGCAGGTCAAACGACGTGAAACGGCCTTCCCTGTGCGAGAACTAACGCGGATAGGGCGCGGAATTGGGCAAAGGAAAGGCCCCCGTGGGAGACGGAGGCCTTCATGGGAGGACTGTCATACTGAAGCGAAGAGAGAGAATCGCTTCGGGCTGCATTCCTGAAACACCTGAAAAGCTTGCTTGAAACTACTTTGAGCAAGCTTTTAAAGCTGAATCCTAAAACTCGCGGAACTTGTCTTTCGGAGCGCCGCAGATGGGGCACTTGTCGAACTCGGTGCCCTTGTGGATGTAACCGCAGAAGGGGCATAGATAATAGTGCTCATCAGAGGGGCAATCGATGGTGTTGTACGCGTCCAGATAGCGCTGTGCATGATACGACTCGGCAAGCTTTGCGCGGGTGAATACCGCTTCGGCGGCCGTGTCGCCTTCCTGCTGGGCTACTTTGATAAACGACGGATACATGTCGGATGTCTCGAAGATCTCGCCGTTGGCGGAACCAATCAAGTTCAGGTCGGTCTCTTCTGCGGCCGGAGCAGTAGCGGTGGGGCCTTGATAGTCGGGCTCAACCTTCTGAACGAGGCGCTTTTCCAAGTCAATGTGAATCTGCTCGGCGGCGCTGGTGGCCTCAAACAAGCGGGCGATCTGGTCGTATCCAGCGGCCTTTGCGGCCTTGGCGTATGCAGCATACTTGGTGGTCGCGCCGGTTTCGCCGGTCACTGCGGCTTTCAGGTTATCCAGCGTGGTGCCAGGTTTGGTGGCTGCGTTGGAAACGGTGTTAAAGTTGTGAGAGTTCGCTGCGGTGGGAAGTTCGTTGCGTAATGCCATGTTCGTTCTTCTTTCCATGTTGTTTGGACGTTTCGCTTTTCTTTAATGTTACTGCTTAAGTACCATAATGTAAGACGCTGCTAACATCAAGAGTATTTTCGCATATTCGCAAAAAAATTTGCAGATATGTTGCACTATTGAAAACTACCGTTATTTCGTGGTTTTGAAATACTTCCACAACAGCGCGGCTAAAGCGGCACCGGCAAGCGGGGCTACGATGAAGACCCACACCTGAGAGAATGCCGTCCAGTTGCCTCCGCAGATGCCCATGAACAACGCCGGTCCGAAGCTGCGCGCAGGGTTCACGCTGGTGCCTGTCAGGGGAATGCCCATGATGTGCACGAAGGCAAGCGTGAGTCCGATGATGATGCCTGCGAATGGGGCGGTTTTTGCGTCAGCGGTACTGCCGAGTACGGAAAGCACAAAGATGCAGGTGAGCACTATCTCGACGATGATGGCGCCTGCGCAGTTCAGGTTCACCGAAGAAAGCGAATCGAATCCGTCGCAGCCCAACCCCGTTGCAGCCACGCCGCCCAAGCCGCAGCATGTAACGACCAGCGCCAACAGCGCCGCTGCTATGATGCCGCCGATGAACTGCGCGACCCAATAGCCAATCAAATCCTTTTTGCTTAAACGTCCGTCCATGAACAGTCCCAGGGAAACCGCTGGATTGATGTGGCAGCCACTTACGTTGCCGATAACGAACGCCATCGCGATGATGGACAGTCCGAATGCCATCGCAATGCCCAGCGTACCCAGCTTGGACCCTGCGATGGCGGCGCTGCCGCATCCGAAGAACGTCAGCACGAACGTGCCGAAGCATTCCGCAACGTATTTCTTTGTAGATGATGCTTCCATGAAATCTTTCTCCTTACAATCGTGGCGTGCTGTCAATGCATCTTATGATGCTGCGCCGCACGTCTGTCTAATCCCATCCTATCACCCTCAATGCAGCAGGGGGGAACATTATTCGCGAATGAGGAAACAAGAGCGTAGGCGACGTCCTTATCGGAATGCGAAAAGCCGGGCACCTTGTGGGCTTCCTCATTGTGCCATCCCCTTGCCATGCGGCGTCATATGAGGCTCTTTTACCCGAATGGCGCACTTGTGACCTATGCATGCAGCCCCGGTAGAAATACCTTTTAAGCGGGAGTTATTGCGGCAACAACGACAGAAAGAGGTGGTGGCAATGAATGTGCTTCATTGGGGAAAGTTGTCGAAGACGGCGGTGGTTCTTTTGTCCGGCATCATGTGCTTCATGCTGTCTCCCGTAGCAGCGTTTGCAGCAGATTCGGTCACGTTTGACAAGCAGTATACAGATGCCGCCCAGGGAACCGGCTCTGCTGGCGGCAAATGGATTTGGGATGGTGGCACGGGGCTGACGCTGGATAACTACGACGGCGCTGCTTTCGAAGCTGATGGAGACATCAACCTAAATCTTGTGGGAGGCAACCATATAGGAACAAGTGCGGATGACGAATTTGCCATTCTCGTCAATGAGGGCGACACGGAAGAGGGGAATCTTACAATAACCGGCGAGCCTGAAGCCTCTCTGACCATTGATTCTGTACCTGCAGAGGAGGGCGCGCTGCAAGCTGGCATTTACGCCGATAACGACATCACCATCGACGGAACGAAAGTCGACGTTAAGGTCGACAGTTCCGAGGAGTTGTGGGTATCAGGCATAGAATCAAATGGAGACCTTGCCATCAACAATGCAACCGTAAACTCAAGCGCAAAGGGGTCCAATGCTTCAGGCCTTCTTTCATGGGGAAATACCACCATCAGCAACTCGACGGTAAACGCAGTGGGGATAGGCACGAATGATACTTTGGGTTCGGGTATCACCGTGATAAGCGCCGATACAAGCGAAATGCTCAGTGTGAGTGCCGTTGTCGACAACGTTACCATCGATAGCTCGCGCACTCTCAACATCGACAACTCGAACGTCTATGCGCAAGGTTCTTCTTTTGCGATGGCGGTGGGCGGCAACACCCAGGGTAATCAGAGTGCCATCAACATCACGAACAGCGCGATCACGGTGCCCGAAGGGGCGGCTGTTCAGGATTTTCAGGTGAGCTGGCCTGGCATCATCGGCAAGCTGTACGGTAAGACCATCGGCACCGGTAGCGGCACGATCACGTCTGTGGCCGACCCTAACCTAGTGAAAGCGGTGACCATCTCAACGGGCGCAAAGCCTCCAACGTCTGCGCCTGCTGAGATCAGCCAGGCGGATTCCGGCACCGCCCAAGCAACATCAACAACCACGCAGCCGCTCTCTGCAAGCGTTGAGAGCAGTATTCCTCAGACGGGCGATTCTTCCCTAGCTCTCATCCTGTGCGGATCGTTTCTGCTGGTGGGAATAGGCGGTGTCGTATTCGCCCGCAGGAAAGCACGCTTCAATAGCTAGGAGTGCATCATCTCGAAAGGCACAACTAAAAGAGCTTGCAATCTAATCATATTGGCACAACAGGAGGAGCTGCGGGAAACCGTGGCTCCTCCTGTTGTAGGATGGCTTCATCCACCTGCAATATCTTCCGCTTGCGCAGAGGGGGACTGTGAAAGGGGCAGCTGCTCTATCGGAACAACGCTATACTGTTGAATATGAAAATCGATGGAATCGTTTCGCGTCATCAGAGGCGTGGGCGCGGGAAGATCGGTGTGACTATGCAGCAGGATATAAAAGCGGGCGTGCGCCTTTCCACATGGCGCTACCGTTATATATTCCTGCTATTCACGTTTGCCTGCTTCTATTTCCTAACCGTGGATGTGCTGGCCGATGATGTTGTAATGGGGGCTATGGGAGCGGATCGTGTTCTGCCCGTCCACTGCATCTACCTGGTATTTCAAGCTATCGGGTTCCTGGCGTTTTCGCTTGTGCAGCGCTTCACCCGAACCACTGCTGCGCGGCGTGCGGTGCTGGTGGGTATCTATGTACTCAGTCTTTTGAGCCTGTTTGGTTTCACCTTTGGCTTGGACCCTGCGTTTCTTTTGCCTTGCGTGATGATTAACTTGCTCCTTTCCGGCACGATTGGCGCCTCGGTGTATTTCTATGCCTCCATGATTCTGCGCGACGAACCTTGTATGGGACGCTTCTGCGGTCTGTCTATCGCTGCGGCGGCTCTGCTGCAGATAGTGCTCAGCGTCGCTGATTTGGGGAAGGTAGCAAATGGCATTGTGCTAGCTGCGGCGCTGGTCGTTGCAGGTTATCTGACTTTGACTCGAACGCCGCAAGCGCTACCGAGCTTCGACAGAAATTTCAGTCCAGCAGAACCGCCCCTGCAAAAACGCCGCCTGATTATCATGCTTGTGGTGGTTGCGCTTATCTCTATGATGGGCGGCATCAACGACGGCACTTTAACTTTGATGCAGGCTCAGAACGCATTGAGTTTGTATTCGTTTCCCCGGTTGTTTTATCTGGTGGGTGTCATCGCAGCGGGTTTCATCGCCGATTACAGACAAGGTCGCTTTTTGCCCATGTCCGTATTGACCATTATGCTGTGCGCGACAATCGGCGTGCTTTTTCTTGATAACACGGTGTTGCTGAATCTGAACGCATGTGTGTACTCCCTTCTTGCCGGCTTTGCAGTCATTTTCTTTACCGTTCCCTTTTTCAAGATAGCCGCCGCATCTTCTCGTCCTGCGCTCTGGGCTAGCATGGGGCGCGTGCTGCGTCTTATCTTCATGCTGGCGGGTACGCTGTTGATGACGTTTTGCCTGCAGGCCCTTTCCTTCTCGTTTACCATCGGGGTATTCATTATCCTGTCGGTTTGTCTCGTGGTGCTGTTTTGGGCAGGCGGTTTTTTGCTTTCGCCTTACGAAGACGGACCTGCTGACGGGAGGTCTGTGGCCGTCGACAGCGATAAGCTGCATCTACTGGCTCAGACCTATGATTTAACACAGCGAGAGGGCGACGTGTTGGAAAAGTTGCTGACAACCGAAGATGGCGTACAGGAAATAGCTGATAGCCTGCTGATTTCTCGCAGAGTGCTGCAGCGGCATATATCATCCATCTATAAGAAGACCGGCATGAAATCGCGCATCGGCCTTTTTCAGCTGTGTTCTTCGCTGCAGAGTGCCGAAAAAAAGAAAAGCGCCCATGCGGATGATGCTAACAGAAAATTATGAATCGGTGCCCTATTGCTAGACGAAGCGCTCACGAGCGCGAATAGGCTCCTCTGCATAGCGCATACGGGGTCGCTTGACTACTGGCGAGCGTAAGGGCTGTCTTTGTCATCCAGCAAAGCGCGCGCATGCTGCCAAGTGGGGCATCCGGTAGCGACTAATGTGCGGCGCGATTCTTCGTCGGCCTCATCGGGATAGAGCGTGTGGGCTGCACAAGTCATAAACGTATAAGCCACGCATTCCATAGGATAAGGTGCCAGCTCGCGTGAGACCCACGTGACGTTATGGGTGAGATCCATTTTCACGCGGGTCTTGCTCATGTCGCGGGCGCGCACATCAGTGGGCACGCGGTCGGCGATACCAGCCGATTCGGCGCAACCGTGCGTGATGCTGCGGGCGTTCATAAGGAAGATGCCGTCGGCCCAAGCCCAGAATGCAAGTTTTCGCTGGTCGTAGTCACCGGTATTCATCACATACAGGTCGATTACGCTTACATCGTGGTGCATAGTGGCATTCACGTTCACGCGTCCATGCGCGCCTTGCTTCAACTTCTTTTTTGCCAAAGGGCGCACGCGTATCATGAACGGGCGACCATACAGATACGCCACGTCTCCTGTTTGGAAACGGCATTCCATAGACGATGATTTCTGGAAACGTTTGATCATATCGGTGCGTAGCTCACGGATGATGCCCAAGCGTTCGCTCACGAATGCGACGATATCGTCAGGCTTTATTTCTTTACCGGCCACGATATAGGGATCAGCTGCGGGCGGCTCTAACGCTAGGTACAGGTCAGGGCGAGCGATGCGATTGACTCGTGCGTGCAAGTCGTCGAAATTGACAGTCTCGATTTGCTGCTCGTTTTGCTGTTCGTCCATGTGTGCTCCTCGCTCCAGGTTCGATGCACTCGGGTAGCGGTTGCTTTTGCGGCATAAGGTCGCGCTGTTTGTCAGCATATTCAAAGAACCATTATACGCTAGCTGGAAAACGGTTCGGCAACGCGGAAAAGTACTTGCAACCGAGTTACATTTTGCAAGACCGGTAAGGCGTAAAAGAGGATAATGGCAGCTGAGCAAAAAGAACATCCGCCTCGGCGGATACGTGTATGATTTGGGAAGGAATAGCATGGAACGCAGGAATGCTTGGAAAACCTACAGCGAACAGGATTTAGTCGAACTGAATGCTTTGGCCGACGACTACAGGGAATTCATCAGCATAAACAAGACGGAGCGCGAATGCACTGCATCCGCCATAAAGCGCGCGGAAGCAGCGGGGTATAAAAACCTGCAAGAGGTGCGCGCGGATGGACGCAAGCTTGTTACGGGCGACAAGGTGTATGCTGCCAATTATGGAAAGAACCTGATTCTGGTGCACATTGGCAGCGAGCCGATGGAGCAAGGATTGAACATTTTGGGCGCGCATATCGATTCACCGCGTTTGGATATCAAGCAGAACCCGCTCTACGAAGCATCCGATTTCGCGCTTTTGGACACTCATTACTACGGAGGAATCAAAAAGTATCAATGGGTGGCCATCCCGCTGGCCATTCATGGTGTGGTGGCGAAAAAGGATGGCACGACGGTGCAGGTGAACGTGGGCGAAGGGCAAAACGACCCCGTGTTTTGCGTGACCGACCTGCTTATTCATTTAAGCGGCGATCAGATGGACAAGAAGGCCTCGAAGGTTATTGAGGGCGAAGATTTAGACGTGCTGGTGGGCGGACGCCCTATGGTGGTGAGCGAGGAAGACGCGAAAGCGGCAGCCGAAGGCTCGATTGAGTCGTTGGCCGCCAAAGAGCCGGTGAAAGCGCGCGTGCTCCGGTTGCTGCAGGGCAAGTACGGTTTTGACGAGGAAGATTTCCTGTCGGCTGAGTTGGAAGTGGTGCCGGCGGGTGCGGCTCGCAACTGTGGTTTTGATGCCAGCATGATTTTGGGCTACGGGCAAGATGACCGCGTGTGCGCGTTCGCCAGCCTGCAAGCGCAGCTTGCGGTAGACGATGTGGCCCGCACGGCCGTGTGCGTGCTGGCCGATAAAGAGGAAATAGGCAGTGTGGGCGCTACGGGAATGACCAGCATGTTCTTTGAGAACACTATTGCCGAAATCATGGAAGCGGCGGGTCAGGGTGGATATCTGCAGATGCGCCGCGCTCTGGCGGCCAGCAATATGTTATCCAGTGACGTGAGCGCCGCGCTGGACCCTACCTATGCCTCTGCTTACGACCCCAAGAACTCGGCTTATTGCGGTCGCGGAATCGTATTCAACAAATACACGGGCGCGCGTGGCAAAAGCAGCAGCAACGATGCCAACGCTGAATACGTGGCACGTATCCGCGCCATCATGGAGGCGGACAACGTGGCGTATCAAACTGCCGAACTGGGCAAAGTCGATCAAGGCGGTGGTGGAACTATCGCCTACATATTGGCGAAATACGGCATGAACGTTATTGACTGCGGCGTGGCCGTGCTTTCCATGCACGCTCCGTGGGAAGTGACCAGCAAGGCCGACTTGTATGAAACGAGCAGAGGCTACAAGGCATTTCTACGCTACGCATAAGCACGTGCGGGTTGCGCTCTATTGCATGGAAAACGTTTCCATCGCAGTCTCAGCGTCGGCTTGCATGGCGTTTGTGGCGGCATTGGCAAGCGCATGGAAATACTTCGGATGCTGCTCTTCTATGAGCTGCTCCACCGCACGTACGCCAGCATTGCTCATGTAGCTGAAATAGTTGATCTTGCGGATACCGGCCTCAATGGCTTTGCGTGTGTCCTCAAAAGAGAGCCCCGAGCCGCCGTGCATCACCAGCGGCACGCCGCAGGTGCGTCGCAGTTCTTTGATGCGCGGAAAGTCTAGCATCGGCTCGGCTTTGTAAAACCCATGCGCAGTGCCGATGCTTGCCGCCAGCGCATCGGCACCGGTGTCAGTCACGAAGCGTGCGGCCGCGTCGGGATTGGTGTACACGTTCGCGCGTGTGTCATCGGAATTTTCCATACCAGCGTGTCCGGTCGTGAAGCCTATCTCCGCTTCCACATCGATGCCATCGGCATGGCATATATCTACCACCTGTTTGGTCAGCGCGACGTTGTCGCTATAGGGCAGCTGCGACCCGTCAATCATAATGGCCGAGAACCCTATGTTCAATGCGCGTTGCACGTAGGCGACATCCTCACCGTGGTCCAGCATAACGCACACAGGCACACATGCTGCTTTTGCGAACATCACCATCACGGGTCCGATAAGATCGATGGATGTTTCGCTCTCATGCAGCTGTGCGTGCTGGATGATGACCGGCTCGTTGCGTGTTTCAGCGGCGCGTATTGATGCTACCAGCAGTTCGAAATTTGGCGTGTCGAAGGCAGCAGCCGCGCAGTCGTTTTTCTCGGCCCAGTCCAAAACGCTTCTTAAAGATGCCAGCATGGTGCGTTCCTTTCACGGTGACATGTGGGGCGTTGAGCAGGGGCGCTTCGTGTCTCGAATCGCCCCTGCTGTAAATGCCATCTTTCGAATCGTCTTTTTCCTACTCTTTCGGCTCGTAGAGCTCGACGATGGCATCATCCCAATGCACGAATGCCAAACGCGCATCTCCCGCATCCAACGGCCCGAAAATCACATCTTGGGCTTGCGCTACGTAGAAATCCAGGTCATCGACCTCGTATGCCACATGCGGCTGCTTTGATAGCACCTCGGGGAAGGGTGTGCCCTCTTCGAATTTCAAATATTCGATTTTGAAATCGTAGTCATCTACGTTGGATACCCAGAACTTCATAGCTTCGTTGTATATCATTCCGGGCTTCTTGTTTAGAACGGGGATACCGATATGCATATATTTCGCGGTCATAAAACTCTCCTTCGTTGGTTGGGTTTTCGTTTTGGTCAAAGAGTCGCGGTGTCCTATTTCTTCATATACGGGGTGTTGCACGGGGCGTTCCACAGACGCAGCAGCTCGTCATCCATGCGCGCCACGAACATCTGAAAGCCAGCCTGCTCCTGTACGGTCAGCATCTCGCCCACGAAATTTGCTACGACTTCGATGTCCTTTTTCGCCAGAACCTTCACGGCGGCGCGATAGATGAGCAGCTGTTCCATCAGTGTAGTGGCACCCGAGCCGTTTATGATAAGCAGCACTTTTTCGCCTGCTTTCAGCGACAAGTCGTTTACCAGCGCATTTACCATGATTTCTGCGGTCTCATCGGCGGATTTCATCGGCTGGCGCCCGCCACCCTCTTCGCCGTGCTGACCCATGCCTATTTCCATTTCATCGTCACCTAGCTCTGCTAAAAGCTGACCCGTTTGCGGGTGGGTTGCACCGCGTACAGCCACTGCGAGCGTTGCCATGTTGTCGGCGAAGCGCTGCGCGATGGCGGCGACTTCTTCTAAGTTTTTGCCTTCAGCGGCTGCGGCTCCTGCCATCTTATAGACGGGCACGCAGCCTACCAAGCCACGCCTGTCGGCGGCATTTTCGCGAGTAGCATTGGAGATATCCTCCTGCGTGACCACTTTCACCACGTTCATGCCCATAGCTTGAACCTGCTTCATGGTCATGTTGCCGGTGAGCATGTCGCCTGCGTGGTTCAGTACCACATACAGCACACCCTTGCCCTTGTCGGCCAGCTTCAGTGCGTCGATGCAGGCTTGCGGTCCGGGCGCGGCGAAGATATCGCCAATCACGTCGATGTCGACCATGCCTTCACCCACGAAGCCTTCGATGGCCGGTTCATGTCCGCAGCCACCTTGTGTGACGATGGTCACGCGGTTGGCGCTTGCCAGTTTTTTGTTGATAACCATGTTCTGATCGCCGATTTCAATGATGTCGGGGTTTGCCATGCCCAGTGCTTCCAACATCTCGGTGGTCAGGTTTTCCGGATCATTGATAAACTTCTTCATTTTCATGGGCGAATCCTTTCTGCGTGTTTGCTGTGAAACCTCGCGTATGCGGGACACTCGCCGCCGATAGGGCTGCGAGGAAAACCCATTGCCTAGAGTCCTTTGGCAAGTCCCTCAAAAAACAGGGATGTGGAAACCGCACCGGCATCGGGAGTACCGATGGTTTGCTCTTTGTAACTGCGAGCGCGACCGAATTTTGAAACGAAGTTCTTTGAAGCCTCTGCGCCTTGCACTGCGGCGACAGCGGCGAAGCGGAAAACCTTTTCCGCATCTGTGGTGTCGGGGAGCGTCTGCGTGGCGCGGGCGGCGGGAATCAAGGCATCCATCATGGTCTTGTCGCCTGTTTTTGCTGGCGTGATATCTTGCATTTCCGCGAGGCTTCCCGCGAACATAGCCTTGGCAGCAGGGCCGTCTATGGCATCGATATCGTCGTCCAGACGAGTGCCCAAGCCGCCAATCATGGTGCCATAAAGGGGCCCGGATGACCCACCGCCTATTGCCATCACTGCCATGCCGACGTCGGTCAAGTATTCTTTGATGGACGCGGCGTAGTTGCTTTGCGCCCATTCGTCGGTTTTCTGGGAAATAGCCTGTGCGGCTTTCGACATCGCAATGCCGTGATCGCCGTCACCGAACTTCGAGTCGATGTCGCCCAAAGCGTCCTTGGCTTCAAAGAGCGCGTGAGCGCTTTGGTCCATCATGGTAGCGAACTGCTTCTTGTCAATCATGGAGAGCTCTCCCGTCTTTGACAGACTGCCTTGCTGCTATGATACGCCTTTGGGCGACATGAGGGAATGAGGTTCCCGGCAGGCGGGATGCTTGTTGGAAAGTGATAGTCCTCAGATGCACGGAATCGCCAACGGCCAGCGAATTTGCCGACCGTTGGCGATTCTAAGAGAGAAAATGATGCGGTTATTCTAATCCTGCGGCGTTTCTGCCCTTTGCGGCGAAACTAGTCATCAGGTAGCGATTCACGTCGGTGCGACTGATGGTTCCGGCAAGCACGCCGTTGTTCAGCACGGGCACCTTTTTGATGCGGCGTTCGCCCAAGATGGTGCAAGCGCGCTCAATCGGCGTTGAAACGTCTACCGAAATCACGTGGTGCGTAGCAATATCCATCACGCTGGTATGCATCAAATCTTCCATGCGTTCGTCGAAATCACTATCATTGGCATACACAGAAAGACTGTAGGTGAGATCAATTGTCGAATCTTGGTCGGCGAGGCTTTTCATGATGTCCCCATCTGATACGAATCCGACTACGCTGCCCTCATCGTTTATCACGGGCAGACCGCTGGTGTGGTGTTCCAGCATGAGATCGATGGCCTTGTAAACAGGCGCGTCTGCTTTCACAGTGTAGGCGTTTTTCTTCATGACCTCGTTCAGCGTAGGTGCGCTGTTGAAGTCTGCCGCAGGCCATTCTTTGCGAACTTCTACTTGAGCAGGTGTTTTCGCAGCGTTCTTTCGTAGAGCTGCAGCTGCGGGAGCGTTTTGCGCAGCACCGATAGCCCCGGCCTTTGCCGTACTTGTCACAACTTGGGCCTGCTTGTGCACGGCCATGCGGGCGTATGCGAAGGCGACGATGCAGCCTAGAATTGCGATGATGCTTGCCACGGTGATGGCCGACGAGAAACCGGCTGCGCGCGCGCCGCTTTGCGCGGTGCCGCTTGCAATAGCTGATGCCTCACCGCTCGAGAGGATGCCCACGAAAAGCGACGGCCCCAAGGCAGCGGATATCTGGATGAACGTGCTCATGATTCCCACGCCGAATGGATTCATCTCGCGCGGCAGCTGCTTCAAACCTGCCGTCTGGCTGGGACTAAACGATAAGCCGACACCTGCGTAGGCGATGGTGGATGCCACGACCACCGTGACTATGTTCATGCTGCCCGAAACGGTGCTGACACCCAAAAGACCTGCGGCCATCAGCAAAAATCCGAACGGTAACAGCGGCCATTCACCCTTGGTGTCCATGATGCGCCCACCAAGAATGGACGTAATCGCTTGGCCCAGAATGGGGATGAGTATCAGCGCGCCGGCAACCAAAGCAGTCGTGCCAGTAGCGCCTTGGAAATACAGGGGCAAAAGCACGCTCATGGAAAATGTCGTCATCATTGCCACGACCACCAGCACGCAGGCCAAGCTGAACAATGGATTACTCAGCGGCCTCAGATTCAACATGGGATCATCCAGGCGTTTCTGGCGATATGCGAACAGCGCAACTAGCGCAAGACCGACACTCAGCGCAATGAGGGCGATAGCGGCATTGGCGGTGATTTGCGACAGGCCGTACACGACAGATGTCAAACCGCAGATGCTCAGCAACAAGCTTGCGATGTCGAGCTGCGCTTCTTTGCGTTCGCCGAAGTTGTACACCAGCTTGAAACCAGCTAGTGTCACTACGATAATCGCGACCAGCGGCACGACGAAGATGCCGCGCCATCCAAAAAAGCCAATCATCAGGCCGGATACGACCGGTCCGAAGGCAGGGCCGAACGTGATGCAGCAGCCGCCGATGGATAGGTAGGTGCCCAGCTTCCTGCGTGGGGCTACGGCCAAAATGGTATTCATCATCGTGGGGATGAATACGCCGGTGCCAACTGCCTGCAAAAGACGGCATGCCAGAAGCAGAGGAAATGTCGGTGCGACCATGGCCAGCGCGCTGCCTATAATCAGCAGAGCCGACCCACCGAAGAAAACGGTGCGCAGGTTGAAACGGCGCAACAGGAATGCAACGACGGTCACCACGACGGCGGTGACAATCATGAAGCCAGTGACCAGCCAATTCGCGGTATTGGCGTCAATGGCGAACGTTGCCATGATGTCCGTGAGTGCAACGTTGATGATGTTCTCATTGAACGCTGCGATGAAGGCTGATCCGAATAATACGATGAGCATAGGTGTGGGATTTTTCTTTTGTTCCATAAAACTCTTTCCACGTCAATTTCGCCTTATCAGTAAGGCGCTTTCGTTGTGCGGGTTTTCGGCACATGCGTTGGGATGGTGCAATCGTCGTGAGCGCAAAGCTTTTGATCGCCGTGCGTGAAAAACCGCTCTATGATGTTGTCCGCAAATTTTGTCCCGTGAACCGAAGACACGGGAGAGAAGATGACGGCCAGCACAACTGGACTTACGTCGTGTGACCGCTCGTTGATGCTTCTATTGTAAGGGAACCCCGCAGAAGGTTTTTGCCGCCGATAGAGAAAATTCATAGAAACACTCTTTGCACTGTGGGATCATCGCATATCCCCCTCCTCCCAATTCGCAGGCGACGGATTGGCTGCATGACGTATTCAAAGAGGGAAATTATCTCGGTTTCTGAACAAATGCGTAAGGGCGTGCGTGCTGACGGTGGCAGATGGTAAGCTGTGGATAAGCAAAACGACCGCGAAGGAGACGCATGATGGGTGCTTTCAACTGGGATAACCTGAAGGGCAAGCTCGATGAGGTTGGTCAGCAAGTGGGTGATGTAGTGAATCAGGCCGTTGATGCTGCCACTCCGGCGGTACAGGAAGCGGTGTCTAAAGCGAAGCCCGTGGTGGATGATGCCATGGCAAAAGCGCAGCCAGTGATGGAAAACATCGTGAACGAGGCAACTCCCATTGTGAAGGGCGCCGTGGTCGTGGGCACCGAGAAGCTAGAAGACCTGACCGGCAAAGACATAGATGGCGACGGTTCGGTCGGATCGAAGAACGCTTGATTTTCGCGCACGATGATGCTGTTGATATGAGCTAACTGCGCTTAGCAGTACAACTCGGGGCGGCGATGCTGCAGCACAGGCATGTTCGCCCGTGCGCTTGCAATCGCCCCCACGTCTATGCGGCAGGTGATAAGCTCTTCGTCGCTTGCGCCTTGTGCGATTATTTCTCCTCGGGGGTCTATGACGCAGCTTTGCCCGATGCAGCCCGCGTCAGGGCGGCAGATTCCCGCGACGTACATTTGGTTTTCGATAGCGCGGGCTGCCAGCAGCGTGCGCCACTGCTGTGCTTTCAGCTCGCCATCCACCCAGGCAGCGGGGTAGAGCATCAGTTGGCAGCCGCGCAAGGCGGCGTATCGTGCGACCTCGGGAAAACGCAAATCATAGCATATGGCAATGCCGAGTTTCCCAAAGGGCGTCTCAATCGGATTGAACAAGGCATCACCTGCGCCCATGCAGTCTGACTCGCGGGCGGAATCGGTATCGAACAGGTGCGTTTTGCGGTAGATGCCACGGCGCCTACCCTCAGAATCCACGATAACAGCTGTATTGAATGGCTTGCCATTCTCAGACGCAGGGCTCTCTGTGCTCGCCTCATTCATGGTATAGACCATCCATAGCTTGCAGTCTGCGGCAATGCGTTCGACAGCGGTTGAAAAAGGTCCGCCCACTGCTTCGGCTCGGCGTGCGAATTCGCCGTGCGGCAGGCCGTAGGGGGTCATAAGCGATTCGGGGAACACCAGCAGGTCGACGTTTTTTTCCGCAGCCATCGTGGCAAACCGACCAACGAGCTCGACCACGTTTTGCGTGCCGTTGTCTTTATTGGGCTGGCGCGTCTGCGCAAGGCCGATGGTGAAAGGTGTGCTCTCTTGCCAATCGGACATTCCCATTCCTACCATCTCGTTCTTAAAAAGTTTTCCGCTGAGCCTTTCTTGTGCCAGTATAGACGCGAAGTTCGTTTTACAATGAATCGATACGGTGAAATCCATAAGGGGCTTGAGAGCTTGTCGAAGAAATCGAATCGTCGTCTGAATCGGCTGCTGTGGTCAATCGGCGCGAAATGCGTGCTGGTAGGGCTGCTGGCAGGGTTGCTGGTGTCCCTGTACTGCCTGGGGATAAAAAGCGGCACGGGTTTCGCGCGCAGCATGTATGCGTATGCGGCGGAAAACCCTCTGGTGCTTATCGTTATCGCGATTGCATCGGTAGGTGCCGGATTGCTCATAGCCTGGATGGTGAAAAAGGAGCCGATGGCTTCAGGGTCGGGTATTCCCCAAACCGAAGGCGTGCTTTCCTATGTGCTGCGCATGAAAAGCGCGTCTATTTTGGCCGTGCGTTTTGCAGGCGGTCTCCTCGGTGCGTTTTTCGGAATGTCTCTGGGCCGCGGAGGTCCGTGCGTTCAAGTGGGTGCCTGCAGCGGAAACATCGTGCGCAAGGCCATCGGTCGGGGCGGCATGGAGGAAAACTGCCTGATTACAGCTGGTGCAGCGGCTGGTTTGTCGGCTGCGTTTCAAGCGCCGATCTCGGGAATCGTGTTCGCTTTGGAAGAAATGCATCGCTCGTTTTCTCCATTCTTGCTGATAGCGGCTGCGACGGCAGCATTGGCCGCAGCGGGCGTGGCGGATTGTTTCTTCGGCCTGACGCCTGTGCTGAATTGCGGCAATGTCGGCATCATGGAATTCTCGTCGTACGTATGGCTTCTTCCCTTGGGGGTACTTTCGGGACTGTCGGGGGCGGCGCTGAACAAAGCGCTCATTGCCTCGCAGGCTTTGTATTGTCGTATACCGGCCAAGGCTCGCCCGGTGCTGGCGCTGTTGATTGTTATTCCGTTCGGATTGTTCATGCCCGAGGTTTTGGGTGGCGGCGAAAATCTGGTGTTTCTCTCTGAAGGTAGCAATGTCAGCTTCGGCATTATCGCAGCGCTGCTTTTGGGTAAGTTCGTTCTTACCTGCACGAGTTCCGGATGTGGTGCGCCCGGCGGCATCTTCATGCCTATACTGGCCATTGGTGCCCTGACGGGTGCGGCGTTGGGGGCAATCGCATCGCTTCTTGGAATGCCCGCTGATTACGTGGCAATCTGCGCGGTTTGCGGCATGGCGGGCACGTTCGCCTCTTCGGTGAAAGCGCCCTTGACGGGCATCTTGCTGGTTGTCGAAATGTCAGGGTCGCTTACCCATATACTGCCGCTTGCCATTGTGGCTTTCACGGCGATATTCGTATCCGACATGCTGGGCACCGGCCCAATCTACAATGAGTTGCTCGATCGCTATATCGATGCGAACGGAAAAACATATGTGCCGGGAAGCGATCCGGACCGCTTGATAGATGAAGTGGTGGAAGAAGGAAGCCTGCTAGATGGCGCCGAATATGGCGCGGTCGATTGGCCAGACGATTTGATTGTTGTACGCATCCAAAAGGCCGAACGTGCCGTGATGCCGCGCAGCACATCGCGCATTCGAGCAGAGGATCACCTGATAGCGACGCCCGTGGGCAATCGCTTTCATGCAAAATCTGCCTTGCACGCGATAACGCGCGGGGCCTCCGCAGGCACTGGTCCCGGTTAGCTGTCTTACAGCGCTCGACGCTGTGGTATCGATGCGTGATGCTTTGATCCGCTGCGGCGTTTGCGCTACATTATGGCGGCACCTGCACGATTGTCAGAAGCGCCAAGAATCAGTGCCAAGCAGCAAACCCCTGAGTTCGCTTCTTCTCTTCGCTATGTCGCTTCGCTCGGTTCGAATCCGGTAGCCCAGTTCAGCGGCGATAATGTGCGCGACAGCATCGAAGGCAGCCGTATTGCGAATTTGATTGTTGGTAATAACGATAAACGAGTCTCGCATTGTCGATGTGATATCCCTGCGAATGGCGTCATTTCCGATTCGAGCACTTCCCGTATGCCTCTCATTGCTATCGTATTCAACTACCAAGCCCGCTTCTGGCCAGTACAGATCAAATTTGTAGTGACTCTTTCCTGCCCAGCGCTGCTTTTTCGCTCCCATTCTGTTTTTCCAGTTCAATGCTGGAAGGGGGATACCATAACCGCCATAGCAGGTAGGCAGGCAGAGCAGCATCACGCAAATCGTTTCCATCGGAGATGCCGAGTTCTCCACTAGGTAGAGCAAAGCCACTCGCGCGATTCTCGTTCCTGACATCCCTTTTTTAACGTCTATAAAGCATTTGAGCGCATCTATGCTTGTAAGTGGTCTACGCCCATATTTTGCCGAATCATCGCTATCTACCCTCATCAGGTTGTCGTTGGAAACGTAGGTGCCGCAGAGTTCGAATCCAAGTTCCACGGTCTTCTGAAAAGGCAGTTGCTGGGCCATCTGCATGAAGCATAATTCCGGGGACGCGCACGCTAGGCCTTTTTCAATCGCGACAAAAGATCTATCTCCCATCGATCTTGTCATTAAGTGGCATTGAAGCAAATCAGTGAATCTTCTGTCCTTCTGATTGTCGACAATCAAATGGACGGGAGGCTCGATTCCGTATCGAGCAAGATCCAGGTCTGAGATCTCGATGGTTGGTCGCGCAGGCATATCTATTCGAGCGCGAGTGCGCCGAAGCGCCTCCTTGTGTGTAGAGCGCCAGAATTGGAGTCCGGATATGCCATAGAGAATTATCGTCATATGCGGATGCTAGCAAGAAAACCCTGCGTAAACCTTTCAGAAACCTTGCGTAAACCTTGCAGGAAGATAAGCCGAATGATTTTGGGAAACCAAAGGCGTTCAACTGATGTCGAGCGCACGATTCCCAATGACTTTTAATGACGGGAGAATCGTCATTTCCGGATTGTGCCCACGCGTTGGTACAAGAAACAGATGATTGCCGCACTGACGCTTGCCGCAAAACACGATTTCTCGATTTCAAAACAGAAAAACGGCGACTAATTGAAGCATTGTGAGAAAGTGAGACTTATTGTGTTACTTTGGAAAGCACGAACGCGCAAGAAGATTAAAACTCACCGCATAGCCGCAGGTCACGAAAAACCTTTGTGGGAGATAGGAATCGGTGCGTCACAATGCTTCGATTAGTCGCCATAATCCTGTTTTGAAATCGCAAAATGCCCTGAAACTCCGCTCGTGGCCGGGATGAGCGTCCTGCAACCGGGGTGATTATCCCGTGGTCAGAGTGAGCGTCCTGCAACCGGGGTGATTATCCCGTGGCCGAGGGCACGGCAATGTTCGGGGCGCAATCGCATTTGCCAGTCGCGAAAAATGCGCCGCATCGAACGGCAAAAAAGGGGAACGCGCATAAAACGTGTTCCCCTTTTATCAATCGAATCTCCTGTCGCAGAGTCCGCTTCGTCAAAGCGCAATCAGGCTCGACTTGCATACTGCGACGTGCAAGTTCTTGTTGCTAGTTCGCCTCAGTGTCGTAGTCGATGTAGCACACGTGCGTCTGCAGATACTCTTCGAAGCCGTGTTTGCCGTCGGCCCCGCCGATGCCGGACTTGCGCACGCCCTGGTGGAAGCCCTGCATGGCCTCGAAATGCCAACGGTTCACATACGTTTCGCCGAATTTGATTTCATTGCATGCTCTCATCATGTAGTTCATATTGTTCGTGAAGATGGACGACGCAAGGCCGTATTCGCAGTCGTTGGCATAGTCGATAGCCTCATCAAGCGTCTTGAATGCGCAGATGGGCAGCACTGGACCGAACGTCTCTTCGTGCATGATGTCCATGTCCTGCGTGCAGCCCCCCAGCAGCGTCGGTTTGTAGAAATATCCCTTGCCACCGCCGACCTCGTAGTCCGGCTCGCCGCCGCATAGCACGTTCGCGCCCTGGGAAACGGCTTTCTTGACGGCGGCGTCGACGTTTTCGCGCTGCTTGGCGTTGATCAACGGGCCGCAATCGAAGGAGTCGTCATCGAAGACCGGGCCGTATTTCGTATTCTTGAACAGAGTGAGCAGCTTCGCCGTGAACTCTTCGACGACATCTTCCTGCACGTAGCAGCGCTCGGCGTTGTTGCAAATCTGGCCGGTGTTGCCGATGCGCGAATCGAAGATGGCCTGTGCTGCCTTGTCGAGGTTGGCATCGGCCATGACGATGGTCGGTGCCTTGCCGCCCAGCTCAAGGCTAACTTTCGTGATGTTCTTCGCTGCAGTCGCCATAATGGCGGCACCGACTTCAACCGAACCGGTCATGCTGACGATGCCAATCTTGGGGTTGCCTGATAGTTCGTCGCCCACGACAGCGCCTGAACCGGTAATCATGTTGAACACGCCATGGGGCAGGCCGCTCTTCTCGACGATTTTTGCGAACTCATAAGCGCAGTTCGGGGTATCAGAACTGGGCTTGATTACGATAGTGTTGCCAGCCACCAGCGCCGGAGCCATCTTGCGTGCTACCAAGAAGAACGGGAAATTCCAGGGAAGGATGCCGGCGGCTACGCCGATAGGCTCCTTGTAGAGGAAAATGTTCTCGTTGGCGGCGTCGCTTTCGATGACTTCGCCTTCGATACGACGAGCGAACTCGGCCATGTAGTCCATATAATCGGGCACGAAATTGGCTTCGACTGTGGCTAAGCCGCGCGACTTGCCCTGTTCCTCCATGATAATTTCCGCAAAGAAATTGGCATTCTCACGGATGCCTTGGGCGATCTCGCGCACGTAGGCGGCACGCTGCACAGCCGGTACTTTCTCCCATGATTTCTGGGCTTCAAAAGCAGCGTCTACAGCGGCCTGAACATCTTCAGGTGTTGCCTTAGGGAACTCGGAAATAACTTCCTCTGTTGAGGGGTTGATGTTCTGAATCATCTCGCGATTTCCGTTATCGACGAACTTTCCATCGATAAACAGCTGATATTGCTTCATACTCAGTTCCTCCTAATCGACGTCTTACAAATCTATTGCACAAGCTCGCCTTACCCACCGAAAGCGGATAAGCCGGGCGTAGAGCATCGAATCAATCTTCTAGCAGCAGATAGTGCACCGTCATAGGGCCGTGCACGCCCTCCACGCGAACCAGTTCGATATCGGATGTGTTCGACGGTCCGCTGATGAAGCACACTTGCGAGGGCAAGTTGCGACCGCCCGCGCCTCCGCGAGCTTGCAGTTGCTCCATCACGTCCAGCAAACTGGGCACGATGGTAGAAGCCTCCACCACGGCAATATGCGTCAACGGAAGCAGGCTGACCGATCGTCCGCATGATGCATTGCACACTTGCGCGATAGTGCCGGTTTCGGCTATGCCTGCTGTGGCAAACGTGATGCCCACGTCAGCCGTGCGCGCTTCTTCCACGCAGGCGACTTCACCCGCATCCGGATTCCAACGAGTCGCGCGAGCAACGCGGGGAATGGCGTTCAAAGCATCTTCTAGGTGCAGGGTCGTCATGCGCGGATCGTCAGCGAAGACGACGGTGAAATCGCGCTTGGCATCTGTTGGTCCGGCGGGCAATCCTTCTTCTGTGGCGGCAGGCGCCTCGCTGATGGCCTGGGCTAAGGCGTTGCCTATGGTGGCGCGCGTGCAGCGATGCACGTGGATGCGTACCTTATCCGCTTCTTCGGCAAAGCGATCGGTCAGCTGCGTGGCAGACATCACATCGGTTATGTGCGCAGGCGCAATGGCTCGAACGTTGGGTGCGGCGACGATATCGGGTATCGCGTCATGGTTCAAGGCGACAGAGAGGGGGGCGATGAATTCTTCAAGCGTAGTTGGTTGCCTCATCGCGCACCGTCCTTTCCGTTTGCGCAATCAGGCGCTTTAGTGGCTGATACGCCAAGACCATATGCCGAAGCGGCGTGTTTTCCTTGCGAGCCGCCAGGCGCGGGAGCATCATCCACGAATTCGCCGATAGCGTTGTTGTGCTGCTCGAGCCAAGTGCGGAAACGATACGGCGCTACTTCTGGCAAATCGCGAGAAGCGGTCCATCCCTTCAGCACGGGGACCCAGTCGGCTTCCGCTCCTAAGTACCCGCGTCCCCCCGATGCAGTTTTCATCACGCCGCGTCCCATGCGCATGGCGCGCAGGTATGTGGACGTGTTGCCTAAAACGCCGACAGCGGCTTTGAACAATGGGCGCTCGGCCGGGTTGGTGTAACCGCCGCGCACCATGTTCACGCGATGCTGGCGGATGAGCGTGTGCAGTGGAATGCGTACGGGGCAATCGGAGTCGCATGCGCCGCAAAGGGTGCATGCGAAGGGAAGTCCATCGATGTTGTCGTAGCCTTCCAAGGCCGCTGTGAGCACGATGCCCATGGGGCCGGGATAAATCGACCCGTAACCGTGTCCGGTGATATGACGGTATACCGGGCAGATATTGAGGCATGCGCCGCAACGGATGCAACGCAGCATGGGTTGGAATTCGGTGCCGATGAGTCTGCTGCGCCCATTGTCCATCAGCACGATATGCACTTCGTCGGCACCATCCACCTCGTCGTTGTGGCGTGGACCGGAATCAATCGAGAAATACGTCGTCATCTTGGCGCCTACGGCACTGCGCACCAATAGCGCCATCATCACGTCGAGCGATGCCAAATCAGGAACGATGCGGTCGATGCCGACGACGATTACCTGCACCTTGGGGTAGGTGTCCACCATGCGTCCGTTGCCTTCGTTGGTCACCAGTGTGGTGGACCCTGTTTCAGCAACGGCAAAATTGCATCCTCGTACGCCCACTTCGGCCGTGAGGTATTTCTGGCGCAGAAGCTTGCGCAGAAAATGGGTGATGTCTTCGGGCACCGATGTGCCGGTGTATCCTTCGCGCTCGCGATAGAGTTTCGCAATGGCTTCGCGGTCGAAATGAAGCGCTGGCACCACGATATGCGACGGGCGATCATCAGCAGTTTGCAAGATGTTCTCAGCACAGTCTGTTTCTACTACATCAATGCCAGCCTGCTGCAGCACTTCGTTCAGACCCATTTCCTCGGTCATCATGCTTTTCGACTTCACGCAGGTGGAAGCTCCGTGGCTTTCGAACACATCCAGTATCTCCCATAAAGCATCTTCGTCGGTGGGAGCCAGATGCACGATTGCCCCCTGCGATTGTGCGTTCTGCACGAATTCTTCCACGTAATAATCAAGGTTCTGCGTCGTGTGATCTCGAATCTGCTGGGCGCAGGTGCGCAGTCCGTCCCAATCAGGCATCTCGTCTACCAGCGCATGGCGCTTTTTGTAGAAGGTCTCCTGAGCGGTCTCGATGGCATCATGTTTGAAGTCATCTTCCAAGCATTTATTCACGCGCTGGCGCAGCGTCTCTTCTTCATCATATAGAATTGCCATGTGCGCTCCTAACTGTCCAGCACTTGTGCGATATGCATCACGCGCACGTCGCGATTGGTTTCGCCGGTTTCACGCATGCGGTTCAGGCAGCCCCAGATGTTCATCAGGCAAGGCTGATCGGCGCCCACGACTACGTCTGCCCCGGTGTCCAAGATGGTCTGGCATTTCTCGCGAACGATTTGACCAGATATTTCGGGTTCTTTCACCGAGAATGTGCCGCCGAAACCGCAGCATCGGTCGGCGTGCTCCATTTCCACGTATGTGAGTCCATCGACCGCGCCTAAAAGCGCAAGCGGCGGTTCCTCTATGCCCAACAAGCGTGTGAGATGGCAGCTTTTGTGGTACGTGACCACTGCATTCAGATGCGCACCCACATCCACCACACCCAAGGTATTCACGATAAAATCCGTGAATTCGTGGAAGTGACCGGCCAGCTCGACTGCGCGCGGAAGGTACTCTGGATCGTCGGCGAAGATGGCCGGATAATCTTCCATAATCGCATGCATGCACGACCCGGTCAGCGATACGACGGTGTCATAGCCCGAGTACGCCTCGATGGTCTGTTTGGCGATAGCCGCCGTTTCAGGAGTGTATCCGGAATTCAGGAACATTTGGCCGCAGCACACTTCTTCCTTGGGAAACTCCAGCTGGCAGCCGAGCTTCTCGAGCACATGCACTGCCGCCTCGCCGACTTCCGGATAGAACATGTCGACCAGGCAACCAGGGAAAAACGCAACTCTCATAAAGAATCACCTCATTTTCGTCCTTGAAACAACAATACCACGTTTCGCCGTCGGCTGGCATCGTAGAAGTTTGAACGGCTGCATGATTTGGAAAAAGCGCATGAATCATCTCACAAAACACCCACTTGAATAATAGCTGCGAGCGAAGCATTCAAGTATTATGATACAGGGAAACATGCGCTGGGTAAGTTCGTGCAGACGAAGCGAAACGTGAGGAAAAAGGCATGCAGCAGGTAGCGTTGCTGCAGTAGTGAAAGAGAAGGGCAGCCATGACGAGCGATCAAGAAAGCCGCTTTTCGCGGAAGACCCGCATCAACGCGAAAAGCTGGGGGGCAGAGTGCTTCGGCACGTTCGTGTTGGTCCTTTTCGCGGTAGGCCCTACGGCTTTTGCGCCGACGGGCACATTTCTCGCGGGGCTTGCACCGATTTTGCCAGCGCTTGCCGTAATGGCGCTGATTTATTCGGTAGCAGACATTTCCGGCGCGCATTTCAACCCAGCAGTCACGTTGGCGTTCGCTGTGCGTGGGGACATGCCGTGGCGGGCGGTTCCCGGCTATCTGGTGTCTCAGTTCGTCGGCGCCATCCTCGCTGCAGGTTTTGTCTTCTGTTTGGTCGGTTCGCAAGGCGTTCGCGCAGGGGCCACCATTCCGCCCGACGGTGTGTCGCAGTTTGCGACGCTGGCTATAGAAATCATGCTGACGACCATTCTGATTGTGGTAATACTCAGCACGGCGGTTGGCTCGAAGGTGGTAGGTCATAATGCCGCATTGGCCGTGTGCGCCACCATCGCCATCGGAGGTCTCTTGGGCTCTCCGTTCGGTGGTGGTTCCATGAACCCAGCCCGTTCAATCGCACCTGATTTGTTCTGCGGGGAGTGGGCGAGCATGTGGGTATTCGTCGTGGGTCCTCTTTTGGGCGCTCTTTTAGCAGTGGGTATCGTGCGTTTGTTGAAAGGAACCTCCACCGAGCACGAGCAGGTGGCGGCTGCGGGCGACGAGTTGAAGGCCTTCAAGAAAGAAAAGCCAGAAAATTAAGCATTATTGCTGAAAACCTTCGCCGTACATCGACAGAGGACAAGACGAAACGATTGACTCGCGTTACTATGGATGCGAGAGTGATATCGAGCCCGTAGCGTAGCGGGCAATCAGGGCAGCGGAATATTTCGAAAGCGAGGGGAGTTCGCATATGGGCGTATTCGACACAGAACCGCACAGTGTTTTTCATTGGGACAAGCTGGGCGACATCGAGGAGGGACGCGGAAGCTTGGGGACGCAGATGCCCGTTGCCGTGTATCGTTTGTTGGAATATGCCACAAATGACGTTTTGAACAAACGCTATGGTGCGAAAGAAGCAGATGCGATTTGGCGCGAGGCTGGAATGCTGGCAGGTAGCGAATTCGCGGAAAACGTTTTGGACCTGAGCCTTCCTTCGAACGATTTTGTCGCACAGCTGCAATCGCGTCTGAAAGAATTCGAAATTGGCATCCTTCGCGTAGAAGAGCATGATGAAGGTTCTGGCGCGTTCACGCTGACCGTTGCCGAAGATCTAGATTGCTCGGGTTTGCCACCCACAAACGAAGTGGTATGCACGTGGGATGAGGGATTCCTTGCGGGTATATTGAACGCCTACACCGGCAAAGATTATTCGTTTCGGGAAGTAGACTGTTGGGCAAACGGCGACCGCGTCTGCCGTTTCCGCGGTCAGATAATGGCCGAGCCCGTCAGCGACGATTAGATGGAGCACCTGTGACCGACGAACAAGAAAAGATTCTCTTGGAATTCTTGCGCAACGTGCTCTATGATCCGCAGAAGGCGCATTTGGATGCGACTGCGTTTCCCGCATCTGATGCGCGCGTGATGGAAGCGCTGCAGTTCGTGGCGCAATGCGCTCGGGAACAGCAGGCTTTCGGAAACGAGCTGGCAGCAGGTGATATCGACACCGAGCCGCCCAGCGTGGAAAACGGCTTAGCTGCGCCGCTGAAGGAAATGCAGGGTGCGCTGCGCCATCTGCGTTGGCAGATTTGCGAGATTGCAAAAGGCGACCTGGTTCAAAGAATCGATTACATGGGGGATATCGGCGACGCGTTCAACTCAATGCGTGAAAAGCTCAAAGAGCGCCAAGACGAACTGATGGAAGAGCGAGAGGCGATTACGAAGCAGAATCGCGAGCTGGACAACATGCAAAACATGATAACCAGCATGGCACTCGATCAGTCTCGATTTATCGTCATGACCAATGAAGAGTGTACGCAAGTGATATTCCGCACTGCCACTGCGATGGAATTTCATGATGAGCATTTTCGCCTTGCTTGTGAGCTGGATAAACGGTTGGAAGAATGTCCGAAGAGAGTTTTGCGGCATCCGGTGTCGTGGGAGATCACCCACGTGTCCGATCAAGATGCGGAAGGCAAGTATTCCCATTACACCATCACCTCGAATCGTATACGCTGGCAGGATAGCTATGCGATTGCGCACATGGTGGTCAATGATACGGAAGAAATCGAGCAGCGCAGAAAGATGGCCCAGATGGCTTTCAGCGATGTGCTAACCGGTTTGGGCAATCGCCACTACGCCATGCAGCTCATCCAGCAAATGCAAGATACCAAACCCTCTTTCGTCGTGGTTTTTCTGGATATGGATTATCTGAAGTATTGCAACGATGAGTTCGGACACGAGGAAGGGGACCGCTATCTGATTTCCTTTTCCGAGTTGCTGCAAAGCATTCAGAAGCCACGCGAGATATGCCGAATCGGCGGCGATGAGTTCATGGTGGTAAAAGAAGACGCGACGGCGGCAGAAATGGTACAGCAGCTTGAAGAGTTGCGACAAAAGTTTATGGCAGAGGATGTGCCAACAGGATATCTGTTTAAGCGCTCCTTTAGCTACGGCATGGTGGAAGTGAAATCGAAAGATGGCAAGACCTTGAGCGACATCCTAGAAGAGGCAGATCGCAAGATGTACGACTACAAGATTAGCCATAAGAAATTCCTCATGCGCAAGCATTAAAGACGTGGCAGCAGGTTCTTTGTCACGTCTTTAATGTGCGGGACGGATCAAAAGGACCCGTCCCTGCTGTCACGTTCCTAGCGGCTAATCGACTCGCTGGTTCTGCGTCGTTTCGATCATCTTGCGCGATACGAAGCACGTGATGAGGAAATAGCCGCCGTAGATTACCAAGGCGAATGCTACAGTGATAAGAAGCGGCTGGGTGATGTCGAGCAAACCGAAAATCTTAACCGCATCCACCACCTGTGTCAGCGCCACGATGCTGTGGCAGACTGCCAAAACCAGCGGGAACAGGAAATATATGCCTATCTGGGCGAACAGAGCGCGGTCAATCATGCGCGGCTCGGCGCCCAGCTTGAAGAGCATCGTATAACGCTGGCGGTCATCGGCGGCGGCGGAAAGCTGTTGTAGTGCCAATATTGCGGCACAGGCAATCAGCAGAATGAAGCCGATGTAGATGGCCAAGTATGCCACGATTGCAGAGAGACCAGCTGATTGGCTGATGGCGTATTCGGCGGTCAGCTCATTGGTGTAGGGCCAGGCCAAGTTGACTTTCCCTGTGGTGACGGCTGCGTGAGGATCATCTGTCCCGTAGGCTTTATCGAGCGCGCTGTTGAACGAGTCATCGACGCTGCCCTCGGGAAGGGGCGACATCACATTTAGATAAGACTCAACTAATACCGCATCAGCCGGGATAAGCTCATCGGGCACCACGAGTACGCCAGTATTTGACGCGAATGACGAAGTTTGGTTTGCTGTGGCGTCTATGCCGTCTCCATATATCGAGAGCGCCTGTCCGCTGAAATCGATTGTGTCGTTCTGCTCTATGAATGCGCGGAAAAACTTCTGTAATTCTTCGAAGTCGCACCAGATAAGGCACTCGGTGCTTTCCAATCGAACGGGCTCTTTACCCAGGAGTGCGCGGGTGGCGTTGAATTGTGAGAGCTTTACGACCGGCATGCTGGATGCGCCGCCGCTTTCCATGTCGACTGCCGAGCTGAATCCGCTGTAGTTGGTTTTGGCCATAAGATCGCCGTAGGTCAGACCCGTAGCATAATAGTCGGTCTGGGCCGCATCGCGTGCCAAATCACCCCATCCTTCAACGTCGCGGGAGAGGGCCGCTTCCATATCAAAGTTATCTGCAATTGCCTGCTCTGGGTAGCTGAGCGTTTGCGGGGTTGTGCCGAAACGCTCTATGAAGGTGACATCGTAGGGGGCGGCATTTTCGATACTCGTGTTCAGTGACGAGCAGAGCGCGAACCCTCCGCAGGTAGATGTGATGGCCAGAAACAGTGCCAAGCACACGATGGATATCGAGGCGAAGGCCGTGTTGATGCGGCTGTTCAACTGCCGCATCGTGAAGGCATTCAGACCTTTCAGATACAGGCGTTTATTGCTTTTCACGGCGCGCAGCAGAAAGCCTGAAAGAGAGAAGAAGAACAGCACGGTGCCCACGCACACGAGTGCGGTGGATGTGTAGAACTGCGCGTTGATCTCGTTCAATCCGTTGTCAATCAAAAGCCAATAAGCTACGGCAATCATCACGACTGAGATGACGAACAACGCCACCGACAAAGGCAGGCTGCGCAGTTTCACATTCTGGTTTTTCCGGTCGGCATTCAGAAGGTCAATGAGCTTGTAGCGTGACACCGTGCGCACGTTGAAGGCGAGCGCCACCAAAAAGATAATCGCGAAATAAAGGATAGTTTTCGTGCAGGCCACGCCCGAGAACATGAAAGTGAACGTGGTGATAGTCGCCTTGAACATCGCGGCGGTTACATAGAGCATCAGCTGCGAGAGGGCCACTCCCAAGCACAGCCCTACGACCAATGCGGCGAAGCCCACCAGTACGGTCTCGTATACGATAACGCGCGAGACGTGAGCGCGGTTCATGCCCAGCGTCAAGTAGATGCCGAATTCGCGCTTGCGCCGCCGAATCAGGAAGCCGTTCGCATACACGATGAGAAAGCCCAAGACGATAGCGATGAACACTGACACGCCGCCAATCAGCAGAGAGAGCAGCTCGAGCATGTTGTTCGTGGCATTGTTCAGGTTCAGCACAGCGCTTTGCTGGGTGATGGAATTGAACGCATAGAACACGCAGACGCCGAACGCCAACGTGACGAAATAGATGGCAAAGTCACTGATGCTTTTCTTGACGTTGCCGAGAGCGAGTTTAAAGTACATCTGCAGCCTCCCCGCCCAAAAACGACACCACACTCATAATCTCGGTGAAGAACTGCTTGCGAGACTTGTCGCCTTTGAGTATCTCGTTGAAGATGCGTCCGTCTTTTATGAAAAGGATGCGGTTGGCATAGCTTGCTGCAAACGAATCGTGGGTCACCATCAGAATCGTTGCGCGCATTTGCGCGTTCAGGGTTTCGAAGCATTCCAGCAGCAAACGGGCATTCTTCGAATCGAGCGCGCCGGTAGGCTCGTCTGCCAGCACCAGTGCCGGGTTGGTGATGATAGCGCGCGCCGCTGCAGCCCGTTGGCGCTGTCCACCCGATACCTGGTAGGGGAAGCGCCGAAGCTCATCGGTTATGCCCAACTGCGCGGCTACGGCATCTACCCGTGCGGGGATTTCGGCGGTGGGCGTACGGGAGATAGTGAGCGCCAAAGCGATGTTCTCGCGCAGTGTCAGTGTGTCGAGCAGGTTCGCGTCTTGGAAGATGAACCCCAGCTGATCGCGGCGAAACTTTGCCAATTCCCTGCTTTTCAGGGTGGTGATGTCTTGCCCGTTCACGATAATGTGGCCTGCAGTGACAGTATCGATAGTGGATATGCAGTTGAGAAGCGTGGTTTTCCCGCTTCCACTGGCACCCATGATGCCTACGTATTCGCCTTGTTCCACCGTGAGGCTGATGCCGTCGATGGCTTTCGTCAAGTTGCCTTTGTTGCCATAGTACTTCTCAATATTTTGGCAGGTGAGGACTTCTTCCATGATGTCCCTTTCTCTCGCATGACATGCGTTTTCCGTATGTCACTACTATGCTCGCTGGCGAGGACAAGTACCATCGAAGTATCTTGCGTTTGCCTTACGATTTCGCAAGATTCGAATCGCTCGAAACGGATGCTAATCCGCGAAGTGCATTTTGCTTACGGGAAAAGAGAGGCTGACGGTCGTGCCCGTAGCGACTTCGGAATCCAGAGAGATGTCGATGCCCATTTTTTTGCACAGCTGACGGCAAAGGTACAGTCCAATGCCGGTCGATTGCGCAAACCTACGGCCGTTTTCCCCGGTGAAACCTTTGTCAAATACGCGTGGGATGTCAGATTCGGGTATACCCGTGCCGTTATCTGTGATGCTCAGCACGACAAGGGCGCTATCCAAGCCATTGTCTTTTTGCTGGCCGCGGAAAACGATGGTTGGGGAGTCGGGCGTCGATGCGGCTGGTTTGGTTTTATCTGGCAAGCGGCGATACTTTACGGCATTGGCGATAATCTGGCTGATAACGAACTCCATCCATTTTGCATCAGCGTACACGGTGAAGTCCAGGTCGCAAAACTTGGGAGATATGCTCGCGTCTATGAGCATGCGCGCGTTTTTGCGGACGGCGCTCTTCACGAGGGATTCAAGCTGGACTGCCTTGATGGAATAATCCTTTTCCAAAACGGTTCCGCGCGCGTAGTACAGCACTTGGTCCACATAACCTGCAATGCGGTCGACCTGTGCGTCCATGGCGTCGCAGTCGGGACTTTCATGATTGGCCGCATACAGATGAGCAGCGGATATGGGGGTTTTCACTTCGTGGATCCAGGTTTCGATATAGCTTTGGTATTCGCGCGAGGCGAGGCTGTAGCCACCGATTCTGTCGTTCATGGCTTTCGTTGCGCGTGCCAATGCGTCGTAGCATGCGATACCCTCGGCGAAACGGGGCCTCTCTACAAGTTCGGTTGCCAGATAGGCTTTGTCAAGCTGGGACGTGACGCGAACCAAGTCGTCGTAAAAGCGTCGCTTGCGCAGCCATTCTACAAGCAGCAGGAAAAATGCTGATGAAAGCAGGATCACGCACAGATAGGCGATGAGGGCGCCATCGACGGCAAATGTGCGCAACATCAATGCGATTGCGATGACAAGGAGTGAGCCTACCAAAATAAGCCACGCTTTGTCTTTCAAGTAACTTCCAAAGCCCATAGTATAGGTGCCTTTCAGTCGATGGGGTGTGACCTATTCAATCAGATAACCGATGCCACGTTTGGTGCGGATGAAATCGACCGCTTTGATACCATCGAGTTTCTGGCGCAAGTGGCTCACGTTCACGGAAAGCGTGTTATCGTCGACGAACTCGTCGGATTGCCACAGCTCTTCCTGTATGCGTTGGCGGGGTACCACGCTGCCCGCGTTTCGCAAAAGCAGATTCAAAATTTGCAGCTCGTTTTTCGTCAGCTCGACCTCTTCGCTGTCGCACGAAACCCGGCAGCGCCCAATGTCCAATGTGATGCCCCCATGTGAAATCAAGGCGCCTGTTGCGTTCTTGCCATGTGAGCGGTTCAGTACGGCGGCGATGTGCGCCAGCAGCACCGGGGGGTTGAAGGGTTTCGCGATGAAGTCATCTGCGCCGAAATTCAGCGACAACAGCTCGTCCATATCGTTGTCGCGGCTCGTCACAACGATGATAGGCACGTTTGACGCGGCGCGTAGGCTTTTGCATACGTATTGTCCGTCGCTACCCGGTAGGTTCAAATCCAACACTACCAAATCTGGGGCGGCTGCGATTATATCGTCTGTCACATGAGAGAAATCGTGCAGCAGCACGACGTCGTAACCATTGTTGCGAAGAAGTGTTTCCATGCCGACTTTCAATTGTTCATCGTCTTCGACCACGATTACTCGAAACATTGCGGGTTTCCTTCCGTTGGGCAGTGGCTGCTCGGCCATATGCCCGGTCCGTGTCGCGATGCCATTTTGCTTTCTCCTATTGTAATAGGGACCGAGGCCCCAGTGAAATCCTGAAAGCGCTTCGTTGATTGAGCAGGCACGACATTTTCGACGCTGCTACCTTTCCTTCGCGTGATTGCCCCGTCCGCACTGCGGAGGGGTTCAAAATGCCGTCCTGTTGTTTATAATGGCGCGATATACACATCAGCCGTCCTGCGGCGCTCGGTCGGCTGGGCCGCAGCGTTGCGGCGCAGTTTAGCGCATGTTGCGAGATGAATCGTCCCGCACTGCTGAATGTAACGGCATGAAAAACCAAGGAGGGCATTCGTGTACCAAATAAAAGAAGCGGTCGCGCTGAATCCTGAAGTCACCAAGATGGTGGTCGAAGCCCCTGCGATCTCAAAGAAGATACTTCCAGGGCAATTCATCATGCTGCGCATCGACGAGTATGGCGAGCGCATTCCCCTGACAGTGAACGACTCCGATGCGCAGGCGGGTACGGTTACCATCGTGTTTCAAGCAGTCGGTGCCACGACCATGCAATTGGCTGCTATGAAAGCCGGCGAGTCGCTGCTCGATTTCGTGGGGCCGCTGGGGCGTCCGACGGAGTTGGAAGGCGCGAAGCGCGTGTGCGTTATCGGCGGCGGGCTGGGATGTGCCATAGCCTATCCTCAGGCGAAGTGGCTCTACGAGCACGGCGTGCAAGTGGACGTAATTACCGGTTTTCGCAACAAGGACCTTATCCTGTTGGAAGACGAATTCGGCAAGGTATCCAACCGTCAGATTATCATGACCGATGACGGCAGCAACGGCAATAAGGGCCTGGTTACTAATGCATTGCAGACGCGCATCGACGAAGGTGCCGACTACGACTTGGTGCTGGCGGTGGGCCCGCTCATCATGATGAAGTTTGTGGCGGCCACCACCAAGCCTCTCGGCATCAAGACCCTCGTTTCCATGAACCCGCTTATGATTGACGGCACGGGCATGTGCGGTGGTTGTCGTGTGCGCGTGGGGGACGAGTACTTGCACGCTTGCGTGGACGGACCGGACTTCGATGGGCATCTGGTTGATTTCGATGAGGCTATGCGGCGATCGACGATGTATAGGCCCTTTGAGGCGGAAGCGAAAGACCACGAATGCCGTTTGCAGCAGGAGGTATAGGGGAATGAACAAGCAGAAGGAAAAGACACCCATCGCCGAACAGGACCCAAAGGTTCGTGCAACGAATTTCGATGAGGTGAGCCTAGGCTATACCGCAGATGAGGCTGTGAACGAAGCGCAGCGCTGCATCCATTGCAAAAATCAGCCTTGCGTGAGTGGCTGTCCGGTTGGGGTTTTCATCCCGTACTTTATAAAGGCAGTGGCCGAAGGTGATTTCGCGCGCGGGTTCGCGCGGGTGAAAGCCACCAACGCCTTGCCGGCCATCTGCGGGCGCGTGTGCCCCCAGGAAAACCAGTGCGAGGGCCAATGCACGCGCGGGCGCAATGGCGAGCCGGTGGGCATTGGGCGCCTAGAGCGTTTCGTGGCCGATTGGGCAGCGGAAAATCCTGAGGCGGCAGCTGCGGCTATCGCAGAAGAGCGAAAAGAAGTCGCAGCTCAGGCGCAAGTTGCCGCTGCTCAAGATGATGCGGCACCTGCTGCCCCCGTCGACTTGACGGGCAAAAAGGCCGCGATGATTGGCTCGGGTCCCTCGTCGCTCACGTGCGCGGGCGAGCTTGCCAAACATGGCGTTGCTGTGACGGTGTTCGAGGCGCTGCATGCGCCTGGCGGTGTGCTCACGTACGGTATTCCGGAATTCCGTTTGCCGAAGAGCCTTGTTGCCAGCGAGATTGGCACCATTGCGGCAAACGGTGTCGATTTCCAGATGAATTCCGTGATTGGAAAGCTCTACAGCGTTGAAGAGCTGATGAACGATATGGGCTTTGATGCGATATTCGTTGGTACCGGTGCAGGCTTGCCGGGATATTTGGGTATTGAGGGCGAGGGCTTAAACGGCGTTTCTGTTGCCAACGAGCTTCTTACGCGCGTGAATCTGATGAAGGCCTACAAGTTCCCCGAATACGCGACGCCCGTGTACGTGGGCAAGCATTGCGTGGTGGTGGGTGGCGGCAACGTGGCCATGGACGCCGCGCGCACCGCCAAACGCTTAGGCGCCGATGTGACCATCGTGTATCGTCGCAGCCGTCAGGAAATGCCGGCACGCACCGAAGAAGCCATGCATGCCGAGCAGGAAGGCATCACTTTCCAGATGCTCACGAACCCTGTTCGCGCAATCGGCGATGAGAAGGGCTGGGTGCAGAAGTTGGAATGCCAGCGCATGGAGCTGGGCGAGCCCGATGCTTCTGGACGCCGCCGACCTGTGGCTGTCGAGGGCAGCGAGTTCACCATGGATTGCGACATGTTCATTATCGCGGTAGGCAGCAAGACGAATCCGCTGATAGCGCAGACCACCGAAGGCTTGGATTCCACGTCTCGCAACCTGATTGTGGCTGACGATGAAACGTGTGCGACCAGTGTGCCGGGCGTGTTTGCCGGGGGCGACGCGGTGAGCGGTGCGGCGACCGTTATTTTGGCGATGGGCGCCGGCAAGCGTGCCGCTGCGGGCATCGTCGATTATCTGAGTGAATAGCATATGACAGAATTCGACCCTGTTGCTTATATAAATGAGCCGCGATGGCGCTCCAGCCGATTGGGGCTAGAGCGTATCGCGGAGCTCATGCACGCTCTAGGCGATCCTCAGGATCGTCTGCGCATCGTGCACGTGGCCGGTACAAACGGAAAAGGCTCGACCTGTGCTTTCACGGCGCAAATCCTGCAACAGGCGGGCTTTAAAACGGGTCTTTTCAGCAGCCCCTATATCATGGAATTTGCCGACCGCATCCGCGTGGATGGCGAAAATATATTATCCGATGATCTGCTGGAGGTCACCCGAGACGTGGCTCGAGTGGCTGATGAGATGGACGATCATCCGACCGAATTCGAGTTGATGACTGCTGTAGCGCTGCTTCATTTCGCACGCAGCGAATGCGAATTCGCAGTGGTGGAAGTGGGTTTGGGCGGTCGGTTGGATTCCACGAACGTGATTGCGCATCCGGAAGTATGCGCCATTGCGCCCATCTCGTTTGACCATACGGCGCTCTTGGGCACCACGCTCGAGGCAATCGCTGGTGAAAAGGCAGGCATCATCAAACCGGGAGTGCCTGTGGCAAGTGCCGCTCAGCCGCCTGAGGCCGCCCAAGTGATACGCGATGCGTGTAAACGTTGTAAAAGCGACATAAGATTCGTGGATGATGACGCCTTGAGCGGCACTCCGGCGGATTTCAGCTACAAGGGCTATGAGCATCTGCGAATAGGGCTTTTGGGCTCTTATCAGGTGCAGAATGCCGCTTTGGCTATCGAGATCATAGAATGCCTGCGTGAGGCGGGCGTACGCATCGACGATGAGACTCTGCGCAGCGGCCTTGAGGCAGCGCAGTGGCCGGGACGCTTCGAGATAGTCTCGCAGAATCCGACGTTCGTTATCGATGGGGGCCATAATCCGCAAGGCGCTCGGGCACTCGTAGATTCGCTTGCTCTCAATTTCCCCGGCAAGAAAGTCGTGTACATCATTGGAGTGCTCAAGGACAAGGACTATCCCGAGATGCTGGAAACGGTGCTGCCCTCAGGTAGCGCGTTCATCTGCATCGAGCCGCCGAACCCGCGTGCGCTTACGGCATATCAGATGGCGCGTGCCATACGCTGGACAGGGCAAGACATTATAGGGTGTACCGCGTGCGTGAGGCCCTACGAAGCGAAAAGCATTCCTGATGCAGTGGCCCATGCGCGTGATGTGGCCGGGCCCGATGGTATCGTGTGCGCGTTCGGCAGCTTGTATTCCATACATGACATTATGGAAGCACTGCGCGAACAAGACGCTCTCAGCTAGGTTCGGCGCTCATCGTTTCGCACCAGTCGCTACAGAAACGTTGGTACCAGTTCAAAGCCAATCAGTCCGCACAAAAGCGCCAGCACGATACCTGCGGCGATATCGCGGGGAAAGTGGACGCCTCCGATAATGCGCGTGAACGCGATAAGCCCCACGCCTGCAAAACCGATTACGCCGGCCCAAAGGTTCACATAAGCCAGCGCGCATGAGATGATGGTGGCGCTGAACACGTGGCGCCCGGGAAACGATTTGCCGCAGGTGTTTTTCACAATCAGCGGATCTATATCGAAGCGCTCGTAGGGGCGCGGCTCGTTTATCGATGCGCGCAGGATGCTTGCGAGCACGAACGAGATAGCTGGTACGATGATGATGCGGACAAGCTTGAAATCAGCTGAGGTTGCCGAGTATGCGATAAGACCAGCGTAGACTATTGCGAATAACGCGACCAATGCTTTATCCAAAAGCGCGATTGCGCGTATGCTGCGAGGATGTGTGCGGAGCCTCTTCGTCGCGCGCGCGTATTGCTGCGGGTAGTTTTCCGTTATGTCCGGCAAAAGTTTCATCGTAGGGGCTTGCAATCCATTTCTTTTCGCGTGGCATATGCGCGGGTTTGATGCGCATGCTTGTTGCGCTAGCAATGATACACGAAACAAGCGAAGTCCGATAAGCGAAAAGATTCCCTGTTGCGATTGAGGATTTCGCGCTCATGTCTTTCAAACGTATGAGCGATTTTTGTTGTAGTAGTCGCGTGCTCTTCCTTCGAGTGCCCCTTATCGGGGGCTATGTGGGTTTCGTTGCAGTGAGTCAACAAGGGGCAACCATGCATTCCGATTCGGCTATACTGAACCCGTTCAAGATAAGTATCTCGAATGGGCTTGGGCGGCGACACGTTCCGAACCTGGTCAGGTCCGGGAGGAAGCAGCCATAAGGGACCTCTGACGAGCGCCCATGCCTATTCGGGATACTTTCGCTATGAAGCCCGTGCCGCAGCGGTGGTTGCGTGCAGCGGGCCGTTTGCGCGCAAAAGGTCTTTTCGGCTCAGCAGTGTCGCGCACGGCCTGCGGTATTCGCGCAAGCCGCGCATCTGCGCACTCGCGTATGCCAGCACGGGCATACGTATGCAAGGGAGCTTATGGATATCATTAATTTCATCGTCAACCTGGTCAAAGACCCGCGAACTGCCATCGCTGGATGGATCATTGCGCTTGGTCCTATTTGGGTGTACACGCCGTTGTTCTTGGTCGTTTTCTTGGAAACCGGTCTCGTGTTCACACCATTTCTGCCCGGCGACAGCTTGCTTTTCGCGGCGGGCGTGTTCTGCACCGAAGGCGGCGGGCTGGATCTTATCACCACACTGCTGGTGTTTTATACGGCGGCTATTTTAGGCAACACGTCGAACTATTGGATTGGACGCGGCTTCGGCCATGCCATCATCGATTCGGGGAAAGTGAAGTCGCTGACGCCTGAGCGTATCGACAAAGTGGAGGGTTTCTTCGACAAGTGGGGCGGGCTGACCATCGTGGTCACACGTTTCATGCCGTTCTTTCGCACATTTGCCCCATTCATCGCGGGCACCAGTCGTATGAATTTTGCGAAGTTCACCCTGTTTAATACTATCGGCGGGCTTTCTTGGGTCAGTGTGTTGGTGCTGGTAGGATACTTTTTCGGTGGCATTCCTTTCGTGCAGACCCATTTCGAATGGATCGTATACGCCATTATCATCATCTCGGTTGCGCCGGCCGTTATCGCGGCGCTGAAGGCGAAGTTCGGGAAGAAGAAACCGCAGCCAGAAAAGGAAGCGTAAAACCATGGCCGAAGCGCTTTATCGCAAATACCGCCCGCAGGTATTCGCGGATGTGGTCGGACAAGATCATATCGAGCGAACCCTGAAAAACGCACTCGACCAAGATCAGGTAAGCCATGCCTACTTGTTCTGCGGGCCGCGTGGAACAGGCAAGACCACGACAGCGCGCCTGCTCGCAAAGGCTCTTTTGTGCGAACACGGTCCTACGTCCTCGCCTGATGGCACGTGCCGTGATTGTGTGGACATTGCCAATGGCGTGCATCCGGACGTCTACGAGCTGGACGCGGCAAGCCGCACCGGCGTGGAAAACGTGCGAGACGAGATTATCGGGCGCGTGAATTTCGCGCCGACGCGCGGCAAGGTGAAAGTCTACATCATCGACGAAGTTCATATGCTTTCGACGGCGGCATTCAATGCGTTGTTGAAGACGCTAGAAGAGCCGCCCGATCATGTGATTTTCATCCTGTGCACGACCGATCCTCAGAAAGTACCGGAAACCATACAATCGCGCTGCCAGCGTTTTGATTTCCATCGCCTTTCAAATGACGAAATTGTTGCGCGCTTGGGTGCCGTGTGTGTAGGAGAGGGCGTCGAGTTCGAAGGTGACGCGCTGGACCTGATAGCGCACCGCGCCGAAGGCGGTATGCGCAACGCGCTCACATCTCTCGAACAGCTGATAGCATTCGGCGAAAACAAGGTGACCGTGCAAGGTGCCGAAGATCTGCTGGGGTCGCTCGACACCAGCGACATGGCCGAAATCGTGACTGCCATCGGCAAACGTGACATCTCGGCATGTTTCAACTGGACGGCAGGGTTCGTGGAAACGGGCGCCGATTTAGCTCAATTTGCTCGCGACATGGCTGATCACGTGCGCAATATGTATGTGATGAGCCTGGTGGGAAGCGATGCGGCACTAGATGTGTCAGATGCAGAGCGTCGTCAGCTCTCTGAAGAGCTCCGCCTGTTCGGACCTGATCGTCTCTCTCGCTTTTTATGCGTGCTGGGTGATTTGATAAGCGACTTGCGCACCGCTACGAATCCACGTTTGTGTTTTGAAATAGCGCTGACGCGTATGGTGCGTCCTGACAGCGATTTGACATTAGAGTCTTTGGCAGAGCGAATCGAGGCTTTGGAATCACGCCAAGTTGCAACAATGCCCGTTGCAGCTGCGCCCGCGATACCAGCGCCGGTCGTGGTCCCACCGAGGGAGTCTCCGAGCGCGCCTGTTGCATCGGTCGCTTCCGCATCAGTCCGTCCTGCGACTTCGACCGCTGCTCCTGCTGCAGCGCCTGCAGTCCATGCTGCGCAGCCTGCTTCTTTTACATCGCAGCCACCTGCAGCGGGCGCTCCTGTTGCGTCTGCTTCGCCGACGGCCCCTGCAGCCCAAGGAGCAGATGGCATAGCGGCGCTGCTCTCGAACCCGGCCGCATTGCAACGAGCATGGCGTTCGGCTGTCGTTGCCGTGAAAAAGGAAAAGGTCGCCTACGGCGTGCTGTTCGTGAACGTGAAAGTTCGTCCAGCCGATGATGGCGCCAGCGTGCTGGTGGTTTTCCCAGCTGACAATCCATTTGCCTTCAACATGGCTCAAAAGCCTGACGTGCAAACGACTCTGCAGCAGGCGTTCTCGCATGCTGCTGGTATGAATGTGCCGCTGCGCTACACCCAGGCGGGCGCGCCGTCCACCCAGCAGCCCGCACAGGCTCCAGCCCCCGTGGCTTCGCAGAGTCCACGTTCGACACCAACTCCCGCGCCTGCGCCAAGGCCCGTGCCGACTGCTACGCCAGCGGCACCATCTCCGGCATCCACCCTCGTTTCAGCCCCCGCGCCTGCGTATGCGCCTCCCGTGGAAGAGGTCCCGCTAGATGCCTACGACGGCGCATCGTCATCCTATGACGAATCGGACGGAGCGGCATCTGTCCCCACCGACCAGACGGCAGCGGCCATGGATTTCAGCAAAGTGCTCTCCGATACCATGGGCGGTTCCGTTGTTTTCAAGGAAGTAGACGAATAAGGCCGGCTTTGGTGTGCCCAGCCGTGCAAAAACGGATGGTTGCGGTAGAATCGAGCGGATGGAAACCGAACAGAAGGAGCGATTCCAAATGGATATGAAACAGATGATGCGCCAAGCGCAAAAAATGCAGGCCCAGCTGGCTGAGGCGCAAGACGAGATAAAGGACATGACCTACGAGGCTTCTACCGGCGGTGGTATGGTGAAAGTGGTGGCGAAGGGCGATATGTCCATCGACTCCATCGTCATCGATCCCGAAGCCGTGGACCCAGAAGACGTCGACATGTTGCAGGACATGATTCTGGCAGCCGTCAACGAAGCGTTGCGCGGCATGGGCGAGGTCAGCTCCGAGCGACTGAACAGTGTGACCGGCGGGATGAACATCCCCGGCATGATGTAGCCCCAAGGTCTTTTCGCGAAATGAGCAACGCGCCGTCCATACAAACGCTCCTTGATGAATTCGAGCGCCTCCCGGGCATTGGCCCCAAGTCGGCGCAGCGCATCGTCTACTGGCTATTAAACGAGGATCGCTCTAGTGCGAAGCGACTATCGCAAGCCATTATCGATGTGAAGGATTCAGTCCATTTCTGCCCTCAGTGTTTCAATTACGCCGAAGGAGACTTGTGTGAGATATGCACGTCTCCCAAGCGTGACCATACTGTTATATGTGTGGTATCGGAACCCCGCGACATACCGCCCATCGAGCGCACGAGTGCTTTCGATGGGCTCTATCATGTGCTTGGCGGTGCCTTGTCGCCGTTGGAGGGGGTGGGTCCGGAAGACCTGCACATCAGCGAGCTGATGGCACGGCTCTCGTCAAACCAGGTGGTAGAAGTTATTCTGGCTACCAATCCCAATGTGGAGGGCGAAACCACGGCAAGCTATTTAGCACGTATGATTCGGCCACTCGGCATAAAGGTCACGCGGTTGGCCAGCGGCCTGCCCGTGGGCGGTGATTTGGAATTCGCTGACGAGATAACGTTGGGGCGGGCAATCGAGAGCCGACGGCAATTGTAGAGGTTTCAGAAGGGAAAAGCGATGGCGCATAACGATAACCTGTTTCGTTTCGATGGGGAAGAGCGCGCTTATTTGCTTGAGGGACGCAGTGCGCAAGAAAGCCTGCTCTCTCCCTTTGCAGCACGTGATGAAGATGCTGTGCTCGAACGTCCCGAGCCGCTCAGCCCTGATACCGATCTGGTCCGTCCCGCTTACGTGCGAGATGTTGATCGTATTTTGAACAACGCCTTTTTCAACCGTTGCATGGACAAGACGCAGGTGTTTGCCTTCTATCGCAATGATGATCTCACGCGTAGGTCGTTCCACTTGCAACTCGTGTCGCAGAACGCCCGCAAAATTGGAATTGCCCTGCGCCTGAACACAGCACTTATCGAAGCCATCGCGCTGGGTCATGACATGGGGCATACGCCGTTCGGTCATGGCGGCGAGTACATCTTGAACAACGTCTACCATGAAAGCACAGGTCGTTTTTTCAACCACAATGTACACAGCGTGCGTTTGCTGCGAACCGTGGCCGGTCGCAATTTGTCGCTGCAAAGTTTGAACGGAATGCTGTGCCACTGCGGCGAAAAGGCATTCGTGGAATACCATCCGTCCCCCTGCGAGACTTTCGCCGACTTGGATGCCATGATGCACGACTGCTATACCCGCCCTGGATGCAGCCAGTCTTTGAAGCCCTCTACGCTGGAAGGGTGCGTGGTGCGCATTTGCGACATACTGGCTTACTTGGGAAAAGACCGGCAAGATGCGCTGAGCATCGGGGTGCTGGACAAAGATGATTACGAGATCAAAAACTGCGTGCTGGGTGCGACGAACAGGGAATTCATACAGAATGCGGCAGCCAACATCATAAAATGCAGCATGGGACGCGATTATCTTGCCATGGATGCACAGGTGTTTGATGCCATCGTGGCCGTAAAAGATTTGAACTCGCGCACGATATACCAAACGCCGCAAGCACATGACACGCTCGATCGTTACGTGGCACCTATGATGCGTCTTTTGTACCACCGGTTCTTGGATGATGTGGAAGCGGGCAACGAGGACTCGCTGATTTACCGCCATCATATAAATGCATGGATGATGCAATCAAACAAGGAATACCGCAATCAGCCACCCGATGACATCGTGGTGGATTATATTGCCTCGATGACCGATGAGTACTTCATCGCGCTTTTCAACTACCTGTATCCCGACGAGGCTGTCAGCGAAGAGCATCTGTACGTGCCGTATTTCAGATAGCATTGGATAAAAAAGAGAATGCCTGCCATCGTTCCCTCCCTGAAACGATGGCAGGCATCTTTGTCGCCCAGGCGACAAACCCTCCTAGAAATCATCGTAGAATTCTGCCTCTCCAAACCAGAATTCTACGGGGTTGAGGCGCTACCTCAACAGGCATCAAACATTATACTCGAACAATGAATTTTGTGAACAGCGCTGAACTGGGACTTTGTAAGTAGTTTACGATTAGATGACAAGTTCGACGGCAATTGGTCCCCAATATCCCCTACTGCCAGTCCATGATGGCGCCGATATTCTGCCTTGAAAGGAAATCGGCGCGTTCGTCGAGCGGTGTTTCTGTCCTGTTCACGAGCGCCAGCGTGTCGCCATGAAAAAATCCCAAGAAGCTTGCGGCCGGATATACCGCAAGACTGGTGCCCGCCACTATCAACATGTCAGCGTTGGCGATTGCGTCGATAGCACCTTCGACCACGCGGTCGTCCAGCGGTTCTTCGTAGAGCACCACATCGGGCTTTATGATGCCGCCGCACTTCGTGCATCGGGGTATGCCTGCGCTCGACACCACGGCATCAAGGCCAAAACGCGCTGAGCAGTCAACGCAATGGTTGCGGTGAATCGAGCCATGCAGCTCGAAGACGTTCTTGCTTCCAGCGGCTTGGTGCAGTCCGTCTATGTTCTGCGTAACCACGGCACGCACGATACCTTCGGCCTCCAAGCGCGCTAACGTGCGATGGCATGGGTTGGGTTGTGCGTCGGGGAATACCATTTTCTGGCGATAGAATTCGTAGAACGCGTCGGGATGTTCCACGAAAAACGTATGGGATACAATCGTCTCGGGAGGGTAGGGATACTTTTGGTTGTAGATACCTTGCGCGCTGCGAAAATCGGGGATGCCGCTTTCCGTTGACACACCCGCGCCACCGAAGAACACGACGCGCTTGCTTGATTCAACCAGCTTGCGCAGTTCTTCGCGCTCGCGCTTTAAATCTGCGCTCTGTTGCGTGGTTTTCTGAGTGGCCATATGATGCCTCCTGCGAATACGAGCAGCGCTTTAAACAGCGCATACACTTGGTAGGGCCCCTAAACAACAGGCGACCGCACCGGCACGCGCGTCCGTTAAAAAAGAAGCGCCTTGATTCCGATTGCAATCAGTATGATACCGCCGATGACCTGTGCCTTGGTGCCTAAAGCTGCTCCGAATCGGCGACCGACGAAAAGCATGGCGAAACACAGAATGAACGTGCACGCTGCGATGATGCCTCCAGCAAGCCAGATATCCGCCCCCGTGGCTGCGAATGACACTCCCACTGCGAATGCATCTATGCTGGTGGCGACTGCCTGCAGCAGCAAAACCGAATAGCCGATGTGGTTGCGCACCGCTTCTTCGTCGGCAGCCTCATCTTCGTGGAAGGCATCCCATATCATCTTCGATCCGATGGCGCCTAGAATGACAAGCGATATGATGCCCGCGTATGATTCGATGAAATCGGACGCCAGCGATCCAGCATAATACCCTATCACGGGCATGGCCCCTTGAAATGCGCCGAAAAGTATCGGCATGGCAATGCGACGACTGCGCGCAAGGTTAGGATTGGCCAGCATATTGCAGATGGTCACGCTCATAGCGTCGGCGGACAGCGCGATGCCTATCAATATGATTTCGAGTATTTCGATGACTCGTTTCCTCCTCTGATGTTCGTTTTGCTCCGTTGTGAGTTTCGCACAACTTGTCAAGGATTGAATACGATAGCACAAATATGATAATGTCCCGCTCTAATGCATGCATGCTTTCGGCTTGGTCAACGAAGAAAGAGAAAGGAGACCTCATGCTAGACAGGCACATGTTCAAAATATATCTGCGATACATCATTCCCTCGATGGTCTCCTTCGTCTTGTCAGGTATATACAGTATCGTCGACGGGCTTTTCGTCGGACAAATGGTGGGGGATGCGGGCCTTGCCGGAATCTGCGTGGCTTGGCCTTTGGTCGCGGTAGTTTTAGCGGCGGGCACGGGTATCGGTATGGGCGGCGCCGTTATATCTTCTGTGCGGCTCGGCGAGGGGAGCAAAGAGTCATCGCGTGCGGCCGTGGGTCATACGTTGTCTCTTTTGGCTCTGTCAAGCGTGCCTATCATGGTAGTCCTGCTGCTTTTCGGTCAGCCGCTCCTGTATGTGATCGGCGGCCGCGACCAAATTCTTCAGATGGCGCAAGACTATTTGTCGGTCATTGCTTGGGGGGCGTTCTTCCAAGTGATGGCGTCGGGTTGCATCCCTCTTATCCGCAGCAAGGGAAAAGTGATGTTCGCACTCGTGGCCCTGTCTACGGGTGGTCTTCTGAATTGCCTACTGGATTTGATAACGGTCATCTTTCTGGGGTGGGGGGTTGTTGGCGCGGCTCTTTCTACCGTGGCGTCACAGGTGCTCGTGTTCTGTTTCGGCATCTATTTTTTCGCGAAGAAAATCAATCGCGTTCCGCGGACTGACTTGAAGCTGTATCGCGCGCTCGTGGCAAAAACACTCAAGATAGGTTTTGCGCCTTTCGCGTTGACGCTGCTTCCCGAAGTAACAACGGTCGTGGTGAACATTACCGCCCAAGCAGAAGGCGGAGCGACGGCGCAGGCGGCATTTGCGGTCATATCGTATATGGCCGTGGCTGTGCAATGGGTCATCCAGGGAGTCAATGATGGATCCCAACCGCTGGTCAGCACATGCTATGGCGCAGGCGATCGTAAAAACGTGCTCGCGCTGCGGCGTACGAATTACGTCATCGCCGTGTCCATCGGCCTTTTGGGCATGGTGCTGCTCAACGCGTTCTGCTTGCAGTTGGCGGATATCTTCGGTATTTCAGCGGAGGCGACACATGTGCTCGTCCGAGGCATGCTGCTGTTCTCGTTGGCTTTGGGATTCTACGGCATTTCCCATGCCAGCACATCGTTTTTCTATGCGGCAGAATGTGCGCAAAGCGCTTCGGTGCTCATCATCGGCGAAGCTGTGTGCATGGTGCTTTTCTCGCTGTTACTGCCGAATTTGCTGGGACTTGACGGCGTATGGCTTACCGTTGTGGCTGCGCAAATTGTGGTTTCTACACTTGGCGTAGTACTTATCCGGAAGAATCGCACGTATTTCGATGTGCATATGAAGGAGCAGCGCGAGAAGCGTCTTCGCTGCAGCTCGGACGATTCTTCGAATATGATATAGTTCCCATAGCAATAAAAGAGAATAAGAAAGGGGTGGCCTTGGAGTATCTGATAACGCTTCTAGAAGGAATCGTCACATTTGTTTCCCCCTGCCTATTGCCGCTTCTTCCCGTTTATGTGGCATACTTTGCCGGCGGAGCAGAAGACATCAAGAGCGCTGGGGCGCAAGCAGGTGCAGCTTCGACAGCAAGTGCGCCTTTGACTTCGGATGATGCTGGCGGCATGGACGCAAGCGCGAGTGCAGTGCGCCTTCGGCGGACGCTTCGATGCGCACTCGGTTTCGTTTTAGGTTTCACAGTGGTGTTCTGTGCGCTGGGCGCCTTTGCCGGAGCGCTTGGCGGCGTTTTCAGCCAGCATCAAGGAATCCTGAACGCAGTGTGCGGTATTGTCGTTATCGTGTTCGGGCTGAACTACGCAGGCATTCTGAAGATTCCCGCGCTCAATCGAGTGCTGTCTCCAAAATCCAGCAACGTGCCGCGCGGGTTCTGGTCTTCGATTCTGTTCGGCATGGTCTTTTCCATTGGGTGGACGCCGTGCGTGGGCGCATTTCTGGGATCGGCTCTTACGTTGGCGGCCACAACGGGTTCAACTTTTCAAGGCATCGCGCTTCTGGTGTGTTATTCGCTCGGGCTCGGCATCCCCTTTGTGCTGACGGCTGTTCTAATCGATCGGTTGGAAGGCGCTTTTACGTGGGTGAAGCAGCACTATGACGTGATAAACAAAGTGTGCGGGGCGCTGCTCATCGCGGTCGGTGCTTTGATGGCAACGGGTTATCTGGGGCTGTGGATGGCTGCTCTGAGCTGATGGGCGTGGCCCTACAGACTATTTGCTAGCCCGATTCGATTGGTTGGAGCGCAAGAAAGGAAACGTTATGAAAGAAAAGCGCAACGCGATTATCGCAGCAGTCATTCTGGTCGTGATTATCGTTGTCGCAGTTGCAGCGTACAACGCTTTAGTTGTGAGTGGTGGGTCTAAGTCCTCGGAGCAGACAACGCAATCGAGTAACACGCAGTCAGGCACAACGCAATCCGACAATTCACAGGGCACGAGCAGTTCGCAGGGTACGAGCAGCGCACAATCCGGCAGCTCATCTTCGTCCTCTTCCTCGTCCTCTACGTCTTCGTCTAAAACGTCGGCGATAGCGGATTTCACGGTAGTCGATGAAAATGGTGCTGAGATAAAGCTATCCTCGATGCAGGGCAAGCCAACCGTTCTGGGCTTTTGGGCGAGCTGGTGTCCCAGCTGCACCAAAGAGGCCCCTGACGTGCAGACGCTCTACGAAAAATACGGCGACCGCGTGAATTTCATGATGATTGACAGCGTTGATGGCTCTCGTGAGACCATCAACAGCGGCAAGGCTTTCAAATCTGACCACGGCTATACGTATCCTATTTACTTTGATACGACGATGGAAGCGTCTAGGGCTGGACGAGCCTATTACCTTCCTACTATGTATATATTGAATGCGGATGGTTCAGTGGCGGAAGCCTTCTCGTCGGTGATTACGGTACAATCCGGCAGTTCGGTCCTTGACGGTCTGCTGGGATAACACTTCAACGCTAAGATCAATCAAGGTTGGCACGTGCGTGATATATGTGAGTGTGTGCCGCATGCGCGCGATATTCGTGGGGGCACGCCATGGCTCCATGCTTTCATTGGTTGATTGCCAAACCTGCGCTACTTTTGCAATCAACGCCATGCCTTCATTGGAACCTCATGTGTGCACTGAATATCTTCTTACTTGCGGAAACCGGTGTCTTGTGGCAAAATGAGCCAACGCATCGGGCGATTGGCGCAGCGGGAGCGCAAATGCCTTACAAGCATTAGGCCACTGGTTCGAACCCAGTATCGCCCACCAGAGCATGTACGGGTCAAACGCATATAAACGTTTGGCCCGTTTTCATTGTGCGGCATATTTGCCTCGTCATTCATTCGCGGCTGCTTTCTTTCTTGTCAGCAGGCTGGGTCCTTTGAATCGGCGCACCTCCAAGACTCGAGTTGCGCAAAACAGGAATTGTCAATCAGACCCGCTATGTGCGATTTTTGCTGGCAAATCCAGGCTATTTCGCAATGCCGGAGGGCGATGCTCTGCGTTTGCGCAGGTGGTGAAAATCACTCAGAGAATGTCTTGCCCCCAAATCGCACATAGCGGGTCTGATTGACAAAACGTGAATCGCCGAGTTCCGCATCTTGTAGCCGGGGTCCACTCACCAACTTCCGAAATGCAACCAATTCAGTACTCGGTCTTCAGCGACCTGTGGCTTTCAAGCACTCGGCTTTTGGCAATCCCGCGCTAATCTCTCGACTCTGCTATTGACACGCACGCTTCTATTCCCTATATTTGAACAATCAAACATATGAGCAAATGTTCAATTGAATTTGGATGAACGTTGCGCCACTCCTCTTTGGAGCGCGCATCACCCGAAGAAGGGAAACGAGATGGTTAAAGAAAAGCAGCAGACAAATGAAGAGTCTCTGAATCCTGCTGTCGTGAAAAATGTGGCTTCTAAAATGCCCGACGACGAAGTACTGTTCGATTTGGCCGAGCTGTTCAAGGTTTTTGGCGATTCGACGCGCGTGCGTATTCTGAGCGCGCTGAGCTGCAACGAGCTTTGCGTGAACGATCTGTCTGTGCTTTTGGACATGACGCAATCTGCAGTCTCTCATCAATTGAAGGCTCTGCGTGCGGCAAAGCTGGTGCGATCGCGCAAAGACGGCAAAGTCGTCTACTACTCGCTTGACGACGAACATGTAAACGCCATCATGGCTATTGGCATGCAGCACGTGAATGAGAGGTAGCCATGTTTGATGCGGTGAAAAGCAATAGTATGTCGCAACGCGGTAGCGCTTCGCAAAGTGGCAATCCCTCGCAACGCGGTAGCGCTTCGCAAAGTGACAATCCCTCGCAACGCGGTAGCGCTTCGCAAAGTGACAGTCCCTTGCAAAGGAACAACGGCTCGCATGACGTTTGTCCGATTTGCGGAGGCCCTTCGGATGACTGTCCGCGCGAGTCGCGCATTTACTACGTACAGAACCTGGATTGCGCTCATTGCGCAGCGGAAATGGAAGAAAAACTGGCAAGATTGCCTCGTATGGAGCGAGCCGATATCACCTATGCAACGAAGCAGCTACGCGTGACTTGCCCCCATCCCGATCAGATGAGGGAAACGTTTCAGCAGGTATGCCGCACGATAGATGACGACGTGCGGGTATTGCAACAAGAAGATTCCAAAAAAAGCGCCTGCGTGGAAACGCCCGGCGAACATGTCTGCGATGGGGAAGACCCCGCACTTGTCAAAGCAGAGGCCCAGACCGAAAGCGCCACAGCCGCAGGCCTGCGCGATATGGATCCCGAAGAATCGGGAAAAGCTGAGCGCAAACGCGACATCGTGTCCATCGTAGCTTCCGCTCTTTTGTTCGTGATAGGCGAAATAGTCAGTTTCGTTTTGCCGGACAACGCATATCTGGCATCGGCGCTTTTCCTTGTCGCCTATGTCGTTGCGGGTGGAAAGGTGTTGCTGCACGCTGCCCGTAACCTGCGGCATGGTCGGGTGTTTGACGAGAATTTCCTTATGTCGATTGCCACCTTCGGTGCTATAGGTGTCCAGCAGTTTCCCGAAGCCGTCGGCGTCATGCTGTTCTATCGCGTCGGCGAGTTGTTCGAGGATATGGCGGTTGACCGCAGCCGCAGCCAAATCATGGAAGCAGTCGATATGCGTCCTGAAACGGTGAATCGTTTGGTCTCTTATAAAGAGGCCGCACGCAATCGCGAGGTACGCACCATCCCCGCCCAAGATGCCGTGCTGGGCGATTATCTGCTTATAAAGCCGGGCGAGCGCATTCCGCTCGACGGCACCATTGTGGAAGGTGAGAGCCGCCTGGACACCAGCCCCGTCACCGGCGAGCCCGTGCCTGTTTCTGTTGGGCGTGGCAGCAAGGCCATCTCGGGATGCATGAACGAATCGGGTCTTTTAATACTGCACGTGGATAAACCGCTTTCGGAATCTATGGTCACGCGTATTCTGGATTCAGTGGAAAACGCTTCTGCGAACAAACCTCAAATTCAGCGTTTTATTACGCGATTCGCGAAAATCTACACGCCTGTGGTCATCGCCATTGCCCTCGCAACGGCTGTCATTCCCTCGTTTGTCACGGGAAATTGGCAGCAATGGGTGTATACAGCCTGTACGTTTCTGGTGATCAGCTGCCCGTGCGCCATTGTGCTTTCCGTGCCGCTCTCGTTTTTTGCAGGAATAGGCGCAGGCAGCAAATTGGGCGTGCTATTTAAAGGAGGCAACGCCATTGAAGCGTTGAAGTGCGTGCGCGCCGTGGTTATGGACAAAACAGGCACCATTACACAGGGTACGTTTCAGGTGCGCCGTATCGTTGCTGTCCCAGGGGTCTCAAAAGATGATGTGTTGGAGGCTGCTGCTGCTGCCGAGTCCGCATCGACCCATCCGATAGCAGCTAGTATTGTTGCAGCAGCCGTCGCGCGAAAGCTCCCCAAAGGCATGGCGGCGGATGTGAGAGAAACAGCCGGTCGCGGGGTGTCGGCACGCGTGAGCACAAGCCAGAGCGAGTCCAACGAAGTGCTTTGCGGAAACGAATCGTTTTTGAACGAGTCGGGTGTGAGCAACTTGGCGGCTGCCGGTGATGGGCAGGATAGCTTCATCGGTACGTGCGTGCATGTGGCGCAAAACGGCACATATATAGGAAGCATCTTCATAGCCGATGAGCCCAAGCCTGATTCGGCACAAGCCGTATCTATCATGAACAAAGATGGTTTGCATACGGTCATGCTGACAGGTGATGCAAGGGACGCTGCTGAAAAGGTGGGCGCCCGCATGGGTATTGAAGATGTGCGCGCCCGTCTGCTTCCCGATCAGAAAGTCGATGCACTTGTGTCTGTGCGTGAAAAGTACGGACCGGTCATGTTCGTGGGCGACGGCATAAACGACGCACCAGTGTTAGCCGGTGCTGATGTGGGTGCAGCCATGGGCAGCGGATCGGATGCCGCCATTGAGGCTGCAGACGTCGTGTTCATGCATTCGAGCCTTTTGGCCGTGCCCCAATCTCTGCGCATTGCAAAAACGGTTTCTGCTATAGCAACGCAGAACATCGTGTTCGCGTTAGGCGTGAAGGCAACGGTTATGGTACTGGGATTTATGGGGGTTGCCTCCATGTGGGCGGCGGTCTTTGCCGATGTCGGGGTGGCTATGCTGTGCATATTGAATTCGATTCGCATACTCTATAAGAAGTACGTCTAGACCATGTGCGATGTCGAGTTTTGAAGGTTTGAAGATTCCGAAAATAGGGTATTGGCAAACTTTTGATTGATGGTATTATAGCTAAGCCGCACATGCGGGGAGCACTTGCAAAGGTCGTTGAGTCCTGAGCAGCTTGCAGTGGTCGCAAGATGAGCTTTGAAAGAAATCAAAAATTTCTGAAAAAAGTTCTTGACAGCAGCCAACAGCAAGAGTAAAGTACTTCCTTGCGCGCTTGCCGGACAGCAAGCGGGCGAGCGGCCCCGGCGGGCCGCGGAGAACCTTGAAAACCGGATACTGCGAATGAAGAATGAAGCTAGATGTAACCTCGTCTTACGCGTACGCCCCCACTTGAAGGGGAAGCGGCGCGAGACGTAAAAGACCAAGATCTCACTT
>JAEXAI010000019.1 GCA_023394615.1 Actinomycetes bacterium | reverse complement strand
CAAGCGCGGGCCGGAGTTTGCATGAACGGCTATCGCGCTATTTCAGCGCTTGGTAGATTACGCCGCCCTCCACGTCGGCAGGCATGCGGTTGCCCACCAGATGACAGAACGTCGGCACGATGTCCACGTTGCGGATTGGGCGTTTGAGCACCTCTCCACTCTTCAGACCCGCGCCGGAGAGCACGCACAGGCAGCGCAGCGAGTAGTCGTCGTTGGTGACGCACTGCAGGCTGTTGCCGTGCTCGAAGCCGAAGTCCTTGGTCAGCTGGAAGAAGATGTCACCGCAGTGCGGGCCACCCATGCCTATGGTCTCCATCTCCTCGCGCGTCATGCAGAAGGATACGACGCGCTTGCCGGTCTTGGGGTCGCGGTAGGCATACAGATCGCTGATGATCTGTTGCACCAAATCATCGTAATCCCCGGGCTCCACGATGCCCTCGGGGTCGCGACCCTTCAGATTGATGTAGACGTGGCTGGTGCGATGCTGCACGGCACGCGTCTTGGACCAGTCGATGGTGTAGAAGCCCTCAATGCCGGGTGTGGGGATGGTGGTCATGTAGCCCAGTTGCTCCATCACGCCGGCGTTGATGCCGCTCAGCTCGCCGATTCCGGGGTTCTCACATCCGGGCGAACGCGGGATGGCGGCGTGGTCGGAGACCACCGCGACGCTGGTGTTCTCGTCCATGTTGTCCAACACCGTGCCCAGATACTTGTCGTTGATCTCGTAGATGGCGTCGATGATGGCTGCATTGCGCTTGTAGTGCTCGGGGTCGCGGCCCTTGGTGGCCACTTCCATGTAGTGGTGATTAATCAGGTCGATGCTGTGCAGATGGATATAGAACAGCTGCCAGTCGGGGTTGGTGTCGAACAGGTACTGAGTCGCCCTCATGTGCCAGTCGTTGACCATGTCGAAGCTCTCCAGTTCCATCGCGTCGCCTACCTCGGTGTAGCGATTGATGGTGGCGAAGTAGCACATGGGCCCGACGTTATCCATCAGGTCTTTGCATTCGCTCTTGGGCTGGAAGTACTTGTCGTCCTCGGTGTTGAGCACATGGGAGATATAGAAGCGACCATCGGTGCCCTCGGCGTTCATCTCGATGTTGCGGATGTAGTAGGCCACGCGCACGTCCTTGTCGTTCATGTTGAACGTGTCGAAGATCGGCTCGGACCACTCGCCTATCTTGACGGTGGCCATGGGCTCGTCATCGCGCTTGCTGCGGTAGAGGGTCAGCGTGTCGTAACCATCGCCGGTAAACAGCGCGAAGCGCCGGTGCAGGGCGTTGTTCATCAGGATGGTAGCCTCTTTCGCACCCTCGGGTACCTCAAACGCCCAGCCATCAGCATCCTTGATGGGCGTGAACAATCTATCGGTGACATCGGAGTTGGACGCCTCCTCAGCGGAGAGGCCCTTGATGACCAGCGCCTCGCTCTCAAGCGGCATGTCAGCGTTGAAATGAGATCCGGTGAGTGAGGCGACGAAGTCGTCTTTGCTCATCTCCACGGGCGCGTCGGCCTTGGCGTCGTCCTTCTTGCCGAACTTCTCGACCTGATCGTTGTAGACGATGCAGTCATTCGAGCTCTGGCTGACGACGTGGGGGACCTCCTTCATGCCCTCGAAATCGGCCTTCATCTTGACGACCTTCTGGAATTGCACGGAACTGCGCAAAAACGGCACGACGCCCGTGCCGTCGATGAAGATGTTGTTGGTATCCTCCTTGCGCGGCGGCCACGCCTCGCAGTAGTTCAGCATGATGCACTTCTTGCCCTCGTCCTCGAAGGCCTCCCAAATCAGCTCGGACTCGATGCGGCGGGCGTCCCAGTTCATCTCGGTGATGCCCAAAGACTTGCCCAGCGTGTGGTTCAAAAAGCAGGTGATGCCGTGCGTGCGCGGGTAGTTACCGGTGGCTAGCGTCGCCCAGTTCGGCGGGGTGATGGTGGGCAGCACGCCCAGCATGTCCAAGCCCTCGCTGGCCACGCCCCGCTCGATGAGCTTGGCCATGTTGGGCATCTTGCCCTCCGCGACCAGGCGCTTGACGACGTGCGGATCGGCCCCGTCCAGACCAATCAGCATTGCTCTCTTCTTGCTCATGTGAATCCTCCTTCAAAACAAATAACATTTGCTTATCTGCTTATTAATTATAGTTGGTGGATTCAACTTTGACCAACAATCGATATGCCAGAATGGCTTTTCAGGCACAATTAAAGATTGTGGTGGATTTTGCAAACGCATCGCCTTGCGTTTAGTTGTGCATAAAGATGTTGGCGATAAGCATGAATCTATACATGCAGAAAAAAACGCTGCGCTTCCGTTTTAGGAAACGCAGCGTTTGCAGCATGGCCTGACCGACTTGAGGGATCACTTCCCGTAATGCACGACCACTTTGTAGATAGACAGGTATCCGGCGAACGCACCAATCACTGCGCACAGAATGGCTTTGAATACCACCATCTGCATAAGATTTAAAGGCAGCGGTAAGACCAGCGAGAAAACAGCCCCGATTGCAAGCGAGACTACCATAGTGGCCAAGCCAATCACCACTGCACCGGCGATGTTGCCGCGGGGAAGATGCTTCTGCCATCCATCCACATAATCAGGAAGAACAAATGAGTTCTTACGAATATCCGATCGCGTAGCAGGCAAGACGCATTCCATCAGGATGACCCCCAGAAGAATACCGGTCAGGGCAAAGTCCATCAAAATGGCACTGAAGCCGAATGTGCCCGTCGGGTTTCCCATGTTTATCAAGTAGCAGATTATGCCATTAATAACGCCATTTATCACGCCATAGCCTATAAGGCACTTATTCAAAAGATATGACTTGAATGGTTTCGCCGGATGGGCAGTTTCTGCCTTTTCAGGTGCCCCCGCCTGTTCAACACCAGTAGCCTTCGCACCCGTTGCCTTTGCAGCGCCAGATTCCACACCACTCACCTTTGCAGTAGTCGAATCCGCACCTGCGGCAATACTTGCACCTTCGCTCATTGGCTTGCCCTTCTCGATTGACGTAATGAAAGAATTCTTTTACTAAAGATAATCTATTACTATCGCGCAGCATTTGCCAACAATCAAATGATGAATTGCTCTTAGATGCACAATTATTATTTGTGGAAGGCCGCCGAGCGTACACCAATGTTATATCCGACACTAAACCAGCACGCACTCACCCACGCCGTTATTGCATGTACCCCCACCGTTTGCCTATATTGCCAAACCCACCGTCATATGCAGCATATAGAAAGCAAAACGAATGATAAAGATTCCAGCAAAAACAAGCAGGCAGGCACCAGCCTGCTTCAGCAAGGCACGATGCACATCGGTTTTGCGCTGAGCGTCAGCGCTTTTTCGGATAGACAGCACAGCCACAACGATGCCCAAAGCACAAAGAACCCCATAGCCAACAATCGCCGCTGGATAAGACGGCAGCAAATCGGTTGCCATGGTTATAGAGTTGCCCATATTCGTAAGCTGGGCATTGAACATGCACAGCACAACGATACTTGTCACCAAGGCTGCCGCCGAAAGCCCGCAAAGCAACAGCTGCATTTTACGTGTCATGCATCCAGCATCTGCCACATCAAGCGAGAACAGTGCCAGTATCGGGCCGCCGACAAGAGCATTCAGCCATAACGCAACAGGCATAAGCGCGTCGTTCCAAGTGATAATGGTCTCCACTGAATAGGCAAGAGATACCAGCTGCACAAACACAGCGCCTGTCACGACGATCATTGCCAACCAAGCATTTTCCAATACGACACGCCGCGTACGAGAGAAAGAATACAGCCAAAACAACCCTGCAAGGGCCAAGAAAATCACCGCTGCGAACACTTCGTTCGATAGAGGACTACGCCCGACGCCCAGAAAAACATAGAGCGCATTGGAGGGATTCCCCAGATGGGTAGCGGAAGCCACCAGCCCCACCATGGTGATAACCAAAGGAATACACATGAACTGCCGGATACGAGCAGTGGCCTGTGCGGGGAAATGACCAGACATCACAGCAATCGCCATTATCATAAGCGCAACAGCGCCGCACGGCGCAAGCGTCGTGAATAGCACAAGCGTGATCTCGCTTGTCGCCGTTGCAAGTCCCAACATCCAAACACCTTTCTAGGATTAACGATAATAGTGCGGGTACTGCATATCGATGCCCATGTACGCTTGCAGACCCTCAAGGGTAGATCGCGTCAGCCGCGCCAGGCCAGTATAAAAAGAAGCTTCAGCAGATTGCTCCAGTTCTTTCAAGAAATGAGACGACCAAGTGAGCAAATGATTCTGCAGATACTCAAAAACCAGTTCGGGCTTATTCTGCGCCAGCCACGACAGCAGCAGCAACATCAGGCCTAGTTGATCTTCGGGTGTTTTCTCATCCCCAAGGCGCTTGATACCCCGCTCGCGCATCCATTGGCGCAATTCCAGAGTCGACGCACCGAAAACCACTTCGTCTTTATCGGTATATACCGACCCCCATGGTGGCGCCGGCATAGGATTGGGACCCACAAACAGACGTCTGAATTCCCAAATAGTCTGCTGTGTCGGAGCGCCGTCGTTGATTCCCTGCTGCATAAGCTCGATTGACGAGCAGGCAACCCCGTGATTGGCAAAAGGCCATTCATCACCTGCGGCCGTTGCATCTAAAGATGCGATTGCCTGAAAGATTGACGCAACATTCTCATCGTGCTCGGGATCGCTCACATACAATGGGCCCAATATATTGCAAGCCAATGTGATACTGTCGCATACATCCTGACTGAGGCCTCTGTTTGTTGCTTCAGCACCTTGTGCCTGATAGGCTGCAGAACCCACCTTGTCATTGTCTTTAACAAGCAGTTCGTCGATGGTGGTTTCTTCCATGTTCTTATTCCCCCTCTTAAGACAAACGGAGCGCGCCGTTATTGTAGCGCACTCCGTCGTTTCATCTAGCGTTATCGAGCAGTCATTACAAGCCTATGGAAATCTCCAGCGCGTAGAACACCAGACGAGCCAAAAATACTCCAATGACAACAACGATAGCAGCGCATGCGGTCATGGCTACGTTCATCTTCTTCAAAAGGGCGTACGCACCAATCGCCGCACCAGCCAAAAAGATGACAACGAACCCGCCCAAATAGCCCGCAACCGAAGAAGCGAGTTGCGCACCGCTCGTTGCAGCAGTCGTGATTCCGGACGCCGCTCCGAACTGCATGCATGCACCCGCAAGACCCAGTACCGCACCTACTACGAGCAGTATCATCAGAGGCTTCTTCGCACTTTCAACGCCTTCGCCTTCAGATGCGCCAGCCAAGGCCAGCACCAAGGCACCGAGCACAGCACCTCCCGCCAAAGCGAATCCTATGATGCTTATGGGTGCTGCCGGGGTTGACCACGACGGAATGGTATCCACATAGTATGCCAAGCCAGTAAAGCATGCAAACACCACGGCGAGCACGGCTACCACAGCGACAAAACCCTTGCGAGCACCTTCGTTCAATTTCCCAGCCAATGCCAGAATCCAATAAAGCAGGGCAGCAAGCGTGAATACTACTCCAACGGCAATCTCATTTGAAAGCGGAGACGACCCCAATCCAGCAAACACCCCGAAAGCCTTACCGGGACTTGCCAGATGGAAGAACGATGCCGCAAAACCGACGACGATGAGAATCAATGGAATGACAGTGAACTTATCAATTATCTTCAGCTGATCGTTGGAGTATTTTCCAGTGAAAAACGCGATTGCAAGGGCGATGAATGCTCCAGCACCGATAGGTGCTAACGTGGTGAAAATCGCCAAGGGCATTTCTTGTATGGCCATATCCATGGTTACTGCACCTCCAAAGGATTGGAGACGACTCCGTCGGTCGAACCGGCCGGTTTCGCGTCTTTACTCGGTTTTATAAGGAAATTCGGGGAAGTATACTTTGCTTCGGGAAGCGGTGCGATGTTGGCCTGAACGAAACCGTTCTTTTTTTTCATATCTTCAACAGTGCCGAAATCTAGGGCACGCAAGGGGCACGCCTCTACACATATCGGTCGTTTCCCACTCTTCACTCGATCAATGCATGCATCGCATTTCACCGAGTGACCCTTTTCCCGATCAACCTTCGGCGCATTGTAAGGACATGCCATATGACAATACCCACAACCGATACACTTACCAGTATCTATAAGCACCAGACCAGTATCCGCATCTTTATGCATGGCACCAGTTGGGCACACCTTTGTGCAGGCGGGACTTTCACAGTGATTGCATGACATTGAAACATAATACGTATAAGCATCCGAAACGATGGTTCCATCAGCACCAATTGAGCACGTGCCGCCACTACATTCAAAAACCTTGCGGTATGCAACATCTTTCGAAAGGTCTTTGTAATCTTTACACGCCATTTCGCAGGTTTTACATCCTGTACAACGTGTTCCATCGAATGAGAAAGCATATTGAGTCATTTGAGGCACCTCCTTTAGGCTTTCACGACTTGACCGATATTGTTATGAACTGCGTTACCTTTCGCCAAAGGAGAAGGATGAATGGTTGTGAGCGTATTGATGCACCCACCCTTGTCCACTTTATCGCCCTTCATATCGGCTTTATGCCAAGCTCCCTGAGGAATAGCAACCACACCGGGAATAATTCTATTGGTTACCTTTGCGGTAATCTCTATCTCCCCGTTCTGGTTTTTCACACGGCACTTATCACCACCACGTATTCCACGAGGCTCTGCATCCACCGGATTGATCCACAGCTCTTGCGGAGCGGCTTGTTCTAATACGTCAATGAATCCGAACGAGGAATGAGTGCGGCTTTTATGATGGAAACCAGCGACCACCAACGGATACTCCGCCGTACAGTCTTCATAGCTGTTGTAACCAGGAGCATAAATGGGCAGCGGATCCAAGAAGTCACGCGGATCATCGAATTCCCATGTCTCCTTCATTTTCGCCAGACGCTCAGAATATATCTCTATCTTGCCTGACGGGGTTTTCAGCGCATTTCCCTCCGGATCATCGCGAAACTTTTTCAAGCCTATGACTGAATCTGGCTCGTGTTTCCAAAATCCCATTTTTACGCCTTCGTCGTAGGTGGGCATATCGAAACCTTTGGCCCGACCCTTTTCGGCTCCTTGGCTATAGAGATACTTAATCCATTCTTCTTGCGTACGACCTTCAGTGAATTTTTCCTTCACGCCGAAACGATCCGCGATTTCAGCGCAGAAGTCATAGCTGGTCTTTGTCTCGAACTTAGGTTCACGCGTTTTCTGTCCGAAAATGACACCGTAGTAGTTTTCCGAGTAACCATTTGTCGACATGGAAACTTGCTCAACGCGCATAATATCGGGAAGCAGAATATCAGCGTACTTCGACGAATCAGTCATGACCGTTTCGATTCCTACGATGAATTCGCACTTGCTTTCATCCTTCAGGATTTCATGAGTCTTGTTGATTTGGCCATGTTGGTTGGTTAAGCAGTTGCCAGCGTAGTTCCACAAAAACTTAATGCCAACATCCAATTTGTCTTTACCGCGCACACCATCATGAGTTGCCGTCATCTTTTCACCATGATCAATGGCATCTGTCCAGGTAAATACAGATATTTTCGTTTTCACCGGATTTGTTCCCTCGGGCAAGCTTCCAACCAGTGCCGCAACCTGACCCTCGCGCATACCAGGATTCGTACCTGGCTTGCCTACGTTGCCGGTAAGAATAGGCAGCATAGCGATAGATCGACCGGTCAGTTCTCCATTCGCCCGACGCTGGGACCCCCACCCCTGGCAAATAAAGCAGGGTTTAGCTGCAGTAATCTCGGCAGCGAGCTTTTTAATTCTCTCAACGGGAATCTGCGTGATCGGCGATGCCCATTCCGGTGTCTTGGCAGTGCCATCTGCCCCTTCGCCCATAATATAATCCCTGTAAGAGGCATGTTTGCCTTTTGCGGAATCTGGAAGAGTCTCTTCGTCATAACCGACACAATAGGTATGAAGGAAATCAAGGTCAACTTTATCATTGCTGATGAGTTCATAGGCGATGGCATCACAAAGTGCAGCATCGGTTCCGGGACGAATAGGCAACCATTCATCTGCATGACCAGCGGCGCTGTCATTCATACGAAAGTCAATGTTGATGATTTTCGTTCCAGCCTCCCGCACACGCTCCAAATCATATGTTGCGTTCGCGCCACCTTGACGTGTTTCCGCAGGGCTGTTGCCAAACATCACAAGCAGTTCAGCATCCCTCGCTTCAATCAAGCCCGATCCGTCGCTATAGTTCTTATCACCAAAGGTATAGGGCATCGCCGTTGTAAGCTGAGCAGTTGAATAACTTCCGTAATAGGAAAGCGCACCGCCAATTGTATTCATCAGTCGACCAATGCAGCGCCCGGTAATAGCATACATACCCGTTGCATAGGTATTGTAGACCGCCTCGTTTCCGTACTTATTGCACCCGTCGTTTTCAAAAATGATCGACGGCTTAGATTTGCATCTGTCATAGCTCCCCTTCTTCCTCTCTCGTCTTTTCCCCGCATAGCCTTCCCGATATTTTGATTACGCAAAGTCCACGGGTTCGGGCTTTAATGTATTCTCTTTGCTTTGCCCCTTGTCACATAAATCGTGCGAATTTTAAGAAATGCCAGTTCAGAAGCTCACCAATATTTCATACTTGCTGCATATAACGACATACTGCGTCATAATGGCCTTAGCCCTTGTCTTAGACGAAACGTACTGCCGAAAAGCAAAGGTCCTTGCTATACAAGCAAGCATGCCTTGAGCCACTGACACACGACATTCTGGGTCAATGAACACCACGGGAAGGAGGGTCCACGAAGATATCTGGATACATAGCAGCACTCAAACCCAATGTGGAAACAATGGGCTATGCGCTATTTCAGGCCATCAACGCTGCAGCGGTATGGGGTGGAGTATTCCCCTTTCTTCCGGCAAGCTTCCAAACTCCAGAAATTATGTTCGCGTTCTTCTTGGCGCAGTCGATGGTGTTCACAGGCAGTTTCCTTGCAAGCGTTCTTGGAGTGTATTTCTTCCCGGGACCCACGCGACGTTTTCTCGTGCCTGCTGCAGCCATTCCCTATTTTCTTGGATGGTGCTCGCTTATAACAGGAATATACTTCCCAATCCACGCTATCACTTTTGCCATTATAGGAGGCGTTTTCTTAGGAATTGGGTCAGCTGGATTCTACATGCTGTGGCAACGATTGTTCGCAAGCCAAGATGCCGATCGAGGCAACCATGATTTGATATTGGGCACCGCATATGGAGCTATCCTTTATTTTGCGCTCTACGCGATTCCGGTGGCTGTAACCGCATTTCTCATTCCCTCGGTATTCATGCCCTTGTTCGCCCTGTGCATCGTGCTGCAAAGCCGCACCATCAATCTATCCCAACCAATGTTCCAGGATGAGCCACGTAAGCATCCCAAAGTTTACCGACAGCTGCTGCGCGACTATTGGCGCAGCGCTTTGAGCATCGGCGCACTTGGTTTCTGCAGTGGCATCGTGCGCGCGCTTGTTATCGGCGATTCCGATGTGGGATCGCTCGTGAACGTGATGTCCATGGCTGGATCGCTGATCATGGCTCTTGCGCTTCTTTTCGTATGGCAGCAAAAGAATCTGAGGATAAACGTTATAACTGCCTATCGAGTATTGTTCCCAATCGTGACCACAGGCTTTCTGCTGTTGGCATTTCTTCCATCAGCTTTCGATTCCGTCTTTGCGGGCATCATTTATGCCGTCTTCGCATGCGACATTGTTCTGATGATGATTCAGGGAGCACAAGCATCACGAGACCGCGGCATCAACCCCGTATTCATATATGGGTATCTGGGCGTGATTGTCTATGCTTTTCACGATGTTGGTTTTATCGGCGGAACGTTCGTGGAAAGGCTCGATTTGTTCGGCATGCAACCTGTAGCTGCCGTATCGCTTCTTGCGCTGTATCTTCTGGGACTGATGTATTTCGTTGGCTTGGGAGGCTTTCGGCAGGCATCCACTGCGCCGAATGCGTCTTCAGAGAGCATTGAGCTTATCGCATTGAATCGCCCCGAAAAAGCCAAGGAGAGCAGATCCGCTAAAAACGCGAGGGACAACGAGCATCAATACCGTGATCGAATATCGAAACAGTGTGCACTGCTGCAGCAGCATTACCGACTATCCGCTCGCGAGACCGAAGTGATGGAACTGATAGCTCGAGGTAACAGCGTTGTTCGCATAGCCGAAGAACTGACCGTTTCAGAAAACACAATCCGCACCCACAGTAAACGGATTTATACGAAACTCGCCATTCACAAAAAACAGGAGCTTCTTGATCTAATCGACCAGTTCGACCCATCTAGTTTGAAGGAATGACAGCCCGACAGCCTTCGAGCGAAGAGGGGCAAGCTACTCCCCCATCTGGATAACGATAGCGCTTCGGCAATGATTTCTCGACTTTAAGCGCTATTGCTGCAAGCCGACTTTCCGGCGTTGGAGGTATTTGCCCAGGTTGGGTATTGCAAATTCCACAAGACCATAACCGGCAGATCGAATGATTTTCTCGTTAATGAGAATCTCGCGGTACTTGTTCACCCAACTGCGGCTACGATTCACCCGTGTCGCAATATCAGACACACGCGTCGGACATGGATCGTCTTTCACCATCGCATACACAAATTGTAATACCCTATAAGCTGCACCATGTATGGATAACCATCAGTCAGATTCGCAGCGCGCTGTGCCATTTCCTCTGATATCTCTTTCCCTGACTGCCGCACCGTCTCAATATAGGCATTCTTGACGTCTGGAAGAAGGACTTCGCCCAAATCCCTTCTTAAGCTGCGCCTGAGAAACGTGAGTACTCGGTCGTTCACAAGTTCATCTACCAAAGACGGCAGACCCGCGAAGACGAAAGCAACACCCTTTTTCTGGCTATCTGGAATGTTCTTCTGATCTTCGTTTGCTATCACATGCTGCACGGCAGTAACAATTGCGACCAAATCATCTCGCGATGCAGCTTGTGTCTCGTCGATTGTGAAAAGTATTCCCCCACCCTTGCCTATTTTTCTGCTCTTCAGTTTTTCTTCGATTGCCTTGCGCAAGGTCAGCGACCCTATTTTCCGGGTCGAGAATTCCGCCTCGCCTATGCTGACCTGCGCAAGCCCAGCTACTCCTAGCGACGGCTTAACGCCCGCGCCATCAAAACGCATGCCACGTGGATCAAGTTCGTCTACCAATCGCTCGCACAACCCCTCAGAAGCAGTGTCAGCAATAGCCATCCACCCATGTTCTTCGGCAATTCGACGAAATCACTATACGTTGAAACATATACCAACATACACTCATTTACACTATTGCACACGCCAACATCAACTCTTCCACAACACGCTTAGCGACAAGCGCCCCAAACCTGCACTACCTTTGGCATCGACACAATCGACACCTTGCGGAGATTTTCCATATATGAAAAAAGAATTACTTGACCTAATTTGGATGTATGAGTAGAATATCAATTCGCGCGTTCGCAAAGAAGCGCAAACGATGGTCGGGTAGCTCAGTTGGTAGAGCAGCGGACTGAAAATCCGCGTGCCGAGGGTTCAAGTCCCCCTCCGACCACCATCGAATTTACGCAGGTCACAGGCTGTTTTTGCTTGTGACCTGTTTTGTTTATCGGTATGGCACGAATCATAGCGGGTGCAGTTTTATACCGCGCGGGTCTTGTCATTGAATTCCATGATGCCTCCAATGCATTTCTCCGCTTCATCTTCGCCCGTCACGGCCTGCTCTTCCACTTGCCAACCCACTTCCACCTATTCGGGCTCCCCCGCAACATCCTGCTCGCCTGCTCTACCTGCTTCGGCGCTCTCGCGCTTGCTTTCAGCATCATGAGCCTTCAGATGCGAATAAAAGTAGTGGTCCTGCTTCGCCTTGAGGATATTCAAATCCCAAAGTGCCTGGTCAGACAAACCGTCTTTCGAGAAATTTTCGATGATGATCCCGTTCACATGTGCGTCGCAAATGGCCCCTAGGTCATCTTGCACCTGCTTCATCTGCTCGGACATCTTCTTTGATTCAGATCCCAAAAAACGCCCGAAGCTCTCAGAAATATAGCGAACTTGCTTGGCATGCTTGCGAAGCTTGTGAACGGATTCTATTCGCGTGAAAGCGCACGCATCTAGTTCCGCCTCGAAACTGCAAACCAAATCGCAGTAGCGGCTGATTGCATCATTTTCCGGCAAACCGAATCTGCGTATTTCTTTCTTCCACTTTATTTGCTCTAGTTGACAGACCGCATCTTGCAAGGCTCGCTGCGCCTTTTTGCCCTGCAGCATACGCGATGTCCGGGCGCACTCATCAGCTCGGGCACCTGCGATAGCTTCGCACAAATCATGCGCGGGGTCGGGCAGACCCTCCACTTGCTCGCGCAGCACGTCCAAATCACGCAAGTCCGATGTTTTCAGCACAAGGTAGCGCAGATCTTCCTGAAGTTTCTTGTTCTGCTCTTTTTTTTGAAATGGCTCAAGAAACACAAGGAGCGAACGGATTGTCCTTATGCAAACACGTAGGCTATGAGTGGTTTCAACATCTTCTGGGTCATCAAAAAACTCCTGCATCGAATCGGCCAGTTTCATGGCTCGTTTTCCAAGAGTGTCTTCAATCGTGCAAACGGTTTGCCAATCGGCCGCTTTCGGGCCTTGCACGAACCAGAGCAAACGCGCCGGATACGTCTGAGCAAGCTGAGTCTGTGATTCGATTACACCTGTGGATTGTGGCTCAACCGAGGCCTGATGTTGCGACTCCACTGCGACCTGTGCTGCTTGAGATTGCGCTTCTATTGCAGATTGCTTGCACAACTCCTCTTGCGACTGAACCACCTGTTCCAAATCGCCTTCAATGGCAAATGCCGCCATGGCACCTGTTTTGAACGGCATCTCGTATCCGCACAGTTTATCGGATACCTCATTCACAAACGGGGTATGTCCCACCGCGATGACCGTCGACTCGCGAGCTTGCGCGAGCTCATTTAAAAACAGCCACTCATCTTGCTGCCACAAACACTCATGCGTATCTATATCGATTATGCCGGTCGCTCGCGAAACCGCATCAGCCGTCTGGTCGGCACGCGCCGCGCCACTGGTCCATATGACAGCATCATCAGGACGATACAGGGGATTTCGAAGCAGATTTTCGAACATATCGGGAAAGCGCGCGTCTAAGGCTCGCTGACCGGCATCAGTAAGCAGCCGATTGATATCATCTAGGCCCTCTTCGTCAGCCTGCGCTTTTCCGTGCCTCACCAATACAACGATTGAAGCCATCGTAGACCACCTTCCCCCGTTGCGCCAAGTGCGCAATCCCGAGTCGATCTTGAGCAATTTCGCTCTCCCCCATGCTACAATGCCCGCGAAGGAGAAACCATGACCAATCAGCGTTCCGATATAAAAATGTTGCTTGAGCGGCTTTTCCCAGTGTGGGACAAGCTAGATGACACCCAACGTGAACTCCTGGCGAATGCCGCGAAACCAAAATCGTACCAAGCGGGTGAGCGCATTCACGGTGGCAGCAACGACTGCGTAGGCGTACTTTTAATAGCGCGCGGCATATTGCGCGTCTATTCCCTTTCGGAAGAAGGGCGCGAAATCACGCTGTTTCGCGTGGGCGAAGGGGAATCTTGCATGCTTTCGGCATCATGCGTGTTGCCCCTGATTACATTTGATGTGTTCATCGATGCTCAGACAAACGTCGACATACTGATGGTGCCCTCCCCCGACTTCCAAGCTTTGTCGCAACAGAACCCCTATGTAGAGGCCTTCGCGTACCGTCAGGTGGCGCAACGTTTCTCGGAAGTGATGTGGGTGATGCAGCAAGTGCTGTTCGTGAGTTTCGACAAACGTCTCGCGACCTATCTCATAACGGAGGCGAGCACGCAAAAATCGCCACGCATCAAAGCGACCCATGACCAGATTGCGCGTGATTTGGGCAGCGCGCGCGAGGTGGTGTCGCGCATGCTGAAATACTTCGAGCGAGAGGGACTCGTGAAGCTGGATCGAGGCACCGTTACCATCATCAACGAAAAAGGCTTAGGCGCGATTGCCCGCGAAGAGTAATACGACCTCACCGCATCACCGAACAACCAGATACCGAAGGCGCGCCCGCAAACAGCAGAGCGCGCCTTCATGTATTTTCACTTGTAAGCCAGGTCGTGTGGCTTTCCCAAATGTGGAGCCGTACTAGTCGGCATTGCCCCAGCAGGCAGCAGGTGCGAGAGACTCATCCCCGACCTGCTTTTTCCCAGAGCGATCAGCGATTGGAGCGTTTGGGCCATCCGTGTTCGTCGGCTCTTCAGGCCCGTTATGCAAGTACTCAACGAACAGCGGCACCAGGTAGGGAATAAGCTGTGGGATGTATGACGGCATCAACGAGTCCATCGTCTTCGGCAGCAAATCCGGCATCAGATATGCCATGTCTTCGGGCATATCCCCAATGAAGTCGTTTACTTCGGCTACCATGTCGGGCATGACCTTTCCCAGTATGCCAGGAGCCATCTTCGGGAACATCACAGGCATCATCTTGGTCATCATCGCAGCACCCGCATCGCTGCGTCCCATCCAGCGCATCAGCGAACCCATATTAGCAGGCATCGCGTCGAGCATCTGCGGAAACAGTCTCACCATGAACTGCGCCATCTGCGAGGGCTCCATCAATTTGATGAATCGCTCGAAATACCCCCACATATACGTGGTGTATTCGGCCGTCTCGGGGATATCGTATCCTGCAGCGTTGGCAACCACACGTGCCAGATCATCCACCTTCAGATCAAATCCACCCTTCTGCGCCGAATCGCGCAGCTGCACCTGGCAGCACGGACACAGTGCCACCACAGTATCAGCGCCTGCATCTTCCGCTTCCTGCAAACGTGCACAACCAAGTTTCGGCGCTGTCGGCAAATCGCCTACGAGCGTAACCACCGATCCGCAGCACACGCCTTCTTCGCGGTTGTGTTCCATTTCCACGTAGTCGATGCCTGGAATGGCTTTCAGCATGTCGCGCGGCGGCTCGTAAATCCCCTGCGCACGACCAGCATGGCACGAATCGTGGAATGTGACGCGTTTACCATCGAAGACGTTTTTGCTCAGTTGCAGCCTGCCGTCTTCGATAGCCGGCGCGATCATTTCGCTATAATGTTTTACTTCGAACTCATAGGGCTCACCCAAACGCGCAGCCTCTTGCGCATACATTTCTTTCCACACCAGCGCGCAAGCCGGACACGATGTGACAATCGTCTTTGCCCCCACCGCGCGAGCGGCAGCAACATTTTGATGGTAGACCTGCGTGAACAGATCCCATTTACCAGCCATCTTCATCGGAATACCGCAGCACGATTCGTCGGTGCCTAGATACGCCACATCAAGTCCGCTGTCCTGCAGAAGGCGCAGCGTTGCTTCAGCGATATCGGTTTCCACATAGCTTGCCGTGCATCCGGCGAAATACAGGATATCGGCATGGGCGGGAATCTTCTCTGCAACATCTTCTGGCAACCAGTCTGCGCGATGCAGCCTCCTACCTGCCCAAATATCACCTTCGCCTTCAAGCGAAGCGCCCATCATCTCAAATGGGGGAAACGTTCCCATACCCTGCTCTTCCACCAACTCATTTCGAAGCGACATGCCGTTATGGGATACCGGCAGCTGCAATTGACAACGATTGTCGCAACGCTCGCAGGTCGTGCAGCTCAAGAATGTGTCGGTTGCGGGCTTATCCCACTTCTCGCGTCCGGCGTACACCTCGCGCAGCCACGAGTACTTGCCGCGCGGGCTCTGGCTTTCCCACCCGCGCCCGGAATACTGCTCGCAGGTATGTACGCAGTAGCCGCAACGAGCGCATGCCGTGGCCATGAATGCCACGTCCCCCGAAATACCATTGCGGTCGGCTTGCACGCCTACGTGCTTGGGTTTGGCAGCATTCGCAATGGGTCGAATGGCGCTTTCCATGCCAGTGGCCATGCCCATCAGGCCATCCAGCGCACCACCGCCTTCGCCGGGTATGCGTACCACCTTGCCGGGATTCATGATGTGGCCCGCATCATGTGCTTGTTTGTATGCGACAAGCGCCGAAACCTTTTCATGACCCAGCAAAAATTGGGCTTGCTTGCGGAAATACAGCCCGGTAGCATACCCGCTTCCGTGCTGCTGATTGGCTATTTTCATCACTGAAAGCGATAGCGCGAATGCGGGATTGAAGGCAAATGTACGCTCGTCATGGGGAATATAACCTAAAAGCACCGCTTTGCCGTCAGCGCCAATCATTCCTTCCAGCACAAATGTCTGATGTACCTTCTGATCGATTTCATCTAGCGTCTGGCTCAAGTGCTCGCACGGCACAATCACTTCAGTGGGAATAATACTAGGTCCTATGCGCTTCAAGCGCATAGGGGCCGTGCGACCTTCCCATTCGCGCCACGCATCAGATTCAGGCATCTGCTGCATGTCGACTGTGCGAGCTATCTGACGCAGGCCCTCATCAACTTGTTCGCTACGCTCGATGGGAAATGCAAGAAGCATCAGGTACGTTTCGGGAAGCGCCGCCTCAGCTGCCATTTCCTTTACGGCATCGGCCTGCTCATAAGCATGGCAGCTGCGACCCGGCAGTTTTTTCTTCAAGCGCACCGATTCCGGGTTCAGAAACGAGAGGGACCAAAGAGGCAACTGAAGCGCGCGCATAGCGCTCACGGCATCTTGCAACGTATGAGCATCGGCCACAGAAATCAGCCGGACGCCTTTTTCCACCAAAGGCTTCACGCGAAACGTCACTTCCGTGATGATACCCGTGATGCCTTCCGCATCAGCAACCAGGTTCTGAAGGTCAGCGCCAGACATCTCGACTGCCTCCGCTTCCGGCGTGACGATGCGCGCAGATATCACATTTTCTTTGAATGAGCCATATTCAAAAGATCCGAACCCGCTACCGCCTTGGGCAAGCCATCCGCCTACCGTCGATGACGGATAGCTTGACGGGTGCAGCCTTATTTCCATGTTGCGCGGCGCGAGCTTACGGTCAATCTCTTCCCAAATAGCGCTGGGCTCGCAACGCACAATCATGGCTTGATCATCCACATCCAAGATGCGCTGCCAGCCGCTCATGTCCACCACCAGCGCACCCGTACGAGGAAGCGCACCGCCGTAACCGCTGGTTGCAGCTGCACGTGCAACCAATGGCACTTTTGCCGCTCGCGCTGCGCGCACCACGTCTATTACCTGTTGTTCGCTTTCGGGGCGAATCACCGCTCCGGGCACGCCCGCTTTGATGAATGGTTTTACCAATGGCGGCATGACGCCGATATCTTCTGCATACGCTTTTCGCTCGCGCATATCGGTTTTTATGTGATCGTCCCCCACGATTTCGCGTATCGTTTCGATAAAAGCGCTATCCATTTCTCGTCCTTCCTTCAGGTATTAACTCTCTCTACCTGCAGAATAGGTTTTTCGTATGGCGCTTTCAGTAACAATGTCACAAACTGGGGGCTCGTGGATACGACCTGAGGTCCAAGAAAATGACCGTCCCCCATTTTCTCAACGGCTTATGCTTTGCGCGTACGTCTAATCACGAACAGCAGGGCGAATGCCACGCACTCCATGGCCACCGAATAGTACATGATATACGTCGGATTCGCATCATAGAGAAAACCTGCGATTGACGCGCCCACCAACGCGCCGACTCCCACAGCCACACTGAAGTATCCGTATGCCGTAGCGCGCTTGTGCGATGGCACCATATCAGCCACAGCCGCGCGCATCGTCGATTCTTGAATACCCATGCCGGCACCCCATAAAACCACGCCGGTGATCATGGACGACAGGTTCCACGTGTACATAAAGCACGGGATAAGTGCCGAGACCACTGGCAGAAAATAGAGCGCCTTCGTGGAAATTTTGTCATAAAGCGAACCGGTGACCAGCGCAAACACAGCATCAACCGCCATGGCGATGGCATAGAGAATCGGAACGGTCGCGTCAGCTACCAAACCGGTCGTAATCATGTGATACGACATGACGCCGAACGTGCCCACACCCGCCAGAGCCAAACCGCAAAAGATGGTGTAAGCCCAAAACGTACCGGGCAGTTTCAGCTTGCCCGAAGCGGTAACCACAGCATGGCCATTTTCGGATGGATTCGCTTGAACATCTTGCGTCGCAGGCTCGGTGCTAGGCGATTTCTCCGTCTCAGACGCATCGTCTTCAAACACGCGCGCATCGGGAACTTTTCGCTTCAACGTGAACAGGATGCACAGCGCCATCAGACCAGGGATGACGAGCACACCCAATGCGGGACCGTAACTGTTGTTTGTAACGGTGAGGATGAAAGATACGATAAGCGGACCGGCAACAGCTCCCACTTGATCTAGCATCTCATGAATGGCGAAACCTCTACCGCGACCGACAGCCGCTGCGGCATGGGAAAGCATCGCGTCACGCGACGGGGTACGAAGCGATTTGCCGAAACGCTCGACCACCACCAAAATCGACACGCCGATAACGCTACCAACGAAACCCATTGTCGGTACAGCCAGAATGGTCGTTGCATACCCTGCTATTGCGAATACCCAATAGCGGCCCGTCTTATCTGCTGCTGGGCCAGAGAACAATCGTCCCGCCAAAGAGGTCGCCTCACCCAAACCCGACACTACGCCTACCAGTGCCGCACTTGCGCCCAATGACGCCAGTAAAGGACCTTGGACTGCCAATGCCCCTTCGTAGACGATATCCACCAGCATGCTGACTACGCCGAACGCAAGGATAAACCCCGCCGGCCGCATTCCGTTTCGCTTTTCCATTACTCGCCAACCATCTCACGATTTCCTCGTGCTCACAAAGAAATCGACGGGCCGCGAACGACCCGCCGATTCTCATAGCATTATTGTGCTACAGCCCGAGGCTGCTTGCCACATTATATCGACAATCTAGTAGTCTTCCAAATCGTCGTCGGTGATCTTGCCTGCGAATGTGCGGTACACGATGAAGTGGTAGACCAACACAAGCGGCAAGCCAATGCATGTAATAACCGTCATGCACGTCAAGGCCAATTCGCTTGAAGCAGCGTTTGCGACCGTGATGGAATACATGGCATCGGTCGCCGGAACGATGTTGGGGAACAGGCTGGCGGCTACAAGGCCCACTAAACCAACGCACATCAAGCACGACATGAAGAACGTCATCAGGTCAGCCGAATCGCCCTTCTTGCCGAATAAGATGCCCAACACAGCAGCAGCCACGATGACCACCACGAATACGATGCGAAGCGTTGCCGGGATGCCGGCTGCAAGAGTCGGATTCACGATAGTGAAGTACAGAATCGATGCGAGCGCAAACAGCACTACAACAGCAATCTGCAGCTTGAAACGCAAGTCAACGGCACGGTCGTGCAAATCGCCAGGTTCGGTCTTCACAGCGGTCCACGTAAGGCCCTGCACCATAAACTGCGCCAAACCCACCAAGCCGCACACCAGTGCAAACGGATTCAGCAGAGCAAAGAAACTGCCCATGTAGTCACCGTTGGCGTTCAGTGGAAGCCCATTCAACACATTGCCGATAGCAACGCCGAACAACAGCGCAGGAACAATGCTGCCGATGAAGAACAGGATGTCCCACATACCGCCGTGGTCCTTATCATGCACGCGAAACTCAATGGACACTGCACGGATAATCAGGCCGAACAGCACCAGCATAATTGCCAGATAAAATCCTGAGAACGTGGTTGCATACGCTGGCGCAAACGCTGCGAACAACGCGCCACCAGCCGTGAGCAGCCACACCTCGTTGCCATCCCACACAGGGCCGACCGCGCGACGCAGAGTCGCCTTCTCCTTTTCGCTCTTCCCCAGTACGGTATAGAGCGAACCGATGCCCAAGTCGAAACCATCGAGCACGAAATAACCGGTAATCAAAACGAAGATGAGGATGAACCACAGTATTTGCAAGAAAGTCATGGCTACTTCGCCTCCCCTTCAGTTGCAGCGCCCGCCGAGGGTGCAGCTCCTGGTGCTTCTGCCTTTGCGGCACCGCTCCCTGACGAATCAGCAACGGCGGCCTTCGCGCCAGCAGCGCCATCAACGGCCTTTGCGGTCTTCCCACCATCAAACGGGTTCCCGTCTGCTTCTTCAACAATCGGGCCTTTGCGAATAACGCCGAGCACGATTCTCACGTACATGACCAAGATAAATGCGTACACCACGACGAACAGCGCGATGGTAATCATCAGCTCAATCGGATCGACGGCCTGCGATATAGCATCTGCCGTGCGTAGCTCATGCCACACGATCCATGGCTGACGACCGACCTCGGTGACCATCCAGCCAGCCTGTATAGCGAGCATGGGGAACAGCGGACCCCACATAAGAGCCTTCAAGAGCCCTTTCTTCGGTTCTTTTTTGCTGAACGTTGTGATAAGAGCCAGTATCAGCCAGATGCCAATCAAGCCGAACAAAGCAACCATCAAATGATACGCCTGGAATACGAATTGCACAGGGGCGGTATCGCCTGCTGCATAATCGTTCAAGCCAGGATAGACAGTAGTGGTGCTGCCAGAGGCCAGCCAACTCGTCATACCGGCGATTGGCACTTCTATGCCAATGACCTTCTGGCCGTTCTCGTCGACGTAGCCGACTATGGTCATACCCATGGCCCCGGATTCGTATTGACCTTCCATCGCAGCTAGTTTCTCGGGCTGGTTGTCAGCGACAACCACGGCTTGCTGATGCATGGCCGGAACCATCAAGATGATAGCCACAATAGCGACGATTGTGCCGGTGCGCACGGTTTTTTTACCGAAGTCCTTATTGCCTTTGATCATATGGTATGCGCCAATGGCGATGGCCACGAACGCGCCGAAGATCAACAGAGCGATGATAGTGTGCGAATAGCGCGCCAACGTGGACGGATTGAATGCCGCCGCCCAAAAATTCGTGATGACAGCCTTCGCGCCTTCTGCAGTCTGTTGAACCTCATAGCCTGCAGGGGTCTGCATCCACGAGTTCGCGATGAGAATCCACAAGCCGCTGAGCAGCGAGCCTGCCCAAACGAGCCAAGCGGAAACCATGTAGAACTTCGGAGATACCTTTTTACGCCCGAACAGGACGACGCCCAAAAACGAGCTCTCCAAGAAAAACGCTAGCAACGCTTCTGCTGCAAGCGGTGCGCCGAAGATATCACCGACGAAACGCGAATAATCGGCCCAGTTGGTACCGAATGCGAATTCCATCGTGATTCCTGTGGCAACGCCCACAGCGAAGGTGATCGTGAATACCTTCACCCAAAAGTGCGCAGCGGCCATGTCCTCGGGTGTGCGACTCTTGTAAGCGCGAGACTGGGCAAGCGCCATAATCAAGCCGAGACCGATTGACATAGGTACGAACAAGAAGTGATACGCCACGGTAAACGCGAATTGAAACCGTGACAAAAACGCCGCATCCAACATCATCTTCCCCTTTCTTCCACTCCATAAAAGGCCCCTTGCCTTTTAATTGATATAAGTACAGTACCATTTAGGTAGCAGTGCGTCAACATACGAAAGAAAGATAAAACCCCGAATCAAATACGGGTATCGGAACAACCCGAACTCAATAAGTCCCGCTCGAGCATGAGCCCTTACCAAGAATAATAGCACTTCTTCGCAGTTGAAGGAGTGCTATTCGGTCGCATTAGCGATTATGATTTAAATGGCATCCAGCGCGCAGCAGGCCAATAGGCGCGCGTAGCGGATTGTGCTTGGCCCCTATTTCCCGCTGCCAAACAGCAGCTCGTGCTCCTCGCCGGTCAAAGCCGAACGCGCGCGGTCGCGCAGGTTGTTCACGCCGATGAAGAACTGGCGCATCATGACCACGGTAAGATAGCGTCCTTTCGGGGTGAGCGTGAGCTCCTCGCTATTGTTCACGTCGAAAGCACCATTGGCGTTCATGAAGGCCATCTCGGCAGGAAGGCCTCGCTCGACCGAGCATCCAAAATCTCGCTCGAACGCCCGCTTGTCCAAACGCAGGCCGAACAACTGCATCATAAAACGATACCGCATACGATCGCGCTTGTTGAAGTGCTTCCGTCCCGAAATGGACATGCGGCCCGCTTCGATATCGTCGTTGTACTCCTGCAAAGAGAACGTATTCACGTAAAGATTGTGGCCCAGATATGTGATGCCACCGCTGCCGATGGCAGGGTATTCTTCATAATCGACCACATATTCGTCAATCATGCCTTCATCGAATTTGTTGAAGGTCCATGCGCTGCCCATTTTGAACCCGTTGTCAGTGAGCACCTGCCATACGATATCGTAGAACTGCTTTTCGCGCGAATAGTCCACCTTGCCCAGCGTGTTCGCCATAGAGCGAGACACCGAAGGCGACGCCATCAGCGGGTAGAATGTTGTTTGGCTGGTGCCGCTTTCCAATATATAGGCCAAATCGTTTATAAGGATATCCTCGGTCTGTTCGGGGAAGTTAAAGATCATATCCACGTTCAGCGACTTGAAATACGGCGCGGCGTACTGGATGCGCTCGAAAATCTGCTCGGCAGAACCGTACTTCTCATAGCGGTCCATCTGCTTGAGCAGATTATTGTCAAAGCTCTGCACCCCTACGGACAAGCGCTGCACTCTGCCCTGCAGGGCATCGATGTAGCGCGGTGCCAAGTGGTTGGGGTTCGTTTCGCTTGAGACCTCTTGTATGGAAAACGTCTCGCGCGCCAAATCAATGGTTTCGCACAGTTCATCGAGCATGATAGTGGGCGTGCCCCCGCCAATATAGAGGCTATCGAAATCATAGCCCAGATCTTTCAACATCAGCATCTCGCGGCGCAGGTTCTTGAAATAGGGCCTCGCGCGCTCTTCTGAATAAGGAAAGCGATTGAACGAGCAATACGGGCACAACCTTTCGCAAAACGGCACATGCATATAGAGCATATAGCGCTTCGCGGGATCGGGCGTTGGGATGAAACGCGCTTCAGTGGGTTCCAGATTCAACAGAGGACCCGTGCATTGGTTTATAACCCCAGTCAACATTCGTTCGCTTAGCATATATTCGCTACTCCCAAGAAATTCGTCCAGCCGCAGCCTTTTTACCAATGTCGCTGCGGTATTGTTTGCCTTCATAATTAATGACGTCGCATGCGGCGTATGCGCGCTCGCGCGCCTCATCGAACGTATCACCGAGGGCAACCACGTCTAGTACGCGTCCACCGGCCGTGATGAGCTCGTCATCTTTGTTGAATGCCGTACCTGCATGAAAAACAGTGATGCCCTCCATGTCTTCAGCTTCATCAATCCCAAGGATGACCTTGCCTTTTTCGTATGCGGCAGGATAGCCTTCGCTTGCCAGCACCACGCACACAGCCCATTGCTTGGACCAATGCAGATCTATCTTGTCAGGCTCGCCTTTCGCGACGGCTTCCATCACATCCACCAGATCGCTTTCAAGGCGCGGCAACACGACCTGTGTTTCGGGATCGCCGAAGCGCACGTTGAATTCCAGCAGTTTCGGTCCTTCAGGCGTTAGCATGAAACCGCCGTAGAGCACGCCGCGATAGTCGTTTTCGAACGGAGGTTTCGCAGTGGCCGCAGCCGCTCGCGACATCACGTCACGCATCGCCTCCATTTCGGCATCTGTGACGATGGGCACAGGCGAATAGACACCCATGCCTCCGGTGTTGGGACCCAAGTCACCGTCAAAGGCGCGTTTATGGTCTTGCGCAGCCGCCATGCAGAAAGCACGTCCTTCGGTGATAAAGGCGAGCAGCGAGCATTCAGGTCCTGTAAGGCATTCTTCCACGACCACGCGTTGTCCAGCCTCGCCGAACGCGCCGTCGAAGCACTCTTCAACTGCATCGAGCGCAGCATCTGTGTTCTCGGCTACGATAACACCTTTGCCCGCAGCCAAACCATCAGCCTTCACCACGATGGGGGCTCCCATGTCGCGCACGTATTCTAGCGCCAGTTCCTTTTCAGTGAACGTGGCATAGCGCGCTGTGGGAAGATTGTTTTCCTCCATGAAGCGTTTGCTGGCAAGCTTGCTGCCTTCAAGCTGGGCACCTTGCGCATCGGGGCCGAACACTGCAATCCCAGCGTCGCGCAACGTGTTCGCCACACCTGCAACCAACGGCACTTCCGGGCCAACTACCACCAAGCCCACGTCGTGGGCGTGCGCGAATCCCACAATGGCCGCACCGTCTGAGATATCTATACCGGTGATGTTCTGCGCGATTGATTGCGTTCCCCCGTTGCCGGGGATAACGAACAGGTCATCGCAACGGGACGACTTCGAAAGCGCCCACGCTATTGCGTGCTCGCGCCCGCCGCTTCCCAATACAACGATGTTCATATGAACTGCTCCTTTGCAATGCCGCGGGCAATCGGCCTGCGGCCTCTCTGCAACAACCGCCCGCACGCTTGTTCAGCATCGACGGGCGGTTGCATTCCCTACTGTTTAGCGGCTTGACCAACCGCGGAAAATTGTTTGATCGCGGTCGGGACCCACGGCGATGATGCTCATGGGCACGCCCACTTTTTCCTCAAGGTATTCCACATAACGTTGGGCGTTTTCAGGCAGGCTTTCAAAAGTACGGCATCCGGTGATGTCTTGATCTTTCCAACCCGGCAGCTCTTCGTAGATGGGGTTCACGTGCTTGGGGTATAAAGCAGTGTGCTGCATAGGGAAGTAATCGTAATCTTTCCCATCTGATTCGTAACCAACACACACCTTGATAGTGTCCACAGCCGAAAGCACATCGAGTTTCGTGAGCGCCATATCGGTCAGGCTGTTCACGTCTGCTGCATAGCGGGCAATCACAGCATCGAACCAACCGCAACGACGCTTGCGTCCGGTCACCACGCCGTATTCGCCACCCACATCGCGCAAAAGCTCGCCGGTTTCATCTTTCAACTCGGTGGGGAAAGGACCGGAGCCCACGCGGGTGATGTAGGCTTTGCTGATGCCGATGACCTTGCTGATGGCTTTCGGGCCCACACCCGATCCGGTGGGAGCGCCACCTGCGCAGCAAGATGATGACGTGACAAAGGGATACGTGCCGTGGTCCAAGTCGAGCAGCGTGCCTTGCGCGCCCTCGAACAGGATGTTTTCACCACGACGCAGCGCCTCGTTCAATAACTGCGTGGTTTCAGCCATATGCGGACGAATCATGTCGGCATAGGGCAGGTATTCTTCCATAATCTGATCCACTGTAAACGTGGGCAGGCCGTATATTTTGTCCAGAATCTGATTCTTCAGTTCAAGCGCGGTTTCAAGCTTCTGGCGCAGGATATGCTCATCGAGCAGGTCCTGCACGCGAATACCAGTGCGCGCCGCTTTGTCTTCGTAAGCCGGTCCGATGCCGTTGTGGGTCGTACCAATCTCATGCTTGCCTAGATGGTTTTCATGAGCACCGTCAAGTGCGATATGGTAAGGCATAATGACATGCGCATCGCAGCTGATAACTAGCTTGTCGGTTGAAATGCCGTTTTCCTTCAGCATCTCTATCTCGCCAGCCAGAACGCGAGGGTCAATTACGCAACCGTTGCCAATCACGGGGGTGATTCCCGGATACATGATTCCCGACGGAGTCAGTCGCAGAGCAATTTTCGTGTCGCCGTGGATAACGGTATGGCCCGCATTGTTGCCCCCCTGGAAACGAACGACGTAATTGTAGTCGCCGGCAATGAGGTCGGTTATCTTCCCCTTGCCTTCATCGCCCCACTGGGCGCCGACGAGCACGGTGCTTGGCATGTCTGCCTTCCTTTCTTCACACGCCCGCATAGCTTGCGGACACGAATCCGCCTACACGACGGATTGTCCTCGCGGAAAAGCCCGCGAACTTGACATTATATTACAGCTCTACCAAATTGAGTCCCAAAGCGGTATCCTGCATAAGCCTTACAACTTCTTCATGGCATGTGAAAACGATCACCTGCCGCGACTCCGAAAGACGATGAAGCGCCCGAGCCGCACCGATACGGCGCTCGGCATCAAAATTGACCAGTATGTCATCAGCCAAGATAGGCATGCAGCGCCCGACGTTGCCAGCTGTCTCCAAAAGCGCGATACGCAAACTCAAATAGAGCTGTTGGCACGTGCCCATGGAAAGCAGCAACGGGTCGCGCGGTGTGCCGAATGCATCAACGGCCTGAAGCCCACCTTCGGGGCTTATCTGCACACGTTCCCACTTTCCCTGCGTCATCAGAGAGAGCAAGTTTCCGGCCTGCTGATACACGGCAGGCTGGCTCTTGCTTTCCCACGCTGCGATAGATGATTGCAACATGCGCTTAGCCAAAAGCAGGCGCGCGTAATCTTCGAGGGCCTCGCCCATACGCGTCTGCAGCATCTGGCTCTCAAGTTTCAACTCGTCGAAACGGCGCATATGGCGCGCCGCCGCAAGCTCTTGTTTCAGTTCGCCGTATCGGGCGTTTATGCTCTCGCTTGTGCGAAGCTGGGCATCTCGCTGTTCTTTCTTTTGACGCAAGCGTCCTTCTAAAACGTCCGTACGCACCTGGTCGTCGAGTCCCAACGACACCATGATGTTCGCACGGTCGCGCTCAACCTGGTCGCGCGTGTTTTCCAAAGACGAACGACGCGCAACGAGCGACTGGCGACGCTGTATCAAAAGACCCGCCTCAGAACGTGCCTCGCCAGTCTCATCCAGCAAAGCGCGAGCACGCCGGATGCTTCCCTGAGCCCCGTCAAGACCGGCTTCTTTCAAATAAGCGGCCACTTTCGCTTCGTAGACCGTCTTTTCCTGCTCACAGGATTCCAGTTTCTTTTTATCTTGCAGCATGACCCATTGCGAATTCTGCAACCGCGTGGTCATTTCCTCTTCTACTTTGTTGGGACGAAACAGCATCACCAATGCCGCACAGCCCATCAAGATGCCCACCGCCACCAACACGAGCCCCAACGCGGTTATCGAAAGGCTGCCGATTTCGCGTGCATGCTCAAAAACAGGCACGCCCAACGTTATGAACAGGACAGGCAGAATCACTGACAGCACTATCTGCGTGACGCGCTGTCGCTTTGCTTTGCGCTTCAGCTCCTGAATGTCATCAGCTTCCACCAATGCTTCATATTGGGCTTTCGACGATGCGTAATCCTGTTTGGCTATGAGGTAGCGATGGTCGAGCGCAGCCCCTTCTTCCGACAAATCTTCCAACCCGTCACGCAAAGCACGCTCCTCCACCGCATCGATGGCAAGGTATTTGGCTTGACGCGCTTGTCGGGCTGACTCCTCGAGCGCTTTCAAGTCGTCTTCTTCTACAGACAGATCGTCACTCTGAGCCGCGAGCCTTTGGCGCTGTTGGTCCAATTTCACCAACGAATCGTGTTTCACTGACAGATTCTCGATTTCGGTGTTGATACTATCCAACGATTCCGAAAGTTCGCGCCTGCGAGGTGCCAAGTCCAAATACTCACGGTTTTCATGTTTGAAGCGCTCCGCTTCAGCCGAAGCGCGGTCCAATTCCCCACGCACCTCATCGATGGCTGTCTGCAAATTGGGAATGGAATCCACCTGCGATGACGCGCGCGAAAGGCGCATCGCCAGACGTTGGTCGATATCGCTGAGCACGTGCGCTGTAGAATCAACGGTGCCCGCCCCTGCGGTGAGCAGGCGCGCTGTCACGTCGTTGGTCTTTCCCAACCCCCGCAGCTCATCGCTGTCAAGGGAGAATATGGTCTTAAACGTATCAGCATCAATGTCATCAAGCAGCAGCCGCGCCGCCTCTTCGGGCTGTACGCCATCAGCGTTGCGCCCCCGCGAACAACGTATCTCGTCGCCATTCGCTTGCGCGAAGACACAGGCCCCTGACCGCTCGGCACTGACAGGTTTGTACGTGTTTCGCTGACCGCGCGCATCTTCCCAACCGAATAGCACACCGCGCACAAAGGCGCTGACGGTCGTCTTACCGGCTTCATTGGCTCCAAGCACCACATTCAGCGATGGGCTGAAAGGACCGATGTCCTTTTGCATGAATGGTCCGAACGCATCGATGTGCAGAGATTTCAGATAGTAGGAACGCTCGTTGGTCATGAAGCGCCCCCACATAAAAGGTCAAGGAGCAAATCCTCAGATTGTGATTCCAAGTCATCTAGGTTTTTGACGCATGCGATTGGCATCTGCAGGTTCTTCTGCAAAAATTCCCGCTGCAGATATGCCACTGCCTCTTCACGGCCTTCTGCCTGAGTACGCGCCTGCCGCATGAGCACTGCGGGAAACAGGTTTTCTTCACTCAGCGCTTTGCGGTTGAGCGGAAGCGTCGTTTTATCAATCAGGGCGTCGCAGAAGAAAATAGGATAGTCATCGTTTATCTTTTTGCGCATGTCTTCGATTACGCCCGGAGCGCGCAATGCCTCATGCAACGGCGTTGTACCCACAAGCGTCACTCGCTCGACCATTTCCTCGCATTGAGCCTTGCCATTCAAATCGAAGAGCGCACGCATAATTGCAGCGTTCACGTCGGCTAGCGTTGCACACTCGCTTACATCCACGTTGAGCTTCTGCCATACCACGCTTGCCAAGGGAACAAAATCTATGCGGTTTTGCCGGTCTTGCTCAAGCGTCACCTGATAGCATCCACGCGGACCGGTTTCCTTGCTGTCGCGACCTTGTATGCAACCCGAGAAAACCAATCGGGGATTGTCTGCGGAGTCCTTGTACGGCATATGTATGTGGCCCAACGCCCAATAATCCATGCCCGAGCGCAAAAGCGCAGCCGGATCGGTAGGTGCTTTCACAGGATCCAAATGCAATCCGGTATGGAGAACGCCCACGGCGAACGGTGCACTGGTGTGGCATGCCGCTTCCGCCGCGTGACGCGTGACTCCTGCCGCAATATCTTGAGACGCCGACACCGATTGGTTGTAGTAACCGCGTCCCCCCAGCAGCACCAACGGCTCGCCGTCACGTTCGTACACGAAAAAGCCCGGCTTATCCGCAGGAAACATAAAAAGGTTTTCGGGGAATTCCGCGAAATCGTTTTGCCATGAAGTATAGGGGTCATGGTTGCCCGTGCACAGATACACCGGGATGCCCGCCCGACCCAACCGCTCGACGCCTTCGAAGAACCTCATAAAGTCGGCATACGATGGTCGCGCCATGTCGAATACATCACCAGCCAACACCACAAAGTCCACCTTGCGATCGATTGCCGCCTTCACCAAGCGCTCGAATGCTTCGGGCACCGCCTCGCACATGCGATTGGCCCATGCGCTCGACAGCGATCTGAGGCCTTTGAATGCCGCTCCCAGATGCAAGTCTGCCGCATGTATGAATGTCGTCTGTATCGCCATGAGTAGTAGTGTAGCGCGAAACGCCAATTGATGGGTACCTAGATTGCGCCTTCGTAGCGCGAAGCGTCGATATAGTCGCCGAATGTCGTGTTTTCGGGCGTCCACGATAACGTGATATCGCGCGTAGGACCATTGCGGTGTTTCGCCACAATCAGGTTTGCAGTGCCCCATTCGGGACGCTCGTCGCTTTCGGCCTCCATTTCATCCATACTGCGATCGATAAACATAACGATGTCTGCGTCCTGTTCGATAGAACCAGACTCACGCAGGTCGGAAAGCATAGGGCGTTTGCTTTTCCCGCGGGTCTCGATAGCGCGCGACAACTGGGAAAGCGCGATAACCGGCATGTTCATCTCTTTCGCCAGCACCTTGAGCCCTCGCGATATCTCGCCCACTTCCACGGCGCGATTGCCATCTCGGCGGGCTTGCGGGGGTTGCATCAACTGCAGGTAGTCTACGATGATCAGCCCGTTTTCCTTGTTTCGCAACTCACGGCGCGCTTTGGCTCGTGCTTCCAAAATAGAAAGCGAGGGGGTGTCGTCGATATAAAGTTCGGCGTTCGAGAGCCTGCCTATAGCATCGGCCAACGCCTGCCAGTCGGCCTCGCCTAAAAAGCCACCGCGCACTTTGGAAAGCCCGATTTTCGCCTCAGAGCATAAAATACGCTGCACTAGTTGAGAGGCGCTCATCTCAAGCGAGAAAAACGTGGTGGGAAAACCAGCTTTGGCCGCATTCGCTGCAAGATTCAGCGCCAGCGAGGTCTTGCCCACGCCGGGTCGGGCTGCCAATATGAGCAAGTCTCCACCGCGCAAGCCGTGAAACAGCTCATCCACGTCGGTAAAGCCGGTCGGCACACCAGCCATGTGGCTTTTTTGCTCGGCCAGTTTCGTGATTTCCTCAAACGCATCCGACAGCAACTTGTCGATAGGCTTAAACGATGATGACACGCGTTTTTCCGTGACGGCAAACAGGGTTTTCTCTGCGTCTTCCACCACTTCGTTCAAATCATCTGGGGCATCGTATGCCATTGCCGTAATCTGGGCAGATGCATAGATGAGGTTGCGCAGTATCGATGTGCGTTTCACTATTTCGGTATGGTTCACCCAGTTCGTCAGCGCGAACGTATTGTCCGCCAATTCCACCAGATACGCCTTGCCCCCCACCGCCTCGAGCTGCCCCGAAGCCCGCAGATTCTCGGCGAGGGATATCTGGTCGATAGGCAGGTTGCGAGTGTGAAGGTCCATCATGCCCGCGAATATAATCTGATGCGCCGGACGAAAAAAGCTTTCCGCCGAAAGCTTCGTAGCCACTTCGTCTATGGCATCCTGATTCAGCATGCACGCAGCTAACACCGATTGCTCAGCCTCGATATTCTGGGGAATCTGTTTGTCAGCAGGCGCACCACGCATGGGTCGACCCTGTTGGGAGCCAAAACGCTCTTGATTGCCTGGAGCCCAAGCGGTCCCATCATTTCGGCCTGTTGAATAATTCGCCATAATCGATAAATCCCTTTTCGTTTCACCGTTCGCACATCACCCATGTTGCCTCGAGCATGCAGCTGATATGGGTTCAATCATAGGTATGCTTCAAGTTTTATCCAGTATCCCACAGGCGCACCGATGCACATGATAGGCCAACGAAAAAACCTCCCCATCGACGTAATGTCTTTGGGGAGGTTCAAGGCAAAAGAGAGCACCGTTTTGCAGCGGTGCGCGAGAATCGTCCGATTACTCGGCGGATTCCTCTGCTTCTTCGATAGCTTCGGCGATAACCGCATCTTCGATGACGGTCTCGACTACGTCTTCAACAATCTCTTCTGCAACATCTTCGGCTTCGATAGCTGCCAGAGTGTCAGCATCCCCGACCAGCAGGTTGAGTGTGCTTTTAACGTCGCGATGCAAAGAAACGTTCGCCTGATGCTTGCCAGCCGTTTTGATAGGGGCGGCAAGGTCGATGAGTTTCTTGTCGATCTCGATTTCGAACTGCTCTTTCAGAGCGTCGGCAATCATCTGCGTGGTGACTGATCCGAACAGCTGTCCCTCTTCGCCAACGCGAGCGTTCACGAGCACCGTCAGACCATTCAGAGAATCATTCATCTGGTTGGCTGCAGCGATGCGACCTTCTTCGCGTTTGGCAATGTTGTGACGGCGCTGATCGAGCTGCTTGAGGTTGCCCTTCGTTGCTAGCACGGCCATCTTGCGGGGGAGCAGGTAATTGTTGGCGAAACCGTCTGCGACGGATATGACATCGCCTTCGATACCTTTCCCTTTCACTTCTTGGAGCAAAATCACTTTCATGTCATGCCTCCTGTTAATCGCGCTTGCGGCGGTCGCCGCGGCCGCTAACGGCAGGAACGGCATAGGGCATCAAGGCCATTGCACGAGCGCGTTTGACGGCGTTTGCAATGTCGCGTTGATGCTGGGTGCAGGCACCCGTCACGCGACGCGGCTTGATTTTTCCGCGGTCGGTTACATATTTACGCAGCATCTGAGTATCTTTATAGTCGATGTACTCGGTCTTTTCTTTGCAGAACTGGCAGTACTTGCGACGAGGCTGCTTCACGTATTCAGACATTTAAAACCTCTTTTTCGTGTTCCCTAAAATGGGATGTCTTCATCATAGACCGAAGCGTTCACCGCCGGCGCCGCTTGCACCGGGGCCGCTTGGGCTGGGGCTTGCGGTACATACGATGCCGAGGAGCCTCCGTCGCGCGGAGACATAAACTCTATCTCATCGACGATGACTTCGATCTTGCTTCGCTTCTGACCTTCGCGCTCCCACTGGGACCAGCGCAGTTTGCCTTCGATGGCTACTTTGCTTCCCTTATGCAGGAAATTCGAAATGCTCTGGGCGCGGGTGCCGAACATCGTGCAATCCACGAAATTCGGGTAGTCTTCCCACTCACCAGTCTGCTGGTTTTTGCGACGGTCGTTGACCGCAACGCCGAATCCCAGCACCGGCAGTCCGCCGGCAGTCGAGCGCAATTCAGGGTCGCGCGTCAGGTTTCCGCTAATGATCACTCGGTTTATGCTCATGGTCTTATCCTTACTCTCATGCTCGATGGACGCATCCATCTACTCCCTCATACATTAGTCGCGGTCGTTGCGACGCACAATCATGTGACGTTTTGCAACATCACTGATGCGCAGGACGCGATCGAGCTCGGCGATATTGTCGGGATCTGCATGGAAGTTGACGAGTGTGTAGTCGCCCTCGGTCAAACCTTCTACCTCGTAAGCAAGTTTGCGCTTGCCCCACTCTTCCACATTGTCGATTTCACCGTTTCCCTCGGAAACAATGGATTCGATGCGTTGTGCAACAGCAATACGGGAGTCTTCGTCGATCGACGGAGCTACAAAATACAGCAATTCATAAGCCTTCATCAGCTCACCTCCTTCGGACTTAACGGCTTCGGAGCTGAAAAGGCGTTTATCCGAAGCAGGATTTAGCTGCAGTATCGTAACAAACGCGCGATGATTGCGCAAGGAAAACCCTGCGGACTCTCCATCTTTTACCCACATGCCGATGCCTGATGTGCTCATCTGCTTTCACCGATCCCCCTGAAGCTGCCCCGTCGGCAGCCAGTTCCATCATCGCAGGGACACCTTGACGAAAACCTTTCAGAAACCTTTCGAAAACCTTGCATGGGCGAGCGCATGCGACATGAGCGTCTCAGCAAAGCAGTGGGCGTAAGGTTCATGAAAAGGCACAGCAGCATGTCAAAACGTGTAGCTGGTTTTGACCCGCGAATGGTATATCTAGAGGTGTTTTCGGAAGCTCTCACCTGATTTCTGGAGTTGTTTTCGGACAGTTGAAAAAATATTTTTCCGTTTTAAAACCTCAAATATCCCGTTTTATGCAATTGCAAGATTCTGAATACATTATTTATTCATTATTTCTAAAATTGCCCTTTATACCCTCATAATATTTTCTTGCAAGTGCACAAAAACCGTCCTATAATGCAGACATGAGCAATCCGGAAACTGTAGATAGCTCGGCAGATCCTACAAGATGCCGGAAGAACACAAAGTTTAGGTTTCTTCCGACATCGATCTTCTGAGTTTTTATATAAGTCGGTTGCTGCATAAGAAGTAGTAGTTTTAGTTTGGTAAAGGAAGCCGGAAAGACTTCCAAGAAAGGAGTTTCGCTATGGCAAAGATCGTAAACTCATGGAACGACTGGGATCCGCTGAAGCGCGTTATCGTCGGTCGCTGCGACAATTCCATGATTCCGCCCGAGGAGCCCGCCACCTCCGAGAAGGTGCCTGTCGACTCTGAGATGCGCGGCATGTGGGGCCTCCGTCCTCTCGCCACCGTCGAGCGCGGCAACGAATGCCTCGAGAACCTCGTCAAGATTCTTGAAGACCACGGCGTCATCGTCGACCGTCCCACTCCTCTGCAGTGGAACCAGGCAATCGGCACCCCCGACTTCCGCAACGACTCCATGATGACCTGCATGCCTCCTCGCGACATCCTGCTGACCATGGGCAACGAGATCATGTCCGCAGCCAACAGCTTCCGCTGCCGTTACTTCGAGTACTTGGCGTACTGGCCCCTGATGGAGCAGTACTTCGAGGAGGATCCCGAGTTCCTGTGGACCCAGGCTCCCCGCCCCCGTTTGACCAACAGGTCTTACAAGCATGACTACTACGACGAGAAGATCTCTCTGGAAGACCGTCTGAAGAGGACCGCTGCCAAAGACTTCGTGACCACTGAAGTTGAGCCGATGTGGGACGCAGCCGACCTCATGCGTATGGGCAAAGACGTCTTCATCCAGCACGGCCTGACCACCAACCGTGCAGCCATGGAATGGTTCCAGCGCTACTATCCTGAACTGCGCATCCATGCCATGAACTTCCCTGGCGACCCGTATCCTATCCACATCGACGCGACCTTCGTGCCGCTGCGTCCGGGCCTGATCATCAACAACCCGCATCGTCACGCAGCCGAGGGCCAGCTCGACATCTTCAAGGCCAATGGCTGGGAAGTTGTCGACGCCGCTCAGCCGGCTCACACCGAACCGCCTGCGCTGTGCTACAGCTCCGTGTGGCTGTCCATGAACTGCCTGGTGCTGGACCCCAAGACCGTCATCGTCGAGGCTTCCGAAGTGCATCAGCAGGAGCAGATGGACAAGTTGGGCATGAACGTTATTCCTTGCGACCTGCGCGACGCTTATCCGTTCGGCGGCGGCCTGCATTGCTCCACCGCAGACGTCTATCGCGAAGGCGGATGCGAGGATTACTTCCCGAACCGCGTCAAGGACTGCACGCTCGTCCGTCCCGAAATGTGGAACGACTAGTTTTCAACTCGCCTGCTAAGGCATAGGACTACTGACAAGAAAGGGGGTTCGGTTTCTTCAAGGAGCTGAACCCCCTTTTGTCTGGAATTTTACGCTTCACGATCGTGTTGGAAGAGCACCGAGAGAGCGACTCCCCCAGCACGATTAACATCCCAAACAAATACATTGAAACATCCTCCCTATAGGGGGATTAGACAAGTTTTGTCTCAAAACAGAAAAGGAGGGGTTCATGGCAACGTCAAAGGAAACCAAACCGGCCGAAACCGGCGATGGGAGCGGTAAGTACAAGATGAATATCGGCTGGGGCACCATAGCCATGCTGATATCGGCAACGGGCATGGGCTTAGTGCCCTTGTTCAGCCGCTGGGCCACCCGCACGAATTTGTTCGACTCTACCCAAGGCTTAAATGCAGGCGACAGCATCGGGGCATTGATGGCCGTTGGTCGAATGACTATGGGCGTGATATTCTTCGTTATCCTGATGTTCGCGACGCGCAAGGTACAGGTGTTCAAGAAACTGAAATTGACCCCCTCCATTGCCTTGGGTGGTTTGATGATTGGCATGTCCTTGGCTTGCTATGTGACATCTACGCTTTTGACCACCGTATCCAATGCCGTGCTGTTCATCTATATTGGTCCTGTCATTTGCGTGCTTTTAGCCAAGATATTCAGAAAAGAACCAATGTCAGGCCTTCAATGGGGCTGCTTGGTCATGGTGTTCGTAGGTATGTTGTTCGGCGAAAACCTGATGGGCTTTTCCAGCAAGGGTTTCTTCCTCGACTTCAGCTTGGTTACTTCCACACCTGAGTTCCCTCAAAAGGGCTTAGGCGACGCATTCGGCCTGGCTTCCGGTTTCTTCTATGGCGCTTCGATGTTCTTCAACGGCTATCGCAAAGATGCCGACACCACCGCTCGTGGCGTATGGAACTTCATCTTTGCTGCTTTGGGCGCAGGCGCTATCACCATCGTGTTGAATGCCCTCGGCGCACAGCCCGGCATGGAAAACTGGGCTCTGAACGTGCACTTCACTACATTCAACTGGATTGGCGCAGTGCTGTTGTGGATCATCTGCGGACCTATCGCCTTGGGCTTCTTGCTTGTTGCAGGTCGCAATCTTCCGGCAGCCGACTATGGCACGATCGCTTACTGGGAAGTCCCCGTGGCCATCTTTACCGGCCTAGTCGTATTCGGCGAGCCTCTGACGGTTAATACCATCATAGGCGGCGCACTGATTATCTGCGGTGGTGCTGTGCCTTCTTTGAAGGCCATGGTCGCCAGCCGCAAACAGAAGCAAGAAGAGACTATCAGCGAGAATTTGGCCGACCATATCGCCGAAGAGGAAATGAAAGAGGGCCTGCGCTAATTGCGCTTTGCCCCCTTCCCTCGCCCACTGCGACCCAATAGAAGGGATCTGTGACATATGAAGATAACGAAAACGCTCGTGCATATCAAAACTGATATGACTTTCGAGCCCGCTATCCCCGAAAACGAGCTGACGGCCGCCATCGAGGCTCGCGGCATGAAAGGCTTTCCCGCCGAACTAGACATCACAGAGCGCACGGAAAACCATGTGCAGATGATGAAACTCGACGATTTGCTGGAATTCGCCAAGGCTTCAGGCGTCGCCGCCGTCACGTTCGACGTAACGTATTTCCCACATGCAAACGATGCCGAAGTAACGTATCAGCTTGAGCGCCTCGCACGCGACTTAGAGATAAACGAGCAGGTCATCCGTGAAGTTTGCGCCGACGAGATTCAGGAGTATCTGGCAGCCGACGCCAAGCGCGATGCCAGCGCCCCCGTCCACTCCATCGTTGAGGCCTACGTGGCCGGCACCGCTTTCGCATGGTATGGCATAAACGAGTACCCGCGCTTGAAGCGCATTGTGCTGGAGAAGCTTGTCCAAGGTGGTCAAAAAGCCACACGCGCCTTTATCGATAAGGCCAGCAAAGCACAATCCGATCTGATATTCGAATACTAGTTTCGCACTTCCCGATCAATTCCACGTCTCTGCACCGATTGGGAACGGCACGCGGGGCGGCTGATTGCACATGCATCAGTCGCCCCGAATCAAATCAGAACAAATGCCATTGAGGCTTGAAACCGACCGTTTTTGTTAACGCAGGGTAAACATCTCAAAACCCTCCCAATAAAATCGGACGCCTTTCATCACAACAGGTATAATCTTATTAAGTCCAGGCGCCACATCCGACAGACGCCTTTAAAGAGGAGGTTTCTATGAGTTCCGAAACCACGACAGCTCCTTCTGCGCTACACGATATTAGCGACGAGGAGAAGCATAAGACTTTCAAGAAAGTCGTTCTATCATCGTTCATGGGCAATTTCATCGAGTGGTTCGACTATGCCAGTTATTCGTATCTGGCAACGGTCATCGCCTTGGTGTTCTTCCCCGGCGAAGACAAGATGGTAGCCACCATGATGACGTTCGGCGTGTTCGCCTTAGCGTTTCTGGTCAGGCCCATCGGTGCAATCTTCTGGGGCAACATGGGCGACAAGAAGGGCCGCAAATGGGCTCTGGCCATTTCCATTTTGCTGATGAGCGGCGGCACATTCTTAATCGGCTGTTTACCCACCTATGCCATGATCGGCATCTGGGCACCCATTCTGCTTCTGGTCTGCCGCGTTCTGCAGAGCTTCTCGGCCTCAGGCGAATACGCCGGTGCCGCGACGTTCATCGCAGAATACGCTCCCACGAACCATCGTGGATTCTATTGCTCAATGGTCCCCGCATCCACTGCCGTCGGCCTTCTGATCGGCTCGTTGTTCGCGACGTTCATGTTCAACACCTGGGGTGCCGATTCATGGTTCGTCGTTACCTGGGGTTGGCGCATCCCGTTCTGGCTGGCCGGTCCTCTGGGTTATGTGACCCACTACATCCGCTCGCATCTGGAAGACTCTCCCGTCTACGAAAAGATGCAGGCGAACTTGGAGGCAAAGGGCGAAACCGGTGAGGAAAAGCCTATCCGTGCCCTGTTCAAGCATCACTTCAAGAAGCTTATCATCTCGTTTGGCGCATGCGTTCTGAATGCTGTAGGCTTCTACGCGGTGCTCACTTATCTTCCCAATTACCTTGAGGCAACGTTGAACTACAACGCCGCCGCCGCTTCCACCATCACGACAATCGTCCTGGTCGCCTATATCGGCTTCATCTTCATATCAGGCCGCATATCCGACCGCGTGGGACGCAAACGCATGCTCATTATTGCTTGCATTGGCTTTATCGTATTCACTATTCCTGCTTTCAACCTGCTGGGGACGTTGGACTTCACGACCATCCTTATCGTCGAGCTGCTCATGTGCTTGATTTTGACCATCAACGATGGCACACTTTCGAGCTATTTAACCGAGACCTTCCCCACCAGCGTGCGCTACTCTGGATTCGCCTTAAGCTTCAATCTGGCCAATGCCATCTTCGGTGGATCCGCAAGCTACATTTCATTCTGGTTGATATCCGTTACCGGCAACTCCATCGCCCCTGCTTTCTACATGGTGGGCATCGCAGTTGTAGCGCTCGTTGCTATGGTTCTTTCGCATGAGCACACCGGCAAAGATCTTTCAGAGGTGGAATAAAGCCGATAAGCGCAAAAAGTACTTCATTTACCTGATTTAATCGATAGCCACGATTATGCTCGACGAAAGTTTTTGCCACGATTTTTGGTGCACTTGCACAAATTTTGTCATATAATCTTTATAGATGTGAGCGCTTCAAAAGATTTGCGATTCGGATAATGAGTTTGGTTGCTGATCGATGATCCTCATCGATCAGCAACTTTTTGTTTAAAGAGGCCACGTAAGATACTCGAATCGCCTACATGCACGTGAGACGTAGAATAGTTTATTCGCATATGGGACAATCAAAATGGATACTCAGAAGACAGACAACAAAGCTTTGATTAACGTTGTCGACAGCAATAAAAAACCGACCATTCAACCGGATACGAACGCCAAACGCTCAGGGAAGGGTCGTCTTTCCCCCAAAGCTCAGATTACCTACGCATCGCTGGTGGCTGCAGCAGCGGCCATCCTGCGCACGGAGGACCCCCGATCAGTCACGTATCGCCATGTGGCAGAATGGGCGGGGACATCCTCTTCTTCAGTAGGATACTACTTCGAATCGATTACCGATCTTTTGCATGAGGCCGCGAGCTACAACATGAGGCTCTGGGCTCAGCGTGCAGAAAAAGCGGCATTCGATGCCGAACAGCTCTCCCACCAGATTGCCCATGAACAGTGTATCGACTACCTACTGCGCGCCTGCCTTCCCGAAGGCTTGAGCGTACCGGCGTCGCATTACGCACAGCTGATTGCTGCCGCTGAGTCAGAAGTGGTCACTGAGACGTATCGCTTGGGCCGAAGAAGACTTGATTTGGCAGTTGAGCGCATATTGCTTCATGCCGGCTACGACATCAACCCAGGCCTTATCGTATCCATTGTGGACGGCGCGGCTGTCGGCGGCATTTCCGAAGGACGCGATGTGCGCGAGATAGCCGTCACACTGCTCACCGAGATACTCCGCATCATCTGATAAAGCTTGCAATTCGATGAGGGGCGCATCTAAACAGATGCGCCCCTCTCTTATCATGCAATTTACCTTGCTACTTACTATGAAGTTATTTATTCGGAGAAGTTGTACAAAGCCGTAGGAAAATACTACCGCCGTTATTCTTCGTCTTCGTCACCCTCATCTGAGTAGTCCTCATCCATATCCTCTTCTTCAGCTTCATCGACCACTGCGAAAAGCATGAAGTTCGGTGCTGGCCCGATGTATACCGGCTCGTCCTGTATAGCAGGGACTTCACCTTCGTTTTCCGACTCCTCGTAAAGATAACCGATGGCGATACCGTCAGGCTCACCAGGCAGTCCTCCTTCAGCGATGAGCGCATCTTTGGTGCCCGCATCGGTATCGACGTATCCGTCGTAGCAGAATGCATACGCATCGGCGCCCTTCGCATTCTGTACCGTATGACGAGCAGCGCTGAAGCACTCCTCCGCATCCTCACCGGGATGCGTTTCCAAAAACAAGCTCTCTTTCACTGCCAATGCGGTGAAAGGAACCACTTCCTCGCCTGCTTCCATATGCTCACGAGCTTCTTTCAAAGCGTAAAGAAGCACTGATTCCAGCGTCTCGTCGATTTCTGGAACCTCGTCAATTTCGCTTTCAACTTCACGGTCAGCCATCATAGGCCCCTTTCGTTTTGCCTCATCATATGAACGGCCCTTTCGGGCGCGTGGTTCGCTTCGAGAAAGTATAGCCGTTCTACACGCGAACGCCCATAAGGTACAGAACTTCTTCGATGAATAGCGCGCATCCTTCAAGATCAGCCAATTTCACCGACTCGTTGAGCGCATGGAAGTCTTTCATGCCGCAACCGAGGGGAATCGGCTTGACTCCTTTAGCCTTAAGCACGTTCGCATCCGATCCGCCACCGGTCATTCCCAGAATCGGGTTCAAATCCGCCTTTTTCGCAGCCTTAATAAGCATTTGCACATCTGGATCATCTTCTTCGGTGAAAATCCCCGGATAGGATAGCTCCCATTCCACATCGACCGTACCGTCAAAATCCCTTGCTCCTTGACGCAGCGCATCATCCATGTTCTGGCGCACATGCTCGATGCGCTTTTCACTCAGAGAGCGGCATTCACCTACTATGGTGCACGAATCCGGTACGATGTTTTTCGCTACTCCGCCTTCGATGGTGCCGACACTGGCAGTCGTGGAGTCATCCAATCGCCCAAGCGCCATGAGATCGATTGCACGAGCGGCCATCTGAATGGCGCTCGCGCCCAGTTGAGGCTCAGCTCCGGCATGGGCAGCCCTGCCATGGAAAGAGGCCGTGAAAACGTAGTGGAAGGGCGTTGCGGTGTATATGGCCCCAGCAGGTCCCGCTACATCCAAGACGAGGCACAACGTGCCTTTAGGCAGTACGTCATCGGGAAAACACCGAGCCCCGAGCACGCTTTGCTCTTCGCATACGGACAGCAGGACGTCTATGCTCGGGAGGGGCCGACCTGCCTCGTCCGCGCTTTTAATGGCCTCGAATATCTCGGCTACACCCGCCTTGTCGTCTGCGCCCAATATGGTAGTTCCGTCGGAATAGACGGCTTCATTTTCGATATGCGGATGCACATTGCAACAGGGAACAACACAATCCATGTGCGCAGACAGTGCAATGCGTCCGCTACCAGCGCCCTTGCGCCGTGCGATGATCTGTGGGGTATCCGAGCCCGTCTTTGTCTGGGAATCGTCGTATTCTATCTGGAATCCCATCGACTCCAGAGAGCGTACGCAGTAGCGCGCCATGCCCAACTCGCTTCGCGAAGGACTATCGATAGCCACCATGTCCAAGAATGTTCTCAATACGCGCTGCTTGTTCATATCCCAACCTGCTTTCGCATAGACTTCCTTGAACCTTTGCAATGTAAAAAGCCCCCGGCTCATTGCCGGGGGCCTAAACTTTCTGGCGGAGGAGGAGGGATTCGAACCCTCGTTACCGGGATAACCGGCAAAACGGTTTTCGAGACCGCCGCATTCAACCACTCTGCCACCCCTCCGCGGGCAGCCCGATGCAAGGTTTTAGCGCATCGGCTCGTCAAGGCTCTTCAGCTTTCGCCTTCACCTATCTCTATTCGCAGATGTGTTTTGCATCCTGCGTTTCGCACTTAAACGTGCGTGGGATTTCTGGCGGAGAGATGGGGATTCGAACCCCAGATACGCTTTTGGCGCATACACGATTTCCAATCGTGCTCCTTCGGCCAGCTCGGACATCTCTCCATATTCGATTGCCGCGCAGGGACCTTACCTGCAGCCGCGATTACGTAGTATATAACAAACAGGCCGAGCACGACAAGAGTTGATTTGTCGTGCTCGGCAAAAGCATAACTTTCACGCTAGGCGCTTAAGCAGCATCCGATGAGGTGCTGGTGGAATCCGTACTGGTATCCTCAGACGAGGAATCGTCGGTCTGGTACTTGCTCATATCCAAATCGTAGGGCAAGCCGCTCGGCATGTCATTGATCTGGATATCGGCATTGGATTTATAGTCGGAATACCAGGTACTGTACGCAGTGCTCTGGTTCGTGCTCTGAACCATCTGACGCACGTAGTCGACCAATGCAGTCGGTACCTGATCGGTGCTCGTGATGGTGTCGGGAGCGGTAAACACCTCCGTGCACTTAATGATATGGATACCATAGTCGCTGGTGACCAAACCACTTACCTGACCGGCAGAAAGCCCACTAAGCGCGGTCGTGTATTGAGTGACAAACGAGTTCAGAAGGTCCCAGCCCACATCTCCGCCACTCGCAGCGGAAGCGGTGTCGGTGGAATACTGCTTTGCGGCATCCTCAAAAGTGATGGTGCCAGCGTTGATCTGATCGAGCACCTGCTGGGCCTTTTCAGAATCCGCACTGGAGAACAGTATCTGAGAAGAACGTTTCGCACCAGAGAAGTACGGAGCATACTGCTTCACGTACGTCAGCACTTCTTCGTCGGTCGGCGCAGCCGCATCAGTTGCGACTTTGCTCTCAAGACCGCTTTCCAGCATAGCCACCTTCAGGCTCTCGCGATACTGATCTTCGGTGGTTCCCGCTTGCTCAAGGGCTGAATTCCAAGTATCCTCGCTCGAATACTTCGCTTTCATGGCTTGCACTTGCTCATCGACGTCATCATCGCTTACGGTAACATCGTTTTCTGCAGCAGCCTGCTTCACCAGTTCAATGCCAACGTAATAATCGATGACCTCGGAACGAACCGAGGAAGGATCGAGACTGTATTGCGCCATCCACGAACCCCAACTGTCTTCACTGGTTAAAGATTGGGATGAGCGGAAGCTCTCTACGTAGTCGGTTACTGTGTTCTCCGATATCTCGGTACCGTTCACCGTCGCCGCAGTCCCTCCAGTGGAGCTACTCGAAGAGCATCCCGCGATACTCATAGCGCATGCGACGGCGAGCGCCGCGACCCCTGCCGTACGCAGGATCCTGTTTGCCTTCATATGAACCTTTCCTCACTATTTTCGCAGTTCACTTTAGCTTGATGCCATTTTCCCACAGGGCATCTGAAGCGTTTCCTCCTGCACAATATGCTCACTTTCGTTACACAAAGATACAGAGCGGGTTGCATATGGATATATGCAATGCCCAAAAAAGAGTGAGCATGAACAGTCTCAGTGGCGCTTGGGTATATCAGCCCCGATACGCTTCTGCCTGCTCAAAATACTTTGCGGCCATGGCTGACGCAGGAGATGCGGAAGGTTCTTCACCGGCGTCGCGCTGGATGTGGTCGCATATCCTGCACACCGCGAACGCATCGATGTTTGCCCGCTGCGCTGCCAGCATTCGATTGCATTCTTCCCGGCAATGAGCCAACATGACTGCCAAACCTGCCGCCTCATCACAATTCTCTGCTCGTGCCGACATGCCTCTCTGGCTGAAAAAAACGGCATTGCGCATCTCGAAACCGGGAATGGCAGGCATGTGCACCAAAGGGATGCGCTTTGCCGCCACCTCAGTGCTGGTTAAACCGCCTGGCTTTGTTAAAACGACGCTGGCCGCATCCATGTACGTTGCTATTTCGTCGGTGTAGCCGACAGCGCGAAAACGCGGATTCTGCCCATATTCGTTTTCCAACGCATCGAAAAGCCCGGCATTTCTTCCGGCCACGACAACGACTTGGGCATTCTCGTCGCCTTCCAAAAGCATCCGAGGCAAACCGGAGAGGCGACCGAATCCCATGCTGCCTGTAAGCACCAGATACACCACTGCTTTTGTATCAAGACCAAGCTGTTCGCGAGCCTCATCGCGCGTGCGCCCAATGCGAAACATCTGGCGTATCGGCAGGCCTAATGGACGCACTTTCTGCTCGGGAATACCGCGCCTGACGAATTCAGGTACCACGTCTTTGTGCGGCACGATAAAACAATCCATGCTGCACTCTTCCCAAAAAGGCAGGCACAGATAATCAGTGGCCACCGCATAGCTGCGCACCTTCAAGCCGTGGGAAATGAGCGCTGTGAGTGCTTGCGCAGGAAACATATGCGAGCATATAACCGTGTCGATGCCTTCGCCTTCTATGTAGGCGCCCAGATTGTCTGCGTATTTCGAGTTCGCTAAATAGACAGGAGAGCGATGGCGCGGAGACGACATGAGCCCCCCGATACGTATCAAGCTCTTGAAGGTTCTCGGATGATTCAACACCATGCTGTCATAAGTATTTTTCACGGTGTCGGCAACATCTTTCGATGCAAACGAGAGGACCTCGTCGCTTTTGCAGCTTATTCCTCGCGCAATCAGTTCTTCGGCAATCGCCGCGGCTGCCGCATTGTGTCCCTGACCCGTGCTGCAAGATAGCACCAGCGTTTTCATAACTCCCCTTTTCGTATTTCATCGCGTAATCGTACTACGATTCGAAAAGATTTCCAGTCCCTGTTTTCCGCAATGCAGATTATCGCGGCGAACCTGCTAGAATGCGGTTATGAACGAAACGAAAAACAATCCCTACTCCTATTCGCGTCGATTCGTGCTGGAGAAATACGCCGACCGCATCAGCCATTCATCGGCGGGGCTTTTTGTGGCTGTAAGCCGCTCTGCGATCACACCCGCAAGCGAGCTTGCTCTTACGAAAACGGCGGAGAGCTTGGGGTATGGATCGGACGGTGTGACATTCGTATCGTTGATGCCCGCAGCTGAAGCATCCTCGCAACTTGCACCGCAAGATCTTTTCGAGTTGCTTGAGGGACTTGACCCCATCTGCATCATCGCATGCGACGTGGAGTCGTCTTCAGCGTGTGCTGCATGCTATCGGGTCGATTTACCTGACCGCTCGCGCATCAAGTCGCTCGGTCGTACGATATGCGCATTCGACGATTTGGAAGCTCTCGTATCCGATAGCGCCCGCAAGCGCAATGCTTGGGCGATTCTACGGACGATTCCGCGATTCCCCTCATAAAATGCGGAACGACCGCTGAGGGGGCGGTCGTTCGCTAGACGAGAAAACAAGAACTCTTGGAAGAGTGGCTTCAGTATAATACTCTGATTATTCTTTGTAAAGAATAATCTAAACTTTTTGATACCTTTTGCGGTTAGATCTTGTACATGAAGTCGAACACATCTTCACGCTGGAGAGTAATCTGGATGCCCATTTCATCCCCTATACGATCGAGCTCTTCCTGAACTTTGTTGAAGCCGGCTGATTCCGTATTCAACGTGACCAGCATGGTCATGCTGAATATGTCGCCCAGAATAGTCTGGCTTATGTCATCGATGTTCGCATTGCACTCGGACAGAACTGCTGAAATCGCGGCAACGATGCCGCTTTTGTCTTTGCCGAGCACGGATATCACACAACGCATGGGATTCCCTTCTTTTGTATCGGAGCACTGACCCCCGATGCCTACTGCTGGATTATACGATGGCAAAGCGCCGCTGCGGTGGGGCTTCATCGAATACGCGAAGATATGCCGCTCACTCATAGCATCAGCGCACGCGACAAATACTGCGAGGCTAATGCGCGAAGATCAACGACAAGGCTTCTGAGCGCGTGGAATGATTGCGCTCGAATATTCCGCGTACGGCACTCGTGGTGGTTTTCGAACCAGGCTTTTTCACGCCGCGCATGCTCATGCAGAGATGCTCGGCTTCCATGACCACGATAACGCCCTGTGGATGCAGCTGTTCTATCAGCATGTCCGCTACCTGCGAGGTGAGTCGTTCCTGTACCTGCGGGCGCTTCGCATACACATCCACCAAACGCGCCAGTTTCGATATCCCGCAAATGCGCCCGTCTGCTGCCGGGATGTAAGCTACGTGAGCACGCCCGAAAAACGGCGCCAAGTGATGCTCGCACATAGAATAAAAAGGTATGTCGCGCACCAGTACCATTTCTTCGTGATGCTCGTCGAACGTGGTTTCGAATAACTCGCTGGGATTCCCATACAAACCGGCAAAGCACTCCGCATACATCTTTGCCACGCGCTCTGGGGTCTTTTGCAGGCCCTCGCGATTAGGATCCTCACCGATACCTTCCAGTATCATGCGCACACCCTGTTGAATCTTGTCCATATCCATGTGAGAACCGGATATATCCAGATCATTCGACATTCTTATCGTCCTTTCATCTGCACAGATGCGCTCTACAGTTCAATTTCCAGAGAGACTGGACAGTGGTCGCTGCCCATCACGTCCGTGAATATATGAGCCATGCGTACTCGCTCTTTCAATGCCTCGCTGACCAGAAAATAATCGATGCGCCATCCTGCATTGTTCGCCCGCGCGTTGAAACGGTAGCTCCACCACGAATAAGCCCCAACGGTATCCGGATTCAAATAGCGAAACGTATCGGTAAAGCCGACATCCAAAAGCTGCGTGAACTTGCCCCGCTCTTCATCGGAAAAACCCGCATTGCCTCGATTGGGACCAGGATTTTTCAAGTCTATCTCCTGATGGGCCACATTGAAATCGCCGCACATGACAACGGGCTTCGGTTCGGCCGTTTGCGGGCCCTCTGGGGTTGTCCCCTGCTCCAGACCCACACAGAAATCGCGAAACGCATCGTCCCATTCCATCCTATGGTCTATACGCGCCAACTCGTTTTGCGCATTGGGCGTGTAAACGTCGACGAACCAGAATGCGGGAAATTCCAAAGCGCAGATGCGGCCTTCAGTATCCAGATGAGAAATACCCAACTCGTGAATCTGGCGTATCGGAGGTTCTTTGGTGTAGACAGCTGTACCAGAATAGCCCTTGCGCTCGGCGTAGCTCCACACGCTTTCATAGCCAGGAAACTCTAGGTCTATTTGACCTTCCTGCAACTTCGTTTCTTGCAGGGCGAATATATCGGCGTCGATTTGATTGAATGCGTCAGCAAAACCCTTTTTCACAACAGCTCGAAGCCCGTTGACGTTCCATGAGACCATCCGCATGACGGTGGCTCCTTTCCGAATCTAAAACAAAAGCGGCCGTTGAGGACTTAGCGCCTCACAACCGCTTTTACAGGTAACGTTTCACAATGCCTTTTGACTCACAGCTGCAGCTTACGCATTCGCCTTCGCTTCGTCGGCCGACTTGGTTTCTTCCTTCGCAGGAGCGGCTTCCTTGGCAGGAGCGGCTTCCTTAGCGGGAGCAGCTTCTTTGGTAGCAGCCTTGGGCTTTGCTTCTTCTTTCACATCAGCCTTCGCATCCTCTTTAACATCAGATGCGGCATTATCCTTGGGCTTTTTCGAAAACATCCCGGCTAAACCTTTTTTCTTTTTGGGCTCCTCGATACCTTCAGCCTTCCGGCGGGCTGCTTCCGCTTCCTGTTCTTTCACCTTTTTAGCGTATTCTAGCTGTGCGGCATGCTCTTTTTTTCGAGCAGCGGAAGCTTCTTTGCTCTTATCCACAGTCATCTGCGTACGGTAACCCTTGCGGATTTTGCGTACTTTGGCGACGTCGATATAGATGCCGATGAACAGCATCAGATAGCCGATTCCCAGCAGACTATAGCTCATGCCGGTTTGCTCAGGCCAAAACTGCAGCACCACGAATGACATACCGGTCATCACAAGCGCGCTGACGATGAATACCCACCACCAACGACGCCATTTGCGGTATTCTTCCGTACCCGGGTCGTAGTAACGCGCTTTGTTCTCGCGCGAATCAGGATTATTGGCACTCGCTTTCTTGCTGGCGCTCTGAGTAGCCTTCGCTTGGGCCTTGGCCATACGGCCTTTCGGTTTCGGCTTCTCGCCTTCCAAGTACACGCTAGAAGCTGCTTTGGTGGTCGGTTTAGCCGACGATGCGCTCTTGCGCGTCTTGCCAAGATGCTCGTCGGTTTGATAACGGTCGTTCATAGGGTTGCGCTGCGTCATGTATTACTGCTCCTTGATGCTTGTATCTTCTACGGCCTAGCGTGCAAACGTCTGTCCGGTGATGCGCTCATATGCTTGTATGTACCTCTCACTGGTTGCCTGCACGATTTCCTTGGGCAGATGCGGCGGCGTGCCAGTGCGATCCCAGTTGTCATTGAGCCAGTTGCGGAACTGCTGCTTGTCGAAGCTAGGCTGCTCTTCGCCCTCTGCATATGTTTCCACCGCCCAAAAGCGGCTGCTATCAGGCGTGAGAACCTCGTCAGCCAAAACGATTTTCCCATCGATGGTGCCGAATTCGAACTTCGTATCGGCAATGATGATTCCCCTGTTCAGAGCATACTCAGCAGCTTCTTCATACACCTTGAGGGCAAGGTCGCGAATTGCTGTGGCAGATTCTTCGCCTATCAGCTCCGCACAGCGCGCAAAATCAATATTCTCGTCATGATCGCCCAGCTCGGCTTTGGTGGACGGGGTGAATATGGGTTTGGGGAGCTTCGAGGAATTCACCAAACCACCCGGCAGGGCAATGCCGCATACGGTACCGCTCTCCTCGTAGGACTTCAGTCCGCTACCGGTCAGATAGCCACGCACGATGCACTCAACAGGGAACATCTCGGCTTTTTTCACCAGCATGAAACGACCATCCAAGTATTCTGCGTATGGCGCAAACTTCTCCGGTAAGTCCCTTACCTCGGCGCTGATGAGATGGTTGTCGACAATGTCGCTGAGCAACTCGAGCCAATAGATGGAAATCTGAGTGAGCACTTTGCCCTTGTAAGGAATCTCATCTGGCAGCACGTAATCGAATGCGGAGATTCGATCGGTGGCCACCAGCAGCAGCTTGTCGCCTAAGTCATACAAGTCGCGTACTTTCCCCTGTGCGTCAGGCTTCAAATCCATGTGCATCATTTCGACGTTCGTCCTTTCCTCTGCCGGCTTGTTGTGCACCCGGCCCCTCATCTTCTTCGCTTTTTCGCCGGTGGGCGCTTGAACTTTCGTTTCAACCCCCGTACCGATCTTGCTCTCTGCGCGCTTACTTGTCTCTTCAGGCTTGCTCGCACGGACTTCTTTTATTTTGCGTGTAGCGAAGGACGATTTTTCAGCTTTATCATTATGCGCTGTTTTGCGTCGTTGCGCCTTGGCTTTTTGAGAACGTATGCGCTCTTCATCGTAGAGCGGGATAAATATGGTGAATGTGGCGCCTTCGTTTGGCTTGCCTTCCACGCGGACCCAGCCACCATGACGATCGACGATTTCTTTCACCACGGCCAAGCCGATACCCAGACCTCCCGATTCGCGATTTCTGCCCGCATCGGCGCGCCAAAAGCGGCTGAAGACCATTTTCGCTTCTTCGGCTGTCAGACCTATACCCGTGTCGGCCACGGCGATGGATGCCATGAGGTCGCCTTTTTTCACTGAAACGGTGATGTGGCCTTCCGGAGTGTAGCGCACTGCGTTGCTAATCAGATTCGCAGTAGCCTGACGAATCATGTCAGGGTCGCCGTACACGTACACATCTTTGTCCGCATCGAAGAAAAGTTCAAGGCCTGAATCCTTCACGAACGCTTCGTGCGTGGCAATGAGACCCGTGATGAGGTCTCCCACATTCACAACCTGCTCGTTCATCGGAGTGGATCGATTCTCCAGACGGGCCAACTTCAATATAGCATCGACCAGACGGCTCAAACGTTGCACTTCCGAATTCACCGTATCGAGACGCTCCTCGTCAGCGGCGAAAACGCCATCGACCATCGCCTCGACTGTGGACTGGATAGCCATAAGCGGCGTGCGCAACTCATGGGCCACATCGGTGGTCAAACGCCGTTCAAGCTGACGGTCCTTCTGCACCGATTCGGCCATGTCATCGAAAGTCTGACCCAGCCGAGCTATTTCATCGTCACCGTGCAGATTGGTGCGCGCCGACAAGTCACCCTCGCCGATGGCTTTGGCGGCCTTCGAAATGCGGTTGATAGGATTCACTAGACCACGCGCAAATAAAAATCCGATGCATAGCGCGAGTATGACGGCCAGAATGCTGGCCAGAACCATCGCCTGATAGCTTTTCTCGCGAAACTCCTGATCGGTTTGCGTGAGCAGCGTGTTCGAACCGTACACCCATACACGTACCGTACCGATGGATTCGCCGTTGGCATAAATAGCTGCCGAAGCCATGGACTCCTTGTTCGTGGGAGCCAGCGACATCTCCGAAGACCCATTGGTCGTGCGGCTGTCGTCGTAGATGATGTTGCCCAAGCTGTCACTGACCTGCACGCCAACACCCTGCGACATGTCGCTAGCCGATGCGGCGGGCGACAACGCTCCTTTGTACCAATCATTGCTCTGAGCGTATTTTTGGCCGATGCTGGTAGCCGTGTTGGTGGCGATACGCTGCATGTTCTCGCGCGTGTATGTTTGAAAGTGCTGTTCCCACACAAATGACAGCACACCAAACGCCACGAGTGCGGTCATAGCCGCTACCAGCGCAAACGATATAGTGACGCGTGTAGTGTAGGAAAGGTTCGACCAGCGCCTGTGTTTGCTGGGGCCTTTAGCACTAGCTTGGACCTGCTGTTTGGCTTCCCGCTTTGCGCGCTTCGCCTCAGCGGCCTCTTCCTTCGCGAGCTGTTTTGCGTTCAGGGCTTCCGCCCGAGCCACTTTTTTTTCAACCTGCTTCGCACTGCCAGCGCTGTTCATGTCCCGCATCGAACCTATTCCTGACAAATCTCGACGTTATTGTGATTGCTTCGTAGGATCCTCGAAACGGTAGCCGACGCCGTGAACCGTATGCAGCCATTTCGGGTTGCGCGGATTGTCGCCGATTTTCGCACGCAGATTCTTCACATGGCTGTCGATGGTGCGCTCGTAACCTTCGAAATCATAGCCGAGTACTTTTTCAACCAGCTCCATACGCGAATATACGCGTCCAGGATAACGGGACAGCGTGGTGAGCAGTTTGAATTCGCTCGCCGTCAAATCGACTTCCTTGCCGCTGACGAGCACTTTGTGACCCGACACGTCGATAGTCAGCTCGCCGAATTCCAGCACTTCGCGCTGCGGTTCGGTTTCCGAATGCACGCGGCGCAAAAGGGCACGCACGCGGGCGACCAGCTCGCGCGGGCTAAAGGGCTTCACCAGGTAGTCATCGGCACCCAGCTCCAAACCGATAATGCGGTCTTCCACTTCACCTTTGGCCGTAAGCATGATGATGGGCACATCCGAATTGTCGCGGATGGCGCGGCAGACGCGCTCGCCTGGCACGCGCGGAAGCATCAGGTCCAAAACGACCAGGTCGAAATGATGCTTGCTAAATTCTTCCAAGGCCTCTTGGCCGTCTCCGACGGCGGTGACCCAATAGTTTTCTCTCTCAAGATAGGCAGCTACCGCATCGCGAATGGCCTTCTCGTCTTCGACCAGCAGGATACGTCGTGTCTCGTTGCTCATAGTGTTGTCGTCTCCTCTGAATTGCTCGTGCGCCGCTTCAAATCCGGCGCGCTTTTTCGGCATGTGGCCCAACGCTTCTATGATAGCCTGTGAAGGCCCATTAGAAAAGCCGCATGTCGATTTGCATTTATTGTATCAATTAGCCTGAAGAGACCCTGAAAGCCCAAGCCGAATGACACAATAAACGTGCAAAATACCGCGCTTACCGTACGGATAGGCTCATCTTGGCGCAATCCGTGTGTGCGAAGCGCGACATCGAAGCTGCTTTCGGCGTCGATGCACGCGGCTAATCCCAAGAATCGGAGTGAATAATCGATGCCAGCCAACAGACAACCGCAAAAACGCCCCAGCGTGCATAGTGCATCTGCTGGTGGCGCGCGCGTTGGCGCAGGTTCGTCAGCCCATCGCGGCGGCGCTTCTACGCACGGCAGGTCGCTCGGCGCCAGATCATCTGCTCGCGGCGGTAAAACCGCAGGCGCTTCCGCATCGCGATTGTCGGGCGCGTCCGGCGGCGCCCGCAGCAGCAAACGGCCCTCTGCAAGCACAAGGCCTTCCGTCGCCCAGATTTCGCATACGGGACTTGGCTCCCATTCCACCATGGGCGGCAGGGGCAACGGCACAAGGGGCAACGGTGGTGGCGGAAAAACACTGATGACACGCAGGAACTTCCTCTATGGCGCATTGGGAGTAGGCGCTGCGGCCGCAGCTATCGGAGTAGGCGTGAGCATCGCCGGCGGATCGAGCGATAGCAGCAGCGTCATTTCTACGCTCACCGTACCCGCGAGTTCCGTGTTCACACTTGAAGGCTGCACCGAAATCGGCGTTGAAGAGGCTTTTGGGCTGGTGGGAAGCTTCGAGCTACCGCTCGGCACGCTGGTATGGGCGGGAGACGGAGGCATGGCCGCATGTCTTGTGCCCACCGAACAAGCAAGCCCGCTTACGCAAGTTTCCCTGCTTTCGCTTTCGAGCGGCAATACCACAACCGTGCTGAAGGAAGCCGTCGGCAAAAGCGAAGGATTTGAGATTTATGACGTGCGCACGTCTGCCGATGGGCTTTTGTGGACTGAGGCGAATATTCTAGAGGGTACGTGGCGCATCATGGCGGCTCCGATTTCATCGAGCGGCTCGGTGGGAGATTCGACCATGTTGGATTTTGGCGGTGACGATGTGCAGACCCCTGGTATCGCAGCGGTGGGGTCTTCGGCTTTTTGGGTGAGCATGCCCCCCGCAACGGCGTCAAATGCGAAAACGGGTAAGGCCGTGTTGAAACGAGCGCGCTTTTCAACAGGCACCTCTGAAGTGCTGTTCGAATCGAAGGGACGCATGGCGGCACCTTTGTACGCATGCGACGGCGGCGTGGTCATCACACCGAAAAACTCCCAATCAAGCAGTTATTACGAGCTTCGTCGCATCGACGAGGCCACAGGTCAGACCACTGACTCGCTGGTGCTGCCCTCTAGCATGGTTCCCAATCAGGTCGGATACGGTGCCGATGGGTTCGCGTTCTGCTTCGAGAGCATCTACGATTACGGTGACGGCATAGCAAACCTAGGCACCTACACGCCCGCCGCACCCCATACGCAAGGCAACAGCTACAACGGCCTTACATGGTTCCGCTTCGGGCGCACGCCCCTGTCCAGCCCCTGCTGGTGCACTGATGCCTGGTTCATGGTAAAAAGCACGCAGTCGGTAGCTGCGATTAACCTTGCCCAAAAAATATACTGCGTCTTCGGCGTTGAAAGCGGCTGCACCGATTGGGGCGATTATCTGGCATCGACTGGCACATCGTCGTCGGTGGTTACTGTCATGCAGATAGACCAGACCGACACTTCAGGCACTGCCGAGCAGAAAACGCTCGTGCGCGTGTGGAAGCCCGTGAGCGCGTAGGGGCGCAGGAATAGCGGACAGGCTTTAGTTCGTGCAATACTGCTGTATAACGGTCGCTATCTGGTATCCCGTGTTCAAATCGAAGGCCATCTCAGGTTGAATCATATGAACCGTTTCGGTGTAGAACACCTTTTTGTACAGTTTGGCGATCTCTTCGTTGCCAAGTCCTGCCTTATGCGCTGCACATGTGAATCGGATTGCGTACTGCTCCCAGTACTTCGCAGAGCGGAGGTAGTCGCGCGCATCGTGGCCCACGAACACGCCGTTGTGCGACAACAGCATCGCCGAGGGTTTCAGCGAAAGCGATCGATCAATCACATCCAATGATGCTTTGCAATCGACCAGAAATGACGGCTCAGTCATATACTTTACCGACTCAGGCACGCTCTCGCATGCTCCGGTGCCGAAACGGGCCGCGTCTGCGGCAGGAACGCTGGCTGGCGGCGGGCCCGCGTAGACCCCATTGCTCTCGCATGCCATAAGCATCTGCTCATCTGTGAACCACAGGGAAATCGAGCACTTCGTATGACCGATCGCACGCATCACCTTCACGTGAAGAGAGCCGCTCTCAATCGTATCGCCCTCCCCCACTATGCAATCAGGCTCTATAGCCACCGCGACATCTTCGTATTCGCGAAGCCCGACGATACGCGCCTGGTTGTCGTTCAACCGACGCATGGTATCGATGGCACCGGGGCGTGAGAACACGTGTGCCGCATGCTCTGAGCAGGCGATACGCATGCTTGGCATATGCTGCTTCAGATAGCCCGCAGCCGATGCGTGATCATAGTGCGAATGGGTCAGTATCAGCCAGTCGGGCGCTGTAGCGTCATTGGCATCTAAAATCATGCGAAGCGTCTGAGGCGCGCAGTAGGCATAACCGGTGTCGATGAGAATCGATCCGCCACGTGTCAAACGACCCGTCCCACTGACACGTTCCTTGATCAGGTACGCTTCGCCACCGGCTTCTGCCCCCACCTGATCGACAGTAAGCGTGTTGCCCCTCCAATGAAAAGGCAGCGCTCGATAACCATCGTATTCGGTAAACGTGGTCGGATCGATGGTGTCAGCAGCGGCGTGCCCGGGTGCTTCATGGCTATCTTGCGGACACGCGCCCGACGCAGCTTTCGAGCAAACGTCGCGTTTTATGCAATCTGCGTCGCGCGTCATCAGAATTCGAGTTTTTCCAGGCGGTCGAACACCACGTCTTTGCGCTCGAGGAAATCCCATGGGTCAAATATATCGTCCAGTGTCTGCTGCGAAAGCGTGCATTCCGCATCGGCCTCAAGGCGCTCGCGATACGTGGGGCCGGGCTTTGCCTGCTGCACGTCATGCCAGGTGTCCATCGCGTTTCGTTGCACGATCACATAGGCATCCTCACGCGTGATTCCCTCATCCACCAGCGCCAACAGTACCTTGCTGGAAAATATGAGACCACGCGTCTTGTTCAAATTCGCCTTCATGGCCTCCGGGTAGGTCTGCAGACCATCCAGAATCCAACGCATCTTTTCGCAGATGTAGTCCAGCGCGATAAAACTGTCAGCCAAGGCGATACGCTCGGCCGAAGAATGGCTGATATCACGCTCGAACCACAAGGCCACATCATCATAGCCCACCTGCGCATTCGCCTTGATCACGCGTGACATGCCGCAGATACGCTCGGCTGTGATGGGATTGCGTTTATGCGGCATGGCAGAGGAGCCTTTCTGGCCTTTCTTGAACGGCTCTTCCGCTTCAATCACGTCGCTTTCCTGCATCAGGCGCACCTGCATGGCGATGGATTCCAAGCTGGCTGCCGTGGTTGCCAGCACGCTCATCACCTGAGCGTGGCGGTCGCGCGCCAGCACCTGAGTTGAAAGCGGGTCGGGAGTAAGCCCCATTTTCTCGCACACATACTGTTCCACATACGGATCGATGCTGGAATACGTGCCAACTGCTCCGCTGATGGCGCCGGTGGCAGCCACTTCGCGCGCTTGGCGCAGGCGAGTTTGAGCACGTTTCATGGCCCACGCCCAACTGCCGAATTTCATGCCGAACGTCATCGGCTCAGCATGGATACCATGAGTGCGACCCACACACAGCGTGTTTTGGAATTCGAAAGCACGGCGCTTGCACACTTGGCCTATGGCCTCCACGTCTTCGATGATAATGTCGAGTGCCTGCGTAATCTGATACGACAGTGCGGTATCGCCCAAGTCGCTACTGGTCATGCCGTAGTGCACCCAGCGGCTGGGTTTCGGTGCGCCTTCGGGCACACCATCATCGATGTATTCGGCCATGCAGGTAAGAAACGCAATCACGTCATGATTCGTGACGGCCTCTATCTCGTCGATGCGCTCGACCGTGAAATCCGCATGCGCGCGAATCCAGGCAGCGTCCTCCTTTGTGATGCCCGCCTGCCCTAATTCGGCTTGTGCCTCACAGGCGCACAGCTCGATTTCCTTCCAAACCTCGAACTTGTTCTGATTCGACCAAATCTTGCCCATCGCGGGGCGGGTATAGCGAGCTATCATGTAAGTCCTCCATATTTCTGCGCGGCACATCGCCGCTTTCACGATGTGGCAATGTGCCGCAATCGCCTTCTACAACTGCTTGATCGCCGTCAGAGCGGCTGATGTCTTGTCGGTGTCTGATGCCAAAACCACCACGTCGCCGGGGTAGAGCACAGTATCGCTGCCCACTACTTCCATGCCCTCTTCGTCATCGCGCGACACTGCCACCAACAGGCAACCTTCGGGCAGTTTCACCGCTGTCGCCGAAAGGCCCGCTTCGTTGTCATGGTGCTTCATGCGCGGAATGGTTACTTCGTTGAGAGCGACGTTGCCATGCGTCATGCTGCTTAACACCCTGATGCCGCCCAGCATGGCGTCTTCTTCGATGATATTTGCAATCAACGTGGTGGAAGACACACACTCGATGCCAACCTCGCGGAAAATACGCAGATTCTTCGGACTGTTCACGCGTGCGATGCAGCGCGGCACGTTGAACACGCGCGTGGCGATTTCACACGACACCAGATTGTCGTCATCTTGACCGGTAGTGGAAACGAAGACATCGGCGCGTCTGATGTCGGCATCTTCCTGATAACGCGACATGCAACCATCGCCGCAGATAACCATGTAGGGGCCACTGAGTATTCCCGAAAGACGATCGGCCGTGGCCTGGTCCTCTTCGATGATAGCAACCTCATTGCCACCTTCAAGCATAATCGTGGCTAGGTATTCGCCAATTTTGCCGCCGCCGTTGATAACGATGTACATGCGCGCCTCCTACTCTTGCATCCATTTACCGAATGCCGGGATGAGCGTGTGGCGCACGCATGCCAACACCGAATCGCCGTGGCATAAAATGCTCTCGCCGGTTGGAATGCTGCTGGCTCGGCCGTCAGCTCGTTGGAATGCGATGATGCGCACATCGTGGGGATGCTCCAGCTGCGATACGCGGATGGTCTTCATGCCGTTTGATTGCAAGTTCAGCGAGAACCTGAGCACTTCAAAATCGCCGAAGCTATCAACGTGCGCACCGTGGCCAGATGCAATTTTCGCATACACTTCCTCGGCCACCAACGACGTTCCGCACACATAGTCCAAACCCAGCTGCTCATATGCCCGCTCATGACCTGGGTTATACAGACGCGCAATCACGTGAGGAGTGTGGAAAAGCCTACTGGCCACTTCCGCAATCATCAGGTTCGCATTGTCGAACTGGGTCACAGCTGCCACGCAATCGCATGTTTCCACACCTGCGCGCTGCAGGGTCTCCTCGTCGAAACCGACGCCTTGTATGAAAGAGCCGTTGAACGACTGGCCCAAGTTCACGAACGCATCGGCGTTTTTATCAATGACGCATACGTTGTCGTTGTTCTCGGAAAGCATGTTCGCCAACTGCGATCCCACGCGCCCGCATCCGACGACGATGATGTTGCTGCTCATGCGCTCCCTTTCTTTTCGATGCAAGCAAGTATACGACAAATCACAAGAGGGAAACGCGAATCCAAGCATTACGCGCAATGAAGCGTGTCAGTAGGACGGGTCGTTTGACACGTTTTTCGCAACGGCGTGTCTTGGACGTGTCAAACGACCCGTCCTACTGACACGTAGCTGAGGCGTTCATCGCCCAATGACCATATCTTCAGGTCACGCATGACCCCTTCGCCCACTTCAGCGGGAAATCCATCCACGGAAAGAGTGCCTTCGCCATTGATGCCATCAACGGCGCCTTTGGAAAGAATGCTGGTCAGAAACTCACGCTGAACAGTCGGTGTGGGCAATAGGTTCTTGCGCGCGAGTTTCGCTAAACACGCAGCGATACCGTATGCCCCCCAATTCGAAACAGTGGCAATCACCAGATTGTCTACGGGCGTGACGCAAGGACGCAGCCCTAGCTGATTGCTGATATGCCCCGCAATAGAGCCCATGCCGATTTCGTTGCCGCCGTCCCCCACCCCTACGCTGGGTACGACGCCCGCGCTCAACAGGAACAGCCAGTCCAATTCAGCCGTATGCTCAAATACGCTTGCGCCTCGCATATTGGCGTAATCGCCGCCGTTGTTCCGTCCGCAACGCTCTATGGAAATCAAACCGACCGGCTCAATCCGATCGAGCATCTTGCAGGCGTCGTCGCAGCTGAATCGAGGATTGACGGCTTCTGTCGCAAAACTGCGATCTGCGAAAAACTCACAACAAGCAGCCTCGGACACAATGAGGGGTACATACCCCAACGAGTACAACACTCCCGCGATGACAGCAGCCCCGACCGGGCCGTCGGTTTCAGGCGCGCCATTGACATGAAAGCCCGTCGTCACGATGACCCTGCCGCGCGGCCAAGAAAGAATGTTGCGCGCAGCCCTCATGCAGAAGTCATCGGGCAAAAACTGCCGCATCTTCTCCATTCCGCGATTTGAGTAGCGCAATACGATATCCTCGACTTGACCCATCCTCTACACAGCCGTCGCTTCGGAAAATTCGCGATTGACTTCCGCACGAATAGCCTCTGCAATCTGGGGAGCTTTGCCACCTGCCAAATGCCCGTCTACCGCATCGGCAAAGAGCACCAGATTGCTGGAACTAGTCACCATAATCTCTTGCGCATCGAAGACTTCCTGCAGATCATAAGCTTCTTCGCACACACCGATGCCCAATGTATGGCATGCTTTTATGAGATGCGCACGCGCGATGCCGGGCAGAATCAGGTTATCGATGGGCGCGGTTAAAAGCTTGTCGTCCTTCAGAATGCTCACGTTGCAATGAGCGCATTCGGTCACGCGTTTCATATTGTCCATGGGCCTCCAGTAGACGGTCTCGAACACACCTTCGCGACGCGCCTGCTGCGCCGACATCACAGAGGGCATCAAGTTCAGCGTCTTGATGTTGCAGTGAAAAAAACGCGTGTCTTCTTCGGTACGCAGCTGTATACGTCCAGTACCATCGGGCATGACCTGCGGCTTAATCATCACCCATAGGTTTCCCACCATATCCTCGTCATAATCATGGCTGCGCGGTGCCATCCCCCGTGTGCACTGGTAATACACGAAATGCTCCTTCGCCTCGACTTTCCCAACCAGTTCGCACAGCAGATCTTTCAGCTCGTCTTTCGTGCTGGGAATGTTGATTTGCGCTAACCGCGCGCTGTTGAAGAACCTATCGATGTGCTCGTCGATGGCAAAAATCTTGTAATTGCGCGCGGGTCCCGCATCGTAGACACCATCGCCGAACCAGCAAACGCGGTCGTTCATCGGGATGCTCATCTCTTCAAGCAGGCCTATCTTGCCGTTGTAGTACCCCAAGTTCTGCATGGGTAATGCTCCTTCGTTTCTTCGAGATCGTTTACGGGACGCGCCACGTCGCTCCTTTTATCGAGCTCAACGATATCGGTGAATAATGTCCAACTCATTTCCGGCTGCTCAAGTTCCAAGAAAAACGACAAGGATTAATCAAGATGAAATGATTAAAACCGTTTGCGGCAATCCTTCTCGCTTATCAGCAGCACTCGACAGTTCATGAAAAATCATCGCGTTTGGGAATTCTCCACATTTGATATCTTGACTATATCATTTTAAGCTGCTATCTTAACGATATTGAGTCTTAGTAATGGAATCTAGTACAGAATGTCCAGAGGAAGGACGAATAACATGACAGACCACCAGAAGCTCACTAATGAGGTAGGCGCACCCATCGCCGACAACGAAAACTCCGTCACTGCAGGCCCACGTGGGCCGGTGATGATGCAAGACGTTTGGTTGATGGAGAAAATGGCCCACTTCGATCGTGAGCTCATTCCCGAGCGCCGCATGCATGCTAAAGGTTGGGGCGCGTACGGGAAATTTACCGTCACCCATGATATTTCCCAATACACGCGGGCAAAAGCTCTGCAGCCCGGCGTTGTGACTGAGTGCTTCACACGCTTTTCCACCGTTGCGGGAGAGCGTGGTGCAGCCGATTGCGAGCGCGACATCCGCGGCGTGGCTACCAAGTTTTATACCGAAGATGGCAACTGGGACTTGGTTGGCAACAACACTCCCGTGTTCTTCCTGCGCGACGCGCACAATTTCGCCGATTTGAACCACGCCGTGAAACGCGACCCGCGCACTGGCCGCCGCTCAGCTCAGAACAACTGGGATTTCTGGACGATGCTTCCCGAAGCACTGCATCAGGTAACCATTACTATGAGCGATCGCGGCATACCCGCAAGCTTCAGGAACATGGATATCTTCGGATCGCACACCTATTCGATGTACAACGCCGATAACCAGCGCGTCTGGTGCAAGTTCCACTTCAAGACGCAGCAGGGCATCAAGAACCTGACCGACGAAGAAGCGGCGAAAATCACCGCGGAGGATCGCGAATACCATGGTAAGGATTTGTTCGACGCCATCGAGAGCGGCAACTTCCCCAAATGGACTCTGTCCATCCAGGTGATGACCGAGGAACAGGCAAAGAACCACTATGAGAACCCCTTCGATATCACGAAGGTATGGCGCCACGCCGACTATCCGCTTATTGAAGTGGGCGAGCTGGAGTTGAACCGCAACCCCGAGAACTATTACGCTGAAGTGGAGCAGGCTGCTTTCTCGCCGACACACGTGGTACCGGGAATCGGCTTCTCCCCCGACAAACTGCTGCAAGGCCGCCTGTTCGTCTACGGCGATGCTCAGCGCTACCGTTTGGGAGTGAACCACAACCTCATTCCTGTAAACCAAGCGAAATGCCCGGTGAGCGATTACCATCGCGACGGTGCCATGCGCGTGGACGGCAACTACGGCGCGACGGCTCCCTACACCCCCAACAGCGCAGGTGCGTGGACCGCTCAGCCCGAAGTGATGGAGCCGCCGCTGGATCTGGACGGGGCTATGTGGAATTACGACCCCAAAGACGACCCGAGCGATGATTGCTTCCGAGGCCCAGGTGACCTGTGGCGCATCTTGACAGAAGACAAGAAAGCGGTTTTGATTAGCAATACCGCCGCGAACATCGCCCCTTGCACCGAAAATCTCAAGTATCGTCATGCCGCTCATTGCTACTTGGCTGATCCGGAATACGGTGAGCGTTTTGCGAAAGCAGCCGGCCTTGATTTGAACCACGTGATTGAGCTATCAAAACTCGGCAACAACGAACTTATCGCAGCCACTTTGAAGTAGCCAAGCGACCCCTGGTTGGATACAACCAGGGGTCACGAAAAACTAGATTCAGGGAGCCATACCATGGGCGGGAGCACTCAGACAAAAAACGCAAGACGCACGAAGCAGATGGATGCGGTGATGGAAGCCGTACAGGCGCGCGGCGACCATCCCACTGCTGACCAGATATACCTGGATGCGCGAGCGCGCGATGAAAAGATCAGCAGAGGCACCGTCTACCGTAACCTGAACAAACTTGCAGAGGCAGGCGATATCCTGCGCGTGGAAGTACCGGGAGCCGATCGCTATGATCGGCTCCCCCACCCGCACACGCACATCATGTGCCGCACATGCGGGAAAGTGTGCAATGTCGATATTCCCTATGATGAGTCCACTGATGAGGCGACAAGCAAACTCACGGGTTTTTCCGCTGTAAGCCATTCATCGATATTTGTGGGCACATGCCCTGAATGCCAGAAAGCCGAGGATGCGTCAACCGACCCATCCTAACGCCATGCGTTAATTCGTCTGCAGCCTCCGCTCCAGACGTAGCTCACAGATAGCGATAATGGACGGTGCGAACGCCCCAGTCAGCAGTTGTCTGAGCACCGAAAGCCTTGAATACGCCGCCACCCAAATCAAGAGCGCGACCATATTTCTCAAAGCCGCCCGTATCGGTAACGGTGGCGATAACAACTTTGCCGTTATAGACTATCTCGACCGCAGAACCCAGCAGGCTCTCTTTTCCTTCCGGCACGGCAACGGTAACGCACTGGTCATCGAAAGCACGTCCAGAGCGCGTGATTGTGGACGAGCTGGCAATGTCATAGCCGGATGCCTGACCGACCATCCATTCGTCTCCCGAAGTGTCTGGCTGTATGCGGGGTGCCGTTTCAAGCGGCTCGGTGGTACCAATCGATCCCGCAATCTGCACCGTGCGTGCATCGCCGTAATCCACAGCTGCAAGCTCTATCACGGGGTCGGGGTCTTTCACGGAAATGGAACGGGTTGTCGCCTTTTTCAGAGATTCGCCGGAACTGGCTTTCACTTTGGTGCCGTCGACGGAATAAGCATCGGAAACCCCATCGTTGTCGCTTTGCGCAGACTCCGACTGCAGCCTGTCCGCTCCATTTTCCTGATCATCGGAATTCGTCACGCTACGCGATTCGCCCAAACCTATAGTCGAGCTATCGGCAGTAGCAGCACCTTGCGCAATACCCGACCCGAAAAACATCGCCATAAACACGGCCACGATTAGGCAGAGCGCGCCTGCAAAGCACGCACGCATCGTATAAGAGCGCACTTTGTTCCCTGTCTTAGAACCGAGAGTCAAATTTCCTCCGCTGTCGCAAACTCATTTGCGTAATCGTTATCATAAAGCAGCGGGTAGGGTTTTAAGTTGCGTTTGCTGCAGCCTCAAAACCCCTTAAGGATTTCAAAGCCGATACGGAATTATAACGGTTCAGGACTATCAGCACCAACCAGAGAATCGGCAAACAAGGACCGAAAGAGCTTTAGGATTTGCGTAAAACTATAGCAATTACTACGTAAACTACCATTGTGAACAGGGGTGCGATAAGAAAGAGTACCAGCGTGACAACGCGCGTGAGGGTAGAGTCAATGCCGAAATACTGCGCAATTCCTCCACAGACTCCCGCTATACGACGATCGGTGCGGCTCAGCGCCAACTCGTTGCTTTCCGACTTGCGCTCGTCTACGTAGAATCTGCCGTGCCTGATGGCCCAAACGATGTATACGCCGAGGCAGATTATAAGTATGGGGGCTATCGCGCCTGATGCGTATTGTCCGCCCTCGACGGCAGCGGTCCACCAATCCACGTTGGCGTAACTGTTCAACAGACCTATCAATCCGCACACAATCAGCAGGATGCCGATAACAGCACGGGTGCGCATCTTGCGGTTTAGCTCACCGAATTCCTTCGCCATATCGCTAATACCCCGTTTCCAAAGACACGCCCGCATCAAAAGGAAGCGGCAACCACACATACTGCAGAGGACCCGGCACCGAATAGAACATGACGCCGATGGCGAAGAACAGCACGAATATGAAAGCCCCGAGCACGATGAGCACGGGAGAATCGATGGTGTCGCCGAGCAGGAACAAGCCCGCTGCCATGAACAGCAGAGGGCACGACTGTTCAATCCACCTGTCGAAAATAAGCGCAATGATACCCAGTGTGTACAAAAGCAGCACCAAACCAGCGCAGAATGTCATGAGTCCCAAGGAAAACGCGAGCACACGCCGACCTGTTTCACCAGGCACGACCATGCGCGCGATACCGAATGCCACAAGCAGAAGCGGCCAGCACTGCAACGGCGTGAAGGCATTGGTGAGGGAAGCCAGAATCGAGGAGAATCCTAATACAACCAGAGTGATACCCAAAACCAAAGCTATGACTATCTTGTGCCTCTCAGATTTCTCAGAGTCATCAGCCCTGATTGCAGAGGGGGAAGCCGAAGCGAGCGGAGACGAAGAGACCGCCCCCACCGCGCTGTTCGTGGTTGGAGGGACGGGCGGAATATGACCGCCCCCGGCAGCAGGAGGGATAACACGCGAAACACGCGCGCATCTATCTCTTGCCACCTGACCGTACACATCCGACTCGATGGATTCCGGCTTTACCTCGATTGTATGCCCTTCTTCGGGGCGCATTGGTAGTATCAGCCACATGGCCAAGTAAACCAATACAAGCATGCCACCGGTTAGCAGGGCCAAGATAACCGCGAACAGGCGCACGACGCTCACATCAATGTCGTAGAAACGGGCGAATCCACTGCATACGCCAGCTATCATCCCGTCTGGTTCACGATATATCTTCGCATCCCGATTCGGCATGCAACTCCTTGCCCGCAGCAGGAATCGACATGCCCGCTGCTCTTATTCGGTCTGAGATTCCTCACCGGGTCCGTCTTGCTCTACATCTTCGATGGAATCAAGCGGCTGCGATAACCGCTTGACGCGCAACACAGAAATGCGGCGGCGTCTCATGGACTGCACCTTGAAGCTGAATCCATCGCAGGTAAAGCAATCCCCGGTTTGGGGAATCGTGTCAACCAAATCCAATAGCCAGCCGGCGATGGTTTCGTAATCATCTGACTCTTCCAAAGGCCAGCCCAGCTCGATTGCATCTTCCACCGGCAATGCGCCGTCTACGAGCCATTCACCATCTGTAAGCTGAGTGACGTATTTGCTTTCAAGATCTGTCTCGTCCACGATGTCGCCAACGATTTCCTCAACGATATCTTCGATGGTTATTAAACCATCAGTACCACCGTACTCGTCAACCACAATGGCCATCTGTTGCCTACTTGTTTGCATTTCGGAAAGCATCGGGAATATGTCTTTTGTCTCGGGCACAAAATAGGCCTCATGCGCGAATTCCCCCACCTGTGCATCATCACGATTGTCCATGAGTGCGGGCACCAAATCTTTGTACTTCACCACGCCCACGATACGGTCGTAGTCTTCGTGGAACACCGGCAAACGCGAATACCCCGTGCCCCGCATGCGATCGAGCGCTTGTTTCACGGTCTCGGTATCTTCCACAAACATCATGTCGGCACGCGGCGTCATGATTTCGCGCGCAGCGGTATCGCCCAAATCGATGATGTCATGAATCATGCGTTTCTCGTCATCGAGCAGTTCATCGTTGCCGCGTACGATGTATTTGATCTCTTCTTCTGAAACGCTATGCCGGTCATCGATGACCTTCACGTGCAAAAGCTTTGCCAGGCCATTCGACGACGCAGCGGTCAAACGCACCAGGGGTTTTGCAATGGTCTGAAAGCCCGCGATGGAGGTTGCGAGCTTCTTGGCAACGCCTTCAGGGTCAGCCAAAGCAATGCGTTTGGGGAACAGTTCGCCTACGACAATACTCACGTACGACGTAACCAGCGTGATGAGCACGGTTCCTAAAACCGGGGCGATAGCCGTGAGCCAATCGATGCCGAACGTCTCCAACCATGTCGCGAAGGGAGTGGAAAGCATCGTGGCCGCCAAAGCGGATGCGAAAAAACCCAGCAGCGTGATGAACACTTGGATGGTGGCCAGAAGGTCATCCGCATCGGATGCGACCTCGATGGCCTTGCCCGCTTTGACGTCCCCCTCGTCAGCCTGTGCCTGCAACTTGGTGCGCCGCGCGTTGACCAAGGACATCTCAGCAGCGGAAAAGTAACCGTTCGCCACGATGAGCAGAAATGATACGAGTATACTGATCGCGATTGTCACCGATGTCGCTCCTTACAGCACATACAATACGATTGCGAAGAACTGGCAGATACTGCCCGCGAGCACCCAAGCATGAAAAACCGAATGCATATAGGGGACCTTCTTCAGCACATAGAACACACAGCCCACGGTATAACACACACCGCCGGCAACCAAAAGCCACAGACCAGGCGCAGGCAACCAGGCCACCAAAGGACCCAGATACCACACGACGCACCAACCCAAAAGCAAGTAAAGCACCGCCGATATCCAGCGCGGGCGAAAGACCCAGAACGCCTCAAGGGCAACACCGAGCACGGCAAGCCCCCACACGATGGCGCACAGCAGATATCCGCCTGAATCGGCGAGAGCAATCAGGCAAAACGGGGTGTATGACCCCGCGATGTAAATGTAGATGAAGCTATGGTCAAGCACTTTGAACACGCGCTTTGCCCCGTCAGCAGTAAGCGCATGGTAGAGCGTGGACATCAAGTATTCCAGAAACATCGCGATGCTGTAGATAAGCGCCGAGACCAGCAATATGCCGCCACCATCGGCCATCGCAGCAGATACGCACCAGAAAACAGCGACAACGGACAGCACAGCACCGATACCATGCGTAGTCGCATTGGCTATTTCCTCACCTTTGGAGTATTCGCGCACAGAGTGACCCTTATCGGTCGCCCCCACGGTGATGGATGCATGGCCTTTTCCGGCAGCTGCGCACTCAGCGGCGCTTTGGCTTGGCACGGCGGGCCCAGGGTCGGCAGAAGTGCTACTTCGGCCTTCCTTTGAATCGGATGTGTGATGCTTTCGTCTCATAGCGCTACTGTATCATATTCATCGATGCGGAATCATCCACTCCAGCCACTCGCGGGCATCTTGCCTACGTAAATCCATAATCCGAAGCACCGTGTTCGATGTGCCAGCCGCGCTCACCGCCAGAACCGTGCTCACATCGGAGCGCCGCTGAAAGGGATTCGTGCGCGTATAGCCGGTTTGGATCTTCGTGCGCGGAATAATCGTGCGCTGAGTGGTAAGTCCGTCATTGTAGAACACGGCAAAGTGCGCGTTCGTACCGAATCGCGAGTGACGCTGCCACAAAACGGCCGACACCGCATAGAACACGATTGCCACCGCCAAAGCGACAAGCGACACGACAAGCAGCACATCCACCGCGGAAAAAGCGATTGCGAAACCTTCCTGGTCTCCCATCGCGGTTGGGTCAGCGGAAATGATAGCAACCATAATCTGGCGCATTACCAACATGCATGCCGCCCACCAGAGAATTCCGTTGTACCAAATGCAGCGTCGCATAACAGCACGACGAAGCGCCACCTGCGGAGGGGCTTTCATATCGCTCTCAAGCGGCAGATCCGCAAACTCGGGAACGAGACCATCCAACACTTCGGCTACGCGATTGGTTTTCACAAACGGATGGACGACAAGACCACCTTGGTTCAGCTTCGCACCACCGTTTGACGACGATTCATCCCCGCCCGCATCGATACGCCCCAGCGATATCTCGCAATACCCCATGCAGCGCCTGATAAAACCCTGTTTTATCACCACAGATTGCACCCGGGCGATATCGATACCGCTGAACTCACGTGCGAGCAGTCCGCGCTCCACCTCAATGCGATCGCCGCGACGACGCGCGCGGAACCCGCCGAACTGCAGACAGATGCCCAAAATGCCTAGAGCCCAACCAACGATCATGGCGCCTATGGACAACACGACGATGAGAGAACCGGCTTCTTGTGCCGCTTCGACAGGTACGCCCACCAACACCAGTGATGGCAGCATTGCCGAAGCAAAAAGGGCACACAGGCTCATTATCAAACCCAGCGTAATTGAGGTTGAATGAGAAAAACCCGTGAGCAACAGTTCTTTGTTCGCAAGACCGAACTCATAAGAAACAGGCTCTTCCTCCAAGAGCTCACCGCCGTAGGCACCCCGCCATGTACCGACAGCACCTGCTGTTTCTTCCAATATATTGGGTGCTGCGTTCTGCCCTTCAGCATGCTGGCGCACAAGCTGATCAGGAGAAACCGGAGATTCGGCGCGCTGCACCTGCGAGTCAATGGCCGATGCTATGTCAGCACGAGACCCCTGTGCACGTCCACCAACACCCAAAGCAGCTCGAGCCGGGTCAAAGATGACCGGCACCCCAGCCACAACGGCCGCTTTGCGCGTGAACAGCTCCGAGCGGATGCGCTCAGCTGTGGAAAGCTGCACGTAGGGCACGCGCACAGCCTTATTCGTCGCACCGCCTGCCGTGTCGATATCTACCGAACAGACGCCGAAAATGCGTTGCAGAATGCTCGCGCGATGATTGACGGATTGTACGCGCGCGTAGGGCACGTGCACGTGCTTTTTCGTAATGAATCCCGAATACAGATTGAATTCGCGCTCGCCGAACTCGAAGGAAAGGAATTTGTAGGCTACCGCATGCACAGCTACCACGATGCCGTATGCCGCAAGCAAGATACCCAACACAGCTGCCACGATGACTTCGATGCCAGAACCGGTCGTTTGGGAAACATACCTGTACGCCTTGATGATGTCCCCGACATTGTAGACAATGACAGCGGCGGCAACGGCAAAGGTGGCCGCAATAGGAGCAAGCCATATGTAGCTGTGATGCACCTTGTTTCGCGCGCCTGTTTCAAAAGACGCCGACAACGGTGCCTGCTGCGGATTGGGTGCGGACTGTGCGGTACTTGCTACAGACTGTGGATTGGGCGCGGATTGTGCGGTACTTGCTACAGACTGTGAGTCCGAGGCGACTCGCACATCGTCCGCTGAGTTCGCGCGCGATTTTTCCCCTGTCATAGCGCGTACCTACACATCTTCTCGCGCCAAGCGCGCCAGTTCAGCGGCCTTGTCGCGCAACGCTTCGGCCACATCCAGTTTCAGCCCGGGAATCTCATGTTCCCCGGCCGCGGTGGAAACCGTCACGCTGGCCAGCCCGAATGCGCGCAGGATAGGCCCTTGGCGCGTGTCTGTGTTCTGCACACGGATAAACGGGATGATGAAACGCTCGCGCCAGATGATGCCCTTGGCAATATCTAGATAATCATCGGAAAGCTCGTAGCGCCAACGCGCGTAGCGAATCGGGGGAAGCACAACCAGCCATACCACCAAAGCGACCGCATACGCTATCAACGTAATGGTCACGATAAGACTGCCGACCCAGACTGCTTCCGGATCGTTGCGAACGAGCAACCCTATTATCAACATGGTCAGCATCGTGACGGTAATCCAAATGAAATCGTTGATGCGCCAAACATTTTTCACGCGCGGGTCAAGCTGGTTGGCCGGCATATCCTTCATCGCTGCTCCTATTCGCAATTTTCAATACAATTCCTGCATGAATGCTGCAATAGTGTAGCATGCGGAGGCTTCAGCGAGAAGACGCTCCGCAACGTGTGAAAGCTAGCGATAATAGCGGTAGTATGCGGCGCAGCTTCCCTCAGAGCTGACCATACACGGACCCACTGGATTCTCAGGAGTGCATGCCTTGCCGAACAAAGGGCACTGGTCGGGGGCCATAGCACCGCGTAGCACATCGCCGCAACGACAGCCCTTCGGCTCCTGCGTAGGCTCAATCTGCGGGTCGAAACGCAAAACCGCGTCGTATTGCGCGAATTCGGAACGGATACGATATCCGCTGCCAGGAATTTCACCCAACCCGCGCCACGTGGCCGTGCAGGTTTCGAATACTTCGTCGATAAAAGCGCGTGCAACGGGATTACCGTCTTCCGGAACGCCGCGCGCGTAGGCGATCTCGATTTCGGCGCGACCTTCATGCAACTGACGCATAATCATCGCGACGCCCTGCAACACATCAACTGCTTCAAAGCCGGTGATTACGCCGGGAATACCATATTTATCAGCCAAAAAACGATACGGGGCCATACCGATAATGGTGCTCACATGACCTGGTAGTATCAGCGCGTCCACATTGAGCGAAGGATCGGAAACGATAACCTCCAGCGCGCCTGGCATGTTTTTGTGCGCAGCGAACACGCTGAAGTTCTTCAGGCCCATCTCACGAGCGCGCTTTATTGCCACAGCCACGGCCGGCGTCGTGGTCTCAAACCCTACGCCCACAAACACAATCTCGCGGTCGGGGTTTTCCTTCGCCATCTTCAATGCGTCCAAAGGCGAATAGACTATCTGGATATCGCGACCAGCTGCCTGTTCTTTAATCAGGCTGGACGTAGATCCGGGAACTCGTTTCATATCACCGAACGTGGCGATGGTCACGTTCGGGATACGCGAAAGAGCAATTACCGTGTCGATGTCGCGATTCGCTGTCACGCATACCGGGCAACCAGGACCGGATGCCAAACGCGTGCCTTCCGGCATAAGAGCACGAATGCCATTTCGCGCAATGGCAACCGTGTGCGTACCGCATACTTCCATAAGCGTCGCATGCTCGGGAGCAAGCGAATGAATGGACTCGATAAGGCCACGGGCTAGGTTGGGATCTTTGAAGGCTGAAAAGTCTATGTCTTTGACCGCTTGCAGGCTATTATCGTTGCCCATATCTATTCCGCCTGGTCAAGAGTGCACATTTCAGGGAACTCCCGTATGAGGTCGATGGTTTCCTGAGCGGATGCGGGGTCGACAATTTCGATGGCGAAACCAGCATGCACCAGTACGAAATCACCGATTTTCGCGTCAGGTGTCAAATCAATCGCCGCCTCTCGCGTGACGCCCATAATATCTATTGTGGCCATATGGCCATCTTCAATCTGCGTGATTTTCCCAGGAATCGCCAAGCACATAATGCTCTCCTATCCGTTATTCTCTTCGTTTCTCGTCTGCAATGCTACCACTGCTTGGCCATAAGAAATGCAGGCATCGTTGGGCGGCAGGTCTTTATTCACAGCAACGGTGAACCCTTGCGCTTGCAATGCGGGCACCGCGTGCTCCATCAGGTAGCGATTCATGAACACACCGCCCGAAAGCACGACGGTTTTTATATCGTATACCGCTTGGCACATCTGAGCCAACTGCACGATGGCAATGACGAACGCATCGTGAAAACGCTTTGCAATAACACCTGCGCTTTGACCTTCCTGCAGGTCATCAAGTATCGACGTGAACAAGGGCGCAGCATCTAACAGCACCATCGAAGTGTCCCTGGCCGTGCTAGATGACGTAGCGGTGTTCTTCACGATGTCTATGACATAGGTGCCATCTGCTGCAGGCTCTGCATCATGGTCGATGGCAGCTTCGAGCGCCACCGCACCCTCACCTTCATAGCGCGGTGTCGTGCAAATCCCCAAAATGGCGCTGGCCGCATCGAACAGGCGACCGACGCTACTGGTTTGCGGACAATTCAAACTACGGTCTATCATCTGAGCGCAAATGTCAGCAGCATCTCCTAAAGATGCCAGCGCTACCTTGGCCGCCGGATGATCGAGCAGGTCGAAAGCCCACAACGCACCATAGGCACACCGCAGTGGATGCTTTATGGCTGCTGAGCCGCCTGGCAGGGGGAAGTACGCAAAATTCGCCATGCGCTCGAACGTGGAAAGGTTGCAAAGCAGCGCTTCCCCGCCCCAGATGGCACCATCTTCGCCGAAGCCGGTGCCATCAAAGGCAATACCGCATACAGGACCTTCCAAGTTGTTCTCTGCCATAGCTGACACGATATGAGCAAAATGATGCTGCACGCCCACCACAGGCAGGTCTTGCGCATGAGCCCACTTGCTGGTCAGGTACTCAGGATGCTTATCGCATACAACGAGCTTTGGCGTCAATTCGAATATACGCTGATACATCTCTTTGGCTTCGAGCCACGCATCGTTGGTGGCAACGTTTTCCATGTCGCCGATATGCTGTGACACGAACGCCTCGCCCGGGCGCGTCAGACAAAACGTGTTTTTTTGTTCCGGACCAGTCGCGAACAGGGTTTCTTGCGTTGCTTCGTCACCCTTGCAAGCATCAGGCAACGCTATGGGCAAAGGTGCGAATCCGCGTGCACGCCTGATGGATTGCACGCTTTTAGCCCCGTCCCCCACAGACAGCACGCGCACCACCGAATCATCGTAGCGCGCCAGAATAGGTCGGTCGTTCCCTAAAAACGCATCTGCAATACCCCCAAGCGCACAGTATGCAGAAGCATCATCAGTCTGGATGGGTTCATCATGCACATTTCCCGATGTCATCACAAGCATCCCATCGAATGCTCGCAGAAGCAGATGCTGAACGGGCGTGGCCGGAAGCATCATGCCGAGCTCACTAAGCCCGTCAGCCAATCCGTCGGCAAAACTCGCATTGGGCAGTTTTTTCAAAAGCACGATAGGGCGTTGGGGGCCTTGCAGCACGGCCGATTCCTCTTTGCTGATACTGCAGTAGCACCGTGCGGTTTCAAGATCTTTCACCATCACCGCGAAAGCTTTGCCCTCGCGGCGTTTGCGGCGACGCAATTCAGCCAGCGATTCAGCATTTTCCGCATCGCACACCAGATGAAATCCTCCAAGGCCCTTCACGGCCAGAATAGCTCCGCTGTGAAGCATCTGAACTGCTTGAGCAAATATGGCATCGCTTTGCTCACGCGTCATACCCCAACGTATGCGCAAATCGGCATGCAAGTCACCCGTCGGCACTGAGTCTGGGGCTTGTGCCGTGTTGCATCCTTGCTCTGCCCCCTGGGTGTGCGGCACATAAAAACTCACATGCGGCCCGCACTCGAAACAGGCATCAGGCTGTGCGTGGAATCGCCGATCACCTGGGTCTTTGTATTCGGCCTCGCAGACTGGACACATAGGAAACGCCGCCATGCTGGTTTTTTTGCGGTCGTAGGGCAGGCCACGGATAATAGTAAATCGCGGTCCGCAATTCGTACAGTTGATGAACGGATAGTGGTAGCGCCTGTCCAAGGGATCGAAAAGCTCGCGCACGCAATCGTCGCACGTAGCCAAATCGGGAGACACCAGCGTAGTTTTTTCCACCTGCGCGGCATCAGAAAACCGGATTTCGAAGGTTTTGAACTCTTCTAAGGGCACTTCCTTCAACTCCACCTGCTCCACCTTGGATGCAGTCGGCGGGTTCTCTGAAATCTCGAGCACGAATTCATCGAGCAGTTTGCTCTCGCCTTCCGCATGGATGAAAACGCCATCGGTGGCATTGAGCACCCACCCGTTTATCAGATAATGCTTCGCCAACCTATAGACAAAGGGGCGGAAACCCACCCCTTGTACGATGCCCGTCACATGAATGTCAAGTGCTTCGATCATAAATCGCGCGCCACCTTTTGCACCACTTCGCCAAGCTGGCGGAGCATCACACCGGAATTGTCAGGCAAATGTACATGTATGCAGCGTCGATTGCGAGACGAAAGGGTCTCCAGATCGCCTTCGGCTTGAGCTTTCGCCAAAGTAGCCAAACTGGGAGCCGGAGCATCCGCAAGCGGAATATCCTTCAACTCGTCAGCCGAGAGTATCAGATACACGCCGCTGTTCGGACCGCCTTTTTGCAACTGGCCGGTGGAATGCAGGTAGCGCGGTCCCACCTCCAAGCACGACACGACGCCGAACTCATCGGCTATTGCATGGCGAATGGCTTCCAGCGCCTCGCGCCTGCCCTCGCCGGTGAAAGGCAAGAAAGCATTGCAGGCGAAATAATCGCCCGGTTGTATGCTGGAGAGCAGTTTTACCAGCGCTTCTTCCAAACTGGTAGCACCTTTCATGGTATCGCCTAAGCGAACCTCGATTTCACCCATATTCATATCGCCGATGTAGTCTTGCACGAAATCAGGCTCGGGCTGCCCGTTTTCCAGAATGTCCAAAACAACGGCCTTCGCACTGGCTACATCGGGTTGGTCGAAGGGGCACACGCGCATGAGGTACCCGCACATGGCGATTGCGTATTCCCACATCACAAAGTGCTCGGCCACTTCTAATACGCTGTCAATGCGATAGCGTACGTGCGGAATCGCCTGATCCATGTAAGCTAGGCTCATCTCGAAGTTTTTGCGCTCATCCCACAAGTCGGTACGGGTCTGATACATGATGACGCTGCGATCGCCGGCGTCTTTGGTCAGCACCAAGGGGTCAGCCTCGATGTTGGGCAGTATGCCTTTGCCTTTCTTGCCCAAGCTCTCAGCCACCAACTGTTCTATCCATAAGCCCAGCACGCGGCCACGTTTCGGGGTCAGGAAACTGAACTTGTCGCGGCCCAGCAGATAGTTGTCATACAGAAACGCTGCCAGCATGATAGCTGGATTATCGATGGAATCCTCGCTGCAAGCAATCTCTGCCTGCTTCGCATGCTCCATAAATTCGCGCAAATCGATGCCTACCAGAGCTGCCGATACCAAGCCGAATACAGAAAGCGCGCTGAATCGACCGCCGACTGTCGGCTCACCTAGAAAGACCGCGAGCCATCCCTCGTTTTTCGCCTGCGCTTCAAGCTCGCTGCTAGGATCGGTGATAGCTACCAAGTGATGCACGATCTCTTCGTCGCTTAATGTTTCAGCGAGTTCTTGGCGTACAGCTTGCAAGCCCAATCGCGGTTCGATGGTCGTGCCGCTTTTCGAGCTGATCATAATCAAAGTGCTTTTCGGGTCGCACTCGGCCAAAATGGAGCGCACACGCACAGGTGAGTCGGAATCGAGCGTTTTGAATTTCACGCGGGATGAATCCACTTTGTTGTATTTCGTGATGGTCATGGGAGCCTGGGTGGATCCGCCCTCGCCTATCAGAATGACCGTACGCAAGCCCGCAGCAACTTGCTCGTTTGCGAAATCCTGAATCTTTTCGATAGGATACGGCGGGTTGGTAGCCAAATCGGTCCAACCCATATAGTGTCGAGCGCATTGGTTCGCTTCGTCATCATAATCGAACAGCGACGCATCCTTTTCATGCATGCGGCTGGCAACCTGTTCCTTTACCAAGGTCTTTGCAGAAGGATAAAGCTTCTCCAAATCGCTGCTTAGCATAGAACCCTCTTTCATATACGGATATGGAAGCGTCGAGCCAAACGTTGGCACCCTGATTTTCAAGGAGCCTCATTCAACTATTTCGCCCATTGCATAAGTATGTTTCGCGCGCAGCGCGATGTGTTATGACATTGTAGCAAAGCTTAGATTCTGCGCAAAAATCCGTGGAGGTATCGTGACGCAAATCGAAACGAATGGGAAATGCAGCCGATAACGCACCGTTTTTATGCCGACCAACCGGTTGTGAGATAACACTCATTTTGGCAAACTGCGCATTTCGTGCGCCGGAAACCCTATTACAGACCGAGTGCTTTTTTCAACGCGGAAACGCGACGGCGCGATACGGGGATTTTCTCCTCAACGCCATCCATGGTCAAAAGCAACGTGCCGCCGGCGACCGATTCCACTTCGGTGACAAGGGACAAGTTCACCAAGTAGCCACGATGCACGCGGAAGAAACCATGACCATCCAAGCGTTTTTCCAGCTGAGCCAAGCTGACCGTACTGAAATAGCGATCGGTGTCTGTTTGCAGGTAAGCATAATCATCGCGAGCCATAACGTAGCGAATGGTATCGATGCCGATGAGTATCTTTTTGCCGCCTTTTTCGACGGGTATGCGATCGAGCTTCTGAACCTTGGCATGCAACGCCACATGCTCGCGCACACGAGCGATGGCCTGCGCCAGACGCTCGGATTCAACTGGCTTCACCAAGTAGTCAATGGCGTTCACTTTGAATGCGTCGATGGCGAACTCGCTATATGCGGTCACGAACACAACCGCCGGGGGGAATTTCAAATGTTGAAGGGCCTCTGCCAATTGCAACCCGCTCGCTTCCGGCATGCTGATGTCCAAGAACATGACGTCACAGGGGTATTCTTTCAGCTTTTCAATGGCCTCGCGAACACTAGCTGCTTCTGCGACCACTTCCGTTTGGTCCAATTCATCCAGCAGAAACTTCATCTCTGAGCGCGCGGGGGCCTCATCATCAACGATTATCGCTTTCAGCACCACGTGCTCCTTCCTTTCCGCGCGACCCTCTGCATTAGCCGGGCCGCTCTTCAGATAATCTTAGTATAGAACAAAGTACGCCTAAATCTTATCGGTTCTGTGAAAACTTCTTAACATCGTTTTATGAGTGTGGAAAGCGCCCATTGGTATCACGAACGTTTGACAAGCCTGATTTTTGGAAGAAAAAAGACGGCCACCGTCCCAATTGGAACAATGACCGCCTTTTATAAGGGGGATAGAGTTGGCTTTCATTCCCCGGCTTTTCTAAAAACGTGTCAAACGACCCGTCCCACTGACACGCCTAACCCGCAGCTACATACCGACGCGCTACACCAACGCCAGCGCCAAGAACATACCTGCGATAGTAGCTAGCATAGTTATCACGAAGATAATCACGCCATGCATATACGATGCCCCTGTCCCAATCCATTTCTTGTTACTGAACATCATCGCCGCAGGCCCTGAAGCCGCAGGCGTGCAGAACGCGATGTTCAGGTTGAATGCCGCGAGCATCGTCAGGACGACGGGGTTTGCACCTAATTGGGTAGCGAAGGTCAGCATGATAGGCATGACCATCAGCAGAATCGCGACGTTGTTGCAGAACTGCGTCATGATGGATGCAATCAGGATGATGATGATGGTGAACAGATACGGATTCATACCACCGACAACGCTTTGCAGCATAGTACTCGCAGCGGTAAGGATGCCCGAATCGGCATTGTTTACCGCAGCGGCGAGCGGGGCCACCGTTGCGAACATCAGAATCAGACTCCAGTTCATTCCCTTGGCGACCTCACTGAAAGGCACTCCATTACCGTCGCGCAGATGCACTACGTAGTAGATTACAAACACAATCGCCAAAACGCCAGCCAAGTCGAGTGCCTTCAAAGCAACCGTGATCGCCCAATCGGAAGGCAGCAGTCCGGGAAGAAAGAGCGTCACCAGAAGACCTATCAGCAGGCCGAACACGAACTTCTGCTCGCCGTTCATTTTCAGTTCCTGCTGTTTGGGCACATATGCCGCTACCTTGGAAGTATCAGGTTTGAACACAAACTTCACCAGCAGAAGATACATACCTGCCGCCAGCACAACCATGAACAGCTGTACGACGGTAAAGGTAACGTAGGGCATAGCGATTCCCAGCATACTCTGCTGCAAGCCAACAGCCAGGATGGACAGCCCCATAAAGGGAAGGATGTCACCAGCTGCAAGAGTAATGAAAATCAAAGCTATCAACGATAGCTTCGCAAACGGATCACCGGGCTTCAGCCCCACCTCATCGCAGAAGCTGTAGAAGACACCCCATATTAAGATGATGCCAGCGAAACAATTTACAAAGGCAGACACGAATGCGCCGGCTAGGCAGAACATAATCAGAATTGCGTATGGTCTGCCCTGTGCAAATTTCCTGCTCACACACCAGTCGGCGATGAACTTCGACAGCCCCACCTTGCTGATAAGCTCTCCGAACAGCAGAAAGAAAAATATCGCCACCGTCACCCTATCGCCGAAGCCGGCTTTGAACGTGGCAATAGCACCACTACCAGGCAGCAGGCTCAATGCGGCAAGACCTAGAAGACTCGGCCATATCATGCCGAGTGTAGACCATCCGTAAATGACAGCAATGAAAATACCAAGGGTCTGCATGCCCAAAGCAGTGATACCTCCAATTGGCGGCAGATATCCAAACCCGAACATGAATACCAACATTACGGCAACATGAATGTATGACTTATACGATTTTTCTGCGCTCATGTATCCTCCCCTATACTCTCTCTCCAATGGTTAAGCGATTACCTACCTCGCTTTATTTTTTTATCTTATCTACCGATAATTTTTATTTGTAGCAGCCTTTTTGTGTTTGAGCGCATTACTTACACGTTTTGCGTGTGGCCTCATCATCCTGCTCGACGGCAAGGAATCCCTGCATGCGCACATTGATCAGAATTTTCAATCAAGCTCTCGAACAGGAAAAAGAGCGCACGAATCCATGCGCTCTCACGCATAGATTCAATGTGTTTTCTATAATGCGAGCCTGCTGCAGGCGCGCTTGTTAATCGAAGTCGTTTACCCGGTCTAGGTGCAACCCTTCGCCATCCAAAACACCGGTCCTGCGGTATATCCAGCCCAACACATCGCATACCTTGGCGATGTTGAGTTGCTCGTGCAGCGCGCCGCCTTCCATGTCAGGGAAGTAGTCGAACTCCACGCTGTCCACGAAATCGCTCGCGAGCGCGAATATCTCGGGCTCGGTGCCGTACTCGATCTTCTCGCAGGCGGGACAGTACAGCTCCAGTCCCGATCCGCCGTACTTGTTGTAGACCACAACCTTTTTCTGCAGCTCGCCTCCGCACAGCTTGCACACGCAACGCGCGGCGCGCTCGTCGAGCACCTTCTCAGTAGCCATACCGGCCACGCTCCTTTCGAAATCAGATGAACACGTCTTCTATCGAGGCCTCCTCTGAGACCTCCAGGTTTATGAAGAAGTGCCTGCGCGACCACAGCACCTCGGCGGGCGTGTCGAAAAACCCTGTCAGCACGTCGTCGCAGAATACGTCTTTCAAGTCCCCCATGGCGTAGAGCCCGCCATCGCGCATGAGCGCGGCCTTGTTGAAGAACGGCAGTATCTCTTCTGTGTGGTGGGTCACATAAACCACCGCGAACTCCCTCTGCGAGACGACGCCCTCCACGAGGTGCAAGAAGCGCTCACGCGATATGATGTCCAAGCCGCTACAGGGCTCGTCGAGCACCAGCACCTCCAGATCCTCCGCCATCAGCGCGCGGGCTATCAGCACCTTCTGCTGCTGGCCCTTGGAAAGCGTGCTGTAGGGGTAGCGCGCCTTTTCGGCCAGGCCCATGGAGCGCAAAAGCCGCTTGGCACGGCGCACGTCGGCGTCATCCGGCCACTCGTCGTGAAACCCCAACGTGCCGTACTTGCCGGCGAGCACTATCTCCTGCACCGCCTCGTGACGTAGGTACTTGTCGAAAAACGAGCCGCTCACCCACCCCACGCGTCGGCGCAGTCGCACCTGGTTTTCCTCGTTGACCGTCTCTCCGAATAGGCGCACTTCGCCCGCACTAGGCGAGAGGTAGGCGCACAGGCGGGAGAGCAGGGTGGTCTTGCCGCAGCCATTCAAGCCGAACAGCACCCAGTTCTCGCCGGGCCTGATATGCCAGTCGACATCCTTGACAATGACCTTCGAGCCCTCCTTGACCTCGAGGTTTCGGGCCTCTATCAAATCCACTTTATCCGCAATCGCTGACGCTCGACATTTCACGGCCGATGCATCCATCACGGCATTTTGCGAACCCATCTTTTCCATCCTTTCAGTCTCCCTATCCGGACCTTTATGGTATCTTCTGAGAAGACACATCTGGATAGGGGGCATAATGCGCATCGACCAGCTCGAGCAATTTATTGAAGTCGTCAAGACCGGATCAATCAATCTAGCGGCTCAAAGTCTTCACTTAACCCAACAGAGCCTCAGTCGTTCAATGAAGTCGCTGGAAAACGAGTTGTCCGTTCCCTTGCTTGCGCGAACCACAAAAGGCGTTAGCTTGACACCCCAAGGCAAAATCGTTTTAGAAAAAGCGAAGGGCATTGTTCATCTTGAAAAGCAGATGAAGGACGAACTGAGCACATCATTGCCGCATGCCGAGAGTGTTTCCGGCGAAATCAACATCATGTACACCAATTCTTTCAATATAGACAAACTGTTTGAGGCTATAGATGCCTTTTCCAGTGAGTGTCCTGATGTCAAGATTCGTATCCATTGCAAATCGCTTCCAGCCATACTGCAAGGACTGCTTGAAAACAGAATCGATATGGGCTTGGTATCCATGCCGGGCGATTATCACTTAAGCCAAGATATTGCAGGAGAGCATTTAAGAGACATCCAAATGATTCCTCTGTATGAGGACAATTTGCTCGTTGCTGTCAGCAAATCATCACCCTTTGCCAAACAGAAGTCGATTTCACTTTCCAACGTGCTTAAAAATCCTCTTGTCCTTTTTCTCAGTGACAGTGAAGCGGATGTGGGAGGGAACTGGTTGAATCTGACACTGCAACATTTCGGTGAACCCGATTTTGTTTTCACTACGAGCGCCATGGATCTTTATCTGGACGCCATAGTCAACAATATCGGCATGAGCTTCCTTACCCGTTCTTCAGCAAAATGGATTAAATCGCCCAAGATGGATGACATCATTCTCATTCCTTTGCGGCCGCCAGTGAAGGTTTTCCACAGCTACACTCTCAACCGCAATACAAAACCGACCAGAGCAACCAAGGCTTTCATTCCATTCTTGGAAAAGTCTTTCTAACGATCCATTAACGCACCGTCTAACACTGAGGCGCATTGCTAGCCAATCCATCTATCTGAATTCCTCACTGCCGATGGGAGAAGCATCATTTACTGCCTCTCCCATCGCTTTTCATGCTCTTCAGGCACTCATCGCTTTTTCAGCGTTATTCCTTGTTGTCCTCGAGCGCCTGGTAGATGACTCCGCCTTCAACCTCATGAGGCATGCGGTTATCGAGCAAGTGGCAAATGGTCGGCACGATGTCCACGTTGCGCACAGGTCGCTTCAGCGTGACGCCCTGTTTGATGCCGGCACCGCTCATTACCAACAGGCATCCGACAGAGCTTCCATGATTCGTGACTTCGTTGGGGCAGTTGGCATGCTCGAATTGGAAGTCGGGATTCAGTTGGAAGAAGATGTCTCCGCAGTGCGGGCCGCCCATGCCTACACACTCCATCTCCTCGCGAGTCATGCAGAAGGAAACCACGCGATCACCGTGGACCGGATCGCGGTAGGCATACAAGTCGCTGATAATCTGCTGCACCAAGTCGTCGTAGTCCTCTGGATCCACAATGCCCTCGGGGTCGCGGCCTTTCAGGTTGATATAGATATGGCTGGTACGGTTATTCACCGCGCGGGTGTGCTCCCAGTCAATCTCATAGAGACCCTTTTCCGCGTCGATAGCGTTCACTGCTGTGTAGCCTAAATCGGCAAGCACTTTGGCGTTGATACCGCTCAGCTCGCCGATGCCGGGATTGTCATAGCCAACCGAGCGCGGCGTGGCACCATGGTCGCTCACAATGAACATCGAGGTATCGCCGTCGAGGTACTCCATCATCTGGCCGATGAACTTGTCGTTTACCTCGTAGACCTTCATGATGGCCTCGCGATGGCGTTTCCAGTCCGGATGCGATCCGGGGATGGCCTGGTTGATGTAATAATGGTTCATAAGATCGATGCTGTGCAGGTGGATATAGAACAGCTGCCAGTCAGGATACTTCTCAAACAGGTACTTCGAGGCGTCTGCCTGCCACTGATGGTTCTGATCCCATGTTTCCACGACCACTTCATCGCCGATGTCGGTGCGACGGAAGAAGGTACCGAAGTACAGCATCGGACCGACCTCGTCTAGCAGGTCCTGAGCGATATCCTTGGGGTAGAAATAGGAGTGGTTCTCCAGATTCATAGTGTGGGAAATGTAGAAAGCAGCACGCTTGCCTTCGGGGTCCACCTCTACCGCACGAATCTTGTAGGCAACCTTGGTAGGCTTGTCATCCAAAATGAAGGTGTCGTAGATCCAGTCTGTCCACTCGCCGGCCTTGGCGCTGGTCCAAGCTTCGCTCTTTTTGTTCTTGTAGAAGGTGAGCGTGTCGTAGTGCACGCCATCTGACGCAGTCAGCAAGACGTGACGACGATCGAGACCGCTGTTCATGACGTAGGTGCCCTCTTTGGCGTTCTCAGGAATGTCAACACTCCAGTTGAAGGCATCTTTCAAAGGGCTGTGCAAACGGTCGATGACGTCACCGTTTGCAGCATCCTCGATGCTGTTGCCATACATAACAAAGGAAGGTGTCTCCAGCATTGGCGTATCCTCATGATACTCACCGGCGTTCTGGAAGTGATACCCTGCAGCCTGGCTCTCAAGGTCGCCGTCGGTAACCTCGACCTTGTTCATCTTCTCAGCCTGATCACCGTAGACTACGCAGTCGCCTGAGCTCTTGCGCACGGTATGCGGAATCTCACGCAGTTTCTCTTCCTTCTCGTCCAAATAGACGTACTTATGGAAGTCGGCCGAAGAACGCAGAAACGGTACCATACCGGTGCCATCTATGAAGATGTTCTTGCTGCCCTTCACACGGTTTGGCCATGCCTGGCAGTAGTTCATCATGATGCAGCGCTTGCCCTCGTCCTCCATAGCCTCCCAGATAAGCTCGGACTCGATGCGGCGGGAATCCCAGTTCATTTCGCTGATGCCCAGCGACTTTCCCAACGTCTGATTGGTGAAGCAGGTGATGCCATGAGTGCGGGGCCAGTTGCCAGTTGCTAAGGTGGTCCAGTTCGGCGGGGTGACCGTGGGGAATACGCCCATCATGTTCAACCCTTCAGTGGCAGTGCCCTGATCCAACAGCTTCTTCAAGTTGGGCATGCGCCCCTCGCTGATGAGCTGCTTCACAATCTTTGGATCTGCGCCGTCTAGGCCTATCAGCATCGCACGTTTCTTACCCATTTTCGACATCCTCTCAATAGTTTGATTTTCTCTCAATCAACTTCGATACGGATATCTTATCCACCGATAAGCGATATTTGTAGCAGCCTTTTTTTGTTTGTTCTGCACGCCTACACGTTTCGTGTGTATGCTGTTTCATCTGGGATTATTGACGTTTCTCTGTGATTCTGAGGAGCGCGCTTTTCTAAAAACGTGTCAAACGACCCGTCCCTTTGACACGTCAAACGACCCGTCCCTTTGACACGTCGTTTTACGAATCCTCGCTTACAGCGTTCGCGTCGTCGTATTCGAGGCCGAGTGAGCAGCCGTATTTCAAAAACAGCGTGACGGTAGTGCCCTTGCCTACGGTCGATTCCACATCCATAAACGATTCAGGGCCGTAGTAGCCGTCAATGCGATCGTGGATGTTGCGCACGGCGATACCCAAACCGGTCGACGATTCGGGGCTCATGATGTTTTGGCAGGTTTCATCATCCATACCCACCCCGTCGTCGGCTATCTCGATAAGCAGGTCATCGCCCTTCGAACGGGCAATCACATTTATATGCAGACAGCCTTCCGAAGGCATCGCGTGTCTTACAGCATTTTCCACTAGGGGCTGTACCATAAATGCCGGCACCAGCATGTTCGACACATTATCAGGTACATCCGTGTTCATCTGAAGGCGCTCTTCGCCGAAGCGGGCGACTTCGAAGCTCAGGTAGCGCTCAGTCTGCTCCACTTCTCGCCACAGCTCAATTAAATCGGTGGAATCTTCCAACGTGCGCCGATAGAACGTGGCGAAATCACGCAACAGCACGCGTGCCTTGTCGGGGTCGGTGCGGATAAACGATGCGATGGTGTTGATAGTGTTGAACAGGAAATGGGGGTTGATCTGGGCCTGCAGAGCTTTTAGCTCCATGGACGTAGCCAGCTTTCGCTGCTGCTCCAATTTGCCAGCGGCAATCTGCGTGGAAAGCAGCTCACCGAAACCGGCAGCGATGGATTGCTGCGTCTCATTCATCTTGCTGGCCTTGGGGTAATAGAACTTCAAGGTGCCTTCTGCTTTTCCACTCACTGTAAGGGGCACGATGATGGCCGCATTAATGATGTGTCGGTCCACCGGAAACCCAATTTCTTCAGCTGAGCGGATGACGCGCATCTTGCCATCGGCGAGCGTTGCGTGCGTAGCTACGGTGCGTATGGGCGAATCTGCTTGGTTCAGATCTTTGTCGCGACCGGCATACCCCAGAATCACTTCCGTGTTCGTGATGGCAACGGCAATCGCGCGTGTAGCCGGCAGCATCATCTCGCAGATGCGCTGTGCACTCTGCTCGTTCAAGCCCGAGCTCATGGCAGCAAGCGTTTCGCTGGCTAGGTTCAACATAGCCTCAGATTGATTGGCCCGCACCCGATCGGGATCCATCCACAAACGTATCGACAAAATCAGACTGGCAGTGAAAATCATGCCCGCAACGAACATCACCCACATGTTATGAGCTGGGTCGATGAGATACGTAATCAACAGCGCTCCTGAAATCATCGCGATAATCAATAGGACGATTTCGAAAACCTTGTATTGCATCTGCTTATCTAGCCTGCTCATAAAACACCCTCCGTATTGCCTTTCGAACCCTGCTGGTTCGCGATTCACTTTTTTGACTAGGCTACTTCATTGAGCACTAGTGCCACGGCAGCTACCATAAGTATGCAACCGAATAACACGGTCAAAACCTTTTCGGGAACCCGCTTTACCATCATCGCACCAAGGTAGGCTCCCGGGATAGAGCCCACGGCCATGGCAATACCTGCCACAATGTCAACATTGCCCAACATTATCTGAGTTATCGCACCGGGAATAGCCAGAATAGTCACCGCAATCAATGATGTGCCCGAAGATTCCACCATCGGGAGCCCCACGAGTGTGATAAACAATGGCACCATGATAAATCCGCCGCCTACACCAACGTATCCCGACGCAATGCCTGCGCCCAGACCGATAGCCGCACCGGTAAACGCTTGACGTTTTGCGGACAGCGGTTCGGTTTCTTGTTTGCGCAGCCCTGTTTTCTTTGGTCGAAAAGCCCGCCTGAACATATTGAACGCCGAATACCCGATAATCATTGCCGCCACCAACATGATGGTCCATGAGGGGGAAAGCGACGCCAAATACACGCCGAGCGGCGATGTGCAGGCACCTGCCAAACCGGCGGCGAATCCTACCGTCACATTGCACGTATGGTTGCGAATATGCTTGATACAACCCACAAGCGACGTCGGCACGATGGTGAACAGGGATGTCGCCGTCGCTTGAATGGCGCTCATGCCGAAGCCCAATCGAAACGTCGGCACGATGATGGTACCGCCGCCGATTCCCAATAGACCCGACAGCACGCCGACAATCAAACCGACCGCTGCGGATATCAGGAAAAATTCCACGAGACAGCTTTCCTATTCCGCCACGTTCAGGCGAATCTCGCTGGTCATGCCAGGGTCAATGCCCGCAGGTGCTGCCGGAGCCGCAGGAGCACCGCCTGCCGCACGATAGCGTGCCACTGATTGCAGCAGCGCAGTGTGCAATATCTGGTCGTTTTCCATGCGCGACATCAATTCGGGCCACACGTACTGGAATTCAAAGTACTTCGCGCAATTGCGCTGCGCATACGTAGTTGCCTCATTGGTAGCTGCTTTCGCCGCCTTGCGGTATTCCGCCTTGTCAGGCCTGCCGAAACTGCGCAGCAATGCCGTGCGCTTGATGCGTTTGGTAATGCCCGGCTCCAGAAATGGACCAGGGTAAGGCTCGAGCGACGATGGTTTCACTTGCTGCAAGTCGATTTGCGTGCGGCTATATTCCATCTTACGGTACTCATAGAGCCAACGATAGATATCCTGGCGAAAGCGGGCACCCTCGCTGATAGTCTCGGGGGGAAGATGCAGCAAATGCCATTTGTTATCAAACCAGATATCGCTGCCGTACATGCGCAGGTTTAGCAGGTAATCCAAATCCTCTCCGCGCACGACCCACGGATCGAAGCTCAATCGCTTGAACGCTTCTTTATGCAAGGCCAAGCAGCCGCCGCACACATGATTGCTGCGTGAAAGCCTAGGCCCGCGCATGGCTTGATCAATCCACTTGTTGAACGCATCTCCCTGCTGCCAGAAATGGTTGTACCATTTGCTCTGACTTTTCGAGTGAAACGTACCTTCGGAATTCAAGTAATAACCCGTCTTAGCCAGAATGGGAATACCCCGACGCGTCAGTTTACCGAGCCCGTAGACGCCTTTGAGCAAGAAGTCTGGGTCTTCAATCACCTCGTCATCGTCCAAAAACACAATGGAATCAAAGCCCAGCGCATTGGCCAGAAGCAGACCTAAATTACGCGTTGCGCCATATCCAGTCAGCCCGATTTCAGTATTCAGGTCGCCTGCATTCATCTGGTCCATGCGCTGGCGAACCAGTGCAAGCTCCGGAGTGCCGATAACGACAGTGTTCAATGCGGGAAACTGATTGCAAATAGCGTGAATCTTCTCAGCCGCCCGGTCTTCCACAGATGGCTCAGACACCACCAGCAAAGCGATTGCTCCGATTCCGCGCACGCGCAAAAGCGAGTTCAAACAACGCGGCAATTCGCCCTGTTGGTTCAAAGGCGTCGCGTGGTCGTACGTGGCTAAAGGAGATGCGCCCCTTTTGCGAGAGCCAGATGATACGAAAGTAGGAATGACGACAAGCGGGTTCATACAGTTTTCCTTTTTCCAGATATCGACAGGACACGCGCACGTTCTGCAGCCCTGCAATCCTATGCATACGCAATAACCGACAAGGCTGCACGCAGCCTTGCTTTACTAGAAATTGCCCACATAAGCTTGATTGCTGTAGGTATTGTAGTCGAGCAGCGGCTCTTGCGCACCTATTCCACCGAAAAACTGTGTCAGTTGACTTTACAATTCAACCGGCAATTCAAGCATGCCTAGTTCTGCTCGTCGTCGCCCAAACTGAACTTCTGCAGCGCCCGCAAAAGCGGCAGACCTAAACCGTAAATCACCACGGCCTCACCGATACCCGTAGCCACCACGCCAAACAGATACATGAGAGGATAAGCTCCATCAAGCGAAATGGCCGTAAACGGAATGGTGTAGTAACCAAGCCCCTGTAGCAGAATCGGCAGATATGCGGGAACAATCAGGGCATTGGTCAACACGAATCCCAACAGCGCCAGCTTGGGACGGCTACGAAACTTGCGGCACCACAGCGCACCCAACAAAGTGGCTATGCTGCCAAACAGCACGTCTAGCATCCCCAAAATACCCGTACCGCCGATTGCCGCATTCACCAAGTTTGCTATAACGCATCCGACGGCCAGGCCGGGAACAGCCGAAGATGACAGCACGGCCAAAACGCAGACGGCCTCCGAAATGCGGAATTGCACCGGCCCCCAAGCCAAACCCTGCAACACCAGCAAGCACAGCAAAGTGGCTGCCGCATAGACAGCGCCGATAATACCCGCACGTGCAATCTGCTTGGATTTCGGGATGGCGTTGGTTTTCAGTACAGCGCCGCTCGATGGTTCTTCCATCATGATATTCTCCTTCCGCACGGCTCTCACCGCGGGATATGGGCAACTAATAAGACGACTTGTGCAGGGCCCAACGATGCGCAAGCGGGATGATTATAGCAGAAACGAACGACGGCGCGCGCTTGGAATCATCAAAGCGCGCGCCGCACAAATCACAGCAACGCCACGATAGAGGGCTACAGCCACACCACCGTTTCCTGAAGCGGCAACCTGTCATTGTGCTTCGGGCTGGGCACGGAATCAAGCGCAGGGTAGCCAACGGGAAGCAGCCCTTGCAGCAAAATGTCATCATCAATATTGAAGGCTTTGCGCAGTTTTCCTTCGTCGAACAAGCCTACGATACAAGTACCCAATCCCAAATCGGTTGCCTTGCAGGCCATCTGGTCCCACGCGAGCGCCACATCGATAGGGCCATAGCTCCAATTACCACGTCCGTCGTCTTTATGATTGGCTGCCGCCTGCGCGCTATAGCCCAAAATCAGCACAAGGGGCGCACCGTAGCGGCACGGCGAGCAGGCATCGATTGTGGCTAGATCATCAGATGATGTTGCCACAAACACGCGCATCGGCTGATTGTTGCGAGCCGTCGGAGCTATGCGGCCCGCCTGCAGGATTGCTTCTGCATCTGGGCGGCTGACCTCTTTGTCGGAAAACGAACGCACAGAATAACGCTGCTCTATAACATCTTGGTATTCCATAATTGCCCCTTCTGAAGCGTCTTTTTGCATTTGCGCTCATAATACACCACGCAGCCGCCAAAGGTAGCGATGAACAGGCGGCGATTACCGATACATCCGATTCGCATTTTCGATTGATTTTTCTAGAAAGCCCGTACAAAACGCTAGCCTGAGGAAGAACACTGCAAGATGACAGTTGATGCACAAAGGACAGCATATGGAAAACCAAAAGACAAAACACACTGACGAGAAAATCTTCACCATCGGCTGCCATCTTTCCAGCGCAAAAGGCTATCTAGCCATGGCGAAAACCGCCGTGAGCATCGACGCGAACACGTTTCAATTTTTTACGCGCAACCCACGTGGAGGCAAGGCCAAGGCCATCGATCCGGCAGATGTGAGCGCATTTCGCACATACGCTGCCGAACACGGCATCAACACGATCCTCGCACACGCACCCTACACCCTGAATGCATGCGCAGCCGACACCCGCATCCGCACGTTTGCACGCGAGACGTTTGCCGATGATTTGCTGCGCATGGAGGCGACCCCGGGGCAGTTCTACAACTTCCACCCCGGAAGCCATGTGAAACAAGGGCTTGATGTGGGAGTCGACAAGATAGCCGAAGTGCTAAACGAAGTACTGCAACCGCAACAAACCACCACGGTGCTTTTGGAGACGATGGCAAAAAAGGGCACGGAAGTGGGCGGACGATTCGAAGACCTCCGCGATATCATCGCGCAAGTCGACCTTTCCGATCATGTGGGCGTATGCCTTGACACGTGCCATATATGGGACGGCGGATACGACATCGTAGGGAATTTGGACGGCGTGTTGGAAGAATTCGACCGTATCGTCGGGTTGGAACGATTGAGGGCCATCCATTTGAATGACTCGCAAAACCCACTCGGCGCCCACAAGGATCGGCATGCGAAAATCGGAGAAGGGTACATCGGTTTCGAAGCGTTGTCCGCCGTGACGCGCCATCCCGCGTTGAAGAACCTCCCCTTTTACTTGGAAACCCCCAACGAACTGGACGGATACGCCAGTGAGATAGCACGCCTGCGAGCCGCGTGGTAATACAAGCAGCACGTGCGTAGCTAGAACATTTTTTTCTTCTTGAATAAAAAAGTCATGGGCTCTTCATGATGCAGCGCTCGCCAACATGGACCACCATGGGCAATCAGCATCAGAACGGCAATCGCGACGCTGAGCCAGAAAGCTTCGCCTATGCCACTTGTCAAGCCAATGAACAGGCAAAACGACAGCGATATAGCCACAGCCCCCAGACACAGATAATGCGCGAAGAGTACGACCAATAATCCGACGACGCAAGCAAGGCCGCCCCAGATAGGGTCGAACAACACGATGACCGAACAGGTGACAGTCACGCCCTTGCCCCCGCGAAAACCCGTCCATGCAGGATAGTTATGACCGATGACGACGCCGAGACCAGAACATAGCACGGCCAGCTGACCCATATCAGGCGCAATGACCCATCGGCATATCTCGCAAGCGGCAACTGTTTTCAGAATGTCGCCTGTCAAAACCACAGCAGCCCATCGAGTGCCTAGAAGCGACCCGATATTCGCCATGCCCGGATTGCGCGACCCCACGTTGAGCGCGCTTTCCCCCAGCTTTCTGCGCGAAACCGCATCAGCGGTCAGAAAACAGCCGAACGCATATCCAATGATCAGGCACAGCAAGCGCGCGACCATCAACGCCACCTCCATCTTCAACCGGCAAGCCGCCTCTTACAGCTGTTTGTCAACGACTATCTATCACATCCGATTACAGAGCTGCAAACAGTGTATCATCAGACTTCATCGAAGACCAAAGGGGGCTTACATCGTGAAAATCGGCGGAATCGGCGTAACCGAGTTCATTATCATCGTGGTGGTCATCATCATCGTGTTCGTTTTGCTGCGCAGAAGAAACGGCCGCTAGCTATCGCTGGAATCCGTTGGCTGCGCTTGGCACTCCTGCCCGGACGCTGTCTGCTGTTGGCCCGCTGACACATCCTGCGCGCGATGCACTTTCGCACCTTCCCCTCCGGTTGCGCGCGCAGCAAGCTTTTTAGCCCTGCGCGTACGCATCACTTTGCACCATCCGGTAAACCCGCGCACATAATGCCGGTTCAGCACATTTACCATCACCGTTGCGGTTTCCATCTGCATGCCACGCATGTGAATGGACCTAATCGGCATGTCTTCCAACATATTAATCTTGGACTCAGCTGAGTCTTCAACGTCTCCGCTTACCGCATCCGATGCCGTTGCGCGCACGAACGGCACGAGAATCATGCCGAAAAACGAATGACTCGTATCCTCCATCGTCGAATCGGGCGTGAACGGGCGAAGCGGACGCTGTTCGGGAAGGTTTTTGCCATAAAGCACCTTGAAATCATCTAAAGCATCTTGAGCCGACGCCGAAAAACAACCGGGCGTTGGGTGATGATAGCGCCGTGGTGCATTGTCGCCCACCTTCGCATCACCATCGACCTGCACAGAGCCACGCAGACGCACATCCCTGCTGCTGGCCGCGATGCGAACCTTATACTCGCCAGCCTCGATGCGCCAGATATGAGCGGCGGCATCATAGTGCGCAAACGAGCGCGCATCCAACATGAATTCGACGCGTTTTTCCTGCCCAGGCTGCAGCTCAACGCTCGTAAAGCCATGCAGCGTCTGAGGCGCTTTGAAAACGCCGGGATCAACAGGCGCGATATAGAGCTGCACTGCCTCCGCCCCGAGGCGAGTACCCGTGTTGCGCACGTTGCAGCTGACACGGAACCCATCAAACTCGTCGGGTATGGGCTCTATACGAAGATCATCGTAGTCAAACGTGGTATATGACAAGCCGTATCCGAACGGATAGGCCACCGGCATATTCACGGCATCGTAGTAACGATACCCAATGTAGATGCTCTCGTAATACAGTATCTCCTTCACCGAAGAAGGGAACCGTCCAGCAGTAGGAGCATCGACGCGTTTGATGGGCCACGTTTCCGCCAGTTTGCCAGCCGGATTGGCATCGCCGGAAAGCAAGTCAACCGTTGCATGGCCTCCTTGGCAACCCGAAAGGTACATGAGCAAAATCGCCGCAGGCAACGTATGCCATGGAAGCTCGAAGGGAGCACCGCCTTGTAGTACCACCACCGTATGGGGGTTCACCGCGCAGACGCGCTCGATTAAATGCACTTGGTTGTTCGGCATGCGCATGGTGTAGCGATCGTAGCCTTCAGATTCGTAGCTGTCGGGCAACCCGGCCACCACTATCGCCACATCACAGCAGGCGGCGGCCTGCTCGGCTTGCACCATCTGCTCTTCGCTGCCCAAACCGGTTGCAGCGTCGTAGCCAATGGCGTATTCCATATCATTTTGCGGATAACGCTCGCAAAGCGCGTCCCATATGCAATCAAGCTCGATGGGGTTGATTCTCGAAGAACCTGTCCCCTGATAACGAGGCGTTTTTGCAAACGACCCAATCACGGCCATGGACTCCGTACCCGAAAGAGGCAAAACCCCATCGTTTTCCAACAGTACCGCACATCGAGCGGCGGCCTCGCGCGCCAAATGCAAATTCGCTGCCTTATCGCACGTGCTGGGGATGCGTTGCCCCTCCATGCATCTGTCAGTGAATTCCAGAATGTGACGAACCGCGCTGTTCAGCTCCAACGTGGTTATCGTATGAGTCTGCACCGCGCGCTCTAACGCCTTTGTGTAATCCGGGCGAGCCCCCGGCATCACTAGGTCAAGGCCGGCAGGAAGGCTTTCGATAACGCTGCTGAGCGCTTCCCAATCAGTAAGCACCATACCATCGAAATGCCACAGTCCGCGCAGGGTGTCCTTTATAAGGAAGCGGTTCTCGGAACAGTAGACACCGTTTAGGCGGTTGTACGCCGTCATGACCGTCCACGGTCGACCCTCTTCTACCGCTATACGAAACGCATGCAGGTATATTTCGTGAAGCGCTTTCGAATCAATAACCGAATCGCTGGTCATGCGTGCTTTTTCTTGGGAATTGCCCGCGAAATGCTTCAAGGACGTACCGACGCCGCGACTTTGCACACCTCTGATGTGCGCCGCAGCCATCTTGCCCGCCAGATAAGGGTCTTCGCTGAAATACTCGAAATTGCGACCGCACAAAGGCGAACGCTTGATATTGACGCCGGGACCCAAAATCATATTGACACCGTTCGCACGGCACTCATCGCCTAGCGCTGCTCCGATTCGCTCAATCAGATTGGTATCGAAGGAACATGCCATAGCGCTTGACGTGGGAAAACAAGTAACGGGGACGCTGTCATGCACACCCATGATGTCGGTATCGCCCTCTTGCTTGCGCAGCCCGTGCGGCCCATCAGCCATCATGACCGGCGGCACACCCAAACGCTCGCATCCGGCAGTATGCCAGCAATCCGCCCCAGCAAGCAACATGCATTTCTCATGCAGGGTCATGTGCTGCAGCACATTCTCTCTATCTAAAGCCACTTCGAGTTTCATCCTTCTGAATAGCATCGATCGCATATCAAATTTTCGCGATTAATTCTACTCAAACAGGCGAAACGTACAAGGGGTATTCAGGTAAGGTTCGAAGATTTTTCGAATGCAGCATGCTTGCTTCGGGTTTTGCGACCGCAGCAATACCAGGCCTTGCGACCGCGGCAGTATCAGACCTTGCGCTTGAAGCACCGCGACTGTCCAAATCGTCCTCCGTCGTGACATTTGCGACCGCAGCAGTATCAGACCTTGCGCTTGAAGCCCAGGCCTTTCACCAAGCAGAAGATTCCACCGCCGATAGCCGCCACTCCAGGCCCCGGCAATATGAGCATCGGGATTCCCACGAGTATCAATAGTATGCCAACGATGCAAAGTATGAGGCGCTTTATCAAACCACCGCCCGCAGAAGCCGCGCTGCCCACAGCACTGCTTACTGCAGGACCGTCAGTACCGCAAAATGGTATAGAGCCCGCAGCTTTCGCCGTAGCGGATACCGGCTCGCTCCAATCATCGGGGTTCGACCCAACGTAAACACTTGTGCCATTCGCATCCATAATGCACCTTTCTCTTTCGCATACATGATACAGTCTTGCACCCGCTTGCGGATACGCGTCAACCCTTTCGACACGGGGTTGTTGACGCCACGTTGCCGAAATCCGCCTGCGCAGGTGCTGCCGATTCGATGCTTCGCAGCAACCAAGCCCGATTCGTGCAGTATCAATCTGCTCGTGCAGGTGTCGTCGTGCATGTTTTCGCTTCTCGAAACGATTTTGCGATTTCAAAACAGAAAAACGGCGAGCAACCGAAGTAAAGTACGACGCAGGTGCCGTATTCGCAACCAAAAAGCTCAATAGCCGGTATTTGCCTTACGTTATCGCAGGTCACAAATTTCTTGTCGAAAAGCAGCGAAGGAGGCTCGTACTTTACTTCGTTTACTTGGCGTTTTTCTGTTTCCAAATCGGAAAACGCCCTGAAAGCGTGTCGTGCGACCAATCGGAGGTCTCGCCAAAGTTGAGGATCGCATGCAATCTGCTCCGTCCGCAGAATCCTCAGCCGAGATTTGAAAACCGATCCGCAAACGCCCCGAATCGACCCCATTCCGCATTGCGCATCGCGCCTCGTGTTGCGGTTACATTGGAAAGTTTCGCGCGCTCGAAGGTTGCGCATCGAACCCTGAATTCATCCCTTATTTTGCATTTACTCTAGACAAATAACACAATATATGGTATATACGTTTCGAAGTCACATACTCATGACGTGAATCGATTAGAATGCGACATAGCATGCAAGTCAAAGGTGTGTATGTTTACGGAAATGATTCAGCGCAACATCCTGTGTTTCGTGCACGGGCCATTCGTCAGCGCCGCATTACTATCGTTAAAACCATTTTAGGCATGATTGTGGCCATCGGTTTCGCATTCGGCGTTTTCTCCGCCCTCACCGCTTTTATATAAAATCACATAGAGTTTTGCTCTCGTATATGATTATGGGATACCTTTGCAATTCTCACACCTTTCAAGACTTTTGCCTCTTTAGATGATTTGCCCCTTTGTGCTTTTCCGACTCGCCTCGCGCTTCGCTGCCTTTTTCGCAGCAATCTTGTGACGCAGGTGGCGAACGGCCATGACGGGATGGGTGAATATCATGCGCGGTCCGGAATAGCGCATGGCAGCACGAATCTTCTGGCGCATCTCAGGTTTATAGCAATGAATGGTGCATGCATCGCAGTTGCCCTTCTGCTCGCCTCGTGGACAATTGCGCGTGTGCTTTTCGCAGTACTCCATCAGCTCACGGCACTCGGGGCATGGATGCGGGCCCTCGTGGTTTCCTTTGCAATACATCTGTATCATGATGTTGACCGTTTGAATCTCAGTGTCTATGTCGCGCACGATGCAGGCTCCTCTAATGCTCCTCATTCGGCAATTGAAACCCTACTTGGCACCCGCCACTCACTATACGATGAGCGATATCAAAGGCCGAAATACCTGGGGCAACGGTTCCTGTTCAATTGTCCGATTCGTTTTACGGGACTCATCATAGCATCATTATCCCAGTTCAACGAATAAAACAACTTTTCGCGCATACGCAATCGACAATCGGCTCCTGATTGTCGATTGCCTGCGAGCGTGCGCTTCCATAGAATCAAAAGGGCTCGAACCAATTGAAAGGGTCTGTTCTTATGAAAGCATCACCAACCATTCAGGCAAAACGGCGGCACCGTGCTGCAACGAGTTTTACCTTGATTGCTCTCTCATGCCTCATTGCCTGCGCTGTCGTAGGATGCAGCGCGCAATCGGGTACCTCTTCAGGATCTTCCTCGAGCGGTTCGAGCGCCCAAACGAAAAAGGTCGTTATCGGCACGCTTGCCACAGAAGACATCCTGCCCATGTGGGTGGCCAAAGACCAGAATCTGTTCGCTGAAGAAGGCATTGAAGGTGACGTGCAGGTATTCCAATCAGCGACCGAGCTAATCTCTGCCGTATCGTCCGGATCGGTTGATTTCGCCATGACCGACCCGATGGTGGCGGCTAGCTTGTGCGCAGGCGCAACGGACGTGCGTGCGGAATGGGTCACACTGGGCACCGATGCCAGCCAAGGTCGTTTCGGCATCATGACCTCGGCAGACAGTGGAATCACGTCGCTTTCGCAGCTGGCCGACACCCCTATCGGCGTGGGGTCGAACACTATCTTGGAATACGTGATGGACAAATTGATGGAGCAGGCCGGAATACCAGATGATCAGATAAAAACCGAGGAGTTGCAAAAACTGCCTGTGCGATACCAGGCCATGACATCTCATCAAGTGGCCGCTGCTGCGCTGCCCGCATCGCTTTTGGCGCTGGGCGAATCGTCTGGATGCGTGCTTTTGGCTGATGACACGCAAGGCGACAACATCTCCCAATCCATCATGATCGTACGGAGCGATTTCCTGAAAAAGGATGGCGGGCAGAGCACGCTGGAATCGCTCGAACGCGTATGGAACACGGCAGTGGACAAGATAAATGCCAACCCTGAAAGTTATCGCGATTTGCTGGCAGCCAACGCGAATCTCTCCGAGAACGTTGCGGCAACTTACAAGATCAGCAAGTACCCACATGCGCAGATGCCCACATCTGAAATGATTAATCCCGTACTGGATTGGATGAGCAAAAAGGGTTATCTGCAAACACCGCTGACATACGATGAGCAAACAGGCTCTTTCACTACTGCTTGATAAAGGAGAATCGGGGCATATGACGGAAACTTCAACGAAAGGCGCGTCCGAAAAATTCGCGGCACGATTGTCCTTCGAAGATGTGAGCTTACAGTATTGCGCGGGCGATGATGACCTCATCGCCCTTTCCCATTTAAGCTTTGAAGTGGCATCGGGCGAACCGATTTCCGTTATAGGTCCTTCGGGCTGCGGAAAATCGACCATGCTGCAGATAGCGGCAGGGCTGCTACAGCCAAGCGAAGGCCAGGTGCTCCTAGACTCCCAACCCGTGAGCGGGCCGCGTCGCAAAACGGCATTGATACTGCAGGACTTGGGACTGATGCCTTGGAAAACCGTCCGCAAAAACGCTTCGATGGGCCTAGAGATGCGGCGCACGCCAAAAGCAGAAACGCGCAGGCGCACGGACGGCGCATTGCGCGAAGTAGGGCTGGAGGCTTTCGCTGATGCCTATCCCAAAGAACTCTCTGGCGGCATGAAACAGCGTCTAGCCATCGCCCGATCATTGGCGCTCGACTTCGATCTTCTGCTGATGGATGAACCGCTTTCCGCATTGGACGCGCTCTTGCGCGAATCGCTGCAAAATACCCTGCTGCAATTATGGCAGACGCGCAATCACGCCCAAGTGCTGGTGACCCACTCCATCGAAGAGGCGGTCTACCTGGGAAGACGCATCATCGTACTCGCACCGAGGCCAGGACACATCATCGGATGCATCGATAATCCAAATATGGGCAAAGAGTCCTATAGAGGCTGCCACGAATTCAACGAATGCTGCAGGCGCGTGCGCTCGCTGCTCTATTCCGGCAGCAACAATCCCACGCAAACGGTTGCACCAGCCGAAACGCTGAAACGCAATCTTGCGATAGCATCAGAGGCCGAAGCAGGTGCACGATGAGTGGGAAATCCAATCTCAGTGTCTCTGGACGCACAGAAAAACACTCATCTACCAAACGCAAAGTGGCAAAGAAAATCAGCTGTTACCTGTTTGCTATCGCCTTTATACTTGCTGGCTGGCAGATAACCGCAATGCTGCTTCGCTCCCCTGCACTACCCGATCCCATACGTACGCTTCAAGTGTTTTCCGGCTACGCCGCTGCACTGCTGCCCGATTTCTGGGCAAGCACGTATCGCGTGCTTGCCGCCATGCTGATTGGCGCGCTTCCCGCCATTCCTATCGCCATGGTGTTCGGCCGCTCGAAAAAACTGGATGCCCTGTTCGCGCCCGTACTGTATCTGCTCTATCCTATTCCTAAAGTGGTAATTTTGCCTATACTGCTCGTGATTCTGGGATTGGGCGACGCACCGAAAGTAGTGCTCATTGCCATCACGGTGTTTTTCCAAGTGCTGGTGGCCGTCCGCGATTCTGTGCGCTCGCTCCCGCAAGGCCTCCTGCTTTCCGCGCGGTCGCTGGGATCTTCGCGCTGGGGAATGTATCGCCATGTGATCATCCCCGCCACCATGCCCGCAATCCTCACATCGCTTCGCATCAGCACGGGCACGGCTATCGCTGTACTGTTTTTCGCAGAGGCCATCGCGGGCACTACGGGTCTGGGCTACTTCATTATGCAATCATGGGCGCTGGTGAATTACCCACGCATGTTCGCGGGCATAATCGCCATGGCGCTGCTGGGAGTCGTCGTGTACGCAGCTATCGACATCGTGGAGCATCGTGTGACCCGTTGGCGCTAACTGGCAGCAAGATACGGTATGAGTTTGAACGTTTGCAACCCGCCCATACGACCGCACACCGCTCTCAATCTTTAGCCTTTTATCGCTGTGTCGTAAATCAGGTGCAAAAGCCTGTAGGCAGAAACTCCGCGCGAATCAGCCATCCAACTGGTGATAAGGGCCAGCACACCGGATACGGTTTGCTCCAGCAAAAGATCCCGCTCGCCTGCCAGAGGGTCCTGTCGCGTGCTTGACTGCCGCTTCGATTGCGCAGCACTTCGTCGCGCAGATCGCTTCGCCGCTCGATCATCTGAAGGCTCTTCGATTGCACCTTGTACTTTCCAAATCGGGATTCGCTTCATCTGATCTTTCAACTTCCGAGCAAAAGCGGTATCGCCCTTATCGCCCAAAAGCGCTACCAAATGGTCTTTATTGCGATGATAGAAATCCAACATGGCGCTCATCAGCGGCAGAGCTTTCGCACCGCCGCCTTCAATAGGGTGCGCGGCTATGCAATCGGCCAACTGGTCGAGCAAGTCGTCTTCAATGCGGGCAAGCATGTCGTATATGTCGTCGTAGTGCAAATAGAACGTGGCACGGTTATAGCCCGCCACTTGGGTAAGCTCGCGAATAGAGATATGTTCTATCCCTTTTTCGGGATAGAGTTTCCAAAAAGCCTGCTCTAAATCGTCGCGTGTCTGGCTGCTGCCGTCCATCCGTGCCCATCTTCCTGCACCACTGTTGCACCTAGAACCGTTTTTCGACATATTGTAGCAGCTTGCCCGCACTGCAGGCATTTTCCCTCATCGCCGCCGTTCTCTATGCACCCAAAGCCGCTGCCGCTGCATTGTTTCCCGAATAGCGCCCCGAAGTATAAGACCAATTCAAGCCGCATCCGCCAGCCGGATAGTCGTCGTAGATGAACGTGCCGCAGCATACCTCACCAGCTGAATACAGGTTGGGAATGGGACTTCCGCTTTTGTCGAGCACCTGAAAATCGGTGTTCACACGATACCCGCCGAAACTGCCGTGCGTGCACACCCCCATCGTCATCACGTAGTAAGGAGGCGTGGTCAAAGGTTTCAGGTAATCGGCTTTCTTCTTGTATTGCGTATCTGCGCCAGCTGCTGCCAAAGCATTGTACGAATCAAGGGATATCTGCGCGTTATCCCCATTCACGCCTAGTTTTTGCGCTGCTTGACTCACCGTTTCCGCTTTCGCGAAAATGCCTTCGTCCAAACCGCTTTGGACTTTTTTCTTCAGTGCTGCGGTAAGCGAATCCACAAGCGCCTGATCGTAGATGGCGTAGAACTTTTGATCATCGAAATGAGCAACTTGATAGTAGATATCATGAGTTTGGCCGCCTTCGTTGGCGAAACGGTTTCCGGCCGTATTGACCCACAGGGCACTGCTGCTGATCAGCTTCGACTGACCCGGCTCCACAGGACAAGCTAGAATGCCGTTCGTGCCACCGTGGCCGACGTAGTCCGCACCCAAGTCAAGACCCATCTGCAATCCCTCACCGGTGCAACCTACACCCACTTCGGTATACACGCCAGTGTAATCGGGCATGTAGTTGTCAATCATGTCGGCATTTCTGCAGAACCCACCCGATGAGATGATGGTTTTTTTGGCATTGTACTGAATAAGGTTGCCCATATTATCACGTGCGAGCACCCCAGTGACGGCGCTGCCTGTGGTGACCAAAGATTTTGCAGCCATGCCGAAATGAAAGTCAACCCCCACTTGATGGGCATAAGCAGCTACAGCTTCAAGGGCGATGTTTGCATGATCGTTGATGTTATGGCCACGGGCAACGGTATCTTTGCCCTTCTTCGAAACGGTTGCTTTAAACGGAACGCCCATTTCGTCCATAAGCCAATCAATGGTCTCACCAAAGTGGTCGGCGCAGAACTTTTCAATATCGTAATCCAGCTTGTCACCGTTGCTCGCCAAAAAGTATTCGAGCAGGCCCTCAGGCGTATCATGGATGCCAGCTGCCTCCTGCAACTTCGTCCCAGCCCCGTACAACGTTCCGATAGCAAGGGAGCTGGAGCCGGCAAGCCATGACATCTTTTCGATAAGAATGGTCTTCGCGCCCGCATTGGCAGCCTGCCCAGCTGCCGTGACGCCCGCACCGCCACCGCCCACAACCAATACGTCGCATGTGTATGTTTTCGCAATATCACTGGGCAGCTCGCTTTTCGGTGTGCAGCCCAACAGTCCCGTCATGGCCAATGCAGCTGCGCCGCCTGTGAACACTTGGGCGAATTGCCGCCTGGTCATGCTTTTCCCGTTTGCATTCGTTTTCATAATCCCTCTTTCCCTCCTGAATGGTTCAGCCGTATCGTGTCCGCACCGAGACACATAACACCCGACTTCTTCGCATACGAACAAACTACTCTGCTTTCCTGTGCGGAAAAAGCCCGTTAACGTGTGATAATTGCCTATTTGTACGTTTCACCCGCAACGTGTGAGGGCAAATGCAGGGGAAACGCTCAGGAAAACTAGCCTATAATGAATAAATGGGAAAAGGGAAAGGGTTGCATATCTGTCGACAATCGACGGGTGTTTAAAACAATGGCTGACAAAGCAAGAATCAACGACACTATCAGTGCAACCACGCCTGCGGGCGGAGGACCCAAGTCGCACGACCGCATAGCCCACTGGTTCGGGGGTTCGTTTCTTGCCTGCTTCCTCGGATTGGCAGCCACTCGCGTATGGCTGCAGTGCAATCTCTTCGCATCCTACACACAAAGCGACGATGGGCTCATCACCATAGTCAGCAACCTTGCATACGGCGGCCTCATGCTGATTGTAGCCATCATCGCCTTGCGCCGTCCCGAGAAAGCACCGAGTCAAAAACTGGTTGTCTGGTCATCGTTTGTGCTGATGACATTAGCGACGCTTGTCTTGATAGCGGGAAAGACATCCGACTCATCGAGTATCCTTCTAGTCGGCAGTATCCTTGCCGGTTTGGGCGGAGCCGCAGGCGGTGCGCTCTGGGTGAGACCCTATCTGCGTCTTGGCGTGCAACAGGGAATCATGTACGGGTTCGCCTCGCTTGGTTTGGGGTCGCTGGGTGGGTTCGCGCTGGCACTTCTACCGACCATCGATGCGTACTTCATCAGCATGTTCATGCCAGCTATCGCTCTGCTTTGCTGGAAGGCCACACTGCAAACGGATACCGGCAGCCGGGCGCGCCCGAAACCTTGCTACGACAATGAACCGACAAGCACCTACGTCTATATTTTCGGGGGAATCATCGTTTTCGGATTGGCGCTAGGCATTTCACGAGGCTTCCCCGCTGGCGATCCCGTTCCCATGAGCATAGGGCTGCGCGCGGTGCATCAATTGGGAGTAGTCGCGATAAGCCTGTTCATCATGTGGTTGGTAGGCGTGCGACGCCATCGCTTGAGCTTCTCGCTGCTCTGGCGCATCGAGATTATAACGGCCACCGTCGGGGCATTCCTCCTTTTGGTATTCCCGGGAACCGCCACCGATTTGGCCGTTGCCATTGTCAATATCGCCGACACGCTCATGCTAGGTGTGCTGTGGGTGACGCTGCAGGATGCTTCCCGCCATACAACCATGCATCCTTATGCTGTGTATGGCTTCGCTTGGGCTGCGCGCGTGCTGTCGCGTGATTTAGGACGCCTGCTGATATTGCTGGTAGGCGAAAACACTTCTCAGGCTCTGAATACGGCACTAGGGGTCATCATGCTGGCATTGTCGGCAAGCATGGTGCTGCTGCTTTCAAACAACATACCCGTGAAACGACCCTTTTTCGCAAACGACGATGTAACCACCCCAAAACGAGACGATGCGCCCACCCAACCGCTCGACGCTCATACAGTGTCGGCTTTCCAAGATCAGCAAGAAAGAACACAAGATTGGCTGGGTTCCGAATTCGATTTGAGCGAACGGGAACTAGAAGTGACTTGGCTCATCTATCAGGGACGCAGCAAGAGTGTTATTGCCGATAAGTTGTTCCTATCTGAAAATACCGTTCGCACGCATGCGAAAAAAGCCTACGTGAAATTAGGCGTGCATTCCAAGCAAGACCTTATCGATTTGATTGAGGCACACGAACAGGACGAATCGCTTTAAAGAGCCGCTTGCACTATCCCAACCCGCCATGTCTTTGGAAACCAGCGTGTCTAAACGGACGAAGCCCCATTTAGAGCATTTTTGGGCAATTCTGAGCGGATATTCCCATGAAATGAAAAGCCCCTTAGAAGCCCCTAAACACAATAATACAATGAAAAAGCCGCCCTAAAACAAAGCAGGTCACAAGCAAAATAGCCTGTGACCTGCGTTTTTAATGGAGCCAACGAGCGGATTCGAACCGCTGACCTACGCATTACGAGTGCGTTGCTCTACCAGCTGAGCCACGTTGGCACAAACGTCTTGCGACGCGAGTGGTAAGTATATACCACTCGCCCCCACCACGCAAACGCCCATCTGAGCATTTGACGTCCTCTCAACAAGTTGAACATGATTGATCGCATACATTTGGCGTCAGAGGAATTCGGCGACACTGCTGCATATGATAGTATTCTAAACATCGTACATGCGGGCATTGCGAAGGGAAACGCCTTCGACGACTTCCGCTCGACCAGAAGGGCACACCATGAGAAAGAGATTCGCATCATTCGCTTGCGCTTTGGCGCTGGCTATCGGCTGCATACCGACCAGCCTTGCCTTCGCGGACGCCAATCCCGCTACAGGCAACGTGATAGGGTCGCAGAACCCAACCGCTCTGAAAAGCGTCGAGCGCGATTTGTACTGGGCGGGCGACCAGATGAACCTGAACAAAGCGACCATCGGCAGTGATATCATCGCCGCAGGTGCCACCCTCAACATCGCTGATTGCCAAGTAGGCAGCAGCATCCGCACGGCATCGCAAACGCTGACGCTGACGGACACGACCGTGAAAAACAACATCACATCGGCCGGACAAACCCTCACCGTTGGCAAAGATGTCACCGCACAGGGCGTTTACCTAGCTGGCGAAACCATCGACTTTTCCGGAACGAGCACCGAGCTTTCAGCTGCTGGCAAAACCGTCACAATCAACGGGACCGTCATGGGCGACGTGTGGGTAAATGCACAAACCGTCAACGTCGGGCCCGATGCCAAGATAGCGGGCACCCTGCATGTGGAAGCGCAAAACCTTCCCACCGTGCCCTCCACCGCACAAATCGGGGCAACCGATTTCACGCAATCGTCCAGCAATGAAAACTCCAGCGGGCCAAATCCGGTTTCCCTTTTGCTTGGTGGCGGCATCATGTCTGCGCTGTTCTCAATTGCCTCATCGCTTATCATCGCGCTGATTCTGATGGCGCTTCTGCGCAGACCCATCGATGATTCAGCTGTTATGGTTCGCCAGCGCACCGCACCTTTGCTGCTAACCGGATTCATCGGTGCTTTTGCAGCCCCGATTGCTGTGATTTTGCTGCTATGCTTGGGCGTGACGGCACCTTTAGGCCTCACCGTGCTATTCGCGCTGCTGGCAATTACATTTATAGCCGTACCGTTTGTTGGCGCATCTGTTGCACGCCTTGCGCTGCCCAAGATGAACCGTTTCGCATCAGCCACCATCGGTGGCGCCGTGGCAGGCCTTGCGGCAGCGATTCCATTCATCGGAGTGCTGCTCATATTCTGCGCGTTCGCCTATTTGCTGGGATATGTGTTGCAAATAGCGTTTTTGAATATTCGCGGCAACAACGACAATCCCGATGGGAGCCCCAGCAACACCACCCCCGCAATAGCGCCTGCTCCTGTCACGACGCAAAGCGCGCCTGGTGCACCTGTCACACCTGCAACGCAACCACAGCCCCCTGTGCCTAGTGCGCCCGTCACATCAGATACGCATTCTGCACCACCCGTACCACCCACGCTCAGATAGCAGTCATCCATCGTCTTACTATCTCCATCGTTTATTCGGATGCGGCTTTGGCAATACCATGCTATGATACGAACATACGTTCGTTATTTGGAAGGAGCATTGCATGGACCGCGTCATACTGCATTCCGATTGCAACTGCTTCTATGCATCAGTGGAAATGCACCGACGACCCGAATTGCGCGGGCGCGCCATGGCCGTGGGCGGCGACCCGGAGTCGCGCCACGGCATCATATTGGCGAAAAGCCCGCTGGCAAAAGCTGCCGGTGTGAAAACCGGCGAGGCGCTATGGCAGGCGCGCGCCAAATGCCCCGATTTAGCAGTGGTACCGCCGGATTTCAAAACCTATATGCGCTATTCGCGGCTGGCACGCATGATTTATTACGACTATACCGATCGGGTGGAACCGTTCGGGCTAGATGAAAGCTGGCTGGACATAACTGGTTCGTTGCACCTGTTCGGGGGCGATGCGCGCTTGGTTGCACGCGAGATTTCAGAGCGGATGAAAGCCGAGTTGGGCATCACGGTTTCGGTGGGCGTGTCATGGAACAAGGTGTTCGCGAAATTCGGGAGCGATGCCGACACCGGAGATGGTGTCGCGATAATCACGCCAGAAAACTTTCGACAAGTGATATGGCCTCTACCCGTTGAAGAGCTGATATATGTAGGGCGTGCCACAAAACGCAAACTAAACGGTGCAGCCGTTTTCACTATCGGGGATTTGGCTGGCGCATCTGACGAGTTGCTGCAAACACGTCTGGGGAAAATGGGCGGTGTGCTGAAACGTTTCGCCAATGGCCAAGACGACAGCCCAGTAAAAGTGATGGACCCTTCGGCAGGCGATGTGCTGCGCGAAGTGAAATCGGTGGGCAACGGACTGACAGCCCCACACGACATCGCGACGCCCGAATACGCCAAAGCGCTCGTGTACCTGCTCGCCGAATCGGTAGCGCAACGCCTGCGCGAATGTCGTCTGAAAGCGCGTTGCATCGGCATCGGCGTGCGCGACGCCAACCTGCTCACAGGCTGCACGCGACAGCGCACGCTAGCATCCCCCACCTGCATCACCCAAGAAGTAGCAGAATGTGCATGGAGTTTGCTGCGCGAAAACGAACCATTGGATGAACGACGTCCCCTGCGCGGTATCGCCGTGCGGGCCTCGCAGCTGGTACCCGCCGACATGCCTTGGCAAACCGATTTGTTCGGCGATGAGGAAGCACGCATCCAAAACGAAAGGCTGGATAGCGCCATCGACGACTTACGTCGGCGCTTTGGCAACGACTGCGTGCGGCGCCTCACTGAGCTTTCCGACGACGAATTGGCCGCACTGGACATCAAAAGCGACAATGTCGTGCATCCCGTTGGGTTTTTCGGGGAGTAGTAGCGTATGGCCGCAAAGGGAATCATACGTCGCGAGAAACGCTATGTATCGGTGGAAGCGCGCTTCGATGAAGACGGGCGCGTGATGCCGACCGCCGTCATATGGGAAAACGGCCAACGCTTCCCTATCGACCGCGTGATGAACGTGCGGCGTGCCGCATCGCTGAAAACCGGTGGGGACGGTATGCGCTACACCGTGCGCATCGGTGAAAATGTCACGTACCTATTTTTCGAGGACCCGCGTTGGTTCGTGGAAGAAAAGGTGGTGGAAATGCCGCAATGACGCACGCTTACGACTTCGGCCAACATGAAAGGCTAACCGGCATACAACACCCAATGATGCCAAGCGATAATCTGACTAGTGATGGTCACCTTTGATAACCAGGCGCACAAACAGGGTAAGAGCGGCAATGACCACCGAAATAGCCAAGCCCATCCACAGCAGATCCAAATCCATCTTGCCTTCCATGACCACGCCCAAAAAAGTCACGCCGAGCATAACGCATAAAACACTGACCAAGCGTTCCTTCAAATCGTCGAAGTCGTGGAATTCCAACCAAGTGGGCAGCGGTATCTTATCGGTAACGAAAAGCGTGAACAGGCCCAATGCCATTATGTAGAGGACCACGGCCAGCAGAAACATATCCGCGTACTCAATGTATTCGGTAGCCAAGTGCACAACCGAGCCCTCTTCGACTATGGCCTCGATGGTACGACCGACCATCTCGATAAAAGTTGCGACAGCCATGACCACAGCACTTATGAAAAGCCCCACAGCAGGCACGCCGGCGATGAAACGGGTCCAGCCCGTCATTTTGCGCGCAACTGCCAAGCGCTTCGCAGGTACATCCAGCTCTTCGCGGGGTGCTTCGTCCTTTTGAGTATCTGTATCTTGCATGGCGATAAAGCCTCCTTGATGGTTTTTCGTACGTGCATAATTCTAGCACTGCTGCCTCTATGTACGCGACATAGATTCAGAAGTTGAATTTTAATTAACTGTTGCAATTATTAACTATGTTAGCTATTACTGTATCCGAGGCTATACAGCACATACGCACGCATTGGCAGGAAGGCGGCCATATCCACTACCATGACCAAAGAAGAACCGAAACCATCAGGCGATAATCAACACCCCGAGCAGCCGGCAAACGACACTGCAACTCGACCCTCCCCCGCAACCGACGACGCTTTCGTGCGGGAATTCTTGGTCGCATGCCAAGATTTCCAGCAAAAACAGGGCCATTCAGCATGGGCTTTGATACCCCGACGCCACTATTTCATTCTGGGCATCATATCGAACCTAACGCAAGAGGGACCAGGAGGCGCGCGAGTCTCGGACATCGCAAAATGCCTGCGCGCATCTCTGCCAAATATATCCCGCATGATTGGCTCGCTTGAAAAGCAGGGACTCGTGATGCGCGATGTCGACCCTGCTGATCGCCGGAGCACCTTGGTCACCCTCACTGACGAAGGGCAGCGCGCCTATTCCGAGATCAGCGCCTTGTTGATGGAATATTCCACGCTGGTTGTGGAAGGCATGGGCGCAGAACGTGCGCGGGAGCTCGTCGATCTGATGGACGATTGCTCGCAGCAGATGGACGAATCGCTAGAAGTAATGCGCGCACGCCACCCAGAAGGAGTGCGCGATGCCGCCTGCATGCGCGGGCCCCATCCACATCCGTTTGCAGGTCCCTGCACCGACGATGAAGGAGACTGCCAATGAGAATCTTTAAATACCTGAGTCGTCATATGGGGGCGATTGTGATTATCTTCGCCCTGCTGATAGTGCAGGCCTACTGCGATCTTTCGCTGCCCAATTACACATCGGACATCGTGGACGTGGGCATTCAGCAAAAGGGCATCGAGCACCCCGCCCTTACGCGTATAAGCTCGCAAACATATGATGACCTGCTAATATTCGTGTCTGCTGACGACAGACAGACATTCAAAGACGCTTATATACAAGAAGAAGACGGCACCTACACTATTACCCAAGAAGCGCAAAACAACATCGATGCACTTGATTCCATCGAAAGTCTGCCGGAAGTCATCTTGTCGTTTGCAAGCGAATCAAGCGACGTGAGCATGGATACCATCAGGACTGGTTTTGCGGCAGGCGTTATAAGCGATGCGCAAATCAATCAAGCGAAAGAACAGATAACCAATCAGATGGGAGACATGCAGGGAACCATCGTCAAGCAGAAGGCTATCGCGTTCGCGCAAACCGAATACGAGTCATTGGGCGAAGATATCGGCGCCATGCAGATGAGCTACCTTTTGCGCACCGGTGGGTTGATGGTAGGATTCACTCTGCTTTTGGTTGTCGCATCCATCTTGGTGGGGCTGGTCGCATCACGCACCGCTGCAATCATTGCGAAAACGCTGCGTGAACAGATATTTCGCAAAGTCGTGCGCTTTTCCGAAGCCGAAATCAACCGATTCTCAACCGCATCGCTGATCACTCGCTCCACCAACGACGTGCAGCAGGTACAGATGGTATGTGTCATGCTGATGCGTATCGTGCTCTATGCTCCCGTTTTATGCATCGGCGGATTGATTATGATCGCGGGTACGAACGTTTCCATGGGATGGATTATCGCACTAGCCGTTGTGGTCATCGTGGCGCTGGTCATCCTTCTGTTTTCGCTGGCCTTGCCGAAATTCAAGATTATGCAGAAGCTCATCGATAAGCTGAATCTGGTATCGCGCGAGATACTCACCGGTATTTCGGTGGTGCGTGCGTTCGGCCGTGAAACACATGAGGAAGCGCGTTTCAATGGTGCAAACCACGACCTAATGCAGACGCAGTTGTTCACCAACCGCGTGATGACATTCATGATGCCTGCGATGACGCTGGTAATGAACGGCGTCAGCGTGCTAATCGTGTGGACGGCGGCCGGGCAAATTGACACTGGTGCAATGCAAGTGGGCGATATGATTGCGTTCATCACCTACTCGATGATGATCATCATGTCGTTTTTGATGATTTGCATGATTTCAATCATGCTACCGCGCGCAGGTGTGGCCGCAGAGCGCATCGACGAAGTGCTGGATACCGAAATCAGCATAAGCGACCCGAAAGAACCGGCAGACATGAGCGCAATAGGGGCCCAAGCCGGCAACATGCGAGGCGTGCTGGAATTCGACCATGCGAACTTCCGCTACACGGGTGCCGAAGAAGACGTGGTACACGACATCGATTTCATGGCACGACCAGGTCAGACAATGGCCATCATCGGATCGACCGGATGCGGTAAATCAACGGTGCTAAAGCTGATTCCACGCTTCTACGACGTAACCGGCGGCAGCATCCGTATCGACGGCGTGGACATCCGCGACATGAGTTTAGCCGACCTGCGAAAAATGATTGGCTACGTGCCGCAGAAAAGCACGCTGTTTTCGGGCAGTATAGAAAGCAACATCAAATTTGGAGGAGACGGCATCAGCGACGAATCGATGAGGGAAGCCGCACAAGTAGCGCAGGCCGACGACTTCATTTCCGCGAAAGAAGAGGGTTTCGACGAGTTTATATCGCAAGGCGGCACCAACGTGTCGGGCGGTCAGGCACAACGTCTTTCCATCGCCCGCGCGCTGGCTACCGGCGCACCCATCCTGTTGTTTGACGACAGCTTCTCGGCACTTGATTACGAGACCGACATGAAGCTGCGCGCGGCATTGAAGCATCGCGAGAAGACCTCTACGGTAATTATCGTGGCGCAACGCATTTCCACCGTACTGCATGCTGACAACATCTTGGTAATGGACGAAGGACGCATCGTCGGACGAGGCACGCATGCGCAACTGCTGCGTGATTGCCCTCTGTACAGGGAGATTGCCGAGTCGCAACTATCGGCCGCTGAGCTGGAAGGAGGTGGTGTCGCATGAGCACGAACGATAAAATGAGCGCAGCAGGCAGCAAAGCGCGCGGCGGTCGCCCTGGCGGTGGCGGACACGGCCCCATGCACGGCATGATGCCCGGCGAAAAGGCGAAGGATTTCAAAGGCACCCTTCGCAAGCTCATTGCCTACCTGGGAAAATTCAAGATTGCTATCATATTCGTGATCATCTGCGCCATGGGTTCCACCGTGTTCAACGTGGTCGGCCCCAAAGTGCTCGGACAGGCCACCACCGAGCTGGCCAACGGTCTGGTCGCAAAAATTGCGGGTACAGGCAGCATCAATTTTTCGGCAATCGCCGGCATTTTGGCAACGGTAATGGGGCTGTACCTGATAAGCGCAGTGCTTTCGTTCATACAGGGCTGGGTCATGACGGGCGTCACGCAAAAGCTGTGCTTCAGGCTTCGCAGCGACATCTCGCGCAAAATTGACCGTATGCCACTGGGATACTTCGAATCACACGCAACCGGTGACGTGCTCTCGCGCATCACCAACGACGTAGACACTTTGGGCCAGAGCCTGAACCAAAGCGTTACCACGCTTATTACATCGCTTACCACTATCGTGGGCATCCTGATACTGATGCTTACTATCAACCCGTTGATGACGCTTATCGCCGTAGTAATCGTTCCTGTTTCCGCCGCGCTTATCGCCGTGGTGGTGAAGCATTCGCAGAAGTACTTTTTGGCCCAGCAGCATTACTTGGGCGCCATAAACGGCCAGGTCGAAGAAGTGTATTCGGGCCACGACATTGTGCAAGCGTTCAATCGCGAGTCAAAAGTGACCGGGGAGTTCACAAAAACGAATCAGATACTCTACGAGTCGGCGTGGAAAAGCCAGTTCCTCTCCGGCATGATGATGCCGCTGATGAACCTCGTTGCAAACTTGGGATATGTGGGCGTGGCCGTGAGCGGCGCAGCGCTTGCCATCCAGGGCGTTATCACCGTTGGCGATATCCAGGCATTCATCCAGTATGTGAAGAACCTGACCCAACCTATCACCCAGCTGGCACAAGTTTCCAACATGTTGCAATCTATGGCGGCTGCTGCCGAGCGCGTGTTCGTCTTTTTGGGAGAGCCCGATGAAGCAGAAGATGTTCCTGACGCTCTGCCCATGCCCGCTACGGTGCACTCCATCGATTTCGACCACGTGCGTTTCGGCTATTCCGCAGACAAACCAGTCATCAAGGATTTTTCCGCCCATGTGGATGCGGGCCAAACCGTCGCATTGGTGGGCCCAACGGGCGCAGGCAAGACCACTATGGTGAAATTGCTCATGCGTTTCTACGACGTGGATTCCGGCAGTATCCGCATAGACGGACACGACATAAGCGAATACCGCCGTCGCGATTTGCGCGACACGTTCGGCATGGTGTTGCAGGATACGTGGCTTTTCAAGGGCAGTATCATGGAAAACATCCGTTACGGACGTTTGGATGCCACCGATGAAGAAGTGTATGCGGCTGCCAATGCAGCGTATGCAGACCATTTCATCCGCACGTTGCCTGAAGGCTACAACATGCAAATCAACGAGGACGCGACCAACATCAGCCAAGGTCAGCGCCAGCTTCTCACAATCGCACGCGCTATCTTGGCCGATAGGTCGGCATTGATTCTAGACGAAGCGACCAGCTCGGTAGACACACGCACCGAAGAGCGCATCCAGTCCGCCATGGACAACCTGATGAAAGGCCGCACGTCGTTTGTTATCGCGCATAGGCTTTCCACCATCCGCAACGCTGATTTGATTCTGGTCATTCGCGAAGGTGATATCGTCGAACAAGGCACTCACGAACAGCTGCTTGCCGAAGACGGGTTCTACGCCCAGTTGTACAACTCGCAGTTTGAAGACGTGGGGTAGTTCGGAAGAGTTCGAGCCCGGAAAAGATGCAAGGCGGACCGCAAGCGGCGTATTAGAGATATCCCATTTGCTGCGCCCACGCGGTCCCTTTGTTGCAGCGAAGCGCGGTCAGCGGGCAAGCCTTGCCGCATGCCGTGCAGATGGGCGTGCTAGACGAATCATCTGTTGAGGCCGTACCCTGCGTCACCGACGAGGTGTCCGACGTAGTGTCAGTGCTCGTTGCCGTTGATCCCGAATTTGAAGTGTCCGATGACGTAGCTGATGACCCAGATGATGTGCTCGTCGACGTACCGGAAGCGCTCTTGCCGGTTTTGCCGCCACCAGAACCTGATGCGGTGGCTTCCTCTTGTCTACCGGACACCGCTGCAGTGGCGCTGCGATCGTTTACCGAGGCTGCATAGGCCTGCTGCGCCACGGTATCGCTGGTGCTTGATGAGACTGCGCCATCATTCAAAGCAACCGCAAAACCGGTCCCATACATAGCCACCACCATCGCGGCCGCCCCTACACAGCTGGCGGCCTTTTGGAAAAAGCTGCCACGAAGCAACTGCTTGAAACACCCTGCTAGATAGCGTGCATGCAGGAGCGTATGCCCTGCTAAAATAACCAGACAAGTATACGAGGCCACATTGTGCACGGTGACCAACGCCGGGTTCGCCGGCGTCAGCCATACTTCGGTCGCAATGAGCATTCCCGATATGATGGCGACAGCCATACCCACGGGCAATACCAAATCACTTATCAGCAACAGTGTGCGAGCAGGATTCAACCTACCCTCGCGGAAACCGCGCCAAAGTCCACGCACTGCTTTCCAGTTAATTGCCACGTGCACTGCAAACAGCGCACCAATGACCATACCCATCACTTCGTGGAAAAGCGGGCTCACGTCGTAGCAAAACATCAATTGCAAGAACAAAACCAGCATCACGATGTCGACAACGATTTTAAAGAGAGTTTTCGGCTTCATGACCTTACCTTTCGCATATCGACCACATCCGGCAAGTACCTTTTGCGGAAGCGTTTCGGAGCGCATCCGAATCACGCTAGGGTAAATGAAACCAAAATTATCTGAAATACACCTGAAATGGCATAGAAGTACTCACAAAAGCGCCATAAGCTTCTGCGGGGACGACAAAACGCTACTCGGAACGCGGGAGGGCATTCAGCTCGACAGAAAGGCTTTCGGCGAGTCTGCCGCTTATGCGGACCATTTCTTCTTGCTCGTCATCGCTTAAGCAATCAAACGCGCGCTTTTCTGCGGCATACACCTGATCAACGCCCCCTTCCAACAGCTTTCGCCCAGCGTCGGTCAAATACACATTGGTCGAGCGATGCCCGCTATCCTCGATTCGCAATAGGCCATCTGCTTCCATCTTCTTCAACGACGAGTTGATAGTTTGTTTGCTCAGCATAAAGGTGTCGCGGATTTCCTTTTGCTCACAACCATCTTCTCGGACGAGGCGGGTCAGTATCAAAAATGCAGCGTAGGGAAGATTAAGCCGTCGCGCGAGAGAACGATAGAGATCATCGACTTTTTTCTCGGTTAGAAACAGCTCGAGGCGCATGACTCTTCGCTTTTCTTCCTCAAGCAACTCGTCATCGACAGCCTCTCCGTCGCTCTGAACCCGTCCCCGAACACTTACCTCTGTTTCCACTGTTCCCCCTGTTGCTTTCTTTTATCTGCTTTGTATTATCGCGTGAAAACAACGCACTGCGCAAACAAATATTACCTTGTTCTCATCTTGACACCAATACGCCCCCAACCGTACGGCTAGGGGCGTATCAACAATACTTAATCCGCTACTTTGGCCTGTGCCCGTTTCTTCAACACCACCATGACCACAATTGCAGCAACAAGCCCAATCAAAGCAACAATGGCGTTCGGCACGAACAGAAGCGCCCAATTGCCCGTAGCATCAACCACGCCACCGCAAATCGTCGGCGAAACTATACCGGCAACGCCCGAAGCGAAGGAAAGCATACCCATGCCGATAGGCATCGCGTTCGGCGACAGCGTATCGGGAATAAGGTTGTGCGCAAGCGGTCCGCCACACGACATGCCAATGGCAGCAAGAAGCGAGAAGGCAACAGCCAAGGGAATATTCGGCATTGTCCACATGAATCCGGCACCTACCAAGCAGAACAGGACGGCAACCACGAAAAGCTTCGGATGGTTTTTGTTTGCAACCCTGTATAAAACGAAGCCGAATGTAAGCGCTACCAGTATGCAAAGGTAGTTGTAGTACGTCGAATAGATATTCGCGTCAGCAGGCGAAATTCCGTAGACATTCTTGAGGAACGTAGGGAAATAGGTCGCGTAGGCAGATGACCCGAATATGCCCGCAAAGAACACAACGCAAATACACAGGCACGCAGGGCTTTTCAAGGCTTCGCTCCAAGCGCCTTGCTTCTTCGTTTTCTTGCCTTGCGGCGCTTGAGCATTCTGTTTGTCGGAGTTTTCCGGCACCCATAAAAAGAACAGGCACAGCACAAACGCAATAGCCAGCAGAATCGCAGAGGCCCACCAGTTTGCCTGCCACCCGAAAAGCGGAGTAACGAGGTTATTGATGTAGAGAATCAATAACGCACCAGCTGAACTCCAAATCGCCCACAAAGACATAGGAAGGCCGCGTTTTTCAGCGGGGAATGCATCGGCAAGAATAACCGGAGGAACCACGAAAACCATTCCGGAAGCCAACCCTTCAATGAACCTCGAAACCAAAAGGAGGGTGAAGTTCGGAGCCACGGCACCGAGAGCATTGGCGATGGCGTCAACGGCCAAGATTAACAGAAACGAATTTCGCGCCCCTATTTTCCTGACGATTGCCCCAGCAGGCAAAGCAATAAGCAAAGTTGCAAAAGATTTCACGCTTACCAAAAGACTTGCCGTTGAAACGTCAACTCCCCAATCAGCGATAATGAACGACATTGTTCCGGATATCTTGAACATAGCGATAGCCACGCAGATTGATCCGAAAACGACGAGGGTAAACGTGAACCACTTGTTCGTTCCCCTCTTGATTGTATCCATCATAATTTTCCCTTTCTAAAAATGACAACAATCAGCCAACGGTTTCGACGCAGAACGCATCAGGCTTCCCGTAGCCTTTCACGCCTTGCACCGCGACAACATTTTTTTCATAGTCGGACGCCTTCGCACCAGGCAGGCGGAATTCATCGTTGTCTGGCCGGGCAATCGCCACTTCTTCAGGCGCATCCAGCTGGGGAATCCATTCATAGGGAATGCGGTAGGCGCGGTACAGGAAGTCGTTGTACATGTATTCCCAGACCAGCTCGCCTTCAGCAGTGACCTCCAAGATGCGCCCGGTCACGCCCTCGCAGATCATCGTGTTGCCGTTTTCCAAGCGCTGCGCGCTGCTGGTGAGCGGGGAATAGAAGAAGTGCTCATAGAACGGGCCGTCCAAGCCCATCGTGCTGGCATCGCACTTCCAGACGATCTTCATGGTAGTAGGATCGAATTCGACGATACGCGAGCCGTCGCGGCGCTCGGACTTCAGGCCGATTTTCGACACTTGCGAGGGCAAGCCGTAGCCGCCCCAACCGCCGTTGTCGTAGACCAGAATGTTGCCCGCACCGGGCAGTCCCTGGGGGATCATATGAGAATGATGCGGGCCCACTAGCGTACCGAATACGCGCATTTCTCGTGTCTGCGTGTAATCGGGGCCGATCTGCCACACCACCTTGCCGCTCTCGCGGCTCACAATCCACATGATGTTCGCCTCGCGCGAGTCCATGATGATGTTGTCGGGCGCGAACCTCTCGTCGCCCTCGTCGAACCAATGGTTCGGTCCTAGGTAGCTTGCGCAGTTCACATGGAAGATATCGCCTTCGCCGCTCTCCCCTGTCGGCTGGGTGTTCGGGTCGCGGTACATGACGTTTTTCTGCGCCTCGGACATATTGAACTCGTTGAAGTGGTCGAGCATGTTCCACTCCCACAGCAGGTTGCCCTCGCGATCCACCTCGATCAGGCGGTCTTCCAGCAGCAGCTGCGGCGAGATCTTGGGCTTGGACACATCATTATGGGTCAGGATGAGCACCTTGTTGAAGTCCCGCGTAGATTCCTGCCCCGGTACGGCGTACCCGACGGGGTTGCCCTCAATCTGGTAGTCATGATGCTGGCGGGCTACCCAATGCTCGCCGGTATCGGGGTCGGTCACCAGCTGATTGTGGTTGAACGACCATTCCACATTGCCGTCCCAATCGACCTCGGTCACATCTTCGAAATCCTGATAAGCGGCATCTGTATCCCGCGTGCCCAGGCTTCCGAACAGATGACCGCCTTTAATCATCTTGAGGGGAAATCCTTGGAACTCCTTCCAAAATCGAACAATCTCGCCGTTCATGTCAATTAGGACGGCACCTTTTCTCTCGCCTGAAAAGAGCGTGTAACCGCTCTGGCACTTTTCAGGATCATAGATAGTCGTTCCAGTTGGAAAAACAGTCGGTCTCCCCATGGCTGCCCTCTTTCTTGAAGTTTCCTTCGTTGTTTTGCATTGCTTTTGCCACAACGCTCCTGCCTTGCTCGTCTTGGGTTCCACTGATTGCAGCATGCAGAATCGAACCTCAAGACACGCCCCACAATAAAGCGCTATCTTTCTGAAATCATCTTTGGTATGCAAAGTTGAGATATAAGAATAAGATATATCTACTAGTATTATTAGTAGTTCTTATAATGGTGAGATACCCCTGTTACACGCGAAGGCGCATCACGATAAAAAGTGGGATTCAACTTTTCGCTGAATCCCACTTTATCTGGTGTTATATAGAGTTATTTAAAGCTATCTGCGACGATATAACCTTCTCTTTGAAAGAAGGTTATATCCGCATATTCGATTGTGTCCTCGCATTATTATGCTTGCTTTATATTATCATTTCCTATTTCCATCAGCAGTATTTCGCACGCTATGACACTTCGATTGCGCGCTCATCCAAAGAGTTTTTCGACACGAAACCCATCGCTTCAACCAACGTCCTCAGCGGCATCCACTTATCCTGCCCGATACTCAGAAAGTAGTAATTCATCGTTCCGCATTTTCGAACCGAGACAACGCCCGCATCTTTCAGCATCCCTATATGACGTGACACTGCCGGACGTGACAAATTAGTGTCTTCGATGATCTTGCCCACACGAAGACCGGTATTTTCGGCATTCAGTAAATCTAGAATGATAATCTGGCTGGTCACATCGCCTAAAACCGTTATCAAGGGAGCGTATTCTTTAAAGATTGCCGAAGTCATATGACACACTGAAGCATATTTCTCGTCGATAGTCGCCATCGGCTCTTCCATATACTGCTCCTTTTTCGCACCCTTGCCGCCTCTAGCATTTGGGTTAAATCAAACACATCTTCGTCTTGCATAGCTGCTGGTCTGATTTCGGACTATAATAGTCCGTTATCAGACCATAATATGAAGAGATAGATATAATCACATTTCCTCCATATTCGAAAACCTCAGGTGCGCGAGACGTTCTTTTCCCAAACGCCATTCCTGAGATCTCCTAGCGCAGTTCATTGGGGCGCATACAGCATTTGAGGTAGCTCCTTATTCCCTTTTGTGAACACTCTGCGCTGAAGGCATACGAGTGCTTGCGCGCGACGTCGCGTCATAGAGTATCTTCACTCATAGTTTCGAAACTAGATCATGTCAAACGAACAAGGTGCCGAAAATGGGACGCAATCATGCCCCTTGCATGCGTGTGCCCTGAAGGCCCGGAAAGAGAAACCGTAACATGATAGGAATCTCGAAACTCTACTGCGGTGCCGTCGAGCCTGCAGACGTACTGCGATACAAACGCCAATCCAGCGCACTGCCCAGCGAGCTTTTGCAATTCAGCAAAGACAAAAAACCAGTCGTGGTGTGGAATTGCACGCGCACGTGCAACTTGAAATGCGTTCACTGCTACGCGCAATCAGACGCACAGCGCTATGAAAACGAAATGACTACCGACGAGGGCAAAGCCATGATTGATGACCTAGCTGCATTCGGAGCTCCGGTACTGCTGTTCAGCGGCGGCGAACCCACCTTGCGCCCCGACATGCCCGAGCTCGCACGCTATGCGAAAGATTGCGGCATGCGTGTAGTCATATCCACCAACGGCACGCTGATTACCCCGCAGCTAGCGCAACTCATGGCTGATGTCGGGCTTTCCTACGTCGGCGTTTCTCTTGATGGCGGGCGCGAAACCCACGACCACTTTCGAGGCGTTCCCGGAAGCTTCGACAAAGCGATTGAAGGCGTTCGAAATGCGAAAGCGGCAGGCATAAAAGTCGGGCTGCGCATGACTGTAAACAAGCTGAACCAACAAGACATCAACGAAGTCTTTGACCTGATGGAGGCCGAAGACGTCAAGCGTGCATGCTTCTATCACCTGGTCTATACCGGACGTGGAAGTTCGCTTATCGACGAAGATTTAAACCATGAGGAGACACGTCAAGCGGTTCGATTGATAATGAAGCGCACCAAAGATTGGTTTGACCGTGGCGGTACGCCGGAAATCCTCACCGTCGACAATCACGCTGATGGACCATTTGTCTACATGGAACTGTTGAAGGAAAACCCCGAGCGTGCAGCGTCTACATTGCAGCTTTTGCAATGGAACCAAGGCAATTCCACAGGAAACGGCATCGCGTGCGTCAGCTGGGACGGCGAAGTGTACGCCGACCAGTTCTGGCGTCATTTCAGCTTCGGAAACGTAAAGGACCGTCCATTTAGCGAAATCTGGAGCGATACAAGCCGGGCCACACCGCAAAGCGAGCTGATGTTCCGCTTGAAAGACAAGCGGCCCTTCGTGACTGGGCGCTGCAAAAAGTGCAAATGGTTGAATATTTGCGGCGGAAACTTCCGCGTGCGAGCTGAAGCGGCCACAGGAGATTTGTGGGCATCCGATCCGGCATGCTACCTCACCGACGAAGAGATTGGAATCGCATGATGCAAGCAGTCGCACAGCAGACACAATGCAGAGAAAAGCATTCCGACAGAGCCGAAGAGCAAGCCCGTATTCTCACATATGTCCAAGCCAGATTCCCTCTCTGCGAGAATCCTTACGACGAAATAGGTAAAGAGTGTGGAGTGAGCGGCGACGATGCGTATCGTTTCATCCGTCGGATGCGTGAGACTGGCGATATCCGCAGGTTGGGCGCGGTGTTCAACTCGCGCGGAATGGGATATTCGAGCACTTTATGCGCACTCGCAGTCACAAATCCTGCCGATATAGACAGCGTGGCAAGCGTAGTGAACTCGTATATCGAAGTCACCCACAACTATTTGCGCGACGGACGCTACAATGTTTGGTTCACCGTTATCGCCAGCAGCCAAGAACGCCTACAGCTGATCTTGAGCGATATCATGCGGCGAACCGGCTACCGTGATGTTTTGAATCTGCCAGCCACGCGCCTATTCAAGATTTGCGTGGCTTTTGACATGACAACGGGCCAAGCAGACGGCGGTATTGCAGAGAGCACCCACAACAAAAGGCGCAACGAATCTGCTGATAACCGCCCCTATACCGGATCAAATCGTAGCCACGCTGCCATCCGACAGCTTCCCAGCATGGCTCAAGGTTCTTCTGATAGCTTCAGCGAGTTCGACCGAGCGTTGATACGCATCATGCAGGGCAACATAAGCCTTGGGCCCCATCCCTTTGCCGATACTGCACACGAGTTGAATCAACAGGGTTTTTCCTGCACATCCGAGACGGTGATATCAAAACTGCGGGATTGGATTGACGACGGCGTGGCAAGACGCGTCGTAGCGATTATTCAGCACCGCAAAATGGGGTTCGCCTATAACGCCATGAGCGTGTGGGATATTGCCGAGTCCGATGTAGAAAACGCAGGTCGCCTGATGGCCGACAACTCGCACGTCAGTCATTGCTATGAGCGTCCGCGCACGACGAGCTGGCCGACGAACATGTATGCAATGATTCACGGGAAAGAAGCCGCGACATGCGAGGCATGCGCTGCAGATATTTACCACCAGCTGAAGGTACGCGGTATCGAAACATCGCAGCCTCATTTGCTGTATTCAACGCGTGAGTTGAAAAAGTGCTCCATGAAATATTTTTGCGAAAGCGAAGGCCCCGCAATAGGTTAAAAGCCATTGGTTGAAGACTGCGGCGCAATCACCCTCCCCCTCCCGAGCCTACGCAACGCCACATTCTCCCCTTCCGATTGTATGCAACGCCATATTTAGTATTTCACCAGTTCGCAAGCTACTACCACCAATTATGGGTGGGGGTTTGCGAACTGGCTCTCACCCAAAAAGAACATCCCCCATCGCATATTTCACGAACTGTGGACGTTTCGCCACACAGCCCTGAGCGGCTATGTTGAGGCGGCAGCGGCATATTGCAAAGCGATTGTGTGAGCATCGCATACAACTTGTTCATCATGATGGTCTTGTTCCTGCTGGGCAAAGGGCGCAGCATCGATTACGTGGCAAACGATTTAAACATATCGTTTAACACGGCGAAAAGCCACATCAGAAACGTCTATGGGAAACTAAACGTGCACAGCCGCCAAGAACTCTTGGACTTAATTGAGCAGAATAAAAGGCCCAACTAAGGCACATGCGTCAACGCCGATGTTCACCGCTTGTCAACATCGCCTATCTTCCTTCTAGGAATATTGCTCATTATATGCTATCGTGCTGCTATCAAATAAAAGAGAAGGAGTATGAGCATGGAACTTTACGAAGCAATGAAACATCGTCGCACACGTTATGCTTTGAACGGCGAGTCTCCCATCAGCGATGAGCGTATTCAAGAGATTCTGGGCGACTGTCTGCGTTACACCCCCTCGGCCTTTCACAGTGAAACCGCGCGCATCGTGGCGCTTTTCGGCGATAATCACGCCAAGCTGTGGGATATCGTAATGCAAACATTGCGTGGGATCGTACCGGCGGATAAGTTCGCGCCCACAGAGGCTAAAATCAACGGGTTTGCTGCCGGACATGCTACCTTGCTATTCTTTGAAGACCAGACCACGGTCGAAGGTCTGCAAAAGCAGTTCCCCAATTTTGCAGATAATTTCCCGCTGTGGTCACTGCAGGCATCAGGCATGGTGCAATACAGCGTTTGGACTGCACTTTCAAGCGAGGGCTTGGGCGTGAATATCCAGCATTACAACCCGCTGATTGACGAAGAAGTAGCCAAGACCTTTGATGTGCCTGCAAGCTGGAAGCTGCTAACGCAAATGGTCGTAGGCACCCCCGTAGCTGAGCCCGACGCGCTTGAGTACAAGCCCATCGAAGAGCGACTGGTGATAAAGGCCTAGAACACATAACACAAACAGGGGTTGCACCCAGCCTTATCGCCCCTGTTTGACCCGGTCGTCATCGCTCGGTTCGCGACGACGACACTTTTGAAGCCCATCGCGCAACCAATACCGCGCGATGGGCTTTTCCTGTTTAGGCCTTCGCTTCGGCTCCAGCCTCTCCCTCTTCTTCCAGTTCACGCTCGTATTCACGGTCGATGGCACCCTCGCTATGAAGCGGATCCACATCGAAGTGCACGGCGGGCGTGAACAAGCTGACCAACGGCACGATGATCATCGACAGCACCATCACCAGCGCACCGCAGTTGATGGGAGATGCAATCCAAGGCGTACCCACGAAACCAGAGATCATGTTGCCTACGGTGAGCCCTACGCCAACAACGAAACTGACCCATACCGACACCTTCGAAATGCGCTTGCTGAACAGTCCCCAGAAAAACGGTCCCAAAAATGAACCAGCCAGCGCGCCCCAGGAAATGGACATCAGTTGCGCGATGAACGTGATGGAAGAGTTGTACTGCACTATCGCGATCAGCGCGGAAATAATGATGAACAGCACCAGCAACACCCGCATGTAGAGCAGCTGCGTCTTCTCGCTCATGTCCTTTACGAAGTTGTCTTTGATTACGTCGAGCGTCAAAGTAGAAGACGACGTGAGCACCAGCGAGGAAAGCGTAGACATGGATGCGGAAAGCACCAGCACAATCACGATACCCACCAGCAGATCGGGCAGCGATGACAACATGGTGGGGATGATGGAGTCGTAGATGGGCGTGCCCGATGCGCTCATTTCAATCTGCCCGCTGTACAGACGCCCAAAGCCGCCCAAAAAGTAGCTGCCACCTGCCACGATAATAGCGAACAATGTGGAGATGATCGCGCTTTGCTTGATGGCCGGGCCGCTTTTGATAGCGTAGAATTTCTGCACCATCTGCGGCAGGCCCCACGTGCCCAAACTGGTCAGGATGATAACGCCCAGCAGGTTCACGATGTCTGGTCCAAAAAAGCTCACAAACGGTCCGGCCATCGACGAGTTTTCGGAGGGAATAAGCGAAAGCTGTGTGATAGCTTCGGTAAAGCCGCCGTTTTGCATTATCACAGCAACGACTACGGCTACGATGCCGAACAGCATGACGATACCCTGTAGGAAATCGTTCACAACCGTGGCCATGTAGCCACCGAGCACAACGTATATGCAGGTAACAATAGCCATTCCGATAACGCATACTTCGTAAGGCAGCCCGAATGCCATGCCGAACAGACGCGACAGGCCATTGTAGACACTGGCAGTGTAGGGAATCAGGAAAACAAAAATGATAGCCGCAGATGCCACGCGCAAACCTTTCGATTTGTAACGCGCGCCGAAGAATTCCGGCATCGTCTTCGCATTCAGACGATGGGTCATATCGCGCGTGCGGGCACCCAGCACCCACCACGCCAGAAGACTGCCCAAAATGGCGTTGCCGATACCAATCCATGTGGCGGCGATGCCGTATTTCCAGCCGAACTGCCCCGCGTAACCGACGAAGATAACAGCGGAAAAGTAACTGGTACCGAAAGCGAACGCGGAAAGCCAGGGGCCCACGTCGCGCCCGCCTAAAATGAAGCCTTCGACACTGCCCGTGTGGCGTCGGCAGTATATGCCCACACCCACGGCCACGCCGATGAATATGAGCACCATGCAAATCTTTTCAATCATGAGAATTCCTATCGTTTATCAATTCGAACTGGGTTTGCGGCGAGCCGTTTGGGCGAATCACCAGCGGTGAGTGCGAAGTCGGAAATCAGGCGGGCGCAGGCTTGATTGGTATAAGCCTGACGCGAAGCGCGCAGATAAGCGAATCCGCAGGGGGTGCATGGCGCACACGAAAATCTGCCCAATGCGCGGCCGAAAAGACCGCAGCGGGCAAAGCCCCGTGTGCTAGAGGTATCGATAGGAATAATAGAGGGCCGCAGATGACGTGCCGAATGCAGCATCTGCGGAAAAAACGCGGCGACCTTGTGCGGCAGCGACGCGAGCGACAACTGCGGCAAATGAGGCGCCGCTTGCAGTCGCATGAAGTTGGATGCTATGTTCCCTCGAAAAATGCATGGGCATACTCTATCATAGTAAAGCGAGTTTGCAAGGAAAATATTTTCCGCTCGGTAAAATCAATATGGATGCATTTCGTTGGTGCGCTTATATCGAACAGCATTTGAAAGATCGCCGCTATCGGCAATATAGTGGACTTTTAGGCAATCGACATGCGCTTCAAGCGCCGCACGCTACATGTACGTTCTGTGAACGCGAAAAGCTATCCTTGCTTTTACTGCACGGTAAAACTAATATATGTGATTGCTGCTGTTGCAGCACATAATTTTGCGGGGTGGAGCAGTCTGGTAGCTCGCCGGGCTCATAACCCGGAGGTCGTTGGTTCAAATCCAGCCCCCGCGACCATATGAATCAAGCCCCGTTAGGGGCTTTATTTATATTGTCATGAGGTCTCGGACGAAGCAAATGGTTCATTGCGGGTGTACGCTTGCGAACACCTGCAACAGCGAGGGTCAAGGCTGCCGAAGGCACCGCGCAGCGGCTTGGCCTTGATGCGAGCTAAATCCAGCCCCCGCGACCAAAACTCCTGCTCAGGGCTTTGCCCTGAGCATTTTTGTTGGTTCAACCAACATCCAACCAACATTCTACCAACAAAGAAAAAGTAGGCCATAGAGCATGTGATTCACGGCCTCAAACCCGGTGAGTACGTCCTCACCGAGACCATCGCGCCCGAGGGGTACCTTCTCACGACCGCGGTGGCCTTCACGGTGCAGGACACGGGCGACGTGCAGAAGGTCGTTATGACCGACGACTACACCAAGACGGACTTCTCCAAGACGGATGCCACCACAGGGGCCGAGCTTGCTGGAGCGCACCTGCAGGTGATCGACGCGAGCGGTACTGTCATCGCCGAATGGGACACCGAGGGGACGACGCATCGCATCAACGGGCTGAAACCGGGCGACTACATGCTTCGTGAGACGAGCGCCCCCGACGGATACGAGGTATCCGAGGAAGTGGCCTTCACGGTGCAGGCGGACGGCGAGGTGCACAAGGTCGAGATGACCGACGAGAAGACGCCCTCCACCCCGGGAAGCAACATGCCCAAGACTGGCGACGACCTACCCCTGCTTCCCATAGCCGCGCTGCTCGGCGCGCTGGGATGCGCCGCCGGTGCGGTCGCGCTCGCGAAACATCGCGGACGCAAGGACGACGGTGACGGCAGCGACGAGGAGGCTGTCGAAAAGTGAGCATGCTGTTCTGGATGTTAGGCCTCGTATCTGGCTTTCTCGCAACACTCATCTACGCTTTGTGCAAGGTGAGTGGCGAGGCTTCCGGGAGGGAGGAAAAGAAAACGAACCAATAGCTATTAAAACTGATAGCTTTCAGAACCCGCCACTGTTGTGTGGCGGGTTCTTTTGGTCCCCGTTCTCTTTTTGAACTGGGCCTGTACGTACAGGTTACATGTGTCTTGTATGAGCTTCGCCTACTGGAGTTTTCTTAAGGAAAGTTCGGAATCAATATAAATACCCAGAAGACGCTCGATAACGCTCTTGAACTCTGAACCGCCACAAGAGAGACACCAGTCAAAAACCGAACCCTTTACCACGGTGCAGAGGTCGCGCTCAACTTGTTCAGAATCTGTTGCTGGGTTGACCAGCCCTTTTTCTTTGGCGGCATTGACCATGAGCACAATTCGTTCTGAAACAATGTCTCCTGGCTCACCATTCTCAGATAGATGGACGGCAAGAGCCTGGTTGCTAGTGGAGTAGTAGTCAGATATGAAGTCCACGCCACTCAATTGACAGTAGTCCGCATAGTGGAGGTATATTTCGATTATCTGATCTTTGAGGGAATGCGTTGAGAAATCGGGCTCTGCATCAAGATCAACGCCCAATGAATCAAGGTAACCCTTGAAGCCTTCATTAAGATAGCGAGCTAACATGTCATCTTTTGACTTGAAGAAATGAAAAAAGGTGCCATTCGCTATCCCGACCTCCGAGCAGATGTTCTTAACGGTCAGCGCGGAATAATCATACTCGCGGAGGAGACGTTGCACGGTTGTGAAGACGCGTTCCTTAGTCTCGCGGGATTTCTTTTGACGCGCGGTTTCTTCGATCATTTTTCTATCCTTTCCCGCTCTGCCAAAAAGGCATGGAACGAATAATACAGGCTCATAAATAAATGCAAGCAAACTCTTGACTATTAGAGTCCGTGTGCAGTAGTATACACAAAAGTAGAACGTACTCTAGTTTTCACTCTGGTAAACAATCTAGACCGAAATCTAGAATGTTTATATTGTACACAACTTGGGCGTTCGAAGAGGAAAAAACAAGGAAACGGTCTTACAAACGGGGCGGAATGGCGCAGCCAATCTGCCACAGATTCTTCAGGAAAGGGGGCTGTCTTGAACAGCGAGATGATTGCCGAGGCGTTTTTTAAACCGCTCAAGATTGGCGGCAAGACAATAAGGAACCGCGTGGTGAAGTCACCACAATCAAGCTATTTTTGGGAGCTTGATCAATCGGCGGGACAGCGTGCTATAGATTTCTATGAATCACTCGCGAAAGGAGGGACTGGCCTTGTAGTTGTTGGAGCGATTCAGTTTTTCCCTTGCGAGTATGGGCGGCGTGAGGCAGGCCTTCATTCCGATTTTCAGATTGAGGGTTTCAAGAAACTGACTGATGCCGTTCATGCCCATGGGAGCACTGTCATTGCGCAGTTCAACCATGATGGAGCAAGTGACGCAGAGAACCCGCGCTGCTCTACGGCGCATACCGCCGCAGAACTTCCGTGCCCTGAAATGTACTGCTCTCCTTGCACGGGCGTTTCCCATGATGAGATTGCAGAGATCAAGCAGGCTTTCGTGAACGGGGCAATACGCGCAAAGAAGGCCGGGTTTGATGGTGTCGAGGTGCATTCTGCTAATGCCTATTTCCTCCTGAGCTTCCTGAGCCGAATCTGGAATAAGAGGGACGATGAATATGGCCCTCAGAACATGGAGAATCGTACGCGTTTACAACGTGAGGTAGTCTCCGAGATTCGCAAGGCATGCGGCGATGAATTCATCATCGGCATTCGTATGAACGGGCAGGAATTCGGCCACGAACGCGCCATGACTATCGATGAGGGAGTCGAGGCGGCGAAATGGTTCGAGAAGGCGGGTGTGGACTACCTCTCCGTGACGGGATATGGATATGGAAAGCTCCCCTTCCAGTTTGTTGCCGACTATTGGGCTTATCCTGAGGTCGATGATTACATGAAACCCTACGAGGGTAGATTCGCAACTGGGCTTCTTCTGCCAGCTGCTCAGGCGATAAGAGCTGCGGTCAACATACCCGTGCTGGCGGGAGGCCGGTTGGATGAGAAGCTTGGCGCTCAGGCGATTATCGATGGCAAGGTGGATGCCGTCCTATTCGGGCGTCCGCTTTGGGCGGATCCAGAACTTGGGAACAAGATTGAGCGCGGAGAGCTTGACAAGATAGTCCATTGTACGCATTGCGCCACGTGCGAGCATCCTTTCGATGGCGAGCCGAGGCGTTGTCGAGTAAACCCCTCCTTTGGTCGTGAGCGCGAGCTCGAGATAAAGCCTGCGGACACTAAAAAGAACGTGGTGGTTGTCGGTGGCGGTCCTGCCGGTATGGAAGCGGCTCGCGTAGCCTCTTTGCGCGGCCATAAGGTGACGCTGTTGGAACGTGAAAGCGTTTTAGGCGGGCACCTTCCTCTGGCCACAATGGTGAAGGGCAGCAAGTTCGACAGCGTTTTCGCCGTGCGCGATTACCTGGTCGACAGAATCCATGAGTCCTCTGTCGATGTACGCCTAAAAACAGCGGCGACCAAAGATACCATCGCTTCATTGAATCCTGATGTGGTGATTGTTGCAACGGGTGGAATCTATGCTTCGCCGTATGCCAAGAACGGTGTCAAGGATGCTGAGATGTTGGCGAAGATGGGCAAGCTTCCCATCAAGATTTTAGGACCGCAGGCGATTCATTCTCTATCGAAAATCGCGCTTCCCACCATTGGAAAAAACGTGGCTATCATCGGAGGCCAGATTGAAGGCGTGCAGGGCGCGGTATTCCTCGCGGAGCGAGGGCGCAACGTCACGCTAATCTCTGAGGATGAGGAGATTGGCGATAGGATGCCGCCCCGCTACCTCATGAGAGATGAGGCGTGGTTCCAGAAAAATGGGATCGAAGTTATCAATGGGGCGAGCATCAAGAACGTCAGCAAAAAATCAGTCGCTCTTCTGCAGGGCGGGAAGCGCAAGGTGGTCAACGTTGACAGCGTACTTGTCTTCATGACGCCTTTAGGTAATGACGCTTTGTTCGACGAACTGAAGGGCTGCGCGTCTGAGGTCGTTCGCATAGGCGCAGCAAATGGGCCTGCGACCTCGCTTGTGGTGGACGCTCTTCGCGAGGGCCGCGAAGTCGGTACAAGAGTTTAGTGTTTCGTTTCTTGAAATGAATTGGTTAGGTCGGCAACAGAAGGTTATCAAACAAGGATGGGAGTTTACCATGGAAAGAATGTTGGGAAAATCAGTAATCGTCACAGGAAGTGCCAGCGGTATCGGAAGAGCTACGGCGAATCTGTTTGCAGACGAAGGCGCAAAGGTAGCCATCGTAGACATCGATGAACAAGAAGGTCAAGCCTTTGCAGATGAGCTTCGCGCTGCGGGGAAGACCGCAAGGTTCTTCAAACAGAGCATGACGGATTTTGCAACGATTCCGAACACGTTCAAGATGATTGCTGACGAGTTCGGCAAGATCGATGTATTGGTGAACAACGCTGGTGGCGACGGCACGTTGAAGACCGTGATCGACTGCACCGAAGCTGAGTACGATGCCGTCCTAGATCTCAACGCCAAAGGGTATTTCTTTGCCATTCAGGCTGCTTATCCTTATCTTAAAGAAACCAAGGGGGCTGTCGTTAATGTCTCATCCATGCTTTCCGAAATCGTCTATGGAGAGGGTATGGCCCCCTATCATGCCTCAAAGGGAGCAGTGAACCAGATTACGCGCAGTAGCGCATGCGCGTTGGGCAAAGACGGTATTCGCGTCAACGCTGTCTTGCCTGGCACCATTATGACCGAATCTGAAGAGGGGTATGCCAAGACTACCTGCGGAAGCGTCGAGGCATATATTGAGCAGATCAAAGATGACTATTTCACGGGACGTCCTGGAAAACCAGAAGATGTGGCCTATGCGATTCTCTTTCTCGCATCAGATGAGGCTTCGCAGATTACGGCTGCCATGCTACCCGTCGATGGTGGCTATATTGCTCATTAGAATCCGAGGGAGGAACGGAAATAAAGATGAATATTGATGAGCTGGAAAAAGAAGTTCGACGCCTGAGCGACATTGAGGAAATCAAACAGCTTAAGGCTCGCTACGGTGCGATGTGTAACAACAACCATGACTACACTCAAGTCGATAGTATTTTCGCTCCCGAAGCGGAGTGGGCGGCAGGCGATGAGACCGCTTTCAGTAACGGCGGCGGGCATATCGGCCGCAAAAAGATTGCCGAGCACCTGAAATGGCATCAGACACAACTTGACGGCATCCCCGGCAAGGGCGTCCTAGGTCATAACTTCATGAATCCGCGCATTGTTGTCGACGATGACGGTGTTCATGCCAGTGGCCAATGGACCATGATCGGCTTTTACCGCACATTCGTTGGTCGCAAGACCACAGGCAGCAAGAGCTTCATCGAGCAGGGCGAGTACGATGAGCAGTATGTGAAAATCGATGAAGAGGGCAGCCTCGATTCGGATGGTCGTTGGTATATCCAACGTCTTATGTTCAATGAGACTCTGTGGGCCTCCCCGCAGGATGGCTGGGACGATGAGGTTATCCAGAGTTGATGAGCAACGGAAAAGGAAGGTAGCCAAATGACAACTCTCGAAAAACTAGAAAAACGAATCCAGCGTCTCGAAGACGAAAGAGCTATCGAGAAGCTTATGTGCGAGTACTGGAATTGCATGGATCAAAAGAACTGGACTAGGTTTGCAGAGCTTTTTACCGATGACTTCGTCTTCTATGTTCGTGATACGGAGGAGGCTATAAGAGGTGGCTCGTGGTTTGTCGAGGAGACCCAACAAGAATTCCCGGATGGAGTGGTCTCGAGCCATCATGGACATCAGCATTACATTGATATTACCAGTGACACAACTGCGAATGCGGTCTGGGCGCTGCAGGATGACTTGTACAACGCCAATACGGGTTCTGAATATGTTGGCCGCGCCTATTACAACAACCAATTCGCCAAGGTTGATGGCGACTGGAAGTGCAAGGTCATGGACTTCAAATATATAAGGGGCGAAGCCGTGATGAAGGGCCACACCTCGCAGTGCGCTAATGCATACAAGTCCTTCTATCTATAAAAGCAAGGAGAAAAAGATGACTACTCAAGTAGAGGATGTTCGTTATAAGCATAAATGGGCAATGGTGTGGTTGATATTTGCCGTAGAGTGCATTCAGTTTTTGGGTTACACCAGCTACAGCACTCAGTCTTCCAATATCATGCAAGACCTCGGCATGACCTATGCTCAATTCGGTAACCTTGCATCTGTCTCAACGGTTGCATTAGGAATCACTATTCTGTTCGTCGGTATTCTCGGAGACTATTGGAGCACCAAGAAGGTCATCGTCGGTGGTTTGTTCGTTATGGGCATTGGTCAGGTTCTATTTGGAATGGCGGAAACCTACACGATGATCCTCGTCGCCCGCGCCGTCGAAGGTATTGGTATCGCGGCTGTAGTAGGTGGAGGTTTTACGCTGGCTGAGAAGTGGACAGCCAACTCAACTGCTTCAGGTGCCTCTTTCGCCGTCATGATGAGTGCTGATGGCGTAGGCGGGCTTCTGGCGCTCTATGGTTTTACCATTGTCATGTCCTTCGTTGGGTGGCGAATAGGTGCTACCATTAGTGCTGTCATCTATGCCATACTCGTTATTGTCTGTATCATCTGGTTGAAGGATTATCCTGATCAAAAAAAGGCCGTTGCCCATCTTAAGGCGACCCAGCCCAATCCCTTCGCTGGCCTTGGAAAGATTATCGCCAACCGCACCGTCATTGGATGTGCGGCCATTATCATAGGCCAGACAGCTGCATACTGCGTGGTGGCGTTCTGGGTTCCCACTGTTCTCATGGAAGGCGCAGGCTGGACGGATTCCATGTCCGGACTGCTCGCCAACCTCTATCCGGTTGTGGCAATTCCGTTCCTCATCTTCTGTCCAAAATTCGCTGAGAAAAAGAATACCAAGAAACTCATGATTGGGCTCGGCGCCATTGCGGTCATCATCTTCTTCGGTCTTGCTGCTGCGGTTTCCATGAACGCCTATATCGCCATGGTCATCCTCATGTCCCTGCTGGGTATTTTCAATTACTGCAATTCAACGCTTGCCTTTGGTTATGCTGCGCGCAGCGTGGGTGTTGAGAGTACGGGGCTTTGCACGCAGTTCATCCAGCTGCTCGGTTTTGTCCTTGGCGGCGCAATCTTCCCCGCAATTATGGGATATGCGCGCGACGCGGCTGGAACCTATACCGCTGGATTCATCATCATGGCGATTTCCATGATAGTTCTCATGGTTCTTATCCCCCTTGCCATCAAAGGCGAGAAGAAGACCGGGTCTGAGCTATCGCAGGAGGATGTGGCATAACTAGTATTCTTGCTGCATAGCCAGACCCTTTGGCAGTACGACATAAAGACAGATGAGGCTCCTCAAAAGAGGAGCCTCATCTGTCTTTTAAGGCACGGTATAGGAGCAATACCACTTTACGAGCAGAATCAAGATGCTACCTCGAGCTTCTATTGCCGGTCTCGGTCAGAGCCATGACTTTTAATGCCCCTTATCTATTGGCGCTCGAATAGCACTATTGCCTACGATTCCGAGAGCGTTATTACTCCCAATGCCCGCCGCTCTCCACGGTCTCGTAGTGGCCGGTTGCTTCATGGTATTCGGTTTCGTAGCCAGTGACGATCTGCACCATCTCGGTGTGATGGCCGCCGCCTTCGCCCGCGAGCATATGTGCTTTGGCATGTGCCGCTACGTCAGTGCCGGTGATGTCCGCGTTGCAGACGTTGCAAATCGAGTGCTCCTCGTATCCGTAGACGGGCACCTGCTCTGTCCAGCCTGGGCTGTCCTCCACCCAGATCTGCGTGTAGTCGATGACCCAGGTCTTGGACGGTGCAGCATCACCCGCATTGCCTGAATCCGTCACGCTGCCGCCACTGCTGGATCCGTCAGATGCGGAGGAGCCCGTCGAGGCATCTGGCGATTGTCCGCCGGATGATGCATCAGGTGCAGACGAAGGCGTTGTTGTGGGCGATGAAAGATCTCCGTCCTTGTCAGTATCGTTGCCTGAGGCGACGGTCGGGTCTGCGGCATCAGGATTCTGATTCGAATTGGTGGCGTTTGTGCCTGTGGCGTTATCGGCGCTCCCTTCTTGGGAGGGTTGCGTGGCGACGCTGGTGGAGCATGTGGTACCGCTATCTTCTGATGCGCCTGCGCCTGTGCAACCGCGCATGCCCACGATGACGATGACCATGACGACGGCGGCCAGGCATGCGACAATCGCTATGAACTTCTTCCTGCTTATACCTGTGATGCGTGCTTTCGCTCCCGAAAGAACCTTACTGATTCCCATGATGACCCCTTTCCTACATGAACGACCTGAAGACGGCCCTGAATAGCCAGGCGAAGAACCCTATGACGAATCTCATTGCGTTTCCCCCTCTCCGCTGTCCTCATCCATCCAGTCGGTGCCGTTGCCGTCTGACTGAACGGGCTGCATCTGCTCGGCATCGAGCACCGACTCGAAGGCGCGTCTCGTGAAGCCGAACATCGCGCAGAGGGCGTCTTCGTCTGCGGCAAGCTCAGGATGCGCGGCGGCGAGATAGTCGTGCAGCGCGACGGCCCTGCGGCTGACCGAAGAGGTAACGTCGTCGGAATAGCAGGCCATCTCCTGGGCATCGAAGCGGATGCCGTTGACGAGGTCCGGCCCCTGCCTCCAGGCGACGAGTTCCCCGTTGACGATGATCTTGGCCACGCGGCCTATCTCGCTCTTGTCCACCAGGAGGAACCGCCATCCCTTCATGCGCCGCGCCACCGGCACGGCCTCGGGTGCGACGCCCTCGCGGTACTCGGGACGCACGTCGTAGAAATGGGCCTGCAGCCACAGGCTCTCCTTCCCTAGCTCGTCGAAGCGTAGCTCGAAGTCGGTGAGCATGTTCCTGCCGTCGAAGGGCTCGGAGACGGTGAAGTGCTCCACGTCGAACTCGTCGAGCCTCCCGCTGTCGTAGTAGACGCGAATGTTCATGGCGCTCCCCTACCTCTCCATCTGCTCGCGGCCGCGCGCGTCGCGGCTTTTGTCCCCACTGTGCGTCGCCGTACCGTTCGTGTTCTGCCGCGCGCGTTTGGCGGCGGCGCGCTGTTTTGCGTCGGGAACGGGTGTGCACCGTCTGCGGAGCGCGCGACGCCACCGCGCCCCTCCATGAACCGGAGCAGTTCCCGTGTCTTGGTCACGGTTACCTCCTTTATAGAAAAACTTGCTGCAATAATGGCACAGATGCAGCTTGTATTTCTATAGAAGGACAGATGGCGCACATCGTTCAGAGGAAACCGGATATTCGAGAGCAGGGGATTTCCTACAACTCATGCATCACATACAAGACAAAACCGTGAAAATTCGCAGTAGACCAGAATCTAATTCTGTGAAATAATACGTATGTTTATAATCTCAAACCGTGAATCTTAAAGAGAGCGACCATGTTCGAGAGAAAAGCATACGCAAAGCTGCTCGCGTGGAAAAACGAGTCCCTCGGGCAGACGGCAATGCTCATCGAGGGAGCCCGTCGTGTCGGGAAAACGACCTTGGCAAAGCGTTTTGCCGCCGAGGAGTACTCAGACTTCATCTATATAGACTTCTCCGGCGCGAACAAGGAACTGCGCGACCTGTTCGAGACCAATCAGGGGGACATCGATACGCTACTGCGCATGCTGCAACTCTATTACACCAAGGCGCTGCCTGAGCGAGATGCCGTAATCATCTTCGACGAGGTGCAAAACTTTCCCAAGGCACGCGAGCTTATAAAGCACCTGGTTGCGGATGGTCGCTACGACTATATAGAGACCGGCTCGTTGGTTTCAATAAAGAAGAACGTGCGAAATATCGTTATTCCTTCGGAAGAAGACCGCCTATCGCTTGATCCTTTGGATTTCGAAGAGTATCTGTGGGCTCAAGGCGATAAGATGCTCGCCGACGAGATCAAGCGCTCCTTCGATGACCGTGCTGCTTTGCCGCAGGCCATCCATGGGAAGTGCGAAATGCTCTTCAACGAATACATGTTGGTCGGGGGCATGCCCCAGGCGGTTTCGGCTTTCTTGGAAAAGAAGGACTTCGCTGCATGCGACAAGGTCAAACGCAGAATACTGGCTCTCTACCTTGATGATATGGGGAAGTTCGGTGGTCCGGACGGCAGAAAGGCCTATGCGATTTTCAACGCAGTTCCCGGACAGCTGTCGGCTGGCAGCAAACGATTCAAGTTTTCGACGCTGGGCAAGAACGCCCGATCTCGTGACTACGAGTCTGCCGTCATGTGGCTCGAGGATGCTCATCTCATCAATGTGTGCCGTAGGTGTACCGACCCGAACGTGGGTTATAAGTTCACCGAAGATGAGGGGAACCTAAAATGCTACATGGCAGACACCGGATTGTTGGTGAGTCACGCATTTGCAGATGGAGAGAACGTACTTGAGGTGTATAAAGCCATCCAATTCGGCAAACTGTCCATCAATAAAGGAATGATCGTTGAAAACGTCGTCGCTCAGCAGATTCGCTCGAACGCAGAGCGTCTGTTCTATTATTCCTGGACAGAAGAGCCAAAGGATGCGAATAGGAAATCCCCGTTGGCAAGAGAAGTCGACTTCTTGCTTACCAGAGGAACCTCGTCATCGCTTAAGCCATGTGTGTGCCCTATCGAGGTGAAGTCGACCAAGCGTTATTCCACTACTTCGCTCGATGACTTTCATGCGAAATTCAAGAACCGTGTCGGTTCAGAGGTGGTATTGCATCCAAAGCAGATGAAAGTAGAAGGCAATAGGATTTACCTGCCTCTGTACATGAGTTTCTGTATTTAGAACCTGTCTGGTTTTCGGTCGCCATCCTACCCGCCATGTCTCTTCGCTGCCGATCAATCCTATGAGCATCGCGTACGCTGATAAGGGTGAATATGGATAGAGGAGTTCGACGGCTCTACAATTGACGGCACAGTTTCCGGTCCGGTACTTGACTCTCCTGCTGCGGGAGGGCGCAAGATGGGTTCGTCAGAGAGGAGGGGAAAAAGATGTTTCGCATCGGCGAGTTCTCGAAAATGGGTATGACCACGGTGAAGACGCTGCGGCTGTCTTGAACCGTCGGGCCGAGGAGCTTGAAGAAGACATCGCCGACCAGCGAAACCAGCTTTCCCGAATCCAATTCATCTTGCAGGGAAAACAGGAGGAACTGCTCATGTCGTATGCCACGACCATCAAAGAACTGCCCGCATGCATCGTCTACTCCAAAGAGATGACCATGCCGAACTACGAAGCGTATTTCACACTCATTCCTGCACTGGGCAGACAGGTTATGGAAAAGTACCCCAATCTGCAGTGTGCGAAGCCGGAGTATTGCTACACCGTGAACCTGGATCACGGCTACAGGGAGTTCGACAATCGTATCGAGTACTGCGAAGCGGTGACGGAGAAGAAGGCGGACTTTGATGGAGTCGCCTTCAAGGAAGTGCCTGCCGCAACAGTGGCTTCGGTGATGCACAAAGGCCCATATGAAGACCTGGCCAGCGCATACGCCTACATTTTCAGGTGGATAGAGGAGAACGGCTATACCATGACCGACCTGCCGCGTACCAGCTACATCGACGGCATCTGGAACAAGGACTCCGAAGCCGAATGGCTCACCGAGGTGCAGGTGCCCATCGCAAAAGCGTAGAACGCTGCGGAATGCCTCAGGCGACTCTCAGTTCGATCTGAATGAGATTCATCAATTCAAGCCCTCCGGCCTCCATCGCGCCGCAATCGCCTTGGGCGTATTCATTGTCGCAGGTAAGCCAATCCATCCATGCCTGCCTATAGCAGTCCATCAGGCCTATCGCGTCCAGATGGACTGCTGAGGACTTCTCGAACAAGCTGCGCCACCAATCGACGGTGCGGATATAATCCATCTGCTCAGGGGTCCATAACTTGGAAAAGACCTCCATCATCTGTTCGTCCAGGGGCCGCGTCAGCCCGGGGACGGCGATCAGCATCTTTCCGCCGACCTTCACGTACGCGGCGATTCTGTCGATGACCCCTTCTTCCCTTCCGAAGTAGTTGTAGGAGTCAAGGCTGAAGAGGGCGTCGAAGAAGCGCGGGCTAAACGGCAGTTCAGGTGTATCGGCCTGCACGGTGTTTTTGGCAAGCATTATTTTTCGGAAGTGGCCGCGTAATTTTTTCGGGTTTGACAGCCTCAGCTTTGCTGACCTTTGTCTGTCCTCTATACTTCCACGTGGCCAAGCATTAACGACGCATCCATTCGCTTGCTTGTACCGTTGAATTCAGCCAATCGCCCGTGATGGACCACTCTGTCAATCGTTGTTGCAGCCATTAAATCTGAGGTTGAAAGCTCAGAATCCCTGAGTATCTCCAACAACTTGCCGACTGGGGGTGTGACTGGGGATGTGACTGGGTCGGTGACTTGGTCGGTGACTTGGTCGGTGGAACCTCCCTTGACATGGTTCATGTCCCACAAGGTGGCGCTACAAGCCGTTCTTGTCCTTGAACCTCGGCAGATAAATGCATTCATAGCTTTAGCTGTCCTTGGCTATGGTCTCGTGGCAGATCTTGCGCAGAGCGCTGCCGCGAAGCTTCCCGAAGGACAGGCGCTGAAACAGATCGGCAAGCACGGGGTTCCTGCGAATGCTCTCGATGTCGGCATCGATTCTACTCTCCGTATTGTCCATTACAACTTAATATGAAATAATATTCAGTGTAAACGGACTATGTGGAGGTGATGGGCATGCAGGCTATCGTCGACTTGGCGCAGGAAAACGGCGGTTTGGTGACCACGGCGCAGGTTATGGACGCCGGCATCCCGCGTGCTCGCATCTCGGATATGGTGAAGGCGGGCGAGCTCGAGCGCGTCCAGCGTGGCGTGTACTGCTTGACCGATGCCTGGGAGGACGAGTTCCTAGCTGCCCAGCTTCGCTTTCCGAAAGGCGTGTTCTCCGACGCGACGGCACTCTACCTCCATGGATACGCAGACCGAACCCCCTTCTCCCTTACCATGACCTTCCCGCGCTCATACCGGGCGACCAAGGCTCGGGAGGCGGGCATAGAAGTGCGCACGTGCGCCGATGACGTTCTGGATTTGGGACTCGCATCGCTCAAAACCCCCTACGGCAACGAGATAAGAGCATACGACCTGGAACGAACGCTCTGCGACATGGTGCGCGGACAGCGAGTCGTGGACGTTCAGGTGGTCAACCCGGCCATGAAGCAATACGCTCGCAGCAGCGGAAAGGACGTTCAGAAGCTGCTGGGATACGCCCGCGCGCTCGGCGTCGAGAGAAAGATCCGCAATTACCTGGAGGTGCTGCTGTGAGGACCAAGAACGCTATGCAGCTCAAGGCAATCATCCGCAACAGGGCCAAGGAGGAGGGCGTGCCACCTCAGATGGTGATGCAGAACTACCTTCTCGAACGTCTGCTCGAGAGGATATCGCTCTCGCCCTGGCGCAAAAACGTGGTTATCAAGGGCGGCATCCGATACCGGCATGCTGGACCGCTGGGAGACATACGCCCGCAGGTATCCCTACGTAGGCGACATATCGCTGCAGGAAGCATGCGGTACGGTCGTCGCGATCATGGAGGCCATCGACTGGTAGGAAGCATCTACGAGTCCATATCACCAATCCGTTCAAAGATGGGAAATTAAAGCAATCACTCACACACACAAGGCAGGTTAATGTGAGCATTTACTCCAATAGTGCCCTTAGGATGCAAGATGGAGAACCTGCGTATGGCCTTCGGCGTCGTCGCCCATCATGCGCTCATTTCCCCCCTTCCCTTCGCTGCGCCTCGGCGAGCATCGCGCGAAGTTGCTCGGCGGTGAATGTGATGGCGGGGATGGAGAGCTCTCCCAGCCGCTCGTCTCCGATGTAGCGGCATATCTGCTTCGCCTCGGCTGGTGTACTTCATTCTCTGCTCCTCCAACGATGTTTTCCTTGAGGCTTCGTCAACCAACAATGGAACCAACATTGGAACCGACAAATGACCGACAAAACGAAGTCGGAGCTACAGAAAGAGGAGAACCAGCAGAACTCCTAGAATTGAAAAACCACAGGTCTTAAGACCGTTTACCGCAATTCCAGAACCGCAGGAATCGATATGAAAACGCCCCTGGGTCGCTCATAACTCCAAGACAGGCCAGTTCACCATCTTCGGCGCGGCGGTCAAGGGACAGATTATCATCACGGCAACATGCCCAGATAAAGAGGGTCCCTCGCCCACCGTCAGCTCCACGCCAACATCGCCTCAGGCATCCAGCACTCCCAACACCGGCGATACGGCGCGCATCTTCACTCTTATCGATCCGGGGGCACTCTGCGTTGCGGGCCTTGCAGCCCTAGTGGGGGCAAGACTGAGAAGACGCGGGCGTTTTGACCCTCATTGGATCCCTTATTAGGCTTCTCATTGGACCCCTGCAACATTGTTCTTGTCGAGACACGCATCCTCGTCTACTGCGTATGTTTCAGAACCTCGATAATACCCGTTAACCTTTGTCGCCTCGTTGCCTTGTATTCGGATTATCACCATTGTATAATTCGGAAATGCATAAGTGATTTATTCGGATTATCATGTTCTAGACATTCGGCTTTTCGATAATGGCAATGAAATCAGCCCGAAAAGCCGCAAGTGGCCACGACTCATATCTTCTAAGGGGGCGGCAATGGCGCAGGAATCAATAAAGCCCGATGGCTATATGCCTAGAATCGTCGACCAGCAGATTGAGCGCTATCTGCGCATATTCGGAGCAGTGGAGATCTCGGGAACCAAATGGTGCGGGAAAACCTGGTCGGCTCTGATGCACGCCCAGTCAGTAAGCTACGTTGACCAGGCCAAGGAACTCGCAAAGTCCGATCCCTCCATAATGCTTTTGGGTGACAAGCCCCATGTCGTAGACGAATGGCAGCTAGTGCCCCCCATCTGGGACGCGGTGCGCCACGAAGTCGACCGCACGCGTGGCACCAGAGGTGCATTCATCCTGACTGGATCATCTACGCCGCTGAAAAGCGCCCAGGATTCCACGGAAGATGAGAACGCGCGGCCATCCCATAGTGGAGCGGGGCGCATAGGGCGCATTCGCATGTACCCCATGAGCCTTGCAGAATCAGGCGAATCCAGCCAGAAGATAAGCCTGCAGGGTCTTTTTGACGGAAAGTTCGAACCGTGCGCGACCAGCAAGGACACCCTAGGTTTGGTGAATGCGGCCTGCAGAGGCGGATGGCCCGAAGCTATCGATCTTGATACGGCAGACGCCCAGGTGATCGCCCGTGAGTATCTGAACATCACGTTTTCAGAAAGCATTCCACGCCTGAGCCTTAACGGAGATATCGCTCGTAGGCTGTTGAATTCAATAGCCCGCAACCTTGGACAAGCTACCACCTACAAGACCATAATCGCAGACATGTATGGCGAAGAGGAAAACCCTGCTGCGCTTGCCGACGAGGCGAAAGTGGCCGCCTACATCGCCGCCTTGCGAGGCATGTACATAGTCGAAGAAGTGCCGGGCTGGGCGCCTCCCGCACGTTCAAGGAAGCGATTCTCCACGAAGCCCAAACGCTATCTAGCCGACCCAAGCTTGGCCGTGGCCACCTTGGGAATGTCAGCTGAGGCGTTGCTGCAAGACTGGCAGACTTTCGGGCTGGTGTTCGAGAATCTATGCATACGGGATTTGTCCGTATACGCAAGGTCTCTTGACCTTTTGGACAACAACGCCATCCGGTATTACCGCGATGATTCGGGCCTTGAAGCAGATGCGATCGTACTGCTGGCAGATGGGCGCTGGGCAGCCTTCGAATTCAAGGTAGGCGAAGACAAGGTGGCGGCCGGCGTATCCAGTTTGAGCAGGCTGCGCGCCAAGCTTCTGAAGAACCCGAAGGCCCAGGTGAAGCCACCCGCTTTCATGGCCGTGATCACGGGCAATGGCGAATATGCGCGTGAGGTCGAAGGCGGGATTTACTCAATTCCGCTGAGGGTTCTGGGGAAGTGAATCAGCGTACCTTTTTGACCGAGCCCCTCCGTCGTTCTCTCTCGATTGGCTGCCGCTCAGCTTCTTCAAAATCATCCAACGCCAACCGTATACCGGCACCTCTAATTGGCATGCGTTTCTTCCCTGAACAGACAGAAAAACATATATGCCGGAATCTTGTATTCACCTTCGTCAATCTGGAAGGTCTTTGGATGCACGATATACGAATCGCCTATTCTCTTTCCGAATCTCGTCTTGAACGCGCTGTAAGATGTGGTGGTGTAATTCTTTGATGACTTGACCTCTATGGGGGAAACCCTGTAGCTCACTGCGCTTTCGTTGGATACAAGAAAGTCCATTTCGATGTCATTGCGATGTTTTTCCACCGAGTAATGGGTGTAAAAATAGAGCTTCTTCCCTTTTGCGGTAAGCATCTGCGCAATCACGTTTTCATACAACATTCCCTTGTTAAGGGACAGTTTGCCCGACATGATCCGCCTGTATAAATCTGACGAGGTGGCTTCGTTCTCGGAAAAAGCAAGACTTACCAGCAATCCGGTATCGCCCATGTAGCATTTAACGGAAGAATCGTCTCTGTTCAAGGCGAGGCCCACATTTGGATCAGTGCATTTATAGCACGTATTGCATATCATAGAGTCACCTAGCCAGAACAGGGGGTCATCGTATTGATCGAAGGTCTTGCCTTCGTCGATCTTGCTTAGCACCACCTTTTTCTCATGTGTAGACAGAAACCCAGGGATACCCTCGAACACGGCAGACACTTTTGAACGGTATCGCCTTGCCGCTTTACCGATGTCATCGCGATACAGAGACAGGATTCGCCGTTTTGCTTTGTCTGCCTCGAAGAAGCTCTTGTCATTTCCCCGATAAGCAAGAACACTCTGAGGCATGCCGCCTACCAGCATGTATTCATAAAAGAGCCGGGAGGCTCTCTGGTGAATGCTCGATTCGAGTGCGATGCGGTGCTGCCAGCAATCATCGATATACTCCAACAGGAGATCTTCGTTGAGCGCCCATGCGAATTCCTCGAAATCAAGGGGATGCATGAACACTTTATCTTCTTCAGACGGGATGACGATGTTTTCTACGTTCTCCTTAATGGATATTAACGAACCGGTTTCTATGAAATCATATCTGCCATCGGCTACAAGATACTTGATGGCCTCTCTTGCTTTGGGAAACTTCTGCACCTCATCGAAAATGATAAGCGACCCACGCCTGTAAAGCCGCGTTTGGTATTCAAGGGATATCACCTGGAAAAACGTATCGAGATCGCTTAGATTGTTCTCGAAGTTTTCACGAATGGCTCGAGATGCTTTCTCAAAATCGATAAGGATATAGGAACGGTAGGCTTCTTTGCCGAAAGCCTCCACCGCCGTTGATTTCCCCACGCGCCTAGCCCCCTCTACCAGCAGCGCGCTTCGACCATCTGACATTTTCTTCCATTCGGCGAGTTCGTCTTGAATTTTTCGCTTCAGCAGCATCGAAATCCTTTCCGCATCTTGTGATACAGTGCAAAGTATACAACAGTGCGCATAGTAATTTCACGCGATATTGCCAACGATACGCAGAGTAATCTTACATGGAACAAAGAACGGTACGCATACTTCCAGCACTTCAGGGCCTCGAAAGGATTCTGTTTCCAGTTTTAGAAGCCTCCAAAAAAGGGATGCCTTTTGGAATCAGCCTAAAAGGTCGCACGTGCAGTGTCTACTCAGCAAGCTTTGTCGAGCATCGTGCGCCTTCGCACTTCTGAAATGACTGCTTCATTTCAGTCCAAACCCTAACGTCAAAAAGCCAGCTTCCCACGCATAGTGCAGGAAGAGCGTTTCCCAGCCGATTAGCCCCAACCCCCTGCCTGTATTCGAGAAACGTTCCCCAAGCTCATGATGGCGGGAAAGCATATCAGCGTCTCTCGCGTGGTGAACTCGAGTATCAAGATGATGGCCGACAGCGCAGAACATGGCATGGCCGAGCTGAGGGACAAGGGCATCATTCAGATTGCCGTCTTGCTTTTGATGTTGGGAGATACGATGACGTCAAAGTCGATTTTTTCCAAGACCGATGCGACAACCGGTAAAGAGCTAGGGGGCCACTGGAATAGCGACCTCCTATAATCTAAAGAGCTACACAAGTCCTTAGAGGCTAAGCTTGCCAGAGTTGCAACCGTCGATAAATTCGTTACCCCACGTTTGAATACTATCAAGCACCGGGCGAAACCTTTCCCCGATGGGGCTCAAGGAATACTCGACCTTAGGAGGAATCTGCGGATATTCTTTACGAACGATAAGCTGATTTTCCTCAAGGGATTTCAATTGCCTAGACAAGGTGGCATGCGTCATCTGAGGAAGCTGTCGTAGCAACTCGTTGAAGCGAACGGGGCCTTCGCTTAAGAGATGCATGACGATAATCGACCACTTTCCCGCAAGTAGCTTTTGCGCGGTCACAAAGGGACACACGCCAAACAGATCCTTCTTTTCCTTTGCGGTCAGTGCCATTGCTTTCATCGTGAGGGCCTCTTCGCTGGCGTCAGTTGTCTGCTTCATAAAACACCTTCCGATATCCAAAAAGATACTCAGTATCTGAATATATCGTACTTCTAATTTCAATTACAGTATAGATAATGGAACCGTTATGTTCAAACCTACGAAGGGAAAATAATGAGTGATATGCAAGAAATGCACGACTACCTTGATGAATGCGGCACGTTCTATCTGACCACAGTCGATGGCGACAAGCCTGCCTGCCGACCCGTTTCGTTTCACATGATTGAAGGGGACAAGGAATACTTTGGCGTAGGCACCTTCAAAGAAGTCTACAAGCAGATTGAAGTCAACCCGCATGTGCAGATTGTCGGCTGCAAAGGATCTGACTGGATTCGCATCAGCGGGACCGTTGCGATAGACGACAATCCAGCCTTATTCGACAAGGCGATAGAACTGATGCCGTTTTTGGCCAGTATCTATAACGAAGAAACCGGCAATAAGATGGGCATTTTCTATTTGAAGGACGCCAAGGCCGAATACATCGAGCAGATGATGAACGTAACCAAAACGGTTGAATTCTAAAGCGGAGAACGCAGTCAGGCATGGGAAACGCCTCTAAAGAACTCTTCCCAAAGCATCGAAGGCACCGGCATCGCTCGAATCTGGTGCCTTCATTGGCTTTGCCGCCCCCCGCGCCTCGCCGTTGCATCTTTGCCACCTGCGCATAAGCTTCCGGGCTGCAACCCATCATCTGGCAGGCAGAATCTAGATTCCGCGCTGAAAGAGGCGGTCGACATAGGCTACGCTGAAGTCTGCGTCGTCGAATCGCTCTACGGAGCCGAAGCCGAGGGGACGGGGGTGCACGGTAGCATCAGCGACCATGCTTGGAAGGTGACCACCCCGTCCATTGCTTAATCAGAAAACGATCGTTCTATGGCCCGACGAAACAAAGAAAGCCGAACGCCAGCGCGCGAAAGAGAATCGGCTATTTTAGCAAACACTCAGCCTTCAGCGATGACAATAGCCGTGGCCAAATCGTTTTCTGTTGAAATCGAAACAAAAAGACAAGTCACTTCCGCAGAGCCCATTACACGCAGCAGCGACTCGCCTTCCACAATACTCGGGCTGCCGTCGCTTGCGTTTGCGACCTCAATGCAGCGCATATCGAAGTCATGTTCAGGCGTTATGTGAGCCAGAGCTTTGTAGGCAGCTTCCTTTACCGCAAACCTCGATGCAAAAAACTCTGCTCGTTTGATCGCACCATGTGAATCCTCTATCTCACCAACGCTGTAGACATGATTTAGATAATCCAGGCCGAGAGCATCAATCAGCCGATCGGTTTTTGAGATGCTCACTGAATCGATGCCGACTCCTTTGATCATTGTTCGCCCAATCCCAAAATCAGTTTTGAGATGCACTGGACTGCAGGATGGCAGAAAGAATCGAATTGTACTTCGATTCCATACTGTCGCTCCTGCTCGTGAACACCACAGGCTTGGACGTGCCGCACACAACCCCGGCACTCTGCATGTGCCCGAAATAGTGCACGCATTTATGGAAGACATTACCTACGCAAAGATCGGGCATGAGCAATATGTCAGCGTTACCCGCAACATCATTTTCAATCCCTTTGTTTCGCGCCGTCTCGGCATCCAAAGCGTTGTCGAGGGCAAATGGACCAGCAACCTCAACATCCTCGCCCCAGTTCATCTTGGAGAGTTGATCGGCATCTTGTGTGCTGGGAATCTTCGGGTTGACGCTCTCAAGCGCCGAAACTGCCGCCACCTTCACTCTCTCAAAGCCGAAAGCGCGCGATAGCTCAACGGCATTACTGATAAGCTTGGCCTTTTCCTCAAGCGTCGGCGCGACGGTAAGCGCGCAATCCGTGGCAAACATCATACGGTCTTGATCTGGGTAATAAAACACCGTGCACTCGCTCAAGATACCGTCGAAACCCACGAGCCCGTCGAATGGATTCATTATCGGCAAGAGGAAATCGGCGCTGGGAAGATTTCCCTTCATTTCGATATCGGCTTTCCCCTCATGCAGCAAAGATACCGTCATCGTGGATGATTCGCTGTCGCTCTCAGAATCAATCAATTCATAGTCGTTGACATTTTCGCCCATGGAAGAAAGCAGCTCCCGAATTCTTGCCGTATCGCCAACAAGTATTCCTTCAACCACTCCTTTACGCCGCGCCTCCACCAAAGCGCCGAGTGCATGTTCGTCATGGGCACCACACAAGGCAATGCGCTTCTTTTCCCCGACGGATAGAATGTGCTTTTCGACCTCACCGAAAGTCTTAAACATGGGCTGCTCCTCTCATCGGCGGGAATTCCTTTATCTCCTCTGCTCCGCGAAGCGCATCATAGGCGCTCAAACACAGCGACTCCATTTCGCGCTCGCCGGGCAACACCTCAACCGGCGCGATGAAGCCGACGCTTTGCTCAATGGCGCTGGTTATGTAGTCGACATTCGCCATGCCGCCGATCAAGAGTATCGCGTCGACATCGCCTTTCAGGACGGTTGCGTACGCTCCGATATCCTTTGCCGTTTGGTAGCACATCGCATCGATTACTTCTTTTGATCGATTGTTGCCGGAGTCGATATTGCTCATTATCTTCCGGAGGTCCGTGGTGCCCAGGTACGCTTTGAGACCGGCCTCCCCGTTGATGCGATGCATCATGCCCTCAAGATTGTATTCGCCCGAAAAGCACAGCTTGACCAACTGTCCTATGGGGACCGACCCGCAGCGATTGTTCGAGAAAGGACCCTCACCCTCGAGCGCATCGGGACCGTCGACCATCTTGCCCTTCTTGTGGGCGACCACGCTGATTCCCCCGCCCAGCATCACGACGATAAGATTAAGCGCAGAATAGTCTTTGCCTATTCTTTTGGCGTAGTATTTCGCCATCGCCTTTTGATTTAACGCTTGGAAACAGGACTGTCGCTCAATCTCGGGCAGCCCGCTGTATCGCGCGATTGCCTCAAACTCGTCGGTGGTGGGTGTATCGACCGTGAGGGGAATCGCCCTTATATCATTCCGCTCGGTAAGGTCGAAAGCGATGCGGCACCCGACCGAGCAGACGTGAACGCCGTAATCCCCGCTCTCCACTTGATTGACCATCTGCTGGTTAATGCGATAGACACCACCCGGAATGGGTTCTGTCTGCCCTCCCCTCGACACGAACGCATCGAGCGATTGGGGCTTGATTCCCTTCTCTTCCATGTAGGAGAGGATAGTATCCTTTCGCATTTCCACTTGGTCGAACACGCTTGCATACAAACCCACCTCTTCAGCGCTGTAGCGGATGGTGTCGTTGTCAATGCACGTGTCATTCTCGTAGTAAGCGACTTTTGTCGAGGTAGATCCGAGGTTGATTGCAAAAATTCTTTTCATGAAGGAATATCCTATCTAGCCCCTGCGGAAGAATAAGGATCCGTTTTGAAACCCGCAGTTGGCAAATCTCATAAAACAGGGCGATGCCGCTTTCGCAACACCGCCCTGCCATAGTTGGATTGATCTTGTTATTCTTGGGTCAACTCAATCACGTCGGCAAGAGTGGTGCAGTTGTTTATCTGGGCGAAACCAATCTTTTCGCCTGTCAGCTTCTCTAGAAGCGCGCTCACTCCAAAATACTGCTGCGATGTCGCATCGAGATCCTCGTGGAGCCGCGTGGTCGGGCCAAGCGCTTCTGCATCCTTCCCGAACATCTTGCCAATGTAGGCATAGAATGTCTTTTCATCTAGCATGGTCGGGCCCCCTAAGCTTCGTCGACGCGAAAGGCAGGATACTTGTAGCCGTTTCGTTGTTGGATTTCGACATGCACATTAACAGGCAGCTTGTCGAACAGCGCCGTCCTGTCCTCGTCCGCCACACCCAACACGAACGCTTGAATGGTGGTTCCCTCCTCGAGTTTCACGATTCCCGAGAGCACTGGGCCCAAGTCCAGGCCCCAAACAGGCTGAGTGCAGTCGTCGTACGTAATCAGCGTTCCGCGCCCATCGATTTCCACCCATTCCATGTCGTGGTTCCCGCACTTGTTGCATATGGGGAGCGGGGGGAACTCCAAAGCTCCGCATTTCTTGCAGCGCGTCCCGTACACCTTCCCCTTTTCGAGTTCGTCATACCATTTCTTGACATAGGATTCTATTTTCTTCATCTCGGTCTCCCATCTATAGCGAACGAAGGACGGTCATCGTGTACGAAAAACCCGCAGCATAACCCTGAAAAGCCGCAGTGGTTGGGATCTTGCGCATCTTGCGGTCCTCATCGGCTTGCCCGCGCATCTGCTTGATAACCTCGTACATGTCGTACATGTTGCAGGGGCCGAGCGGGTGTCCGAATTCCTGACGGCCACCATGAATGTTGACGGGCTTACTGCCGTCAATGGCCATGTCACCGGCAATGGCAGCCTCCAGTGCTTCGCCAGGGGCAAAATAACCCACATCCTCAGAAGAAGTAAGCCAATTGCCAATCGAGCAATCATGAAGGGCCAAGACGTCGATTTCGCGTGAGGGATCAGCAATGCCGGCCATCGAATACGCCTGCTGCGCTGCTGCTTGATCGGCTTCGACAGGAAGGCCGCCCCAGTCAGACATCCACAAGTTGGCGGCACCGAAGCCCGCTATCTCTATCGGATGGTCGCAGATCTTCTTGGCCATTTCGGTTGGCATGATGATTGTCGCTGCAGCACCGTCGGCCATGGGGTTTATATCTCTCTGGCGCAGAATCGTACCGATGCGCGGGTTCAGAATCGGATCGTTCAAATAGTCGTACGCATTATCGAATCCAGCCTTTTTCGCCTCTTCTTCGTACGACTCGGTACGGACCAGCGTCAACGGGTTCTTCAATGCTTGATGCCTGCCCATCACGTGAATGGCATTGAACGCCTCGAGGACCCTCTCACGGGAATAGCCGTATTTTCTCGCATACAAGGTTATGGCGTCGTCGAGCGCCTCCATGACGCCGCCCTTGCCCGGATGGACGAAATTCGGCTCGTTGGTCCATTCTGTCGGGTCTCCCAAATTGCCGCCGTCGCGTTTGGCAAACTGAGGAAGGCGCGGCATGCCTTTGGGAACATAAGACTGCGAAATGTTGACCGCCGTGTTCAAAACGACATCATGGACACCCGATGCCACCATCATCGCAGCTGTCTGCATGCCATAGTTGCTTGTGGAGCAGCATTCATCGTGGCTCAGACCGGGCATGCCCAGCATGCCGAGCCACTTGGACCAGATGGCGGCGATGTTCGCCTCGTTTGATGTATATTGCGGCCCGAGCGAGCCGACGAGATACGCGTCAATATCCTTAATCTCGATGCCCGCATCCTCCACCGCATCAATCGTGGCGGCGGCTAAGAGCTCGCCTTCGGTCAAATACTTGATGGGCTCATGCTCCATGACGTCCCCGCACGGCGTGACGCCGATGCCGACTATGGAAACGCTGCGCCCGAGCTGACCACTACGTGTCTTGATCATCTGAAACCTCCTTGATAGTGTTGTGCAACCTCTGACTACGGCTCGATAAAACGCCACCTCTCAACCCATCCTGTTGCAATCCGTCGCAGCACGGGTCCCGTTGTGACAGCTTCAATCTATCGTGCATATAGGCCAGCGTTAAGAACACTCCGGACAGAATGTCCGGCATATGGACATTCTGTCCGATAGTGTCTATTCTTGGCTTTACCAACTAACTGGCAATCGAGGAGGAGTCGGGTATGACGGTTTCATTCCAAGCCCAAAATGGACGAATAGTCAGGGAGGACACTGCAGCGTATATATCGGATCGGTTCCTTGACCTTGTCGAAGAGAAGCCCTTCTACCTCATAAAGGTGCGCGAGCTAACGGAATACGCGAGCATCTCCCGCAGCACCTTCTACGTGTATTTCGATTCGATATATAGCATTGTCCAAAAACTCGAAGATGATTTCCTTGAAGGTTACTATCCTGAGGATGTTGCCCTTTCGGTATTAATCAACAACGACATCTCTAGGACCCTTGAGCAGATGGAATACGTGAAGAACAATGCCCGGACAGTCCATCTGCTCTGCGGACCAAACGGCGATTCCTATTTTTTGGATCGCCTAGAGCGAATCATCGGGCGCCTTTGCGATATAGCTTTTGAGAAAGCCAAAATAAACCTTACCGGGGAACAACGGAAGTTCCTGACTTCTTACGTTACCGGCGGTACGCTTTATGTCACCAAGCAAGTTGCGGAGCGAGGTGCGACGCTCAGCAAGCAAGATTTGAGGAAAATTAGTTCAACGATAATGAACGCCAATAACGTGCTGCTTGGGATGAATGAAGGAAAAGGCTTAACGCACATGATTTAGGGATCAAACGACCCCTAAAATGGCAAATCGACAATAGGGCCGGTTCGTTTCCGCAGTGGCAAGTTCGGGTGTTTTGAGGTATCCCTCAAACATCAATCATGAATAAGCCCCCATACTATATGCCATCCCGTACGGTGCACACGATATCCGCAGCAATGATCATGCTGGGAAGTCGAGCACTCCACTCTAGGGGGAAACGCTCGCCAAGATGGCTATTCCGAACTATTTCGTCCGACGGTACTTCTGCAGGCGGCTGTTCGGCTTGTCCGGGATTGTCCGCTCGATGAGCCCAGCCTCAAGCGCAGGGTAGCGGTAGTATTCTCTGAGGTTCTTTCGGTCCGAGATACCTGTCGCAGCCATTAAACCCGAAGTTGAAAGCTCGGAATCCCCGATTATATCCAACAGCTTGCCGACTGGGGGTGTGACTGGACCGGTGACTTGGTCGGTCACTTGATCGGTCACTTAATCGGTGACTTCATCGGCGACTTGCTGGGTCGAGCCTCCCTTGACGTGGTTCATGTCCCACAAGGTGGCGCTACAAGCCGTTCTCGTCCTCGAACCTCGGCAGATAAATACATTCATAGCTTGAGCTGTCCTTGGTCATGATCTCGTGGCGGACCTCCCTCAAGACCGCTCCGTGACGTTTCCCGAAGGACATGCTACAGGGCCGACAGGTTCCCGATCACCATGGCGGCATCGATCGCCTCGCCGAGAGTGAGATCGCCGATGAAGGGATTCGCCTTCACGTATGGTGCCCCAATCGACCTTTTCGCGGTAAAGCCCCAGAAGCAGGGCCGCATCGTAGAAATCACGGGCCCGGCTGTTCTCCTCGCCTCTTCTGACGAGGGTCTCGAACTTCTCGGCGATGACCCGCCCCTGCTTTCCATAGCCGCGCTGCTCGGCGCGCTGGGATGCGCCGCCGGAGCGGTCGCGCTCGCGAAGCACCACGGACGCAAGAATGACAATGATGACAGCGATGAGGAGGCTGTCGAAAAGTGAATGCGTTTTTTGGACGTTGGGCCTCATGTCTGGCTTTCTCGCAACACTCACCTATGCGCTGTGCAAGGTGAGTGGCGAGGCTTCCAGGAGAGAGGAGAACTGAACTAACCTGATACAGAGGGCATGTTGGAAGCAATGTGCCCTCCGTATATTCTAGGATTCATACAAAAACGTTCCAACCCATGTCTAACGGATAAATGTCCGGCGCGAAGGGTAGAATAATCGCAAATGATAGTTACGGACAAGGCATGATTATGAACAGTCAAGAACGAATAAATATCTTTGACGAAACGCTTGCCATCGTCGAAGATGCCGGATACCGCATCGCCGGGAAGAGGCTAGACCTCCATTCCACTTCAGAGACTCGAAAGGCAGTCTACGTGAGCGGGAAAGAGGTCTTGGACCTTATAGACAATCCGAGACGAACAGTACCGTTCTCAATGGGGGGCAGGTGTTCCTTCAGCGTCGAGAACATGGACACCCTCGAATGCGCACAGCAGGAAAGCGTGTCAGATTTCAAGCAGCTGCGAAACAATAAGAAGCCTGCGCTCGTCCTCAACTTCGCGAACCCGTTCACGCCTGGCGACAGTGTCATGAAGGGCGCTCGCGCGCAAGAGGGGGAGCTCTGCCGCAGGTCCACGCTGTACGCCTCGCTCACATCGGATGCGGCTCGTGGCTTCTATTCGGACAATAAGGCCGAGGGAGGGAACGCGTTCACGCACGGTGCCATAATCTCGCCATGCGTCGATGTGTTCCGCAACGTGGACGGCAGCCTTATGGAAGACCCCTTCACCGTGGCGGTCATCACCATGGCGGCACCTTTCGCGCCAGGTCTCAAGGAACTCGGCGATGTGGTAATCTCTCAGATACTAAGAACGAGGATCGAGGGAATGCTCCAGCTTGCCGTGGAACATGGATACGACTTTCTTGTGCTGGGAGCTTAGGGGTGCGGAGCTTGCGGGAACGAGCCAAACATGGTGGCGGATGCTTTCCTTGACGTCTTCAGAAACATTAGGGGAGCTTCTCATAACGGGCACTCCGAAGGGCCGGGATGCGATTCCCTGTTCTCGCATGTTCGCTTCGCGGTCCTCGATCACTCGGGGGTCCAGAGCAACCTGCATGCATTCGAGGACGCTTTCGGGGATTATCACAAAGACCAGGATGATGCGGAAACCGACAGAACGCATAGCCGAATTGCAAAAAGCGAGGAGGCACACCTGGACAAGTTTCAGGGCTGCCTTGTGGGAGGCGCCGTGGGAGATGCGCTAGGCTACCCTGTCGAGTTCATGTCCGATGCCGACATCAGGAAGAAGCACGGTTCCAGAGGTATCACATAATATGAGCTCGATACCAAGAGCGGGTTGGCGCTCATCAGCGACGACACGCAGATGACGCTGTTTACCGCTGCGGGGATACTAGAAGGCTCCACGAGGATGCATCTGCGCGGAATCGCGAGACATCCTGCCGCATACATATATGGAGCATATCTTGACTGGCTTTATACCCAAGAGCCTGATTTCAAAGACAACCCACATTCCTCATGGCTCGCAGATTTGAAAGAGCTGCATGCTCGCAGAGCCCCGGGCAACACCTGCCTTTCTGCTTTGCGCGGCGGCAAGCAGGGCACGATGGATGAGCCACTCAACAACAGCAAGGGATGCGGTGGCGTCATGAGGGTTGCGCCCATGGGGCTTTTCTTCAATGACGGCGACGATGCGGCGGTCGAAGCGGCGCAAGTTGCGGCAATCACCCACGGGCATCCGCTCGGCTACATCCCCGCTGCGGCACTGGCGTACATCGTCCATCGGTGTGCGATGGAGATCGAGCCGGACTGCAAGCATCGTCGCCGCCTGTTCAAGGGAATAATCGATGATTGCTGCAAGAAACTCCCGACGTGGTTTCCCCGGCATGCCCGCGCCGCCTCTTACATGGCGGAACTCCTGCAGAAAGCCCTCGACCTATCCAAGCACGATGAATGGAGCAGCAGAAACATCCGCGAAATCGGCGAAGGGTGGGTTGGCGAGGAGGCGCTTGCGATAGCGGTATATGCCTGCATGAGGCACACGAACGACTTCGGAAAGGCAATCATCGTGGCCGTGAACCACGACGGCGACAGCGATTCGACCGGGGCCATCGCTGGAAACATCATGGGAGCGATGCACGGGCTCTCCGGCATAGACGACAAGTGGCTTGAATAGCTCGAACTCAAGGAGGTCATTTTGGAAGTGGCTCGCGATCTATGCGACGATTGCCCAATGGAAGAATTCGGACGCTATCGCGATAAAAGATGGTTTGCGAAATACGGGATGTCGTGCATGGGCACCATCGCAATCAACGATTTCCTTCGGGGCAATTAGAAGGTGCGCCACATTTGCCTCGTTCCATTATTTATTCGCCGCATTACTCGATATTGCTAAGAAGCTGTTCGATTACCATCTTACCTGCAGCTTGCGGATCATATTCAGGGGCATCGATTCTTGTCATAGCGTTGATATCAGTGCAGAACTCCTCGGTTTGAAGCTTCAGAAGGAGATTATCTATCATCATTTCACCCCGTACGCCCTCAGGCTGATATGCGGGAAACGAAGCGAGAATTTTGTCAGAATCAAGCTTCAAAACAGTCAGCGCAAGCCATAAGTCGTACAAGTCGCGTCCCTTCTTGCGCTGATAAAGGGCACGGAGCTTAGTCGACACAAGTTCTTCCGCTTGAAACGTTGGAATGGCAGCATGCCCTTCGTAAAACGGGTTTACGACGCTATGGGCGCACGCTGTTAACGCCATCATTGGCGAACGTTCGTAGGTGTTGATCTCAAGTTTGATCTTGCCTGGCGTGTCGTCCTCGAAGTTGAAGCGCCACATAACCTTGGGGTACATGCCCATCTTCGTTCGAACAGTAAAGCCTAACTCAGCACCTAGAGAAGTCAGCCGCTTCATCACATCGCCGATACCGCCTGTACCCATCCTTACGAAATCAAGGTCCTCGCTGTATCGGTATGGTTGTGGCAGAAAGAGTTTGTGAAACGCTGTACCGCCTCGCAAGACCAGTTCCTTGCCAAGTAGCGGGTCATTGGCTATTTCAATCATGGCCCCTGAGAGCAGAAGATCCTGCTCAATCTGATTCTCGTTTTGCCAAGGGTGATCGACACCCCACTGGATAATATCCTGTCGAAGCATCATATGTCTGGGTCAACCTCCTCGTTGACGATTATCTTCCAATTCGAATCCGTCCTGCCTGTTCTGGATGCTGCTGGCGAGAGGGTCGAGGCATCACTTGCGAGGGTGACGCAGTACTCACGCAAACCATCCGTCGCACCATCGCCGAACGTGTCAAGCAGCCACCCGATGCGCCTCACAGCAGCATCGGGAAACAATGGCGCCTCTGCAACGATTCCGTTTTCGAAGTCATCGTATTCGTCAGCCAATTCAATGATGAGGGTGGAAACGTTGTTGATTCCTCCGCATATTGCTATGTCGCTTGCCAGCATGAGCATCGTCGTTGGAACGGAAGCAATCTTAGTTTTTGTCTTCTGCCTGAATTCAGATGACGGCTTTACCGAACCGACGTAGTTGCGCGTGAAGAACTCAAGCCGTGATCTTCCAAATTCTCTGTTCCGTACCGCACGCGATGTTGCGATCTGGAATACCTGGGCCGCATGGTGGCTTGCACCATAGCGAGCGGCCGACGAAAGCCATCCGACAAGATAGTCCACGTCAAGGTGTGCCATCATGTCGTCGATGTAGATCAAAGGATCAGGCGCCCCCCATGTTCTGTACTCGACGGGAATGGGAATCCAAAGCCCTCTGGTAGGCGAGAAGATCTGTGCTCGCTTGCGCAAAAGAGCCATGCGCTGCGAAACATGCTGTGCCGGAATGGCACACAAGTACATAACCTCTTCGGTAGACAAGGCGCTGATTCCATGACCGAGAGCCCAATCGGGCAATGCGGTAACGGGTACAGATCCCTGCGGTATATTTTTGATGTATGTATTCATATTGCACAAACTAACTCATTTCGTTAGCTTGTGCAATATGAATACAGAATTAAGAGGATATTTGCCAATCGTATACTCCCTAAGTTGATTGCCAAAGTTAGTGCAGGTTTGGTGTAGCGCAGCAAATTCTTTAACGCGTTTTCAGCCCTTAACCGCAGATTAGATAATTCGACGGGAGGGGAGTGCGGACAAAAAGCTGGATCGGCGATGCTGGTTCAACTTTTTGTCCGCACTCCCTTAGTATCCAATCCTGAAGTAGTCCAGATACTTCTTGAACTCATCCTGCGCCGCAAGGCAGGTGTCGGTCAGATAGTCCTTTTCGCCGCTCCATTCTTGCAGACCGCGATAGTAAAACAGCTTCATATCATCGCCAATGATGAACGGTACGACGCCGGCTCTCAGGCACTCCTTGAACATGATGAGCCGTCCGACACGGCCGTTGCCATCCTGAAACGGGTGGATGTTCTCGAAGCGAACGTGGAAGCCGATAATCGCTTCCAGCGTTTTGTCCTTCTCCGCGTTGTATTCGGCAAGCAACTTCTTGATCTCGTCCGCGACCTGTTCCGGCTGGGTAGTTTCCCTGCCGCCCACCTCGTTCGGCATCCGCTTGTAATCGCCCACGGCAAACCAGTCGAGGCGTGAATCGCTTGTGCCGCTTTTCAGCGTCCGGTGAAGTTCCTTGATGAATTTCTCTGAAAGCTGGTGCTTTGCCTGCGTGATGATCATGTCGATGCACTTGAAGTGGTTTGCCGTCTCGACAATGTCGTCCACGTTCATAGTGCCGTCCGTCGCGCCGATGGCGTTCGTCTCGAAGATATCGCGCGTCTGGTCATGTGTCAGGCAGCTACCCTCGATATGGTTAGAGTTATAGGTCAGCTCAATCTGCAGCTTGTGGTAGATGCCGCCGGAGGTCTTTGCCGCCTGCTCCGTACGGAGAATGTCGAGCAGCGTTTCCGACACGTCGGCGCGTCTGTTGCTGCGCTCCGGCTTCTCGGCGTCTTCGGGGACATTCCATGTCTTACCTGTGAGAAACGCGCCAGGTATTCTGTTCTGGGCGCAGTAATTGCGCACGCTTCTCTCAGACAGTTCCCACTTTTTTGCCGTATCCGCAACAGAGAGATAATTCATGCCGAATCCTCCTTTAGCTTCCGCTCACTATAGCATATTATCGGCAACAAACATCAATTTGTATTTCTATTAATGAGAGTAACTTTGCCGATATCGGCACACCGCCATACCTCCGTCGGTGTCAGCTCGTCAATACAATACGGGGACGTGACCACCCCGAGAACATCATCTACATGCCGCAGCGCAGCCTGAACCGGGAGATGGTGAAGCTTGGGGCAGACCTTCTCTCCTTTAGGAACCACTAGAGGCGCAGTCGCTTCAATTGTCCTGTTAGTATCATTTGAAAGATCTCGATGATTAAGCAGCACAACCAAGCACCGCAACGGCGCCAGGCGTGGCTAGCGCAGATCGCCCCTCTGAAGGTTCTCACCCGATGTGCCGAACTGCTTCTCAGCTTCGTGAAGCGCCGAACGTATCTTCGCGAGTTTCTCGTCTACGGGTACGTTGTAGGTGTCGGGCAACCTCCAGGCTATGTCAAACAGCGAGACGGCCTCGAGCTTGCTGCGCATCGCCGAAATCGAATCATCGAGATACTCGCTGAGAACATCGTAGAGTCCCCCGCTTATTGGACAGGTGCCCGAGAGAGGGTGCTCGATACCGAAGATGTCGGCGGCATCCATGGGCTTAACGGCGGCGCAGATATCCCAGAGTGAGATCTCTTTCGCATCACGACCCAAATGGAGGCCATACGCACCGGGCTTCGTATCTATCAATCCTGCCGTCTTCAGGTTCGAATAGAGACGGCGGACGACGACGGGACTGCAACCAGCGGAAGCCCCGATCAGCTCGCTGTTCACGTTGATCTCAGGATAGAACTCCGCGAGTAACAGAATGAGAACGCTCACCTCGACCCGTGATTCGCCTTTCATAGAGCATCTCCTTTTCAGCCCTCATTTTGAAATCATCTGACGCATTCGACATTTGTAACTTTTATAGTTGCAAACCGATGATAGCATAGATATATTGTATCATTAATGGTTACAAACATATGCAACGCTGACGAAGAGGTGATTATCATGGATGAACAAACGAAATGGGTGGGCAATGGAATCCTCGTCGAGACCGAATCATTTGAAAGCTATGGCGGTTGGTCGATTGACTCGCAGTTCACAGAACAGATGGGTTCCTCCTATCTGCTCGCACATGGCCTAGGTGTGCCGGTGAGCGATACAAGAACCTCGATTGACATCCCAGCAGCAGGCTCCTATGCCGTGTGGGTGCGCGCGAAGGACTGGGTGCCCGACGCTCGTGGAAGCCGAGCCGAGCATCACGCTTCTCCTCGATGAGCACGTATTCGCAGCAGACAAGAGAGATGGGAGAATCGTCTCCGTCACATCTCGCAATGCTCGCACGTCAATCGAGACAACCTTCAGGGGAGAGGTGTTCATCGATGCATCCGGACGGGCGGCTCTTGCCAAGGATAACCAGCCCGGTCCCTGCATAGGCGGGCCCGAGAACGCCGTGGCCACGAAGGTCGCGCAGCTCAAAGCAGGTGCGAAGATGGTGCAGGGGATAAAGCGCGACCATATGTTCCCGCCTGAGGAGGTCATCCACATCTTCCCCGGCACCCATTACTGGGAATACGGCCAGTACCTTGACATGGATGCCCCTGGAAACGAGGAGCTCGTGCGCGATCATACGGAATTCAGCGATGCCATCGTCCGAAACGATGGGGCATTCTGCCTTCACTATCCTGGCGATGAGCAATACGATTTCCGTCTGAAGAAGTGGGTTTGGGATGTGCGCGATCAGAAGCCCTACTCCATTCCATTCCGCTGCCTGTATTCGAAAAACGTTCCCAACCTCATGATGGCGGGAAAGCACATCAGCGTCTCTCGTGTGGTGAGCTCGAGTATCAAGATGATGGCCAACGGCGCAGAACATGGCGTGGCCACAGGCTGCGCGGCGACGCTCTGCAGAAAATACGGTTGTTTCCCACGAGAGATAGGCGCTGACCACTTCGATGAGCTGAAGTCGATGGTCGACACGATATCCTGAAGGAGCCAACCTAGAGCTTGATGTCTTCGGATATAAAGGGCTTTCCACGTGCGTGGGCCCGCCATGGAACGCCTGACCAGCTAGCGGTTAAGTGCAATCAAGGTGGAGTTCAGGCCGAGGATTCGCTTGTACTCCAGCTCGCTTGCAAGGCGGTGGAGCATCTGGCCGCTAGTAAACACCAAAGACGCATCCGGGTTCTCGATGGCATTGAGCGCGGACAGAGGAGCACCACTGCTCCTGAAGCACATGGTGATGCGCTCGTCCTCTATGCGGACCAGCACGTCTATGAGCGTGTCCTTCTCCGCATGCTCGAGGGTGTATTCTGTCATCTCCTCGGCCAGCACGCCTAGGATGTTTGCCTGGTCCGCGCGGCAGCCTTGTCTCCGCGCGAAGTCGATCACCTGCTGGGAGAGGCTGGCGGCATCGGCATCGGACATCTCGATGGTGATGTCTAGGACAAAACCGGCGTTTCCCTCGGGCAGCATCAGGATTCCCTTCTCATGATGTGAGTTTCGCCGATTGGTGCGAAGAGCCCCGCCCAGAATCATGAGACAGCCGATGGCGCCGACCAAGGGAAACGAAAGCCAGATGCCGTCGATGCCGAACACGAGGCAGAGCAACGGGGCCACCAGCAGCACACCGAACGAGTCCTCGGTGCTCAGGGCCACACCCACATCCTCGTGGTCTGTCACCGAATAGTACTGCATAAACAGCACGACGAAGGTTCTCAGCAAATGCACAAAGCTGAATATCCGAATCGCGTGAAACGACATCGTCATCAGGGCAGGATCGACGATGCTGTAGAGCGAGGTCAGCACGACGGGAAAAAGCTCGCAGAGGAAGAAGAACGCGAGCATGGAGACGGCGAGGTATTTCGAAGCCGAGCGCATCACAATGCGCAGGCCCTCGAAGTCGCGTTCGCCGAACAAGGTGGAGGCGATGGGCTGCACACAGCTGACGATACCGACGAGCATGCAGCTAACAAGCGAGATGGTCTGGAAGCAGAGCGCGAACACGACGACGCCATCCGACCCCGCATAGTAGTTGGCAAGCAGGTTCAGGACAATCAGCTTGGCGGCAAAACCAATCTGCCCCAAGGCAGACGGAACTCCGATTTTGACGATTCGAACGAAATGCTTCTCATGGCCTATCAGGGACAGGTTTCCCAAAATCCGCATGTCATGTCTCTGGAAGAACACGGCGGTTATCACTGCTGCGACGGTAAACCCGGTGAGCGTGGCCCACGCCGCACCCTCGACGCCCATGCCGAACACGAGGATATAAACAAAGTCCATCGTGATGTTCACGACGTTCGCCACAATCATGATGACCGTAGCTTGCTTGGGGTACCCCGCGGCTATGACGAAGTAATTCATCCCCAAGGTGGACAGGTAGGCAAGCGAGGAAAGCGAGAGCACCTTGACATAGGGCTCGAGCTGGATCAAGAGGAGCTCGTCGTTCGTAAGCAACCGGGCAATCTGCCCTGAGAAGGCGTAGCAGACTCCGGTGAGAACGCCTCCGCAGACAACCATCACCAGAAGCGCCTGCGACAGCACTGCGTCGCTGCGCTCCGGCTCGCGCTCGCCGATGAAGCGCGCATAAAGCGAGCTTCCGCCCTGACCCATAAGCAACGCCACAGCAGCCGACAGAAGCAGAACCGGCATCCCTAGGTTGACTATGGCCAATGCGGTGTTGTCAATTAGCGCGCTCACGACGATACCATCGAGGAACTCGCTCATGGAAGACCCGATGCTCAAGATAATCATAGGGGCCAAATAGGCACGAAACGCCTTTTGGAGAAGGTCAGCTCGGCGCAGCATGGTCAACCTTTCTATGAAACCGAGAATGTCATATCTATTGGCACAGGGGGTGTCGAACTTAGACGCAAGCCAGTGTTTCCACTGGAAGCCGCTGCATCTTCCCTCGCGTAGAACAGATGTGCTTCAATCGTGCTTATGATACCGCTCTTTGGCGACGACAGGAAATGAACACGAAACGACATCATGTCTATGGCGGATGTGTCGGATACTTGTATACTATGCGGCATACAGGTACTTCCTAAAAGCGGCGGAGGATGTGATACCCATGTATAGAGAACCCTTCACATTGGGCTGTTTGGGATTAGCTCCGCTCTTGAAACGGAACTGCGAGGAATACCGCCTTTTAACCGGTTCGAACATGATATTGCAGCATATGCCGACTTTGATGAAGACGCATTCTGCTCCTACGATGTGGCAATCGTAGAGGGTCAACTCTGGCAGAGGCTGCTCTGTAAAGGTAGCCATATCAACTTCCTCCCCTCCTCCGCCAAGCCTACCGAATCGGGCCGCATGCTCCTGCGCGGGCTCGTCACGAAGCGGCAAAAGCAGATTGATGTTTCCGGCAGCTCGTATTCCGCTGTTGTCGTGCTTGCCACGCGTGCGCAGATGGAAACATGGGAGCCGCAGGATTATGACCTTATCGATATGCTGTGACCCGCTCATTTCGGAAAACGCAGATCAAATGAATCAGATTTCACAGAAAGCGACCGCCGATGGAGTCGCGCTGGGAAGCACCGCATTTTTGTTCTCGGTGCGAGCCAAGCAGGCTGGCGTGTATGCCGTGACTTATCAGAAAACAGCAGCACCTACTCCCCTTTCCACCACCGCCGAAACAACCCCAACCACGAAAACACTGGTTGCAACCGGTGACGGCAACGTCTTTCCGATATGGGCAGGAATCGCGCTGCTTGCACTCGGTCTCGCCGTCATGGCTCTGAGCCGGACGCTCGTTACGGCAGGCGCGTTTTCACGTCAGCGCGCGCATTCTCGTCTGCCGCGAAAAACCCGCGCGGGCAAAGATGCTTGATGTTCTTGCCGATGATGCTCGCAGGGAATGTGACCAGCTTTTGGTTGAATCGTGAAACATTGCCATTGAACAGGCGGCGAGCTGCCTGCAGATGCTCTTCCACATTGTTGATAGAGCCTTGGAGCATCTGGTAGTTCTCGCTGGAGCGCAGTTGCGGATACTGCTCGGCCAGAAGGTTGATTCTATCGAGCGTAGCCGTCTGCTGCTCCTGGACCTCTTGCTTCTGCGGCAAGGTCATGCCACTGCGCAGTTCGACCACCTTCGAGAACGTGTTGACCTCGTGTTTGGCGTATCCGCTAACCACATCGAGCATCTTCACCAGCACGTCATGGCGTTTTTGCAGGGCAACATCGATGTCCGATTCCGCCTCATCGATTTTCACCTGCATCCGATTGAAGGTGTTGCTTGTCACAATGCACCAGATAATTATCGCCAGAATGACGATAGCGACGACGATGCAGACGATGGTGGCGATCATGCTGGATTCCCGCTTTCTTGTTCGCTTTTCCCCTTGGCGGGTTCATAGGTGTCGAATATCTTGTGGTCAATCTGCAGAGCCTCCATGAAGGCGCGCACCAGCAGCAGATCATAGGTGACTGGCGATTTTGCCGCCTGTTGGGCTATGGGGACGTTCATCTTGGGCTCAAATGAATCGGCTTCCCTGTTCAAGCCCACATGCACTTGATGTGCGACGAAGCAGAGGATGATTCGCGATGACAGGGCGGTATCGATTTTCAAGAGGGACCGCATCACTTGCGGGGTCAGGATGTAATACGCTTCATGATCATCGTTGGTATACACCGAGAACCGCTCATTGAACATTGCGTCTTCGAGCTCAATCTTGTGGCGCCGATTATGCTGGGCGTTGAAAATCGAAGAGCCTGATTTGGCCGTATCGAACCCTTTTCCGAAAACGAGCGTGTCTCCGGTGAACTCCTTGTTAAAACCGTCGAAGACTATCCATCGGCCGCCGAAGAGAGTCACTTCATTGCTGCCATCCTCGCCACCATGCGTCCTGCGAATGATCGTGACGTCAGATTGCTTGAAGCTCACGCCGCTCAGCGTTGCCTCCACAAGGTCTTCGGACTCAAAAACGTTGCCCATTTTCATCATGCCCGTATCGGCGATGGTCTCTTTGGAAATACCGCGATTCGGGGTATAGCGAGCATCGGGTATTAAGCTCTTGATAGTGGCGGCCACGATTTCTTCCTTGAATCGTTTCGCAAAGTTACTTTTCGCCGAAGCTGCGAAAACCGCGACGGCGAAAAGCGAGGCAGTGGCGGCCACCACGATGCCCAATGCGATACCGTAGGGAAATACCCCGACGCCGCACACTATCACCGCGACAGCGCAGACGAGAAAGACCCCGTTCCTGATTTTCTGACTACTGATTGCTTTGAGCCGCAATTGCTCCAGTTCCGCCAGAGGGTCAACCGCAGGCGCGGCATCTGCGGTGGCTGCAGGCGTGACGCTTGCTTTCTCGTTATCGCTCATCGTTGCCTCATCCTCCCCCAATGTAGCCATCAAGCAGCTTCTTTACCAGTTTCAACGTAGGGGAATACGACAAGAAAGACTATGGGCGAACGCCCATTTCCGCTCGAGGTGCGTCAAGGCTGGCTCACGCAAGTAATAGAGCCTTTGGTATAATGCGAACCATCTTGCAGTGGTGTGGGGCCGATTCAAAGGGGACGCTATGGGCGATGCATTGAAAACGCACAAGCTCCGGATAGGTACCAAAGCCAGCCGGGCACTGCTGGCGACAATACTCTCGTTACTGCTCGCCTTTGGACTCGTACCCGTCGGCCAAAGCATTGAAACGACCGGTCTGCAGCCTTCGGTCGCATTCGCCGAGGAAACTCAAGCAAGCTCATTGCAGCAGCGACTGGCCGCCATCGATGGCGTGACCAGTGTCACGCCGATAGAGCAGATTGCTCTGGCGGATGGCTCCCTGCCTTTCAAGGAGAAATACCTGATCACCATCGAGCAGCCCATCGACTGGAACAACCCCGGACTGGGCACCTTCCAGCAGCGTGTCGAGGTGGGCTATCAAGGCGATACCAATATCAACGTCTTCGAGACGGGTGGCTATTGCCTGCCCGACATCGTCTATCCGGGCTATCTGGGCATAGACGATCGCAACGAGATATGCCGTACCTACAACGCGAACCTCATCGAGTTCGAGTACCGCTTCTTCGGGGCATCCACCCCTGCGGGCCTATCCAACACCTCGACGAACCTCTGGGAATATTTAACCGTGGAAAACGCCGCACAGGACTTCCATGCCGTTATCGGCAAAATCGGCCAGGTCCTTTCCGGCAAGCGCGTGTTCACCGGTGCCAGCAAAGGCGGGTACACGACCAATGTACAAGCCTATTTGTACCCCAACGATGCTGATGCATTCGTGTCCTATGTCGCACCTCTGTGCGATGGCACTCAGGACCGCCGTTTCTATCAGAATGTATATGAAACCATCGGCGACAGCGGCATGAGTGCGCAGCAAGCTCAGGAATGTCGCGATCTGATCTCGCAGTTCCAAGTGGAATGCATCAATCACCGCACCACCTTCGTGGAAAACAATCGTCAACTGGCCCGAGAAAATGAATACACCTTCAACGTGGATGACGATATCGTCTTCGACGTGCAGGTTCTGGAATTCGCGACGGGTGAATGGCAGTATTATCAGGATTTCAGTTCAATACGCACGATACTCGCGGAAGAAGAAGGTGACCAGAAACTAAAAGATATGTATGCTTTGCTCCAACAAATAAGCCCTCTAGACTCATATGCGAACGAGACCCCGTATTTCCCCTATTATATTCAGTCTGAGTTGCAAATGGGAAACTACTACTTCGACTTCTCGTACCTGCGCACAGCGCTGGACGCGGCGTACCAGGACGCGAAGGCCAAGGATCCTTCCGTCAAGAAGAGCGAATACGAGCTGAAGGTCACCTCCGATATGGAATCCAACCTGATGGAAACCATGATGTTCACACCTGCGCAGCGCATCATATGGCACTACTCCGATGATATGCATAACGAACTCATCGACTGGTCGCAGACAACCACGACGCACTCGGTGATGATCTACGGCGGCACCGATCCTTGGTATGCCGTGCGCATCCCCGACGTGAGCAATCCCAGCGTCCATCGGTACGTGGCGCCGACGATGAACCATGGTGTGCGCATGACCGACTTAACAGCGGCCGAACAGACGGAGCTCAGTGCCCTGTTGGATAGCTGGCTAATCGACTACAACGTGAGTTTTAACATGAACGGCGTCGGCGCGGCACCGGCCGCCCAGGTGGTGGGCCGAGGGCTTGCAGCCACCAAGCCCGATAATCCAACGGATTCCGGCTACACCTTCGAAGGCTGGTATACGGATGCAAAATGCACCGTGGCCTACGACTTCGCGACTCCGGTGACGGCTGACATCACGCTGTATGCCAAGTGGACGGCAGTAGCGCCCGAACCACAGCCCGACCCCGAACCCCAACCAAAGCCCCAGCCCCAGGTTCAGTCGGCCTCGGCCACGCAATCTGCTGGAACCGCCACGACTTTAGTGAATACATCAGACGATACCGCATTACCCGTCGCCATGATTGTCTGCATGATGCTGAGTGTTTGCTGCGTGGGGATGTCATCGGCTAGACGTCGCTAGCGGCCGAGCTTATCGATAATGGTTTGCGATTGCCTCGACTCTCTGATCCGGTGCAGCTTCCTTGTAACGCCAATCTGAAAAGGTGCCGCCCAAGTCTGCCTCCCTCATGTCCGTCAGGCAGGATGCGACGACGGTGTTTGCCTAAGCGATTCGGTCGTATTGATAGCTTATCTGGTACAAGCGCTCGGGTGCCAAATCGATTGCACCATCCATCCAGCAGATAACGGCGTGATCGATATTGAACTTTGCAAACTCAGCCAGCATGCAAAGGTCGTTGGTTACTTTGGCGCTAACAACCTTATCAGAATGCGCCCCTCATTCCGAGTTTTCCTCAAGGAGGAAATCCGCCCCGATGCGCTTCGCAAGGCAGTTTAGTCCATCTTGGAAATTCAGCCCCTGTTCGCAACCAAGCTGGTTTTCGACGTAAAGTACCACCTGGAACACAACGACGCAGAGCTGATCATACTGAACAGCGACACCGTGTTGCCCGATTTCGGCAAGTCAACTAATGGATACCTTTGGCGGATTTACTATCATGACAACGTCTTGTGCTTCGATTCTTGCCACGGCTTGACGGATGGCAGGGGCCTGACGCGCTTCACCGCAACGATACTCGAAGAGTATTTCGGGCTTCCCCAAACCTATGTTCCGGAACCTGACATCGACGCGTTTCGCACGTTCTACGACAAGAGCGTGAAACCTTTCGGCATCAAGGATCTATGCCTGTAGGCCGTCACCGACAGTGGGTTTTGCAGCCTTGCGGCCGTGGATTTCAACAGGAATATGAACCTGTCGCTTTCCAACAGCTACAAAACCGACAAAGTGGTCCCCAACTTCATGAATCTTCTGCACGACAACGAGATCGATGCCGTGCGCTCCGACACGCAGCCGTTCACACCGTCTCGGCTGGTCATCTAGCAACGGGTTCCAGCGAGCTTGGGATTATCTTGGATGAGTGCATGGAAGCACACCTCAAACGCCACAAGAACATGGTGGCCTTCGCTAATTCCAGATAACACTCGCGCGAAAAGCAGCCTCAGAAGTCCGAAGATACCCTAACACACGATTTTCGTCCGTATTATTGGCATTTTTGCCATTTTTATGGACGTATTTCTGGCTCTTACGCCACTTTTCACTATGATTATGATTGTACGAAAAAATCAATGGGAGGCTGCACAATGAAACGAACGATTCTCAATCAGCTTGTCCAGTGGAAAGAATCCCCTCGCCGAAAACCGTTGCTCCTTCAGGGACCACGCCAAGTCGGGAAGACATGGGCGCTTCATGAGTTTGCGCGAACAGAATTTACCAACCTTGCCTATATCGATTTTCTCATTGACGAGGACATGAAGCGCGTGTTCGAAGGAAGCCTTAATCCAAAGCGCATCCTCGATGCCATCGCCCTTCAGACGAACACTGATGCAGGAAACCCGCAAACCCTTGTGGTGTTCGATGAAGTCCAAGAATGCCCTCGTGCGCTCACGTCGCTGAAAACGTTTCAGCAAGAACGCCCCGATGTGCCCATCGTTGCCGCAGGATCGCTTTTAGGCGTCGCCCTGCACGGAAGGGACAAAGGGGTGTCGTTTCCCGTCGGCAAGGTTGACCATCTTCATATGACTCCTATGACATTTTCTGAATACCTTGAGGGCGTCGGCGAGCACCGTATGGCCGCCCTCTTAGAGCAGGCCGACGAAACTCTTATAGAGGCCTTTTCGGAACGTTTTACCGAGGAGCTGCGTCGCTACTACTTTATCGGAGGCATGCCCGAAGCTGTTGCTACGTATGCCCAGACCAACGACTATGAACTCGTACGATCCGTGCAGAACCGCCTGCTCACCGACTACGAACTCGACTTCTCAAAATATGCGACACCCAGCCTCTCTGAGCGCATTCGACTTGTTTGGAAATCCCTTCCGGCTCAGCTTGCGCGCGAAAACAAGAAGTTCATCTACTCTGCCGTAAGAACGGGCGGTCGTGCACGTGGCTACGAAGAAGCGATCCAATGGCTCGTGGATGCGGGACTTGCGATGCGCATTAACCGAATCAGCAAACCAGGCATCCCCCTCGCGTCGTATGAAGATAAGGAAGCCTTTAAACTGTACATGCTTGATACGGGGTTGCTTGGTGCCGCAAGCCGCCTCGACCCAGCAACACTCGTAACAGGCAATCGCCTGTTCACTGAATTCAAGGGGGCACTGACAGAAAACTACGTTTGTCAAGAACTGCGAGCCAGCGGCAAAATTGCATTGACCTACTGGTCTGCCGAAAACTCAACGGGCGAAGTCGATTTCGTTTACGATTGGCAAGGGGAAATTATTCCCGTTGAGGTGAAGGCCGAAGTCAACCTCAAGGCGAAAAGCCTCAGGTCATTCGTGGAAAAAAATGCCCTTCGACGCGGTGTTCGCCTTTCGCTTGCTGGATTTGATCGACAGTCCTGGATCACGAATATTCCTCTGTATGCTGCAAGCCTGTTGCCAGAGGGCCTGAGTCTTGTCGAGCCGATAGACACTGCGCAGACGCACTAATGAGTAGAATTCTTCGCTAGCCGCATGGTCGCTGCTAGTTTCGCAGTTTGCGTATCGGCACCCACGCCGTTTGCATATCGGCGCTCACGCCGTTTTCGTATCACCCGTTTTGCGAAAGCGTACCGCAAAACCGTTCAAATTTGCCATTCTCAAAATCTCCTAGCAACTTATAAGAAGCTTTTGTAGCTTATAAGATTCTTACTGAGGTCTTTGAGTTTCTTTTGACACTATTTGCTTTCCCGCAGAATGCCAAAACCTATCCGACAGGCCAAAACTCGCATCTTCCGGTCCGGCTGCATGATGGAATCCTGCAGCCGGATGGCGAGCCCTTGCCCATTCGTGAAAAAACTTCACAACGTTCAGTGAAAAAGTCATTTGCCGATTTGTGAAAAAAGTACTTGACGAAACACAGCGCGCGCAACCGCGTCGACCCCCTGAATCCTCGGAATGCGACAACAATCTTCACTTCCCTATTGACAACCTTATTCGCATATGGTTATATTATTTCAGCGAAAGGAGCAGTTATGGCTTATCGTGGACTCGTGGAGCGCATGTGCGCCTATAACAAGGCAATCAGTGAACCAACGCGCATGAAGATGATCAAGATATTAGGCTCGCACGCACCCAACACGCTCAACGTGAGCGATATCGCTGAAATACTGGGTATATCGCAACCCGCCTGCACCAAACATCTGAAGATTATGGAAGACCTGGATATATTCACCCGAGAACGGTCGGGAACATCGGTCTATTACAACCTTAACGAAAAGGCAATCGAGGAATACCGCAACCTGCTTGACTTCGCGTTCGAGCACGCCCACACCAAGTGCGAATACGGCTACGACTGCCGTCACTGCCCCCACGAAGACACCTGTATGTAGAAGGATTCCGCACAGGGCGGCTCGCGCATCGGCAGGACTCCGATTCTGCGCGATGCCTTTCCGTCCAAAGCGCTCCCCCACCTGCAAAACGCACTGCAGATAATTGTCGGCTATTTATTACTATATTCTTATATGGTTTTATTAGATCTTCAACACAAAAGGTTTCAACGCATCTTCAGCAGCAGCACAAGGAAAGGGAAAAGAAATGGCCGCTTACAACGTGGAAGTGGATGGCTATCGCTACACTCGCTTGCAGGAATTCGGGTTTATCCTAATCGGATTTTTACTAGGTGTTCCGGGCGTGTTCGTTGACTGGGCTATCGCTCGCCGCAAACACATGATGGAGTGTTCGGCGGAAGGCATCTGGCTGGGAATAATCGGCTGGGCTATGCGGGTGATCTGCCTATTCACGCTGACCGAAACAGGCCTGATGAACTGGCAATACACGCTTATAGGCTCACAGATTACCGGCTGGTCGATCTTTTGGCTTGTGGTGGCAATCCTGTTCATAGTGTTATCCAGTTTGTGGATTTACGGCCTTCGCTACAAGCAGACCCCTACAGAAAAGATGCGTCCGCTTCCAGGAGACGACTGGATTCGCCCCAACGAGAAGCATCTTCGCTATGACGGCGCTTGCACCATCAACGCCCCAGCCGCCAAGGTGTGGGCCTATGTGCAACAGTCCGGCCAGACCAAAGCGGGCTGGTATAGCTTCGACTGGCTCGAGCGCCTATTCACCTTCGATATTCATAACCACTACGACATCCATCCCGAATGGCAGAACCTAAAAGCCGGGGAATACCAGTGGTTCCACCAGGCCCCGCTTTCAATCGGAGAATGGGTTACCGAAGTGTCGCAGGTTGAACCGTACGGCTGGGCAAGCCACAGCGACACGGCGGCCGATCCCACTTATGCAAACCCCGGCCCCAACCAGGAAAAAGCCCTGGGGCTGTGGTTCAAACGTTTCTGCTGGACATGGAACTGGCAGGTGACGCGCGTATCCGACAATCGTTGTCGTCTTCTATGGCGCTGCGATTGCACGTTCGACCGGTACAACCGCCTGAACAAGTACTTCGTTGTTTTCATCCTTGGCACGGCATCCATCGTGATGGGACGACGTTACATGGATGTGATGACGAAACTCGCCGAAGGCCGCATGACGTATCCCGAAAGCAAACGGTAGGAATTGCCATGAACAGGGCTTTGAACTGCTACGCAGCAGATTCGAACGCAAGAATCAGAGAAGTATGCGAGAGAAGGAGAGTAATATGACAAACGACATCGAGACCATCATCGTAGGATGCGGCGCAGCGGGCATGAACGCCGCGCTTGAACTTCAAGCTGCGGGGCGGCCGTATCTCATAATCAGCGACACGATAGGCGGACGTATCTGCAACGACGAAGAACGCCACATGAATTATGGTGCCGTGTTCTATTTCGGCAGCTACCACAATATGCTCGACCCGAAGAAGAGTATCATCCAGCCCACCATTGACGTGTTGCCTAGCCTAAGGGATGGCGCATGCAACGACGGGCAGGCGCAGTGGGCGGCGCTTTCGGGCAAAACGCTCAAAGATCTGCCCAGCCTGTGGCGTTACATGAAGTGGATGCGCAATGAATTCATTCCCCACTATGAAGCGTTCAAGAAGAATTGCGAGACCATGCAGGTTTCGGCCGCGCTTCAGGCAGACCCCTTCATCGACCAGCTTTTCCATGAAACGGCCGACCACATGATCGACCGCCTGAAAGTACGGCCCATCGCAGATGACTTGGTAAGCATGTTCGCACATGGCTGTACAGGCACAACGCCCAGCAAGCTTTCCGCCTTGGACTATTTGAACTGCGTGCAACCGCTTACCATGAAACTACCCAGTATGAAGCTGCTCATGTGCCTGAAGCGTTTCGATTTCGACTCTGCCGCCATGGCCAAACGGCTGGGCGAAGGATCGGGCGATTTGAAAGTCGACACGGTAACGGCCGTGCAGCAGATAAGCGGTGGTTGGCAGGTATCCACACAAGGCGGCGCTACCCACGCCTGCGAGAACCTGATTCTCGCCACACCTGCAGATGTGAGCGCGGCCTTGCTGCAGCCGGTAGACAACGTCGCAAATATCGAAGTGCGCAACGCCAGTGTTCTGTATGCATATCTGCTGAAGGCTGAAGTGCGCGAGCATTACTCCCGCCACTTGATTCATATCTTCAACGAGAAAACCCCTATCATCTTCATCGCCAACCGAAGTCAGGGCGAATACGAGATATTCAGCGAGCAGGATTTCGAGGCCGATGGCGGCAAGCAAATGGACAAGTATTTCGAAAGTTGGGAAGTAATCGGGAAGAAGCACTGGCCGCATGCCCTGTTCACCAACCCCAACATCGTAACCGACCAGAACCCCGCGCCAGGTCTGATATTGGCAGGAGACCAAAACGGACTCGGCATGGAACCAGCCGCGATATCGGGTGTGTATGCAGCCAACAAGATACTAGGCCGCACCACAGCGTAAGTCGACACGATAGATTATCCGTTGCGCAGAAGGCCCGATCTTCCACGACCGAGCCTTCTGCATTTCCATTCGCACCGCGCTTTGTGTGTCGACACTGCGCTGCGAAGCGGTGCTTGTTGTCGCTTGCCGTTTGCCAGCCGCGCCGCCGCTTGTCACGTGCCAGCCGCGCCGCCGCGATGCCGTTGCCGACCGCCACGCTACAGTTTGCGCGCTCTTTTCCTAGCCGCGATCGCCAAGGCAATCGCGAAGGCCGCTAACGCCGCGCAACACCAGGGCAACAGCGGCATGCAATCCCCCGAGTTAGGCAGCACAGACGACGTCGCGGTCATGCCCGAGCCAGCCGTCGTGCCCGCACTAGGCGTCGCCCCAGAACCGGGCGCATCAGATTCCGCGATGGTAAGCGTCGTCTGCGCCGTCCCGCCAGTGAAGTTGAACGTTATCGTATGCTCGCCCACAGTAAGGCCGTTCAAATAATCCGGATTAATCTCGACCACTGTACTGCCAGATCGCACAGCAAGGTATTTGGCTGCTATGGTCAATCCGTCGCATTCAAGCGATTTGAACTCATCGATGGACCCGCTTGCAGAAACAATCACGCCATCAGGGCTGCCCTTCTTCCACGTCTGGTCAGCTCCTTCGAGAATCACATAGTCAGCCGGCATCACCGTAACTTCAGCAGTGCCGTTCACGTTGGCATAGTTGGCGGAATCATCGGGCGTGAATACCACCGCATAGGTATGCGAGCCCAACGCGCTCGGCACTACGCTAGCATCCTGCCACGAAAACGTCCCGGGCACGCTGGCACTGCCGCTTATGGCGGAACTTGAAAGCGGTTGGCCGAAGATGATATCGCCACCCACAGGCACTGACGTAATCGAGGGCGTGGCACGTGCTATGGACCAATCAAGCGTGATGTCGTCCGTCGTACCATCTGACCAGGTGGTAGTCACTTTGTCCAAAAGCGACACGGTAGCTTTGTAGCTGCCCGCATTGGTCTGCGTGTTGCCCGAGACCGCCATCGTCGCGCTATCGAACCCGGTAAGCGACACGTCTTGCGGTGCGCCCGTGTAAGTAAGCGAAGCGCCAACAACAGGCTTCGCAATCGCAGCCTTCGGATTTACCGTGAGCGCAGCATTCGCTGTGGTTGGCAAGTAGTTCGCGGAATCGGCAGGCGTGAATACCACATCATAGGAATGCGTGCCCGCAGCGCTTGGCACCGTGGCAGCATCCTGCCACGCGAACGTTCCGGCAACGCTGGCCGCACCGCTTATGGTAGATGCGGAAAGCGCCTGGCCCAGCACAATGGTGCTACCCGCAGGTGCGGTGGTAATTGCAGGCGTCGCCTTGTCGATGGACCAATCAAGCACCACATCATCGGTGGTGCCGTCTGCCCACTTGGTGCCGACCTTGTCCAAAAGCGACACGGTAGCGATGTATTTCCCCGCAGCCGTCTGCGTGTTACCCGTAATCGACATCGTCTTGGCATCGAAACCTGAAAGCTTCGCATCTTGCGGGCTGCCGGTATAGGTGCCCGTACCCAGCACGGTCGGCTTTGTGATCTTGTCAACAGCAGGAGTCGTGACCTCTGTGCCAGTCGAGACCGCATCTTCGTATTTCGCCGAGCCGGTCACACGCGCGAAGAACCAGTAGTGCGTCTCCGGTGTAAGGCCGGTGAACGACAAGCCCGTCTGCCACCCCGTGGCAGGAAGCACATTGGTCGTGCTGACTGCATATTCCACCACATCGCCTGGGCCTGATGCGGAAGGCACTACTGCATCAAGCGTAGCGGAAGATGCCTTTACCGTAGCGGCTATGGGCGCGGAAATCGTCCGCTCGGGAACTCCCAAGCGCACCAGCTTGTTGGCGGTATCTGCAAATACCGCATACGCCGCAGCATCCGAAGAGAAGCTGTCTGCGTCGTTGGCCGCTTGATAGCCCGAAGACCCTTCGGCAATCGTCACACGTGCGGGCTTGGTGGGGGCAATCTCTGTGGTAACCCCGATTTGCGCACCATTGCCAAGCGCTGCTGCGAGCATCAAACTCTGCCCGTCGCCCAAATAGATGTTGGAAGCCACATTGCTAGACGCAGCGGTACCGGTAATCGAGTTGCCGGATACGATGGGAACACCCGAAAGCGCGATGGATTTCGTGTTAGCGCCGTTTTCAACGAAGATGCCCGCTGCCGCAGCGGCGGTGTTGTTGCTTACGGTAGCGGAAGCGATTTCCACAGACCCCGAAGAGGTCACGTACACTCCACCAGCCTTGGCGGCTGCCGAATTGCCGACGATGGACCCACCCGCCAGCACAAGCGTGCCACCTGCATAGATGGCCCCACCGTTTTTAGCGCTGCAACCGCTTATCGTGCCGCTCGCCACGCGCACGCTCGAGCCTTGCGCGCCAGCTATAGCGCCGCCGTCGCCGGCACTGTTCGCGTTGTCGCGCATGGTTGCGCCGTCAACTACCAAGCTACCGGATGCTTTCACATCCACCAACGGTGCCGTGGCCAGCGGTGCCGGTGTCGTGGAACCTTCGCCGGAAAGGGTAAGCGACCCCAGTTGCAAAGTTCCCCCCGCATTAACCTGCAGCAAGGCACCTAAGAAGCCGTCTTCCCTGTTCAGGCTATACCCTTCCAGCTGGATATCGTTGCTCACCTGCAACGTTTCGGATGTCACCAGAGATTTCAGCAGCGTGATTGTAGCGGGGTTCGTTGCCGTCGCATTGGCGTTCGCATAGTCGAAAGCCTCTTTCAAGCTCTCCATCTCAAATGCGCCTTTGCCGGGAATGGTCACCTGCGCTACCGCTTGGCCATTGCCCAGTACGACAACCTTATTCGAAATCTTGGCAACATGCGCACCCGTATCATCGGAAAACGCCGCTGCGGTAGCCTGCGTCGCATCTGCGCCAGAACTAATCGCAAGAGGGAAGCTCTGCCCATCTGCCACCGTCACGCCTATCGCGCCAGAAAGCGCCCCTTGCGTTATTCCCACGCGTGCGCCCGTCCCAAGATACGCATTGCTGGGCGCACCCGATGGAAGGATGTTCTGCGCAATAGTGGCGGTCACACCCACGTTCAGCATGGCCGTGTCGGGAACGCGCACGCCGCTGCCTTCGCCCGTAGCACGATTGTTCTGAATGCTCGCATTCCCGATGTCGGCAGATGCGACATTCAGGTAGACGCCGCCGCCGTCTGTGGCCCGATTTCCGCTTATCGCGGTTGCCGCAGGCGTGGTCGTAGCTGTGCTGTCCAAGTAGACGCCGCCGCCTTTTGTTGCGGAATTGGCGTTGATGGTGCCGCCAAGCTTCAGGCTATCGCTTCTGCTGAACAGGCCACCACCGTTGCGATCAGCCGTGTTCGAGCTTAAAACGGCATTCTCGGAAAGGGTCGCCGAACCCACCGCATAGACACCGCCACCATCGTGGATGGCGCGGTTTTCCGACACAGCGCACGCGCCAAGCGCAAGCGTGGATCCCGCAGTGCTGTAGATTCCGCCACCGGATTTATCGTAGGCGGTGGCGGCAGCATCGGATGTTCCCGCCTGATTACTCTGCACCAGCACATCTTGTTCGCCTTGGCGCTCGAAATACGCCGTGCCGCTGTTCAGATAGACCCCGCCGCCGCTGTATTTCGACGAGTTATTGGTAATCTTTCCGCCATCTATGTTCATAGTGGGCTGATCGCTTCCGGAATAATAAATGCCGCCGCCGAAATTCGCGCTGTTGGAGTCGATTTCGCCCGCCGTCATCTTTACGTTCGCGGTGGCGTAGAGGCCGCCGCCATTGCCTGCTGCGCTATTACTGGCAATGCGAGTAGTGCCGCCGATCTTCACGCTTCCCTGCAGGTATATGCCACCGCCGTTTCCGCCCGCACTATTGCCCACAACATACGACTCGAAGGTGAAGTCCGTCGACGATGAAGAGCCACCGAAGGCACCGCCGCCGTTTCCGCTGGCGGAATTCATGCTGATGACGCCTCCCGACTGGTTCAACCAGCCGTTGTTGTTCAAGTAGACTCCGCCGCCGTCGCCCCCGCCGCTGCCAGCGGCTGTTGCCTGGTTGCCATCGATTTTCCCACCGCTCATCGCAAGCCGACCCGTTAGATAGACACCGCCGCCATTCTTGGCCTTGTTGCCCGAAATAGTGCCGCCGGAAAGAGTGATGGGGTTGGTGGACGTGGAATACAACCCGCCGCCGTTTTCAGAGGCGGTGTTTTCCAGGATGGACCCCCCGGTAATGTTGATCATAGCTGAATCACCTGCGGCAATGCCTGCTCCATTGGATGCCGCGTTCTTGGTTATCAGGCCACCGGACATGTTCAACGTCCCAGCCGCAAAAACGCCTCCGCCTACTGTATTGGAAGAGCAGCCTTTGATAGTGGCACCGGATTCTAGGCTCGCCACACCTCCAGATTCCACTTTCAGTGCCGCACCGTCGCCCTTCGAGCGAGCGTTCTGGATGGTGGCACCGTTTTTAAGTATCACCTTGCCGCCGGATTCCACCTCTATCAAAGGCTCATCTGCCAAGGATCCGCCGCCGTCGACGGTCACGCCATCCAAAACGAGCGTGCCCCCGCTCTTCACTCTGAAAAGCGAGTTGGGGAAACTGCTGCTGCGTTGAATCTGCGCACCAGTGACGGTGACCGTCTTCCCGCTTCGAACTTCATAGGTAGTGGCCTCTTTTGTCGCCGGGTAGTTCACCTGCATCCATATGAAAGCGGGCGAGTCTGACTTGTAAATGTAATTATTGAAACAGTTGTAAACGCTCGCACGCCAATCATGGTAGGTGTAATCTGCCAAAGCGCCGTCAGTTGAAGAGCTGTATTCGCTCACTCGACGCTGATAGCTGTCGCTGGTTCCGTATTTCAGCTCATTAGTACTCTCATCTGCATAGAAGTGGCCCGGAGTTGCATCTGTATTCACCCAATAAAAGCAGTATGCATCCCTGTCCGTGATTTTATATTTACTTGCACCATTACTGTAATAAGCCCCACTCAGATAAGCACTACCGAACGGGGACGCATCTTCAAACCCGACAGATCCGGTAAAAGGCCCCACGATTATGGTTTCATCTCTAAAATAAGCTGGAGATCCATTGCTATTATTGACTCTAGTCACTGGTTTTCCTTCGACGCGTGCGCTTCCAGACAGATAGAACACGACATTAGCCCATGCGTGACCATTGGTGGCGGCAACGCCGCTTCCCATCCGACCACAATAATTCCCCGCAATTGAAGCATGCTCTTTTAAGGTGACGTAGAAAAAGTAAACGTATTTATCAACCCAACCTATGTAGACTCCACCACCATATTCTGAAGCATAATTACCGGACACGGACGAATTCCCGGCATACTCATGGTAGTCCGTATTTGGAATACGCACATTACCTAGTCCGGCAACACCCCCTCCGTTCTTGGCAGAATTACCGACAATCTGCGCGTCACCTGACGCCCTGAATATGGAATTTTTATGGCATACCCCGCCACCCAGACCTGCGTCTGCCTTGTTGGCGCTGACACGACCACCCGACATGGTCATCGTTCCCACATCGACGAATACCCCGCCACCGTCCTGACTGGCAGTATTGTTGGCGATGATAGCGCTACCCTCCATCTTCACAAGGGTCTGGTCGAGCTTGTCATAAGCCACACCCACAACATAGATGCCGCCGCCGTCCTTTGCGCTGTTGTCGCTTATCGTCGCATCGCCTTGAAGAAACAGCGTGGTGTAGTGATAGACCATAACCGCCCCGCCCTTCTTTTCGCAACTGTTATTGCGCAGGGAAGCATTCTCGGAAAGCGTGACGGTGGTTTTTTCCGGAGAATCATCTTGGCCCTCTATCTCCCCGTCCAAATCGATGGCACCGCCGTTTATCTTGGCCGTGTTGTAGCTGATGGTTGAAAACCCTCTCATGTCCAGCTTTGCGCCGCCATCTACATTCACGCCGCCGCCATTGCCCGCAGCAGCCTTGTTACGGCTGACGCTGGCAGAATCGCTCATAGTAAGCGTCGCTAGGTCTTGCATGTTGAATCCACCGCCGTCGAAACCGGCCACGTTATCGCAAACCGTTGATGCACCGCTCATCTCGGCCGTTGCCCCACCTGTCATGCGCACCCCGGCACCACCGTGAAAGGCCGCTGTATCTTTGGTGGTGTTGCTATTGATGCTTGAAGAGTTCTGCATAACCAACTTCGCCGCAGCACCCACAATCATCGCGCCGCCGCCAGCACTGCTTGCGGTATTCCCCGAAATCGACGCGTTGTTCTTCAAGGTAAGCGCTCCACCGGAATCATACACGCCCGCGCCCTGCCGAGCCGAACCTCCGGAAACACTGGATTCGCCCGCAAGGGTCAAACTACTGGAAGTACCGGACATAAACACGGCACCACCGTTTTCGCTCGCCTGGCACCCCTTCATAACAGCGTTGCCGGAAAGCGTGGCTTGCGCGTCGTTCATGTACAACGCGCCGCCGTTGGCCGCCTGCATTGCAGAGGTGACCGCTGCATCGTTCAGGAAGAACTCCCCGCCGTCCAGATAGATGCAGCCATCAGCGGTGGTCTTGCAGTCCGTTATATGAGCATTGCCCGTAATCGTGACCGTGGAGGCGCTTGAATGTATGACCCCTCCCTGCGCAGAGGAATTCACGTTCTTCACCGTAGCACCCGTATCCAATGTCAGGGCACCCGCGCCCGCAACCGTTATCAGCGCTGCACCCGAAGCATACGATGCCGCATCCAGCGTGATATCGCTCAGCCTAAGGGTGCCCCCGCTCACTGCGAACAGCGTGTCGGCGGTGCCTCGGGTGATCGTGCGCCCGCTATTGATGGCGATAGATGCACCAGCCGGAACGTTCACCGTGCCCACACTGGTAAGGTCGGCCCCCAGTCGAATCATCCGCGTTGCTCCGCTCGGTGCACCTTCCACCGCAGCCTTCAGCTGGGCGAAAGTGCTCACCTCGTGCACTTCTGCCGTAGCGCTCAGCTGACCGCCCACATATGTTTCCGCTTCGGAAGCAGCAGGCACGTATTGCGCGCGTATGGACATCGATCCCGTGCTCGCAACGCCATCCGCATACGTGAGGGTGGCAACGCCCGACTTCCAACTGGCTGCAGGGACCGACCCCAGCACTATGTAGTCGCTGCTGCCCGGCAGTTTGGCCGAGAATTCAACGCTTCCAGCAGGTTCGATGCCATTCGCCACGAAACCTACCTTCGCCTCGATGGCAACGGGACAATACTGAGCCACGTCGCCCGCTGTGACGGACTCAATGCTCACAAGAGATTTTTCCGCCGCAAACGCAGACGGGCAGAAAGCGACCGTCGCCATAACGACGGTGCAAATCAACAGGAGCAGGCGGGTTTTTCGCATACTGAAGTCACCCCTCAGGTGTAGGTTAATCATCCAAACGTAAATATATGATGTTTTCCGACCCGTGTCAGTGGCCGTTGGCGGCGTATTTCGGAAGGTTTAGGACATGTCAAAATGCCGAGAGCAACGCCTAAAGGCGCGCGAATCAGCTTAAAGAATGTATTCCTTTAGCTGCTCGCGGCGCGTGATGAACAGCTTCGCGAACACGGAACTCAGTATCTTCTTGACGTTGCTGATTGAGCATCCCAAACGCTGGGCGATTTCCGCGTTAGTTTCTCCAGCGCTGGCGAGTGCCGCCACGCGATATTCGGAAGTGGTCAGACACAGCGTGATATGGTCTTGTTCAAACGCATTGTGAAAGCCGATCCAGTGCTTCAACAAGAATTCATGCTGACGGGTAACTTCATCATGCATTTCGGGATAATACCGAGTAAGGCAACTTTCCATCAAGCCACCCAGATTCATCATGGATTCCGCGAACGGCGTGATAAATCCCTGCGGCAGGCCGAATCGCATGGCCGCCAGCAGCCATTCTTGCGCACGATCCTGGTGCCCAAGCGCCACTTCGGCACAGGCGCATAGGATGCGGATGTAGATATCGGCCATGGTAAACCCGCCTTGGCCGGGGAAAAAGGCGATGGCAGTCTGCAAAACCGACAGCATTTCGCGGTAGGATCCCGTAACCTGCAGGTACTTGGCGCGCAGGTATACCCCCAGAAGCCGAGCTTGTTGCGGCAACACGTCTATATCGCCGGTTTTGAGCCATCGGGGCGCCAGCTCAGGCGAATAGGCGCTTACCGGCCCGATGGACAGAAGAGCCTCCAGCAGAACCTTTCTTTCCGCTGGCTCTGCTTCCAAACGTCGTTTTAGCGACATTTCAACTTCACGGAACAGGGCATAGTCCCCCGTGCCGATAGCTGTTCCTATGATGCTGGACCAAGCAGGCGGGATGGCTTCTTCCCCGCAAGACGCTTCCCGGTAAAGGCGTTTGACGGCATCGAAGTCGCCTTTGCAGTAGCATAGATCGGACTCGTATCCGCTTCTTATGGCAGGCGGCAGCGTGTCAAGGACTTTGGCAGGATCATCGTGCGGCATTGGGATTACCATGCTGACCCAACCGCCCCAGTCAAGGCAGTCTGGCTCGAGGCGATCGGCTGCGGCTGCAGCTTGGCGGGTTGGCTCGGCGGCATCGGCTGTAGCTTGGCGGGTCGGCGCGGCGGCATCGGCTGCGGCTGTAGCTTGGCGGGTCGGCGCGGATTCGGCAGCAGCTGCACGAGTGCCCCGACGCGTTGGCTTTTCCGCATCTTAGGGGATTATCCACGCGCTGCCGAAAAGACGCGCGCCCTCTATGCGCTGGTCGCGCAACAGCCTTTGCACCTGTCGGATAGTGATGCCCCATAGCTTCGCAGCCTGCGCCGTGGTCATGTATTCCATTAGCAGCCTTCCTTCGCCCTTCCTTCGGTACTGCGCCCAGCACATTGCACGACTGCAGAACGTTTGCGGCCCGTGATATTCACCCCCCTAGAATACCAGTCAATCCCGGCACTCATGTTCACAGCTTTCTTCTCGAGCCATGCAAAAAAATGGAGCACGCCGATTGAACCGCGCATTTCGCCCACCGCCCTGCCCTCTCAGCATTTCGCTTAGCTGTCTATTCTACTCGGCCGTCTACGCTGGTGAATACGATTCCTGCACAACGGACCCGCAGAGGCTTCTTATGTACGAGTAGCCATTCTCAGCCGCCTCCCTACGCTGTTGGTCGCTCACGGTGTCCGTATGGTAAGAAAACCGACTTCTGCTTTGCAAAACTACACTTTCGACGGCTTCAATCTACGCTTTTTGGTCGATTTGCGTCTATTTTAAGCATCCTGAGCAAATATCTAAATCTGCCATTTCACCAACGAGCTTCTGAACAGGTATTTTTCAAGCTCCCGAAATCTCTTTCGGAGTTCCCCTAGAAAAAACGGCCTTCAGAGACGCAAATCGACCTAAAAACGTAGATTGCGACCCCGAATACCCGAGAGTTAATCGCGGTTTACTTTCTTCAGTGGAACGCCCGTCCGCATAGTGAAAGTGCACGACTGGCCGTTGCTGCTTGTTAAGCTACCCAACAGCTTCCCGCAATACTTCGTCCCCTGAACGCAAACGGCACCGAAATCTTCAATGCCCCTGACGATGCGCTGCTCGATGAGGCGCGAATTGCAGCTTGCGTTCTTCAGCACCTCATATTCCATGCGTTTCCCTTTCAAATATTTGCCACTCTTGACTTCGCGCAAGTTCTACTAGTGATTCTACTGCCTGTCTACTAGTGATTCTGCAGGGTTCCCACTAGTGATTCTGCCACTGTTTCACTAGTGATTTTGCTTAGCCCTTTCCCGCTGAAACGGACAAGGTTCCAACATCTTCCAGCTTGCCGAAAAGTTGCCTGATCATCACAGGGTTGCATGCAGACTCGAGCAAGCGGGTCGAATAATGGCGCGGAAGTGCCGGTTCGCGTCTTTTTAGAGAGCACATTCTGTGCAACGTGAATCACGCGCCTAGGTGACAAGCTTCTGAACAGGCATTTCTTGAAATCCCTCGAATGCGCTTCAGCCCAGATGAGTGAAAAAAGACGCGAACCGGCACTTCCGCGCCATCTGAAGGACCTTTTGCTCGAGTCTGGACACATCCGCAACCTCATCGGCGAATCGTCAAAGGTCATGCGAGACGCAATCACCGACATGATCCCACGATTCTGGATCAACTGGGTCTATCCGCAGGTTCCGCAACGCACCCGTACGGAGCGATCGCCGTCCTACAGAACCGCACCTGGTTCTTGGTCAATGCGAACACAATCGACCTCTGCACCTGCCAGCAAATCGGACACCTCACCAGGAAAGACAATCAAGCTATCCGCACGCTGCAGCGTCGCAAGCAGAGCGCTCGACTGACGTTTTTCAGGGATTGCGATAAGCGCACCTGATTCATCCCTCACCACACGACCGCGCATGTATTGGGGACGGCTGTCGTGCTTGTGCATTTCCCTGCTCAAACGGGCTTTTTGCATGGGTCGAAACACGCACGTACGACCCTGCGCCTTCAACAGTGCCGGTCGAACAAGCATCTCGAATCCCACTACCGCCGAGGTCGGATTGCCCGCCAAACCCAGGAAGGGCACGCCATCGATAACGGCGAACGTTTGGGATTTGCCAGGGCGCATATTCACATACTTGAAAAACACCTTGCCCAAACTATCTGCAACCTGCGTGATGTAATCGTAGTCGCCAGCGCTGGCTCCTCCACTCGAGACGACGAAATCGCATTCCGCCACTGCCTTGCGCACCGCATCCCGAATGGCCTCCTCATCATCGGATACCAGCGGATACATTACTGGGAGAGCTCCCGCATCGGCCACGCAGCCCGCCAGCGCAATGGAATTCGCATTGCGCAGCTTTCCCGGCCCGGGCACCGCATCCGCTTCAACAAGCTCGCTTCCCAACGAGATGATTCCCACCTTCGGGCGCGCATAAACGGGAATGCGCACGTTTCCGGTACTAGCTAGAAGACCAAGTCCTGCCGCAGTCAACAACGTACCCGATGTCATTACCACATCACCGGCACGCACTTCCTCGCCCGCATTGCGAATGTTTTTCCCCACCGGCACCGCCGAATGAATCAACACGTCGTCGCCCACTGTTCCCTCACCGGTGAACGTGACCCTCTCGATCATCTGCACCGTATCGCAACCGGCGGGGACTGCAGCGCCCGTCATGATGCGCACGGCCTGGCCGTCTTCCACCACCTTGTCGTAGACATCGCCGGCACCGATATGCGCGACCAGTTTCAGCGAGACGGGCTGATCGGATTCAGCGCTTTCCACATCGCTTGCATGGAAGGCGAAACCGTCCATAGCACTGTTGTCGAAAGGAGCCACATCGATGTCGCTGGTCAAGTCGCGTGCAACCACCCGACCTAAGGCCTCGATAAGACTGGCCTCTTGTGCCGGCATGGCAGAAACCTGTCCTAAAACAATCTGCTGGGCATCATCTAGAGCAATCATTGAGTCATTCATTTCGCATCCTCTCAAACGTCTGTTCCGCAATCTCGTAGCCCGCTTCAAATAGCTGTCCTGCAAGTACTCTCAAATGCTAGGCTGCACTTCGCGTACTGTCTGTCGCATTGCCGCATTGCTGCATTGCTGCACTCCGCGCATCGCCTGTCGCATTGCCGCATTGCTGCACTTCGCGCACCGTCTGTCGTATTGCCGCATCAGTATAGGGACGTCGATTCGGAATCAACCGGCGAAAAAGGTTTATCATTAAAGAAGCAAGAATCGCCCACGGAAGTTTACTCAGGGGCTCTAACGAAAACGAAGCTTCACCGACTAATAGGGGAATGACGATGAATGCAGACGCAGGAACACATCGCCAAGGCCGCGCGGAAAAGGCCCTTCAACAAACCTTATGCGAGATATTGCTGACAAAACCACTTGATGACGTGCATGTGACAAAGCTCTGCGAACAGGCCGGATTAAGCACCATGAGTTTCTATGCCCACTACGAGAACAAATACGATCTGGCACAGCAGGTGGTGATGGATGCAGCTGCGGAACATGCCGAGCTGCTCTTCTCGCTTGCAAGCAGTCAACTGCAAGGGGTAAAGGGGTATGATTCGAGGCGCTTCATCCGTGACAGCGCGATTATCTTTTTGGAAAAAGTATTGCGGAAACCCACCCTCTACAACTGCATTTTCCAGAATCGACTCATACCAAATGCCATCCCCGCATTCGCGCATCATGCCGCTGAAATACTGCATGCACGCTTCGAATTCACCCGACACTCGATGACATCTCAAGCCTACTACGAGGATTTCATCATGGAGCAGTCAATCATCATGCTGCTGAACACGACCAGATACTGGAGCGACCGAAACTTCGATCTTCCCCCTACCGAACTAGCCGACGTGTATTGCGATTTCTACTTCAACCGAACAATCGAGCTGCACTTTAGCGATGAGCGAGCGCAAAAGATAGAAGTGTCTATCGTCGAAGAAAAGTAGCTGCGCACACGCTCAGCCCAGGCGCTTGATTCGAAAGCAACAGTAAGCGTATGCCCGCATCGGGCGCAGCTCGCGGCGATTCGCGCACGCCCATCTCGGACGCAACAACCACCATGGCGCGCACGCCCGATGCGAAAAGCCATTTTGTCAACTTTACAGAATCGTCGATTCTCTTAATTGAACCTCCCCCATCAGCCACGTATGCTCGTTGTATAAGTAACGACAGGGGAAGGACAACTATGGGAAAACACAAGTTGATAATCGCGACCGCACTGTGTTGCGTGCTCGCAGCAGCGGGCCTTTTTGGCTGTGTCGGGCAAAGCTCTTCGTCGAGCAGCAGCTCCGAAACAAGCAAACAGAGTTCAAGCGAAACCAAAACTCCGGAAAACCCAACCATCCGGCTCTCTACCACCACATCGGTAAACGACTCGGGACTTTTGCCTTATCTACAGCCATATTTCGAAGAGGACACCGGATACAAGCTCGAGATAACCTCGGCAGGAACCGGCGCAGCCATAAAGAAGGGCGAAACCGGCGATGCCGATTTACTGCTCGTACATGCGAAGGCATCCGAAGAAGAATTCATAAATGCTGGATACGGTCTTGAGCGCACTCCCTTCATGTTCAACTACTTCGTTGTACTTGGGCCAGACAGCGACCCCGCAGGAGTGAAGGGATCCACAACGGCAGCAGATGCGTTCACGAAAATCATGGATGCAAAGACGACGTTCGTCAGTCGCGGCGACGACTCGGGCACAAACAAGGCAGAATTGAAGATATGGAAGACCGTCGGCTACACACCGAACCCGGCAAGCGACAGCTGGTACGTGAGCGTTGGCTCGGGCATGGGCGACACGATTACGAAAACCGCTGAACTGCAGGGTTACACCATGAGCGACAAGGCAACGTATCTTTCGCACCAGCACAAAAACGATCTCACCATCGTTTTGGGGGAATCGGAAGACCTGAAAAACACTTACTCGCTCGTCACCATAAACCCGGAAAAAGTTTCCGGAGTGAACACCGAAGGCTCTCAAGCATTCGTCGATTGGATGACAAGCGCGAAGGCGCAGAAGCTCATCAGCGACTACGGAGTGAGCGATTACGGCGAGCAGCTGTTCTTCACTATTGACGCAGCCTACAAGTAGCACTGTATCTGCGCACGAGCGACCGATCGGGTAAGCACGATATGAGTTTTTGGGAAGAGTTGGCGAATTCCCTGTTCGTTGACAATCAGGAGCTTCTACAAATTATTGGAACCACGCTTGCAATGTCATGTACGAGCTCCCTCATATCGTGCGCCATCGGTATTCCGCTCGGCGTTTTGATATCCCTCTCAGGTTTTCACGGCAAGAAGATGCTGCTGCGGCTCATGCATATGCTGATGGGTCTGCCGCCCGTGCTCGCAGGGCTTATCGTGTTCTTCTTGCTGTGCGGAGTGGGCCCGTTTGGCCAATATCGATTGCTCTACAGCGTACCCGCCATGGTGATTGCGCAGATATTGCTTATAACGCCCATCGCCGCTGGCCTTTCTGAGTCTTTTGCGGCGGGCAAGCTGCCTTTGATGAACGAGACAATGCAAGGCCTTGGCCTTGGCAAAGCGAAACGGTTCGTCTGCCTGCTTATCGAGTGCAAAAGCCAGTTGTTCTCTGTGTTCTTCACAGGATTCGGCCGAGCCATCTCCGAGGTGGGCGCAGCTCAGATTGTCGGCGGGAACATCCAATACAAAACGCGCGTCATGACAACGGCGATCGTGCTGGAAACCAACAAGGGAAATTTCGACATGGCACTTGCGCTTGGCATCATCTTGTTGGTGATATCTTTTACGGTTATGGCCCTTGCCCAATGGCTCCAAGAGGTGACCGATTGTGATTAGCCTTGAAAACGCGCGAGTCGTCTACCATCCAAAAACAAGGAACGGAAATCCACGCTGCGTGTTGGATGTGCCACAGCTAAGTCTTGAAAAGGGGAAACGCTACGCTCTGATCGGACCGAACGGTGCGGGGAAAACAACCCTCATCAAAGTGCTAGCGCAACTTATCCCACTTACAAGCGGGCAGGTGCATATCGATGCAACCGAAACGAGCGGCATTGCCTATCTGCCCCAAAACCCCTTCATGTTCAGCGGCACTGTCCTGCATAACGTGTCCTTGGGCCTTCCGCGTGACGAGAAGAGAACCGACCGTGCCCTTGCGGCGCTTGGAAAAGTGGGCATGACCGATTTCCAAAAGGAGCGCGCCAGCAAGCTTTCAGGAGGTGAGGCGCAACGCGTGGCCCTAGCGCGCATCATCGCGCAGAACCAGCCCATCATTCTGCTTGACGAACCCACTTCGGCCACCGACATCGCAGGTGAGAGCAAGATAGAAGAAGCGCTTATCGCCTATTGGCACGAGTCGGGATGCACGCTCATCTTCGCCACGCATTCCCCCGCCCAAGCAGGGAGGCTGGCCGATGAGATCATCGTGTTGGAACAGGGCAGAATCATAGAGAAGGGCGCGGCGAAACAGGTGCTGGGCAATCCGAAAAACCCTCATGTGCAGACCTTCTTGAACTACTGGCGCTTGGGCGAGCGCATGGCCTAAGGCTGCAGAGCCCAGCGCATTTCCAACATTCGCACACCTAAAGCCCGGCAGGCCAAAAACCTTATAGAATGACCGATTCTCTTAATTGAACCTCCCCCATCAGCCACGTATGCTCGTCTTACAGACGATGAACAGGAGGTCCACCATGACGAAAATGCTCCGCATAAACGTAGGGAACAAAAGTGGCTGCTACGAAAATATCCCTGAAAAGTATCGCTGCTTTGGTGCTCGAAGCCTCACTACCCGCATCATCACCGACGAGGTCGATCCAATCTGCGATCCGCTGGGACCCGAAAACAAGCTCATTATCGCATCGACCGTTCTTGCCGGAACCCCTGTAACAGCGACAAAACGCGTTTCTGTTGGGGCGAAGTCACCTCTTACCGGTGGCATCAAAGAAGCAAGCAGCGGTGGCATGGCCGGACACATGCTAGCCCAGCATGGCATCAAGGCCATCATCGTCGAGGGCGCACCAGACCCCTCACAGTGGTTCTACCTGCACATTTGCGCCGATGGCACACAAGAACTGCTGGATGCCAACCGTTTTGCCGGCATGGGCACATTTGACCTGGTCAATCGGCTGCGCGAGGCCCATATGGAAAAAAGCGCGGTCATGTGCATCGGCCCTGCGGGCGAGCGTCAGCAACCCATCGCCAACATCATGATTACCGACTTCGTTACCGGCAAGCCCTGCCGCACGGCTGGCCGTGGCGGACTGGGGGCCATCATGGGCAGCAAACACTTGAAGGCCATCGTCTTCGACCCGCCCGAAAAACCTATAAAACCCGATTTCACAGACGAACAACGGCTGGTCAAAGCCGCACGAGAATACGCCAAACTCGTCGTCGCTCACCCTGCATGTTCAAGCAGAAAGCAATTCGGCACGACAGGGGCCATTCGCAGCAATGAGGAAAAAGGCGTGCTGCCCGTCAAAAATTTCAGGTCCATTCCCTTTGATGGCGTCGACAAGCTCGATGCTCCGGCCTTCGCTGAATTCATAAAGGAATACGACGGCAAAGCCGGTATGCCCTGCCAGCCCGGATGCGTGGTAGCTTGCTCGCAACGCGTGAACAAAAACGGCGAATACTTAGCAAGCGGAATCGAATACGAGACTATCGGACTGTGCGGTTCGAACCTTCTTATCGACGACTACGAAACTATAGCGCGCATGACCACGTTGGCTGAAGACTACGGCGTCGACACCATCGAGATGGGTTCTGCACTAGGAGTTATGATGGAGGTCGGGCTTATCGACTGGGGCGATGGTGCGGCGGTCCTTGAGCTTTGCCGTCAAATGCGCGAAGGCCAAACGGAATACGGCCAACTGCTGCCGACGGGACTACGCAACGTTTCGGCCGTGTTGGGAACCGATCGCGCACCGCAAACCAAGGGTCAGGCATTTCCTGCATACGACCCGCGCGGCATGCCCATGATGGGTGCCATATTCCAGTCATCGGCACAAGGCGGAGATCATACCGCAGGCGGACCCGTGCCTGATGCGGAAGGCAATTGGAACACCATTTCAAAAATGGCGGAACCCTTATCCGTTGCAGTGGATTCCCTGATGTGCATGTTCGCTTCCATACCTATCCAATTCGACCCAGCCAACTTGCGCTTCCTCACAGATTGGATGGAAGGCCTCTATGGCGGAGAATGGCCGGCTCCGAAAATCATCGACGTGCTTGGAGCCGATACATTGACACTGGAATACCGATTCAACGAAAAAGCCGGAGTTGGCGGCATCGAGAAACTACCGAAGTTTTTCTATGAGGAGAACTCGGCTATCACGAACGCACCCGCCAATCCACCCGAAGACCAATTCCAGGAAATGTATGACTACTTCTTGAATCGTGAATTGACGCAAAAGGATTGGTGAGCAGCATGCCGACCTTCACGTTGAATGGGAAGCGGCAAAAGATTGCCGACGGGTCGAGCATCGCCGATGTTATCGACACGTTTGCGCCAATCGCAGAAAACGAGAACCTGTTCTACCTGATCTCTGTGAACGGAAAGATCGCCCAAGGGCGTACGCGCGAAATCGTCGTGCAGCCTGAAGACGATGTGAAACTGATCCCCCAAAGCTACGGGGGCTGAATCGAGGAGATTGCATGAAGTGTTGTACGGGAAAGATTCTGGAAGTCAACTTAAGCGACGGCACGACAAAGGCGCGCGCTGTTCCTGACGAGGTTTACGAAAAGGTGCTTGGCGGCAAGGGCCTTGCCGCTTGGTATCTGCTGAAACATATCCCAGCGAATGCAGACCCTTTAGGACCAGACAACATCTTGGGATTCATGACCGGTGCGCTGACCGGAACAGGCGCCTTCATGTGCGGGCGCTGGCTGGTATGTGGCAAGTCCCCCCTGACCGGGGGATGGGGCGATGCTAGTTGTGGCGGCATGTTCGCTGCAGCTATCAAGCAATGCGGCTATGACGGCATTTTTGTGCGCGGCATAGCCGATAAACCCGTCTATCTTTATGCCGACAACACAAAAGTCGAGATTCGCGATGCGTCGAAATACTGGGGTAAAGGCGCAAATGAATCCGAAAAGCTGCTTACCGAAGATAACTGGAATCGCAAGAAGCCTTCGGTAGCCTGCATCGGTCAAGGCGGAGAAAACCTGTCTTTGATCTCGGGCGTATGCAACGAAGACGGGCGCATTGCCGCCCGCAGCGGCTTGGGCGCGGTCATGGGCGCAAAGCGTCTGAAGGCCGTGGTGCTGTGCAGATCAAAGCCCATGCCCTGCGCCGATCGCGAAGCCGTGAACGCCCTCAGCCGCGAGTTGGGCACCACGCTGAAAGCAGCGCATCTGCCCTCGATGGTCAAAGGGAGCATGCTGGCATTCGGCGGCACGATGATGGGGAAAATGTCATCGAAAAGCGCCATGGACGGCATGATGAGCGCATCCATCCTCAAAAGATGGGGCACCACCACATCTCCCATGGCCATGAATTCCGGAGACTCGCCCGTTAAAAACTGGGGCGGCAGCATCAAGGATTTCCCGGGAATCACCAAAGGGTACAACCCTGACATCATCGCTAAGCGCAAAAAGCAGAGTTACCACTGCTATGCGTGCGCCTTGGGGTGCGGTGCCGTGTTGGATGTACAGGATTTCAGCGAACGCGAAAACTCCCATCGCCCGGAATACGAGTCCATCAATGCATTCGGTCCACTGGTGGGAAACCGCGACACCGATACGATGCTGGCAATAAACGACATGCTCAACGATGCCGGTATGGATACCATTTCAGCAGGCACGACGGTGTCTTGGGCCATCGAGGCATACGAAAAGGGCATGCTCACTTCCGATATGACCGATGGTCTTGAGCTTTCCTGGGGAAATTCCGAAGCCATTCTGGAACTGGTCATGAAAATGATAAGCCGCCAGGGCATCGGCGACGACCTGGCTGATGGCGTGAAACGCGCAAGCGAGCGTTACGGCGGAAAGGATTTCGCCATTCATGTGGGCGGTCAAGAACCCGCCGAGCACGACAGCCGCAACGACCCGCAAATGGCCATCGAATATGTGACCGAGGCCGCACCCGGCAAGCACACTTCCGGCGGCAGCATGCAATACGGCATGATTTGCCTATGGGATTACGTAAGCTGGGCCCCACCGTTGAACAAGATAAAGAAAACCGACGACCTTGTGCCTCGCGAAGAGCTTTCCATGCGCGCGGTAGCCAACGGATCATATGCCATGCTATCCGACGCTTTAGGCGGCTGCCATTATGGACAGTTATTCGGCTTGCATTCATGGAATCCCTTCCTTTACCTAAATGCCGCCAACGGCGTCGACCACGATGGTGACTACTACATGGAAATCGGAAAACGCATTCAAACTCTTCGCCAGTTGTTCAACGTGAAGCAGGGATTCGATCCGGCAGCAGTTCACTTGCCCGACCGCATGGCGGGCAAACCGCCGCTGAAAGAAGGCCCGCTGAAAGGCATTACGTTGCAAAACGATGAAGGGGTCCGTTTGGCGTGGAAGGGATATGGATGGAATCCTGATACCGGCGTTCCCACTGATGAGTGCATCAAAGCGCTGGGTATCGACACCTTGATTGCTCTGGAGGAGGAATAGCCATGGCAGCAAAAAAGAAGCCCGTATTCGATTACGACACCTGCGTGGGCTGTGCGATATGTTACATGGCATGTCCGGTAAGCTCGATTACCATGAGCAAAATCGGCCTCGATGACATCAACACCCCTTTTCCCGAATTGGGAGAGCGTGAATGCATCGGCTGCGGTTCATGCGAGAAAAACTGCCCCATGCTGGCTATTGAAATGCAGTCCGCCTGATGCGTGTCAAGGTATTCGCGCCCGAGTGGTTCGCCCACGACAAACTCGATAGCAGTGGCTGGCTGCAGATAGACGAAAATGCCACACTAGGAGAAGCGCTTAAAGCGGTGCACTGTGGGCCGATTCAGGCAAAACTGCTGATGGCAAGCTTGAACGGAAGACGCGCACCGCTTTCTGCCGTTTTGCACGACGGTGATGTGGTAAGCCTGTTCTCCATTGCCCCCAGCGGGTAGTGCGTCCGAAAAGAGTGGAAGCCATGACGATATCGCAGCGCTACATACGCAATCTAGATGCACTTTCCGAAAAGGACTGCATCTGCCTGTCTGAAAAACGAGTCGCCGTTATCGGATGCGGCGGTTTGGGCGGTTACGCGGTGGAAATGCTCGGGCGTGTGGGGGTGGGCTCCATAACGGTAGTCGACCCTGACACGTTCGAGGAAAGCAATCTGAACCGCCAGCTTCTGTGCAACGTGGGCAACCTTGGAACGCCCAAGGTTGAAGCTTGCGCCCTGCGAATGGCGCAGGTGAACCCAAGCGTGCAGATAACGGCGATTCAAGCTGCCCTGAGCGCCCAGAATGCCGATGGGATAATCGCTGATTGCGATTGCGTGGTCGATGCGCTGGATTCCATTGCGACGCGTAGGATCCTGGCCGATGCCTGCAAGAGGAACCGCATACCGTGGGTATTCGGTGGCATCGCCGGTTGGCATGGGCAGGTAAGCGTGGTGTGGCCCGATGACGATACGGCAGACACACTGCTTCCCGATGACGACGCGGAAGGATTTCCGCCATCCGACGACGGCGATGCAGCATCGACGTCGCGGCATTGCGGCCAACCGCCCTTCACGCCTGCCTGCATCGCGTCGATTCAGGTGGCAGAAACCATAAAGGTGCTTCTGCAGCGACCTGAAGCGATGCGAGCGTCGGTTTTGTTCGTTGACTTGCTGGCAGGGCGCACGGAATCAGTGGAGTTATAGAAGCTGAGCCAAAAGCGTTAGGCACAAAGCAAAAGCAGCGAGGGTCAGGTCGCAGCGATTCCGCATGCTAGAGAAATGATGCATAACCCGGCAAGCACGCATATGACCATGCGAAGAGCCGTGCGATAGCGTCGGGCGATTCCCAAATCCTTCAGCAGGGACTTCACCCCGATGTATGTATGTGAGGCCAGGCAGAACGCCAGAGCCATTTCAACCAGCAACACAACCAACCGACCAGATTCTTGCAAGCCTCCGCCTACCGCAACGTGAACGCCGGCAACAAGCAGCACCAGCCCACCAGTGACCCACTTCAGAACCAGATGTCGCTTCTTTTTGTCGCTGGGCGGACGCACGGTATCGCTGAGCATCTTGTAGCTGGTCACGATGCACATCACAACATGCACGCCCGCCAACCCCACAGCCACCCACACAAGAAAGGCCAAAGAGTCCGTAATCAAACCCAGCAAGAAAGCACACCCGAAGGCGATATGCGCGACAAAGAAGAGAAAGATGCCAGCGGACAGAATCGCATTCGCCCTTCTTGCAAGGTCTTGCCTGTCTTCGGGTGCAGATGCGTTTTCCACTGATACTTCTTCCTTTTGAACGGGACGAGCCGCATCAGATTCTACAGGAATCCCAACGCTATAACCAGAACGCACACTGTACTATAGCGCCAGTATACTTCGCAGTTGGTTGAAAATGTGAACGCAACACTACAACGGCAAATGCAACAGTTGCGGTTTCCCCTGCGAAACCGAACGGAAACGTTGCGCTTGCCCTTACTTATTGTATTTCCTAGCAACGTAGGTACGTCGTTTCGACCACAAGCATCTTTTTGTTCGTGCGCCTGCGCAAGCACTCGTTCGGACAAATCGGCAGGCGCATGGACGCCCGACATGATGCGATTGTAGCTATGCCATGGCGCAATCGTATAAACCCCTTCAAGCAATATCACGCCGTAAGCGTGGCAATAGGAATGACGAGCACACCATCTTCACGGGCGTAAGCAGCGTTGCCTAGACCTTCTACAACAGCAAGAAATGCCGCCGGGCGACCACCTGCAGCGTGTACTCTTTTATTCACGGATAAAAGGTTTGCCGCTGCTGCTTCAACCTGATTGTGCCCGAGTTTTATCTCAATTCCAGCCCATTGCCCATCTTCAGACTGAATAATCGCATCAGTCTCAAGGCCATTGCGGTCCCGATAGTAGAACACCTCGGCATTGTCGGCCTGCGCATAGGTCAACAAATCTCGCATGCACATGCATTCGAAGAGGAACCCAAAAGTTTCCAAATCGTCCATGAGAGCCGATGGAGTCAGCTTCAGAATGGCCGCCACTAAAGAAGGATCGACGAAATGGTATTTCGGCCTTTTGTTGATCCGCAATGATGACCTCACATTTGGGGCCCAAGCAGGTATTTCCTCGAGAATGAAGATTTTCCGCAGCGCAGCAAGATAGTCGTCGACAGTTTCAGGGGCAAGGGGAGCCGCACTGCCGACTTCGGTCATATCCGCAATCATAGTCTTCGTTTTGGTCGCTTGTTCTGCGTTTCTAGCAAGCGATTGCAAAAGACGACCGATTTTCTTAGGGTCGCGACTTTTTCCATCAACGCGAGAAAGGTCGTCTTCTTCGATTTCTGCCACGTAGCTTCTTGCCATGCGCTGAGCCCTTTTCGGCTCTTTGCCGATAACGGCAGGCCAACCCCCGCGAATTGTCAGGTTGGCAAAATCCCCAAGCCCCATCTTGGGTGCTTTCGACGATGGCAAGGCACCATCGAAGAGCGCATTCATGGATACTGATGCATTCGATTCGCCAGATTCCGATAACGACATAGGGCGCATTCTCAGCTTTTCGATACGACCGACGCCGCTATGCTTCTGCTTTTGCTGACGAGGAACGGAAGAGCCCGTCAGGAGGTAGGTATCTGCCTTCCCAGAACGATCCACGCTATTCCTGACGCCATCCCATAAAGAAGGGACTTCCTGCCATTCGTCAATGAGTCTTGGGTGCTCGCCCGTCAGCGCCACCTGAGGCGCTATGGCCGCTATCTCGAGATTCTGGAAGTTTCCCGCAGGATTCATCAAGTTGATTTCGCTGTTGGCGAAGGCTTGAGCCACCCAGGTCTTCCCACAATACTTCGGCCCTTGAACGCAAACGGCACCGAAATCTTCGATGCCCTCGACGATGCGCTTCTCGATAAGGCGCGAATTGTAGCTTGCGTTCTTCAGCGCCCCATATTCCATGCATTTCCCTTTCGCGCATACGCCAATCTTGGCTTCGTGCAAGTTATACTAGAAATTCTGCTTAGATTTTACTAGTGATTATGCCGACTGTCTACTAGTGATTCTGCCTGTATTTCACTAGTGATACTGCCTGTATTTCACTAGTGATTTTGCTTACGCACCCGATGCTCCCGATGAAGCGGCTGATAATGTTTCCTCGGGAGGCAATGTGAAACACGTTGCCCCGGCTCATGGGGCACGACCCTACGGAAATTGGCACGTTTACAGAAACGTCGCCATGTATGCGGGGCATTAAGTGAGAGAACTTTTCCGGTTGTCAAGTTTCTCGGTTGCTTTGCATTTCAGTATGATGAGTTCACTGATTCGCCGATTCAGAGCTTTCAAACCATTTTTCACGATCCTCTCGTCTTCTATTCGTACGGATTCGATGATGGTGCGGCGCAGGGCCAGCACGTAGCGTAGTATCTTGATCATTGCGTCACGACATTTCTCGTAGGTTACATTTTGGCGATTGAAATCCTACCCGTCGGACGCAGGTGCGATTCCTTCCGGGGCCGCACCTCTTCAAAACTACCGTTTTGCATCGCTTGTCTGGCCTTATGCGGGCATCTCACCCACCGCCCGCTAGTTTCACGCCCACCTGAGCCTGAAACAATCGCAATATAGTGTTAGCGATTTTTACTCTACCCCTGCTTTACGACCATCGGTTTCCATGCTGCCATGCCTCATGACTATCGATCGATCACCGATGCTGTTTATGCCGCCCGACTCAAGCGTTCAAAAAGCTGCTATGAAAAAGTTCATCACCCTTGTCCTTCGCCTGTCTTCCGTCCTTTTCCTGTTCGGATGCTCATCATCTTCGCCATAGATCTGTCTCGCGACGACGTCATGTCGATTTACCAGCAAATATACGAAGCAGACGCGCTAGACCGCGCACCGCTGCTATACTGGACGCCTACGGAAACCCAAACGGACTCTTGAACGGAAGTCCAAGCGACCCTCGAACGGAAGCCCGAACGAAAACGGTGGTGACATGCCCTCGAGCAAAGATTACCTGGCATACGTGCTTGACCTGCTGTGCGAGGCAGATGGCATCAGCCACAAACCGATGATGGGCGAATACGTGCTCTACTCCAACGGCAAGGTGTTCGGGGGAATCTACGACGACCGTTTCCTGGTGAAACCTACGAAAAGCGCAATCCGCCTGCTGCCCGATGCCGAATACCAGATACCGTATGACGGCGCCAAACCCATGTTGGCGGTGGATTCGGAAGACAAGCGCCGCATCGCCGAACTGGTCGCCGCCATGGAAGCGGAGCTTCCGCAACCCAAACAGCGGAGACGCTGAGTCCCCCATCGATCACGCGCGCTTCACCAAATGCGTAGCAGCATCCGTCAGCGGAGCACAGCATCAAACAAGCGGCTACGCGCGGCGTCTGAGCGCCATTCCTAATACTCCAGTCCCGTATCGGCCTCGAACTGCTCGGCGTATTGCGCGTAGTATCCACGATCGGTGAACGCGTAGGGCGAATCGGTGCTGCCCAACAGGTTTTCCGGCAAGTTGATAAGCAGGAAGCACAGGCCGAACATCGTGACCACCGCCATAATCCATTGCTTTATGGCTGGGCGCGGCGCGCTTTTGAACAGCACCACGGCCAACCCCATCCCCACAGGCAGAAAGCCGAACAGCGACGTGATAAGGCCGGGCGAGTACAGCATGTTCATCCCGTAACTGCCGAACGTCTGCATCGACGAGACGCCGATTGCCACATGTATCACCACTTCGAATAGGGAAAACAGCATGATGGCGATGCCGGCTGGCGTGCGGAATCCCCACACCTTCAGCACCACCAGACCCAGCACTACCCCACCGAAATTGGTGATCATGTCGGTCAGCCGATTCATGGGGTAGCGGCTAAGAATATCGGATCCGTGGCTCAGGTTATAGGAATAATGCAGGCCGCCCGGAAGCACCCACTCTTCCAAAACGTGCAGCACCAGCACGATAACCGCCATCGTGCACAGCGTCTGCAGCGCCGACCACGTTTTGCGGTTCTTGTAAATCTGCCAGCCCAGATAGATGCCGATAGCGGCCATAACGTAGAGCCATATCGACAGCCAGCCCTGAATGATCATATCCATAGTTCCCATGCGTGACGCCTCCTTTGATTGTTTTGCAAAACTACTGTATCGCAACGCACTCTTGCGCTACAATAGTTTCGTATTGAACGCTACAGCACGACGGGAAGATGTAGCGAATCAGGTGCAAGCATTGCACGCCCGAGCCATCAGCATTGCCCACCCGATCCACCGGCATTGCCCACCCGATCCACCGGCAACGAAGGAGACGCGACGTATCACATAAGCCAAGACAAGCGCAGCCAGAAATCGGCCGAACTGGTCTACCAGGGATTGTTGGATTGCTTGCGGGAAAAGCCGTTCGACCACATCAGCGTCACTGATTTGCAGAAGGCATCGGGCGTAGCGCGCACGACGTTCTATCGCAGCTTCGACAACATGTCCGATGTGCTGTATTGGAAATGCGACACCTGCTTCCACGAAGTATTGGGCGAATATCGGCCGCAGGAATTCAAAGGCGAGCTTGACCTGGCCCGGCACTATTTCGCCTACTGGATGCAGCACAGCGATATCTTGGAACTGCTCATTAAAATCAACCGGCAAGACATTATCTACGCCTGCCACACCACCAACGCCGACATCTTGCAGCAACGCTTCGGCAGTTTGCCGGGGCTGTCCGTGCGGCATGCCGATTACTTCATGTCCATCCGCACGGGCTTCACCATCAGCATTCTGACCACTTGGCTAAAAGGCGGGCGCAAGGAAGGCCTGGACGAGATCATGCAGATCATCCGCGAGCAGATTTTCATCTTGGCTGAAAGCGGCAGCTAAGACTCGGCCTTCGCGCTCTTTCTAAAAGCGACTGTTAAAAGCGGCTGGCGAAGCGCACAGGCACGCGCGCATCCTGCTCGGTTGGATAATGCTCGGCGGCAATAAGGAACTGGTCGACTTCGTGCAGGCAGCGACCGATCAGGTAGACCACGGGTATGAAGAAGCGCCTCTGTTGCCGCTTCAGATAACCTACCAACTCGCCCACTTCAACATCGCAGCAACAATGAAGCTGCGTCCCAGCCTCCATAAAGAAGTCGAAATCTTTGTTGCGGCCCCAGTTGTCCCTGTCGATTAGCGCGAAGTCCTGCATGTTTGCCTCCCCCGGTTCGATTCCCGGTCAGTTACACTATTGCAACGCTACTCGCATAAACAACCGATGGGCACAACGAGCACACCGTCATCGCGACGATATCCATACCGAGATCCCGTAATGACTATTTTCAAATTCGGTAGAGGCAATGGACATTGCCTCTCTTTTTCATTTGCCTTCATCACAAGGGATTCTATCTGGCAGAGATGCTCCGCCCCTTTGCCGACTTCATTTTCACCAAGCTTGAATTCAATCAGCGCATATCGCCCATCATCAAGATGCAACACGCAATCAGCTTCAAGACCGTAGCGATCATGATAATAAGAAGCTTTGCCACCACACAATGACGAGTAGGCCTTCAAGTCTCGGATACAAAGCGATTCGAACAAGAATCCGAGTGTTTTGAAGTCGCTATCGAAATAGGAAGGCGAAAGGCCCATAGCCGCGACGGCAATGGACGGATCGATTAGGTTTCGTTTCTTCGATGCCCGTATCGCCGTTTTCGAACGGATAGCCGGGCACCACGGATCGATGTCGTCGACGATAAACAATTTTTCAAGGGCAGCAGCATAATCATAAAATGTCGAATCGCTTATTGGATAGGTGGACTGCACGTCCTCTTTGACCGTCTTGACTTCAGCCAAAGTGCAGATGTTGCGAGCGTATGAACGCAGTATCATCTCGGTCCAGTCAGGATTGCGCTTCGTGTTGTCAACGTTGCTGATATCAACGTGGCAGGTTTGCGCGAACAGATCCTTGGCAAGCGCAAGTTGCGAGCGCAGCGTCGTATTGGCAATAGCCCGCGGCCATCCACCACGACAGATTGCGAATATCAGACTGTCGATGGAAAGCGAGGATTCACATCCATCGAAAGCCTCTGGTTCATCGAATAATGCCCCTAGCGAGACGCTGCCATTCGACTCGCCACTTTCAAAAAGGCTCATTGGCAGCATCTGCATGCGCGAAATTCGCATCGTTCCCGTATGGGGGGTTTTCACCGTTTGCGACGTTGATCCTGTAAGGATATAAAGACCGTTTTCCTGCATGTCGTCAACGGATTTACGCACGGCACCCCAGATTTTCGAGGCATCTTGCCACTCATCGATAAGTCGAGGGGTATCACCTTTTAGGAGCCTGGACGGTTGCGATGATGCGACCGCAAGATAACCATCGCGCTTGTCTTCATCCTGCAGTTCGATATAGCTCTTGGCCTTTTGTTTGGCCGTTGTGGTTTTCCCACAGCCTTTCGGGCCAACAATCAACGTGGCCCCAAAAGCTTCCAATTTGAAATCAAGGAGCTCGTCGGCAATTCGTTTTCTGTATTCCATCCCCACACCTAACGTTTGGCAGGCTTCAACTTGAACAAGTATAGCACGTCGGAGTGATTTGCGGTATTCCGTCGGAGTAATTTGCGGTGTTCCGTCGGAGTGATTTGCGGTGTTTTGTCGGAGTGATTTGCGCTATCTCTTCGGATGAGAGGTAAGACCCCCGCAAGCAGGGGGCCTGCAAAACAAGGGTATCAGCGCCTGCGCCAAGCACTTCCCCGGATTGGGCGACATCACCGACAAGACGCACCTGTCCCGCCCTGCAGTTTCGCATCAGCTGAAGGTTTTGAAGGACCTCGGCATCGGCAAGTTCAACTTGGGTCATATGGCTGGCCTTGCGCGCCTCGTGCAATCCGGAACAAAAGCACAGCAGCTGATGCTTGCGATTCGAGAGCAATATTCGGTTATGCGGAAAACGTCCCTACGCCAGAACGGCGGCCTTCAGGCTGTCGATGCCCAAGCGCTCAACGGTGCGCGCGGAACGCTCTTTGCCGTCCTTGTTTTCCTCAAGGTAGGCATAGATGCGATCAATCAGAGCCAGTGCCTCTTCTTCGGTCAGGTTCTTGGCCAGGGTCTCTGCTACAGCCAGGCGAAACGCCCCGTTGCCACCGACCATAACGGTCCAGCCGTCCGCCGTCGGGAACAGGCCGATGTCGCGCACTTTCACCATGGGGCACGACTTGGGGCAGCAGGCCACGCCTACTTTCACCTTGCCAGCGTCGTGCTTCTTCGAGATTTCCTCAATCTTCAAGCCCATGTCGTAGTTATCGCGCCCCTTCACGGCAAACTTGCACCAGTTGGTGCCGGGGCACACGATAATCTTGCCCTTGGGGGTGCGCAGTCGGCTTCCAAAAGCGGCTTGGATATCCGCGTACAGCGGGTTCACGTTCTCTTCCGCCACATCCAGGAACTGGATTTTCTTTGCCGTGGTGGGCATCAAAGTGGTCACGTGGTACTTCTTGGCCAGGTCGGCCAGCATGATGAAGTCATCGGGGGTCATGAAACCCTGATTGATGCTGACGCCCAAGGCGTACGTTCCGTTCGCGTGCTCGGTCACATGGGTGCTGAATTCTGTCATGACAATTGCTCCTTTTCGCTTCATTGTCCATCGCGCATCATGCTTCGACAGCTCGCCGCAGCTTCGGCGGCGAATCATCTAGCCCCCGGACCGCACAATGCCAGCAATTACAAAACGCTATCGCTAGTTTCTGATTCACTGTGAATAATTGTATCCCTCATAGCAATCCATTATTCAAGCACCTTTGAAAATTCCCCGCATCCTCATATTGATGAGTTACGGGAATCTGTGATTCCGGGTTTCAAAAAAGCGAAAGCCTCAGGAAGGCAGTTGATTGCCGTTCGCGCCTTCCGGCGGCACGTTCGCGCACAATTCAATTCTCAAACGCCTTGCGCCGTAAAATGAATAGCAAATGTCGACGCACATAGTCGACATGCGCATTAATGGGTAGAAGGCCTACAAAGGTTTCGTATCAGAGTTTGGAAAGACTTCCCTGTCAGAGCTTGAAAAGGTTTCACTTGTTCGGCTTATCAAAATTCCGAGAAAAGAGGTTTCATCATGGCACGTTTCGTTTGTCCCATCTGCAGGTATACCTACGACGAAGATATCGAGGGTGCTCCTTTCGACCCCGCCACTTTCGTTTGCCCTTTGTGCGGATGCGATGGTTCGTCGTTTCAGGAAGAGCCATCAGGCGATTCGACAGCCGCTGCCGAAGCTGAAGCAGAGGCACAACTCGCTTCCATTAACTACCCCAAAGACACCGCTCGCCAAGATGCGAGCATCCGCCATATGGACACCATCCACACCATGGCGATAAGCGGTCACAGCATCGGCGAGGCCATGGCCACTCGCCTGCCGCTGCCTTCATGGGATGATATCTTGGTGCTTGGGGCTCAGCTGAACCCTATGCCGCTTGATGCGGGCGCCGTCGTTGACACCACGACTATCATCGGCCCCAACGCAGAAAAGCCCTTGGTGCTGGAAAACCCGCTGCTGGTTTCACACATGAGCTTCGGGGCTCTTTCGCGCGAAGCCAAACACGCGCTTGCCCTAGGAGCCGCAGCGGCGAAGGCCGGCAACTGCGGCGGTGAGGGCGGCGTCCTGCCCGAGGAAATGGAAGCGGCCCATCGCTACATATTCGAGTACATTCCCAACAAGTACAGTCTCACCGACGAGAACCTTCAGAATTCAGATGCCATCGAGATAAAAATGGGCCAAGGAACCAAACCCGGCATGGGTGGCCATCTGCCCGGCGACAAAGTGACGGTGGATATCGCAGGATTCCGTGGCGTTCATCCAGGCACCGATGTGCAATCGCCATCCAGATTTCCCGGCATCAATACGAAAGACGACTTGAAGGCGCTCGTGGATGATCTGCGCAAACGAAGTCTCGGTCGACCCATCGGCATCAAAATTGCGGCAGGGCATATCGAAGACGACTTGGCATTCATCGTCTATGCAGGCGCCGATTACGTGACGATAGACGGTCGCGGCGGAGCGACGGGCTCAAGCCCCAAATTACTGCGTGACGCCACAAGCGTGCCCACCATTTACGCCCTCGCCCGCACGCGTGCCTATCTGGACGAACATGCACCCGACATGAGCTTGATAATCACCGGCGGTTTGCGAGTGTCAAGCGATTTCATCAAAGCGTTCGCCCTGGGTGCCGATGCCGTGGCCATCGCCTCATCATCGCTGATGGCGATAGGCTGTCAGCAGTATCGCGTATGCGGCAGCGGCAAATGCCCGGTGGGTATCGCCACGCAAGACCCAGAGTTGCGTGCGCGATTCGACGTGGAAGCCGGGGCCGCGCGTTTAGCGAATTTCTTGAACGCGTCAAACGACGAGCTTCAGATGTTCTGCCGCATTGCCGGCCACGAGCACCTTTCCGACTTCAGCAAAGACGACCTGATAACGCTCGACCACGACATAGCCGCACAAACAGGCATTACATTCGCGTAGGGAGTCTTGCCCGCTTTCGCGAAGGAGGTTCGCTTGACATCTATGCACGCGCAGGGGGTTTGTCCCTCTGCGCGTGCGACTGCGTCAGGCACCCTTGTCGGTAGATACTGAGCGCAGAATGCTTCTTGTTGTGCGCTTAATCACTTGACAGGCCCACGGGCACACTGTATCTGGCCGCTCATGCGCAAAGTGGCAATCACTCCTGCGGCTGCCTAACTGCAGAGCAGGCCTATAAATGTCACGACTCAGTCCTGCAGTTCCAGGTGGAATGCATCAAAAACCGCAACGTGCTTGTGCGCATGAGTCCAGAAGATTATTCGCACGTGCGGCGACGGGCTGCAAGTGCGACAGCACCACCAGCCAAAGCCATCAGCGCTGCAACGGCGCCGATTGACCAGACATTGTCGGAGGTTTTAGCCGTACCAGCCGCAGACTGCGACCCCTCATCGCTAGATGCCGACTTGCCGACAATGTTGAACGTGGTCGATACCGTATCGGTAAAGCGGCCCATGCCCGTGATGGTCACCTTTGCCGTGCCCGCGTCGACGTTATCTGCATACGACAAGGTGTAGTCGATTCCCTCGGTGAGTATCTGCGAGCCGAAGTGCACAACGACGTCCGGCTCGAAGGCATCCCCGGTATAGTCGACATCGGGAAGCGTTTCGATAGAAGCTTCGGCTATATCGAGCGCGTAGGTGTCCACCGCGGTGAATGAGAACACGCGGTTGGGCGCCTCCACAGTATCGGCCAACACGTAGAGGACATTATCGTAGGTGCAGGCCGCAGGGATAAGCAACGCCTTATCGCTGGCACGCGCGTCGAACTTCGTCGGTTCGGCGCCCTCGGCAGCCGACAACAGATAGGTATCAGCCACCGGCGTGCCCGAAGCCTGATTGCTCAGCGGACCTGCGAAGATGAACCCGGAAGTCACGACCGCCGGTGCGAAGCAAAGCTGTCCTGTGTTGTTTATCAGATTCCAAGGTCGTGCCTTCATAAAGGCAAGGGTGCCATCGGATTGCATGACCTGCTTTTCCATACCGTTGATGGCCCCTTCCTGCAAACTGTCGGTGTTCTGGCCGTTCGTCACCAAAAACGTTTTCTGCTTGTCGTATACCACGCGAGGAGACTGACATGCTATCGACAATGTACCAGCTTTGGTGAACACACCGGTGTTCACATCCACCTTCCAGATGCCGTCATAATTTTGGGGACCGGACATCTTGGACATGTCCTTGCCTCCGAATGTATAAAGCGAGGTGCCGTCCGAGGACAGACTCACATTGTAGATATTCTCGCATCCTGCGAACGACCATCCCGTCTGCCCCCAGTTGCCCGCCGGATCCAGAGTGATAATGTCCTTGACCAAGTTATCACCATCCTCCGATTCCACATATACATACATCCGCCCCTGTAGCACCGCAGCAGAGAACATATACGCCCCCTGGCCCTGTATGGGAATGTCCACACGTTCCCAAGATTTCAATGCGGGATCATAACGCAACAGATGGTCGTAGGTCTTCAGCGTCAAATTCTGCGGCAAGCAGTAGATGTAACCGCCGAAGCCCACCAATTGCCAACCGGTCCAATCGGCTATCTCGTCTGGCCAAGTCATCTCGACGTTATCGTAATAGGTGAGATTGTCGGCTCGATTCAGGTGGACGAAAAGATTGCCGGTTTTCCCATTGGTGCCGACCACTCGGATGTGCGCATCACCGCCATCAAAGTTGGCGGGCAGGGTCACCTTTACACTAGACTTGTCGTCACCCAGGTTGGTGACGGATAAAACGTTTGCCTGCGTGCCATCGATACTGACGGTGGGGTTCGATCCGAAGAAATAGCCCGTGATGGTGGCCGTTGTGCCACTCGAGATTGCGGAAATGGGTGTGGCCGTCGGGTTGGCGGAGGCATCCACCCCGGCCCTCCCGCTGGTCAGACAGAGGTTCTGATAGCGGGAATCATAGGTGGTCGATCCCTTCACCAGTGCGGCAAGCTTTTCCGCCGAGGCGTTCGGGTTGTTCTGGGCCAGCACCGCGGCTACTCCGGCCACGGTGGGACATGCCATCGAAGTGCCTTCCATATACATATACGGCACGCGCGTAGATCCCAATCCGATACTGTCCACGCATAACGTACCCGCCGTTTTGCCGCCCATCAATGTTCCACCGATGGATGTGCTATCGATCAGAGCGTAGGAAATCTTGATTTGGAAATGCGCCCAGTCGGTGTTATCCGGCAATTCCACGCAACAACCGCCCCAGCCATCACCCGACATGTAGAAGGAGTCCTTCGCATCCAAAGGCTTGAAGGATCCGTCTGTGCAACGTATACCCAAAGCAATACTCGCGTTCGCCGGCACACTCGCGTTGGCGAGGATGGCGGAATAGCGGATGCTCAGGTATTTTGGTTTGACGGAAAGTGCGGACAGGTTGACCTCACCGCTGGTAGCAAGAGCACCGTTGGGGTCGGCGACCGGGTCGTAGGCCAAGCCGATGCTGTTCGTGCCTTCGAACGTGCGGGCAGTGACGGTGGATGCGCTCGGGAACGAGAACAGGTTGCTGCCGGACGCGGGCTTGATGGATGTATCGAAGCGGCTGGTGCTGTCGAAGCTCTCGTAGATCGTGGTATCGGTCAAGTTGGCTTCGCCCAAGAAAGTGGGCTCGGATGAGAACACCGTGGACAGGACGGTAGAGCCCGAAGCCATCACATCGGTGGCCGAAACGCCGTAGTTGCTGAACGAACTGAGCGTGCCCGCCGGTCCCATGCTGTTCACCACGATGGCATAGGGATTCTCGGCCAGATTGGTCGCGTTCGTCGTGACGCGTGAGATATCCGTACTGTCGTTTCCCGATGCGAAAACAGACATCGCCCCAGCCTGGCCCATCTGAGTGACAGCGACCGAAATGCTGCGAGAGCCTTGCAGCCCCATGCCCCAGGAATTGCTGGTTACCTTCACGTTCACGCCTGCATCCAGCGCCGTTTTCACATAGTTGAACGCTTGGATGTAAGAGGCCATCATGCCCGAAGGAGCCAAAGACATAATACGTGCGTTCTGCGACACGCCCGACGTGCCCTGATTGTTCCACTCGGCTGCGACGGCACCGGCGCAATGGGTACCGTGATTCATCGTGAGCCCCGTAGTTGATGTCGTGTCCGGCATAGCAGTCCAACCGCACTCGTCGCCCCCCAGAGCGACCAGGCTGGGATAGTTCATCCCGCTGCGCCACATCTTATTCGTCAGGTCCGGGTTGGTCTCGTCGACACCGGTATCAATGATCGCGATGACGGGTCCGTCGGACACGCCCGCTGTGGCGTCCCATGCGGAATAGCCGATGTCGATACCCGCCGATGAGCTGCCGACCCAGTGACCATCGTTGCGCTCGCCCCATTGAAATGCAGTCAGATCGGGGCAGATGGTCGAGTCTTGGGTGGTGATGCTTTGGGTAGTGACGTCATCGGGAGTAGCCGTCGCCGTGGCTGTCGCGGCAGCATCCGACACCGAACTCTCGTCATTAATCGACACGTAGAAATTAGGCTCGGCAAAGACGACGCGCGGGTCACTCTGTAGCTCGGTGACCAGCTGCTGCGTGGTCTTGGTCTCATCTCGCACCAGCACCAGCTGCTGGCTCGCCCCCGCGTCAGCGGACTGCACCACGGCCTCTTCTTGCACGGAAAGCAAGCCTGCGTCGTTTTGGTCCTGCACAGCCTCGTCGGACACGTCCATCAGCGTCTGGGCCGATGAGAGCAGGTCTGCGGATTGCACGCTGATGCCGTTTTGCACCGAAGAGACCAGCAGCGCGACGGCCTCGCCCTCCACATAGGTGCCAGGCTCGTAATCGAAAGTGGCAGCAGCCTCATTGTCAGCCGAAGCGGCCTCCTCAGCCGAGGCGACACTCGACTGTCCGCCCGGCATCACGGGCACAAACGCAACCGCCAGCACAATAGCCAGCAGCATACACAGAAGGCGGCGGAACGGATGATCGAAGACGGAGAGGTGGCAGGTTTGTCCCATAGTTTGTCCCTTTCGAAAATACCCCTATTTCCGGATTGAAAAATCTAATGACTGGATCGTTTGACGCATTTTCACGACCCGATTCCTTTGACACTCACAGCGTTGCCAGATTCCCAAAAGCCCAATTCCAGCAACGTTGAATTATCGCATTGATTGCTGGGATGATAGCACGTTCGCCACAACCTCACTTCGACGAAGCGCAACCTACCTGTTTAGCGACGTGAAACAACAAAATGCATGTGGGTTGCATCTCGGAAGTCGGCGCATGAATCCCGAACGCGAGGCACGAGGTTCGACGATTCCGCGGGGCGCGGGGCTCGACGATTCCGCGGGGCGCGGGGTTCGACGATTCCGCGGGGTTCGTGATTTGGCGATTTTGCGAGGCGCGGGGTTTGGCGATTTTGCGAGGCGCGGGGTTTGGCGATTCACAGTTTTGTCAATCAGACCCGCTATGTGCGATTTGGGAGAAAGGTATTCTCCGGCAGAATTTCACCACCTGCGCAAACGCCAAGTATCGCCTTCCGGCATTGCGGAAAAGCCAGGATTTGCCGGTGATAATCGCACATAGCGGGTCTGATTGACAATTCCTGTTTTGAGATCGCAAAACGTGTCGATGCGCCCGGGTGCTCGATACGTTTTTTCCCGCTCACGTGTCAAACGAATGTTCGGCTCGTGCCGAAACATCTTATATCCCCTTGACTGAAGCGAGGGGTATTACGGTGCCTTGGATAAATTTTTCAAGCAATGGATTAAGCTGCTCGGCATTACGCATTGGGAAGTCGTGGTTTACTCCTTGTAATGTCACTGTCTGACAGCTTGAATTTTGAGCAAGTAGTGTAAGAGAGATTTTCATATCTTTGACTTCCTTACTCCCGCAAATTGCCAGCATTGGTATCGTTACCGCTTGATATTCAGGTAACTCTGATAAATCCAATGTATTGTAAAAGAAGGAGCGATACACCGGCAAAGTGATCTGCTTTGAGTATTCCGCCATATAATCGGCTTGTTTTTTTGTGTAGTTCCAATACCTTCCCTGAAACCGGACCAACCAGCTCCAATGCAGCGCTTTTTGGGTTACTCTCGCAAGAGAGCAGTACTTCCGAATTGTTTTCGGCTTCGGATTTACCCATGCACTTAAAAACACTGCAAAGTTGAACAACTCGGGATGCTTGCTGACAAGCATGATTGCAATCTCGCTTCCAAGCGAATGTCCAATTACACCAATTCGCTTTTTATCGAGGGACTGAATGAGCGCAACGAGTTCATCTACTGTCTTTTCCGGCTCATAAATCTCAGCAGCCGCCTTTCCCGCTCCCGGTAAGTGAGGCACAACAAGATGATATTGATCAGAAAAGCAATACTGACTGCAAAAAGTATCAAGCGCAGCCGCCCCATGCAGCAGCAGGATAGTCGGGTTTTCCTTGTTTCCATATTCATCATAATGCAGCATTAGTTTCCCTTTTCTTGGTGGAGAGTTTCAATAATAAAGCTTTTTCGAGGCTTCAGCAGTTTCTGCGGGTATTTATCCCCTTTCCAAAAGCATGCATCCGATCTCGCAAATCGGACGCTCGCTTTTTCCGCCAAACATCACAGCGCACGCACCCCGGCCGTGGCGCTGCACTTCCCTTCCTGCAAATTAGCAAAAGTCTTATGAGTCAGTATTGGAAAGGGTCTCTATTACGTCAGACGTTCCGTATTACAATACAGCCACTCAGTTAAAACGTAATGGGACCAACCCTGCCCTCCTGTCGCTCAAGTTCTCTTGCATATCAGGCACTTGGAACCGCTACAGAAAGAAGGTCGCAGCTATGGCAACAATTGATGTTGACGCGCTCAGAGACTACTTGGAAGACTATTGCGGTACGGCGATGCTCAACGGTTTTCCAGCGGCGTTACTGGACCTTTCCGACATCGAATCAATGAATGGCTACGAGCTCTGCGCAAAAGCAGAGGAAATGGGAATCGACCTGAGACAATTCGAGATCAAATAGACACAACCGAATCTTATTGTCTAAGAATAGTCTTGGCAGTATAATCGTAGAATCAGGGACCGATAACGGACAGGGGAAGGAGAATCATGATGAACAAGAGCATCGAGGGCAAACGCCCGAAAGCATCAACAGGTTCAGGTTCTTGCACTGTTTCCACCCGATCGCGAGGTGCCAAGCGCGCCGCACGGGGCAGGTTCGCCGTGAAGGCTGTGGCGCTGAGCATGTGCGCCGTGATGGCAATGCCCTTTTCCGCTTGGGCGGCCAGTAGCGTAAGCGTCGAAGGCACCGACTACACCAAAGCCGCCAATGGCAACGGCCATGAAGGCGGCACTTGGGTGTGGGATGGCGCGAATGACATGACGCTCAACGACTACGTGGGTGGGCCCATCTCCGCCGTGGGTGACCTGGACATCACCGCGAACGGGACCAACATCGTCGATTCGCCAGTCACTACAGGCGACAAGGCCATTTCCGTCACCGACGGTGATCTGTCCATCACGGGCGACGAACTCACGGTGAAGGCAGATGATGCAGCGGCTATCGAAGTCAGTAACGGCGACACAACGATTACCGACGTAACGCTAAATGCGGAGTCCAAAGGCGACACGGTCGCAACGATTGGCGTCACTGGCAACATCAACATCAGCGGATCCACGGTGAACGCCACTATGACCAACAATAAACCAGACAAAGAAAGCTCTGCCATATATGCCGCAGGCGGCAACGTCAACATCACCAACGGGTCGAATGTGACCGCTTCAGCAGTCAACAAGGGCGATGGTACGACTTCCGCGATTTACACAGAAGCAGCCAAAGGCGCAACCGGCAGCGGCCAGGTGAACATCACCGATTCAACAGTGAAGGCAACTGCAACCGGCGCGGATACGGAATGGGTGAAGGGTATTGGGGCCTTCAGCAGCAGCGAAGGCATCACTCCCCATATCAACATCACCCGGTCGAACGTTGAAGCATCCGGCAGCGGATATGCCCTTTTATGCTGGTCGCGAAGCAATGCTTCAAGCTTTACAGTACCGCCCGGAACAATCACTATTACCGATAGCACCATCACATCCCCCGCAAACGCGGGCATTCAGGACATCCGCTACGTGACGGCAAGGGGCGCCAAGTTCTTCGGCCAGACTATCGGGACCGGTACGGGTATCATCACCGCGTTGGATAGTGCGGACATAGTGAAAAGCGTGAGCATCAAGGCGAACGAGAACCCAACCCCAGTGGCAATCTCCGATACGTTCGTCCAGAAAGCCTATGCATCCACCGGCACGCAGTCGACCGCACAGACCGGCGACCTCATGGCGAGCATGGCAGGGACCATCGCGCTTGTCGCGGCAGCCACGGCTCTTCTTGCCGGAGCAGCCTGGCTGGCCAAAAGGCGCAGCGTCAAGTAAAGATTCACGATGCGGAAATGACTTGTGGCAGGTTTTTATTCGCCGCCACCGCGATTTGAAGTTTTTGCACATCAAGCGACCGTCGAGAGTGGCGGTCGCTTGTTTTCAGCCACTAACAAAGCTAGACAATATTTCGCGCATAACCATGACGAGGTTCTTATGCACCATACGACCAGAAAAAGCGTCGTTAAGCTTCTTGCCAAGATTGTCCGTGCTAGTCATCCTGCATTTTAAACATCTGCTTACCGAGTGCTGTTAAGCGATATCTCTGCTTGCTGCTGGAAGGTTTATCGGGAACAGTGCGCTCAACAAAGCCCGCTTCGATTGACGGGTTAAGGTACAGCCCACGAAAGTTCTTGCGGTCGGCTAGATTGAGCTCATCCATAAGCTCAGGGGTCGACAAAGACTCTTTACCAATACACCGCAACAACAGTTCTACCTAGGGGGTTACCTGGGGGTGTTCCTATGGTTTTGTCAAGCGATACTCTAAATATTTCCGTGAGTCGTAGAGCGTGCCGCACCGCCCCTCCCATCAGGAGGGTTCTGCGATGATCGTTGTTTGTGGCGGTCGGCTAGGCCGCGTACGGGACCTTGTCCCGCATTATCGCGTATATCACCCTTCAAGCGTTTCCGCGCGACTGCTTTCAGCGCCTTGCTATGCGGCATGTGCCGTTCCTCGCGGAGCATGCGGTAGTAGCGGCCGAAGCGGTTGTCGCTGCGAATTATCGAGTTGCACGAGAATATGAGCAGGTTCTTGAGCCTCTTGTTGCCCTGCCTGGATGCCGTAACCGACGATATGGAGGTTCCGGACTGCCGGTCCTTGGGGGCGAGCCCGCAGTAGGAGGCGAGCTTGTCATGGCCGTCGAACAGCGCGATGTCGATGCCTATGACCAGCTCGGACGCGGTTCTCGTGCCGATTCCCGGCACGGTGGTCAGGCACTGGTACGTGGCGTCATCTGCCAGCAATGCGGCAATCTCGCCATCGAGCGCGGCAGCCTCGTCGGCATCCTCCCGGATACGTTTGGCAAGCAGCTTGCAGCTGCGACCCTCGGCCGCCACGACTGTTTCCGGCGGTCGTTTCGAGCTGCCCGCGGACTTCACGAGTTTGGTAACCTTGTCCCTGTTCGCGCCGCGCGTCAGCGCGCCGATCTCGGATTGTGTATAGTCAAGACCCTGTCGACATTTTCTGCATCAGGATTTCGACACTTTCTGCAAGAGCATCCGAACGCCTCTTGTTTCCTGTCTTGGCAAGGCCCGGTTATATTATGGACCTTGCCACCTGATGCCGCTTCCTGCCGCTAGAACACTATCTCCTCCAGGTCGAATATCGGGCAGGTCTTATCCTTGTTCCCATGGCCTCCATCCACTCTATTCCTTCGATTTGCCGAGCATGAGCGCTGCGTCCATGCGGCGGCTCGTGCCGTTGAACTCGAT
>JAEXAI010000021.1 GCA_023394615.1 Actinomycetes bacterium | reverse complement strand
CGCTCCCCGCCCCGCTTATTCATCTTCCCCGCCCCCGCTTATTTCGACAAAAGGGGCCATCTTGTACAATAACCGCAGGTGACGCTCTTATCCTTACACTTTCTCCCTTTTATAAGAATAATTTCATACATTGCTACCCAACTGTAAGGGAACCCGCCCAAATCCTTCACTTGGCCATCTTTTAGCATGCTATAGTAAAAAATATTATGACATTCTAACTGGTTTACAAACCTTGGCGCATCTCTGCAAACCACATCGCAGGTGCCTGCACTTGCTTTTCCGCCATAAACATAAGTCATAGAAAGGGTTGCGATTCTATGTTCATTCAAGCAATGAATATGTTGGTTCAACGCTGGGATTTCTTTGGAAACCTGCTGCTGGAGCACATCATCATATCCTCCATCGCCATTCTTTACGCTACGGCCATCGGACTCATCACGGGTGTTCTCATCAGCGAGTATCGCAAAGCATCGAAAGTCACGCTGGCTATCGTGAACCTGCTCTACACGATTCCGTCGCTGGCATTGTTGGGCTTGCTCATCCCCTATACCGGAGTAGGCGACGTTACTGCCATCATCGCGCTGACCGTCTATGGATTGCTTCCCATGGTAAAGAACACCTACACCGGTCTGACCAACGTCGATCCCGCCATCGTGGAAGCAGCCAAAGGCATGGGCTCCACGCGCAGGCAGACGCTATTCAACGTGAAACTTCCCTTGGCACTGCCCGTAATCATGACTGGATTCCGCAATATGGTCACTATGACCATCGCTGTCACCACCATCGCGTCGTTTATTGGCGCAGGCGGCTTGGGCGTGGCCATCTATCGTGGCATCACCACCAATAACATGCCTATGGTACTGGCCGGATCCATCTTGGTCGCGCTCTTGGCTATCATCGTCGATCTCATACTGGGCGCCGTTGAAAAACGCCAGTACCGCGCCCACACGCATGGCCGCAACCGTAAAACAGTCATCATCGCAGCCACCATAATCGTCGTCTTTGTGGGCTATGCACTCGGCGTTGCCATACAGAAAACCGCCGACAGCGGTAGCGCCAAAACCAGTACGGTTACGGTTGCTAGTAAGTCCTACACCGAAGAGTTGGTGCTCGGCCAGATTCTGTCGCAATATATCGAAGGCTCCACCGACCTGAATGTGAACCTCGTGGAAGGCTTGGGCGGAGGTACGTCCACCATTCAACCGGGGCTGCTCACCGGCGACTACGACCTATACCCCGAATACACTGGCACTGCATGGAACAACGTTTTGCAAGCGGGCGGTATCTATCATGAAGACCAGTTCAACGAGCTGCAAAGTCAATACAACGACATGGGCCTGACTTGGGCAGGCACATTCGGATTCAACGACACATACGGGATTGCCGTGAAAACGAGCATCGCTGAAAAATACAATCTAAAAACCTACTCCGACCTTAAAGGCGTGGCAGAAAAGCTGACCGTGGGCGCTGAATACGACTTCTACGACAGACCTGACGGATATTATGCGCTTTGCGATTACTACGGATTCAAATTCGGTTCCACTATGGATTTAGACACGGGCCTGAAATACAAGGCCATTGCCTCAGGCGATGTGGATGCGCTGATCATCTACACTACCGACGGTCAACTGGCAGACTCCGACGTAACCATCTTACAAGATGACCTCGAGTTTTTCCCTTCGTATAGCGCAGGCACCGTCGCGCGCCAGGAAGTGCTCGACGCGCACCCGGAGCTGAAAGACGCCATTTCAAATCTTCAAGGAAAAATTGATGAGGAAACCATGACATACCTGAACCACGAGGTGGACATCAATGGACGAGACCCATCCGATGTCGCACACGAGTTCTTAACCTCGTCTGGCTTGCTGTAGGAAGGAAGCGCGCGAACATGAGTGAAAACGAAACAACTGCCGACGATAGAGTCGATACCAACGAGCCGGCCATCCGCTACGAGCACATCACGAAAATCTACCCAGGCACAGGGCTGAGCATTACCGCCGTAAAGGACGTATCCGTTTCCATCGAGCACAACCAGTTCGTTATGTTCATCGGCAGCTCCGGCGGTGGAAAAACCACGCTGCTGAAAATAGCGAACGGCCTGATAAAGCCCACAGATGGCGACGTATTCTACTACGGCAAGAACCTGAAGGATCTGGACTTAGTGCAGCTTCGACGCAAAATGGGTTACGCCATCCAAGGCAGCGTGCTGTTCCCGCATTTGGACGTGGCGCACAACATCGCCTACGTACCGCACTTGCGTAATTTCTCGAAAGAAAAGGTTGAAGAGTGCGTGAGCGAAGCACTGGGGCTGGTCGGGCTGGACGAATCGGTGCTGCGCAAATACCCCCACGAGCTTTCCGGCGGACAACAGCAGCGCATCGGCATCGCACGCGCGATCGCGGCGCGCCCGAGCGTACTTTTGATGGACGAGCCCTTCGGGGCTGTCGACGAGATTACGCGACGCTCGCTTCAAGAACAAATCGCGCGCATCTATAAAGAAGAGGGTCTGACCGTCATGTTTGTGACCCACGACATAAACGAAGCCTTGCGCTTGGGCACGAAAATGCTGATTATCAACGATGGCGTGGTGCAGCAATACGCCACCACCGAAGAGGTATTGAGAAACCCTGCCACTCCCTATGTAAAAGACCTGACGTCCGAATGCGAAGGCCGCGAGATTCCCTCACTTATAAAGTAGCCGCACGAGTATCTGCCTCTTTTGCGCAAGCCCCGTTCGCGCAACTTTCCACGTTACACTCTCACGATTTCGTCTGCGGCGAGCATATTTACATGTATCGAGCGCCCTATTTACGCTACCCTGTTAGACTGACGATTCGAAAGGCCGATATGACAGGGAAAAGCGACAAAACACAACCAACGACGCGCGCGCGTTATGCCGCATGGCGGGCTCGATTGCACCGTCGCCTGTTGGATCACAAAAAGGCCTACCTGCTTTGGAACATCCTGCGCACCATTACTCTTATCGTCGGCATCGTCTCACTCGTGCGCGGCAACTACGAGGCTTTCGTGCTGTGCATGCTCTCACTTGTTTTATACCTGGTGCCCAGCCTCCTTGAACAGCATTACGAAATTTCGGTGCCAGACACGCTTTTGGCTATCATCATCTGCTTCATCTTCGCTGCTGAAGTATGCGGTGAGACACTGCATTTCTACACCATTATCCCGTTCTGGGATACGCTGCTGCATACGTTGAACGGTTTTCTGGCAGCAGCAATCGGCTTCTCGTTTGTCAGCATCTTGAACCATTCGCCCAATATTGAATTCAACCTCTCGCCGTTTTTCTGCGCTCTTGTGGCATTCTGCTTTTCCATGACCATCGGGGTACTGTGGGAATTCTTCGAGTTCTTTGCTGATGCGCTTTTTAGCGTCGACATGCAAAAGGATACGGTAATCCAAACCATTTCGAGCGTGCTTCTTGACCCTGCCGGATCTCAAACTCCCATCCGCATCGACGGCATAGAATCGGTGATGGTAAACGGCCAAGACCTGGGGTTGGGCGGATACTTGGACATCGGGCTCATCGACACCATGCGCGATTTAATCGTGAACGCTATTGGAGCGCTTGTATTCGCTGTCATTGGATATTTCTACATTCTCAACCAGGGCAAAGGCGGTCAGTCGGAAAACCTGCTCAAACGATTCATCGTCACGCGCAAGAAACCAGACCACGCGCCCGACGCAAAAGGCAACTGACCCATGAGCGGCCCCTCGACGCGATTTAGCACGCTGGGTTACGAGCGGCCCCTCGACGCGATTCAGCATGCTGGGTTACGAGCGGCCCCTCGACGCGATTCAGCATGCTGGCCGAACGCGAATCTCAAGGTCCCCGCTATCGCCGTTAATACGTTGCTTTCTACTCCTTCGCAAACGCATCAGCGAGCGTTTCGTACAGCGCGTCGACATCGATTGGCTTCGCCAAATGACCGTTCATCCCAGATGACATCGACTTCGCTACGTCCTCGGTGAAGACGTTTGCGCTCAATGCGAAAATCGGGATAGTACGTGCGTCGTGCCGTTCGAGGGCGCGAATGGCACGAGCGCTCTCGTATCCGTCCATCACCGGCATGTTTATATCCATCAACACCGCATCAAACGTATTGGGCGCAGATTTTCGGAATGCGTCGAGTGCTTCTTTTCCGTCTTCCGCACACACCACATCGGCTCCAGCCATTTTCAATAATTTCACGATGACCTCGGCATTCAGCGCTACATCTTCTGCTACCAGCACGCGCTTTCCGGAAAAGTCATGCTTTTGAAAACGACTCCGTGGCTGTGACGCGTGATCCTCGCCTTTGCCGGACGTGAGGTCGGCGCCAATTGCAACCGCACTGGGCGCATCTGCTGCTCTCGTGGCAGTTTCCTCATCGACCACGCCGAACGGCAGCTCAACGGTGAACGTCGAGCCCTCCCCGACAGCGCTCTTCAACGATACGCGACCGCCCATCATGTTTACAAGATTCTGCACGATGGCCAGACCAAGCCCGCTGCCGCCATGCTTGCGAGCCGTCGATGCGTCCTCCTGCTCGAAGGCCTCAAATATACGCTGCTGATCTTCGGGGGCAATGCCCGGCCCCGAATCTCTTATATCGAAACAGACCCGCAGCATGCCGTCTGCCTCTTGGACTTTCCTCACACTGAAGTCGACCATCCCTCCAGCAGGGGTGAATTTCACCGCATTGCCCAACAAGTTCATCAGCACTTGATTCACGCGCAGCTGATCGCCGATAAGGATTCTGCAGACTGAAGCATCTATGTCGGTATGGAATATGACCCCCTCTTCTTCGGCCTGGTTGTCAAAAATACTCGAAAGAGAGGAGAGCGACTCGCATAAATCGAACGGCGCGTGCTCGATTTTCATACGCTTGCTTTCGATAGCCGTCATATCCAACACGTCGTTAATCAAACTCAGCAAAATATGTGCTGCTTGTTCTATCTTTGCCAGGTTCGATAGCGTGCTTTCCTTGCTGCTCGCCTCCGCTTTCGCGATGCCGGTCATGCCTATGATGGCGTTCATCGGAGTGCGGATATCGTGGCTCATTCGAGCCAGAAACTCGCTTTTTGCCGAGTTCGCAGCATTGGCTGCTTCTATGGACTCCTGCAAACGCGTATTCTTTTCCACTAATTCTTCTGCATAGCGTCTGCGCGAACGGGAATACAGAACCAACAGCACGGCAATCACCGCGATGGCAATAATCCCTACGACAATTGGCGCTTTATACTGATAGAAAATATCGGCCGCTGTGTAGCTGTAGTTTGATTCGCTACTGCTCGCCAATACCAAATTGCTCACTTCGGCGCTCGAGAGACATGCAATAGATTTATTAATAATGGATATAAGGCGCGGGTCGGTCGTAGTGCGCTCACCTATAAGGATGTCTTCTTCTGGCCAAGAAAAAACACTGTTGATAATCAAGCCGTTATAGCGAGGCGAAAGCAGCAGATTGCGAATAACGTACTCATTTTGCAAAAAGACGTCCACTTCTCCCTTTTGCAGGGCCTCTATGCAGTCCGTGTTCGTTTCGTAATAGCGAATGCTGTAGTTGGGATATTCCGTTTGCACGTAATTGCGCAACGATGCGAACGATTGCGGTATCGCGACCGTCAGCTCAGCATTCGCCGCCACGTCCTCGTTTTTACGCATCAGCGCCACGATGTTCGTTTCCAGATACGGGTTGGTTCTGACCAAACTGGTGTTCGACTTGTTCAGCGTGCTGTTTTGCATCCCCATAACCAAATCGTATTCGCCCGATGCGGCTGCATTGGCAGCTTCTTGCGTTGTACCGATTGCCCTGCTCTCGAAATTCAAGCCTGAAAGCTTGCCGATCTTCGATAAGATATCCTCGTTTATCCCCGACAGACTCCCGTCGCTTGAAACTGATGAGAAGGGTTTTCGGGCGGGCAGCTGCCCCACGATGATAGTACCTGCATTGTTGATGTATTCCTGCTCGTCGCGCGTGAATACCGGAAGATTCGACGATGCGGCAGAACCATAATATTTGTTCTGCAGACCTCCCTGATACGTCGGATTATCTACGATGATGTCGGCCATAGCCTCGTTTGCCTCATCGATAATCTGCTGATTCGCTTTCGACGTCATAATGTAATAAGGGTCAGCGCCTTGCTCATACACGATTCGAAGGCCGGTGTACAAAGAAAGCGAACCCGTCACGATGGCATCTACTTCACCAGAATTCAACGCTGCAGCCTGCTCGATATCATTTTCAAAATATACAGGCGTATACGAAACCATGGTCGCATATTTCTGAAACACTTGCGTTTGGAAACCCTCCGCTAGCATGCCGACACGCTTTCCCTGAAACGTAGTTGGGTCGTCGTAGTAGACGGTTGCATCGTCGTTTCGCACGTAAACAACGGTGCTCTCATAACCGGTCGGGTACTCGCAATATGCGAAATCCTTCGCCCTCTCATCGGTTCTCTGCGCCTGCAGCACAATGTCGACATCGCCGCTGAGGAGCAAACTACCCACGCGATTGCCCGACTGGTCCAACGACCCCACCAAATCGGACCATTGGCAATGCTTGTATTGCACCTTCCAGCCAGCTCGCGCCGCGATTTCTGTCACGTAATCCACGCCGTAGCCTGAATAGGTACCGTCATCGTTTTGTTCGATAAATCCCGCGTAATCGACGTAACCTACGACAACCGTGCGCCCTTCGACTGTTTGATAATCCGTTGACGTGGCAGAGTTTTCAGATGCAGTATCCCCAGATGACGCGGTTGCTGAATCGCCCGTTGATGCACCTGCATTGTCATCTGCAGATGCCGCCAAAGGAAAAAGCGCCATGGAAAAGAGCAGGCCTGCTAAAAACAAAATTGGCGCTCGAAGAAGCGTCGAGCCAAAAAGCATCGAAGAAGACTGCCGTTTTCGCAACATGACCACGCCCTCCCCCGAATGCAATACGACGGATACGCAGAAGCACCAGCATCGGAAAAGGAACCGACAATCTGGCCCTTCCCCCGCGTGGACTTCACTTTCTCTATTGTAACAAGAAAGCACTCATTGCGTGCGGCTCATAGCCTACTGGTGTTGTGGTTTCGCGTAAGTCGTCTGCGCGTCTGCGCGAGGGTCTTATTCGGCCTCAGCAGGTTCGCCCTCAAGATTGCCTACTGCGCTGCGGACGACACCACCGAACAGCCAGCCCATGTAGCGGGCAAACACATACAGCACCATAGCGATTGCCAGAACAATCTCGGCACCGGCCAGCCAGAAAAGGGGGCTTGCGACATCCACGCCCAGCACGGCCAGCGATTTGCCCAAAGCAGTAGCAGAGATGACGAAGGGGAACGTCATGGCGGCATAGCTTGGGTAGAACTTCAGCCGCAGCAGGCTGGGTAATTTCACTAGAACGACCGCATACAGAAATTGCGCCACCACAGCAAGCGCCACGACGAAGGTCATGTTCGGGTCTGCTGTAACCGAGAGGTAAGCCACCAAAAGCAGGCTTGCCGGGGCGCCGTAGATGCAGAACATCGGCTTGATAGGTTCGGGCGTTCTCACTTTCGCGTAGCGGTAGGTCACAATCACGAACAAAATCGCCATCGCCGCGAATCCCCACCACAGAATAATCGACCCCACCATCTGCATGCCGAAAATCGGTGAAACGACGCTCGCCACCACATTGCCCGCAAAGCAGAGGAAATACGAGGGGAACACATGTTCCAACTTGAAGCGACCGCCTGCAAGAAACCTGTAGGTAAACCATGTCATCAAAACCAGATGCGCGATAATTGCCGTGCCCCACAGAGCGAATGCGCCTTCGTACCACATAGGTGCCACGTAGCCGGAAAGCTGCATGATCGTCATCAGGTATGCTGCCGACACACTGGCGAGCACCGAGTTGCCGAAGTCTTCACGAATCATCTTCGGGAACATCAAAAGCTTAATGGTCAAAAGCAGGATCAAGAATGCGGACGTTGCGCCCAACATCACATGAAACTCCTCGCCAAAAGGTTGAAGCAGATTGCCCAGCGCCGCCAAGCCTAAAGCCAGGCCCGCAATAGGAATGGGGGTGCGCTTGATAATGGTTGTCAGGCTTTTCGAGAGCGGGTGCCTATCGACTGTTGTCTTTCGCACATGCATTTCACTGTTTTCCTGTGAGGCATCCGGGCTGACGACTGCAGCATCGCCTTCCTTTGGCACAACGGCACCCAAGATTATTGGAGAATCCGTTTTATGTGCTTCAATCGTCATTCGCGCGGCCTAGGTTGTTTCATGAGAATCGTCAGTTGCAATTACAGATGCAGTATCTCACCGTTTTTAGAGGCATGCATCAAGCATGTGCCTCAATTCTCGTTCTCCCACACATAACTACACTTATTGTATTCGTAATACAATCGCGTTGCTGAGAGTTGACAAGCACCGACAGCCCAATTTGGCTCCTGCGTGCTATTCGGCCTTGGCAGATACACGCTCGCTGTTGCCATGCTCACTGCTGCCCATTGCCTCGCGTACGACATCGCCGCACAGCCAGCCCACGTAACGGCCAAACACATACAGTACCATGCCCGCAGCCAGAACTGTCTCAGCGCCAGCAAGCCAGAAAAGGGGGCTTGCGGCATCCACGCCCAGTACGGCCAGCGATTTGCCCAAAGCAGTAGCAGTGATGACGAAAGGAAACGTCATGGCTGCGTAACTGGGGTAAAACTTCAAACGCAGCAGGCTGGGCAGTTTCGCCAACACAACGGCGAACAGCATCTGTGCCAATACGGTAGCAGCGATAACGAAACCCGTGTTCGGTTCACCGGCAATCGCAAGATATCCAACCAGGCTCAGGCTCATAGGGGCAGTGTAGATGCAGAACAGGGGCTTGGTCGGCTCAGCCGTTTCGATTTTCGCATACCGATACGTCACCAGCACAAACAGCACGGCGTAAGCAGCGAAGCCGAAGCAGAAAATACCCATTCCGATTGTTTCCATGCCGAAGACCGGCGATACGATACTGGCAACCACAACACCTACGAAGCAAATAAAGTACGTGGGGAACACCTCGGCCAGCTTGAAGCGACCGCCCGTCAGAAAGCTGTAGGTGAACCACGCCATCAAAACGAAGTGAGCGATGATGGCCGTGGCCCACATGCCGAAGGCACCCTCAAACCACACAGGCGCAAGATAACCGGAAAGTTGCATGATGGTCATCAAATACGTGGCCGACACGCTCGCAAGCACGGAATTGCTGAAATCATCGAGAATCATTTTCGGAAACATTACCAGTTTCGCAGTCAGAAGCAGAATCAGGCAGACAGACAACGCGCCCAGTAGCGTATGGAGGCCCTCACCGTACGGTTGCAGCAAATTACCCAGCGCCGCCAGTCCCAAAGCCAAGCCCGCAACAGGAATAGGTACCTTTTTGACGACAGCCTTCAGGCTCTTCGCCAGCACGTGCTTTTCGTTGATGGTCAGAGCGACTTCCTTTTTCTTTGCTTCCACGGTCATTCCTGAAATCCTCGCTTGATAACATTTGCTTATTAATTTTACATTTATAGTATTTCACATTTTATAGAATAGATAAATTGATTAATTGTTATATTTGGATTAAAATAGATTATGAGAAATGAAATCGGTATTCCAGAAGGGAGATTCTTATGCAGGATTACCGCATGCAGACGTTTTTGGAAGTCTGCTCCACCCTGAGCTACACACAAGCAGCACGCAATTTGGAGATTACACAGCCAGCCGTATCTCAACAAATCAAGCAGTTGGAAAACTACTACCATGCGCCATTGTTCCTGTATTCGGGTCGCAAGCTCTCTTTAACGGAAGCCGGCAAGATCATATATATGTACGCTTCAAGCGCCGCACACGATGACTCGCTGCTCGAACAGCAAATCGACCGACTTGAAGGTGCCGATTGGCGCATCTCCATCGGCGTTACCGTGACTGCCGGGGAATACGTGCTAGCACCGGCTTTGGCTAAATTCCTGCTGCAGCGCGACGAGGCTGTGTTGAATGTTCGCGAAGGCGATACGCGATCCTTGCTCGCTAAAGTCAATGATGGCAGCCTCGACATCGCACTGGTCGAGGGCTTTTTCGACAAGGGGTCATACAGCTGGCAAGAGTGCTCACGAGAGGACTTCGTGTGCCTATGCAGCCCCAAGCATTCCTTCAAGCACAAGCCCCGCAAGCTCTCCGATGTGCTAGGCGAGCGCCTTATCGTGCGCGAAGACGGATCGGGCACGCGCGAAGCGCTCGTCCGCACGCTGGAATCAGAAAACCAATCGTTGGACGATTTCAACATCTGCGCCACAGTTACCAGCTTGGACATCATCAAGCAACTGGTGGAAGGTGATTGTGGCATCACTTTCATGTACCGCACTGCAGCTACCCATGAAATAGAAGCGGGAAAGCTTCAGGTGGTCGAACTGGAAGACATGAAAGCGTCCCACGATTTCACATTCGTTTGGCGCGCTGGCGGCATGTACGAGGCCGAATTCCATGATTTGGCAAAGCAGCTGCGCGATTTGATATAGCGCCAAACAGCCAATACTCATTGGTGTAATAATAAGAAATGCGCGCGTGTTCGACGCACACAACAAGAGGGCCAATCGCACACTCGATTGGCCCTCTCTTATCGATTCAAATCATCGACAAGCAATTACTAATCACGCGTGAGCTTGCGATGGATGCGATGAGGACGAGAGGCTTCCTTGCCCAAGCGCTCGATGCGGTTTTCCTGATACGACTCGAAGTTCCCGTCGTAGAAATACCAGTTGCCCGGATTCTCATCGGTGCCTTCCCATGCCAGCATATGCGTGGCGATGCGATCCAAAAACCAGCGGTCGTGACTCACGATTACCGCACACCCGGGAAACGCCAGCAGAGCCTCCTCCAAGCTTTCAAGCGTTTCTACATCCAAGTCGTTTGTGGGCTCGTCCAAAAGCAGCAGGTTGCCGCCTTCTTTCAACGTGAGTGCGAGGTTCAGGCGATTGCGCTCACCACCGGAAAGCACACCGGCAGGTTTTTGCTGGTCGGAGCCTTTGAACCCGAAGCTGGCCACATAAGCGCGGCTGGGAATCTCAGTTTCACCCACCATCATGTAATCATTGCCGTCAGAGACGACTTCCCACAGGCTCTTGTTCGCATCGATACCAGAACGATTCTGATCCACATACGATATCTTCACCGATTCGCCCAGTTCAAGTGCGCCAGAATCCATCGGCTCAATACCGGCAATCGCCTTGAACAACGTGGTTTTGCCCACGCCGTTCGGACCGATTACACCCACGATGCCATTTCGGGGCAGCGTGAAGGACAAATCGTCAATCAGCACACGGTCGCCGTAGGCTTTATGCAAATGCTCTGCCTCCAGCACTTTCGATCCCAGACGAGGGCCCACGGGAATCTGTATATCTGTGAAGTCGAGCTTTTTCGAGGAACGGGCATCAGCTTCCATTTCCTGATAGCGATCCAAACGGGCCTTGCTTTTCGCCTGACGAGCCTTCGGGCTGCTGCGCACCCATTCCAATTCGCTTTTCATACGCTTGGCCAGCTTCGCCTGTTGCTTGCCCTGCGCCTCCAGACGCTTCGCCTTCGTTTCCAGATACGTAGAGTAATTGCCTTTGTAAGGATAGAGCGTGCCGCGGTCCACTTCGCATATCCATTCGGCCACGTTATCCAAAAAGTAGCGATCATGGGTCACAGCCAACACGGCACCGGGATATGTGCGCAGGAACTGCTCCAGCCACAATACCGATTCCGCATCCAAATGGTTTGTCGGCTCGTCCAAAAGCAGCAGGTCGGGAGCTTCCAAAAGCAGTCGACACAACGCCACGCGTCTGCGCTCGCCGCCGGAAAGCACCGATACAGGAGTGTCGGGGTCGGGACATTGCAGCGCATCCATGGCTTGCGAAAGCTGGCTGTCTAAATCCCAGCCATCAGCAGCATCTATTTCGGTTTGTAGTTTTCCCATTTCATCCATGAGGGCATCAAAGTCGGCATCAGGCTCTCCCATGGCCACGCCCACTTCATTGAAGCGTTCCACCTTTGCGATTACATCGCCGAACGCCTGCTGGATGTTCTGCAGCACGGTGGCGTCCTCGTCAAGCGCCGGCTCCTGCCGCAGAATACCCACGCTGTAGCCCGGAGTCAAACGCGCGTCGCCAGCAGACACGTCCTCGATACCGGCCATCACTTTCAGCAGCGTCGATTTGCCCATGCCGTTGGGCCCCACTACGCCAATTTTCGCTCCGGGGTAGAAGCTCAACGTCACGTCGTCTAAAATCACTTTGTCGCCATGTGCTTTGCGTGCCTGATACATCTGGTATATAAATTCAGCCATGTTATTCCTTGGTTTCGAGTTCGCGATGGGATTTTGCCGCAACGCGAGTATTTGCCGTGCGGCTATTCTCGCATGCTTTGCGCTCGTTTGCACGCTGCATCACGATTCGCCCACGTGCATGGAGGCTTTGATTGCGAACTACCGTTTTGGCAAGCATATCCATCTATACCGAAACGGAGGCCCCAGCCCAACAGTACCGATTCCTCGCACACGCCATTCCAGCGAATCGTCTAGAATAGAGCCACGACTGACAGGAGCACTCATGAACGAAATCAAATGCCCGAATTGCGGAACAATCTTCAAAGTGGACGACACCGGTTATGCGGAAATCGTCAAACAGGTACGTGACGGGGAGTTCCATCGGGAGATAGAGCGCCAAGAACAGCAGCTGCAAAACCAGAAAGACCAAGCGGTGAAGCTTGCGATAGCGCAAACGCAAAGCCAGCTCCACGACGAGGTATCCGGCAAAGATCAGACAATCGCCAAGCTGCAGGAAAACCTGTCGGCTTTAAAGCGAGAGCAACTGCAAAATGCGCAAGCCGCAAAGGCCCAGCTGGAAAGCTTGCAGCACGAGGCAAAGATCCAACGCGAGAACCTTGAGCAAGCGGCAAAAGCGCAGCGAGAAAGTTGGGAGCGCGAGCAGCAGCAGCGCGAGCGGTCTGCAAAGTCCGAACGCGAAAGCGCCCTGCAAAGTGCGACAGCTGAAAAAGACGCCCTTATCGCCCGCCTGCAACAGCAGATAGAGTCCTCGCGCCAAAGCTTCGACGCCGAAAAACAACTGGCCGTCACTCAGGCTACAACCGCTGTTGAAAAGGAGCGTGACTCACTGGCGAACAAGGTGGAACTGGTCATCGCCGAAAAGAAGCAGTCGGAAAGCGCCCTGCGCGAGCAGATGTCTATCGAGCTCAAAGCCAAAGAGGACATCATCTCCTACAAAGACAGCGAAATCGAACGCTACAAAGATCTGAAAGCGCGCCTTAACACCAAAATGGTGGGCGAATCGCTGGAGCAGCATTGCGAAAACGAATTCAACAAGATTCGCGCCACGGCATTTCCGCGCGCCTATTTCGAAAAGGACAACGAAGTCGTCGAGGGCACCAAGGGCGATTTCGTCTTCCGGGAAGATGACGAAGAGAGCAACGAGATCGTGTCCATCATGTTCGAGATGAAAAACGAGCAGGACGAATCGTCGCACAAGCACAAAAACGCCGATTTCTTCGCCAAGCTCGACCGCGACCGCGCAAAAAAGGGCTGCGAGTACGCTGTGCTGGTGACGCTGTTAGAGCCTGAAAGCGAGCTTTACAACGAAGGCATCGTGGATATGTCGTATCGCTATGACAAAATGTACGTAATCCGCCCGCAGTTTTTCATCCCCATCATCAGCATTCTGCGCAATGCGGCTTTAAGCTCATTGCGCTACAAATCCGAGCTGGCGCTGATTCGCAACCAGAATATCGACATCACTCATTTCGAAGATCAGATGGACGATTTCAAGGACAAATTCGGACGCAACTACCGCATCGCGAGCGACAAGTTCAAAACAGCCATCGACGAAATAGATAAGACTATCGATCATCTGGAAAAAACGAAAAAGGCGCTGCTTTCGTCGGAAAACAACCTGCGGCTGGCAAACGACAAGGCGCAAGATTTGACCATCAAGCGCCTGACCCGCAACAATCCCACCATGAAGCAGAAGTTTGACGATTTGGCACAGGAGCAAGAAACAAGCAACGAAACCCTCTGAAGCGCTTTTCTAATGGATGAAGTTGGTGCGATGCGAATGTTCCGTTTCGGGCATCTGCACACCTGCAGCACGACCCGCCTCAATGCACTTCAACACCCATGCCATGTTGCGGGCCAGGTTGCGCATAATCTGCAGTCCCTCTTCATCCTGCCTCACGTCTTCAGGCGAATTGCCGTGGACCATGTTCCAATACGACGAACCGACCTGGGGCATCTGCGAGATGCCGAAGTATTTGTTCATCGCATCAAGAGACGCTGTCGTGCCCGCACGTCGCGCTGATGCCACGGCCGCACCAGGCTTGTGCATGAACGAGGAGCCGTTACTGAAGAAGCAACGATCCAGAAAAGACAGCACACGCCCAGACGGATGTGCGTAATATACCGGCGTGCCGAAAACGAACCCGTCGGCATCCTTTGCCTTCTGGGTGAACTCATTCACGAAGTTGTCATCGAAGATGCACACATTGTGCCCCCGGCACTTTCCGCACCCGATGCAATCGCGCACCGGTGCTGCACCCATTTGATGAATCTCGTAATCAATGCCCAAGCCTTCAAGGGTCTGGCCAATTTCCGTCAACGCAGTGAACGTGCATCCCTTCATATTGCAGCTGCCGTTCAACATCAATACCTTCATGGTTGCTCCTTCGTTTTCGGGCACCCCAGCCTGCAGCGATGCTTGGCGCTTCGGGGCACGATTCGACGGTTTTGCTTTTCGCCTATTCTACCGCTTTCGCCTGCAACCAATCGAGTTGTTTATCAACGTACACTTTGCCAGCCGCACTGGTTGCCGCCGCTATCGCAACGCGTCTGTCGGGGTTCACATCGCCAAGATTTTCAACCTGCAATGAAAAGGCCCCCTCTTGGACGACCAGCCGCAAATCGGCGATGGTATCCACCGATGCCCTTCCGCAAAAAAGCACGCGCAGGCTCTCCTCAAAGGCCATGCAGAAAAAATCGTACGCATCGGGAATCTGGTAGCGATGCTTTACTTCCAACTGAATGAGACGATCGATATCGGCGATGCTAAACGTCCTCTTCAGCACGCACACGGATATTAAATAGGCTACATGAACAGGGTCGTAGCGTTTCTTTTTCGGCTGCGGCACAAGGTGCTGCTTCACGTAATTGTTCACCATCGACGGCGTGAGCGGCTTGTCGCCTGATGCATCCAACAGCGAGACGCACTCGGTGATGTAGGTTATCAGCTGATCCATATACAGACTGATGTCGGGAATCTGGCTGTAGCGCGGCAAATGGAAGGTTGCAATGGCGCGGAGGAATTCGGCTTGGTCGTTTTGCGCGATGGCGCGGAGGAATTCGGCTTGGTCGTTTTGCGCGATGGCGCTGACTTGCGCTCGTTTGGCTTCCGTCTTCGAGGTCGCAGGCTCATCTGCTGAATCTTTCCCGACCTTTTCGGCTGCAACGCTTTTGTTCGCCGCGCCCTTCGAGTTTTCTTTTGGCATTGCGCCCTCCTTCCAGTATCCCGTATCCAGTGTCCCGTATCCCGTATCCCGTAAAGCGTTAGTTGCCCTTTGATTATACGTGTCTTTGCGGTCGTATCACTTGACATGTTTAGATTTACTATTTAATCTAGTTTTTCATACTAGATAGATAAGGACACTCCATGTTCCTGAAAACCCATGCCACATCCGACGAAAAAATCGCCATCATAACCGATACCTGCTGTGACGTTCCAGCCAGCTGCTCCGATTCTCACCCGGTCTATATCGTGCCGCTTGCAATCAACTACCCCGACCGTTCATATCGCGACCGAGTGGATATCACTCCCGCGCAAGTATATGCTCGCATGCCCGAAGAAATCCCCTCCACATCTACTCCCACGCCCGCCGTCGTGCACCAAATGTTCGACCGCGTGCTAAAAGACGGCTTCACCCATGTGCTCTGCGTGACTATCTCGTCAGGGCTTTCCGCTACATTCAACCTGTTTAGAAGCGTAGCTGCAAGTTATCCCGACCTCACGGTAAAACTCGTGGATACTAAAAGCATCGGCATCGGCGCCGGAATAGCGGTGGTGCGCGCCACCGAGCTCATCGACCAAGGACTTCCCCTTGAAAAAATCGTCCGTGAGCTTTCCCGATGCGTCGCCAACACGCACGTTTTCTTCGTCACCGATACGCTGGAATACCTGTACAAGGGAGGACGTATCAACAAGGCTGTTTACTCGATGGGGTCGGTGCTGAATCTGCGACCCATCATCACGTGCGACGAGGAGGGCAAATACGTGGTCTGCGCAAAGGCTCGTGGGCGCAAGAAATCGATTGCGAAATCCGTCGAACTTGCTCAGGCATGCGTGATGCCCAATCGCCCATATCGCGTTGCAATAGCGCAAGGAGATGCTGAAAAGGAAGCTGCCGATCTGCTGCATCGAGCACCAGAGTACTTCCCCAATGCTGAGGTTATCATGAATGGCCACGACATCTCGCCTGCGTTGGTGGTTCATACCGGACCGGGGTTGCTGGGAATTGTCGTACAGACGATAGGATAACGCTCAAAAGCTGCGGACGGTGATTGGGTGATTGGGCGATTGGGTGATTAGGTGATTAGGTGGCTCGTCACCAAGATGTCCGCCCTCGACTATTGCAGTTCGCGCAGCTCGACTTCTCCATCGCAGTAGAGCGCTATACTGTGCGAGCCATCTTTGGGAATACTCACGCTGCCTGGATTCACCAGCAGCACATCGTTCACCAGCTGGTTTTGCTTCACATGCGTGTGACCGTACAGGAACACGGAGGGCAGCATGTCCCGTTGCTTCCCCGCCTGATCTCCTGCCCGAACGCTTTGCTGACCGTCTACCTGAGCGCCAAACTGCTCACCCGCCCGCACGCTCGGCTTTCCCGACGCCATCGCTGGCATGTTTTCCGGATTCCAGAGGTGTCCATGCGTGCAAAATAGCTGCCGTGTGCCATCGAAGAGCAGCGCATAGTCGACCATGCAGGGAAAGTCCAGCACCATCTGATCCACTTCAGCCTCGCAGTTGCCGCGCACGGCCGCAATGCTTCCGGCTATTCCATTCAACATCGAAATCACCTGCTTAGGAGCATAGCCCTCAGGCAGGTCGTTTCGCGGACCGTGATACAGCAGATCACCCAGCAAGACTACCTTGTCGGGAGATTCCGCTTCGATTGCGCCCATCAGTTTTTCGCACCACGTAGCCGATCCGTGTATATCGGAGGCAATGAGCAGTTTCATGCGCGATTCCTCGCAATCGTGGAAAATGGGGGCATCGTTGTGACTCTTTGACCCGTCCATGCCACCTTCGTAGCGCCCCGTCGCGCCCGCACTATCGCCGCCGCGCTCATCTCAAATACCAGCTCCGCCCGCATCAGCAATACGGCTCGAATCGATCGGCCACGCCAACAAGGGGCAGCGGCACATCAATCAAGCTGATGCCGGGGCGTCCCAAAAACGCGTTGTATGCGCGTCGGAAATCATGCACGGTGCTCACGCGACGACATGATACGTCATAAGCCGCAGCTAAATGTTTGAAGTCGACGTCTTGCGGTGCGATGAACAATCTCTCATAGGTACGCTCGTCTACGAAACGCTCAGGCAGGTCATGCAAGCCCTCGCCGTTGTTATTCAAAAGCACGATAACGATACTGGGCTGTGCAGAAGATTCGCTGCCATGCCCCTCGCTTCCTGCATAACGACCGCGGTATTCCTCGCCGGATGCGCCGCGTTTCTCAGCAAACACATCCGCGTGCAAGCTCATCTCACCCTGCAACGCCAATGCCGTTGAATCCCGCAAGAATGCGATATCGCCTAGGAGGATTGTCGTCTGGCCAAATGCCTGCGCGGCTCCCATAGCCATCGACAGAGCACCATCGATGCCCTGCAGATGCCCACTTCCCAAAACCGTCAGGTCTTTCGCCCGTCGGCAGTAAAACGTTTCCAACACCCGCGCACTCAAACCGCTCCCGCAATACAGCAGGGATCCTTCGGGGATGCTATCCAGCATCTCGTCCACGTACGCGCCCTCGAACGCATCCATATTTCTGTCGGTGCGCACCGCACCTATTTTCATGGAAGCCTCGTCGTTTGCGACCGTCCATTCTTTCGCGCACGTCGCGCTGGCGGTTCCCGGCGCATGCACGTCTATCATGGCCTGGGCAAACACCACAGGTGCGCATCGCACAAACAAATCTGTCGAATTCAGGTCGTCGCGTGTATCGCGCATATCCACCACAATCTGAGTTGCCCCATAATCGCTGATACCACGACGCAGCCACGGCGATTGCGGCCAGCGTCCGAAACGCACGACCACATCCACGGCCGGCACCTCGTCGTGCGCGAAAACGGTGTCGTAACAATCTATAACCAGCGAGTCATCATAGTTGCGCAGGCCAGATAGCGGATCTGCCAAAATAGGAATGTTGCGTTTGTGCGCGAATTCCAGCATGATGCGCGCATCTGCCTCTTCCACACACGTACCTTCGCCGCACAAAGCCACGGCTCGCTTACCTTTCAGCACGTGGAACAATCCCATAGCATCGCGCGGCAGCAATCCTTGACCAGGCACGACCGTGGGAGGCAGCGTCCGGGGGCTCTCAAAATCAGTACATGGAACCACTCTTGAATCCTTCTGAAAAGAAAACCCGATGTGTACCGGGCCGCCATCGCAGCTGGCCGCTCCGGGCAGGGCTCCATGCGCCGCGATGCATCCGTCAAGCGCCGCCTGACGCGCGAATGCCAAAGACTCTTCATCGGCTGCGGGCGCGGGCATGGTAATGTGCAGTTTCACCGAAGCGTCCAGAAACCCTGCGGTCGCATCGCTACCCGCGGGCTCGAAAAGCGGCGACGGCGAAAAAACACCCGCCGTCAACATCAACAACGGCACGCGAGCCTGCTGAGCTTCCATTATCGCAGGCAACCAGTTGGCGGCCACCATCCCACCCGCGCATATGGATACAACCGGATTACCGGTTGCGCGGGCAAGGCCCAGCGCGAAAAACGCTGCGCTGCGCTCATCCACCACCACATGCACCGATTCAATGTGCTCATTGGCTTTCAGTATAAGCGGCATCGAGTGTATGCCGGGGCTTACCACCGCATCCCGCACACCGCAACGCGCAAGCTCGATAAAGAAGGCGTCCAGATACTTCGATATTTCCTCTTCGGGGGAAAGAGAAATGATTTCTTCAGCCGACTGCTGCTGTGAAGCATCCGTATCGTTAGCCTCAATCAGGACACCATCGGGCACTTTTCCATCACATGTTGAAGCATCAGAAGTCATATCACTTGGCGCTGCCGACGTTGCATCCTCTTCTTGGATTTCGTTTTGGCCTTCACCGTCATCCCGCACGAGCGGCTTGCGAATCTCCCGATAGGATATCGGGGTCGATTCAGCCGGGGGTTGGTAAGCGCCTTGCTGCGAAGATTGATACTTGCTTTGGCTTTGCATGGCCTGCTCTCGTGCAGCCTGGTTTTTCGCCGCTTGCGCACGGGCAGCCTGCATCGAGGCTTCAGCGGCAGCTTTTGAAGCCGCTTCCGCTTCCTCTTGACGCTCGCGCATTGCTCGCTCGCGGTCGAGTCGGGCTTCTTCCTGTTCCTGCGCACGACGCTGCGCTTCTTCTTGCGCTTGTCGAAGAGAACGGGTCAGCGGCTCATTCGCGTCTGGATCTTGAGAGGCATCGCCACGCACAGCTGCTTGACGGCGAGCATCTTCTTGCGCGCGCCATTGACGCAGTGCTTCTTGATGGGCCGCCTCTCGTGAAGTAGCCGCCGACGCATCCGCAGCTCGCTGCGTGCTCCCCTCAGATGCGGGCTGCGCAGATTGCAGCTGCGATGATGCCCCCGTCTCATTGTTGGCCTGCGCTTCGGCTTGCCGACGAGCCTCTTCCCTGGCTATCGCACGCTGGGCAGCAGCGATTATTCGCCTATCAATCGGCTGGGTTTCCTCTTCGCTCATCGCGCATCTCCTTTTATTCGCCCGGCAAGTGCAGGCTAGGGAGTCTGCACGTAAACCGGTGTCGCTTCGGCCCCTTCTGCCTTCGCCTCTTGGCTACTGCTGACCGTAGTATCTGTGGTTACTGTTGATGGATCTCCACCCGCTTCGACGACTTCCATCATCTTTTTCAGGGTTTTCGTATCGCATACCACATACGATACACTATTCTGTTCTGCAGTTGTTGAAGGAACCATGGCGGAATACATGGTCACTTTGCCCAGCTTCTGGAAAGACTGCGCGTAGCCGATAATGTCGGTAACCTTCATGTCGGTAGTCACGCATTTAGCCGCTTGCGTTATCACGCCGGGTAGGTCGGTCGCAGGCATGGTCATCACTTTGTTCATCATAGCCTCAACCAATAAGCGCTGACAGGTGGTGCGCTGAAAATCGCCTGACACGTATGAACGCGACCGTGCGAAAATCAGGGCATGCTCGCCATCAAGCGTCTGTGTTCCTTGGGGAACCGATCCACCGGCGTCCGCGTCCTCGATAGCCATAGGCACATCCACGGTTACGCCGCCCATAGCATCCACCAAATTGACCACACCATCAAAATCGACTTCTGCGTAGTGGGAAATCTTTATGCCCAGCAGCTGCTCTGCCGCCTTAATAGCACCAGCCGCTCCACCTGCATCGTAGGCCGCATTGAACTTCACCGTTCCGTAGCCTTCCAAATTGATGGCAGTATCACGAGGGATGGATATAAGAGTGATAGTCCCGCTTTGCAGGTCTACACGCGCCACGATGTTCGTGTCCGACCGGGCACCCTCGTCGTCGTTGCGCGTATCCGATCCGATAATCATGGCATAGAATGGTTCGTTCGACACGGTAGGCGTCAGCGCTGCTTCAATAGCCTGCGCCTCTTCGGGGTCCTCTATCGTCATTTCCGCATTCAGGGAATCTATGTATTTGGCTACAGCCACGCCCCCGCCGATGAGCAGCGTTGCCAACACGAGGCACACTACGAGCGCAATCTTTTTGCCGCGCCCTCTCTTCTTTTTGCTCGCCTTCACGGAGTACTTGGCACTGCCGCGCGAATGATCGCTTGCCTGCCCAGTGCTCGCTTTTCCCATATTGAATTCTTTCGACCCCGCACTGCCCCGAGTCGAAGAAGGGGAAAAGGCCGGTTTAAAACCGCCTACCTGGGGGGAGCCAGAATAGCCCGATTGGGGCTGGGTATTGTTGCCCGTCTGTTTCCGATTGTTTCGTGGGGTCATGTAATCTCCTCGAGTCCAACCCGGCTATTGTACCATCGCGACATATACCCTTCCCTCATTCGCAAAAAACCAAGGTTGCATCCATAATTATTTAAGGTCGCATCCACAAAATACCGATACAAAGGTCGCACTTTGCCATCTTGCTAATCGCCCTGCCTATAAATGCTCTAGCAAGTCTTCCGGCTTATGTATCAGCGCTGCACAATCCGCTTCCCGCAAATCTTCAACGCTTCTGTATCCCCAGCTCACAGCCAGCGCAAACACGCCAGCGTTGTGTGCCACCAGCATGTCTCCCGGCGAATCACCCACATACACACTTGTTTCAGCAGTCGCGCCCAATTGAGCGATAGTCTTCAACAGCCCCGTAGGGTCGGGCTTGCGGGGAATATCAGCGCATTCGCCGTGCACCACTTCGAACACGCCTGGATAGAACATATCTATGACAGTACGCGTAGCTTTGTCGAACTTGTTCGACAACACTGCAAGCCGCACGCCCTCACGCTTTAGGGCATCGAGGGCTCCCGGCATTCCCTTATAAGGCGCGGTGTATGTATAGCCGTATTCGGGATACAGCTCTTTCCAGCGTGCAACGGCCTCATCAACTTGCGCCTGCGTCGCATCTTGCGGCACGGCCTGCAGCATCAGCGCACGAGCGCCATTTCCTACATAGCTCAGTATTTGAGCTTCGCTGCGCTCGGGAAAACCGCAATCGACAAGCGCTTTGTTCGTCAGTGCCACCAAATCTGGCAGCGTGTCTAAAAGCGTGCCATCCAAATCGAATATGAATGCAGTGTGAGCATTCGTCATACCCCGACCACTTCTTTCGCTTCCGGTTCGTTTCGCTCCGCGACCGCCTCTGCTGCGGCACGGTTCTTGTTTGCCCGCGACCGCCTCTGCTGCGGCGCAGCACCATATGAATCAGGGGCCCGGAAGAGCCCCTGCTATCGTCGGTGGAGCGGGTGACGGGATTCGAACCCGCGAATACAAGCTTGGGAAGCTTGTGCCTTACCTCTTGGCGACACCCGCGCTATCAGCGTGAATGATTATAGCAGAAGCAACGCGCCCGCAATAAGCAATCATACAGAACAACACACCACTACGCTCATTCATGCCTTGCAAGATAGCGGCAAGCTTTGCCGGATAAGGAAACCGCTCGGCTGGCAGACGACCAGCGAGTATCGGGCGGATTGGCTGGATGCGGCTTGAGATCCAAGAAAATGTCCGGGGCCCCTGAAAGTTTGAAGAAAATACAAAACCACCCACACAACCCTGTTGCTTTATCCGGCTTCTGCTCTATGATAGGTCGCGTTCATCGGAGGGCAGGCGGCCGCAGCCGCCAGGCTGGAAATGATGTCGGGTGCGCCCGGTTCGTAATACGAGCTGGGCGCATTTTTGCGTCCGGTGCCATCTTTTCAGGAGGTCGCATTATGCCGATAGACAAAGCCCATTCAACCCCGACACAGCTGCACGTCGCTGACGCAAACACTGCGTCGTCCGCCCAAGATGTCGCAGACACGCCCAACGAATCCGGCTGGCTGTGCACGCCCCAGCCAAAACTGGGAACGAAAGGCATGGTCTTGATGCTGAGTGCTGTCAACATCATCTGCCCGTTGTCGCTGGATATGTTCACCCCCGCAGTACCGTCACTCCCGGGTTATTTTTCTACCACTGCCGAAATGGTGAACTTCACGATCTTTGGCTTCTACCTTTTGTTCGCTGTGGGAATGCTCTTGTTCGGGCCCGTCTGCGATCGCCACGGACGCAAGCCTGTACTCGTTGGCAGTTTGGCAGCATTCACGCTCGGCAGTATATTGTGCGCAACCGCGTGGTCCATCGAAACTCTGATCGTGTTTCGCCTCATCCAAGCAACGGGGGCCGGTGCGGCTTGCGCCGTGTCCACGGCTATCGTGAAAGATTGTTTCAAACCCGAAAAACGCACGCAACTGCTCACGATTTTGCAGGTGCTTATGGTCGTAGGCCCAGTAATCGCCCCCCTTCTGGGGGGAGTCATTCTGATGTTCTTTTCTTGGCATGCTACCTTCGTGGTGTTGTCGTTTGTGGGAGCGATATGCGTGCCGATGACGATGTTGTTTCGAGAAAGCCTGCCCGAAAACGAGCGTGTGGACGGCGGCGTGCGGGTCAGCCTCATGCACATGGCGGGTGTCGCGAAAAATACCCGCTTCATGGTGTTCTTATTATTTGCTTCCCTTTTCAGTGCACCATTCATGGCGTATGTGCAAGTGGCGTCATACATCTACATTGACTATTTCGGCACGACGCAGCAGGTGTATTCCTATTTCTTCGCCGCCACGGCCGCTTTATCGCTGCTGGGACCCCTCCTTTTCTTGAAGCTTTCCCAAAGCGTGTCCATCCGCGCATTTACATACGGTGTACTTTTCCTGTCTGCTGCCGCCGGAATTGTGCTGCTTGCCGTCGGCCACACTTCGATGTTTCTTTTCTTCGCCTGCCTCGCTCTGTTCGTAACCGCCGAAGCCACCATCAGACCTTACTGCACCGACATTCTGCTGACACTGCAAGATAAAGACACGGGCAGTGCAAGCGCGCTCATGAACTTCACCATCAACTTTGTCGGAGCGTTGGGTATGGTCGTCGTCACCCTCTTTGCCGCAGACTACATTATCGGCTTAGGCACCATACTAATGGGAAGCATGCTGCTGGCCGTCATTTTGTGGTTGACGTTGTTGTTCAAAAAAAGCCTGAGTATTGCGCAGCTTCAGAAAAACGCAAAACCGCAGGAAGCTGCAAAGACCCCCGGGGCCACCGATTAGCATCAGCTATTGCGTATCGCCTATAGCGGATGTTTAAGTGCAACGTATCTTCTTGAACATCCGCCATCAATGCAATATCATCAGCGGCATAGGCTCGCGGCCTGCTCATGGCTAGCGAGCCAACGACGTAGAGAGTTACAGCACAGGGGGCCGCAGCTTCTCTTTCGAAATTGATGTGTGCTGCCCCACGGCAGCAGATAAAGGAGATCTGCACATGGACATGAAAGAGGCAATCAGGGAGCGCCATTCCGTACGCGCTTTCACCGACCAGAAAATCGACGGCGAAACCGAAGCACAGCTTCGCGAGGCCATCGAGGAATGCAACAAGGAAAGCGGCTTGCACATACAGCTTTGCCTGAATGAGCCGAACGCATTTCAGGCCTCACAGCCTCATTACGGGAAATTCCAGAATTGCAGGAATTACTTCGCCGTTGTGGCAAAACCGGGCGATGACGAAAAATGCGGCTACTACGGCGAAAAGCTGGTGCTGCTGGCACAAACATTGGGACTGAACACGTGTTGGGTAGCATTAACCTACAAGAAAAAGGAAGCCGTCTACCAGTGCGACCCAGGTGAAAGACTCCGCATCGTTATCGCCGTGGGATATGGGCAAACGCAAGGAACACCACATCGATCAAAATACGTTGGCCGACTCTACACATGCATGGACGGGCTTGAGGATTGGGGCGAAGAGGGCATGGAATACGCGCTCATGGCACCCACCGCGATTAACCAGCAGAGCTTCCGTTTCCGGGTCCAAGACGACGAGGTGTCCGCATGGGCAAAACCCACCCTCGCCGGCAACACGAAAATCGACCTGGGCATAGTGAAGCTTCACTTCGAAATCGGTGCGGGAAAAGAAAACTTCCACTGGGTGTGATGAGAAACAATAGGCCCCGTAAACGAACAGCAGACCCTTTAAACACGAACGACCGCAGCAACGAAACCATCGAAGCTGCGGTCATATAGTTTAGTTTGACAATACCCTACAGGCTGTCGCATGCTTTCTTGAAAGAAAAACCACCTACGATGAAATATACACCACGTACCAAGGCAAATATACCAATCAGCAGTACCATCAGCCCAGGGTAGATGAACAGCAGGATGCCGAAAATGACGGTGATGATGCCGGAAACGATGAACAGCCACCAGTTGCGGCCGCCCGCTCTACGTGCAGAAAAAGCAGCAAACAGCTGCATGATGCCGCCGATGAAAACGGCAATAGCCACCAGCCAGGTCAAGCCGACACCCGCGGCCAGCGGATTGACCAAAAAAGCCAGACCAACCAATATGTCCAGAATCGCCTCGAACAGCATCCACCCCGTTATTCCGGGCAGTTTTATATTCGACACATAATCGATGATACCTATGATGCCGACAGCAAAAAAGCCCGCACCTATGAATATAGCTATAGTCGCCATAGAGGCTGCTCGCCAAACGATGCACATCAGGCCGATAATAACCAACAGCACCCCGTTTATGATCATCATCGTGTTGAACTTCTTTACTTCATTCTCCATGCTGGTCTCCTTTTTCGGTTCCCCTGCAAGCTGTGTTTTACCCGCATAAATCACTCGCATATCTGCGCCTCGCGTTCATGCAAGAGCCTGTATCTATCATTGTACTCTCTAACATCTGCTTAGCGCAGACGGGCGTGTTCCCTTTACGTTATAAAGTGTTGGTTTTACGGCTTAAGCCGCCCAAAAGGACCCTTGCACGCGAAACGCCCCCAACCATTACAGTCGGGGGCGCATACGATTTGCCAAAACGCGCTGCGGCAAATTCTCACTAATCAAGTTTTACACGGCAGCAGCTCCAGCCTCGCCGGTGCGGATGCGCACTACCTCTTCGCAGGGGAAAACAAATATCTTGCCGTCTCCCACCTCGCCGGTTTTTGCAACATCACAGATTAGTGTTACCAACTCATCCACTTCGCCATCAGGCACAACCACTTCGAATTTCACCTTCGGCAGCATGTTCAGCATAACCTCGGTGCCACGATAGAATTCCTTCCATCCGTGCTGGTTGCCGCAGCCCTGTACCTGGCTGATAGTCATCCCGGACACCTTCGCTGCGAACAGCGCGTCCTTCAAAACTTCCAGCTTTTCGGGTCTGACGATTGCGGTAATCTTTTTCATAATGCACTCGCTCCCTTCGCTAGTCCAAGCCCATGAATGCCGGGTAGGCAGATTCGCCGTGTTCCACAAGATCCAGCCCAAGGGCCTCTTCTTCTTCGTTCACTCGCAGGCTGCCTCCGAATATCGCTTTTACGATAAAGCCCAGCACCACATCCATCACACCTACGAACACGATAGTAATTCCAATGCCTGCCAGCTGCGACAATAGCAGACTTGCGTCGCCGGTGTACAGCAAACCGCCGAAGTCGGTCCAAGAAAGCTCAGGCACGCAGAACAGACCGGTCAGAATGCCACCGGTGATGCCACCAACGCAATGGCAACCAAAAGCGTCGAGCGCATCGTCGTAACCAAACTTGGCCTTCATCTTGGAAATTGCCAGATAGCAGATGGGCGACACGATAAAGCCCATGATGACCGCAGCCCAAGGCTCAACGAAGCCTGCAGCTGGGGTGATAACAACCAAACCCGCGACCAGACCGGTGCAACCACCAACCAGCGTGCATTTGCCGGTCATCAATCGCTCAATGAGCATCCAGGAAAGCGTTGCGGCACCGGATGCCGCGATAGTGTTCAGCAGAGCCAAAGCGGCAACGCCATCGGCCGCGAATTCGGAACCGGCATTGAAGCCGAACCAACCGAACCACAGCAGCGTTGCGCCAAGCAGAACAAACGGAACGTTGTGCGCGCGGTAGTTCATCATGCCGAACCCTTTGCGCTTACCCAACATGATGCATAGTATCAAACCGGTCAAGCCCGAAGAAATGTGGACAACGTCACCACCAGCAAAGTCGAGCGCACCGATCATATCGCCGATTAAGCTACCGTCGCCGCCCCACACCATGTGAGCCAACGGCGCATACACAATCACAACCCAGATAGCGCAGAACGTCATAACCGCACCGAATTTCATGCGACCGGCTAAAGAACCGGTGATGATAGCGGTCGTAATCATTGCAAATGCCATCTGGAATGCGATGTTGATGATCTCAGGATAGCCTGCAGCCAATTCCGGATCGGATGTGGCCAAAGTGGAAGCGCCAGAAAGCAGAGCGAATGCGTCGGGAGTTCCCTCCGCTTCAGCCAGCATGCTTTGCACCGTACTGATGCATCCAATTTGATCGAACCCGCCAAAGAACGGGATGCTCCCGTCTCCACCGTAACTGAATGACCAACCGAACAATACCCACATCACAGCGACAATTCCCAGAACTGCCACAGACATGAACATGGTGTTCACTACGTTTTTACGACGGGAAAGACCTCCGTAAAAAAACGCCAAGCCGGGCGTCATCAGACACACGAGCATTGTGCAGATCAGCATGAATGCCGTAGAACCCGTGTCAAACATTTTGTACCTCCTCGCATCGATTACCTTTGTTGCACAACCACTATGCTGCCACGCCAACGGCTCAGATAAGGGAGCGGGCGGGTTTGTTAACGCTTTTGCCAGCAGTTGTTAACTCGCACGAATTCTCAGTGTTACAAATTCGAAACATCTATTCGAAAGAGGCGGCGAGAAGATTTGGTAGATGATATTTCAACACGAGGACATCATCCAAGTTGATTTCGATTCGACGCGAGGGCCCGAGCCGCGAAAAGCTCGCTCTTTACAGGAACCATCGCTCACGCAAGTTTGGATTGCCTGCGTTCATTTTTTTAGCCACTGAAACACCCGATAGGGCGCTTCAGTGGCATTACAAGTTTTCGCTTTTCTGCTACTTCCCTAGTATTGCAGCCATATCCTGATCGGATGTGGTCGTGGGGTGAATGTTGTAGTTTTCAACCAGATAGTTCAGCACATTCGGGGACAAGAATGCAGGCAGCGTTGGCCCTAAGTAGATATCCTTTATACCCAAATGCAGCAGCGTCAGCAATATACAAACAGCCTTTTGCTCATACCAAGACAGCACCATAGACAACGGCAAATCATTCACGCCGCACTCGAACGCACCAGCCAAAGCCACGGCAACTTGGATGGCGCCATACGCATCGTTGCACTGTCCCATATCCAACAGCCGCGGAAGACCCGCAACTTTACCTAAATCCAAATCGTTGAAACGGTACTTGCCACACGCCAGGGTTAGCACGACGGTATCCGCCGGGGTTGTTTTCACGAAATCGGTGAAGTAGCTGCGCCCCGCACGCGCGCCATCGCATCCGCCCACAAGGAAAATATGCGAAAGGGCACCAGTGTTCACCGCATCTACAACCTGTCCCGCAACCGACATCACCGTTGCGCGTCCGAATCCCGTTGTAGTGCTCGTGCCGCCGTTTATGCCGGTCATATGGTGGGTTTCATCATATCCTCCCAGCTCTAAAGCCCGCTCGATCACCGGCGTAAAGTTTTTGTCGCTGCCAATGTGGATTGCGCCATCGTAGGCGACCTCATTGGTGGTGAACACGCGATCGGCATAGGACGCCTTCGGCGGCATCAGGCAATTCGTGGTAAATAGAAGCGCCCCGGGGATTCCATCGAATTCCTTTTGCTGGTTCTGCCAAGCGGTGCCGAAATTCCCCCTCAAGTGCGGGTATTCGGCCAGTTTCGGGTAGGCGTGCGCAGGCAGCATCTCGCCATGAGTGTAAACATCGACACCCTTGCCAGCGGTTTGCTCGAGCAAAGTCTGCAGGTCTAGCAAGTCATGACCCGTTACCACAATAAAGGGGTTCGGCTGAATATCCATGCCAACCTCTGTCGGGATTGGGTCGCCAAACGTTTCGGTGTTGGCGGTATCCAGCAAACCCATGCATGTCAGGTTCACTTCGCCCACCTTCAACACCAGCGGCAAAAGCTCATCCATGCTTCCGGGTTGCGCAAGTGCTGCAAGCGCCTCGAAAAAGAACGCATCAACCTGATCATCTGCATACCCCAACACGCGAGCATGCTCAGCATAGGCCGCCATACCGCGAATGCCGAATAGCACCAACGATTTCAAGGAGCGAATGTCCTCGTCCGCATTCCAAATTTCCGCCATGTCGTAGTCTTCAACGGTTGACCCCATACCTGCAGCGACCGCATGCACCCGATCGATCAAACCCTGCACCGATGCCGCACTGAAGTCTACATTGGTCACGGTGGCAAACAACGACTCTATCGCGAGCATCCGCGCCTCATCCGTAAAGGCAGCAGGCTCGCCGACTTGGGCAAGCGCAATAAGCGCACCGGTTAACTGGTCTTCGAGGCCTGCCACTTCGGCGGTCTTGCCGCAGACGCCCATCTTGCCCGTGCAGCTTGCACACCCTGCTGTCTGCTCGCATTGAAAACAAAACATCTCTGCCATCGACTCTCTCCTTTTTCGATTCCCTTTCGCCACCAGCCCCTCTGGTCGGTGCGAATCTCATCTTGGAACAAAAAGAGAATAGTATGCTATTTGCTACCTGTATGTTGTATTTACAACATACGAAAATATCCTAGTGATATCAAACACCATCTCGCAAGAGGCCCAACAGCACAAGACGCCCGATGCCAAGGGGAAGCATCGGGCGTCGGTGGAAGGCGAGAAATCTAGGCAAGCTGTGCTGCAACGTGCCCTCATCAAGCATCGTTTAGAACATAAACATTACCAAGTTCCAAATAAATACGACGATTGTCATCATAACGATTGTCGGAAGCGAGTACTTGTAAATCAAACCTGCATTCAACCACTCTTTATTGGCGAACATCAACATGCCCGGAGGCGATGCGGCAGGCAGGCAGAATGCAACCGTTGCACCGATTGTGTAGAGATAAGCCAGCTGAGTAAAGTCAAGACCCATTTGCGCGGCAAGCGGGAACGTAGCGGTCATCATGATTACAGCGACTACCATGTTGGCCAAGAAGTTGGACAGCACGACCGTGATAACCAGACCCAGGAACAAGAATAGAACCGGGGAAAGCCCACCGAACACAGGCCCGAGCACTTGACCGAGGAACGCGCTGATTCCGGTATCGGATACCCCCAAGAAAGCAATGAATGCAAAGATGCCAATCATCATGAACGCCATGTTCCAATTTATGCCATCAGTTGCAAGCTTGCTCACGCGCATGACCTTTTCGCCGTTCACGTTGAGGAGAGACCAATCACCCATAAGCAGGAAGCATTTACCCGTATAGCCTATTGCGTTGAGCCATTGCGTCAAGAAGAAGGTCTTCGGCATCAGGCTTGGCAATACCAGCATGGCGATAAGGATAATCAAGAATGCGAAAGCAAATTTAACGCTCGTGGTGAATTCCAAATCCTCTTTCGGGATGAAGTCCATATCCAGATCTTGCAATGCGCTTACGTCGATGCGGAAGACGAATTTGCACATAAGCAGATAACCGGCGATGCAGAGGATGTCGGTGGGAATACTGCAAAGCAGATAATTAACCAAATTGATTTCAATGCCGGTGCTCTTGGTGAAAGCAGCCAGAATAACCAAAGCGTTATTCAAAAACGGCATGGTGGAAAGACTTAAAGCACCCATAACCCCGACGCCGAATATCATGGCGGTAGCTTCTTTACCCAAACGTTTATAACCTACCAACTCACAAATTTGGTATATGAAACCCCAGGTGATAAACATTCCAGGGATAGGCCCGCAAAATGTTGAGAGCACCCATGCAATTATCATAAGCATCGCAATCAGGCGGTAAGGATGCCCCGAGAGCACTTTACGTGTCATCATCCAAGCTGACAGAAATGTTGAGAATCCGGACTTGCGCAGGTAGTCCATAACCACAAACATCAATATGGCGAAAATGAATACATCAGCACCCCAACTTGCCGCCAACAAGCCCGTCAGATCGGTTACTCCCGTGAACAGGAAAGCCACGAAACAGAATAAACTCGGCCATGCACGACTTGATGCAGACCACCCGAAAACGGTCGCAATGAATACGCCGAGCAACCTCATTCCGGCTGTTGTGATAGGCGCAGGTGCCGGTAATACGAAAAACACAGCCACAATCGCAACGTAAATGACTGCGTATAACACCTCTCTATCCTTTTTCTTAGCAATTTCTCCCATACGAATTCCTCCTTAATGATTCTGCCGAATTGTTGTTGTGGGGTCCATTCCCCCCGACAAATCGACTCGCTCGTATTACTTTCTCTCGGTCTCTTCCTCTTCTTCTTTCGGTAGACAGAAGCCATCAACATCGCCATACCCTTGGGTCCCCTCGACCTTGGTGAAACGACGGAATTCCTTTGATTTCGCTCCCGGCAGACGATAATCTAGGTTGTCTATGCGCTCTATTGCCACTTCCTTGGGCTTTTCCACTTGCGGCACGTAGTCGTATGGATAGCGATAGGCACGATAAACCATGTTGATAGGCATGAACGTTCCCCAATAAGGAGAGATGTACTCCCACACGATTTCATGTTTGTCGGTGATCTCAATCAAGCGACCGTCCGAACCTTCGGTTATAAGCGTGTTGCCATTTGGCAGACGCTGGGCAGAAGAAATAAAGCAACTGTAGAATTTTTCCGAATGGAACGGCTGCGGATTTCCCAAGTCGGCGGGCAGGCACTGCCATACGACCTTCATCGTAGTCGGATCAATTTCCAACACTCGCGTGTAGTCGCGAGCCGCATTGTAGAAACCGCTCGGCGAAGCAGGTGTCGGCAAACCATAGCCAGCCCATCCGCCGTTGTCGAACACAAGGATGTTGCCCGCCCCCGGCAAACCCTGAGGAATCATATGCGCATGATGCTGTCCGATAATCTGTCCGATTTCTTTTGCCGCACCCCTGGAGTAATCAGGGCCAAGCTTCCAAACCAACTCGCCAGTTTCTTTCGAGATGATAGCCAGCACGTTGGTGTTTCTACCGTCGATGATGATGTTGTCTGGATTGAAGCGCTCATCGCCCTGGTCGTACCATTTGTTCGGACCCAATAAGCTCATTGAGTTGACGTGCATCCAGTCGCCGGTTCCGATTCCCGTCAAATTCGGATTGCGACAAATAACGTTTTTAGCCTGCTCGTCAAATCCCATTTCATCGAAATGCTCGTGGCAATTCCACTCCCAAAGAATGTTGCCTTCCCAGTCGATTTCAATGATTCTGTCATCGCAGAGGGTGTGCAAGGAAATATTGGGGTCAACCACGTTATGATGTGTCAGAAGCAGCGTGTTTCCGCTGTCGGTTTTTGCATCCATCCCCGGCACGAAGTAGCCGACGGGATTCCCCTCGCGCTGAAAATCATGGTGCTGACGCGCAACATAGCGAGGGCCGATGTCAGGGTCTTCAACATGCTCATTTTTGCTGAACTCCCAAACGACGTTGCCGTCCCAGTCCACCTGAACCAAATCCAATTGATCCTGCCAGCCGTATTCCTTGTTCCGCTCCCCCAAAGAACCGAAAACCTGCCCACCGGGGAGAAGCTTATTGGGAAATCCCTGCAGATTGTGCCAATGGTTCACCACGCCGCCGTTCATATCAATCAGAGTTGCACCGTGCTCGACCGCCGGAAAGATTGTGTATCCGTTAAAACACTTATCCGGGTTGTAAATAGTCGTACCTGTTGGATGTATCGATGGTGATCCCATAAAACCAACTCCCTACGATTCATAAGACTTACAAATAACCACATAACTAAATTATGTGGTTTAGGGAGTTTTGTAAAACCGTTTGTATGAATAGGGGGTATTGCCATAAAAGATGGGGGTTGTCTGTATTTCTATTACTTATGGGTTCTTTACTTGACCGTTTGTATCCAATTCACTAAATGGTGGCGTTTTGCCAACGGGTTCATTTAGAATGACTTTCGTGGATAATGTCGACTCAACCTCAAGAGGTGGGGACAATAAGACTAGAACAGCTGCAATATTGCTTGGAAGCGGCGAACTGCCGCACTATCTCAAAAGCTGCAAAGAGACTCTATATCACACAATCATCCTTGAGCACGGCCATTCAAAACCTCGAAGACGAGGTAGGGTTCCAGATTTTCAAACGCTCACCGCATGGAGTAACAGTCACCGATAAAGGACAACTGCTTTTAGAAAGAGCTAAAATCATCGACCAGCAGCTTCAGATGATAAAAGAGCTCGGGAGTGACGATGAGGCCTGCATCCGCAACATCACGATGACAGCAGTTCCTTCCGTCTGCAACACCATCACAACGGAATTGATTAGAAAGATGAAGGACCGAAAAGAATCTGTCAATTTCAATGTTGTTGAACTTCGTTCCGACAAAATCATGGACAGCCTCATCAACGGATCGTCGGACATAGCCATCGGCGGTTATTCGGAATCTAATAAAGGGAAGCTTCTGTCAACTGCCGCTAGATGCGGATTGAGAGTTGACACAATATATGAGGACAAAATGTACGCCTTCGTTTCGCGCAATCATCGCCTAGCCAATGAAGGTTGCGTCTATATGGAAGAATTCGTCGGGGAGGTACCGGCCCTTTTCAGCGACAGGGCCTTTATGGCAATGGATGAAGAAGGTCTCTCTAATTATGAAGCGCCAAAAAATGTCTACACGTTCACTGATCAGTCCAGCATCAAGCAGATAGTGGCAAACAATTTGGCTTATTCCGTATTACCCTATTCGATGGCATACAACGACATCTATGTAAACACCGGCTTGATCAGGGTCCTTCCCATCAAAGATGTGGACGCCTCAATCAGCGTGTACGCAGCCTATGACGAAGGTCAAATTCTTTCAGAAGAGAAAGCCTTCGTCGTTGAAACGATGCGCGAAATTTACGCCGAAGTCGACAAAGAAATCGCCAAGATCAAGAACAATAAACGCACTGGTGAGAACAATAGGATTATCGTTTATTAGAATCGCATGAGCCAGCACCGCCGCCCACACACTCGGCCTATCCCAGAACCAGCCCTGAATCGGTCGTTATATAACGCGTATTGATACATCGCTACTGCCATATTGTGCTATCATTCAATACAGCACAGTTATTATTCCATGAATGGATTTCGCATGTCAGCTAACGTACAAGAATATCACCGGCTCGATTCAGCTTATTTTTTCGCCTTCGAGTACACCCATGACGCGCTGAAGAGCGGCCTTGCCGCTGCAAGCGATTTGAATGTCACCCAATACCGCACGCTTGTAAAGCTATTGGCGCTGCACCCAGCTGCCACGCCTCAGGTTGATTTGGCAAAGATGCTGCGCCTGAAACCCAATATGCTTACGCAAACCATCGACATTCTGCAAAAGCATGATTACGTACAGCGTGAGCGTTCATCTGATGATGCACGAAGCCGTTTGGTTTCCATCACCCCTGCGGGAATCGCACACGTGGGCATCGTCAATGAATCCATCGTCAAGGCGCTATACAGCACGTTTCCTACTCGCAAAGCCGAATATCGCAGGATATTTGAGGCATCCATTACCGCCGGTGCCGCTATCGATCCAGTTGTCTCTGAAGACCTCTCGAAAAAATATATGTCCTCAAGGACACTTTCGACCTTTGAACTGCTGAAGCTCGCTCTTGAAAGCGCGCTTCGTAAACAAGTGGGCGCATCATATAATGAAGCGCGCATCATGCAGCTTTTAGGTGAAGTGAAAGAACCGATGCGCATGCGCAACCTCTCTGAACAGCTGGCGCTGCCGTCGGCTACCATCACCCGCTCAGTTGACAGGCTTGCCGCACGCGGTTGGGTGCAAAGGCTCTCAGACCCCGTCGATCGAAAAGCCGTCTTCGTGGTCACCACCGATTCGGGAAAAAACCGCTGCAACGCTATTGAGCGTGTGCTCGACAACGTTGCCAACACATACCTGTGGGCAAACTTGAGCCCGCGCCAGCAAAACGCTATCGCACAAGCAGGACATGTTGTGATGGCCGACGTACAAAAGCGCAAAGAGGCCGAGCGTCTCGAAGCGCTCGGCCGTCTTCAGCCCGTTAGGTAATTAAAACCGCCCACAACAAGTTGCGCCCCAACCAAAACCGATAAGGTTTCAGGTCGGGGCGCGTAGAGCCCTCAAGGGGATTGGGCTATTTTGCAAGTTTCGATGCGACAGCCATCATCACCACATTGGCAATCACGTCAAGTCCGAACCAAATTGATGCCGCCACGCCGTCTAAGTGGACGACGTTCACACTGGCAAACGAGGGAATGGTCAGCAGCATCACGACAGCTCCGCATGCGAGAGCAGTCAGTACGAACCATCTGATCACATGGCCCGACGCACCGCCTTTCACAATGCAGGCGTTCATCATCAGCATTGCTGCAGCTACTAGGGTGGCGAAGGCCAACACCACCAGCACTGCCATCAGCGCCATGCCCGCATCGATAGCCAGAGAGTTTTCAATGGACATCATCTGCACCGGCGTGAATATGCCGCCTGCCATAATGGCGAAGCATACCACGGCCACAATCACGCTCAGAAACCCCCACAAAAATGCGGTGGCGATATTGTTCGCCTCGTCGCCTTCACTGCAGTAAGCGAAGTGCGCATACAACAACACACCCGCTGCCATTGTCGCGAACATCACACCGGTGCTCGCCATAAACGCGAACAGCGCAGGTCCAGTAAGCGCAGTGCATATCTGGTCCAAAAGCGTGCCTGCTGTCGAAGTGATGTAATCGTAAGTGAACACACCTGTCGCACCCATTATCATCATGCCGATGCGTCCCAATACAGCGACGATAGCAGCTATAGCGAACATGGTTATATAAGCGTTGCGCATCGTTTTATTTTGCTCTTTCATGGTCATTCTCCCTTGCGCTACGCTTGCATTTCGTGTGTAACGGCACTCGTGCCGCACAGATAACCGCCGCAGAAGGCCAACCCCACATCTCCCATAAGCGAACCCAGAATCGGGTCACCGATATAGGAGTTTTCGCCGCACGCCCCGCCTGCTGTATGCCATCCGGCATACAGACCAGGGATTGCTTTGCCCGTGGTAGACATCACTTGCATCTGGTCGTTGATTAAAAGCCCCGCCTTTGTACCATACAGGTTTCCACCGATGCGGCAGCCGTAGTATGGCGGCGAGCTGATGGGGTGCAGCCATGTGGAATTCATCGGATACATGAAGTCGTCTTTACCCTTCGCGCACGTGGCGTTCCACTTCGCCACGGCATCTTGCATGATGCCCTCTTCGAATCCCAGATCGCGCTCAAGTTCTTCAAGCGAATCGCGCTTTTTCAATACGTCGGCTTCGATAGCGTCTTGTACGCCATTGTGCCAATCACGATAATGCTCGGGCACTTTTTCAATCTGTTCCAGGTCGGGAGTAAGCAGTTTGCGGCAGTGCTCCTGCGCGAACCCGGCCAAGTAATCCTCGTACTTCGAGTCGAAAATGATATAGCCGCGATGCCCTGGCGGGGTCATTTGAATCGTTGCCAAATCGCCCAACGCATAAATGGCATTCGCACCGTCTTCTTCCACGCGGCTGTCCATATAGCGCAAACGGTTGCCGCAACGATCGATGGTGAACCACGGCTGGCGAGAAAGCTGTGTCATGCCATCATAAAGGAAACGTGCCCAATCGCCGCCTTCGGCCTCCCAATCCACTCCGCCGTCAAACGATGCTGAACTGTTGAAACCCGATACGTCTGCATGCACGCCAAGCCCCATACGGAAACACTCACCGCGCTCACCACCCACTAGGTAGCTGGACGCGCATCCCATAGCAGCTGTGGGAATGTACTTTTCCAGCAGTGCCTTGTTGTTGCAAAATCCACCGGCCGTGAGTATAACCGCCTTTGTGGCGTGGATATAGATTTCGCCTTGTTTCTCATCTTCGCACACCAAGCCCACAACGCGCCCGGTTTCGTCTTGCACTAATGCGCTGGCGGGACACTGGAAACGATACGTGCATCCTTTGCGCTGCCCATACACGAACATCGCATCGGTAGCATCTTTCATCTTCAAAACATGATGGTCCAACGTCGCATGCTTCGGTGCCACGAACACGGGCACTTTGCCCAAGCGCCATTCAACTCCGCACTCGGCCATCCAGTCGATGCATTTGCCGCCCTGATCTGCTATCTGGTAAATCAATTTTGGATCGGCTGCGTAGTGGTATTCATCCATGGCCCAATCGGTCAGCGCCTGCGGATCGAAGGGATAGCCGGGAAATGCCACCTTCTGCTTATCCTGCAGTTTCGATCCACCTAATATTCCACACATGCCTGCACTTTGGGCGTTGCCGCCATGCAAACCCATCGCCTCAACGCAAATGGTATCGGCTCCTAGTTGCACGCAGCGTGCTGCAGCGTTCAGTCCACCGCCACCCGCGCCCACTACACACATCTCGCATTCCATGTCCCAATGCTCAGGCACGGAACGCGGTGGAATAGGAGTGGCGTCGTTGGCTGCGAATATTGCACCGTTGTGTTCCCGATACGTGCCGTCAGCACTGCTCGCATTCGTGTCTTTACTAGCCGGAAGTTTGATTTCCTTGGAACCATCAGCCGACCAGTCGCCTATCATTCCAGCCTCTTCGGCATATGCTGCGCCCGACCCCAATAGACCAGCTGCAGCTGCCGCCCCTGCGGCGGTTGCTGCTTGGGCAAAGAACCCACGGCGACTCAAGGTGCGCTCAGTTGTCTCCTTTTTGCTCACTGTTGTCTCCCCCTTATGCGCGCGCCTGCGAAAGCGCGTTGTCCACCGCGTCCCGCACGCCTTTGGTCGTGATTGTTGCTCCGGATATCGTATCGATATCCGACCCTTGCGCCGCGTTTATCATCTGAGCATACTTACCGCTTCTGATTGCTTCGTACCCGCCGACGCTCTGGGTTTCGCCATCTTGTGTCATCTCCACACAGGTGATGTGATTGCCCTGAATCAGCAGAGTCGCTGTAATCTTTCCGTCCATTCCAATACCAGCACCTGTGTACACGCCGTCTTTGAAGTTTCCTTCGGCTACCTGCTTTGTCTGTACTATCTGCTGGTCCCACGGATCGTCGAGTCTCATAGCCAACTGCTCAGCACTGGCCGCCTCACCATTGCCGGAACCCTCTACCGTCACACCGCATCCTGACAGCCCCAGCACCAACACGGTCGAAGCGCATGCAACCGCTTTTGCTTTGTTGTTCATCGTTGCCCTTCCTCTTCAGGCAAAGTCCCTGTTCCGGCTTCCCGTTTCAGGATCCCCGCTCTCATTCACTGCTTTGGTTCCCTTTTCACCTGTTATCATTTCTATTGGTTATTTGGGGAGGTCCAGCCCGCGGGCACTTCCCAATCGTGGCATGAATTGCAATACATGTTCGACTCACCATGCACCGAATGGCAATCACTGCAATAGATGTCGATCTGATGGTTGTCGTGCGGGTTCACGCCTTCCACACCGCCCCAGTTCTGCGTGGATGCAATCACTTCTGTCATGTCGTGGCATCCGGATTTCGCACAGAACTGTTTGCTGGCAGAAACCCCTACCGTTGCCAAGTTCCCCTCAGCATCCACCTCGAAGTCCCCGGCAATCCAATGCTGGGCTTCGGTTACCTGCTCGTTGATATTTGCCTCATGGCAGTCAAGGCAGGTTGTGTTTGCCTTTTCATGCATGTTTGCCAACGTGGTGCCGTCGTGATAGTAGTTGTTCACGTAGTTGTCCATTGGACTGTGGCACACCGCGTTGCAGAAACTCGGCTGTTCATGCCAGGTCCAAAATCCAATACCTGCTACAACCACTACTGCTGCGATAACGCCTACGACCATCGGCCATTTTTTGCGTTTCTTCGCTTTTGGTTCCACAACCGATGCTCTCCCACCTTCCGGAACGGATTCTGTGCCAGCTAGCGAAGCATCCTTCGATTCTTCATCCATGTCCCCTCCTGTCGCCCTCCCTATTACAATACTGTAATGTTTTTGTTTCAGTATTGAATTAATATGACATAAAGTATGACATCCTCGTGAACGCAAGTAAATGAACATTTACGTATATACGTCAACGTCACAGGTCACAGCGTTGACGCTGTGTCTTTATCGGTGACGACATTGACCCCGTGAATAAAGAAAAGCCGTGCAAACGAGCGTCTGAGCGTCTCAAGCGAACGGCCATGCATGCAGAAGGTGTTTCTACCGAGCATCCCCTGCCTACAATTGCGAAGGGCAGCCAAATGGCTGCCCTTCGATTCAAACCGATATTTCGGTTTAGTTTATTTGATGGATCCGATGCGGCAGATGGTGGTTCCGCAGTCGGGGCACTTGCCCTTGACGATGGGCTTACCGTTTTTCGTAGTGCTCTCGACGGGATCTTTCATGATCTTCTTCGCCTTGCACTTTACGCAATACGCTTCGATTGCCATGAGTTACCTCAATTCTTTCCTGAATAAAGACCGTTCGGTCCACAAACTACAGCGCTTCATAAGCGCCCTTCACAGCGATGTATTATACATGACCTCTCCCGTGTCCTCGTATCTGTGCAGAACAAACAAACGACAACGACATTTGGTCTCGGTAATGGGCGCATTGGCTTACTTCTATTACAACTCGACTGCGATTAATCGTTCTTTATCAAACCCATGACGAAATCTGCATTCGCCATCAAAGTCTGCTGGTCGACGTTTTCCAGCACATCGTCAGCCTGTCCCATCATCGCGGGCTTGCCACCATCCATACCGACAAGGCTGATACCCTGTAGTCCGGCTTTCATCGCCAGCGACGTGATGCTCTCGCGCCACGAAATCTGCGTAGATGAGGTACTCACGCCGCTTATCTTGCTGGCTTTCTTGAGGTAGCGCTTCATGCGCGATGAAGGCGACTTCTGCTGCAGTATGCCTTCCTTTTCCACGGAGCATAAATCTCCTGCTCCCAAAGATTCGAGATTAATAATCACGGATCCGCGAAGTTCTGCTGCATGCTCCCGCAGAAACGCCTGCGATCCAGCATTGCCCGAAAGCTCGGAGCCCAAAGCAACGAACCATACTTCCACATCGATATCGGGGTTGCGGAAACCATAAACGGCTTTCAGTTCCTTGTTCAGCTGCTGCTGGTCACTTTGGGCTACGCCAGCTTGTTGCTGCGGAGCACCATCAGACGCAGGTGCGCCCATCGGCGCCGCGGCGTTCGCGACAGGGGCACTAGCGAGATTGCCCTCGGCTGGTGCAACGTTTCCGAAAGCTGCGCCTGGCTGCCCGCTTATATAAGGAGGTTCAGATGCGTCGACAACCTGACGGACGCCTGCCTGAGCGCGACCAGATAATCTCTGCGGTTGCGTCTCGCCCCTCGGCCCCTCTTCATCGTAGGAGTCTTCGGCGTAATCATCGTAGCCATTTTCGTAATCTTCGTTTTTCGCCACTTTCGAGCGCAGCTTCGAGAACGCCCCACCATTCCAGCGGTCGCCTTTGCGAGGCAATTGCACAGTGGCATCTGGACTATCAGCATCGGAGTAGTCGTCTTCAAGATATTGATCGTCTATGAAGCCGTCATCATAATTATCATCGTCGACATAACCATCGTCGACATAATCATTATTGCCCTGTTCATAATCGCTGTCGTTTTGGAAACTATCCCATCCACCCCGGGCTGCACCCACATCGGTCGGGTTGAAGTCATCGCCTACTTGCAGCCAATCGGATGCGCTTTGCTCTTCCTGACGCTGCTTTCCTTTTTTATGCTTATGGAATCTGCCGAAAAGACCGTGCTTCGTTTCGGGCATTTCCATATAGCCCGGACCCGCGAAAGCGCCTGTTTCAGTCACATTCGTGTCGTAGGATGAATCGTCCGCATCGTCAACATACACGTCATCCGGTGCCACATCAGCCAGAAGCTCATCGCCCACAGGGGAAAAAGCATTGCTGCTCGCACCGATGGCCGCAAACGATCCGGTCAGGCTCACAGCACTGTTCTCGTTGCGGGTTTCCGGCTCTGCTGTAATGGTTCCACTCATTGAGGGCAGCGTGCTCCTCAATGCTGCACGTTTATTGTCGCTCATTTCAGGTACTGAAGGAGCGGCTTCCGCTGAACCGTTTGCATCGATGCGCGGAATCTGCGCGGAAAGCAGCGATTTAGCTGCTGCCTTGCCGCCAATCGTCTCAGCCTCGGCCAAGGGGGCACGCTGCTTCGTTGCTTCTGAAATAAGCGGCGGAGTTTTTTCTTTTAGATCCGGAAGCGAAATATTGCGCTTGCCATGGGGGTGCGCAGTGGACACTGGTTGCTCCGCTGGAGCAGACTGGGGTACCTGTGAAGGCTGAGGTGATACACTCGGCGCTTCTATAGACGCGGGCTGCATAGGCGCGGGCTGCGTCATGTGCGCTGAAACAGTTGGGCGCTGCACCCAACCCGCTTCTTCCCTCAGTGACGGCGCAGAAGGAGACGGTGCTGATATTTGAGAGAAATCATAGGTCTCGGCACTCTGCACTTCTGGGTTGTTCGTCTCGTCAAAGACGACACGATCACTGCTGATTCGCTGCGCGGGTTCAATTCTTTTGGACGGCCTGTCTTGCAGCGCCTTCGCTGCTGCCTCGCGAGAATCAAGCTGCTTGCTCCTGTACGCGCTCACGTCGATAGGCGGCATTGCTGTAGTCGCTCCGACATCGACTGTGGGTGCAGGCTGGACGGGCTGTTGCGCATAAGATGCCTGCGGCGTTGCAGCCTGTTGCGGTACTGAGGCCTGAGGCGCTGCGGCGGGCTGTTGCGGCACTGGGACCTGAGGCGCTGCGGGCTGTTGCGGTGCTGCGGCCTGAGGTACAGCGGGCTGCTGCGGCACTGGAACCTGTGCGAATTGCTGGGGTGCAGACTGTGACATGGGCAGCTGGGTCGGTTGCTGTGCCCGGATCTGCTGCACATCAGCAGCTGACGCTTGTGCAGGTTGCTGCGCGTTGGCAACCGGAGGTTGCTCGACCGGCCGAGCGCTCGGGGTTTGCGAGGGTGCCATGGCCTTGATTGGCTCTTTATTGTTTAAGGGTGCTGCAGCAGAAGGACGCTCAGCTGCTGGAGCCTGCACCTCTTCGATGCCGCCACCGAAATTGCGCATGTGCTCTTCGGTCTCTTTGTCTATTGCCTTGTTTGCCTCTTCGAAATGAACCGAACTTGCAGCGACAGCCGCATCCAAGGCATCTGCATAACGCGAGCGTTTCGCAGGTTTGCCAGGCTTGAAAGACGGTTTGTTCGCCTTTTCCTGTGCCGACTTGAACCAGTCGGGAACAGTGGACTCGCCGCTTTCAGCAGGCGCAGCAAAAGCGCGGCCGGTCAGAGCGCCCGCTCGGTCACCAGCAGCACCCTGCCCTTCAGCAGCAGCTGGCTCCTGCGATACAACAGGCGTGACATTTTGGGGCGCGCCCGGATGTTCGACAGCCCCGGTAAAGGCCTGCATCGTTTCCTCCCGTTGAGCCGCTTGCATCTGCTGATCGGGCTTTTGGGAAAAGGGTTCTTTCACTTGTACGAGCTTCTTTGAAATATCCGCCGGCGCAGGAGCGTATTCCTTCACTGCCTGGCCGGTAAGCGCAGCCACGGCCGCTTTCGCAGACGCAAGCTTTTCGCCTTCGCTTTCTGCCTCAAACGCATCCATAGATGTAGCTTGATAATCAATTGGAACGCCTTCAGGAATGAGTCCTTCGGCACGCGCGGCATCTTCTCCGTGTACCGTTGCGCCCGCGCGTTGCGCAAGTTCCTCTTCGCTCATGCGCCCGGCGGCCACGCGACGAGCGGTCTCCAAAAGCACGGCGACGCCCGAAGCATTGCTAACCGCTCCTTCATTGTAATCCGCGCTACGATGAAGAAAAAAGAGCACGACGGGAAGCAAAACGAGAATGACGGCAATGACCGTGATTACTTTCAACGCGATGGCTGCGGTGCCCGTTGAGTTCAGCAGAATCGCCATGCGAACAAGCCACAGCAAAGGTATCACCGCAAGCGCGACGATGCATGCTTTCTGCAGCATCGGGTATGCCGCAAACATCCCACCGTTCAATTCTGCACGCACTTTGCCGCTATCATAGTGCGACACCAGCACGATTTTACGGCTACGGGGTGATTTGCCCGTTCCTTGCGAAGGAGAGTACTTCGCTATGACGTTTTGGCTAACGCCTTTTTGGAAAGCTCGAGACAAAACGGGCTTGCCCACCAACTCTAAAATGTAGAGAATCGCACAGGCAAGCGTCACCAAGAATGCGGGAATAACCAAGACGCTGCTTATCAGCGCGCCTATGCTCAGCAAAGCAGCCAAACCAAAACAGACAACTCCGACGATATCGTGTTGCGCATTGCACGCAAAATCTTCGATATCAGTCGTGAAACCAGCGCGCTTCTGCAACTGCTCAGCAATGTAGAGCGCCGTTTGTTGCTCTTCTTCTGTTCCCGCTGGACGGGGACCCACTTCTTGCGACATGTATGCGATATCGTCCAGAATTTCCGGCATGGATACGCCTTTCGCTCATTTTCCTATAAGCCCACATGGGCACATTTAATAGGTAGTATACGCTATTTGTGAGACGCGCCCAAATAATCCCGCAAGTATGCATCTGCCAAGGCAGCGCGGGAGCGGGCGTCATCGTAGGCCGAGCGGTCCTGCTCCGTATCTTTTTCATAAGCGTCTAGCACAGGCTGTGAAAACACATCGGGAAAACCCTGGGCCAAAGCAGCAGCTTCCTTTTCTGTTTCATTTGCCAAATTGTTGTTCGACTCCGCTTCGGCTCGATTTTGCCTCGTGATTGCATCATCGCTTTCCAAAGCATATTGCTGAGCCTGTATGCGTGCATTCAAGTAATCGTAATAAAGCTGCAAATCGGCATTGGGTGAATAACTCTTCGCATCGTTGAGCAGCTTTCGCGCGGCTTGGAATTGCTCAATGGCCTGATTGCTTTTCGATACCGATGCACTCACGTTCTCTTCGGTCGTATTCGCCACCAACTTCGCGGCATCAACTGCTAGGGAATCGCCTATGAGCACATATTCGTGTGCTTGCTCGAGCGCATTCAGAGCACGTTTCGCTGAAACATCCGCGTTCATAAGGGTCTTGCCCTTCTCTATCAAATCGCCGCGTGCGTTGATGTCGTCGATAATGCGTTGCTTTTTTTCGCCAAGGGCATCTGACGAGTTCACAGACTCGGCCTCCTGCACTTTGTTCATCGCGCGGTCCAAATACGATTCAGCCAAAGGAGACTTCTCTATCAGATCCTTCATGGTATCCAGCGCGGCATCATCCACGCTGGCGTTGAGCACCTCGTCCATCGACACAACGACGTCATCAGAGCGCTCTATCAGTCCTAAGGCCTCGTCTAGTGTTGCGTCGACGCTTTTCGTGGCAATACTCTGCTTGTACCAATACGACCCACCAAACCCAATTGCCGCCACGACCAATACGACAGAGACGATGACATTCACCACTCGAAGGGTTTTGCGCTTATGCTTGCGGCGCTTTATTTCCACATCGGCATCAAAGGCCGACTGCACGGTGGTGCCTGTAGCTGCATCGGCGGCGTTCTTCTTTGCCTCCAGCACGCTGAGCGAAAGCTCATTTGACGTGCCCTCGGTGTGGCGTTTCACGTGAAGCACGTGCATGCGCTTGTCGCTCAACGCCACTCCTAGCGATCCGACTGGCTCGCTCGAAGCAGGCTTTCAACAACTTCGTGTGCAGTCATAATCTTTACGTTTTTGCTAGGAAGCGAGCGCAGGAACACTTTCCCGTATCCTTTTGAAACCAACCTTCGATCGGCCAGTACCAAGCTCCCTGAATCATGGGAAGATCGGATAAGCCTCCCGGCCGCCTGTTTTGTTTCCAACACCGCTGAGGGCAGCACAAAATGAGACCACGCTTGCGGGTCTGTTTGCGAGCGCTCACAGGAAAGAGGGTCGGTGGGTTTGCTGAACGGCAGTTTGGGAATGACAACCGTTTTCAGCGTGGCTCCAGGTGCGTCGAAACCCTCCCAGAAGCTCTTCAACGCGAACAACGACAGGTGCTCATCGGTCAGAAAATCATCGCGCAGACCTTTTACGGAAACGCCCCACTTTTGGCAGACCACACGCAAGTCGTCTGTTTTCAGCGCAGTCTGTACCACGCTATAGCTTTTTTCCATTTCACGACGGTTGGTGAACAGGGTAAGCGTGGATCCGCTCTGTGCGCGATGCACCCCTATCAGCAGTTTGTTCAATTCATCCAAATACGACTGATTGTTCGGCTCGGGCATATCGGATACCACGTATACCACCATGTTGCTGTCAAAATCATAGCTGGATTCTAGCTGACTGGTGCGCACCTCCGAGTTCTCCCCTACGCCCAAACCCATCGAGCGGTTAAACGTGTCAAAGGAATCGGCAATCGTCATGGTGGCAGAGGTGAATACGACGCTGTGGGTTCGCGCATACAGCGTTTCGTTCATCTGATCGCCCACATTCAGCATCTGAGCACTCAACAGCTCGCCGCCGTTGTTTTTCTTTGAAAGATGAGCCGAATAGGCAAACGTCTGCGGTCCCTCGAACAAAATGAGCTCACAGGCTGCCAGCAAGTCTTTGCAGGCAAGTGCGGTCGATGCGATGTCGCGCTGCACTGCTCCTGCTCCTTCCAGATTTTCAAGGAAACCAACCATTTCCTGGCTCGCCTTTATCAGCTTTTCAGCCGCATCGTAGAGCACGTGCCCCAGCGTAACCAACTGTTTGAAAGTGTCCCCAGCCCGTATATCGTCGTTTATCCATAAATCTATGCGGTCGTATCCCTTCGACCCGCCAGTTGGTTCGAAATAAAGGAGACCGTGTATGTTGCTCGTGAATTCTTGCGCGGCTTGAGCGAAAACTCCACCGGCACGTCGCGCTTTCGCACTCAGGGCGAACAGCAGCGTGTCCCCTTCGCTATTGCCTAGATTTTGCTGCTCGACTAAATCGTCGTTTGTAACGGACTGCCTCATTTCGTCTGTCACGTCTTTTACGCGACCCGCCATCTGCCGCTCGGCGCGCAGAAATACGTTGCGCCCCGGTTCGGGAGAGCTTACTTTCGCAGATAGGCGAATCAGCTCGTCGGCGTCTATCTGACAACTGAAGGCGCGCCGCGCTTCGGCTTCGGCCCCGTGGGCTTCGTCCACCACCCAATAGCGGATAGGAGGCAACAATCCGCCTTCTGCGGCCACATCGCAAAACAGCATCGTCTGATTCGTCACCACAATATCGGCAGCCTCAGCTCGCTGGCGGGCACCATGTACAAAACAACTCGTTCCGAAAAACGGGCATTTGCGCCGCAGGCAATCGTGACTGTTCGTCGTGAACTCATATCTTGGCATCGCGCGATAGTCTATCTTCAACCCGTCGATATCATCGTAATCACTCTGCTCGATAAATGAAAGCAATCCCGCAAGCGCAGGTGCCTGCGATACTTCTTTATCCCCCATCGCCTTCATCTTCGGTCCGGCATTCAACAGCCGCTCGGTCAGGCGCATACACGGATAGTGGGAAAATCCCTTCAGAGAAGCATAGGAAATACCGCCGCTCGCTTCCGAAAGCAATGGCAACTCTTTGTTTATTAGCTGATCGGACAAGGCGTTCGTCTTCGTGGCCACACCAACAGTTATATTGTTCTCGCGCGCCGTCATCACCGCAGGCAACAAATATGCCATGGATTTCCCAACGCCCGTCCCAGCCTCCACAGCCAGATTCACCGAAGCTGCGAAGGCGGCATTCACCTGTTCAGCCATCGCCACTTGCTCGCTGCGCGCTTCGTAGTCGTCGTAAATACGACCCACAATCCCATCAGCCGAAAAGGCTTCGTCTATTTGCTGTTCTGTTGCGAACTTCAAACCACGTTCAGGATCGGCAGCCAGATCATCGGCATCTATTCGCGCCTTGAACGCAGCAGCGCCCACGTTCTGCCGACGTAAACGTCGCAGATCAAAGCGCTCAGCTGCCGGAACGCGAAGCTCGCGAAATACAATCGAAGTTTCCCATTGCTCTTCATCGGCAAAATCGGCGATAGCAGCAATCAGCTCTTTTGGCATGGCAGACACAGCCGCAAGCAAAATACGATACACCACGCAGAGCGCCTCCACATCAGCATCGGCGCGGTGCGTTGAAATGGGCGCATCGAATGCATGAACCAAATCGATGAGACGATGTGATTTCATGCGAGGCAGAGAAATGCGGGAAAGATCCAATGAATCAATCCACGTGTTTTGGGCTAGGGAGGCACCAGCTTCGGTTTGAGTTACAAAGTGTTTATCGAATTGGGCGTTGTGAGCCACAAGGGGTAGATCCCCCACAAACTCTGCGAGATTTCGCGTTGCTTCCTCGGCGGTGGGCGCATCACAGACATCTTTATCGTGAATACCCGTCAGGTGGGCTATCTCATCAGGAATGTGGCGCGCGGGATTCACGAACGTCGCGAACCTTTCTTCCACTTCCCCCTGATTCATGCGCGCCGCCGCAATCTGGGTGAGTCGGTCGTGATTGAAAGATACGCCGGTGGTTTCCGTATCGATAACAACCACTTTATCCAACACGCCGTAATTAGCACCCTCAGCAGCAGACACTAAAGAGGCATAGCGTTCTTTAATACGGGTGGGCGTTGTTTCGATGATGTATTTTTCTAAGGTGTCTAAGCTCATATCCCTATCTTTTCTTATCGTGTTCAGCCTATCATGAAATGAAGCGAACGAACACGCGCTTTTGTCGATGAGGAGAAAACCATGCCAGATGCGCCCTACTATGCAACGTATTGCCGTTTTACCACGAAAGACAAGAAAACGGGTGCGCTGCTCATGGGGGCAGACAATCTTGTCGGAGATTTCTTCCAAATCAAAATGATAACCGAAGAGGGCAAAACTATCGCGTGGATGCAAAATCGTTTCGATCAGATTATCGGCTTTTTCGATGACGACATTACCTACGAGCTGCAGCTTTGCGAAGCAAGAGGATGGTCGACGAATTGTATTCTGGCATCCTCGTGGTTTACTGAGAAACCCGAGCCAGGGTTTTATTGGGGCGAAGCGGTCATCATCAGTTACGCCAACAACGAAAAAGAAGCATTCGACAACTTCTCCCACACTATTGCCAAGATGCTCGCTGACGGAGTCCGTCCTGCCGTGCAGCTGAGCAACTCCAGCATTCAGGCCATCATAGATTCAAATGGCGATTGGAAACCGACAGGTCGCGTACCAAAGCTGAAAAACGAACACGGAAGCGCCCTTTTGAAAGACCACGTCACATTCAATGAGCAGATGGTGGAAAAGGCGCGCAATCGCAACATGGGCTGCATGATTGGCGGCTGGGCGGGACTTCTCTTGATTGTAGCGGTGCTCGTGCTCGCGCTCAAAAGCTGCGGTTTGTTCTGATTATTCCATCGCGTATTCCACGAGCTTGCGGCACAGCTCGGAAAACTCAATACCTGCTGCGCGTCCCGCATCAGGTAAAAGCGATGTAGCTGTCATGCCGGGGATTGTGTTGGTTTCCAACACCCAGCAGACGTTGTCTTTATCTAAAATCACATCTGTACGTGAGCAACCCCTGCATTCCAGCGCCTTATGGGCAGCAATCGCCACATCCATTGCTTCTTTCTCAACCTCTTTATCCAGAGGGGCCGGACATATATGTTTCGATCCACCAGGAGCGTACTTCGACTCGAAATCATAGAAGTCGTTCTGGGGAACTATCTCAATGATAGGCAGTGCGACAGGATCGTCGTTGCCTATCACGGCGACGGTCAACTCCCTGCCAGCCACAAACGTCTCTACCAACACTTCATGATCGAGAGCGAACGCCTCGTCGAGTGCTGCTTCTATTTCATCTGGACCCTCTACGATGGTAACTCCCAAAGCGCTACCCTCTGATGCAGGTTTAATCACCAGATGGTTGCCTACGTTTTCTACTAGTTCGGCTGGAGTCGCTTCGCTTTTGTCATACAAGGTAACCGATCGAGGCGTTGGAATGCCATGCAGGTCGTAGAATATTTTTGACTTAACCTTATCCATCGATGTTGCGCTGGACCACACCCCCGGACCGGTGTACGGAATTCCAATGACATCAAGCATGCCCTGCATAGTGCCATCTTCGCCGCCCCTCCCATGCAAACAGAGAAATGCAACGTCGAAATCGTCGGTTATCAAAGAAACGAGGTCTTCTTTTTTAGACGGATCCAGCACCGTTACATCGAAACCCGCCTCAACAAGGGCATCACTTGCACCTTTGCCCGACAACAAGGAAATTTCCCTTTCCCCGCTGGTGCCACCTGCAAGCAGCGCAACTTTCGTGTTTTCAGGAACGACGTTCATAATGCCCTCTTTTATATATCTCGAGCCCTTGTAAAATCATTTGTTCTGTTCTTTGTCGAACAAATTCAGAAGTATAGCAAACGCCTTTGCCCCCTTCTGCCTTTTCGCGACGAAAACACAGCGCTGCGCAGCATCATTTGATATACAAGGGCACATATTGCCCAACTACCAATTATCACATCCTGCGAAATAAGCACATCACCCGTCATGCTCATAGGTATAATAGCGCTATGGAAAAAGGGATTGAATCATATGGTATCGAGGGAATAAGATCGTTGATAGCGAGCTTAGGTCAACCTGCGTTTCGTGCCAATCAACTGGTACAATGGATTTATGCAAAAGGCGCCTCCAGCTATGCCGATATGACTAATCTGCCGCTGTCACTGCGTGACACACTCGAAAACCAAGCCCCCCTTTTCATTCCTCAAATTGTGGACAAGCAAGTTTCAAAAGACGGCTCCAGAAAATATCTGCTCTTGCTCGCCGACGGAAATCAAATAGAAACAGTTGGCATACCGTCCAACGACAAAAAACAATCGGGTGAGCCAAGACGTTTGACCGTATGCTTTTCCACGCAAGTCGGCTGTCCCATGGGATGTGTTTTCTGCGCAACCGGCAAAGAAGGCCTCACTCGCAACCTGTTGCCTGGCGAAATAGTCCAACAGATACTCTACGTGCAGAAAGATATAGGCATTCCTGTCACAAACGCCGTGGGAATGGGTCAGGGCGAGCCTTTTCTAAACTTCGACAACCTCGCAGAGGCTCTCGGCTTGATGAACTCATCTCAAGCGCTCAATATCGGAGCTCGGCACATTACCGTTTCAACGTGCGGCATTGTGAGCGGTATCAATTCATTTGCAAAGCTACCGCAACAGTTCACACTCGCGATTTCTCTTCATGCAGCTCGCCAAGAAACCCGAGATGTCCTGATGCCAGGATGCGCTAAAACCCCGCTCAACGACTTAAAGTGTGTCTTGCTTCATTACCAGAACGAAAGCGGCAGACGCATCACGTTCGAATACCTCATGATAGACGGCATCAATGACTCGTCGGAGGACTTAAACTCCCTTGTATCGTTTTGCTCAGGTATGCAGGTCCATATCAATATCATTCCCATGAACCATATTTCAGGCTCTCCCTATCGACCCTCCTCCACACACACAATGAAACAGTGGGTTTCAGAACTTGAAAAGAACCGCATCGAAACTACGATACGGTTCTCTCGTGGATCAGATATTGCTGGTGCATGCGGTCAGTTGAAAAGTATGACTTCTTAGTTCTTAGTCGTTCTTTTCCACGTTTTCTTGTTCGGCTTTTGGTTCAGCTGCCTCTGATTCTGATAAGTCAGCGGTTGCTTCTAGCTTCTCCGCCTTCAGATCAGTCAGTTGTTCGATTAACCTATCCAAATCATCTTTATCTTTGAATTCGATTTCTATCTTGTTCTTACCTTTAACTGATTTTATCCGAACATTTGTTTGCAATTTCTCGCGAAGCCCTTTTGCCGCCTTCTTGAAATACTGTGGAGTGGGCTCTCGTTTCGTTCCTGAAGTACCTGCTTTCGCTTGACCAGAATACAACCGAGCTAGAGTCTCAGTCTCACGTACAGAGAGCTTTTCTTTCTCGAGCTTCTCGGTCAGGCGTTGCCTGCCTTCTTGCGTTGGTACGGAAAGAATAGCACGTGCATGTCCAGCGGTTATCTTTTCTTCAAAAAGCAGCTGTTGCGCATCCTCAGGAAGCTCAAGCAAACGAAGTGCGTTTGCGACGGTCGAGCGCCCCTTCGAAACGGCCTGTGCCACATCAGACTGGGTCATTCGCTTCCGTTCCATCATGCGCTTATATCCATAAGCCTCTTCGATTGGATTCAGATCAGCACGCTGGATGTTCTCAATAAGTGCAAGTTCAATAGCTTTATCGTCGGTGACGTCTTTTACCCTAATTGGCACTTTTTCCATATGAAGAGACTTGCACGCCTGCCATCTTCTTTCGCCGGCAATAATCTGATACGTTGATCCGACCTTGCGTACCAGAATGGGTTGAAGCAGACCATCTTTTTGAATAGAGGCTGCCAGCTCCTCTATCTGACTGGGGTCGAAATGCGTACGTGGTTGGTCCGGATTTGGCTTGACTGTATCGATGTCAACTTCTTCGGTCTCCTTTAGAACCTCGCGCTCGTGAATCTCTTTGATAACGATATTGTCAGATTCTTCAAAATAAGGTTCAACGACCTCTTCTTCCTTTTCTTTCAGAAGAGCCTTGCGCGCTTCCTCGTCTATCGGCTTGCTTGCAGGGCGAGGCTTCTTCCTCTCAAGCGTCTGCGGATTATTTGCCCGAGTCGGAAAACCTTTCGCTTCCTCAGCAACAGGAGGTTTCATCTCTTCATCATTAACTACACTCACAGTCTGCGAGGCGAGTTCCGGTGTGGGGGCTGCCTGATGGTTTAAATCATCTTTATCAGGTTGTTCTAACGATATTGTATTAGAGTCTCTGCTTTGAGGCTCGTTCATTGAAGGCTGTGCTGGCTCTGCATAGTGCGTGGGCTTTTCTGGCTGACGCTCGTGAGAAGTTGCTTCGTTTTCTTCTGAGGATATTTCACCTATGCTTTCCCCTAAAAGGGAATTCAAACCACGACCAAGACCGCTTTTCTTTTTAGCCACGGCTAATCACTTCCTTAGCTAAATTGATATATGCCTGTGCGCCCTTTCCTGTAGGGTCATATTCAGTAATTGGCTGACCGAAGCTTGGGGCTTCCGATAATTTAACCGTTCTTGGAATCATTGTTTTGAAAACCGTCTTTCCGAAATACTTCTTCACTTCATCAGCTACTTGCTTTGAGAGCGTGGTTCGGCCGTCATACATCGTTAAAAGGACTCCGAATATATCCAAACTTGGATTGAGGAGGTTTTTGACACGTTTCATCGAATCAAGAAGTTTTGTCACACCTTCAAGGGCATAGAATTCACTTTGAATGGGAATCAGAAGCTTATCTGCTGAAACTAAAGCATTAATAGTAAGCAGACCTAATGACGGGGGACAATCTATAAATATATAATCGTATTTACCCCTCAATGGCCCAAGGGCAGTTTTTAGCCTATTCTCTCGAGCTATTTCATTAACTAATTCTACCTCTGCACCTGCAAGATCAATCGTTGCGGGTATTAAATCCAAACCCTCACAAACATCAGGTATTATCGCTCTTTCAACAGGCACATCATTGAGAAGAACTTCATAGATATCTTCTTTAACTTTGCTTTTATCAACACCCAAGCCACTTGTCGCGTTTCCCTGAGGGTCAAGGTCCACAAGAAGCACTTCCTTGTTTCTCTCTCCCAATGCCGCGGACAAATTTACTGCGGTAGTGGATTTTCCAACACCGCCTTTTTGGTTGATAATTGCAATGATCTTCGTTTCGCCTATTACATGAGTGATTCGCTTCTTTTCACTCATATCTTTAATTTCTTTAAATTCAGGCTCTTCAATGACTTCTTCAATTGGTTCGAATTCAGCTGTATCTTCATCACTCTCATCAACAAAAACTTCTTCGATTACTTCTTCTTCTTCGAGTGTCTTGTCAACGATTTCTTCAGCTGGTTCACCATGATCTTTTGAATGCTCATCTTTGTCTTTTCTAAATGAATCGAATAACCCCACCGCTTCCCCTTTCATAGTCGGGATCATATATATAATGTTTCACGTGAAACATAATAGATGAGCATATAAGGCTCGAGAAAGTTGCAAACGATGATAGCATCATTCGTTTAGAAATGGAGCATCGGCGATTATAATTCTTTTACACAGCATTGTTTCACGTGAAACATCACGTAAACATGCCACTCCTGTATTAAATTTCACTTCAGAGGTTTGATTGTGTTTCACGTGAAACACTGTATTAAGGAATAACTACTATTTCAAACTCCTCTTGTTTTAAAACATTGTTTCACGTGAAACATCTCAATTCAAGATAAAGCTTCATTTTCATGGAGACAGAATAATAAACTGTTTCACGTGAAACACAATCATTCTTCTACTTGAATGGACTCTTTTGCGCTGTTCCACTTTTTCGAGGAAGATGCATTGAGGGTTCTGAGACCTTTTGAAATATATAAATAACCCTATTTGTTTCACCATCGCTTAAAGTACTCTTTTGTGTTTCTAAATACTTCATACCAAGTTTTCTTTCAATAGAACAAGCCTGGTTGAATTCATCCTCGCTGTGAGCGGATTTATAACTTATCAACCATCCACCTTTTTTCAATAATGGTGAACTCAGTTCTAATAAAGAAGGAAGAGAAGTAAGAGCACGAGCAACAACGACGCTGAACTCATTTTTCTTTTCTATAGAGAGATCTTCAATTCTCCCCGTATAAGTTGCTATTTGCTTTTCTAAATGCAACTCGCTAATCATGCCATTGAGAATATCAGTTTTCTTTCTTTTAGATTCTACCAGCAATGCCTTCCTTCCAGTGCATATCGAAAGGGGTATTCCTGGATAACCTCCACCAGTGCCTAAATCAGCGAATTCTCCTGTAGGGGCTTTATCAAGCGCTTTTAATCCAACTAATGAGTCTTCGATATGCAGCAACATACCGGAATCTATCGAATCGATACGTGTGAGATTCACATTTTTATTTGCTTCGATTACAAGCTCTAAATGCTTTTTCATCAAAGCCTTTTGCTGCTGGGTTATATCAATCATAGTCTCTCTATTCTTAAAAGCCTTTCAGACATTATAGAGGGATATTAGTTATGCCAGTGATCATTCAGAATAATTGCGTGTATTTCTTTATGAACTCCTAGGATGAGAATATAAAAAGAAGAGACCTTTTGGTCTCTTCTTTTTTTGATCTAGTATCTACGAACTATATGCTTGAATTCGCATTACAAATATTATGCTACTTTTCTATTCACTATTCAGGAATCACAACGACGTGGCGAGCACTACCTTCGCCCTCTGATGCAGTTTCAACACCATCGAAGTCTCGAAGCGCAATATGAATAATTCTTCTTTCATAGGGAGTCATTGGTCGCATCTTCATGCTCTTACCTTGCGATAAAGCTCTTTTTGCTGTTGAATAAGCGAGGGATTCCAGTTTCTGCCTTTGACGGCTCTTATAACCTTCCACATCGACAACAACAGGATATTTAAACCCAATCGTACGGGCTGTGATTGATGAAATGAGAAATTGCAGCGCATCGAGCGTTTTTCCATGACGCCCAATCAGAACAGCGAGGTCATCACCTGTGATGTCAAGGATAAGTTCCCCTTCGTCACCTTCATACTCATCAATAGTTACTTCACCTAGATTAAAGTACTTCAGTATATCTTCTAAAGCAGCAATTGCTGTATCAGCAATCTTGTCTAGCTCCTCTTCTGAAGGTTCATCATCATCTGTTCCATCTAAATTCTCTTGACTCTCTTGGTTTTCGGATTCTTCTACTATGAGATCGTTTTCAACCTCTACGACAACATCCGTTTGAACCTCTTCAATCTCTTGTTCTTCTTCGTTTGTTTGCTCGGTTTGTTTTCCTTCAAAATTTTCTTCACTCATTGTTTCTCCTTAACCTTTTAGGCCTCTATACCAACAATCCCGCATAAGCGGGATTGCGGAATATAATATTTAGCGGTTTTTAGTTGGACGCTTTTTCTTCGTTTTACGCGTTACATCAACCTTAACCGGCTTTGTGTCTATGATTTCAGCTTCCTTTTCAGCATCTTCTTTCTTCATATGACTCATAGTGATCTGCTGTTGCAGTACACCCATCACAGAAGATGCGCCCCAGAACAAAAGTACGCCTGCAGGAGAACCCCATCCAATCCAGAGCATAAAGAGCGTCATGACACCACTCATAATCATTGTCTGTTTCTTCTGAGGGCTATCAGGAGTACCCATCTGCTGCATAATCATAGGCAGGAAGGTCGCCAGAGCAAATACTAAAAGTAAGATCACATAAGGGAGGAATACTAAGAACTGATCACCAAATGCAACTCCTGATGCACCGCTCATATCTGGGAACGTGTTACTTGGTGTAAGTGTTAAGTCAGGAACCAAGTTATAGAATTCATAGTTCGAACCGCTTGTTCTTGTTCCCATCTCCTGCAACACTTGGAACAGTGCCATAAAGATAGGCATTTGAAGCAACATGGGAAGACAACCAGCTAAAGGATTGAATTTTGCTTCAGCATATAGCTTCTGCATCTCTTCCTGTTGGCGTTGAGGATTATCAGCATATTTCGTTTGAATCTCAGTCATTAAAGGCTGAACTTTTTGCATCTGATAAGACGATTTAATCTGCTTACTCATTAAGGGCATAATGAGAATACGGAATATAATCGTAACGATAAGGATAGCCATACCCCAGTCGCCAAAAAAGTTATAGCAACTCTGGATACACCAGAATATAAAATCTTTAAACGCGTCCCACATTTTCTAATAATCCTTTCGGTGAGGTAAACTCACTTAACATCATGGAACAGGGTCGTATCCATGCGGTCCACCGGGATGACAGCGCAGCACTCTTTTCAAAGTGAGCCAGAAGCCTTTGCAAAAACCGTATCTCTTAAAAGCTATAATTCCATATTCAGAACAAGTCGGAACAAAACGACAACAAGAAGGGAAAAGGGGAGAAATAGCCGCTCTATAAAAAGCAATAAGAAATACCGCGATCTTAACCGGTATCAGCTTTAAGATTTTGAGAGCTTTATTCATTCTATAAGTCACAATCACTCATAAAACGATTGGTTAGTTTCTTTGAATCGTCGAGCAGCTTACTATAAACGACCTTCGTTGTTGCCTGTTTCGCGATAAACACAACATCATATCCTTGAAAACAGTCTTCAATTTCCCTACTGACCGCTCTCATTCTTCTTTTCGCTTTATTACGCCAGACTGCATTGCCTTGCTTTTTGCCCGCAATAAAGGCAACACGACCATTAAGGTCGTGTTGCCTGTTGCGTCTATAAACGAGTAAAGAAATGGAAGACGAGTTGTATCGCTTCCCTTGTGAAAACAAAAAGGAAATCTCAGTGCTGGACTTTATTGTTTCCAACACATTGTCCTTTCGTTATTACACGCACAGACGCTTGCGTCCCTTGGCACGACGCCGAGCGAGAACGGCACGACCGCTCTTCGTTGACATACGAGCACGGAAGCCGTGGCACTTTGCGCGTTTACGCGTATTCGGTTGATAGGTGCGCTTCATGGCTTTATCCCTTTCTAACTTAAAGAGTAACTTTTGCATTATATGAATGAACAAATACCGAGTCAAGCTCTGAAATTGATCGATTGCATTATCAGAGCTAATTCAACACAATTGAATATTCTCCGATATATCACTTGATTTCAGCAAGATATTTCTCTTTATAGGTATCCTTTCATTCCTTTAATCTATCTTTTCCACAATCTTACTCATTTCAATTGTGGAAATTGTTGATAACTTGCTCTTTCACTCGTAAGTCACTGTTGAAAGAGTAGCGGAACTCATTTTGTCAAGCATGTTTTCGAATTATCCCCTCTTTTCCAAATCCCCTGCTCACAGAAGCACGTCAAATAATTTTTAACGTCTCATCAGGTGTTTTGTTATTCATCATTGTTTGATTTTTTCTCATTAGATCATTTATTTTGTCATTAGACCTGTTCGCTACGGTAAATAGAGGTAAGTGAGATATTTACAGAATCTTTAATACATTTCTGGGATTTTAAAACTATCAGAATGCTACTTTTCCTCATTTTCTAAAGTTTTCCAGAATACCGATTCATAACTTTTCAAGTTTTCAACATTTACTGAACTATTTGTGGATAACTTTCTTGTTTGCTTATTTATTCTGGGGTTTCATATATTTCATTCTTGAATATCTCTGAATTTTCATTCTATATATGGTTAAATAAGGTCTGATGCACAATATTTGCTTAAAATCGTAATGAATTTACTCGAATTTTTCTGAATCTTATTCTGAATTAAGGGAATATATTGAATTATCAGGCGGAACAACCAAATTTCAATTCTTCTGAAAAAAATAATTCAGAATCTTTTGATTATTCCTATGTTAATTCAACCGCCCGAGTGGCTGTTTATGATGATTTAAAAATGGCACCGAGGATATTCGAAATCAATCCTGCACCAACAAATGAATTCATCGAAAGTCTTACCACCTGTATTTACGAACAAGGGATGAAAAGGGGAGGAAAAATTCCTTACTCTGCCATCAGAGAGGTATCAGAGAACTTTATTCATGCCCGATTTAGAGAAATCGTTGTTTCGGTTTTAGACGGAGGTAATACTATTCGCTTCTGTGATCAAGGACCGGGGATACAAAACAAGGATAAGGCAAAACTCCCAGGCTTTACTTCTGCAATAGAACCTATGAAACACTATATAAGGGGAGTTGGGTCGGGCCTTCCCCTCGTAAAAGAATATCTCGATTACTCCGATGGCAAAATTACCATCGAGGATAATTTGAATGCTGGTTCAGTAGTGACTATAACGCTTGAAGATCATGCTTCACAAACACCACTACGCAATACCCAACCACAATCTGTCAATGTGAATAACGCTCTATCTATCAATGTTCCCGTACCGCCTTTGAACGATCGAGAGAAAAACTGCCTCTCTCTCTTTTATAAAGAAGGTGCATTGGGTGTAAAAGATGTATCCAGTATTATGGGTTTGGCTTCCTCAAGCACCTATGCCTTGTTTACTAAACTTGAAGAAGCCGGCCTTATTGAGAAATCAACATACAACAAAAAGCGCCTTTTAACCGATTACGGCAACGCGGTAAGCCAACAACTCCAAGGAATATGAGTCTCAACCATCGTCATGACATAAAGATTCCCATCAATACTCTTTCTTATTAATTTTGATTCTTCTATACAAATCAACGAAGCTTAAACACACGGCACGGACACTCACCTGATACACTGATGTCATTCATAGTTGATTCAGGAGAAATGCAATGCAACAAGGTAAATACGAATCCATATGGCTTGACGTTTGGAATCGCGTTAAAACATATGACAATATAGATGCATCTCAGATAGACGCATTCTTTTCAAGATTGCAGCCCCAGGCTTTTACTGAGGGCTTTCTTATGCTCACCGCAGATACTAATTTCATCAAAACCTGGATTGAATCTCATTACACAGACGTTATAAAGAAGGCACTGCAAGAAATATATAATGTACCTTTCAATATCGCCATAGAAGTAGATCCCTCAACAGTTGGTGTGCAAAACAATGCTGAGACCAATCAAGTAGAGACTCCTTACACAGAGAAGGCAGCCTTTGCGACTCACCAACAAACTCAACCAGCACCTATAAGTCAATCTTTAGACACACCACAACAAGAGCAGCAAATCATACTGGATAAAGATGACAATACTTCGCAGGGAGAAGAGAATAGTTCTTCAGACAATTTTTCTTCCAATTACTCATTTGATAATTTCGTAACTGGTTCATCGAATCAGATGGCTTATTCCATGGCCTTGGCAGTAGCCGAATCACCAGGTAAAACTCAGTTGAACCCTCTTTTCATATACGGAAAGAGTGGATTAGGAAAAACCCATTTACTGCGTTCGATTCAAAACTATGTGAATAAATCCTATAAGCAATTCAACACCGTTTACGTGGACACTATGGAAATGGTGAATGATTATACCGACGCCACGCGTATAAACAGCAAAGATTCCTACACACAATTTAGGCGACGCTATGAAAATGCTGACGTACTCTTAGTTGACGATGTGCAGGGGCTACAAAACAAACCTGCCACATTAAATATCGTGTTTCAGATTTTTAATAAAATGCTTGATAGCGGCAAACAAGTAGTTTTGGCCGCAGATAGGGCGCCGAAACATATCGATATAGAGGAAAGATACAAAAGTCGTTTCAATCAAGGCGGTACCTGTGACATACAGCCCCCTGAAATAGAAACGAAATTGGGAATCATTAGAAATTTCGTAACAGAATGCAAAGAAAGTACTCACTCCGATTTCAATCTATCTCCTGAAGTACAAGAGTACATCGCCCAAAATTCTAGTTCGAATATAAGAGAATTAAAAAGTGCAGTGACAAAAGTATTCTTCGAAATGAAGAGCACTGATAAAAAGGACATTTCTATAAATGAAGTAGCCTCTTTATTGGCTGATCATTTCAGTGGCGGTGCTATGAAACGTCTGAAGATTATCGATATACAGCGAGTAGTTGAAAAATACTATAATGTCAGCCATTCTGAGCTCATTGGCAAAAAGCGCTCAGCGAATATCACTTACGCTCGCCAAGTTGCCATTTATCTTTGCCGCACTATGATAGATATTCCCTTCAGTAGTATCGGGGACGCATTCAATAGAGATCATTCCACCGTTATGTACTCGGTTAAATCGGTCGACGAAAAAATCAAAGAGAGTCGTGAGTTGAACGAAGAATTGGAGATTATCAGACAGATCATCAGAGAAGAATAGTTTTCTGAAAGGTATTCGAAAGATATGTGCTAGGTTTTTGAAAGGTTCAAAGAGTACGATAGCGTTATATCAGATTACTTCACAATGGTTATTGAAGGATTGTGTATAACGACGTTTTTAAGAGGAAAGATAATAATATCAATGATTGAAGAGGAAAACTCATGATAATTCTCTTCAATTGGCGTTTCTCATTTCAAAGCTTTGAACTGGCCTAATCTTAGTTTTCCACAAATTAACAGTCATTATTATTGTTATTAAAACTTATTAATATATATAGGAAGGAAAAAGATCTTGAAATTCAGTATCAATCAATCTGAACTGCAAGGTGCTCTTGGTGTGGTTGCAAAAGGTGCTGCAACAAGATCAACGTTACCTATTCTATCCGGCATTCTATTGAAAGCCTACGATGACTCACTGACTCTAGAATCCACCAACCTTGATCTTTCCATTCAATGCAGCGTTGCAGCTTTGATAGAAGAAGAAGGAGAAGCGGTTATCCCTTCAAAGCTTTTAAACGAAGTTGTAAAAAGTTTGCCTGATGCAGCTGTTCATTTTTCATTCTCGGAAGATTCAGTTGACATTATCTGCGATACTGCTTCATTTTCTTTAAAAACACTTCCCGCTCAGGATTTCCCTGGTTTTCCTTCCATCCAAAAGGAACTATCGGTCAATATACCTTTTGTAACTTTTTCACATATGGTAAAAAGAGTCGCCCACGTGGTGTCTAAAGATGAATCTCGCGCGATTTTAACTGGTGTTCTTATTGATGTCTCTCATGACACATTGAAGATGGTAGCAACTGATTCATATCGTTTAGCTGTTACTGAGACCAATTTCGAATACTCTGGTGAAGATTTCAATGCAGTGATAGCTGGATCTTTTTTAATGGATGTAGCTTCTCTCACTGATCTCGACGATACATTAGAAATTTCCACGGCAAACAATCAGATCATTATCAAATATCAGAATATGACATTTGTAAATCGTAAAATTGAAGGTAATTATCCTCACTACAATCAATTAATTCCTGATTCTTATGAAGTCCGTGCTTGCTATGACACAAAACAACTTATTGCGGCTGTAAAACGTACCTCTTTACTCAGTAATAAAACCTCACCAGTGAAATTTGATTTGAATAAAGAATCTCAGACTACCCAAATATCCACAGCCAGCCAAGATGTGGGAACAGCGTGTGAAACTATCAAATCAGATATGGAAGGCAGCGATGCTGAAATAGCATTCAACTTCTCATATACCTTAGATGGTTTATCGTCTGTTGAAACTGACCAGGTTTATTTGGAAATGCAATCATCAATGAAGCCTGGCATATTCAAATCAGATGCGCAAGAACGTTATCTCTATCTCATCATGCCCGTTCGTTTGTCGTAGCACGTCAAGAATAATTGATTGCTATGGCAGACGATGGGTTGAAAATAGAATCCATCGAGTTTCGAAATTTTCGAAATTATGAGAGTCTATCTATTGATAGTTTGAATAACCTCGTTATATTCGTAGGACCGAATGCTGTTGGGAAAACGAATATTATCGAAGGTGTTCAATTAATATCTGCTCTGAAGTCGTTTCGTACATCCCATGTTTCTCAAATGGTGCATTGGGACAGCAATACAGCATCTATTGAGGCTCACCTCGTTGGCGCTGGACGTGATTTAATAGAACGCCTTGATATCGATAATGGCAAAAAAACCTATCTTTTGAATGGCAAGAAAAGAAGCATCCAGAGCATGAAAGGTCTTTTTCCTGCTGTTGTTTTTTGTCCTGATGACTTAGAACTGGCAAAAGGTGCCGATAGTGAGCGTCGTAATGCGTTAGATGATTTAGGATGCCAGCTTTCGAAAAATTTTTATGCAGTGAGAAATGATTATACGAAGTTAGTGAAGCAAAAAAACCGAGCTCTAAAAGATGAGCGATCGGATGCGTATATTGATAGCATTGATGAGATATTAATAAAGGTTGGAGTGCAATTATTAGCGCATCGACTTTTCATCGTAGAAAAATTTGATGAAGTGTTCAATGATTATTATCAAAGCATAACCGGCAGTCACGAAAGAGCAGCTCTGATATACAAACCTTGGTTTTATGACAATGATGATATTTCATACATGTTTGATAAAGAGGAAGCTACTAGCTCTTTTAAAAAGTCCCTTGAAAAGAATCGTTCCTATGAGCGAAAACGTTTTCTCTCATGTGTGGGTCCTCATAAAGATGTGATTAGATTTATTTTAGATGGAAAGGATGCTGTTGATTTTGCAAGCCAAGGACAGCAAAGGTCTCTTGTTTTGGCGGCAAAACTCAGCGAAGCATCCATTTTGCAGAATATGCTCGGTCAGAAGCCTATTCTTTTGCTCGATGACGTCATGAGTGAACTTGATGATAGTCGCAGACAATCATTTATGAGTTTTATATCCGATGATATTCAAACATTTATCACGACAGCTCATATTGATTACTTCGACGATGAGGTAAAAGCAAAAGCCCAAATTATCGAATTGCCGTTTCAATCAGAAAAAAGGTAGGTGAAGAAGATGAAAAACCTTGCTGATAATATTAATGCCGCTTTATCTGAGGTGGAGGGTTTTGATAGTGGCGAGATACGCAAGGCTCAAAGAAAATATGAAGTGAGGATGATTTGGAAAGAATTAGTTGAAGAAGATATCCTGCAACACACAAACGCTGTATATATACTTACTGAAAAAGGTCGTAAACAAATGCATGTGTATATGGACGATAGTCTGTATGCAACTGAATTAAACAATCGTCGTGAATTGATATCTTTGAAATGTAGAACTGATTTTGGAGAGCAAATCGATGATTTCATTATCCATATATCACGCGGAAAAAGAAAAATGGAACACCCGTTTATAAAAGCTCGCGAAACAGTGGATTCAAAACCTCCTCTTGCTTTGTCCGTTGATGAGAAACGTGCTGTAGAAGAAGCGTGCTCGCATATCGATGATGAACAATTAAGACTAAAGTTTAAAAAAGCTATGATTTCCGATTTAGAGTGGAAAAAGGGTAATAAACGCTAAATTTGATAAAAGTATGTGTGAACTACCCGCAAATGACCTCTCAGTAGCGTCAAACGACGCAATTATAATAATTAATAAACCACAATATATGGTAAAATGTTCAAGTTTAACGATTCCCTTTGTTATAGATCTATGAGTTTACAAGAAGGAGCAACGCGTGCCTGAAAAGAAACCAAGTCATTATAATGGCAACGACATCCAAGTTCTGGAAGGATTGGAGCCGGTTCGAAAGCGCCCTGGCATGTATATTGGGTCAACAAGCGCTCGAGGTCTTCACCATCTGGTTTATGAGGTTGTCGACAACTCGGTAGATGAGGCATTGGCCGGTTATTGCACTGATATCGAGGTGTGGATCAATAAAGATGAGTCCATTACCGTTAAAGATAATGGTCGCGGGATTCCTGTTGATATGCATCCGAAAGAGCATATGCCCACGGTAGAAGTGGTACTCACTATATTGCACGCCGGTGGTAAATTCGGCGGCGAGGGTTATAAAGTATCTGGCGGTCTGCATGGTGTGGGTGTTTCAGTTGTAAATGCGCTCTCCACGAAAATGGTTGTTCAGGTCTGCCGTGATGGGAAAAAATACGAGATTGAATTCTCTCGCGGGAAAACCGTGAAGAAGCTGAAAAAAGTAGGAGAGGCAAAAGGGACAGGAACGATTACCTCTTTTTGGCCTGATCCTGATATTTTTACTGAGACGACAGTATTTGAATATCAAACCTTAGCGAATCGCTTTCGTGAAATGGCTTTTTTGAATAAAGGTTTGAAAATTACCCTTCATGACGAACGCGTTATAGATGATGAAGGCAATATTAAAAAAGAGGTATTTCAGTATAAAGGCGGTATTGAGGACTTCGTCAAGTTTTTAAATAATGGTAAAGAAGTACTGAATACTAAGCCGATTTATTTCGAGGCAGAAGGTGTCGACGGCTCGGTTGAAGTAGCGATGCAGTGGACGAATTCCTATTCAACGAATTCCGTTTTGGCGTTTGCTAATAATATCAACACCACTGAAGGCGGTACGCATCTCGAAGGTTTCAAGCAGGCCGTAACGCGCACGATAAACGATTATGCTCGTGAAAAGGGAATATTAAAGGAAAAGGACAGCAATCTAACCGGCGATGATTGTCGTGAAGGTTTAGCTGCCATCATTTCCGTGAAATTGCATGATCCGCAATTTGAGGGTCAGACGAAGACAAAACTAGGTAACTCCGAAATGAGGACTCTGGTTTCCAGTGCAACCACTCAAGGTTTAGCTGAATACCTTGAAGAGCACCCCACACCCGCGAAAAAAATTATTGCAAAAGCATCGCAGGCGTTAAAAGCACGTGAGGCTGCTCGAAAAGCTCGCGAGATGACGCGCCGTAAAGGTGTTTTGGAATCATTTGCCCTTCCCGGAAAACTTGCGGACTGTAGCAGTAAAGATGCATCCGCATCCGAAATGTTCATCGTCGAGGGCGATTCCGCAGGCGGTTCTGCAAAACAAGCTCGTGATCGCAAATATCAAGCTATTTTGCCGTTACGCGGGAAGATCCTGAATGTGGAACGCGCTGGTTTACATAGGGCGTTATCCTCTGACACTATCAGCTCGCTTATCACTGCCATCGGAACGAACATAGGCGAGGATTTTAATGCGGAAAAAGCTCGCTACCATCGCATTATTATCATGACGGATGCTGATGTTGACGGTGCTCATATTCGTATTTTGCTTTTGACATTTTTCTATCGTTATATGCCAGAGTTAATCAATCGCGGTTACATCTACATCGCGCAACCTCCGCTCTATGGCATCAAACAAGGAAAGAAAAAAATCAAATATCTATTCGATGATGATGCTCTCACTCAGGAAATGAAGAATTATCCTACTGACAAAAAACCAGATGTGCAGCGTTATAAAGGTTTAGGAGAAATGGATCCTGAACAGCTGTGGGAAACTACTATGGAGCCGGAAACCAGGATTATGCTGCAAGTAACCATTGACGATGCAGCCGATGCCGAGCGCGCGGTCAGTGAACTTATGGGTGATCAGGTAGAACCGCGTAAGGAATATATTCAGAAGCACGCTCAAGACGTGCGTTTCCTGGACATTTAAGACAACGGTATCGCGAAGGAGTTAACAGGTGTCTGACGATACAAACAATAATGATAATGATAGTGGCGCTGAAGACATTTCCTCAAACGAGGAATTGCCGACTATAGAAGAGTTGGAAGAAGAAGGCGTCGCGGCAAGTATTCGACCTGCTGATTTAGGCAGTCAGATGAAGACATCGTTCTTGGATTATTCCATGAGCGTTATCGTCTCTCGTGCACTGCCCGATGTGCGCGATGGTTTAAAACCCGTACATAGGCGCATTCTCTATGCGATGAACGAAAGCGGCATCACACCAAACAGACCACATGCGAAATCAGCGCGTACGGTCGGTGACGTGATCGGTAAGTATCATCCACACGGAGACGTTGCGGTTTACGATACCATGGTACGTTTGGCTCAACCTTTTTCTTTGCGCGTGCCCTTGGTAGATGGTCACGGCAACTTCGGATCCATTGACGGCGACTCTGCAGCAGCAATGCGTTATACCGAATCTCGTCTCGCAAAACCTGCCATGGAAATGCTGCGCGATCTTGATAAGGAAACGGTTGATTGGCAACCTAATTACGATGAAAGTTTGAAAGAGCCTCAGGTACTGCCGGCGCGTTTTCCAAATTTGCTGGTAAATGGTAGCCAAGGTATTGCTGTGGGTATGGCTACGAATATCCCTCCCCACAATTTGGGCGAGACCATTGATGCTGCCTGTATGGTGCTGGATAATCCGGACGTAACCACAGAAGAATTGATGACAGTACTACCCGGTCCTGATTTTCCTACCGGTGGCATGATCATGGGTCGCAAAGGTATCGTAGATGCTTACGAAACCGGCCGCGGTTCTATGACGATTCGCGCAAAATGTGAGATTGAGGAAAAGAAGAACGGCCGCTATCTCATCATCGTGAAGGAAATACCCTATGCAGTGAATCGTTCTCGATTGCTGGAAAAAATGGGCGAACTTATCCGCGATAAGAAGCTGCCTGAAATATCAAATGTGCATGATGGCGCTGACCGCCACGGCATCGATATTATCATCGAATTGAAGCAGAATGCCATTCCTCAAGTAGTGTTGAATAAACTGTATAAGCACACTCAGTTGCAGGTAAGCTTTGGCGCGAACATGCTTTCTTTGGTGGATAACGTACCCCGTACGCTGTCATTGAAAGAAATGCTCCACTATTATCTGCTGCATCAGGAAGATGTTATCGTTCGTCGTACTCGTTATGATTTGCAGAAGGCAGAAGATCGTGCACATATCGTCCGTGGTCTGCTGATAGCACTCGATAATATTGACGAGGTTATCCATATTATCCGCTCTTCGAAAGTGGATTCCGAAGCACGTAGTCGTTTGATGGAGCGATTCGGTCTATCCGAGATTCAAAGCAATGCCATTTTGGAAATGCGCTTGCGTCGTTTGACCGGTTTGGAATATAACAAGCTGGTTGAAGAGCTGAAGGAATTGGAAGAGCGTATCGATTACTATAAGCGCGTGTTGCAAGACGAGAGCCTTGTTCGCCAGATTATCAAAGAGGAAATGCTCGAGATAAAGCAGAAGTACAATACTCCGCGCAAAACGAAGATTGTAGCTACTGCTGCGAAAGATATCGAAGTTGAAGACCTGATAGCCGAAGAGGATATGGTTGTGACGGTCACGAAAGCCGGGTATGTGAAACGGCTGCCTTTAACAACATATCGCCAGCAGAAACGCGGCGGCAAGGGTATGCAGGGCGTGAATCTGAAAGATAACGACTTCGTTGAGCATCTGTTCATCGCATCTACCCATGCCTACATGCTGTTCTTCAGTACCGCTGGCAAGGTTTATCGTTTGAAAGTGTATGAATTGCCTGAAGCAAGCAGGCATGCTCGCGGCACGGCTATTGTGAACTTGTTACCTCTCAAGAAGGGCGAGACCATCGCTGCCGTTATTGCGACGAAAGATTTTCCTGAAAACGAGTATCTGCTGTTCGCGACAGAGCAAGGCATGATAAAGAAAACCTCGATGAGCTTGTATGATCGTACAAGGAACGAAGGTTTGATTGCGATTAACCTGAAGGAAAAGGACTCTTTGATAGAAGTGAAGCGCGTGGCCGAAGATGAAAACGTGGTCATGGTTTCTAGTGCTGGTAAAGCTATCGTGTGGAATGAAAAAGAGGCTCGCGCGATGGGCCGTGACACCATGGGCGTGCGCGGTATGACGGTTTCCGTCGAATCACGCGTGTTGGGTATGTCTATTGCTAAGCCGGATACAGACCTGTTTGTGATAACGGAAAACGGTTACGGTAAACGTACTCCCATAAGCGAATACCCATGTCACCACAGGGGTGGTCAGGGCGTCTTCACTATCACGATGACGAAAAAGAAAGGTCAGTTGGCGGCCATGAAGGTGGTCAACGAGAACGATCAGCTCATTATTATCTCCGAAGAAGGAGTAATTGTCAGAACAGCAGCTTCGGGAATCTCTGAGTTGGGTAGGTCCACTCAAGGGGTGCGTGTGATGAACGTTGCAGACAACGACAAAGTAACTGCAGTGGGTATCGCTGGGGATAGCGGTAGCAAGCGCAGACAACGAGTCGGTAGCGCAAATGAGGATATGGTTGATATTGATGCCGACGATGATTCTGTCGAGTCGAAGGATGAAGACCAAAACAAATTGGATTTAGACGAGTAGAACGCTTAGTTTAAAAATCGAGGAAAAGAGCGCGGAGAAAAGGTCGACAGAATTGTCGACCTTTTCTATTCGTCGTCGAAATCCTCAGGGTTGAGATTCTGTACGAAAGAATGAAAGCGCCTGATCTCTTCCCGGTCGTTTTTGTTCTCTTTGAAAATGTAGGGGAAAGAGGCCTTTTGCAGGACATCTTCTTCGATGAAGAGGGGAGCGCCCTCGCGCACCGCAAGTGAGATCGCATCGCTCGGGCGAGCATCAAGCTCTATTTCGCGTTCGTTTTGACGCAGCACGAGCTTAGCGTAGAAAGTTTGTTGCTTTACAGCGACTATATCCACGTAGGCAATGGTCGCATCGAGATTTGTGATGGCATCAATAAAAAGGTCGTGTGTCATGGGGCGCTTGAATTTGTTGCTCTCTAGGGCCATTCCTAATTGTGTAGCTTCGGCAGCTCCCACCCAGATGGGAACGATGCGGCAATTCTTCTGATTCCTCGCCTCTTCTTCAGGACACAGTACCAAAATAGAAGGGCTAGGTGCTGAAGAAACGATTAATGTCTGCACACTCACAGGTATCATGGTAAACCCTTCCAATTTTTCCTACAATCCATCGAGAAAAAGAAAAAATAACGGTGGATTCGTGAATTTCTATAATAGTAGCAGAAATTGCTTGTGGAATGGGCTTTATGGTTGTAAAGTAACGAAGCGCGTTTTTTTCGGGCCCATAGCTCAGTTGGTTAGAGCGCACGCCTGATAAGCGTGAGGTCAGTGGTTCAAATCCACTTGGGCCCACCATCTTGATGATAAACGCTCCACCGTGAGCCGAGTTTGCCGGTGGAGCGTTTATTTAAGAGCCGAAAAAGCGCGTAGGGATTGCGTCCCTAAAGCCCGAAGTGTTCGGGCGGAAACATGTGGGGCATTAGCTCAGCTGGGAGAGCGCGGGCTTTGCAAGCCTGAGGTCAGGGGTTCGATCCCCCTATGCTCCACCATGATAATTCCAAGCGAACCATTCTGGTTCGCTTTTTTATTTTAGCAAGCGGTTCAAAGCGCGTTTTGCGCGCTGCGGTGATGCGGTGATAAGCAGAGCGAGGAGCGCGAATTGAACAGAGGCGAAGCACTGCGCATATTAGGGCTTGACGAAGATGCGACCGACGAAGATATAAAAGTTGCATACAAGGAAACAGCCCAGATTTTGCATCCGGATCATTTTGGAAACAACAAAAAGCTGCAGGAGCGCGCAACCGAGCAATTCAAGAATCTGCAAGAAGCTTACAATTTCTTGTTGAGCGGGAAATCGAGCAGCCCGTCGAATTCCGCATATACGGGCAGCCAATCCTCGCGCGCTCGTATGTTGGAAGCGCGACTCGCGGGCATTGCGGCCGCTCGTGTACAGTTGGTGGAAGAGCGCAGTGCGTTTTACGATCAGCGGCGAAATGGCATCATGTTGCTTGCCGGTGGCATATTGGTGGCGTTCTTCCTTCGAAGAATAGCAGCTGTTGCCGCCATTGCATCTGCGTGCGCTATTTGGGGAATCGTCGATTTGATTTCCTCAACAGGAAACATTAGGAGCTTAGATGAGCACCTTGATGCGTTGAATAAAGAAAAAAGGGCTTTATTGAAGGAACTCGAAGATTTGGAAGAAGCATGAAACAAGAACAACTCAGAAACGTCGCCATCATCGCACACGTCGATCATGGCAAAACGACTTTGGTCGATCGATTGCTGTATACCAGCGGCGTTTTTCGTGAGAATCAAAAAGTGGAAGAGCGCGTACTGGATAGTAACGACCAGGAACGTGAGCGCGGCATCACTATTTTGTCAAAGAACATCTCCATCACCTATAAAGATGTGAAGATCAACGTTATCGACACGCCAGGCCATGCCGATTTCGGCGGCGAGGTCGAGCGCGTGCTGAACATGGCAGACGGCGCGCTGCTGATTGTGGATGCATTCGAAGGGCCGATGCCTCAGACGCGTTTCGTACTTCGTCATGCACTGGATCTGGGACTGCGCATCGTAGTGGTCATCAACAAGATCGATCGTCCCGGATCTCGACCCGAAGAAGTATTGGATGAAGTTTTCGATTTGATGGTTGAGTTGGACGCAACCGATGAACAGCTGGATTTTCCCGTGATTTACGCCAGTGCTGTGAACGGTTATGCGCGCTATGAGCCTGAAGATGACAATAACAACATGCTGCCACTGTTGGATACCATTTTGAAAGAGATTCCAGCTCCGGATTGCGAGCCGAGCGGACCGGTTGCCCTGCAAATCTGCTCTGTTGACCATTCTAGTTTTGTGGGTCGTATCGGTGTGGGCCGTTTGTTCAGTGGATCGATGCACAAGGGCGAGCAGGTGCTGGTAATAAAGCGCGACGGCACGCGTTATAACACCAACATCAAGCAGTTGTTCACATTTGAAGAGCTGGGTAAAGTCGAAAAAGAAGAAGTGAACGCTGGCGACATCATCGCTGTGGTAGGCGTGGAAGATGCCGATATCGGCGACATGGTTACCAGCCGTGAGCACCCGGTGCAACTCGACCCCATCAAAATTGACGAACCCACGATGGCTGTTGTGTTCCAAGCGTCGGATAGTCCCTTGGTCGGCAACGAAGGCGACATCGTAGGAGCTCGCCAGTTGAATGAGCGTTTGATGAAAGAAGCTGAAAGCAATGTTGCAATGCGCATTGAAGAGCTTCCTGGACACGATGGTGTCGAAGTAGCTGGACGTGGCGTTCTGCAGATTTCCGTACTGATGGAAACCATGCGTCGCGAAGGCTTCGAATTCCAGGTAGGTCGCCCGCGCGTAATCATCAAGACTGATGACAACGGCAAAAAAATGGAACCTATCGAAGAAGCCACCGTGGAAGTACCCGGCGAGTATGCTGGTAAGGCTATAGAAGTGTTCGGCGCATCCGGTGGCGAGATGACCGATATGTATTCAAAGGGAGACCAAACCCACTTGGTATTCAAGATTCCCAGCCGCGGCACCATGGGCCTGCGCACGAAACTTTTGAACGCCACCCGCGGCGAGGCTACGATGTTTCATCGCTTCAGCGAATACGGACCATATCGCGGCGACTTCAGCAGGCGCAAAAATGGTTCAATGATTTGCATGTCCACCGAAAAGAGTGTCGCTTATGCTTTAGACACACTGCAGGAACGCGGCACGCTGTTCGTGGGTCCGGGCGAGGACTGCTATGAAGGCATGATTGTGGGAGAGTCTGCAAAAGAAGGCGACATGGTTGTGAATGTATCGAAGACCAAATCGCTGGGCAACCAACGTTCAAGTGGCGCCGACAAGGCCATCCAGCTGACACCGCCTACCACCTTCACGCTTGAAGAGGCACTGGAATACATTGAGGATGATGAGCTGGTGGAAGTGACGCCGAAAAACATCCGTCTGCGCAAGCGCATACTGTCCACTATCGCTCGTAAGAAGGCCAACAAGAAATAGAGCGATTGTCAGGTCGAATTTGAGCACTCATTATTTCAAGATGGTCGAGCGTTCTAGTATCGAATAAATAAGAGCGTTGTCCGTTCCGAGCAAGTATGAAGCCCGCCTATTATCATTAATGGGCGGGCTTTTCTATTGTGAAATTGTGCAGACGCAGATGCGGGCGCAGGTGCAGGCGCAGGCGCAAACGTAGGCGCAGGTGCAGACAAAGGTGCAGGCGCAGGGCCGCTAGGATCGCTCGGGTGTAAAAAAAGTTCAACTTCTTGCAATTTATCGAGTCGAAACCTGAGTTTTGGCGAAAAAGTTCAATACTTGGTTTTCGTTAAGCAAGGTCGGAGATAACAGTTTTTAGAACACAGCTCTGAACTGCGATTATGTAGGCATGCCTTTTTCACTTCAATGACAACCATCATAAATGAAGACAAATACATACAATAAGTTAACTTATTTGCCTAATACTGCACTTTTTTTGCAAAACACGGGTTTCGACTCGAGAAGCATTGCAAAACGCGAGCATCACCACGCATGAGCAGATGTAGAGCCCGCCGCTCGCAGATGAAAACACTAATACGCTAATTTTTCACACACTGAGCGCCCCGTTAGCGCTATAGTGTTCGCAAACACCGATAGCAAACTCGAATACCACTAACAAGCAGCGTTCGATAGCTAAACGACGCGAAAGGAATATGTTATGTGCACTAATGGAGTGAATACCGGACAATTCAAAATGATGCTTGAGCAAATGGATGACCAAATCGCCCTCAATCGTCGTTGGACTCACAAGCTCTATCACACAGCCGACGATGCGAACTATGAAAAAACGGCCGAGGCTCTTCAGGAAGTGCAGCATGCGCTCGACGACATCCGTGCATTGCTCTCCGATGCTCAAGACGCCGTTGATAAAGACGCAGAAAGTGGCTCAGGCGTAACTGTCAATTTAGTGTAAGCGTAGCCGATACTGTCGCCGTCGTTTCGGAAACGCACGAGGGGAATCTTCCGATTGTAAAAGGGAGATTCCCCTTTCCATCGACAGTAGGTAGAATTGCTCGTTCGGGCGAAAAAGGAGGACAGAGAATGTCCAATGATCTGATGAGGTTTTCCGTGGCTATGCCCGAAGATCTTCTAGTTCAATTTGATCAGCTGGTTGCGCGACGCGGACTGGCGAAAAATCGCAGCGAGGTCGTGCGCGATTTAGTACGCGACGCTTTAGTGGAAGAAGAATGCGCCACGCCGGGTAAAGAAGTGGTGGGAACGCTGACCATTGTTTTCAACCATCATGCGAGCGACCTGCAGGAAAAACTCGACACCATTCAACATGATTATTATGAAATGATAATTTCATCGATTCACGTACACATGGATGCCCACAACTGCCTTGAGGTCATCATCATGAAGGGTGAAACCGGGATGATCCAAGACGTGAGCAATCTGATTTTGGGCACAAAAGGAGTAAAGAATGGTCGATTGGTTATGACCACCACGGGAAAGAATATTTAAGGAGACAAACCGATGGATGAGACGGTTTTACTAGGGCATGGCAGCGGTGGCATAATGATGCGCCGCATAATTGAAGAGGTATTTTTCGAAGCATATGCGAAAAACGAACTGAAGCAGGGAAACGATGCCGCTGACCTGCCTTTGCCCCAAGACGGTGAGCGCTTGGCCTATTCAACGGATAGTTTTGTGGTGACACCTCATTTCTTCCCGGGTGGAGACATCGGACACTTGGCGATTTGCGGAACGGTGAATGACGTGGCCACAAGCGGTGCTGTGCCGAAGTATTTGAGCTGCGGGTTCGTCCTAGAAGAAGGATACCCGATAGAGAACCTGAAAAGAATCTGCGCTTCCATGGCCGCTGCTGCTGACGAAGCGGGCGTACATCTAGTAACGGGTGACACGAAAGTAGTTAATCGCGGTCACGGCGACGGTATTTACATCAACACCAGCGGCATTGGGTTCATTCCGGCTGGCCGTCATCTCGGTGGCGAGCTATGCCAACCTGGGGACAAGATCATCGTATCGGGGACCATGGGCGATCACGGCATCACTATCATGAGTTGCCGCGAAGAGCTAAGCTTTCAAACGGACCTTAAAAGTGACGGTGCGCCGCTCAATCACATGATTGGCGAAGTGATTGATGCCGCCCCGCAAGTACGTTGCTTCCGTGATCCAACGCGCGGCGGTTTGGCCTCGACGCTCAATGAGCTGGCTGAGCAATCTGGCGTTGATATGGTGATAGAAGAAGATGCCGTTCCGGTGAAAGATGCTGTGCGTGGTGCTTGCGAGATGTTAGGATACGACGTATTGCAGGTGGCCAACGAAGGTAAGATGGTATGCGTGGTTCCCGCCGAGCAGGCGCAAGCTGCTCTGGATGCAATGCGGCGAAATACTTACGGAAAAGATGCAGCTGTGATAGGTGAGGTGGCTGCCCCTCAAGAAGGACGACCGACTCGCGTGAGCATGCGAACATCATTTGGCGGCATGAGGGTTTTGGATATGCTGGTAGGCGAGCAGCTTCCTCGTATCTGCTAAAACGAGTCAAAAGACCGGGTCGTTTGACGCGCTTTAGCACTGGCGTGTTGGACGCATCAAGCGACCTGGGGTAATAATACGTTTTATTCGCTCGCTTGGTTATCTTGCAGACCGTTAGTCCCCTTTGATATTTGGAATTGCAGAAATGTTGTTGGCTGTCTGCCCTTTTGCCTATTCTTCTCGGATTTCGCTTGCTTGCGCCGAATTTATGCCGTCGCCTGTTTTTTCCTCCAATACCCCTTGCAATACAGCGCTCTCATGGTATTTTATGCGCACGCAAAGAAACAAGCCCCCGGCTGCGGGACTGTAGATCGAACAAAAGGAGCTGTTATGTCTCATCCGATTATTGATGCCGATGAATGCGTAGGATGCGGTATCTGTGTTGATGCTTGCCCCCAAGAAGTGCTTGAAGTGGTTGGCGGCGTTTGCGAGGCCACGAACGAGGATTCATGCATTGCGTGCGGCGATTGCTTGGAAGAATGCCCCATGGGCGCTATTACGGAAATCGCAGAGGACTAGTTTTCACTCTCTGAATTTCGGGAATAGCGGGTTCGCAATTCTTGGTATTGCGAATCGTTAACCTTGGTATTGAACTGCAATATAAAAGGGACGGTAGCATTTGGCTCCGTCCTTTTTTGTATTGTGAGCTTGGTTGTTTCTGATTATTGTCAACGCAGCCCGCTATGTGCGATTGCGTCGTCCAGAATTATTCGTCGAGTTTTCGCTGCCTGCACAAATGTGGCTGATTGAGAATACAAGCAACGTCAAGTGACAGAAAGTTGACGAAACGGTACCGAAAAGGCTGATAAAAGGTCTCCAAAGCGAGCGTGAACACCGTTTGTGCTGTTCACAGGCTTATAAATTACCTAAATCTTAAATACTGATAAAACTTGACAAGTGAAGACTTAGATTTTATATTCTCATCAACACAAAAGGATTCGCTGCGGCGGATCCTTGTGACGACTGGGTAAAGCATAAGCGACAAAGCGCGAGCAGCAAGCAAGAAGCGAACAGCAAGCAAGTGACAAGCAGTACGCGAAATGCAATCAGCAAGCCCGGTTGACGGAAAAGCGATTAACAAGTTTGTGTATAACAGGCAACTGGAAGGATAGCAACTATGGGAAAGATTATCGGCATCGACTTGGGCACTACCAATTCCGCCATGGCGGTTATGGAAGGCTCCGAGCCCGAGATTCTGGTAAACGCTGAAGGCGACCGCACGACTCCGTCGGTCGTTGGGTTCCGCAAAGACGGCGAGCGCGTCGTAGGCAAGGCCGCGAAAAACCAGGCCGTCACCAACCCCGTGAATACCATATCGTCCGTGAAGCGTTTCATCGGTCGTTCGTTTGGTGAGACCGGCGAAGAGCAGAAGACCGTTTCTTACAACGTGAAGAATGGCAAAGACGGTCGTGCGGTCATCGATATTGACGGCAAAGACTATATGCCCGAAGAGATTTCGGCAATGGTTCTGCAGAAGATGAAGAGCGACGCGGAAAAGCAGGTTGGCGGTACCATCACGCAGGCAGTCATCACTGTGCCCGCATACTTCAATGACTCACAACGCCAAGCTACCAAAGACGCTGGCAAAATTGCCGGTCTGGAAGTAATGCGTATCATCAACGAGCCGACCGCAGCCGCTCTGGCTTATGGCTTGGATAAAACGAACAAAGATGAGAAAGTGCTCGTGTTCGACTTGGGCGGCGGCACATTCGATGTCTCCGTGCTTGAATTGGGCGACGGTGTGTTTGAGGTGTGCTCTACCGCCGGCGACAACCATTTGGGTGGCGACGACTGGGATCAGCGCGTTATCGACTGGATGGCTGACAAGTTCAAGACCGACAATGGCATTGACCTGCGCACCGACAAGATGGCTCTGCAGCGTTTGAAGGAAGCAGCCGAAAAGGCGAAGATGGAGCTTTCCAGCACCTCTCAGGCGAACATCAACTTGCCGTTCATCACGGCAGATGCTTCCGGCCCGAAGCACTTGGATTACACGCTGACGCGTGCTGAGTTTGAAAAAATCACGCACGATTTGCTGGAGCGTTGCCGCAAGCCTGTCGAGCAGGCACTGCGCGATGCCGATTTGAAAACCGGTGACGTGAATGAGGTTATCTTGGTTGGTGGCTCCACCCGTATGCCTGCTGTGCAGGATCTGGTGAAAAAGATTACCGGCAAAGACCCGAACATGTCGGTGAACCCCGACGAGGTTGTGGCCATGGGCGCGGCTGTGCAAGGCGGCGTGCTGGCAGGCGACGTTGAGGGCATTCTGCTGCTGGACGTTACCCCGCTTTCCCTGGGCGTTGAAACCATGGGCGGCGTGATGACCAAGATGATCGATCGCAATACCACGATTCCGACTCGCAAGACTGAGACCTATTCGACTGCGGCTGACAATCAGACCAGCGTTGAAATCCACGTGCTGCAAGGCGAGCGTGAGATGGCGTCTGCGAACAAGACTCTGGGTAAGTTCCAGCTGACCGGTATTCCTGCCGCACGCCGCGGTGTGCCGCAAATCGAAGTGACCTTCGACATCGACGCCAACGGTATCGTGAACGTGTCCGCAAAGGATTTGGGCACGGGCAAGCAGCAGCAGATTACCATCAGCGGATCGACCGCATTGTCCGACGACGAAGTGGATCGCATGGTGAAGGACGCTGAGTCTCATGCTGAAGAAGACGAGCAGCGCAAGGCTGAAGTGGAAGCACGAAACAACTGCGATTCGCTGGTGAATACCACCGAGCAAACGCTGAATGAATTGGGCGACAAGGTTCCTGCTGACACGAAATCGTCTGCTGAAGAGGCTTTGACCGAAGCAAAGAACGCTTTGCAGGGCACAGACACTGAAGCCATCAAAGCTGCGACTGAAAAACTGCAGCAGGCTGGATACAAGCTGGCTGAAATTGTGTATAGCCAGAACGGTGCAGCGGGAGCTGAAGGTGCAGCCGCTGCGGCAGGTGCCGCAGGAGCTGCAGGCGCTGCAGGCGCACAGGCGGCTGGCAACGGCGGCGACGATGACACCATCGAAGCCGATTACGAAGTGGTGGACGACAACGAAGGGAAGTAGTCATGGCCGAAGGCAAAAAAGACGATACCCCGAAGAAGGAAACCGAGAGCACCCGGACTGGGGACGTAGCCTCCAGCCTCGGGGATGCCTTCGCGACATTGCACGAGCAAGGCAAAGCCGACCGCCGCGTGATGCGTGATATGGCAAAGGATATTGGAGCGGACATGATGGACGAAGCGAAAGACGTAACGGGCAAGATGGCCGATGCTGCCACGCAGGCAACCAAAGACACCGCCCACTTCACCGCTGATGCGGCATCGGTGTTCGGAAGCGGCGCACGTCAAGCTGCAGAGGCTGCAGGTGACTTCGCAACGAAGGCCACTGATGCGGCTGGTAAAGTTGCAACCAGCACCGTGGACATGGCGGGCAAAGCTGCCCAAACCGCAGCTGAAGCAGCCGAGAACGTGGGTGATAAAGTGGGAGCAGCTGTTAATGAAACCGCTGAAGAAGCAACAAAACGCGCTCAGGAAAGTGCTGCCGAATGGCAGGATCGTTTCATGAGGCTGCATGCCGAGTGGGATACCTACAGACGTCGCACGACTGAGCAGCGCGCCGAGGAAAAGACTCGTGCGAACGAGGATTTGGTAACGAACTTGCTGCCCGTGCTGGACGATTTCGAGCGCAGCATCGAATACGCCGTGAAAAACGGCGAAGGCGACCTGCTGAACGGCGTGCAGCAAGTGCACAGCAAACTGGTCGACGTGCTGCAGAAAAGCGGCGTGGATGTGATTGATCCTGTGGGAGAGCCTTATGACGCATTGGAATCACAGGCCGTGGCCAAGGTTGATAAGACCGACGTGCCGGACGAGACCGTAGACCAGGTGTACCAAAAGGGATATAAGATGGGTAAAAAGGTCATCCGTCCCGCAACGGTTACGGTAACGAGCGGCGGCCCGAAGCGCGAGAAGAAGGCCGAAGAAGATTCAGATGCGGATGCTTCTAAAGGCGAAAGCAAGTAAATGCAGAATCGACGGACTATATACGAGTCCCCGATGAAACGATAATTACGGTGGAGAACGCTCGCACTTTACGCGGGCGTTTTCTACACACACAAGAAAGGAAGGTGGAGCGTTATGGCAGCTGCGGGCAAGACACCCGACTATTACAAAACGCTGGGCGTTCCACGGAACGCCGATAAGGACGCAATCAAGAAAGCGTACCGCAAGCTTGCGCGCAAGCATCACCCCGATGCTGGCGGCGACGAGGCGAAGTTCAAGGAAATCAACGAAGCATACGAGGTTTTGAGCGACGAAAAGAAACGTAAGCTCTACGACCAGTATGGCACGGCTCAAGAAAGCCAGATTCCCCACGGATGGGGTGGTTTCGGCGGTCAGGGCCAGACCGTTAACGTGGACGGCCAGGGCTTTGGCAGCTGGGCTGACATTTTAGAGAGCATTCGCAACGGCGAAGGTGCCTTCGGAACGGATTGGGATTTCTCGAATTTCTCCCAGGGTGCGCGGCAGCCACAACCTCGTCGCGGCCGCGATATGAACGTGACGCTGAACGTGACTTTTGAAGAGGCGTTTCGTGGATGCGAAAAGCGAGTGAGTGTGCGGGTTCCCGGGCGTACTGGCACCGATACCATGACGGTGAAGGTTCCAGCTGGAGCCGTCGATGGCGGTCGCATGCGCTACAAAGGACGTGGAGCTGTGGGGGAAGCCGGCGGTGCAGCGGGCGATTTGCTGATTACGACGCATATCGAGCCCGATGAGTTGTATTCGCGAGATGGTGCCGACGTATTGATGAATCTGCCGGTGACCATAGACGAAGCGGCGCTGGGCGCGAGCATCGAAACCCCCATGCCCGATGGCGCGAAGATACGACTGAAAGTTCCGGCAGGGTGCCAAGACGGCACCGTGTTGACCGTGCGCGGAAAAGGCGCTCCGATAGTAAAGGGTGAGGGCAGTGGAAACGTTCGTGTGAAAATATGTGTGCGCATGCCCCACAAATTGAACGATGAGCAGAAAGCGGCGCTGGAAGCGTTTGCGAAAGCGGATCATGAGAAGGTGAGGTCATGGTAGCCAATGACCGCAATAGGCCTTTGTACATGATTAGCGTGGCTGCGGAGCTTGCGGGTGTGCATCCGCAAACCCTGCGCGCGTATGAGCAGAAAGGTTTGGTGACGCCGCAGCGAACAAGCGGTAACACCAGAATGTACTCACAGGCGGATATCGATCGCTTGGAGTTGATAAATGAGCTGACCGGCGAGGGGATCAATCTTGCCGGAGTGATTAGAATTTTGGATTTGCAAGGACGACTAGACGATCGCGACACCGAAATCGACGATTTGCACAGACGCGTTCGGCGGTTGGCCGACCGCGTCCATGAAATGGAAACGCGTGAAAGCGTAACGGCATTAGTAACGGCCCAATCGACAGGTTTGCGCCGTCTGCCCCCGTTGGATCGCGATTCGAACATAATAGGATAAGTTACCTGACGAAGGTTTTGCTGGTGACTATACGTCCGCAAAGCGCGAAAGGGCGAAGTTGCGCAGCCCGGAGCGCTACGAAAACGGTCGGCCTTGCCACGAAACCGGAAAGGGATATAAATATGAGACTTGATAAACTAGCCATAACCGCTCAAGAAGCCTTGCAGGGTGCTTTGGGCATTGCGGGGGACAACGACAACTCCATTGTCGATCCACTGCATCTGTTGGCGGCTTTGTTGGACGCGAACGAGAACAACCTCTCGGCTATTGTCAAACGCATAGGAGCCGACCCTGCACAGCTGCGCGGAAAAACATATGATGAGATTGGCAAACTGCCGAAAGTGACTGGATCTCCTAGCATGCCCGGTCAAGATTTGCTGAAAGTCTTGGACAATGCAGTGAAGGTGGCCGAAAAACTGGGTGACAGCTATGCGACCAGCGAACACTTGTTGATAGCGCTCTCTGAAGACAAGGGGGCTGCGGGCAAGTTGCTGGAGCAGGCGGGGGTTACCCGCAAGAACATCGAAGAGGCCTACACCGAGCTGCGTGGCGACACGCGCGTGACGGAATCCGATGCGAAAACCCAGTTCGAGGCCCTGGAACAATACGGACAGAATCTGACGCAGCAAGCGCGCGAGGGCAAACTCGACCCCGTCATTGGGCGTTCGGAAGAAATCCGCCGCACGATACAGGTGCTCTCTCGACGCACGAAGAATAATCCTGTGCTGATCGGAGAGCCGGGCACCGGCAAAACCGCCATCGTGGAGGGTCTGGCCCAGCGAATCGTTGCGGGAGATGTGCCCAGTAGTTTGAAAGACCGTGACATCATATCGCTCGATATCAGTTCGATGATTGCTGGTGCGAAGTATCGTGGCGAGTTCGAAGACCGTCTGAAGGCGGTGCTGCGCGAAGTGAAGGATAGCGGCGGCAAGGTGATTCTCTTTATCGACGAGCTGCATACCATCGTAGGCGCGGGCACGACTGGCGAAAGCTCTATGGATGCTGGCAACATGCTCAAGCCCGCCCTAGCGCGCGGCGAACTGCATGCAATCGGCGCTACCACGCTGGATGAATACCGCAAATATATCGAAAAGGATGCTGCTCTGGAGCGTCGTTTCCAGCCCGTGCTCGTAGGCGAGCCAAGCGTGGAAGACACGATTGCAATTCTTCGCGGGCTGAAGGAGAAGTACGAAATCCATCATGGCGTTCGTATTACCGATGGTGCACTGGTGGCTGCGGCTGAGCTTTCGAATCGCTACATCAGCGATCGTTTCCTGCCTGATAAGGCTATCGACTTGATGGACGAAGCGGCAAGTAGGCTGCGTATAGAAATCGACAGCATGCCCGAAGAAGTGGACATGGCCGCCCGCAAGCTCACTCAGATGCAAATCGAAGAGCAGGCCCTGATGAAAGAAGAGGATGCGGCCAGCAAGGAACGCCTGGCGGCCCTTCAGAAGGAAATTGCGTCTGCGCAGGAAGATTTGGACAAGCGCAAAGCCGAGTGGAAAAACGAGAAGGATGTTATCGTCTCGGTGCAGAATTTGAAAGCAGATTTGGAAAACGCTCAATTGGAAGAAGAGCGCGCGACGCGCGAAGGCGATTTGTCGCGTGCCAGCGAGCTGCGTTTTGCGAAGATTCCCGACCTACAGAAGCAATTAGAGGCCGCTGAAGAAGCGCTGAACGTGAAGCAGCAAGACGGTGCCATTCTGAAGGAAGAGGTTTCCGAGGACGAGATTGCCGAAGTCGTGAGTGTATGGACTGGCATCCCCGTACAAAAGATGATGCAGGGCGAGTTGCAGAAACTGGTTGATTTGGAAGAAAAACTGCATGAGCGCGTGGTAGGCCAGGACAAGGCCGTTTCGGTTGTGGCCGGAGCCATCAGGCGAAACCGTGCGGGACTCTCCGATCCGGATAAACCCATTGGCAGCTTCCTATTCCTCGGTCCCACCGGCGTGGGTAAAACTGAGCTGGCGAAAGCGCTGGCCGAGTATTTATTTGATACCGAGCGGGCTATGATTCGCATTGACATGAGCGAATACATGGAAAAGTTCAGCGTGCAGCGTTTGATTGGCGCGCCTCCGGGATATGTGGGCTATGACGAGGGTGGCCAGTTGACAGAGGCTGTTCGCCGCAAGCCGTATTCCGTGATTTTGCTGGATGAGATTGAAAAGGCCCACCCAGACGTGTTCAACATATTGCTGCAAGTGCTCGATGATGGTCGTTTGACCGATGGCCAGGGGCGCGTGGTGAGCTTTAAGAATTCTATTATCATCATGACCAGCAATGTAGGCAGTCAGTTCATCCGTGAATTTGCCGAGCACGGAGACGAAAAAGCCATGCAATCGGCCATTGACGGTGCTCTTCGTTCCACGTTCAGGCCGGAGTTTTTGAATCGTATTGATGATGTAGTGGTGTTCAATGCGCTGACCTTGAACGACATCGAACCTATAGCGGAACTGCAGTTGTCGGAAGTGCGCAAGCGTCTAGCCGATCGTCACATCGAACTGAAGGTGGGGCCGGGTGCTATGCAGCAGCTTTCGCTGGACGGTTACGACCCTGTGTTTGGTGCGCGCCCGCTGAAGCGCTTGATTCAGCGTGAGATAGTAGACCGCATTGCTAACCAGATGGTGCAGGGCGATGTGTTGGATGGTGCCCAGGTGACCATCGATGTGGATGAAACCGGCAACTACACCTGTAAGGTGGAAAACCCGCAGGAGCTGCTGGCACACTAAGCGCCGAAATGCTATGACCGCTTCGCGGCGAGTGCAAACGGGTGTGGGATTCGTTCCGCGCCCGTTTTGCGTTAAGCCACCCGCCGACGACGTCTTATGCCCGTGGGTTTCGCGGCGGTTCTTCCGCATATAGCGGCGAAGTTTTGCGATAATGAACGATTTTGCAGCTTTAGAGGGTTATCTGTACTAGAATAGCGCCATGAATAAATCGTGGGAAAATAAGACGGATGACGTGCGGACTGCGATAATCGGAGTCTGTTTCATTCTGCTTTCCCTGAATTGTTTTCTTGTTCTGGCCGTTATCCTTGTCGTGCTCGTACGTTTTCTTGTGGGGTAGCCAGCTTGTGAGAGAAAACCCAAAACAAAACAAATCATACGCAGCGCTTTCCATCGCCTTTCCGTTCGTGCGAGACATGTCGGCTGCTTTCGTTCTCGCAATTACCGTCATGCTGGCACTGTGCCTGCTTTTTGCTCCCGACCTCGCGCGCGCTGATGATTTGGGTAGCGACAACGTGGTGAACACCGAGCAGGTCCCGGATAGCTCTTTTCTGTTTGATACAACCATCTACGATCTGAGCAACGCCGACGCTTCATACCAGAATAAAACCGTGCAGGTGACAGGGGAGGCTGTGGGTGACAGCCTGAAATCGGAAAACAACGAAGGCCTGTATTGGATAACCCTCGACAGTACCGACAAAGATAAAAGCGGCACCATGTCTGTGCTGGTGGACCAATCTTATCTGAGCCTTATAGACACGTACGGTGCCTACGATAGTACGGGCACAATCCTGCGGGTGAAAGGCACGTTTCATCTCAGCTGCGGCGAACATGGCGGTGTAACCGACATCCATGCGGACACGGTGAGTATGGTTGAACGCGGGAAAACCTATCCGGAAGTATTCGACATATGGTCTTTTATGCCAGGCATTCTGATTTGTATCGCAGGTATTGCGATGGCCGCGGCGTTCCATTTCCTTCGCGAAAGGCAACGCTAGTGCATTGTCGGGGGAAAGTCGTGAAGCTGGACAGGGGGTTTCCTCTGGTTCGTGACGATTCTGGCAAGGAATACCGCTGTAAGCATGCGACAGCATTGGTGAAAGGCGCGAAGCAACGTGCGGTTGTGGGTGATGAGGTAGAAATAGAGATGGGCGATAACGCCGACATGGCTCAGATTGCTCGGATTCTGCCCAGACGAAATAAATTGGTGCGCAAGGATCCGGCCGAGCGCGCCCTGCCGCAGGTAATGGCTGCGAATTTCGACACCGTAATCATAGCCCACCCTTTGGCTGATTTGAATATCAGACGGCTGGAACGCGAGCTGGTGTTGGCGTTTGAAACAGGGGCACGTGTGGTAGTCGCCCTGACGAAAGCTGATTTGGCTGGTGAGGACCTTGCTGGAAAGCAGGCGGATCAGGTGCGCTCGATTGTGTCGAGCGATGTGCCCGTGGTTGTGGTGTCAGCAGAAGAAGCTGCGGGTGCCGAACAATTGCGCACGTTCATTCCCTCTGGCAGTGTAGCGGTGCTGATTGGACGCTCTGGCGTGGGAAAGTCGAGCTTGGTGAACCTGTTGGCTGGTGGCCATGTGCAGCAAACCACTCCAGTACGCGAAAGCGACGGCAAGGGCCGACACACCACCGTCAGCCGTGAAATGGTGCCCATTGAAGGTGGCGGCATCGTGGTGGATATGCCCGGTGTCCGCGGCTTGGGTTTGTGGGAGTCGCAAGGCGGTATCGAGGCTGCATTTCCCGACATTGTTGCTTTGTCCGAAGAGTGCCGTTTTCGGGACTGCTCTCATAAAAACGAGCCAGGCTGTGCGGTATTAGAAGCGATCCAAAAAGGTGAACTGCGTGCCGAGCGTTTGGAATCGTACCAGCGCTTGATGGACGAAAGCGGTGCCCAAGACCAGAGGAACGTCGAAGCGCAACGCTTACGCACCAGAACCGGGCACCCACGCCGCCGTTCCTGATGTGGGCTTCAGGCTCACTCACCACAGCCCCCTGCTAGCGCCAGCATCTCACGTGCAATTCGACGTGCGCAATGGGTTTTTTGCACGGGCGGAGCATTTGTCCGACGTACTCATTGTCGCAGTGATACATTTGTTTAACAGTACAATTCGGAAGGACGAATATGAGCTTCACGACACCTGATGGGCTGACTTACAGAGTTGCCGATGCCCATACGCATATTTACAAAGACAAAATTGCAAAGAAAGCATCGCAGACCATCGGCGAGTTTTACGTGACCGAAATGGCTGAATATGAAGCTACCAGCGAAAAGCTCATCGAGCACGGTCAGACCATCGGTTGCGAGCGCTATTTGGTATGCAGCGCAGCGACAACGGTCACTCAGGTACCGAGCATCAACAAATTTATAGCGGGCGAGTGCTCGAAGCACCCCGAATTCGTCGGCTTGGGCACGGCGCATCAGGACATCGAAGACCCCGAAGCATTGTGCGAAGAGATTTTAGACTTGGGCCTTTACGGCATCAAGTTGCATCCTGACTTTCAAAAGTTCAACATCGACGATCCATGCATGCTGCCGCTGTATCGTAGTGCAGCCCAGGCTGGTTTGATTATGCTGTTTCATGTGGGAGACGAGCGTGTTGATTTCAGTGATCCGGCTCGCTTGGCCCGTGTGTTGGAAAAGGTACCCAATCTGAAATGCCAAGCTGCGCATTTCGGCTGCTGCCGTACGTGGAAACGTCGTCCGCTGCCGCTGGCCGACTCCGATGTGATGTATGACACGAGCAGCATGTCGAAATGGGCCAGTGCTGAAGACATGGCGGAGCTGATAGATATCCTGGGTATTGACCGCATGATGTTCGGCACCGATTTCCCCATGTGGGAAGACGTGAACGAACGTGATCGCATGCTGGCTATCGGGCTTTCCCCTGAAGATAACCGCAAGCTTTTCTATGACAATTTCGCGAGGTTCTACGGAGTTGAGGATTAGGTCACAGCTTGCCGCTCGGCTTGATGATTTGGTTGGTGCTCGGGCAAGAGCAAGGTATTGGAAATAAACCATTAAGTATAAAAGCCACGTTAATCGTGGCTTTTATACTGCGCTGATTGTCTTTTAAAAGGAAAGGGATGCAGCGGGGAGGGGTATCGAGGGGAAGTCCCCGCTGCATTAGGGACAATGTGAATACTACTCTGCTGATTCAGGTTTGGAAGTGGTGTCACGAAACGTTGATATTTGTATCTTATGGATACCCCAGCAGGTTTACGGGTTGGTTGCCAAGCTGTTGGAAACCTGAAAGCCCTGTACCCTTGTGACGAAAAAACGTGCTTCCCGGGTGGCTAATCAGGGTTGGAAACCTGCTTCTTGAGGCTCGAAACGTGTTTTTGCAGAGTTGCCAATGTGTCGCCTGCAAATTCATAGCGAATGGTTTGCGGCTGTGTCGGGTCTGCCTCATCTTTTTGCTCTACGCGTACAAAAACCGCATGGATGCTACTGAATCCTCTGCTCAACGAGGCAACCGCATAGCACTGTGCCTGCAAAAGGTGTTTCGCCTGCAGCTGCTCACGACTCTCAAATTCGCTGCCACCGGTTTTGTAGTCGATAATCAGAGCATCAGCGGGGGATGATTCATCAATCGAACCGTTCCAGCACAACAGGTCAATCGAGCCCTCCATAACATCATTGCCAACGCGCTGGAAGAACGGCACTTCTGGTTGGTGGTGGTCGAACTCGAAAGCCTGTTTGCAAACATCAGATTCATACCATGCTGATACTGCCTGGTACAGGCGATTGACGTCGACGATGCGGTAGGTTGAGGCGAATCGAATCGTGGCTTGCTTGATGTCGGCGGCATCAGGGAGCTTTTCGTGGAGGGCTATCCACTCGCAAACTCGATGCAAGGCAGATCCGAAATCGGTGGCTTTATCTGCATCCGGCGTGACAATGGTGTGGTCTACGAGAGGCGGGTTTATCTCTTTTTGACAGGCGGTGTCGCCCGGCGCGTCTTCTATCGCGCGACTTAAAGACGAGTATGAGAAAAACCCTTCACGATTATCGGCTATGACAAACCGAGATTGGTCCATCGGTTTCAATAGCGGGATGTCAATGGTTTGGGGCTGCTGGTTGAAATCGTGGTTCTCGACATCGAAAGCGTTCGCAGAAGTATCACCCCCTGGGCAATTTTCAGCACTCGCAGTATTGTTGTCGACGGCAGCGTCATCGGGTGCAACGTTTATGCGCGTAAAACGCAGAGGTTCGCTGCCGCCATAGGCTACGTCGCTTGAATCTTGCGGAAAGCCTTCTGGAAAAAGCGCTTGTTGGATATCGTTTTGCACCCCAGCGAACTCATCGGTTTTCGTGGTCTTGTGGCTCATCGACACGATGAGCGCCTCGCTTGCGCGGGTGGCGGCAACGTAAAAGAGGCGTCTGCGTTCTGCGCAATCACTTTCGTAATTGACGTGCATTATGCTTTCACGTAATGTTGCCGGTGTTGTTGCGGCAGCTAGATTGTGAGGGGAAAGCTCACGAGCAGCAAACGTCGCGGCCTTATAAGCCTTCGAATCAGCAGGTCGAAGCGATATGAATACGCGGCCTTGCTGGCTGCTTGCAAGCAGAGTGTCGCCGGTGTTGCCGGGCTTTGATGACTTTGCCTCATAGCAATCGGCTATGGCAACGATTGGGAATTCCAACCCTTTGGAAGCATGTACCGTCATGATGCGCACTGCATCATTGCCATCTGTGGAGAGCGCTCCAGGCTTCTGCGCACGAGTGGCCGACGCTTGCATAATCGATGAGATGCGCGCCATATCGTATCCTGCATTCACCTCGGCCTCGGCTATCAGACGGATGAATTTTAGAATGTTTGCCGCATCGGCCTGCTCAGAAGCGCCACCATGTTGCAGGCGACCCAGCCACCCGCTTTCCGCCACGGCATCTGAAAAAACGCGGCTCGGCGGCATCTTTCCGATACGCTTCCATGCCCGCTGCAGCACGTTGATGGCGTGGTCTAGCAGGGCAGAGCGTTTGGCAGGCATTCGCGTGGCATCGAGAAACGCTTCGCCGGGATTCTGGCGCGATACGATGCTTTCGCCTTGACGGGTAACGGTCGAAAGCTGCAGCAAGTCATCAGATGAAACAGGCATGACCTGGCTGGAAAGCACATCGATGAGGCTTTCAGAATCAAGCGGGTTGGCTATGGCGCGAAGCAGGCTTTGGCAAGCGAGAACTACCGGAAAGGCGAAAAACCCTGATCCTCCGGCGACCACGCAAGGCAGTCCGGCTGCACGCAGAGCGCTGGCGAATGTATCGATGTGGGTTGTTTTGCCCAAAAGCAGTACCATCTGCGAAGCGGTGTGCCCTGCGCGCTCCAGCTCTTTGAACCGTTGCGCGATATGCTGTGCTTCTGCTTCCACCAGCTCGGCTTGCGATGCTTTGCCTGAAGCCAGTACGAGTTCGATGCGCGCAGTGTTCCCCTTGTAGTTGCGGCCGCTATCCACCAAGGCCTGTTCGTCTCGCTTGGGCTGGAGGTCGAGGAAGTCCTCCGCAAAATAATCGGCCTGCCCGCATACCGCCCGCACGAAAGCCAACACATCGCCGTGACTGCGGAAGTTGTCATGCAGCTCCACGCTTTGCGCACCCACTTGTTCAGAGCACATATCGCATTTATGCTGTAAGTACACGTTCACATCCGCACCTTGGAATCGGTAGATGCTCTGTTGGGAATCGCCCACGGTACAAAGCGCATGATTCGCCTGTCCGGTCAGCTGCTCAATGAGGTCTATCTGCATCTGGCTGGTGTCTTGGAACTCGTCCACCATCACCAAACGAAATCGCAATTTGTAAGCTTCGGCGAATTGCGGATGCTCGGTAAATGCTTTGAGGGTTAGGCGAATCAGGTCGCTCATATCCACCAGCGCCTGCTCGCGTAAGGTTTCGTGGTAGATGGCATCAACGCGCCGGGCAAGTGCCATCATATCGGCACACGATGGGAGAGCCAGCGCCAAGCAGGCCTCTTCGCGCGCTTGATTGATGCGTGCGACCAGGTCTTTACAGCAGGCTTGTCGCATTTTGCCAGTTTCTACCTGATTCAAGATTGCTGCGAAATCCTCCATGCTCTCGTTGCTCTGGGACAGGGTCCCGTAGAGTTTTCCAAGCAATTCGTTGATGCGGGCTGCGTTCTGTTCGTTGGCCTGTGCGGCAGCTTCCTCGCATTCTGAAATGAGCGCGCGTGTGATAGCGCCGACGCTGGGGGGTTCAGGGCCCAAAGACAGAGCGTCCAACCCAAGAGTTTGGTGCGATGCGGCAGTCAGGATTTGGCGAAGCATCGTTTCGACTTTTTCGGTGCGATACTCATCCAGCAGCGATTGCAGCCCATCCATTTCACTCGTCGCATCTGCTGAAACACCCGCATCTGCCAACTCTGTGATCTCGGCAACGCCTTTTGCGCCCGACGCCAAAGACATGTGTCCCACCACAAGGCTTATAGCCTGTTGGAGCGCGTCTTCCTGTTGGGTCTCGGTTGCCATTTGGAAAGCTGGGTCCATCCCCAACTCCAAAGCGTGTTCGCGCAAAATTCGTTGGCACATGCCATGGATGGTCGAAATCCATGCGCTGTCGACTTTGAGTGCTTCATCAACCAATCCGTTGGCACGAAGCGTGTTTCTCACACGCGATTTGATCTCCCCGGCTGCTTTATTGGTGAACGTAATCACCAGCGCCTGGTCAACACTCTCCAGATAGGCGGACTCGTCTTTGCCGGAGCCAGGCATCAACGCCCAGGCGATGCGCTGGGTCAGCGTGAAGGTTTTGCCCGAACCGGCTCCGGCGCAGATAAGCAATGGACCGTCGAGGTGAGTGACGCTCTGTCGTTGTTGAGGGGTGAAAGAATCCAGATTCATCGCGCCTCTTTCGGACTCAGCCGCTTGCTGCAGATGTCGGCGGGGCAATAGCGGCATACTTCCTTGCTCAGCGGGTTGGGTGTGATATTCCCCTGCGCCAAATAGGAGATTCTCTCCGCTACTGTGGCCTCGCTTTTGTCCATCAGGTCTTCGAAATCGCGCGTATGTAAAAACGGCACTCGGCATGCTTCAGCTGCCGACTTCGTTTTAAAAGGAATGCTTTCCGGCCCGACAACGGGGTCGAAGTAAGCCCCCATAATCGTGCCGTCGGTGGGTTTTATATACAGCGACCCTACAACGCGCAGGCCCAGCAAATCGCTTGCAACACGTGCATAGATCAGAGCCTGCATTTTGTGTGGCAGGTGGAATTTCTCATCGGGATTCTTCGGGTCGAAAAGTCGGTAATCGTTTGATAGCGACGACTTGTAATCGATAATCACGGCGTTGCCCTCATCATCCACATCGATGCGATCGATGCAGCCTGTGATGTTGCAGCCTGCATAATGAAACGGATTGGTCGTGCCGAAAATCCACTCGAAGCGCGCAGGGGCAAAACCCGGCAACAGGATTTCTTCGGTATCCAAATAGTTCAACAGAAGGCCCAACATGTCGTCTAGTTGTTTTTGCTCCCATGCGTTCGCTGGCGCGTAGCGTTTGCCCAGCGGCAGGGTCGGCTGTGCTGCTGCAACTTTTTTGAAGGTACGACGCATCGCGATTTCAGCATGAGCGCGGTTTTCCGGCGTCACTTTCGGCGCGACTTCCTGCTGAAAGAGGCGATAAAACTCCTCCAGTACTTTATGCATGAATGTTCCGCGCTCCATTGGACCAAAACCTTCGTCCAACGTTTCCATTTTCAAACGCCGTTTCACGAACCATTGGTACGGGCATTCCAAATAGCTTTCGATTTGCGAGGGAGAGAGGTCCATGCCCTCGAAAACGTTTGTGCCATATCTTCGTGGAGCCACAATGATAGGTTTTGCGTCATCGCTAACTGCGCCTACCTGCGGGAAGTCGAAAGTCTCCGTCGACTTCACCAGCGCTCCCAGTGATGCATTCTCCAAAAGGTGCTGTTCGCCACGTGTGGTGGTGTATGCTAACAGGCATTTTGGCACCAAAAGGGCCCTGTCCATATCCGCAGTGTCGGTAATGCTTGCGCGGTAGCAGTCCATCGCTTCTTCGAACAGGGCTGCGGGAGCGGCGGGGTCTGCGACTTCATCGTTCACCAAGCGTTGCAGCACGATTGAATCCGTTGCGCTTTCCACGGTGCGGAAAAAACTGTGGCGCAACTCGCGCAGCGGGTCCTGCGCAACTCGCGCCCCCCATTTTTCAAGCAACGTGGTAAGCGAATCGTCAGGCGAAGCAACCGGGTAATCTTTTGCATTCATGTCGCAAATAATCGCGCAATTCACGCTAGACGGTTCTAGCGTCGCGCTCTCTCGTAAGGTGGTTATGAGCACGTGCGGGTTCGGCGCACTTTGCTGAGCGATTGAAACCGCAGCATCTTCAATGAGCTCGATGGCTTGGGAAAATGAAAGCGATTCCATGCCGGGCTGCGTGCAGATATCGCGTGCTATATGTAAGGCTCGTAATTGTTGTTGCAGATAGGCAGGCTCTTTCGCAAAACGCCTGATGGCATATGCTTGCAGGCAATCAAGCGCCCCGTCGAAATCGCGAATGTCCAACAGGCCAATCACGCCTTTCAGCCCTTCGGCAGCATGCCCAGCCAAGTCGCATAGCACCTCTTCGGCATCGATGAGTCTGTTATTCCTGCGCATCTTGTCTAGCCTGAACGTGCTGATGCGGCTCATGCCTGAAAACTGATTGTAGCTAAAATCGGTTGCTTCCAAAACATCGATGTTGGCGTTGTCGTGCAGGTCGGATAAATCGACGAGCGCACGTCCCATATCAGTGCAGGCAAAAGGTGTGGTAGCAGAAACGCTGCAGCTGATGCCGTCGCCCAACAGCGGTGCGGCAATGTTGTTGAAAAGAGAGACGGGGTCTTTCGAGGCCACGACCACCTTGTATGTGCCAGCAACAGGTGCAGCTGGTGCGCCACCGTCCGCCGCGGCCCTTGCGTCGCCGTTTTCTTCGAGCGCCCTTGCATCGTCCGCCGCGGCCACGGCATCGGTCACGGCCGTGGCACCAATCGCGGTCACTGTATCGGTCGCGGTCGCGGCACCAATCGCGGCCACGGCATCGGTCGCGGTCGTGGCACCAATCGCGGTCACTGTATCGGTCGCGGTCGCGGCATCGGTCGCGGTCGCAGTCGCCTTTGCCACCGCGTCTTTGATTGCGTCCATTATTTGATAGGTTGAAGCCGTCGGTCCCATCGATGCCGCAACACACACTGATCCTTTCGGCACTACGCGTGCCGCATCGTGCTGCCTGCGAAAAACTGTTTGCAGGAAACAAGACAGCTCATCGCTTCGGCGCGACTTGGAAGGCGCTCGCATGTCGTTAAGCACTAGATGAGCCCCGACTGCGTCTAAAAATGCCTGCTGCAGATAGGTCAGGTCACACAGTTCGATTTCCAGCAGCACGGGCGCGTAGAGCGACAGGATGTCGCTGCGCAGCGCCAGCTCATGGTATATCTGAGATGGTTCTATCAAGTTTCTTTCGGCAATTGCGCTGCGGTAAGCACATAGTATTTTTGTAGCCGCTTGCTCGCTTTCGGAGAGCTGAGCTGAGCCAGATTGCATCGAGTCGTTTACAAGTGGCAGCGCTTGCTGAGCACACCGCGAAAGCAGATTGGCGGTTCCTGCTGAATGCAACAGGCTGTCATCGGAGTTCTGCAAAAGCTCCCAGAGAATCATGAGGCGCGCAGAGTCTTCCACAATTGTGCGGCCATCCCCATGTAGTTCCCACAGCTCGCGCGCCCACGAATCAAGTGTGGTCACGCTTGAGCCAAATCCTTTTCCAGCAATCGCCAAAGCGCGTTGCTCGCGTGTCGCCACGGACGATAAGCCCACTATCAGCCACGGGCGCAATCCCTGTCGCATGGATTCGTCCAGAATATGAAAGGCCTCACGCCGTGCGCTTGTGAAGTCGGGTTGTGTGTTTGTCGAAATGCTCATGATTCCATTCTACACTTGCAGACTTGTTGGAGGCATTGCAAACCATGCTCGCCATAAGCAACCCAAGTAGCGAATTTGGGAAACACCCGTACAATGGAAGTGGGAAAAACTCACTATTGTCGAACGTGTCGGGAGGGGCTGCGAAGGGCGCAAACCTCCAGTGGCACACGTATCGGGGGAGGGCTGCGAAGGGCGCAAACCTCCAGTGGCGAACGTATCGGGAGGGCTGCGAAGGGCGCAAACCTCCTATTCCTAGGTCATTTTGGTCCATCCAACCCGAACCCGCCCCTGCCGTACGAGGCGTGTGCGCGTTTCGGGAAATGCTATAGTTCAAAACCTACAGGCATTCCAAGGTCGCGGCGCAATTTCAGCTGACGTGCGTGATAATCATCGAAACTTGGTGGATGTCGCTTTCCAAAACGTTTTCGAAGCAAATTTGCAAATTCTACCGTCGTTCGAAAGCTATTAAACTCTTCTGTGGTGATGCTGATTACCGTGAACCCCATCGACTCGAGCGCGTTTTCTCTGCGCGAATCACTCGTTCTCATTCCGTCACCATGGGTTTCGTCGCTTTGGTATTCGATGTCATATTTGAAATGAGGCCAAGAAAGGTCTAGGTAAAGCTTGCTTTTCCCGCAGATGGCCCGAGCGCCTGGCGTTGTTGAAACGCCGAAGTTCATGCGGGGAATTCCCAGTCCGGCTCCGCCGTATCGCGTAAGCAGACCAAGCGTTAGCCCTAGTTGTGACTCTCGAGGTGAAGCCGATTCATCAGCAGTGTACCTGAGAGAACGAAGAGCGATTTCGCCTCCGTTGATATGGGAATTTCTGCGTGCATAATTTCGCATATCGACAACAGAAGAGAGCGGCGGGGTGTTGTATGCGGCGGGTAGTCCGCATAGGCCACTTTGGTATGTGCCGCATATTTCCCAAGCAATTCTTAAACGATCGGCGTAGTTTTGCTGGGTGCATTCTTGAGCGAAAGCAAAAGGCGGAGTTGCGGCATAGATCCCGTCGGCTAAGCGGACTATCGAGCTGCTGGGGATGGTCGAGGTAAACGAGTGCGGGTGCCTGATTGAATCCGAATGTCTCAGTGAGGATTTATTAACCAAATAGTGAAACGGTGGTTTCAGCACAATGCCTGGATAAAGGCGTTCCATACACTCAACCGCATGGGCAAGTTCCTTTGCCGAAGGCTCCTTTGCCGGGCATTGACGTTGGTGTGATATGGTGAGCTTTTTCCAATCTATACGGGATGAGCGGCAAGCTTGTATTGCTGTCATAAATCCGAAAACGATTTCATGTGGCATAATACAACCCTTTCGAATGACCTGAGTAAATGGGGTCTTGCAAGCTTGAGATGTTGATGCGCGAGCAACGTAATGACTCTGTGTTGGTTGGCGCCGGGTCGGGGTGCAGATATATCGACTGGTTGGGCTTGTTTCTAATATCGCTAGTGTAACGCGCGGATCGGGCATGTGTCGATGCCCGAAAAACAAATCCGGTGGAAGTGAAATTTGCCCTCTTGACAATTCCTCAAGCATCTTTTTTCTTTGCGGCGTGCGTGAATGATTGCCGTTGGCACATTGGCTTGATGTGGCGGTGAAGCTGCTTTGATACTGTTGTTGGACCAACTTTCGAGTTGAGGATAGTAAAAAGGCCTAGAAATAGGTGGTTTGCGTCTTTTTCAGACAGCATTGCTGACAAATCACCGTGAGTTCTTTTAGCTATCGTTTGAAGAACTTGCGAAATACCAGTTCAGATAGGGGTAGGGGAAAATCCATTCTTGCCGAGCCTGTCGGGGCCGTTGCGAAAAGACGCAAACCTCCTATTTCTAGGTCATTTTGGTCCGTTCAACTCGAGAGTAAGGTTGATTTCCAGCTGGCCACTCCTAGCGAGCAAGGCTGATTTCCATCCCGACCGTCCCCCAGCGAGCAAAGCAGCCCCAGCAAACCGACACCCCGCGAACCAGCCTCAGCAAACCGAAACACCCCAGCAAACCGAAACCACCCCCAGCAAACCGACCATGTTGCCGCTAGCACCCACCACCTATCACCGTTTGTGCTGCTTCAATCTCCGTTTCCGTAACGGCATGTCGAATATTGGCGGATTGCCTGATAATCTTTCTGCATAGCTGATAAGATTGGCCTTGCAGAACCAGAGACGCCCTGCGCACGAGCAAGTGGATAGAAAACCAGAGACGCCCTGCGCAGACGCCCTGCGCACGAGCAAGTGGATAGATTGGATGTCGGCAGTGGGACTTGAAAACAAGAATGTGCTGATGGTGATAGCTCCTGAAGGTTTCCGGGATGAAGAATACGCCCAGCCGCGCGCTGCTTTGTATGCCTCGGGCGCGAACATTGTCACGGCTAGCACCCATGCGGGAAAATGTCGCGGAATGCTGGACTCCATCGTGCACGCAGATTGCACTTTGGAAGATGCCGCGAAAAGAGCATGGGACCTTGCCGTATTCGTGGGTGGAAGCGGCGCTGAAGTGTATTTTGATGACCCAACTGCGCAGCGTATCGCGCGCGATACTTTACATGCGGGCAAGCCGGTATCGGCTATTTGCATAGCTCCATCCATATTGGCCCATGCCGGTTTGCTTGACGGCGTGGAGGCGACAGCGTGGGAAGGCCAAGAAAGCGACCTTCGCGCGCATGGTGCGAAATGGACAGGTGCCGCAGTCGAGGGCGGACAAGACGAAAACGGAACGCCTATCATCACTGCGAACGGTCCGAGGGCGGCTTTCGCGTTCGGCCAAACGCTCGTGGGCGTGCTTTCGGCTGGCGATTCGGCTGGCGAAACAGAGGGCCAATCCGCATGTTGTACGCGTCCGCAGAGCCGCAAGTAGTACATATGGTCTGCGCATCTCGACATCTGCACGCAGCCTGTGCTTGCCGGTTTACCGCGCATTCGAAGGAGATGGGCAATGCCTGAAGTCACCGATAGAGGCAACGAGGCTTTGCTGCTGGCCCGGGCTTTGAAGCGCGGGGCTGCCGACAAAACATCAAGCAAGCGCCTGAAAGAAATCATCCACATACTTTGGAATCACCAGATTTATAAAGGTCCGACCCCTGAAAAACTGAAAAGCACGATGATTGATTTGGGGCCGACATTTGTGAAGGCTGCGCAGGTCATGTCGGCTCGTCGCGACATGTTCCCCGAAGAATACTGCGACGCGTTCGCAACGCTTCGATCCACCGCGCCCCCGATGACGTTTCACCAGGTAGAAGAACGCCTAGACAAGGCCTATGACGGTGACTACAAAACGATATTCCGCCGCGTGAACAAGCGCCCGCTGGGTTCGGCGTCAGTGGCCCAAGTGCATAAAGCCATTCTGCGACACGGTGGCGATGTGGTGGCCGTGAAAGTCCAGCGCCCGAATGTGCGAAAGCTGATGACCGAGGATATCGAGCTTTTGCGACGTGCGAACGACTTGCTGGAAATATCGGCGGCACATAGTGCCGATTTGCAGAATATCGATATCACGGCTTTCGTGGATGAACTCGATCGCACCGTTCGCGAAGAGATTGATTTTACCCACGAGGCGCAAAATCTCGAGAGCTTCCGCACGAACTGCGAAGATGAGGAATACGTGACGTCGCCGAAGGTCTACGAAAACCTGACCAGTGAGACCGTGCTGGTGATGGAATACGTGGAAGGTCCCACAATTGAGGACACTCGCACTTTAGACGACATGGGTATCGATGTTGTGGACGTGGGCAATCTGATTGCGCAGAATTATGTCAAGCAGCTTTTGCACGATGGGCTGTTTCATGCTGACCCGCATGCGGGAAATATTATCGTGCATGAAGGTCCGTCCATCGAGTGGATCGATCTGGGAATGGTGGGGCGTCTCACCGAGACCGAATGCTCTCTTCTGCGGAAGCTGTTTTTAGCGGTAGCGAGCCGTGATGCTCAGGAACTAAAGAACGTGCTTCTGGTGTGGGGCCGACCTGTTGGGGAAGTGAACCACGGTAAGCTGCTCAGCGATTTGGACTCCATGCTATCTCGTTATGCGTCCGACAGCATTGCAGACATCGACCTGTCTGCGGCTATGGCCGACTTGCTGTCGCTTATCCGTGAGCAGCACATCGCCATGCCGGCATCGTTTACCATGCTGGCGCGTGGCATTATGACGTTGGAAGGAACGCTTGAGGCCCTGGCCCCCGAGATCAGCATTATCGGCGTAATCGAGGAATATTTGCGCTCGCATATACTGGATGACTTCAATCTGACCGACGAAATGAAAAACCAACTGCTCGCGCTTCGGAAGCTGTCTCATAAGGCAGTGGGAATTCCCTCGCAAGTGTCCGACTTACTGGACATGATGGAAAAAGGCGAAATGACGATGCAGGTTTCTGCAAAAGGCCTCACGAAGATGACGGACAGGCTGGAAGGCACGATCGATCGCGCCACGCTGGGGATGATAACTGCCGGGCTGTTCATCGGATCGTCGATGCTGTGCATGACGGCTATGGAGCCACGCGTACTGGGAATTCCCGTCATTGGTTTTCTCGGCTACTTGGGAGCATTGGTGCTGAGTATCTATATCGTGCTGAAGGGCCGCCCGTAGGCGATGAGCCGATAATCGCTCGGCAATCAACCGACAATCAACCGACAATCACTCGGCAATCACTCGACAATCGGCGTCCGCGAGAATGCCAATCAGCGCCCTCAAACGCGCCTGTCATATCGCCAAACGACCCCCAGAGAGCGTAATCGGGTCTTGAATTCGCGTTCATGCATGTTAATATGAGCAGTGCCTGACACATACACCACCAGCTCATTCGGGAGGTATCCGATGAAAGAGCTAAAAAACGCAGTCAGCAGGCGATTCTTTTTCAGCGGCCTATTAGCTTTAGGCGCCACAAGCCTGTTGTTTCCACAAACGTTGTTTGCTGACGAGGTCAGCGACAAGCAAAAAGAAGCCGACGCGGCTCTGTCTCAGCTGCAATCTATGCAGTCTAGCTTGGATCGCGCCTCCAATAATTATTACAAGGCGCTCGACGAGCAAGCCGCAGCCCAGGCGAAAATGGATGATGCGCAGGTGCGCATCGATACCGAAACAGCGACAATCGCCGAATGTCAAAGCAAACTGAGTACTCGCGCGCGCTCGATGTACCGAAGTGGCTCGAACGGTTTTTTGGATGTGCTGCTAGGTTCCGAATCGTTTGAGAGTTTTGCCACGAATTGGGACATTCTAAACCAGCTCAACGATGATGATGCGGCGCTGGTGCAAGAAGCCAAGGTGTCGCGTGCTGCTATCAGCGACGCGAAAGCGACCTATGCGGTGCAGCGCGAAGAAGCCACGCGAACCGCGGAAGAAGCGCAGCGAGTGCAAGCCGACGCCATGTCCACTGTGTCGCAGATGCAATCCGTCTACCAAAGCCTCAGCGCTGAAGCCGCCGCTTTGGTGGCGCAGAACCAAGCCAGCATGCAAACGGTGACCGACCAGGCAACGTTGTCGCAGCTCGCCGAACAGGGCGCCATTGAGTCTTCGGGTATAGGCGCTGGTTCTAGCTCCGGTAGCGAATCGGCTGCTGGTGGCGGAGGCTCCACAGCTGGCGGCAGTATCGACGCGGGTGGATCCTCTGGCGGTGGTTCGGTTGATGTCGGCGGTGGCAGCATTGATACGGGCGGCGGTTCGGTCGACAGCGGCGGCGGAAGCGTGGATTCCGGCGGCAGCACCGATACGGGCGGTGATACCGGTTCGTCTGGTGGCAGCGATTTCGGCAGCACGGTGGTATCCATCGCGCTTAGCTATCTGGGCTGGGATTACGTGTGGGGCGGAAAGTCGCCATCGGCAGGCGGATTCGATTGCTCGGGTTTCGTGTCGTGGTGCTATAGCCAAGCTGGCGGCTATGCTCCATCCTGGACCGGCAGCCTCATCAACTGGGGATATCAGGTATGGAACCCTCAGCCGGGTGACGTGTGCGTTATCCATCAAGACTGGGATGGCGGCAGCCAGCATACAGGCATCTACTACCAAAACGGCCAGATGATTCATGCGGCATGGTATGGCATCGGCGTCATCATTGGCAACGTGCAAAGCGGCATGCAATACAGACGAAACTACTAGCGCAATCGGCGCGGTGGCTGCGCAGCGGCCCGCGCTCCGTGGGTCGGCCGAATGCCCTGCGCCTGCGTCCGCGACACCGAGGAGTGGCGCTCTGCGCTTCGTTGGTCGGGCACCTGTCGGGCACCGGCCGGACACCTGTTGCGAGCTTTATCTTGCGGCGCTTAAATCAATGCTCAAATCAACGTGCGTGGAAATCCCGTTGACTGACCCTTTATTGGTATATTGCCAGATCAAGAAGTCCTTCGATGTGCTGGGGACTGATGCGTATTCCGCATACCAAACTGGATACGTCGTCAGAGTGTCGGTGCTATACGAACTCAAGTCGCTGCTGTTCCCGTAAATCATCGCACGATATCCGGCGGTTTCGATTTTCTGGCAAAACGCCTGCGCGATAGCGTTGCGTTCGCTGTCAGAAAGAGAATTCGCCCGTGCGTTCGTGCCGCTAACTGGCTCGGCGTCGAACACGATGGGGTAGTCAAGCTGCCGCCCTCCAAGATTCTTCACAACGAAATCAGCTTCCTCTTCGGCCTCGTCGATGGTGATGGCTTGCGAAAAGAAATAGACTCCCGTTTTCAATCCGGCCGTCGCTGCACCGGTGATGTTCTGCTGATAATAATCATCCAGCGAAAGTCCGCCCTGAGTATAGCCGCGATTGCCTATTTGTACGATTGCGAAATCTATGCCGTCGGAAGCTACGGCGCGCCAGTCGATGTCACCCTGAAGTTCTGACACGTCAACGCCTATAGTGGATGCCGTCTTGCCGTTCAAGGAATAGGAATAAAAGTCGCCTGAGGTGTTCAGGTTGTCCCAGTTATAGGAATTGGTCGGCATGGGTGTTGCCGTCGTCGCTTTGCTGGCCGACGAATCGGATGTGCAACGGGCGAAAGCCAGTATAAGGAGCAATACGACCAGAAAGAAAACGATCACAAGAATAGGATTTGGCTTGTCCTGCGATTGGGTGGTGCTGGCCATGGGCGGGCCTCCTTTTCGGCACTTCCAAGCGGTGCCGCTCAATTTGTTTCCTCTCAATTATAATGCGAGTATCTGCCAACCACGGAAAACCCAAGACGTCAGCATGCAATGGGCAGGAAAGGACAACATGAAAATACTTGTGAGCGCTTGTCTTTTGGGGGTGCCTTGCCGATACGATGCGCAATCGAAACCCTGTGCGGAAGTGATGGCGCTCGGGCGCGACAATGAGTTGGTTCCCGTGTGCCCCGAATGCCTGGGCGGCTTGAAGAAACCGCGTCCCGCAAGCGAGATTCAGCCGGGAGCTCCGTTGCGCGTGATGAACAGCGAAGGCCTCGACGTGACGGCTGCATTCGAAGAGGGCGCGCGTAAAACCCTCGAGCGCGCTTATGCGCAAGGGTGCGATTTCGCCATCATGAAGGCGAAAAGCCCCAGCTGCGGAAGCGGCCGTATCTACGACGGTAGCTTTACGGGCACTCTGAGCGACGGCGACGGGGTGGCCGTACGCGTCCTGCGCGAAGCCGGTATCGAAGTAAAAGACGAGCACAGTGCCTTCGCCCCGGGCTCCTTTCTTAACCGCTAGATAACGAATGGTGAAATTCGCGCATCAAAGCTTGCAAAGGAAGATTTCGTTACTATAATCATTTTCTAGCACTCGAAGGCAATGACTGCCAACGCAGCCGCAGCCCGATAAAAGGCGGTCGCACGCTGCCAACGCAGTTGCAGCCCGATAAAAGAGGTCGCACGCTGCCAACGCAGCCGCCGCTTAGATATCACGCAGCACGGGAAACGAAGAAAGGGCATTTATGCGCAAGTTCAAAACAGAGAGCAAGAAACTGCTCGACCTGATGATCAACTCTATTTACACCAACAAGGAAATTTTCCTTCGCGAGCTTATCAGCAATGCGTCCGACGCAGCTGATAAGCTCTATTTTAAAAGTCTGACTGATGAAAGCACTCATTTAAGCAAAGACGATTTGGCCATTAGCATTGCGTTCGACAAAGACGCGCGCACGCTCACCGTTTCGGATAACGGCATCGGTATGGACAAGGATTCGCTGGAAAAGAATCTAGGCACCATTGCTCATTCCGACAGTATGGAATTCAAAGCCGACAACGACGAAGCCAAGCAGGACGTGGACATCATCGGCCAGTTTGGCGTTGGTTTCTATTCCGCGTTCATGGTCTCCTCGAAGGTGGAAGTGGTGTCGCGGGCCTACGGTGACGACGTGGCTTATGAATGGGAAAGCGACGGCGTGGAGGGCTACACCATCAAAGAAGCCGAGCGCGCAACGCACGGCACTGACGTGATTCTGACCATCAAGGAAAACACAGACAACGAGAACTACGACGAGTATTTGAGCGAATACAGCATCAAAGAGCTGGTGAGGCGCTATAGCAACTACGTGCGCTACCCCATCAAGATGGAATGCACGAAGAGTCGTCCACTGCCCAAGCCCGAGGACGCTGGCGACGATTATCAAACCGAGTACGAAGAATATACCGAGATCGACACTATCAATTCGATGATTCCTATCTGGAAGCGCCGCAAGTCGGAAGTGAAGCAGGAAGACTACAACGAGTTTTACAAGTCTCAATTCCACGACTTTAGCGACCCCGCACGCACCATCAGCATTCATGCCGAGGGCGCGATTTCCTATGATGTGTTGCTGTTCATCCCCAGTCGCCCGCCGTTCGACCTGTATTCGAAGGACTACAAAAAGGGCCTGGAGCTCTACAGTTCCAACGTGCTGATCATGGAAAAGTGCGAAGAGTTGCTGCCTGACTACTTCAATTTTGTACACGGCGTAGTCGACAGCCAAGACCTTTCGCTGAACATTTCACGTGAAACACTGCAGCACAACAGCCAGCTGCGCGCTATCGCGAACAAGATTGAAAAGAAGGTCAAGTCCGACCTTGAAGATATGCGCGACAAAGATCGTCCGGCTTACGAAACGTTTTTCGAGAATTTCGGTCGCGGATTGAAGTACGGCATTTACAGCAGCTACGGCATGAACAAAGATCTATTGGCCGACCTGCTGCTGTTCTATTCCGCGAAGGAAAAGAAAATGATTACGCTGGACGAATATGTCGAGCAGATGGCTGAAGGTCAGGACGCCATTTACTATGCAGCGGGTGAATCTGTGGATCGTTTGGCGAAAATGCCACTGGTCACATCGGTGCTCGATCGCGGCATCGACGTGCTGCTGTGCACGCAGGATGTGGATGAGTTCTGCTTCACTACCATGCAAAACTATAAGGAAAAGGCTTTGAAGAACGTTGCAGGTGAAGACCTGGGTCTTGACAGCGAAGCCGACAAGACCGCTGTGGAAGCTACGGCAAAAGACAACGAAGCCCTGTTCACGGCTATGAAGGATGCGTTGGGAGACCGCATTACCGACGTGGCGCCGACCACGCGTTTGACCGAGGCTCCTGCCTCTATTACGGCAAAGGGTCCGGTTAGCCTTGAGATGGAAAAGGTGATGTCGAACATGCCCGACGCCGACGGCGTGAAAGCCGAGCGCGTGTTGCAGGTAAACGCGAACCACCCAGTATTCGAGGCGCTGCGTGCTGCGCAGGAGGCGGGCGACACTGAAAAGGTGGCCGACTACACAGACATCTTGTACGATCAGGCGCTGTTGATGGAAGGCATCAATATTGAGGATCCAGTCGCCTACGCCCAAAAAGTGTGCAAACTCATGAAGTAAAACGTGACAGTGGGACGTGACAGTGGGACGGGTCATTTGTCACGTTTTTGGGAAACGGGACGTGACAGTGGGACGGGTCATTTGTCACGTTTTTTGAAACGCGTGCGCTGCTGTAAAAGGCGGTGCGCGCGTTTTATTTACGTCCGCAGCCCGCGCGACCTATGCCCGCGACCTATGCCCGCGCCTACCTATTAAAGATATGGTGCAGATTCAGCTTGTGGGGCTTTAGCGAGGCGATGATCTTGAAGAACAGCGCCAAGAACGTGATGAATTCCAAACGTCCAGCCCACATCTCAAGCATGTAGATAATCTGAAGCGGCTCAGGCATCGACTGCGACGATATGCCGGCCGATATGCCAGTACTGCTGGCCATGATAACGCTTTCGAAAATGGAGTCGATGGCGCCGTAGCCGTAGGCAACGCCGGCCATTGCGCCGATGGCATACGTTACGGTGAATAGGATGAATATGGTCATGGCCTCTTTCACGATGCCTGGTGAAAGCAGGTGGCGGCCGATGTGATAATACGCCACGTTCACGCGCGCAGAGTCGGGCGAGAATGCCGACTTGATGGTAGCCCACACCGACTTCACGATGATGCCTACGCGCAGAAGTTTAATGCCGCCGCATGTGGATCCAGCTCCGGCGCCGATGGTCATGCCCAGCACCAGAATCAGAATCGCGCCCGACGAGAACACCGTATGTATCTGGTTGGTGTTCAGCGTTGCAAATCCTGTGGTAGTCATCGACGAGATGAATATGAACAGCGCCGAGCGCACCATCGACATGATGTTGCTGCCCAGCGTGGTTTGCGAAAGCGCGAACATGAATGAAGCCAACAAAACCGTCCACCATATGATGGCTGTGCGAGTCTCAATATCTTGGAAAAATCCCTTGATGCGACCGCGCCAGGCGGCTCCGTGCAAGCTGAAGTTTATGCCGCCAACCAGCATAATCGCCATGGCCATCCATTCAATTATCGGCGAATGATAGTAGGCGATGCTAGCGCTCATAGGCGCGAAACCGGCGGTCATGAAGCCACCGATGGAAACCCACAGCGAATGCAAAAACGCCCGATCCAAGCTCATTCCCTTATAAAACATCACCACAGTGAATGCGAGGGTGAAGGCAAACACCACCAGAAACGAGAACTTGATGATGAAGCGAGCGGTTTCCATCACGCTGGGAACCACATGCTCGCTGCGGCCTTCCGACATGTAAAGGCCCGTACTGGCCGAGCCGCCGATAATGCCTAGCGACATGGCAATCACCACCAACCCGGTGCCGCCCATGAAATGCATGATGAAGCGCCACATGTTGTCACCGTTTGAAAGGTGATCCAAATCACTGATAATGCTTACGCCCGTGCACGTGAAGCCCGATACGCAATCGAACAATGCATCAAGATATGTGGAAAAATGCCCGCTCATGGCAAGCGGAACGGCGGAAGCCAGCCCCAAGACCATCCAGCCGAATCCTGTCACGGCCATAGCCTGCTGGCGGTTCAACTGGCCTGGTTCGATGCGCATCATGCGCATGCCGGTGCCGATACAGAGCGTCAGGCCGGCGCAGAAAAGGTAGCGTGCGGCAACGCTCCATTCCGCAAAACATATAGACACGAAGAAAGGAATAAGCTGTGCGCCTGCCGCGATAACCAGCAAAACACCCAAATAATGGGAAACGACGCGAATGTCGTAGAGTGTAAATCGCTGCCACATAACCTATCGACCCAACCCGGCAATCGTGCTGCCGCAGGCATGTGAAAACGCAGCATTTGCAAAAAGCACGCATCGGTGTGGTTCTGCCATGCCGCAGGTGCGCGAAAACATCGAATATGTGCCGAATGCAGTCATGGCAGTCATTCTATTACATAATTGTGTGCGATGCAGGTGAGAATGATATTCGTGCGATAGAATCAGTAAGCGCAACCTGTAAACGAAGGAGCAATGACACCCACATGAACGACAGCACCAACCCCGCACCGACATCGGCAGCACCTACGGCCGTATCTATGCCGACAACTCCCGCCGCCACCGAACCCACCGCCACCGAGCCCGCCGCTACCACACCCGCTGCCATCACACCCGCCGCCACCGAACCCGCCGCCACACCCGCTGTCATCGAGCCCACCGCTACCACACCCGCTACCACACCCGCCGCCACCGAGCCCGCTACCACACCCGCTGCCATCGACGCTGACCTTATGTCTGCAATAGAAAAGGCGCAAATGGACGAAGAAATCGGCGCGGCAGTATATGCCTTCATGGCGCAGCGGGAAAAAGACCCCCGCAACAAAGAGCTTTTGGAGCAGATGGCAGCTGATGAAAAGCTGCATGCCGAAACGTGGGCCCGCATTACCGGACGCCAGATGAGCGCACCGGCGGGCAAGTTGTTCCGTCTGAAAATGACCACGCGCATTTTAGGATTCACCTTCGTGATGAAGAGCTTGGAAAAAGATGAACAGATGGCGCAGTCATCATACGAAAAAATGGTCGAGCAATTGCCGCAAGCTGCGCAAATGCTCGATGACGAGCGTCGCCATGAAGCCGAAATCGAAGGCATGTTAGACGAAGAGCGCTTGCATTACGTAGGCGCCATGGTGTTGGGCCTCAATGACGCACTCGTGGAACTAACGGGCGCCATCGCAGGCGTCACGTTCGCGTTGGCTGACACGAAGTTGGTGGCCATGACTGGCATTATTACTGGCGTTTCCGCGACGCTTTCCATGGCTGCATCGAATTTCTTGGCCGAGCGCGCCGAGGGTCATGACGACGCCATGAAATCGAGCGTTTATACAGGCATCGCCTATATCGTGACGGTGGTGCTGATGGTGCTGCCCTACCTGCTATTCCCCAACGATATGTACGTGGCGGCTTTCTTCGTGATGATTGCCATCGTCGTCGCCATCATCGCGTTTTTCAACTACTACCTGAGCGTCGCCAAAGAAGAGCCATTCCGCCGTCGCTTTGGCGAAATGACCGCTATCTCGCTTTCGGTGGCCGTGATATCGTACCTGATTGGCATCGCCGCAAAAGCGCTTCTGGGAATCGATGTGTAAGGGAGGCCGTCGTTCCCACGCATTTCGCCAAGATTCGTCGTGTGTACAAGGCATGCCAAATTGCTGTTCGCGCAAGGCATGCCAAATTGCCGGTCTCGCAGGTGTGGCACCAAAGCGCATGCAGAAAAGCAGCCGTTCACGTAGTCGGTGAGCCGCAGGACCTTCCACTGTTGCCGTGCTGCTAGCAAAAATGCTACCAAAGTAGTAACATAATCGCGAACTAGCAAACAACACTAACGAAGGTTTCGTTCCAAGCAATCGCAACCTTAAATAGCAAGACGGGTGATCTTCATGGGCAAGAAGAACAAGAAGGATAAAACAAGTAAGCAGTCGAAAAAGAACAAGCAGGTTAAAGGCAAGAAATCTGAAGCCTCGAAAACCATCGGGCATTGTCCTCATTGCAAGAATCACTGCAAGCTGACCCACCCCAAGTGTGGCAAAGGCAAAAAGTACGCTAAGGAGCACGGCATATACGCTTAAGCTCTATCCCCGCGCCCAACTTTATCCCTGCGAGCAAACTCTGCCTATGCGGCCACGCAAGCAGAAACCCCACGACGGGGTTTTCGACCAGTGCCTTGCATCCCGCCACCCGCGCTCAAGCAAACAGAAACCTACTTTTGAGAGACTTTTATTTGGATAATTGGTCAACTCTCGAGTTGAGACGAGCGAAAAGGCCTAGAAAAGGGTGGTTTGCGTTATTTGAGACATCCTAAAGTTGCGAGTGGCCTCGGCGGCAATTTGGCGCAAGCAAGAAAGCCCAGCTCACGGAGCCAATAAGAAAAACCTACCTTTCTCGGGCGTGACGAAGGCCTCCTGAAAAGACGCAAACCACCCTTTTCTAGGCCTTTTCGCTCGTCTGTACTCGAATCTTGCGGGTCAAACCGTTGAATTTGCCGCGGTTGCACTTGCGGAAACCCCACGACGGGGTTTTCGGCCGATGCCCCGCAACCTGCAACCTGCCACCTGCAACCCACCGCCCGCGCCGCGCCTGGGGCCCGCAACCACACGCCTGCAACCCGCCGCCCGCGCCGCGCCCGGGGCC
>JAEXAI010000020.1 GCA_023394615.1 Actinomycetes bacterium | reverse complement strand
GGCTGCGGACTGCTATCGTTTTCCTGTGGGCTGATATTGGACACCACGGTGAAGGGCCATCGCAAAGACTACGAATTGGCCGTAACCGAAGCTTATGAGAAATACGACCACAAAAAGAAACGCTAGACAAGGCTCCTCAGCAAGTTTCAAATCACGGTTTTTACTCAGCGTTTTTCGATACTGCTTTCAAAACGGGATCGATGGCACGCGATATCTTGTCGCGCGCGGTTGACGCGTCCATTTGTGTGCGAATAATATCTGCCACTACATTGCCGGATAGTCCGCCGTAAATTTGGCCGTCGAACTGCACTTTTATGCCACGTGGTCCCAGCTGGCCGTCAAGGGATTTCAGCAACGCATCCTCCACATCACGCGTGAAGTCATGCACGTCGGTGGAAACCGGAATCAGAAACGGCACTTGGACTTCACCCGTGCTGCCTATGTCGACGAGTGAATTTTTATTCATAAGGGAATTGGGGATCATATGGGTCTTGCCGTCTGAATCCAGAATAGTCGTATGGCGCCAGCTGATGTCCGTCACACGTCCGCATTGGTTGAGCACCTGGATATACTGACCGGGTTCCACCAAGCGCCCCATGGAAACCTGCAGGCCACCAATCAGATTCAGCAACGTGTCCTGGAAGCCCAAAGATATCGCAATGCCGCCAACGCCCATGGCGGCCACAAAAGCGGTGATATCGACGTTGAAGCAAATCTTCAATGCGGTCGCCACACCCAAGAACCAGATGCATATGCGCGCAATGTTCGCGAAGATGGAACTGGACGGCAGCGGGTCGTTTTTGCGTTTGCCCATATGTGACAGCACTTTGAAGATGCAATGCTCTACTATCCATGTGATGAGCATCACTATGGCAATGATGAGAAGCGTTTCGAGCACCGGATATTGTTCTTGCATTGTTCCGAAGAACTGCTCCATGCCCATCCTTTCCGTCGTACAAATCAACTCTAAGCATACTACCTCAATACTCACCCAGCGCCACCTCGCAGCACCCGACGCGACACGCTATCACCATTTCAGCCATAGTCATTTATCGGGCATTATTCTACTTACAGGTGGAAAACGGATATAGCACGACGCCTCCTGCCAACACGAAAACAGCTATCATGGAAATATCAAGTGAAACTACCAGAGGAGGAAATCATGTTCTGCCCAAAATGCGGAGCTGAAATAGAAGACACTATGAAAGTGTGTCCGAAATGCGGAAACGCAATTGAGAGTCGCGTGAGCGAGCACGTATCGACCAATGACGCGAATACTACCGCCGCACCTGTGCCACCCGCGACCGCCGCACCTGTGCCACCCGCAACCGCCGCACCTGTGCCACCCGCATCCGCCGCAGCAGCAGGCGCACCCGAGCCGCCTGCGGGGACTGCATCCGCCGCAGCAGCAGGCGCACAACAGATACCGCCTGCTGGATCAGCTCCTATCCCACCTGTCAACGGACAGCAGCAGAGCGCTTATTCAGCAACGCAGCCGACACCTGCTCAAGTGGTGACCAACAAAAGCCGCGTGACTGCTGGCATACTGGGCATCTTTTTGGGAGGCCTCGGCATCCACAAGTTCTATCTGGGATACAACACTGCAGGCATCATCATGCTGGTCATCTGGTTGTTCGGATACCTGCTCGGCGGCATTCCCACTGGCATCATCGGCATTATCGGTCTGATAGAGGGCATCATGTACCTGACCAAGTCAGACCGCGACTTCTACGAAATCTACGTAGCGCACAAAAAAGAATGGTTCTAGGCGTTTCGGGCCATGAGATACAGCCTATCGTCGAATTTTTTGCGCCCGTATTCCGCCTTTGCATGAGGTAAACAGACATCTTGTGCGCAATCGAACAAGCTCCTGACGCCGTACAAAGTCGGGAGCTTGTCTTTTTCCAAATCAACGTAGCAGTCTTGCTCGATTTGTGTCACAATTTGCAAAGCGCGCAAATTCTGGGAGAGATCCAGCTACGCCACAATTGAATCTATACAGAATCCGTCAAGGAGCCTCATGCCAGACATCAGTTTTCTCGCAATCTTACCGGAGATGCTGTCGAATCCTATTCTGCTACTGATTATCGTTCTTAGCATGGGTACTTTGCTGATGAACGGTGCTCACGATGCTTCAAACGCAATCGCAACATGTGTCGCGACACGGTCGATGACACCTGGCAAGGCGTTGCTTATGGCCTCCATCTGCAATTTTTTGGGTGTTTCGCTTGCAACCCTAATCTCAACCGCCGTGGCAAAGACCATGTTGGGCATGGTGAATTTCAGCGGCGACAATCACGCGGCCCTTGTGGCATTGGCTGCCGCCATGGTTGCCATCATCGTTTGGGGTGGCGTCACCTGGTACTTCGGCATACCCACCAGTCAATCCCATGCGCTCATCGCTGGCATCACCGGTGCTGCCATCGCCCTGCAAAACGGTATCAGCGGCATCAATTTCAACGAATGGGTAAAAGTGCTGTGGGGCCTTGTGGTAGCAGCTGGGTTGGGTTTCGTGTTCGGCTGGGCTATCTCAAAGCTCTTGGGCAAGCTCTGCGCCCATGCCGACCATCGCAAATCCGATAAAGTGTTCGGCAAACTACAGGATATCGCAGCAGCGATTTTGGCATTCCTGCATGGCGCGCAGGATGGACAGAAATTCATGAGTATCTGCGTGCTGGGCATGGTACTGGCCTTGGGATACGGACAAGAAGACATCCCCGATTTCCCCCTGTGGATAATGATTCTGTGCTCCACCTGCATGTGTCTGGGCACGGCGGTGGGCGGCAAGAAAATCATAAAGAGCGTGGGCATGAATATCGTGAAGATGGAAAAATGGCAGGGCTTCAGCGCAACGCTTGCAGCCAGCATCTGCATTTTCATCTCAAATGAAACGGGTCTGCCCATTTCCACCACACATACCAAAACCACTGCCATCATGGGCGTGGGCACCGCTAAACGCGCAAGGGCTGTGAACTGGGGCGCCGCCAAAAGCATGTTCGCTGCTTGGATCTACACCTTCCCAGGCTGCGGTTTGATTGGATACGTGCTGGCAAAGCTGTTCATGGCCGTTCTCTAGCGAGCCCATATAAAAACGGGTCGATCGGCAAAATAGCGATCGGCCCGTTTACAATCTCTGGAGCCAGTGACAGGACTCGAACCTGCAACCCACAGTTTACAAAACTGTTGCGCTACCATTGCGCCACACTGGCAAAATCAACGCTGACCATTATGCCATAGATGTTGGCCGAGGAAAACCAAAACCTTAATTTCCGCAAGCTGTTCGCAGCTGTCGCCATTTTAGATCGCGCATCTGTTCTACTTCGCTCACCTCTTCGTCAGTCAATGCCTTGAAGCGTCCCTGACGACGTAGATAATGCTCCACGCTGCCGAAAACTTTCGGATCGCGGCTCAGGTGCATCTTAGCGTTTTCGTACTCGGCTAGAAACCACAACCCACAATCGACCATTTCCTTGGCGATATCGATGGTCTCATCGGTAGCACAACCCCATCCTGTGGGGCATGGTGCCATCACATGGATGAATCTCGTACCGCGCACATCGCGCGCATGCTCTACCTTTTTGACGAAGTCATTCACATATCCGATGCTCGCCGTAGCTGCATAGGGAATACCGTGCGCTGCCACGATATCAAACAGGTTCTTTTTCTGCGTCAGGCACCCGTGCTGACGCGTGCCCACCGGAGTGGTAGTAGTGCTGGCGCCGAAGGGAGTCAAGGAGCTTTTCTGTATGCCTGTGTTCATATATGCTTCGTTGTCGTAGCAGATATAGAGGATGTCGTCGTTGCGGTCGATGGCGCCAGAGAGCGCCTGCAAGCCGATATCAGCCGTGCCGCCATCACCCGCAAAGCCTACCACGGTACAATCTTCGGGTTTTTTGCCTTGGGCGCGCAATCCTGCCTCTATACCCGAGAGCACGCTCGCCGTGGCCGCAAACGGCGTAATCATCGCGTTGTTGGCAAAGCACAACTGCGGAAAATTAAAACCAACTGCGCTCATGCAACCAGCAGGCAGTGCGCACACAGCGTGGGGTCCGAGCACTTTCAAGGCCTGGCGAACGACAAGCGCGCCACCGCATCCAGCACACGCTTTATGACCGAAGAAAAATTCGTCGTCGGTGATATTTTTAGCATTCACGCTCATGTTATCGCCCGCCCATCTTGTCTTCGAAAGTTCCCGGGGCATCTAAACCTATAAACGACACGCGCGGCATGTTGTCATCGCCTGCAGCCAAACTCGAAAGCGTGCTGAAGATAGCGTGGATATTGCCGACCGAGATGTCATCTCCACCTAAACCACCAATCACATCAATGCTAGGCACTGAGCATCCCGCCTGATGAAGGGCGGAATTCACATTCGTGAAGACCGTGCCTTCCGCCCCGAATGACACATCTTTTTCCAAGATTGCAACAGCTTTGGCACCGCGAAGCGCTTCTGCAATCTGAGCAGCCGGAAACGGCCTCATATAGCGAATGCGCACAAGACCGACTTTACAACCCAGCGCGCGCAGCTCGTCTACCACCGAGCGCACGCACCCGGCAATGGATCCCAACGTGACGATGATGCGCTCAGCATCTTCACAAGCGTATGCATCGATCATGCCCGGATAGGTACGCCCAAACACCTCGGCAAAACGCGATTCTACCTGGTTTATGACCGTCTTTGAAGCAAGCATGTCCTTGTGCTGGGAATACTTGAAATCGCGGTTGTAGGCAGGGCCGGCGGAAAAGCCCATGTTCACCGGCTCATCGAAGTCGAAGCGATTCTGTGTGACGTAGGACGGCAGAAACTCATCGGCTTGAGCATCGCTTGGAATCTCAACCGTTTCGTATGTGTGCGTGAGCGCGAAACCGTCCAAATTCACCATGAATGGCATCATCACGCGCGCGTCTTCGGCAATAGCATAGGACATCAATGCCGCATCCAGCGCCTCTTGAGCATCTTCCACATAAAGCTGAATCCAACCATGATCGAGCAGCGCGAGCGAATCGCGCTGGTCGCCGTATATGTTCCATGGAAGCGCCGTTGCACGGTTCGCGTTCATCATTACGATGGGAAACCTGCCGCCTGAAGCATATGTCAGGCATTCAGCCATATAGAGCAAGCCCTGACTGGATGTTGCCGTAAACGTACGAGCGCCCGTGGCCGAAGCCCCGATAGCACACGAAAGCGCGGAATGCTCGGATTCCACGTACACGTATTCAGCATCCAACTCGCCGTTTGCCACCATCTCGCTGAGTCGCTCGACTACCACGGTCTGCGGAGTGATAGGGTACGCTGAGATAACCTGTGGACGGGCAAGACGCACGCCTTCAGCCAAAGCCTCATCACCAGAAATAAAGCGTTTCTGCATTACGAGAGCACCTGCCTTTCGGACACCATCACTATGGCATCAACCGGGCATTGGTGCGCGCAGATGCCGCATCCCTTGCAAAAATCGAGGTCCACTGCGATAGGAGCCGATGTCGATGCAGCAGAAGAGCTGTCCGGCACTTTGAAGATTGCGCCATCTGGACATACCATATAGCACGTCAGACACCCGGTGCATTTCGCACTATCGATGATTGGGCGATCCTGTCGCCATCCTGCATTCTTCGACACAAGGTATCCTGCTTGAAAGCACGTATCGCGCTCCCAATCGGCAGGCAAATCACCCGCTCGCAACGTAGGGATGCGCACGCCGGATGGCCTCATGGGCGCCGAGGCGGGCATCTTCGCATTGTCGGACGCCGTCCCAGACGTGCGAGCGTCATTTCGGTTCACAAGGCTCATCGCCCTTCAACCCCCTTTAGCATGCTCACCGACATGCTATCCATCACCGCTTCGATAACAGCGATATTTTTCTGCTGAAGCCGCTCGGGCATGCATTCACGAATGCCCACAATCGCATCTTCCCTGTTTACCACAGGGCACACGGCGCATAAAGCGCCCAACAGGGCCGTATTGGGAATGGAGCGGCCCAGCACCTCTTTCGATATGCCGTCCGCGTCAATGGAGATGATGCGCGCATCGGTGAACTTTTGGCGCGAATTGACGATTGCCCTGCCACCTGGCTCCAGCTCCTTATCCCAGCCCTCCGAAAACAACGTATCATCCAGATAGACCACATAATCAGCTCGTTTCACTTCACTCCTGTCGCCGATAGGCGACGTGGAAAGCTTTGTGAACGCCCGCATTGGGGCACCGCGGCGCTCAGGACCAAACGATGGAAATGCCAACGCGAAGCCACCTTGCCCTATCGAGTATGCTGCGCCCAGCAGCCGGGCTGCCGTGAAGGCACCTTGGCCGCCGCGTCCATGCCAAATCGTCTCGATCACGCGATTTCCTTTCTCGAATCCGGAACCCGCCACAGTGCCGAAGCACACAGTTGTCCGAAAATACCGCAGCGCCCCCGCGTCGACATGCAACACGGGGGCGCTTATCACTCACATTCTATTCCAGTGCAGCGCTTTCGGCTATGGCAAATCGGCTAAAGCCGTGCGTAGCGCTCCAGGTTCTTCGATAGCGTTTCAACAAAACGCGCACCCAAACCTTCCAAGGTCTCGCCCTTGCGCTCCACATATCCTAGCTTCAACGTCACATCCGTTGTAAGCGGCACCGTCTGCAGAAGCGACCCGTCAGTGATGCCCACCAAAATGCCGCTGGTAATCGTATAGCCGTTTACTGCGCAGATGAGCTCGGAGAGGGTGGCGCGGTCAGTGGTGGCGATGCGCTTGGCACGCGGCACGTCGGAGAGAGCCTCTTCATAAAATGCAGTCGGAGCGTTTTCCTCCTGCTCGAAGTACACATAGGGATAGTCGGCCAAATCTTCCAACGTGAGGCTCTTCGCGTTCACCAGCGGATGGCTCGCTGCGGGCAGCGCCACACGCGGCGATGATGCAATCAGCTCGGTAAATGTCAGTCCCGCTTCGTCGAGCGCCGCATTCACCTCATCCGACGTGGTGGACGTCTCATAGATTACGCCCAGTTCGCTTCGCCCGCTGGCAACGTCTTCGATAACGCCGCGCAAAGTACGGTCGCGCAGCGCATAGCTGAATTCCGTGCCGCCCGCAGAAAGAATCGTGGTGGCAAATGCCTGCACGCTGAAAAGATAGTGCTGCCCTGATACTGCGAATGTCTTCGTCATCGTCTATTCCTCCTTGCCGCGCTCGTCGATGAAACGCGTCGATTTATGTTCGGATTCCGTACCCAGCTTGCCTGCATCGTAGACCAGCACTTTGGCTGGACGTACACCCACATGCGCCCTGATAGCAGCCTCGACGCGCTTGGAGAGCTCATCGTAGGGCTCAGACGAATTCGCCGCGCGTTCCACCGATACTTCGTATTTGCAGGTAAAGTTCTTGTCGTACACACGGATGGAATACTCGCCGGTCAGACCTTCCATGCCGCGCACCACGTACTCGATATCAGAGGGGAACACGTTCACGGCAGATACGATGAACATCTCATCTTTGCGCCCGGTCACATGTATGCGGGCCAAGGTGCGACCGCAGCTGCAGGGGCTCTTGTCCACATAGCCGATGTCGGCGGTGCGGAAACGAATCATCGGGCGCGCTTTCTTGCAGAGCGTCGTGAATACCAGCTCGCCCGTCTGTCCGTCAGGCAATACTTCGCCGGTCGTCGGGTCCACCGTTTCTACCAGTATCTGGTCTTCCACGATATGCAAGCCGTCTTTGGCCTCGCACATCGCCGCGCACGCGCCGTAGATGTCGGAGATTCCGTAGAAGTCGACGACTTTGGCACCCCACAAATCCTCGATGGACTCGCGGGTGGACTGAATGGAGCCGCCTCCCTCACCAGCCACGATGATGGTATGGATGCTGAAATCGGTTTTCGGATCGAAACCGGCCAGCTTGGCTTTTTCGCCCAACTGCCATGCATAAGACGGAGAAGTCCAGATAATCGTGGGTTGATACTCCTTCAACACGAACAGCAAACGATCGGTCGGTACCGCGCCGACCCAGATGGCCAGCGCGCCCAAGTTCTGCGCGCCCATCACATCGGGGCCTCCCACATACAACGCGAAGTTCAGCGCATGCACGTAGCGATCGTTTTTGCGCATACCGGCCTGCCAGAACAGACGAGACTCGGTATTCTGCCACAGGTCGAAGTCTTCTTGCGTAAAGGGGCTCACTGTGGGAACGCCTGTGGAACCTGACGAGGTGGCCATGAACACGACGTCTTCTTCGGGGACGGAGCACATCTCGCCGAAAAACGTGCCGACGTGTTGCGTCGCGCGCTCGGTAGCTTTGCTGACAAAGGGAAACTTCGCCAAATCGGAGAGTTTCTTGATGTCTTCGGGTTTTACCCCGGCCTCATCGAAAGCTCGCTTGTAATACACCGTGTTGTCGTAGGCGTACTTTACAATCTCCTGCAGGCGGTCCAACTGCAGCGCCTCCAGTTGCTCGCGCGGCATGCACTCGATCTCGGGATCGTAGTACTTCTGCGTTGCGGGTATGTCTTTCGCCATTATGTGCTCCTATCTTTTCTGACACATGCCCGGATATGATTCACCGGACAACAGTGAGAAATGAAACCACGAAACGGCTCTGAGCACAACCGTTTGCGTCATACGGAGTTTTTGGAACTTGTTATCTGTTTTATATATATCTTAGATATACGGGTTTAGAATATAAGGGAAAGAAAGGACTTTCCCATGACACTTCAGCAGCTTCGCTACTTGGTTGCCATCGCCGAATACGGCTCCATCAACTCAGCAGCACACAACCTCTACGCTTCGCAGAGCAACCTTTCCACCGCCATCAAAGAACTCGAGGTTGAGCTCGGCATCACCATATTCGCGCGCAGCAACCGCGGCGTCACACTGACCAATGACGGCACCGAGCTTTTAGGGTACGCACGCCAAGTGGTGGAACAAGCCGACATGCTAAAAAGCCGCTACAGTTGCGAATCGCAGACCCGCGCCCGTTTGGCGGTATCAACCCAGCACTATGCTTTCTCAGTGGAAGCGTTCATCGATGCTGCCGAGCAATGCGATGCCGACGAATACGATTTCATATTGCGAGAATGCGCTACGGGCGAAATCATAGAGGATGTCAAAACATTCCGCAGCGAAATAGGCGTGCTCTATACCGACAGCACCAACCTGCGCGTGTTGCAAAAGGCCTTCAGCGATGCGAACCTACAATTCTCCCCTCTGTTCGAGGCAAGCGTGCACGTGTTCGTGGGCGAACACCATCCGTTAGCGAGAAAAGCGATTATCAAGCCGGAAGAGCTCGAAGAATGGCCGCGCTATTCATTTGAGCAGGGCACTGACAACTCATTCTACTTTTCTGAAGAGCCGCTCAGCTACCTTCCCCATAAGCGGACCATCCGCATTTCAGATCGAGGGACGCTTACCAACCTTCTGACCAGCTATAACGGATACACCCTTTCAACCGGTGTGCTTTCCGCAGAAATGTATTCCGGCATCGTGTCCATTCCGCTTGCTGTGGACGAGAAAATGCGCGTGGGATACGTGATCCACAAGGAGCGTCGCCCCAGCCTGCTTCTGCTGTCCTATATCGGCAAGCTGAAGACCATCGTGAAAAACAACCCCGGTGCAGCGGAATACCTCGGAGAATAGGCATGCAGCCTTTACCTTTTAGTCCCGCATGTCGCCTTTATCCAGAAACGCGCCGGTCTGACGGTCCCACAAAGTGGCATACTCCCCACCAGCCAAAATAAGCTGGGAGTGCACGCCGTCTTCTACGATGCGCCCGTGGCTGAGCACGACGATGCGGTCTAGGCTGGCCACTGTCGAAAGCCTGTGGGCAATCACAATGGATGTGCGACCCTGCATCAGATTCTGTAGCGCGCTCTGTATCAAGCGCTCGCTTTCAGAATCAAGAGCGCTTGTAGCCTCATCTAGCACCAGGATGGGCGCGTCGGCCAGAATAGCGCGGGCGATGGCGATGCGTTGGCGCTGCCCGCCCGACAGCTTCACGCCGCGCTCTCCGGTGACCGTTTGGAACCCCAGCGGCAAATCCTCTATGAATTCCAGCGCATTGGCCTTCACGGCCGCCTGGCGAATCTGCTCATCGCTCGCCTGGGGGTTGCCATATGCGATGTTCTCGGCGATAGTGCGATGGAACAGTAGCGGTTCCTGCGGCACGTAGGCAATCTGGCGGCGCAGGCTCACTTGTGTCACATCCGACACGTCCTGCCCGTCGATACTGATGCTCCCCTGTTGGATATCGGTGAGGCGCAACAGCAGTTTGGTGAGCGTTGTTTTGCCCGACCCGCTGCGGCCCACAAGACCCACACGCTGACCTGCTGGTATATGCAGGTCAAAGCCGCTGAATACATCATCGCCCTCCGGGGCGTCTTCGTAGCGAAAACCAATATCATTAAAATCGATGGCGCCATGTTGCACTTGCAGATGCGTCGCATCCGGCGCATCTGCCACGAGTGTCGGCTCATCCAAGATAAACGACATGTCATGTGCGTCACCGAAGCCGCGATTGATGGATTGCAGCGTCTGATTTATACGATTGAACTGCATCGTCAACGAATAGGTATAGGTAAACATAATCACCAACGTACCCGCAGAGATGCCAAACCACGCGTTGCCGCCCGCGATGAAGATCACCAGCACCACCATGATAACCACGATGATGGAAGCTGCCACGACCCCGCGCAGCACGGAGGCGCGCATACGGCGCGAATCGGCCGTAAGCACCTCACGGTTCGCCGAGTCGAAAAGACCACGCTCATAATCTTCGCGTCCATAAGTCTTCACGGCCAGAATGTTCACGATGCTGTCGGAGAGCTCGCCGGAAAGCTTGTTCTGCGCCCCCGCAGCCGCATCGTTCATGTGCAAAAGCCGCTTGTACATCACGAAAACCACGGTCACGTACACGACCAAAAGCACCACCAGCACTACCACATATGCAGGCACCAACGGAGCCAGCAGGCCGATTGTGAAAAACGCAGAGGTGACGATGGGAAAAATGGCGTAGATGAGCGTCTCGAGCAACGACGAATACGCGCTGATAAACTTGTTCGTCTGACTGACGAGCGAACCACCGAAGCGATTGGTATGAAATGTCATGCTTTGGTTTGAGAGCCGCTCGAACACTTCGGTGGCGAGCTCGAAGTTCACTTTTATTTCGAGTTTCCATACGGCATAGTCCTGCAGCTTGCTGCATGCTTGACCCGCCACGTTAGCCACCACCAATGCCGCGATATAGGGGCCGAAGACCGGAAACACTTGATCGGCAGACACGGGCTGCGAGCTCACCAAGTCCACGATGAGCGCAATCACGTAGGGATTCGCATAGGACAAGCATCCGATAAATCCCAACGTGGAAAACACGGCGAGCGCGAATATGCCTGCATGATGCCTGGTAGCTTGCCAATAGTAGTGAAGCGTGCGCATGGCGGCGCTTGGTTGCTTTTTCCCCATGATTCCTATTCCCCCTTACAGCATCCCGGCCGGATCGATATCCACGGCCACATTCACCGTTTTACTGGCCGCTCTGGTGCGAAACACGGGTGATAACATGGCCGCCACGTCAGCGTTAAGCGGCGCTTTGATAGTAATATGATAGCGATAGGCGCCGCGCAAGCGCGTGAGCACACACGGAGTCGCAGGCAAAAGCACCCAAGTCGGGCCCGCTTGTTCGTCGAGCTGGCGCTGCAGCCTTTCCGAAAGGGTGCGGGCCTCATCGCATACCTCACCCTCGTTTTTTCCCCACACCAGCACATCGGTCAGGCGCACGAAAGGCGGGTATCCCAATTTCTTGCGCTTTCCCAGCTCGTCTTTGAGAAACATCGCACGGTCGTAATGCGCGGCTGCGCGTATGGCAACGCTTTGCGCCTCGTAGGTCTGCACAATCACGCTTCCCGGCAAATCAGCCCTGCCTGCACGACCCGCCACCTGATCTATCAAGTCGAACGTACGCTCACCTGCACGGAAATCGGGTAGGCGCAACTGCGTGTCGGCATTGATGACGCCTACCAGCGTCACGTCGTCGAAGTCGAGTCCCTTCGCTATCATCTGCGTGCCCAAAAGCACAGCAGCATCCGATGCAGCGAATTCCTCGAGCAGGCGCTGATGCGCTCCTTTGCGCGTGGTGGTGTCGGCATCCATGCGAATCACTTTCGCATCCACGTCCTTGAAATCGTCGATGACCCCGCGCAACTCTGCCTCCACGCGCTGCGTGCCCGCGCCGAATTTTTTCAAGTAAGGACTGCCGCACTTCGGACACACCGCAGGTGCCGTCGTGCGAAATCCACAATGGTGGCACACCAGCTGGTTGCCGTGCTCGTGAAACGTCAATGATGTGGAGCACGACGGGCACTCGGGCACAAACCCGCATTCACGGCACAGCAAAAACTGTGCAAAACCGCGTTGGTTGAGTAAAAGAACCGCTTTCTGGCCAGCTCGCAGCGTTTCTTCTAGCGCATGCTGCAACGCCTTGGAAAACATCGAGCGGCTGCCTCCCGCGAACTCGTGCGCCATGTCCACCACATCGATTTCGGGAAGCGGCTTGCCGTTGGCACGCTCAGGCAGCACCACACTGCTCCAGCGATTGTCAGTCTGCACGCGGTAGAGCGACTCAATGGATGGCGTAGCCGAACCCAACACCAAGGTGGCACCCGTGCGCTGCACCATCCATTCAGCCACGTCGCGCGATACGTAGCGCGGTGCAGAATCTTGCTTGTATGACTGTTCGTGCTCCTCATCGATCACGATGATGCCCAAATCTCGCAAAGGGGTGAATAGCGCGCTACGGGCGCCAACCACCACGCGAGCCTGTCCGCTGCGTATGAAATCCCACTGGTCGAAACGCTCCCCTGCGCTCATGCGAGAGTGCATCACCGCTACCATGTCACCGAAACGCCCGCGAAAACGTGCAACGGTCTGCGGCGTCAGACTGATTTCGGGAACCAGCACAATAGCCGTCTGACCAGCATCCACAACCATCTCTATGGCTTGCAGATACACTTCGGTCTTCCCTGATCCGGTCACGCCATCCACCAATACGACCCGTCCATCGCGCGCCGCCCGGGCGCGCTCTATCGCGCCTAGAGCATCGGATTGGCCTTGTGTCAGATGAGGCTTTACGCTCGGTTCAAACGTCGCCAAAGCGTACTCCATACGCCCGCCTTCACAGGGCAGGTTCCTCATACGACGACGCACGACCACTTCCACCACGCCTTGGGCAGAAAGCGTTTTCAACACTTGATTTACCGACCCGTACTCGGCGGACAATTCCGCCACACGCAGCTCGCCTTTGCCCAACGCATCTATAATGGCGGCCTGTTTCACGGCGTTTTTACGTGGTGTGAACGTCATCGCAGCAGGGCCTAAATGCACCCAACGATCATCCACTTCGCCCACTGCGGGCTGCTGCACCTGCCATCCACCGCCCACACGCGCCATACGGGGCACGCCGCCAGGAGGCGTGAACAGGCGCACACAACTGGATAGCGGTGCTAAATAGCGATGTGCTAAAAATTCGGCACAGGCGGCACCGTCTTGGTTGAAATACGAACGACCGAGCACGCGTTGCACCGCTTTGAGCTTTTTCGGGTCGATGCCCGTATCGGCTTGCATACTCTCAAGGGAAGCGTGCTCGTCGATGCCCATCACGAATCCGATAGCCTGCCTGTGCCCGAAAGGCACCAGCACCGCGCATCCCACCTGCGCATCTTCCATGTCATCGGGAAGCGCATAGGTATAGGCGCTCTCGAGCGCTTGGGTGGGAATGTCCAAGATAACACGGGCTATGCGCATGGCGCACCAACCTGTTGTTGCATACCTGCACACACCTGCAGCACTCCTAGAGACACTGCGGTGCGCAACCGCAGCGCGGCGCCACCTGCACTGCACAGGTAAACGAAACGTGCGCAGCATTCCTGCCGCGCACGTACGTATCGAGTATTCGCTAAAATACTTGTCATTTATTCCAGACCGCACGCCTTGCGCAACTCGGCCACACGATCGGTGCGCTCCCACGTGAACTCGGGAAGCTCGCGGCCAAAATGACCGTATGCCGCCGTCTTGCGGTAGATGGGGCGGCGCAGATCGAGCGCGTCGATGATAGCGCCAGGACGCAAGTCGAACACTTTCTGAACAGCCTCTTCGATGAGCTTGTTTGACACCTTGTTCGTACCGAAGGTTTCCACCATGACGGAAACCGGCTTCGACATACCGATGGCGTAAGCCAGCTGCACCTCGCAGCGATCGGCCAAACCAGCTGCCACCACGTTTTTAGCCACCCAGCGTGCCGCATAGGCAGCCGAGCGATCCACTTTCGTGCAGTCCTTGCCGGAAAACGCACCGCCACCGTGGCGACCCATGCCGCCGTAGGTGTCGACGATTATCTTGCGGCCAGTCAAACCGGCATCGCCCATAGGGCCACCGATGACGAAACGGCCGGTCGGATTCACGTGTATTTCCACGTTATCGGCTACCTTCACGCCCTCCTCTTTCAAAACAGGGCGAATGACCTGCTCAATCAAGTCGTGGCGCAAATCTGAGTGGCTCACGTCGGCCGCATGCTGGGTGGATATCAGCACTTTTTCAACTTGGGTGGGCACGCCATCTTCATAGCGCACGCTCACCTGGGTTTTGCCGTCCGGGCGCAGGTAGCTGAGCATACCCTTTTTGCGCACGTCGGCCAAACGCTCGGCCAAACGATGCGCCAGATAGATCGGCATAGGCATAAGGGTCTTTGTATCGTTGCAGGCATATCCAAACATCATACCCTGGTCGCCCGCACCGACTTTCGAGTACTCGTCTTCCGCTTCACCGTGCTGCTCTTCCCAGCTGGTATCCACGCCCATGGCGATATCGGCGCTCTGCTCTTTTATAGCGTTGATGACACCGCACGTATCGCAGTCGAAACCGTATTTTGCACGATCGTAGCCGATGTCTCGCAGCACGCCGCGCACGATACCGGGCACGTCCACATAAGCCTGTGTGCGGATTTCGCCGGTGACCATAATCATGCCGGTCGTCGCCAACGTCTCGCAGGCGCAACGAACCTCATTGGGGTCAGCCGGTTTGCCGTTCGGTGCAATGTAGCCCTGTTTGGCCAGGGCGGTTTCTTTTTCGATGATGGCATCCAGCACGGCATCTGAAATCTGATCGCAAATTTTATCAGGATGGCCTTCTGTCACCGATTCCGAAGTGAAGAGATACGACGTATGCTCTTCTGTCGCGGCATATTGATCGCTGTTCGCAGTCATAAAGAAACTCCTTTAAATGCTTGTATTTTACGAAACGGGACGCACGGTCCTGAAAATGCACGGCTGTAATGATACACTTTCTAACCGTATCCCGAACTTACATTCCATGGAGATTGTACATGACTACAAATAGCGAATACACAAACGAGTACTTAGACATCATCGAAGGGCTCAACGGAGATGTAGCCGGACGGCGCGCTGCACATGCTTACATGGAATCATCCACCGCCATCGTACATGGCAAACAGGTGATTTCGTCGTTCGTACCGCGCTTGTTCGACCGCGCCACCTACGATGAGTTCGAAAATGTTGCGGAAACGACGTACTCGATCTTGTGCAAGGTGATGCAACGCTACCTAGACGACCCCGATTACCGCACTATATTCGACTATGACCCGCGTCTGGTTGATCTGATTTTGATCCCGCGCGGCTATGATGCGCTTTTGCCGTTCGCCCGCGTTGATGTATTCATGAACGAGGACACCTTGACATGCGGCTTTTGCGAACTCAACGGTGATGGATCATCGGGTATGAACGAAGATCGCGAGCTAAACGCCAGCATCCGCACCTCGCGCACGTTCGATATCTTCGCATCGCGCCATCACGTGCAGCAAAGCGAGCTTTTCGATACGTGGGTGGACGAATTCGCACGCATCTATTCTACTTTCGTGAACAAGCGCGACAACCCGCGTTTCGCTATCTGCGATTATCTGGAAGCCGCCGTCATCGACGAGTTCAAGGTGTATCGCGACCATTTTCAAGCGCACGGTTTTGATTGCACCATCGTCGACGTGCGCGATTTGCGCTTCGACGGTGATACGCTCACCGACTCAAACGGTCAGCGTATCGATGCCATCTGGCGCCGCTGTGTTACAAACGATATCTTGGCGCACTGGGACGAATCCCAAGATTTTATAGAGGCCGTTCGCGCACATGCCGTTGCTCTGATTGGGTCTTTCGCAGGCCACATCGTGCATGACAAGCAGATATTCGATGCTCTGTACCACTCTGAAACGCAGGCATTTCTGACCGATGAGGAGTGCGCATTTGTAAAGGCGCATGTGCCAATGACCCGCTTTTTGGATGATGAGCACATCGATTTGGATGATGTGCGCACGAACAAGGATTCTTGGATCATCAAGCCAACCGATAAGTATGGCTCATCCGATGTGTTCGCGGGCAGCATGTATTCCAGCGAAGAATGGAGTGCGCTGGTCGACCGCTTTGCCAATGGCGCAGCAGGTGCACCATTTTTGGTGCAGACCTACATCACGCCTTTCAAGACCGATTTGATCGCACCTGATTACGAAATCGATTCGCACACCGATGAACAGATTACCCATGATGTGGAAGCCTACAACAACATGAATGGATTGTACCTGTTCAACGGTAAATTCTCGGGTGTATTCAGTCGCCTGGGGCCCAAGCCCATCATCAGCGAGCCGATGGGCGACCTGACAAGCGCCACCGTATGGGTGGACTGCAATCTGTAGGCACATGGGCGATTCTGCAAAAGACATGCCAGCGAAAGAGACGAGCACGGTCGCAATCAACGCACCGGTATATGGAGCCTCGCAATGGATGCATGCTGTCGCTTGGATCTGTGGCGCTCTTTTGGCCGTGTCTTTTTTCGCGTTGGGGTTCGCTGCATGCGCCGCGTCATCGACCACGCGCATGCTTTCCACCATTAACAGCGATTTCACGACCTCTCCTTACGGTCATGACCAGCTGATAGAGGCAGCGGTAGCAACGCGCGACTACACGGTCGACGGCATAAGTCGGAAGGATTTAGCAACCACCATTGTGAATGCTGCCCGCATATCGGCAAACGAGGCCGAAGGTTCAAAGGCAATTGCATGGAACAAAGTAGCGGCGCAGACTGACTTATTCGACGAGAGTGCCGACGTGACCCATGTGATGAGCGCCCTTGCAAAAGACGAACGCTTTGCCCTCGACGACGAGGCGCTCTCGCATCTAGACGACTGTTACCGTCTTATCAGCGGTTGCGTGCCTTGGCTTATCGCTTTCGCGCTCATCGCGGCCGCGCTGGCAGTACTTCTGGCCGCACGTGGGCAACGCGTAGTGCTCAGTCGCGTGTTGATATGCGCGCCTTTGGCGCTCGGTTGTTTCATGATCATCTGCGGCATGTGGGCCGCTGTAGACTTCGATGGGCTCTTCGGCATATTTCACGCCATCCTGTTCCCCCAGGGCAATTGGACGTTTTCGGCTGACAGCCTGCTTATCTGCATGTACCCGTTAGATTTTTGGGTGAGTATGGGCGCGATATGGTTGGCGTGCACGCTTATCGCTTGTATCATTGCGTTTGCAATCGGTTGGCGCCTGAAAAAGAGCGCTTGAGGAGACCACGAAGGAATAACATGACTGACACGAAGAGCAGCGACGTCCGCGTTCGATTCGCACCATCTCCTACGGGAATGTTGCATATCGGCGGCGCCCGTACGGCAATCGACAACTGGGCGTTCGCCCGCGCATGCGGCGGCACATTCATCTTGCGCATCGAAGACACCGACCCCACACGTTCTACCGAAGAAAACACGCAGGTAATCCTGCGTGCGCTGCGCTGGTTGGGACTAGATTGGGATGAGGGACCCGAAGTGGGCGGCGATGCTGGTCCTTATTTCCAGACACAGCGTTTGGACACGTATGCTCGGGCATTGGAAAAACTGAAAGCCGAGGGCAAGGTTTACCCCTGCTTCTGCACCAAAGAGCAACTGGACGCCAAGCGCGCTGCCGCCGAAAAAGACGGCGGAGCCTACGGCGGATACGATCGCACATGCCGCAATATCAGCCCAGATGAAGCTGCCCGCCGCATCGCCGATGGCGAAGCACATGTATGGCGGCTGAAAGTGCCCACCGAGCATGCTCCCATTGAATTCGATGATGCCGTGTACGGCCACGTGAGCTTCCCCATCGACGTGATGGACGATATGATTTTGGTGCGCAGCGACGGCTCACCCACCTACAATTTCGCCGTGGTGTGCGATGACGCGAACATGCGCATCACCCATGTAATCCGTGGCGATGACCATTTATCCAACACCCCGCGCCAGATACTCATTTACGAGGCGCTGGGATTCCCTATTCCGGTTTTCGCCCACCTCTCCATGATTCTGGGATCAGACGGCAAAAAATTGTCGAAACGCCATGGTGCCACCAGCGTGGAAGAATATCGCGACCGTGGTTATCTGCCTGATGCGCTCGTAAACTTCCTCGCGCTTTTGGGCTGGTCGATGGATGGCGAGACCACCATCATCCCCCGCGATGTGCTCTGCCGCGAGTTCTCGCTGGAGCGCGTGACGAAAAAAGATGCAATATTTGATGAGACGAAACTCGACTGGATGAACGGCCAATACATTCAGAACATGGGCTCAGCCGCGTGGGTGGATGCTGCGCGTCCTTGGCTGATTGAGGCCGGGGCCGACGAGCGCGACATCGAGCAACGCTTCGATTGGTACCGCAAGATCTACCCACTGGTTTCCGAGCGTTTGGCCCGCCTCGACGAGATTCCGGCTAAGCTCTCCTATCTGTTCTGGGGCGCTAACGTGGAGTTGGACGAGAAGAGCGTGAAAAAGGTGCTTTTAAAAGAAGGTGCCCGTGCCGATTTAGCCCTGAATGCCTCACGCGACGTGCTGGCCGACCAGAGCATCCCCTGGGAGTGCGATCCACTGCAAAACGCATGCCGCGATTTGTGCGAAAAGCTGGATATGAAGGCAAAACTACTGTTCCAGCCTTTGCGCGTGGCCGTGTGCGGAAACATGGTGTCACCGCCTCTCTTCGAAAGCATCGAGCTTCTGGACCGCGAAACCGTGCTTGCGCGTATCGATCAGGTTCGGGTATCGGTATTCGATGCCTAAGCTCATCATCATAAAAGATTACTGCACGCACGCCGCCGGGTCAGATTGCCAGCGCTGCGTGCAAGCATGCCCTCACGGCGCCATAACCTTGGAAGTTGGGAGCGCCCCCACCGTCGACTTCGATGCATGTACAAGCTGCGGCATCTGCTACGGTGTATGCGACGCGTTCTCATCGGCGCGTCTGACCATGGCCGATTTGCATGCGCGTATAAAACGCATCGCATTGGAAGGTCGCCGCACCTATCTGACCTGCCGGGAGAATGTCTTTCCCGGTTTAAATGTGGACACAAATGTCATCGTGACTCCTTGCCTTTCCATGCTATCCCCTGATTTCTGGTCGCTGTTGCTTGCAGAAAAGATTCGCATATCCGTAGCCTGCGATTTCAAATATTGCGACAACTGCCAACGCGGTGGGCAACTAGGCGCCATGCTGTTCCCTCGCGCCATACAAATCGCGCAAGAGCGCACAGGCGAAGAAGTGCAGTTTTCCACCGACATCCCCGAGAACAAGAAGTTGTTGGAAAAATACAGCCAAGACAACGATGTGATGGGGCGGCGCCAGGCCTTTACCGGATTCGCCGTGGATGTAGGCGAGATAGCCTCAGGCAAGCGCCGCTTGCGCAATTCGGAGGTGCTGCGCGACTACTACGAGAAACAGGAGCGCATGCGCGCTACCACGCGCCTGAACCTCACCGATGACAGCGTCTTTAATAACCTGATGCCTCACGGAAAAACAAAGCGCGTGCTGTTTCCCCGTCAGAAAATGCTGCTGGAAACCGTGGAGGCTATGCCTGAGATAGCAGAGCGCATATCCATCGCGCTCTCTCTCACCGATACGGATGTATGTCAGCACACGTATGCGTGTGCAAAAGCCTGCCCTACCGGCGCTCGCTGTCCGAACCAGAAAACGGGCAAGATCGAGTTGGACGCACGTCTGTGCATCGGTTGCGGCATCTGCGTTGACGTGTGCCCCAAAGGCGCGTGCAGCCTAGAGGAAACGACCGCTGCCGTCTATGTCTCAGACAAAGCAGCAGCCGACGATGTCAAGGGCGCCTCATCAGCACCCAGCAAAAACGATTCTGCTTCAACCGAAAAGGACCGATCCGCCGTGGCCGAAAAGGGCAAGGAGACCACATGAGGCAACGGGTTGACTTCACCTTGCAGCAGGCACAAGACTACTTCAAAGACGACCTCTTCGCCACAGAAGCCGCAGGGGTGCGCATCGTGGAAGCCGAACCGGGGCGCGCCGTGTGCGAGATGCCGCTTGGTCCCATCCATCAAAACGCCCGAGGCGGCGTGATGGGCGGTGCACTGTTCACGCTCGCCGACTTAGCGGCGACAGTAGCCGATTGGAACCCGGGACACGGTGCCGTGACGGTGGATACATCGTTTCAGTTCTTGGCCGCGACAAGGGGAAACACCCTTACCGCCACCGCCACGACCACCCACGACGGCCGCAGCATGGGTTTTTACCATGTTGATATCACCGATGCATCAGACACGCTCGTAGCATGCGGCACTTATACCATGGCGCATTTGCAGTAGACACCACTGCGATGCTGCGCGCTCATCAATCGCGCTCGTTGCGCACGAAGAAGTCACGGGCGTTTTCGAAGAAGACGGCATTGGCAATATCTGCCCCGAACTCTTTTACCAAAAGCCGGTACAGCTCGACGACGTTTTGCTCTCCTTGCAGCCAACGGGGCACATCGGCTCCATCATAGTCGCTGCCTAAAGCAAGTGCGTGCTCGCCGCCCAGTTCAAGGGCATGATCCACATGGCGCAGCATGTCATCGCGCGTCACATCGCCACCACCGTCCACCAAAAAATCGACGCAGAAGTTGATGCCTGCGATGCCTTTGGCATCTACGATGGCACGAAACTGCGCATCGGTTAAATTGCGCTTGTGCGCGCATACCGCGCGCATATTTGAATGTGAGGCAGCAAAAGGCCTCGTGGCAATATCGTAAAAATCACTGAAACCCTTGTCGTTTAAATGCGACACATCCACAGCAATGCCTGCGCTCTCGTATGACGCCACAGCACGGCGCCCGAACGAGGAAAGCCCTTGGGTTGTATCATGACCGCTGGCAAGCGCGTTTGAGGCATTCCATGTAAGCGTCGCCATCTTCACGCCGTCGCCCGCCAGGATTTCCACACGTTGCAGATCTTTGTCCAGAATCGAAGAGTTCTCAAGCGTCAGCATAGCCGCACAACGCCCATCCCCGACAATACCGTCGATATCCCTCGCGTCGCGTACCTGCTCTATCGCTTTCTCGTTGTCGCTCAACTGGGCTGCAAAAAACCGTTGCACTTTTCGATACGTATTCCAGGCAGCCTCACCACCCAATTCATCAGGTATGAAAATCGCGAAACACTGGCACCATTCGTATGCGCCCATGCGACCAACGGCAATGTCTGCATCGTTGTCCACAAGCGATGACATGCGAGCGGCGGGCATTCCCTCATCATGCTCCATGCAGGCAGGATATTCAGGACTACCATGCAAGGCCAGTCTATCGAGCGTGTCACAATGCAGGTCGAAAAGCCCGACCCGCGTATTTTCCCTATTCGCCATGATATTCGATTCCATTGCGAATCATCCTTCCTGCGTGCCAACACCCTCACGTGATACCTGCGTTTTCATCACGTGAGGCCCTCCATCTACCAGTTTACCCCTTCATCTGAAAAAGCAATGCCCACAGCGCCTCAAGCATGCTCTCATCGCCTTCAGTTTTAAAGAAAGCGGTGGGCACTTGCAGCTTCTTCGTTTTCGCAACATAACGCGCACGTGCCCTGCGCAGTCTCGTCCAAAGCTCGCCTGCAGGTTGTCCCACCGGATCGATGTTCACCTTTCCCCCGACCACTGTGATGGTTTTTATGCCCATCTGCGATGCGAGGGCCTTCAGCTTGGCCTTCTGGAAAAAGTTTTCCGTCGCCTGCGGCATCTGGGAATGACGCGCGCTCACCTCGCGGACTATCTCATCTACCGCATCTGGCGTATCAGCCGATGCGACACGGCGATACACGAGTACGCGCTCGTCAGCATCAGGGATGTACTCTTCGGGAATGTAGGTATGCTCAGGCACGTTCACTGCGATATCGGAGAGCGCGGGCGGCAGCAGATCGGCACTCTCGGCGCGGCCCTCACGTGTAGCATTTACCGCTTCGGCCAACATCTGAGCGAACAAGTCGAATCCTACCGCGCTCATGTTGCCGCTCTGTTCGGCGCCCAGAAGGCTGCCCGCACCACGGATTTCCAAATCGCGCATGGCCACGCGCATGCCGCTCCCCAAATCCTGATGCTCGTTTATGGCCGTCAGACGCGCCATGGCCTCTTCGGTCATCGACAGATGCTCGGGGAACATAAAATAGGCGTACGCCTGCAAACTGCTGCGTCCCACACGGCCCTTCAGCTGATACATCTGCGCCAAGCCCAGCCGCTGCGCATCCTCGATGATAAGCGTGTTGGTATGCGGATTGTCGATACCGCTCTCGATGATGGTCGTGGCCACCAGTACGTCGAGCTCACCTGCCGAGAAGTCTTCCATCACGTGTTCAAGCGCTTCCTTGCTCATCTTGCCATGAGCCACCCCCACGCGTGCTTCCGGCGCGGCGGCTTGCACACGCCCGACAGCCTCCTCGATACTGCGTACGCGATTGCTCACATAGTACACCTGCCCGCGCCTATCCAACTCGCGACGTATCGCTCCACTCACGATATCGGGGTCCCACTCGCCCACATGCACTTCCACCGGACAGCGATCGTCGGGCGGGGTCAGTATCAAGCTCATATCGCGCACGCCCGAAAGCGACATCTGCATCGTACGCGGAATAGGGGTGGCTGAAAGCGTCAACACGTCGATGGATTCGCGCAGGTTCTTCATTTGTTCTTTATGCCCTACACCGAAACGTTGCTCCTCGTCGATGATAACCAGCCCCAAATCATGCGGGTTCACGTCGCGCGAGAGCAATCTATGGGTACCCACCAGCACGTCCACTTCCCCGCTGGCAAACCCTTCCAAAGCCTCGCTTTGCTGCGCTGGGGTGCGAAAACGCGAAAGCACCTGCACGCTCACACCAAAAGGCTCCATGCGCTCAGTGAACGTGGTGAAATGCTGCTGTGCCAAAATAGTGGTCGGGCACAATACCATTACTTGCTTTTTATCCTTAGTTGCCTTAAACGCAGCGCGCAGGGCAACCTCCGTTTTTCCGAATCCCACGTCCCCGCAGATCAAACGATCCATTGGACGATCCGATTGCATGTCGGCTTTCACGTCGGCAATAGCCGCCAGCTGATCGGGGGTCTCCTGATAGGGGAATCCCTCTTCCATCTCCCGCTGCCATGGCGTATCCGGCGCGTAACGAAATCCTTGCGTGGCTGCACGTCGTGTGTATACGTCTACCAGATCGAATGCAAGCTTCTTGCTGGCGCGCCGTGCCTTTTTCAGGGCGCTCGACCAATCACTGGTGTTCAGGCGTGTCAGACGCGGGCTGGCACCTTCAGGACCCACATAACGGGTCACGCGGTCGAGCTGCTCCACAGGCACAAAAAGTTTGTCACCCTCGGCGTATTCCAAAAGCAGATAGTCCCGCATGGAACCGCCCACTTCTTGGCGCACCAAGTCGCGGAAAAAGGCCACGCCGTGTGCGGAATGCACCACATAGTCACCTGGTTTGTAGGGAAAGGTCACCTGGGTTATATCCACGCGTTTACCCGTTCGCAACGCCGAGGACCCTTGCGTATCGGCGATGCTGATGAGCGCCAGTTTCGCCTTCGGAATGATGATGCCCAAAGGAACGTCCACATCGACCACATTCACTACGCCGCGCTTCAAATGGGAATCGCCATCGCCTCGTACGTCCAGCACTTCCATGATAGGCAGCCCGCGGTCCACAAATTCCAGCTTCATGTCCTCACGCGCACGATAGTTCGGCGCGCTGAAAACCACCGTGTAGCGCTGGTCGACCAGGCTGCGCAACTTGCCGAACAGCTTTTCAGGATCGCCCGCCACATCAGTGCGCTTCACGGGCAGCTCGGCATCGACCGCCCCTCCTATGCGCATGATAGACGCATAGGTACAACGCTGGTTTTTCCCAAATTCCAATTTCGCCGGTTGCTTGTATAGCCCATCCAGCACGATTCCCGTTCCCTGCGCCCGCAGCGCGATGTCATCGTAGGCGTGCATGGCATCATCTATGAGGGCACGTGGCTCCAGCAGCACGCTTAAGGCCTCTTTGGGCAGGTAGTCGCCGAGAGTGGCTGTTTTCTCATAAAAGTACGGCAACAGCGCATCAGTACCTGACGGATGCACGTCGCCCTCGATTTTGCCCAACAGTTCGCGCAGGGCTGGATTCGTTTTCGCGGGATTGCACAGCTTTTGCTGCGCACGAGCAAGAGCACGTTTTGATATCGCATATTCGCGCACGGGAAATATATCGACCGCATCAAGCGTTGCGATGGTCTGCCCAGTGCTCGAAACGATGCGTCGAATCTCATCTACCTCATCGCCAAAACAATCGATGCGTACGGGATAGGAAAGGTTGCCCGGATATACATCGATGGTGCCGCCCCTCACGCAGAACGTGCCGGGACCTTCCAATTCGCCCGTGTTTTGGAAACCGCGCGAGACAAGCGCAGCGGGCAGGCTTTCATAATCCGTAAGGTCTTCGAGCGCGGATTCGCCCACATCGCGTCCGCATGCCAAATCAATCGGCGCAAAAGCGTCTGTACCCACCGGAGGCAAACAACGCAGCAGAGAGCGCGCGGAAGCCACCACGATACAATCCTTACCGCTTACCAGCGCATGCAGCGCCTCCATGCGACAAGCCACCTTATGCGCATCGGCCGGTTTATCCGAAAACGGATAATCATCGCGCTCGAAGAAATGCAGCACGCGCTCTTCCCCCACATAGGCTGAGACATTGCGTGCGAAGTCGAGAGCCGTATCTTCACCTGCCACCACCACGAGCGTGGGCTGCGGCGTTCGTGCGAATCGAGCAGCTGCCATAAACGGGCGCGCGGACGCAGCCACTCCCAAAGCAGCGTCTTGGCCAGAATCCAGCTTCCCCCAAAATGCGCCGATTTCTTCCGATTCGGCAAGTGGGTGCACTAAAGCATCTATCAGCATGTACGTCCTTCCCAAGCACACTTTTTTGGCTCACACTCCACGCCTGCCTGATTACCTCAGGGCGCTTTCAAGCCAGTTGGCTGTAGCCGTGCGCGGTTTCAACTTAGCAGCTTCCGTTGGCAGCTCGACCTTTTGACCTGTTCATTCGAAGCGAAGCGAGCATAAAGCAGCACGAAAAGCCGCTCGTCGCGGCTCCCCAATCATTTTTTTGCGGTAGGATTGTACCAACTTGTTTAGCACCGATGCAAGGAGCGACAGATATGCCCCGAGAAACGATACAAGCCAAAAAAGAGCGCGCGGCAATAATCGAAGAGCGCATGCAACAGCATTACGGGGCAGGAGCCTGCTCGCTGGACTACACCGACCCCTACACGCTTACCTGCTCGGTCATACTGTCGGCCCAGTGCACCGACGCGGCCGTAAACAAAGTGACGCCAGCGCTTTTCGAGCGTTTCGGCACCCCTGCAGCCATGGCCACAGCCGATATCGAGGATGTCGAGCAGATTATTCATCCGTTGGGCTTTTTCCACTCCAAGGCACGCAACCTGATTGGCATGGCGCAGATGCTTGTTTCCGAATTCGGTGGCATCGTGCCCAACGACATCGACCAGCTGCAGAAACTCCCTGGCGTCGGTCGCAAAACGGCCAATGTGGTGATGTGTGAAGCCTTTAAAAATGCTCAAGGCATCGCCGTGGACACCCACGTATTCCGCATAGCGCACCGTTTGCGCCTCGCCGGCCCCTCCGCCGACACGCCCGCGAAAACCGAAGCCGCGCTGCTGAGAATCTACCCTCAGCAAGACTGGATGTACATCAATCATCAATGGGTGCATTTTGGACGCGATTTCTGCATCGCTCGACGCCCGAAGTGTGCGGACTGCTTCATTGCCGATTTGTGCCCCGAAGCAAAAGAATGAAAACGCCATCGCAGAGCGACATGCGACATTTCTGTAAGCCCGATTCGATTTTTCGAAGCTCGGATTACTTCGCAATGCGCGTTTTGCGTTAGCAAACGTCGGATTCCCATAAATTTGCAAGAACCAGAATTTAGGCTTTACCATAATGCCTGTTCATTTACATATTGCAGAAACAATTTTTTACACAGATGAGCATAGGGCTGAGAAAAAGACGCAAATCGCGTATTGCGAAGTAGTTTTACTCGAAAATAATCGAGTCGAGAGGAATCTGGGATTTCAGGCAGCAAATGAAGACCTTTGCTTTGGCTGAGCGGAAAGCATTATCGATGTTGGCATATCGGCCCGCCCGCACAGGCAACATCACGCTTATTTCTGCTTCCAGAAGGTTTTTGCGATTTCAAAACAGAAAAAAGCCAAGTAAACGAAGTAAAGTACGACTCTGTCGTATATAAGTCTCGTTAAATCAGGAAAAACGAGACAGGCAAAAAAATAATCCCGCATAACCGCAGGTCGCAAGAGACCCCCCCTTGGACATGCGGAAATCGGGTTCGTACTTTACTTCGCTCACTCGCCGTTATCCTGTTTTGAAATCGCAAAAGGACTTGAAATCATGGGTTCACAGCCCATAGAAGACACCTCGAGGCCTGCAGGAGGCACCTCGCAGAAACGCCGATGCAATCATCACCCGTCGGATTTAAGCGTATGGTGAAATCCCGGTTCAACAAGCTTGCCCGTCTCGCGTTCAGTTACTTGCACGCCTGCGCCTACCAGCTCGGCCAGCACGCAATCCACCAAGTCGGCCAGTTTCTCATAAACTGGCGGGGTGAGCCCCACCGTCACTTGGGCGGGCGAGGAATTCTGCACTTGCATCCCCAAGCACACGCCACGCGCGGTATAGCCAAGCAAAATAGCGGAATCAAAGAGGTCAGAGAGCTTCAAATCATGCAGCGACTGAGTGCCAGGGCTGCGACGGGCCATATCATCGGGGTCGAAACGAAAAATGGTTCCCGGATCGCTTTCAGTGCCGTCAAGCGCATCCACGGTAATGATCAGGTCGTATTTTTCTACGGCATTCAAATAATCCAAACTCATGCAGCCCACATCGAAGAAATCAACAGGAGGCTCGCAATCATAGACTTGCATTTCCTGGTATACCGCAGGTCCCAAGCCGTCGTCGAGCATCAGCGTGCTACCAACGCAGAAAACCGCTATCGCGGGTGCGGGAGGCTTGTCGGCTGCAGGCATAGGTGCGGGTGCGAGAGGCTTGTCGGGTGCAGACGTATCGCCCATATCTTTATCGAACACGATTCGCTACCCCATCATCGGGCGAACGGCGACATTGTAATAGGTGGCCGCTGCAATCATGATGCATCCGGCCACAACCGACGCAATCGTCCAGATGCGTTCAGTCCTCAGGTACTCCGCCTTCGTCTTGCCCTTCTGGTCTATCGCCCGATGCATGGCAAAAGGCTGGCTCAGACGCGCAAACAGGAACGTAACCACAGTAAGCACGATGCCTACCACTAAAGCGATAATGATGCTCGCGGTAGTAGGAGCACTATATGCCATGTAAAAGCAGTTGTCCGCCAAAAGCCACACCGGATACCATAGAATCGTCGCCCACATGCCATGTGCCGGCCCCCATATAGGGGGCAGGAAAAGCGCGCCCATGTTCAGCGTGGGCACTCCTTCCAAAAATTTTCTTTCCGCTTCGACCTCTTTATCTGAGAGGCCATCGTAATCGCTCATATTCACCTTTCGAACTCACCCGGTTTGCGGGGATTCACTGCTCTGCCATTATAAAGGAAGGACCCGCATTTGCAGGTCCTTCCATGCATACATTCGATGACGGGACTTGAGCTATTTGATGCTCTTGTCTTCACCGGCTACGTCATGCGTGTTGATGTCGTAGGTGAGACCCTCATGCTCCTTGCGGGCAAACATCATCTTCAGCAGCGGGAAGCCGCCTTCGATAATGGCCATGTAGATATGGATCATCATAAAGATGATGAATATGAACATAAAGAAGTAGTGGATGATACGAACGCTCATGATGCCGCCGAAAGCAGCGGTGCCAGCAGCGAAAATCCCCCACGTGGACGTGGGAACCCACAGGCAGAATCCGGTGTAGGCCATGAACAGCAGGAGAATCGGAATCAGGCAATAGCTAATCTTCTGAGGCACGCCGAACTTGCCAGCCAGAGGATGGTCCTTTTTCACGAACAGGTAGAACTTAATCCATGCACCGAACTGATGGCGGTTGTCGGCCTGAGGCAGCCAGGACTTGTAGTCCTTCTGCGTCTGGCGCGTGCCGTTTGCTGGTGCGGACTCAATGGTGAAAGCCATGATGATACGGACAATCACGTTGATGGTGATGATGATGCCGCAGAATACATGGATGCCGCGGGCCATTCCCATGAAACCGGCCCAATACGGGAAGTGGATATTGAATCCCGTGATAATCAAAAGACACATGCATACCAAGTTGATATAGTGGGTAATGACGAACGGAAGCGGATGAGCCTCGCGGTAATGTGCCATTTCTGCCATGTTACTTCACCCCCCAAGGGCTGGTGACCGTGTGGAACGATTTGCCCGTCTTCGGCTCGGTGATATGCACTGCGCAAGCGGTGCAGGGGTCGAAGCTATGGACGGTACGCAGCGCGTTGATCGGCTTTTCGATATCGGTAACGGGGTTGCCGATAAGTGCCTGCTCCATAGGACCGGGCTCTCCACTGCGATCATGCGGCGCGATATTCCACGTAGTCGGAATGATAATCTGATAATCGTCGATCTTGCCGTTGGTGACCTTTTCGGTGTGATACAGGGCACCACGCGGGGCTTCCCAGAAGCCCGTGCCTTGGCCGGTCTTGTTGGTGGCGGGACGGAAGTACTCCGAATCGCCGCCCTTGATGGCCTCGATGAGCTCTTTGGTCCACTGCTTCATCAGCGTGGCCACATAGAGCGTCTCAATCTGACGAGCACCGGTACGACCCAATGTAGACTGCAGCACTTCCAGCTTGCCGGGAACGCCAAGCGTTTCCAACAGACCGTCAATCTGCTGCACCACAAACGGCACGTTGCGGCTATAAGCCACCAGCAAGCGGGAGAATCCGCCAGCCTCGTAGCATTTGCCATCGTAAGAGGGGGCCTTCGACCACGTGTAGCGGTCGTTTACGTTGTAATCGGTATATTTCGGTTTCGTCTCGCCCTGACGCGGGTTCAAATCGGAATCGCCTTCATACCAAGAATGACCCACGTACTCGGAGATCTTCGACTCGTCAACGTCGGATAGCTTCAAGCCATCGCCCAAAATGCCAGCGGGCAGATAACGCTTGTTCATCTCAAACGTCGGGTCCTCGAAAACGCCCCAAGCGAGGTAACGGCCGCAGCCTTTGCCAAAGGAAAGCGCTTCTTTGTAATACGGTACCAGCGCGATGGTGTCCTGCACCATAGTGCCAGCAACCCAGTTGTACACCTCGTTGACCATAGCCCACAAATCATCGAGCTTTTCCTCGGTGGGATAGAAAGTCGTGCCACCAGGAGTGATGGTCATAACATGCGGCATCTTGCCGCCCAGCAGACCAGCAATCTCAGAAGACTTGGCCTGCATGCTCAAAGCCTCGAGATAATGCGAGGTCAGCAGCAAATCAAGCGCTGGCGGAAGCTTGTAGCCCGAGCCGTTTTCGGAATCGAACCAGTTGCCGCTGAAAATGGACAACTGCTTGTTTTCTGCAAACTTCGTCAGGCGCTCTTTGAGGGCCTTGAAATCGGTGTGCTGCGACGTGCCGGCAGCGGTTGCCAGATCGGCAGCATCCGCAGGATCCGCCGTGAGCCCGTTTAAAGGATTCACATAGTCAAGCGCGGCCAAGTTGTAGAACCACAGGATGTGGCTGTGCAGGAACTGAGCGCCCTCGATGAGGTTGCGAATGATACGTGCGTTGTTTGAAATGGTGATGCCGTAGGCTTTTTCCGCCGCGAGCGTGGATGCGTGTGCGTGGGATACCGGGCAAACACCGCAGATGCGCTGCACAATCTGAGCAGCATCTTCAGGCGTGCGGTCACGAACGACCAACTCCATGCCACGGAAGCAGCCGCCGGAAACCCATGCATCGGAGACGACGCCGTCTTCGACTTCCATCTCAACGCGCAGATGGCCTTCGATACGGGTGATCGGGTCAATAATGGAACGCGTCATTATTGCTGGCCTCCCTTCTTCTTATTGTCGATGTCGCTGGCCGTTTTCTCAAAAGCAGCCTGCTCCATCTTTTCGAACTCTTCGGCGGAAACCTCTTGGGTCGTACCGTCTTCATTGATGATGGTCTTCGGTTCGCTGTAGTCGGCAATCATGTTGTCAGGATGCTTCACATCCCAAGCACGTTTCTCCTCGTAGCGGACCTTGCCCTTCATGCGGCCTGAAGCTTTGATGCCAAAGCCATGGATGACGAGGCAGCCTGCCACGATGGCGGTGACCACCAAGCAAACGGTCTCAGGCTGGAAGTGCCAGCCGCCGATGCGAAGGTCGCGATGACGGGAATAGAACGGGGTGTTCACCTCTACCCAGTTGTCACCTGGGTCGTTGGGGTTGGCCTCGCAGCAACCGATACACGGTGCTCCAGCCTCGACGCACCAGCTACGACGGTTGTTGAAACGAACCACACCGCAGTTCGCTTTCGTCTGAGGACCGCGGCAACCCATTGCATACAGGCAATAGCCAGCCTTTTCCTCTTTGCTGCCGAACTGGTAGACGAATTCGCCGTTCTCAAAATGACCGCGACGCTGGCAATTGTCATGCACCGTCTGGTCGAAGATCTGAGATGGTTTGTTCTCTGCATTCAGCGCGGGAAGCGCTTTCAGCATGACAACGTCAACCAAAACGGCGACGAGCCATTCGGGGTTAGCGGGACATCCCGGAATGTTGACGACCGGAGTGTTGATGCCAACCTTCTTCATATACTTTTGGCAACCCAGTGCATCCGATGAATTCGGGTTCGCGCCCATCCAACCTCCGTTGACCGCGCACGATCCCAGAGCGACGACAGCATTTGCGCTCTTGGCAGCTTCAACGAACAGCTCGACGCCGGTCTCACCAGCAATGCGAAGCGCTTGGCCATTCCAGCCTTCCAGCAGGGCGCCTTCGTACACGAGCAGATAATTACCAGCTTCGATGGTCTGAGTCTTGGCCTCTTCCATCGACCAGCCTGCTGCCGCAGAAAGCGTCTCGTTGTAGTTGAGTGAAATCATCTCCAAAACGACGGTCGCTGGATCAGGCTCTTCGATTTGTGCGAAAGCCTCAGTGCAACCGGTGCAGGATGCGCCCTCCATCCAGATAACCGGATAGAGATTTCCCTCCTTTGCGCCAATCACAGATTCTTCGAGGGCCTGGGCAACCTGAGGTACAGTCAGCTGGGATAACCCGGCTGCTGCCACCACAGCGCCACAGAGCTTCATGAAGCTACGGCGCGATACTCCGCGCGCCGACAACATGCTCTCGAACTCTGTTGCGGTGGCCTCATTTTCCATGTGCACACCTCCTTGGGTGTAGCTCGAACGATTAGATATAAGTATTTTGCAACAACGCAGGCATGTTAGCACCCCATTCGCAAGCCAATTGCAGATAAAATACCGCAAATGGTTCGAAATTGTTACATGGTTTTTCATATGTAACACGTCTTATGCGAAAGCGTTGCATAACATGAAACAAATCCCATAAATTGTGGGATTTCTACTGAGTCCCACAGAATGCTGTGCCAACAAACACACTCATTGCGCACCGATGTTTGGCATGTGTCCCGATTCTTTCAAATGCTCATCGCCGAGTTGGCGAATCGCACAAAAGAAAGCGCGTCGACTTTCAATCGTCGGCGCGCTATGGGTTCATACCTGAAAACAGCTTAGTAGTTTTCGGCGCGGATTTCAAAGTACTCGCGAGGATGGTTGCATACCGGGCAGACCATCGGGGCCTCTTTGCCAATATGAATATGACCGCAGTTGTTGCACTTCCAAGCGTAAACGCCTTCGCGCTGGAATACCTCTCCAGCTTCGATGCGCTCAATCAGCTTGCGATAGCGCTCCTCGTGCTCTTTTTCCACTCCGGCAACACCGTCGAACAGCTCGGCCAGATCAGCAAAGCCCTCTTTACGCGCAGTCTCGGCAAACTCAGCGTACATCTCGGTCCACTCATAGTGCTCGCCATTTGCGGCATCAAGCAGGTTGTCAGAAGTCTCGGGAACCGCTCCGCCATTCAGTGCCTTGAACCACAGCTTCGCATGTTCTTTCTCGTTTTTCGAAGTCTCCAAGAAAATATTCTGAATCTGCGTGTACCCGTCCTTTTTCGCCTGGCTCGCATAATACTCGTACTTCGTATGAGCCTGCGATTCGCCAGCGAACGCCGTCTGCAGGTTCTTCTCGGTCTGAGTTCCCTTCAATTCCATGGAAAAGCTCCTTTCAAGGTCTTTCAATGTGATAACCATTATAGCCTCATTCCAGGATAAGGATACTGCAAAGAAAGCAATTGCAGGAATTTGACGCTGCAATTCAACCCGATTCAACCCGCGACTCAAAAGAGCTGCACGATGATATCAGCTACCGGCACACGCCCGAAGCACTAAGGCACCAGCATGTCGCCTGCGCGTGTGAAAAATCCCTCAGCAACCAAATCTCCCACGATGGATTCGACCGTCTGCGATGAAACGACAGGGCGACCCGCACGCATCTCGGCATCATCGAGCGCCGCTTTAGCTTGGGCTAAATCAAGGGGGCCGTCAGTCAGCACAATCTTCAACAAGAACGCACGCTTCTGGCGTCGCGACCCTTCAAATGCACTCTGACGCACATACTGCGATGATTTACGCGTTGGATTCGGCTGGTTCTGTTTCATGTGCGCGCCCCAATCAAGCAACGCGTAATACCACTCACGTGGCCTCTCTTGGCTGCATGTGGCTAAAACCAGCGGACGAATCTCTCGATCGCTTACTTGTTCTGCGGAATCCGAGAAGAACTCGCTTATGAACACGGCGCGCACGTTCGTTTCCAGATAAACCGACGGACGGTTGTAGGCGAACGCCATGATACCTGCTGCCGTTGCTGGACCCACACCGGGCAGACGCAGCAACTCATCGTAGTCTTCCGGAAGGCGGCCAGCGTGTGAGGCCGAACATTCTTGGGCGGCACGCTGCAGGGCGAGTGCACGCCTGTTGTAGCCTAGTCCCTGCCATGATTGCAAGACGGAAGCCGTATCAGCAGCAGCAAGCGCATCGACGCTCGGATAGCGCGCCATGAAGGCACCCCAATGTTTCATAACGCGGGCAACTTGAGTTTGCTGCAACATAACCTCGGAGACGTAAACGGCAAAGGGATCGTCGACGAAACGCCAAGGAAGGCCCCTTCGCTCATACAGCTCCCCCGCCTGCCACACGCGCGCAATGAAATCCTGCGCAGAAGATGTACTCAAATCCACGTTAGACCGTCAACTTTCGGCATGCAGCAAGACAAACCGCAATCGAAGGATTGACGAGTGGCAAAGTGGCACGACTCACAATCAGCAGGTAGCAGCTTTGGCGTCAGCCGAATCACTCGGCGTGCCGTGCGCATTCCTACCGGCCGCAAGGTCCTCGAGGCTGCGAGATACAAGCTCGTCAGTTGCGCTGACAGCTTCATTTACCGAAGAGGGGTCGGTTCCGTTTTCAAATACGTCGAGCAAAGTCAACGAACCGAACAGATTGTGCAAGGCGTTGTCTGCCGCAAGCCATACCTTGTTAAACGAGCACCAATCGCTCTTCTCGCAAGACTCTGGGTCGGCCGAACAGGGAGAGACGGCTACTGGTCCTTGCAGTGCGCTCAACACATCGAGCACGGTAACCTCGGCCGGATCGATGGAAAGCGATAAGCCGCCACGAGCGCCGCGCACGGTCTTCAAATAGCCGGCAGTTGCCAAATCGTGCTGGATAGTACGCGCGAAAGCGTAAGGAATGTCCTCCTCTTCCGCCACGTCGGCAATAGAGATGTAAGTGTCCTTGTGACGATAAGCAGATCGAAGAATCCGGCATGCGTAGTCGCAGCGACGCGTCAGTTCCATCTACTCAGCACTTCCTTTCGTTGAGCTGTCCAAATGGTCAATTTCATCACGGAAGCTCTGCACTGCAGCATCTTCCAATTCTTTGTATTCGCCTGAATCAAGGGGCTGGTATGCAGCAATCTTGTCAAAGATGTTGTCGCGCGTGACAGGCACGTAGCTGCGCCGCTCCACGCTTTCGCGATAGGCTTGCTCAACCGACTCCTGAGCAGCCATGTAGATATCGAAGCGCGACATATGGGCTGACAAGCGGATGAGTTCTTCGCGATTCAGGAAACGCAGCGAAGGATACATCTGAGCCGCATGGTTCCACACTGCTGAGCGCTCGTCGTTGTTGGGCAGGTCGATGTCTACCATGGCGACCGGACTGAGTAACTCGTAGAAGAAATCGTCTAGCATGTGATCGCTTGAGCACGAAGCCACAACGGTCACCTGAGGGTTTTCCACAGCCGAGCGAACAAGCGCTACTGCCTCACGTGCGCCGCGCGACATCTGCGCCAGCAGATTGCCGTCTATCTCATCATCCATACCTGCAATGGGAGAGCCCCACGTATCAACGTCTTCCAGCATAAGTACCGCCGGGCCGTCAAAGCCCAGATGATTCAGATGAGCTCGCGTTTTGAAATCAGAGGAAGCCATCACGCATAACACAGGGACGCCCTGCGGAGTCTCCTCCATGGACATGCGCACAATGGGCACGTTGAGCTCTCCCACTGTCGCAGCCATGAACTGATTCGCATCCTCGCGCGCATAAGCGTTGAACACTAAAGTTTCCACGGAAGGCGGCGAATCGATGCCGTGGCGACGTGAGAGCATTTCTAGGAAATTGTTGAAACGCGCATCGTCGGCAAGTCCGATACCGCGTGTATGCATCTTTTGAATGGTTGCGTCAAAGCCGATCAGATCCTTGTAGCGGAAACGTTCATCGGAGTCTGTAGCGTCATCTGATTCCGATGAGTCCGACTTGCGCAAAGCAGCCCGCTTGGAAACAGCGGCAAAAGAGGTATCTTCATCAGAATCATCTGATGATTCAGCAGCTCCCTGGGCATTTGCGGCAACTCCACCTTGCGTATCACCCTGGGCACTTTTGGCTCCCTGCGCATCGAGGCTTTTCAACCCACGTGCAGAAGCTCCCTTCGAGGACGCAGAAGAGCGTTTCTGAGTCTCACGGGCCGTTAACATGGGGTGCGCGAAAATCGATGCAGCTGGCAATTGCATCGACCCGCTTGCTCCCATGAAATCTTCCGAGAGCATATCGGCCATATCCTGCACGTCTTCATGCGATAACCCGAATTCCTCAAGTTTCGACAACGCCATACGCTGCAGCTGCTCGGCGAAGCGCGCAGTTTCATCTGCGTTCAAAAACGGTTCAAGTTTCTCGAATATATACTCGGCCAATGAACGCTCGTTTGCCTTGCAAGCAAGATCCCATGCCTTGCGCAAACCAGCGATTGCCTCACTCGACGGTGCCTTGGAATCACGCACCGCCTTTTCATACGCCACTAAAAACAGATGGAGGGCCGAAGTCTCATCTCCAGCCTTCAGCGCAGCCTCGGCGCTACGTAGAAAATCAGCCGATGTATTATTCATTTCGTTATTGTGGTTCGTTGAGCCGCTGAAGCTCGAGTCTTTTCCGAACATCGACCCACCTCCTTCGCTCTCATGCAAATGCTGATTGTCATTTCTCGACTATCATTTTATCCTGTCACCGTTGAAATGCGTACGTCAAACGCAAGAAAACGATATTTGTCACTCACCCGACAAAAAAGAGCCCGCGCAAGCATCATTTACTGCTGCAAGAGATATCGCCAGAAGCAAACCCTCGAAACCTCACCGAGGGCGATGCGGCTTGTACGACCAGTCCAGTACGCGCCATCCCCTCTTCTGCGCTTCACGCAATAGAGGTTTGTCGGGAGTGACCACGAAAGCATGCTCAGCTGCTTCCAGTAACGGCATATCGGAATGATGATCTCCATATGCGCGCTCGAGGACCCAGTTGCCCTGACCGAAAGAGTCATCAGCCAATGCAACGACAGAGCGTACCTTCTGCTCGCCTTCCACTGGAAGCCCATTCACTTTGCAGGTGTAGTTTCCCGCATCGTCGATGCACATACTGGTTGCCGCTATCAGCTGGAACGAATGATCCTGCCTCGCGCGCTCGATGATGGCTTCCCACGAAGCGGAGACCACCGCGACGATACGTCCCTCTTCGGTATCCCGGCACATGCTCTGATCAGCCAAAGGACGAAAGCGCCACGACACTTCCTCTTCATAGAAACGCGCCAAATAGGCATCGACTTCGGGTTTCGGCTTCCCTAAAAATGCCCTGAACACCAAAGAGCGGACCCAACTCTCGTTTTGGGGAAGGCGAAATTTGTACGCAAATGCCCAGAAGCACACGCGAATCCAAACGTTGAATTTAAGCTTGCGGCGAAATACCAGATATCTGACCAACATGACCGGGGAGTTTCCCGTGATGCTGGTGCCGTCGAAATCATAAACGGCCAGACGGGCAGGATGTTCTGGAGTGTATAACACTGCCCCTTCAGAATGCACTGCGCCAGCTGTTGCAGCGCGCATATCATCAGGGTTGTTCGTCATAGCTTCTTTTCTCCATTGGGTCATTCACGAATCCCAGATTATACCCTTCTGTTGTCGGCAGGGCAAAACAAAGGTTCTTGTTTATGAGATTCCGTCCGACCCCGTCCCAACCGAGGCCTTGCTTCAAGCGCTGGCAATAAAAAACCGCCCCGTAATGACGAGGCGGCGAAAACTTCGATGGCGGGATGTACGAGACTTGAACTCGCGACCTCCGACGTGACAGGCCGGCGCTCTAACCAACTGAGCTAACACCCCGTGTTTTGCAGCGAGTGGTATTCTACCCGAAATAAGCCGATGTGCGCAAGTATTTTTGTTCCGCGCCGAACTCTGCACAAGGTCAACACAGATAATTACCTAGACGTACTTGACAAAATCGCAACACAGGCTAAATACTCTGTGCCACGCGGGTGATGGTGAGCACCTTCGCATCCGGATCGTCTATCATCATGGCGCTCAGCAATACATCGGGACGTAAACTGCCCGTGGGCTTCGATTCCAATGTGAAGGTCATGGTATGCCCTTCCATCTTGGGCCCGTCGACCAAAAAATCCGCAACATGCAACACGCGTTCTTTTTTCTTGCGCATCACGCGCACTTCTTCGGGCACGGAATATGTTTCGGGAATGTTCTTGAAATAGGCTTCGTAGGTGGAATATGGGAAAGCCGCGCTGGCTGCTGGTTCATTCGCCGCGATGTAATCGCATGAGGCCACCAGCAAATCAGGTACGCAGGCATCTCGCATGTCAGCAGCCGCTTCCTCGGGCTTCACGTAGCGGGTCAACACGATGTCGAAGCACTCGTGCAAACCTCCTACGCCCACCGGCAACGCAGAGCCAAACGATATCTTCATATGAGGCGAAAAACCCTGCGATATAGCATAGGGCAGACCGGCTCGGCGCACCATGCGCTCGAGAGCGCGAGCCACTTCTAAATGCGAAAGCATGGCCGCACGTCCTCGTTTGCAAAACATGACCCTCATATGAAAAAGCTGATCATCAGGCATGTCGTACCTCCTGCGTTTCTATTTCTGTATCCAAGCCGGGACACAGCCCGCACGCCGTGCATTTTCCGAACGTGCAGTCAGGCGTGGTCTCGCCCTGCGACGCGCGACGGCGCTCCGAACGCAAAAACGACAGGTTCACCCCGCTCGATATATGCTGCCATGGAAGCACTTCTTCAGTGTCGAATGTACGCTGCGCCGTCTCTTTCAAATCAACGCCCGCGGCATTCGCCGATTCGCTCCATGCGTCCTCGTCGAAAAACTCAGTCCAAGCATCGTATTTGGAGCCGCGCTCGAAAGCGCCTTGTATCACATCGGCAATCTCTCGCCCACCGCGACTTACCACCGCTTCGGTCAAACTGGTAGCAGGATCGTGCCAGTTCACCTCTATGGCGCGGTATTTGATGGAATGGCGCAGCAAGTTCACGCGACGCTGCGCTTCCTCGGGGGGTATTTGGCCGTCCCACTGAAACGGCGTCTGCGGCTTGGGCACGAACAGCGCGACAGCCACCGTGATGCGTATGCGGCTGCGCTGGTTTTCCGGCACGACTTTCTTCGCCGTGTCATATGCCCGCTGCGCCAGACTGGCTATGCCTTTTATATCGTCATCGGTCTCGGTGGGCAGCCCCACCATGAAATAGAGCTTGCAGTGGCGCCATCCCTCTTCAAATGCCGAGGTCAAAGCACGGAACAAATCATCTTCGGTCACGTTTTTGTTTATAACGTCGCGCAAACGCTGCGTGCCAGCCTCAGGGGCGAACGTCAAACCGCCTCGCTTGTTGCCAGCCACCAAACGCGCCATATCCACGCCGAAGGCATCAAGGCGTTGCGAGGGAATGGAAACGCGGATGCCCTTGCCTTCCACCTCGTGATTCAAACGCGTGAGTATTTCCCTGATCTGAGAATGATCGGTGCTCGAAAGAGACGTGAGCGATACCTCGTCATAACCGGTGACCTTCAGGCCTTCCAAAACCGAAGCCACGATGTTGTCGGCAGAGCGCTCGCGCACCGGCCGATACGTCATACCGGCTTGGCAGAAGCGACATCCCCGTGAGCAACCTCGAAGTATTTCCACATTCAGACGGTCGTGCACCAAATCGCAATACGGCACGATACATGGTTCCCATCCGCTGGATTCGGCGAATTCGCGGTACATGCGCTTCACGATTACTTGAGGGACATCCTGGGTTTTCGGTTGCAGCCGATAGCCGACCTGAGCCGCCTGCTCATCGTCGAGCTCTTCGTAGAGCGAGGGAACATAAGTGCCCTCCACTCCTACCAGCGATGCCACGATTTCGGCGCGGGATAAGCCCGCACGCCTGCCCGCAGAAACCACTTTTAAGGCCTCGACGATGGACTCTTCGCCCTCGCCTATCAAAAATGCATCGAAAAACACTGCGAAGGGCTCGGGATTGTACGTGCACGGACCGCCACCCAAAATGATGGGGTCGTCTTCCCCGCGCTCGGCAGCGCGCAGGGGAATACCTGCCAAATCCAGCGTTTCGAGCACGTTGGTTGCCGCCATCTCATGAGGCAACGTGATGCCAATCACATCGAACTCCGCTATCGGTGCACAGCTTTCAAGCGAAAACAGCGGCAGTCCCTCGCGCCTCATGGCACTGCCGAATTCCACAGCAGGCAGAAACGAGCGTTCAGCATACATGCCCGGCTGCGCGTTCACCGCGTTCACGAGAATGCGAATCGCCTGATTCGCCTGACCCAGCTCGTAGGTATCAGGATAAACCATCACCAACGAGGCATCGTCTGCACTGTCCTGCGCATCCCTGTGCTGAGATCCGAATTCGTGGTCGATATAGCGCGACGGACGTTGAGCGTCAGCAAGCATCACCTGCAGGCGCGGCCATAAATCTGTCATATTGAGAATTGCCCTTTCCTGTTTAGCGTGCCTGCGACGATGGCGTGCCCGCGCGGCGGACGCTTGATGCGTCCTTGGCATCTGCATAGGCCCCTAAAACCGCATTGACCGCGGTGCGGCCCAATTCCGTAGGCGTGGTGCCCACAGCTTCGCATACGCCGTCCACGGCATTCTGCACAGCGGGAATGGCACGGGCCGCCGCATTTTGGATACCGGCCGACAAATCATCTGAGACAACCTTTACCGCAGCCATCGCAGCATCGGTGGGAGTTTGTGTAGCGGATGCCGCCGCGCTCACGCGCGCATATTCTGCGCGAGCCATTGCCGCAGCCTGCGAATAAGATGCACCTTGGCCGGTCAACTGCTCAAAATAGGCAATTGCAGCATAGCCCATGGCGCTGGTGCCCGCATAGCCGATACCGGCTTTCACCGCCCAGCCCCAACCGGGCAGCGCACCTGCCAATTGCCTGGCGATAGCACGGCACGCGAACCCGCCACCTACAACCACGGCCAGTTCTTTCAAACGCTCCAGTCCCATGGGCTGTCCGTATGCGGCTGATATCTGAAGCAGCATCTTTGCCTGGTTCAGGGTCATGATGGGCATGTCCGCACCCGGAATGATGGCAACAAAACCGATGCCTGCGTTTTGGACCGATGTCGAGTTCACAGATTCCACTGAAAGCGGGTTGCGCACAAATGGAAAAGCCAAAGCGAAGGCAAGGCGCTTGTCCCGAAACGCATCGACAATCCACGCGCCCATACGCGCGAGCAGAGAAGCCTCGCGATCGATGGAAAGCGGCAGGGGCTCTTCGAAATACGATGCATCCGAGCAGATGGGCAGTGTCCCTTTCTGCTGCGAAGCGACAGGTTGAGCGTCGGCTAAGGGGTCAGGCGAGAGCAAATCGCTCTCGAGGAGCGGATGACCTTCATGTATAGCCAATTCGGCTACGATGTCAGGCATATCGGTCACCACCAGCACAGGCACGCCCGCTTGACGGATGGTCGCCGAAAGGCCGCCGGTCGAGGAGCTCAGGCCAGCTGCCAATACGCACAAATCGCAATCAGGATCAAGCGTCGGCCTGGCAATGGGATACTCAAAGACATGCACCCGCACGTTCTCGGCGCTGCTTCGGAATGCCCCTTCGATGCAATTCTGCAAATCTGGAGATGATTGCGGATCGATTAGCACATCCACGCAAACAGGAATCTTGCGCGCCGCATCGATATCCATCGCAGCATTCAGCACTTCTTTCACATCAACGGGAAGCTTCGTCTTCATTGTTGCCTCTTTCCCTATCGACCGTTGTGAGCCCACACGGATCCGATGAACCCCAGCAAAACGAAGTTCACCACCATAAACGATGATCCATAGCTCATAAATGGCAGCGGAATGCCTGTAATGGGCATAAGCCCGCAGGTCATTCCTATATTCTCGAGTATCTGGAACAGCCACATGCCTGCAATGCACATGACCATGACCATACCGAACAAGTCGTTGGCATTATACGCTATACGGAAACATATAACGATGAGCGCAGCGTAAAGCAGCAGTAAAAGCAAAGCCCCTGCAAAACCCATTTCTTCGGCCAGAACGCAGAATATGAAGTCGGTGGGCGCTTCAGGCAGATATCCCAACGACGACTGGGTGGCGTTCATATACCCCTTGCCGAAAAAGCCGCCACTACCGATGGCGATTTTTGCCTGCTGCAAGTTGTAACCATCGCCTGTGGGATCGTAGCTGTTGTCCAAAAACACCAACAACCTGGCGCGCTGATAGTCTTTCAGAAGCGTGTCCTTGCCAGCGATGCTATCGGCAATAGGATCCAACGCGAACACGCCCACCACGCACAACACCAATATAGCCAATGTGCCCAAAATATATTTCGGCTTGGCACCTCCCACAATCAGAGCAACGGCATCGATGAACATGTAGACCAAGCCGGTCCCCAAGTCGGGCTGCGTGAGAATGCACACGAACGGAATGCCCATGATGACGACAGATTTCACGTATTCGCGCAGGCTGTCCAAATGCCCGCCATAGCGTGCCATCACGCTGGCTGCCAGCATGATCACCGTAATCTTCGCGAACTCGCCAGGTTGAAAACTGACAGGACCGATGCTGACCCAGGACGTGGCACCCTTGGCCGACATGCCTATGACAGGAAGATGCGGCATCATGATGAGCACGACGTTGATGATGAGGAAAAACACCATGTAATGCGATAGCTGGTGGTAGTCGAAACGAAAAAGCACGAGCATCAGCACGGTGCCGATGAGCACGCCTGAGAGTTGTTTGTTGAAGCTATAGTTGGCGTTGGTCGACGTGGCCGAGTAGACCACGAGCAGACCGTAGAGCACCAAAGCAAACACAGCTACCAGAAAAGGGGCGTTGATGTATTTGAAGCGGCGCGGTCGTGTAGAGGCCGCCACCTGCTTGTTCGGCATCTTCACCGACGATATCTGCTGCATCCTTTGCATTTTCGGCCTCCTTTCCTAGTCCGTACGCGAAGTGGTCGAGGACGATTGAGTGTAGGCAACAGTCTCATAGGCCCCGGATATGGCACTCATGGTCTTGTCTATGGTGCCTGCTTCCGATTCCATTGCGGCGTTCAGCACGGCCATGCCTATGGGAACCGACGTGGTCGTCGTCACCTTGCCCTCTTCCACCACGCATGCCACCACGAATTTCGGGTCATCTGCAGGAGCGTATCCCGCAAACCACGTGTAGTCGGACTTGCCAGCAACCTCGGCCGTACCCGTTTTGCCGGCAATCACATAATCGATATCTGGCAAAAATTTGCTGGTATAGCCGTTCAGGGTCATCACCTGCTTCAATCCCTCACGAACCACCGCCACGTTCTCATTGGTCATCTCGGGCGTGTAGGTTTGCTCGGCTTTAGCCTTTACCACAGTGTCGCCAAATGAATTGCGCACTTCTTTCAAAAGATGCGGTTTGTATATTTTGCCCGTAGCGATACCCATATAACCGCAGGCCAGCTGCACAGGAGTGACCAGTACGTAGCCCTGTCCGATGCTCATGTTCGTCATATCGCCGCCCTGCCATGTGGCCTGCTCGGGGGCGTCTTTGAAATACTCGGCCTTCCATTGGGGCGTAGGCACACGACCGGCAGCCTCACCCGCCAAATCGATGCCCGTCACGCGCCCGAAGCCGTATTCTTCTATGTAGCTTTGCATAGCGGTCAGCCCCAAGGAATCCTGTTTATCCCAGAATCCTTTGGCTATGTCGTAGAAAACCACGTCGCAGGAATGGGCGATGCCGCCTATCAAATCCAGCGTGCCATGGCCCGTTTCCAACCAGCACTTCTGTGGATAATCCGATCCAAAACCAGTCCAGGTGCCCGTGCAATTGTACGTGGTGGTGCTGGTGGCGATGCCGTAGGTCAGCGCCGCCATGGCGGTGAAGGCCTTGTAGGTGGATGCGGCCGGATACGCACCGGATACCACACGATCCATCAGCGGGTAATGGGAATCCTCCGTGTTGAACTGGTCCCACACGTCCTGCGATATACCGCCGATGAAGCTCTCGGGCGTATAGGTGGGGAAATTCGAAAGCGCGACCACTTCCCCGTTGCGCGCATCCAAACATATAAGCGCCGCGGCGGTGCCCAAAGACGAACCCAACTTGCCATTGGGGGCTATGGTGTCGCGCATCGTCTGGTCTGAGACTTGCTGCACAGGGCCGCGTATGGTCAGGTACAAGTCGTTTCCACGCGTCGGATCAGTCTCGCTGACCACTTCCTGCACATTGCCGTCGGCATCCGTCAGAAGCGTGCGCGTGCCGTGATCGCCCGCCAGCAGGTCCTCGTAGGTGGCCTCGACACCCGATTTGCCCACAAGATCGCCTGATTCGATATTGCGCCCGGCAGGCGGATTGTTTAGCTCGGTGTCGGAGACGGTGCTGATGTAGCCGAGCGCATGAGCCGCCAGTGCTTTGTAGGGATAAACGCGCGTCGTGCGCGTTTCACAGGTAATGCCCGTGAAGGCATCAGCATGCTCAGAAATGAATGCGAGGTTGCGCAGCGATGCATCGCTTGTCACCACGCGGTTGTTCTGCGCGCCGGTGGAAGAGTCCAGTATGCGCTGTCTCACAATCTCAAATGGGATGCCCAAAAGCGCCGAGAGGCGCAAAACCACATCGTAGTTGTTTGCCACATCCGATGTAGCCAAAATCGTAAAGCTCGATTTGTTCTTTACCAAAGCGATGCCCGAAGCGTCGTATATAATGCCGCGCGGCGCCGGAGTGTAGACGGTGGTATAGAGGTTCTCGGCCGCTTGGCGCGAATAGCTGGCCGATTGCATCACCTGCATGCTCCACAGTTTCGCTGCCAGCGAACCGAAAATCGCCGCACCGAGCACGCCCATGGCCACAAAACGCGATTGCAGACTCTCTCCGGGGGATCCGCTGGCCGTTTGGGAATGCGATACCTGCGGTTCAGCTCCGCCAAAACCGTGCTTCGCCTTTGCGGAAGGGCCCACACCGAATGTGTCGATGGAATTGAAATTCGCCTGGGAAACAACACCGTCGGAACCCTTTTTCCTGCGTTTGAGTACCACGACCACCACGACAGCTGCCGCCGCAAGCGTCGCTAAGCCCGCTATGATCGCAAACAGCACGTAGGACCCCCTAACGTAGGTGGGCCGTTGGGGTGGCAGATCCCATCGTCGCTTGCTCGGTGACCAGGAAATGCGACATGATGGGATATATCAAAAGACCGACAACGCAATCGTAGAGGGCACACGGGAAAGCGCGATATAAAAACGCGTCTATAACACCACTGGTCATGCCTGATGTGACCACAAACACCGCATAGAAGATCTCTGCCAACATGGACAGGATCATCAGAACAGCCAAAGGCACGAACACGGTACCGTTGCCGAATACGGCGAAAGCACGCGATGCCGCAAACGATGCGATTATCAGCAAAAACGCCATCGATCCAACAGGGCCATAGCCCAAAAGATCGCTGGTCATGCCCAGCACGAAAGCGAACACGATGAACGAGTCGCCTTCCATCAGCATAGACAGCACCAAGGTGTAAACCACCAGAAAATTCGGCATTGCCGAGAATATCGCGATATTCGGAGCGAGCACCACCTGCAATACTACGGCGATGATGGCACCGACAACAGCTATCGTCGTTTCATGTTGCATTGTGCTGCCTGCCTTTCTCAGTTGCCGTTGGAATTTGATGAGGATGCAGCACTCGACGAATTCGAAGTGCTGCTCGAAGACGACGAGCTCGTTGTTGACGAGGATGTGTTTGAATCGCTCGTTGAGCTCATCGATGTGACCACCAACACCTCTTCGAGCGGGTCGGTAGAACTGTTGGGGCTCACTACGATCTTGCGCGTAGTGGAACCCGTCTCGCCTTCCACCTTCACGACCGTGCCCACCATGATGCCGCTGAAATACCCGCCACCCAAGCCGGACGTAATCACAACGTCGCCAGTCTTCACTTCAGCGTCGTCATCGATATTCTGCAGGTACAAAAGCCCATCGAAGGAGCCTTTCAGGATGCCTTCTTTGCGCGATGACTGAATCATCACGGAAACGCCCGATTGAGGGTCGGTGATCAAGCGGATGTCAGAAGTGCTGGCAGACGTGGACACCACTTGCCCCAAAAGTCCACTGGGACCCATCACCGGCAAGCCGGCACGCACTCCGTCGTTAGTCCCCTTATCGATGGTAACCATCTGGTTCCATGAATCACTCGAGCGCGAAAGCACGCGAGCGCTCACACCCTCAGCGTTGTAGGAATCCTTCAAATCAAGCAGATCCTGCAAGCGCTCGGCCTCTTGGCGATACTCTTCCAACTCAGCGATAGTCGCGCGCAGCTGCTCGTTTTGAGTCCGCAGCCCCGATAAGGTGTTCGCATCTGCCGTCGCATCGGATATCGCATCAGACGTAGACGACTCTGCACTGGAAAGCGCACCGCTTACGGACTTCACCGGCGCTGATGCACCCGATACCGTCGCTTGCAGATTGTGCAGAAACCCTGATGTGCCCTCGCGCGAATACATCGTCACGCAGACAAGCGAAATCACCAGCAATACCGCGAGCAGGATATACGACTTAGCTGCTGATGAATCTTGTTTGAAATTCCATGCCATACCCGAAGGAACTGCCTATCGGGAGCGCATCAGGGTCTGCTTGAGGGCCGAGGGGGTCTCAAGCACTTTCAAGCAGCCGATGACCACGTTGGTCAATGCTGTTTCGCTTACCCATACCGGAATCTCAAGCTGTTGGGTTAGATAGGTGTCCAAGCCCGAAAGCAAACCGCCGCCGCCGGTCAGCAAAATACCGTTTTGGATGATATCGCTGGCCAAGTCGGGATTGGTTTTTTTGAATGTCTCCTTGATATGCAGCACCATCTCATCGATAGGCGCTTGCAGGGAAGCACGCACGTCTTCCGACTGAATCGTCACTTCTTTAGGCTGTTCGGTCAGAACATCCTGACCGCTGATAATCATATCGCGCTCTCGCCCGTCCTCGAAAGGAATGATGGAGCCAATCTTTATCTTGATAATCTCGGCCGTGCGCTCGCCTATCTTGATGCCCAAAAGATCACGCAGGTACATAGCGATGGATTCGTCCATACGATTGCCTGCCAAGCGCAAAGAAGAGCTGGTCACGATGCCGCCCAAAGATATAACGGCCACTTCGGTCGTGCCGCCGCCGATATCCACGACCATCGAGCCAGTTGGCTCGGTCACGGGCAAATCGGCACCCATGGCAGCTGCCATGGGTTCCTCTATCAGATACGCCTGACGGGCACCAGCCTGGATAGTGGCCTCGAAGACCGCGCGTTTTTCCACTGAGGTAGCTCCGCATGGGATACACACCACAATGCGCGGCTTGGGCTGCCACGGATACTTGCGCGTAGCGGCCTTGTTTATAAACGCCGAGAGCATGGCCTCGGTCACATCGTAATCTGCGATAACGCCGTCGTGCAACGGGTGTTCCGCCGAAAACGCATCCGGCGTATGGTTGATCATGTTTTTGGCCTCATGACCTACGGCCAGCACGCGATGCGTGCTTTTCTCTATGGCGACAACGGAAGGCTCGTTGATAACGACTCCCTGGCCCGTAATCGCAACTAACGTGTTCGCGGTACCGAGGTCGATCGCCATATCGTACGATGCAGAACCACCGTTGAGTAAATCTAAAAACGACATAAAGGCAAACCCCTAAATCTCGAAATATGCAAACACTTATTCTATCACAGGGGATTCTACCTGCGTAAAATCCACAGGCCCCCTATATGAGCGAAGAGCCGTTCCCTTTCAGGTAAAACAGCTCTTCACATACGACTCATACCAAACAACGCCCACTCGAAAAGCGAGCGCATAAAACGCTTTAGTTAAAGAAAATGCCCATCTCTCGCTCGGCGGATTCCACAGAATCGGAGCCGTGAATAACGTTGGCATCCATAATCAGGCCGAAATCGCCACGGATGGTGCCAGGAGCTGCCTCAGCAGGATTCGTCGCGCCCATCAGCGAACGGCATTTCGCAACCGCGCCATCGCCGGAAATAATCATTTTCACGACAGGACCGCTGGTGATGTAGCTAATCAGACCTGCATAAAACGGTTTGCCCTCGTGCTCTTTGTAGTTGGCCGCAGCCTGAGCATCGCTTACCATGCCAAGCTCCATGCGCTCGATCTTCAAACCCGCGCGCTCGAAACGATTAACGATTTCGCCAATATGGCCGTTGGCCACACCGTCGGGCTTAATCATGATGTAAGTCTTTTGTTCTGCCATGTTCTGTTTTCCTTCTCTTTCGAAATCTCACTGCTTGCTGTTATCTGTTTAACCCTGGCTGGGGAAGTAAAGCTCGATGTTCGAGACCTTCCAACCCAGACCCGAACGGGTCATTTTCACTTTATAGTGCACTTGTCCGCCACCGGATGTATCTGCCGTCACATAAACAGTCGATGTATTCATGGAACGGTCAGTGCCATCAACCTGCACACTGGAGTCCTCTACGACCGGATCGAGCATGGTGGATATCGAGGCAGAATCCAAATCACTGGCGAAAACGCTGGTCTTCGCTGCATCTTTGTCAGCAAACAGCTGCTGCACAACCGTTTGCTGCGTAGGATAGCCGTAGCCCTGCGTGTAGCCGAAAACACCTACTGCCAGTGCTAGAAGCACTACTACCACCAGCACCACGAGCACTTTCAAGCCCACGTTGCGGCGCTTGCGATCCTGCTTGGCGACGCCCTTGCTCCACTGCTCCAACTCCTCGTCAGAGGCGTTAAAAAAGCGGTCGTCGCTGGATGCGTAATCATCCTGCACACCATAGCTATCAGCATAGTAATAGGGGTTGTCCGCCGCTGCCGCCGTATCAGTTTCATGATAAACCGGCGTACCATCTGCAGGTACATCCAAGCCTGACATGTCGTTGACCGGAATCATGCCGCTCTGCGAAGGCAAAGACGGCGAATCCACCGGCGCCATGACGGCGGTGCCTTGGGCCACCATGCCCACCGCACGCTGGTAATCCACGCTGGCGGCATCATTTAAAAAGTACGTTTTATCGGCCAACGCCATTTCAAAAGCGCTTACCGCTTGCTGCATCTGACCGGTAGCCGTATATGCTTGGCCCAGATTGGCGTAGAGCTTGTTTTTGGTATCTGAATCCATGTTGAACTGCAGAGCGCTTTCGTATGACGCCACCGCGTCGGCGGCGCGGTTGAGCGCCATGAAGCAGATGCCCAAGTTCAATAGCGATTTTGAAGGGTTCGGATTCATTTCGTCCAAAGCTGCCGAACGAAATGCCGATCCCGCTTCAGCCGTCTTGCCCAGCTTCATGTAGGCCTTGCCCATGCCCGAATACGCCTTGTAGGGCGCATCGTATTTCGCGTCCGAAACGGCTATCTCGAAGTGCTTTACCGCATCTTCATAATCATGCAGAGCGGCATACGAGTTGCCCAAGTTGCAGTTAAGTGCACCGACGTTGTCGTAGGCGGCATCGGACGTTGCCTGCGTGTAGGCGTGGATAGCCTCATCGTAGTCATGCAGTTTCATCAGGCAGTTGCCGATTTGATGGTACAAAAGTCCCATCTCGCCCGGTGAAAGCACCGAGCCGCCTCCCTGAAGGCATTGCGTGAACGCCTGCAGCGCCGAGGCGTAGTCCTTGCGTTGATAAGACGCTTGGGCTTGCTGGAATAAGACGTTGTTCATCGATTCCTTCTGTTCTCTTCTATCGAAACGTGCTCTGCGCCTCTACGCATTCGCACCCTCAATCGTGATGGTTTTTATGACATCGCCCACACGAAGCTCGTAGACAACATCCAAGCCGTCGACCGTCTGGCCGAAAACCGTGTATCCAGAATCGAGGAAAGGCTGTGCGCCCAAGCACAGGTAGAATTGCGATCCACCTGAATTGGGATCTTGTGAGCGAGCCATCGCCAACGTGCCATCTATATGCTTGTTGTTGGGGTTCGTGGAATACTCTTCCTTGATGCTATAGCCAGGACCGCCGGAGCCCAAACCGCCGAAGGGGTTGCTGGCCGCCTGGCATACCTGTGCGGTATCAAGATCGCGCGTTTTGGGATCGCCACCTTGAATGACGAAATCAGCTACGTAACGATGGAATTTCAAATCGTCATAAAATCCTTTTTGTGCTAGTTCAACGAAATTTCCCACATGGATAGGGGCATCTTCGCCCGCCAGCTTTACGCGTATAGTGCCCTTCGAGGTCTCGATAACCGCGACTTCGTTTCCGTTCGGCTTGTAAGCCGGTGTGTATAGCGCCATGGAGTGCTCCTTTTCCCAGTTCATCTTCCGTTCCCGCAATTCAACGGGTCTGTGCTAAACGCCCGCTGCCGCCTCTGCCGCAGGTTCGAATACCGTCGCAGCTTCGGCAATGAGCGGTCCGTGGTGCCCTCGACAGGATTCGAACCTGCGGCTTTCTGCTCCGGAGGCAGACGCTCTATCCCCTGAGCTACGAGGGCACAAACCGTTGTGAATTATACGCTATTATGTTCCCAACGCGAAAATACCCCTGATAATCCGCAAAGGAACCTGATTCAATGGAACAAATCCTCCACATAGACTCTTTGGCCTACGGCAGCGCGGCTGTCGCTCATGATGAGAACGGAAAAACGGTCTTCGTGGCTGGTGCCGCCCCTGGCGACACCGTGCGTACCGAAATCGACACAGAGAAAAAATCATTCTCGTGCGGTCATGTACTGGAAGTGATAGAGGCAGGTCCCGCACGCGTTGCGCCGGTATGTCCGGTGGCCGGTACGTGCGGCGGATGCCCTTGGCAACATATAGCCTATGAGGCGCAGCTAGCCGCCAAGCGGGCAAACGCAGTTTCAGCTCTGGTGCGCATCGGGCGATTCGATGCAGCAGCCGCCGAAGAGCTAATCGCCGAATGCGTGCCCTCGAAAAAGCAGATGGGGTATCGCAACAAATTGGAGATGGGCACGGCGATAGGTGACGACGGCACGCTGCAGGTGGGGCTTTTTCGCGAGGGTTCTCACGAATTGGAATCGCCAGCTACGTGCCCCTTGTGCGCTAAGCCCATACAAAAGGCGCCCAAAGCATTGCGCGGAGCGCTGCGCTACATGCAAGGATCGACGGGCAATCTGGGCATATACCGCATAGGCGTGCGCGCAAGCGTTCGCGCGAACAGCACCGAAGTAGCCTTGTGGACGCGCCCCGGGTCATTCCCACGCTCAGCCGTGGCCAAAACGCTCGGCAGCGCCCTGCATACCACTAGTATCGTGCGCGTGATGGCCGACCCGGGCAAGATTCGCAAGATCAAGGGCGTGGAAGTGCTCTGTGGCAAGGGATTTTGGGAAGAGGAGCTGGGCGGCTTCGAATACAAGGTGAGCGCGCCGAGCTTCTTTCAGGTGAACACCGCGCAGGCAGAGCAGCTGGTTCACTTGGCGCTGGCCGGTCTTGAAATAACGGAAACCGACAGCGTGGCTGACCTCTACTGCGGCGTGGGCACCTTCACCATCCCACTCGCGCAGTTAGCAGGCCAAGTACTGGGCGTGGAAAGCGCAGGATCGAGCGTGCGCGACCTTCGTCGAAATGCCGAGGAAAACGACGTCTGGGTGGAAGTCATCGGAGGTGACAGCGCCCGCGAACTCCCAGAAATGGGGCATTTGGACGCGCTTTTGGTGGATCCGCCGCGCGCAGGGCTGGCACCGGGCGTTATCGACAGCATTGCCGCAGCTGCCCCCACCCGCATGGCTTACATCAGCTGCGATGCTTCCACCTGGGCACGCGACGCCGCTTTGCTCGACGATGCCGGATACCGCCTGAAACAAGCAACGCCGGTGGACCTGTTCCCGCAAACCTATCACTGTGAAATCGTGAGCATATTTGTGCGCGAATAGACCTCACCTCAAACGCCATGACGTCCGCCCTTGCCGCCGCGTGCGGCTGATTCATCCCGCCTTGTGGGCGCTACATGGGTTTAGACGCGAAATGGACCATTTTGGCGTATGATTACACGGAATAGGCCACCATACCCAAAGCATATGCGCACCCAAGCAAAACAGCTGAGCGGTGCACGCATAACGTGCGCAACGAGTTTGGTAACATCTGCAAAGGAGCAGGATTTGAGCAGCGACGAGAAGCAAACACCGGAAAAGTCCCCACGAGAATGCGCGCTTATAGCCGCTGCGGCGGCCGATGCGAAAAAGGCCACCGACATCATGGTGCAGGAAGTCGGGGTGCTTGTTTCCGTAGCCGACTATTTCGTCATCGCGACTGCAGCCAACAACCGTCAGGTGGAAGCCATTATCGATGAGGTTGAGAAGGCCGAGCGCGAGCAGGCCGACATAAAGCCCCTACACCGCGAAGGGCTGGAAAGCGGCACATGGGCGCTGCTTGATTACGGCTCCTTCCTAGTCCACGTATTCCAACCCGAAGCACGCGACTACTACCGCTTGGAAACCCTGTGGAACGATGCTCCCATCATCGACCTGAAAGAAGCAGGCATCACCGATGCGCAGTATTCTGACCGCATCGCCAAACTACTGTCCAGAGAACCAGCGGAAAAAACCGAATCGGGGAAATAAGAGACTATGCAGACAACCACTGCAAAAACTCCTTACATCAGTTTCAACGTTCCACCATGCGTGGATACCTCCTTCGACTACATGCGACATGCTGTCGACAACAAAAAAATATGCGGCGATGGCGAATTCACGAAGAAATGCGACACATGGATGCAAGAGCGTTTTGAATCGCAGAAGGTGTTACTCACAACCAGCGGCACATCGGCTCTAGAGATGGCCGCCTACCTATGCGATTTGCAACCGGGCGATGAAGTGATATTGCCCAGTTATACCTTCTCATCTACCGCCAATGCCTTTGTGCTCGTAGGCGCAAAACTGGTATTCGTGGATGTGCGCCCTGACACCATGAATATCGACGAGAGGAAAATCGAGGCAGCCATCACCGAGCGCACACGGGCGATATGCGTGGTTCATTATGCCGGTGTGGCTTGCGAGATGGACACCATCATGGCCATCGCTGAAAAATATGGACTGAAAGTTGTCGAGGATGCTGCTCAAGGAGTCATGAGCAGCTACAAAGGACGCGCGCTCGGCACCATCGCGCACTTCGGATGCTTTTCCTTTCACGAGACGAAGAATTATTCCATGGGCGAAGGCGGTGCGCTGCTTATCCGCGACGAACAGTACAACGAGCCTGCCGAGATTTTGCGGGAAAAGGGTACAAACCGCGCAAAATTCTTCCGTGGGCAAATCGACAAGTACACATGGATGGGCTATGGCAGCAGCTACCTGCCAAGTGATTTGAATGCAGCTTATCTGTGGGCACAGCTTGAGGTTGCCGACCGCATCAATAATGACCGCCTTGCAAGCTGGAATGCCTACTTTGAAGCCTTGTCACCCTTGGCACATGCGGGTCGCATCGAATTACCTGTTGTGCCTGATGATTGCGTGCACAATGCACATATGTTCTACCTGAAGGCCAAAGACCTAGGCGAGCGCACGGCTTTGATAGCGTATCTGCGCGCCCATGGCGTACAGGCCGTTTTCCACTACATCCCCTTGCACAGTGCGCCGGCAGGCAGGCAATTCGGCCGCTTCGACGGGCAGGATGAATTCACGACTTCAGAGAGCGACCGCTTGGTACGCCTTCCGATGTACTTCGGGCTTGACAGAGCCGACTTGGACCGCGTGTGCGCAACCGTGAGCGCGTTCTTCGAAAACGAAACGAATTAAGCGGAGGCATCGGGCAAACATGTCGAAAACACTGTTATCCTGCGTTATCCCCTGTTACGACTCTGCGGAAACCATCGAGGATGTGGTACGCGAAATTGACCAAACGATAGCACCCCGGTCACAAGAGTACGACTATGAAGTGATACTGGTAAACGACGGATCGCCCGACAACGGGGCAACGATTGCAAAGCTGCGCCTAGTCGCTGCAGAATACGGCAAAGCAGTGATAGTGAATCTGGCCCGCAATTTCGGTCAGCACGCGGCCATCATGGCCGGTCTTCGCCAGGTACATGGCGATATCGTGCTGTGCTTGGATGACGACGGGCAGACTCCTGCCGATGAGCTGTTCAAGCTGGTTGATAAAGTGGAGCAGGGTTTCGACATCGCTTACGCCAGCTACGGCCATCACAAGCAACACCGCGCTTGGCGCAACTTAGGCAGCAAGTTCAACACCTGGTGCAATCATAAATTCATGGGCATCCCGAAGGATCTGCAGATTACAAGCTATTTCGCCTGCAAGCGCTTTGTGGTGGACACGGCCTTAAAATACACGAACCCCTACCCGTTCATCGGCGGTCTGCTGTTCCAGTCCGTGCAAACCTATTGCAATGTGCCCGTGCAGCACCGAGCACGCGAAGTAGGTTCGTCGGGTTATAACATGCACAAACTCATCAGTCTATGGGCGAACGGATTCACGGCTTTTTCCGTGCTGCCATTGCGCATATTCACGGTGATTGGTTTCATTGTCGCGTTTGTGGGTTTCGTTTCCGGCATCGGCATTATCGTTGAGCACTTCGTGGTTCCCGATGTGGAAGCCGGATGGAGTTCGCTTATGGCCGGCCTGCTATTCATCGGAGGCCTGATTATGCTGATGCTGGGCTTGATGGGCGAATATGTGGGACGCATTTACATCAGTTTGAACCATATTCCGCAATACGTGGTGCGCGGTGTAATCGATCACCGCGATTCCGGCACGTCCACCAAAGCTAGCACCCCGCCGCAGGTTCACTAGCGCCTATGGGAATCGTAAAGAACTCCAAAGCCGCCACGCTTTTGGGTCTGCATGCCCTGCTGGGCCTGTACTCGCTGTCAGACGTGTTCTCGAAGCTGGCAAGCGGACAGGATTTCATGAGCCTGTGGTTCATCGTGTTCTACGGACTGGTGCTGGTATTTTTAGGAGTATACGCCCTCGGTTGGCAACAGGTTATAAAGCGCATGCCGCTCTCGAGCGCTTACGCCAACCGCGCCATCACAATCATCTGGGGCATTTTCTGGGGAGCCATACTGTTCGGCGAGTCAATCACCTGGGGAAAGCTTTTGGGTGCGGCCATCATCATATGTGGCATTGTGCTGTATGCGAAAGCCGACAATGCCGATGCGGATAGCAATCAAGGCAACGGGGGCGCCAGTCACAACACCACGGACGCGAGCAGCACGCAATACAACACAAGCTTAGATGACGAGCAAGGTGCTGCGAAATGACTGAAACCGAACTGGCCTATTCGGGCATTTTGCTGGTAAGCGTTTTCATAAGCGCCATCAGCCAAGTTATGCTGAAAAAAGCCGCTATGCGCACCTATGATTCCCCCATTAAAGAGTATCTAAACCCCCTTGTAATCTTCGCATACACCCTGTTCGTGGGATGCACGCTTATGACCGTGCTTGCCTATCGAGGGATTCCGCTTAGCTGGGGACCTGTGCTCGAAGCAACCAGCTATGTGTATGTGACCGCATTCGGCGTGTGGTTCTTCAAGGAAAAAGTCGACAGGAAGAAACTGGTTGCGCTCGCTTTGATTCTAGTCGGCATATTCGTGTACGCTTTTTTCGGATAAGGATTGCTAGCTATGAAAAAAATTGCGATTATCGGTGCTTCAGAACTTCAAAACCCCCTTATCGAAAAAGCGCACCAGATGGGTCTTGAAACGCACGTTTTCGCATGGAAGGTTGGAGACATCGGCGAGAGCACAGCCGACTTTTTCTACCCCATCAGCATCACCGAAACCGATGCGATAGAGGCGGAATGCCGCCGCATAGGCATCGATGGCATCTGTACGATAGCATCGGACTTAGCTAATGTGACAGTAGGTGCCGTTTCCCATCATCTAGGTCTTCCGGGCAACTCGCCTGCTTGCGTATACGCATCCACGAACAAGCAGGCCATGCGGGCATGCTTCGCTGCCCACGGCGACCCTTCCCCGCGCAGCATTCCCGTGCATGCAGGTGAAACACCCGATTTGGAAGGGTGGGCATTTCCCCTTATCGTGAAGCCGATTGATCGCTCCGGGAGCCGCGGCGTCACGCGCCTCGACAGCATCGAAGGCCTTGAGGAAGCCCTATCAGCGGCCTTCGAAAGCGGCTTTCAGGCAACCGCGCTGATTGAAGAGTACGCCCAAGGTGATGAATACAGCTTCGAATTCTGCTCGTTTGAAGGCACACATCACCTGTTGGCCGCCACGAAGAAATTCACAACGGGCGCACCCCACTTCATTGAAATGGGGCACATGGAGCCTTCCGGCCTGTCGCCTGCCACATTGGACGCGGCGCAGCGCGTGCTCTCACACGCCCTTGACAGCCTAGAGGTACAAACGGGCGCATCGCATGCTGAGATGAAGATCGATTCCGATGGCACTATGAACATCATTGAAATTGGAAGCCGTATGGGAGGCGACTGCATCGGGAGCGATCTTGTTCCGCTTACCACCGGTATCGATTTCACGCGTGCGGTCATCGATTGTGCTCTAGGGCGAAAACCGAATTTGACGCCTGCGCACGTCTGCGCGTTCGCCGTTGTGAAATACCTGTTCAACCAATATGATTTGGATATTCTCGCATCCGTTTCGCAGAACCATCCCAAATGGATTGTGCGCTCAAGCAGCATACAGGCAATCGATCACGAAGTCAGCGATTCCTCGACACGATTCGGCTTCTTTGTGATGGCCTTGGATAATGAACCCGATTTAGCTTATCTAGAGTTGAAATAAACAAGCTGGCGTACGATTTCGCCTAGTCTACCTTCGCAGCAAGGTCGCTTGCGCAAGGCAGACCGTAGGCACCCTTGGCCGCGCGCACGCCGCGCAGAATTGCTTGGCGCATGGCCTCACATGCCATGATACCCGCCAGATCAACCGGGTCGCCCACCTGCACTTCACCCGACGACAGACAGAATACCGTATCCCCATCGTTTGGTGTGTGAACAGGTGTGATAGCGCGAGCAAACGCATCATGAGTCATGGCAGCCACTTTAGCAGCCTGAGCTTTCGCAAGCGCGATATTCGTGAACACGCAGCCGATTGTGGTGTTGGCATGAGCGCGAACGTCCGCTGAAGAATCGCTGTCACGCGCGCCTGCCTGCTGCGGCATGCCCGATGCGTTCGATCTCGTCGACACATTTGCCGCGCCGGGAACCGTTCCCGCCAAAGCCGAGGCCGCCAAGGCGCATGCGACATCCGCATCGATAACACCGCCGTTTCCATCGCTTGCACCGGCCACGGTGATTCCGTTGGCATCGACCACGCTCCCACAGGCATTCACGGCGACCACGGCACCTAATACCGCATTGCCGCAGCGCAGCACGCACAGGCCCAAGCCACTCTTCATCGAGCGCTCGGGGCCGAGCAGTTTCCCAACGCTAGCTCCGGCACCTGCACCAACATTGCCTTCTGAAAACGCTCCTTCGTCAAACGCCGCAGCTACCGCTGCCGCGCCGAAGGTTGCATCGGGGCGAACATCACTTTTGCCCACCATCAAATCAAATATGCAAGCCGAAGGCACGATGGGTACACACATGCCCGCAAATTTCAGGCCGATACCCCGTGTCTCCAGCTCGCGCATTACGCCATCGGCGGCTGCCAACCCGAAAGCCGATCCACCGGAAAGCATGATGGCGTGCACTTCCTGTGCCGCCATTTCCGGGCGCAAAAGATCGGTCTCGCGAGTAGCTGGCCCTCCCCCGCGCACGTCGCACGCACCGATTACCCCCGCAGGCGCAATGATGACCGTCGTGCCTGTGGCCGCCTGATCATCTGTGTAATTGCCCAGCTTGAAGGCGGGCAGGTCGGTCAAAGAGGCATCCTGAAACCCCATTGATACGCCCTCGGCCATCCCGGAGGTGGGCATTCCACTCGCTTCTGCTGATGAGTTATCCATGCAATCGCTCCTTTGCGACCGAGCGTTCGTATCTTTAAAAGCTTCAAAAGCAGGCTACACCTGCAAATCCGCTTAGTTTACATCCTGCCCATATCCTTGACTTTACCGTATTCCCACATCAACGCATTCCAAATCTCAGCCGTTTCCGGATTCAGCTGTCTGTTGTGGTCCACCAAATGCTGCAATGTCGTTTTGAACGCCCTGAAATACAGCTCTTGAAGAGGAATCTTGCCGATTAGATCGCGCAAGTCGTCAACAGGGGCGATGTCACTGTAGCGACGATTTGGCTCTATCATATCCGCAATGTATATGATGCAGTCAAGCGGGCTCATATCCTTCGCGCCCGATGTATGCCGCGCAATCGCTTGGAATACTTCGTCGCCAAATTCGGGATGCTCATGCTTCAGTGCCGCTGCGCCTGTAGGCCCATGCAGAAGCCAGGGCATATCGTCTGCGACTTTAGGGGACACTTCCACGTTGAATTCTATGACGCGCCTGCGCTCCTCATCCGCGCTCAAGCTCTTGTCCCAGTCATGCAGGATACCGGCCATGCGAGCCTGATCTTGGTCGTATCCGTAAATTTTCGCCAGGTGAGCAGCCGTTTTCGCTACGCCTTTCGAATGACGGTAGCGCTTCTCGCTCACACGACCCTTCAGTTCGTCTTTCATTTCCTTGAACATTTCGTCGCCGAAAACATCGTCGCTCATAGGTGGAACCTTCTTCATTTCCTCTTCGTCGTACTCGAAAGACACATCATCATCCCCAGCGCACAAGCAGCATACGTTGTCCGCATCTCCATCCGCATCGTCCACATACAGCTTGTAACGACAAATTAACTCCTCCACGGCCCGTGGGGTCAAATAGCTAATCGACTTGCCGTCATGTACTCGTTCACGCAACATGCTCGACGACACGGAAAGCGCCGTAGCCTCGAAGTATGTCACATCGAAAGCAGAATGCTCGGTCAACTCGCACTTGTATTCATCACTCATTACAAATCCCGGACGCGTAACCGCAATCAGATGCGCCAGACCGGCAATCACGGACGACTCGTGCCATTTGATGATGCTCATCACAGCATCGGCTCCGGTAATGAAATACAAGTCCACATTTTCGGGATAGTGCGCCCGTAGCTGACGCAGCGTATCTGCAGTGTAGGTCACACCTTTCCTATCCACCTCTATGGAACTCACGTCGAAATGGCTGTTACCCTCTATTGCGGCACGGCACATCTGCAGGCGCATATCTGCGGGAGTCACCTGCTGGGCCTGTTTAAAGGCGGGATTTCCCGTGGGAATGAATATCACACCGTCCAAATCGTAGGCATCATGCGCCTGTTCGGCCACAGCCAAATGCCCTATATGGATAGGATCAAACGTGCCGCCCATTATGCCCAGGCGATACGTTCTTGCAGAATCAGCCTTCCCTAAATCGTCGAAGCGATCACATACGACCGACATCAGCCGCGCACCTGCCCACTCCCCCGTAAAAGGTATTTGTAAGTGGTCAGAGCCTCGAGCGCAAACGGCCCGCGCGCATGCAGCTTCTGCGTGGAAATACCAATTTCCGCTCCCAATCCGAATTCAGCACCATCGGTGAAGCGAGTCGAAGCGTTCCAGTACACGGCCGCAGCATCCACTCCTGCAAGGAAGCGATTGGCGGCATGCGCATCTTCGGTGATAATGGCCTCCGAATGCCCTGTACCGTAATGATTGATGTGGGAGATGGCCTCATCTAGTCCGGAAACCGTCTTCACGCTAATCTCCATGTCCAGATACTCGCGCCCCCAGTCTTCTTCCTTAGCCGCCTCAAAAGGAATGCCCGCCTGCTGCGCTACGGCAGCAGCGGTGTCGTCCGCGTGAATCAACACACCCGCGCTGTGCAATGCAGGCAAAAGCACACCGTAGGCGGCACGGGCAATGGAAGCATCGACTAAAAGTGATTCGGCGGCGTTGCACACACCTGGCCGCTGGCATTTCGCGTTCAAGAGGATATCTTGCGCCATCTGCAGGTTTGCCGGATCGTGTACGTATATGTGGCAGTTGCCCAAACCGGTCTCTATCACCGGTACCGTAGCGTTTTCCACGCAATGGCTTATCAGCCCGGCACCTCCACGCGGAATCAGCACATCAACAATGCCGCGCATATGCAACAATTCATCGGTAGCGGATCGGTCGGTGGTCTTTATGGCGCAGATGCAGTTCGCAGGCATTCCCGCAGATACAGCCGCCGCATGCAGGATATCGGCGATAATGTTGTTGGAATGAAACGCCAGGCTGCCCCCGCGCAGGATGCAGGCATTTCCAGACTTGATGCAAATGCCCGCCGCATCAGCCGTCACGTTCGGGCGAGCTTCATAGACCATGGCCACCACGCCCAACGGAACCGACACGCGTGACATCTGCACGCCTGAATCAAGCGTGCGCGATTCTTGCACGCGTCCGATAGGATCTTCCAATGTAGCCAAATCTTCCAGCGCACCCGCCATCGACTCGATACGAGATGCATTCAACATCAATCGGTCCAGCAATGGCGCCGGTGTGCCGCCATCCCGTGCCGTTTTCATATCGCGTTCGTTTTCCTGCACGATAGAAGATGTGTGATCGCGCAAGGCAGCGGCCATAGCCACCAGAGCCTCGTTTCGCTGCGCTCCCGACGTGCAAGCGCACATGCGGGATGCCTCTTTTGCCGCAAGGGCAATCTGCATTACGTCCGTCATTCGAACACCACCAATTCGTCTCGATGGATTATGGGCTTCTCAGCCATAGGCGCCAAAAGCCTGTTCGCAGCCAATTCGCGCTGCGAATAGCCTCGTGCAAGCTCCACTTCATCACTTGACGCATTCACTTTCCCGCGTGCGAACAAGTGCCCGTTCTTATCCTTTATATCCACGATGTCTCCAGCCTCGAAAGAGCCCTTCACATCCGATACGCCCACACATAGAAGCGAGCTGCCTTTGCTCATCAGGGCCTCTTCAGCGCCATCATCCACAATGACCGCACCCTTCGCGGAATCGCCGAGTGCAATCCACAGTTTGTAGTTCGTAATCTCATGGGGCTTGCCCGCAGAGCTGAAACGCGTTCCCAACTGCTCGCCCGCACCGATACGCACGAGCGCGTCAGGCACATGACCGTTGCACACGGTAAGTGGAATGCCTGCCACCATCAGCACGCGCGCAGCTTTGATTTTCGTGATCATGCCGCCGCTGCCCAGCTTGCTTCCCACACCGCCAGCCGACGCCATCACCTGCTCGGTAATGCGATCCACATGGGCCACTAAATGCGCGTCAGCGTGCGTGGTCGGATTCTGATTATAAAGACCGTCGATGTCGGTGAAGATTACAGCCTCGTCAGCCTTTACCAAACAGGCCACCAAAGCACCCAGCGTATCATTGTCACCGAAACGAATCTCTTCGACCGAAGTGGTATCGTTCTCGTTCACGATAGGCACCACGGCGAAATCAAGCAAGCGCAAAAGGGTGTCACGCGCATGTAGATACGCATGGCGACTGGCGGTATCATGCCTGGTCAGAAGCACTACCGATGTAGTGATGTCAAAACTGTCGAACACTTCGGCGTAGGCTGTGGAAAGCACACCTTGGCCCACCGATGCCGCAGCCTGCAAACTGGGCATATCATCAGGACGTTTCTTTACGCCCAGAGCATCCAGCCCACAGGCGATGGCAGCCGAAGACACGATAATGGGCGACCAACCAGCTTGCCGCACGCGCCGCACCTGGTCGGCCAAAGACGCCAGGTAATCGCGGTCTATGGTGCCGGTATCACCCACTAATGTGGACGATCCGATCTTCACCACCATAATCTTTCGGGCGGCAGATGCCATCATATATCGAGCCCTTCGTATATATCCTCATGCACTTTCGATGATTCGAATTCGAATGCGCGGCCTACAATGCGCACCTCATCGCCATCGCGCGCCCCTGCTGCTTCCAAGGCCTTTTCAACACCGAGGCGTTTCAGGCGATGCTGCAAAAAGCAGATGGCCTCTTCGTTTTCCCAGTCTGTCTGCACAACCATGCGCTCTACCTGGGTGCCCTTCACGCGGTATATGCCATCGGAGAGTTCCATAACGTCGAAGTGCTTCTCACGCTCTTGGCGTCTGCGCTCCCACACATGATCGTAGCATGGCTCGTTCGCATTTGCCTCACGCGCTGCTTCGCGCAACTCATGCACTTTCGTGCCCATGGCCGCCTTTAGGGTGTCAATGCCCTGCCCCGTCACGGCGCTCGTTTTATACAGGCGCGGATCGATGGGACTAGACGCATACTCGTCGCCTCCAGCCGCCGCGATAGAATCCTGCTTCACCGCTTCAGCCAAACGCGCCAAGTTGTCTGCGCAATCGGGAGCATCCACTTTGTTCGCAACCACGATGCAAGGCCGTGTGGCCAGATCGGATGCATAGAGTTCAAGCTCACGTTTTATGATGCGATAGTCTTCTACCGGGTCACGACCTTCAAGTCCGCCGCTTATGTCCACCACATGCACGATAATCGCCGTGCGCTCAACGTGACGCAAGAATTCGTGCCCGAGTCCCTTGCCTTCATGCGCGCCCTCTATCAGACCGGGCACATCTGCGATTACGAAGTCGTAATCGTCACCACGAGCAACACCTAGATTCGGCACCAGAGTGGTAAAAGGATAATCGGCAATTTTGGGTTTCGCTGCACTCATGCGGGCGATAAGCGAGCTTTTTCCCGCACTCGGCATGCCCACAAGCGCAGCATCTGCCATCAGCTTCATTTCCAGTTCAATCCAGCACTCGTTGGCCGGTTCGCCCAATTCCGCGAATGCGGGTGCACGCCGCGTCGACGTGACAAAGTGAATGTTGCCGCGACCACCCACGCCGCCTTGTGCCACCACCACGGCATCGCCGTCGCGAGTGAGGTCGGCAATCAACTCGCCTGCCTGATCGCCATCAGGAGAATACTCGCGTACGACCGTGCCCATGGGGACCTTCAAAATCAGGTCTTCACCATTGGCCCCGTGCATGCGCGACCCTTTGCCATGTGTGCCGCGGTCGGCCTTGAAATGATGCTTGAAACGGTAGTCGATCAGGGATGACGCACTGCCATCGGCCTGTACCACCACGTTGCCGCCGTGGCCACCGTCGCCGCCGTCCGGCCCACCTTTGGGCACGTGCGCCTCACGGCGAAAGCTCATGCAACCCGCCCCACCGTCGCCGGCCTTCACATGGATATGTACTTTATCGATGAACATGATATGCCTCATTCTAAACGAAGAAGCCCCCTGCGCGCAGAGGGCTCCCTGATAATTCGGTTATATGCGATTCGCTTAGGAAAGCGGACGCACGTGAATCTTGCGCTGAACGCCTTTGGTGTATTCCACGACGCCATCGCACTTGGCGAACAGGGTGTCATCCTTGCCACGACCGACATTCTCGCCGGGATGGAAATGGGTTCCGCGCTGACGAACCAAGATGTTGCCAGCGACAACGGTTTCGCCGCCGAACTTCTTGCAACCCAAACGCTGTGCATGGGAATCGCGGCCGTTACGGCTGGATCCAAGGCCTTTCTTGTGTGCCATGTTAGTTCAACTCCCTAGGTTCTATTCGGCATCCGCTGCAGGCGCATCGGCCTTTTTCGCGGCAGGTTTCTTCTCAGCAGCCGGTTTTGCGGCAGCTTTTTTAGGCTCAGCAGCCTTTTCAGCAGCAGGCTTCGCAGCAGCTTTCTTGGCAGCGGGCTTCTTTTCAGCAGCCGGTTTCGCGGCAGCCTTTTTCGCAGCGGGCTTCTTTTCAGCAGTTGCCTTGGCGGCCGGCTTTGCAGCGGGCTTCGCGGTTTCTGCTTTGGCAGCCGGTTTCGGCTTCCTCATCGGCTCAGCCTTTTCGCTGCCCACGGCTTCAATGCGAACGCGCGTGAGTTTCTGGCGATGTCCGCGCAGCTTCTTGTAGTTCTTACGCTTCTTGAACTTGAAGACCAGCTGCTTGTCGCCTTTGAACTGCTCCAGCACGACGGCCTCAACCTTCGTGGCAGCGGCTTTCGCAGGGTCAGGCTCGACCTTTTTGCCATCGACGATGCAGATAGCATCCAGCGCTACTTTGGTGCCGGGCGCAACGTCCAGTTTTTCGATTTCGATGATGTCACCGGGGGCGACTTTGTACTGCTTGCCGCCGGTCTTAACGATTGCGTACATGTATATTTCTCCTTGAAAGTGTCAAAACGCAAGGCGATATTCTATCGGTGAAAACGCCGCCCGTCAACATTTTGATCAATTATTTCACGCGCCTGCGCATAATGCGCACACGTTTGCATACGATGGAGCCCGTCGAAAGGGATAAAGACTACGCCCCCGCGTGTTGCCTTTGCATTCTAACACAGAAATTGCCGCCCGCAACAAATGAGAGCCGAGCCTTTTCAATCCCTGCACATAAAACGCTGCCTAATGCGCTTGCGCCCAGGTGTCGCCTGACGACACGTCCACCAAAAGCGGCACGCGCAGATCAACCACGTGCTCCATCACATCTTGCAGCATTGCAGACACCTCTTCTACCTGCGTATCTGGCACAGACAGATCCAATTCGTCGTGCACTTGCAACATCAACCCTACTTCCGGGAAATCCGCCCGCAGGCGAGAGTCGGCCTGCACCATTGCCTTTTTAATGATGTCGGCAGCGCTGCCCTGCATGGGGTGGTTCATGGCCGTACGCTCACCGAATGCACGTTGCTGAGCATTGTGCGCCTTCAGTTCGGGAATATGACGCTTGCGCCCGAACATGGTGGTTGCGAATCCGTCGGTTTTCGCCTGCTCTACCACATCGTCCAGATAAGTACGCACGTTGGGGTATGCCTCGAAGTAACGATCAATCATCTCCTGCGCTTCCGCATATCCGATATGCAGGCTCTGCCCCAGCCCGAACGCCTGCTGACCGTAGACGATGCCGAAATTCACGGCTTTCGCACGGCTTCGCAGTTCGGGCGTTACCTCTTCTACGGGCACGTCGAACACGCGGGCCGCTGTAGCCGCATGGAAATCAGCACCGCTGTTGAATGCCGCTATCAAATGCTCGTCTGCTGAAAGATGCGCGAGCAGGCGCAACTCGATTTGCGAGTAGTCGGCTGAGACGAACTTGCAGCCTTCGTGCAAGGGCACGAAGCACTCTCGGATATGGCGGCCGAATTCGGTGCGCACAGGAATATTCTGCAGGTTGGGATCGCTTGACGACAGGCGTCCGGTCGTCGTGACGGTCTCGTTGAACGATGTGTGCAATCGTCCGTCTTCCTTGCGCATCTTCGGCAAAGCATCAATATAGGTGCTCTTGATTTTCGCGAGTTCGCGATACTTCAGAAGCAGAGCGGGCAAATCGTGCTCCTTCGCCAATTCGGTGAGCACTTTCGCGTCGGTGGAATACCCGCGCGAGGTTTTCTTTTTGGGTTTCAAGCCCAATACTTCGAACAGGATATGCGATACCTGCTTAGGGGAATCGATATTGAATTTTTCCCCCGCCAGCTGATAGATCTGATCAACCAACACGTCAAGGTCCTTCTGCGTGCCCTCGCCCAACTCATGTAAACGATACGCATCCAATGCTGCACCTGTGCGCTCCATATGCGCCAGTACCGGCACCAACGGAGCATCGATTTCATCGTAGACTGCAGCCGTGCCGTCAGCGTCGAGCGCACGCCGCATCACGGGCACCAGCTCGCGCATGCAAGCCGCTTCTATCACCAGCGCATCGACATCGGTCTTGCCCTCCGGCAGCGCACCGTCTAAATACGTTTCAGACAAAGCACCAGGTGAATAGCGGGATACCGAAGAGTTCAACACGTAGGCGGCAAGCGACACGTCGAAAAAACGCGCCGCGAAAAGGGAGTCTTCGTCAATTGCCGCATCAATGGCCGTGTCGGCTGGATACACCTGTTGCAGGGTTTCTTTCGCATCGAGCGTGGCAAAACCGCATGTGCGGACGATACGGGCCAGCGCCGCTACAGCGGCGTCGCCTTCCAAATACAGCGAGCCTTCCGCACCCGACACTGCCAGATGCATCCCAGATTCAAATAGCGACGCCTGTTCAGGCACGGCGAAAGCCACGCCCATATTGTCGTCCGCAGACGCACAGAGCGCATCGAGCATGCGTGTCGCATCCTCGCCCGTCGCATATCCTTCCCATTTCAGCTCCAGCGTATCGCGGGAGACCTCACCACCAATCAACGCCACCACTTTGTCCAAATGCGACTGGAAATGCAGCTTGCCGAATGCTTCGGTAACGGAAGCTTCATCGTAGCTGGGAAAACTCACGTCGTTCAAATCAAGTGGGAAATCGAGGTCACGCACAATAGTTGCCACTTCACGGCTGAGGAACGCAGCGTCGCGATTGTCCCGCACGTTTTCCAACTGTTTGCCCTTCAGCTGGTCCAGATTCTCGTAGATGCCTTCCATCGTTTTGAACTTCTGCAGCAGCTTTGCGGCCGTTTTCGCACCGATGCCCGGCACGCCGGGAATGTTGTCGGAAGAGTCGCCCATCAAGCCCAGAAAATCGGGGAATTGCGCGGGCGTGACGCCGTAGCGCTCCAACACTTCAGCAGGTGTATACACCGCAATGTCGCTGATGCCCTTTTTCGTGGTGACGATGCGCGTGTGATCGCTTGCCAGCTGATAGGCATCCTTATCTCCGGTCACCAGCAGCGTGTCGAAATCGTCCGCATCGCCGCGCGCTGAAATGGTGCCCAGGATATCGTCGCCTTCCCAGCCCTTTACCTTCACCACAGGGATATTCATTGAAGTGAGCAGGTCTTCTATCAGAGGGAACTGCACGCGTAAGTCGTCATCCATAGGCGGACGCTGCGCTTTATACTGCTCCAGCGCTTCCATCCGAAACTTCGGACGGCCCGCATCGAATGCGCACACGATACCATCAGGATCTGACACGTCTATGAACTTCAGCAACATGGACATAAAACCGAAAACTGCATTGGTCGGCGTGCCGTCGGGTGCGTTCATGGTGGGTGGCACGGCGTGATAGGCACGATGCATCAGGGAGTTTCCGTCGATGACGGCGATTTTTCTGGGCATAGGAAACGCTTTCTCTTCGCTTGTCAGCGAAAAGTATAACGCAGGTGAGATGACGGGAGAGCAATCAGCGCGAGAAACACGCGACGGGTGCGCTATGTTCCAGGTAGTTGAATCTTCAGATTCGCAACCTACAAACCATGTTTCTCGCGACGCCTCAAAGCCTGACGGTACACCTCATCATCGCTTCTGGTGCCCCTGATAACCACAACCATAATATCATTGCGCTCTTCAATCTTATATACGATGCGAATTCCGCTAGAACGCAACTTTATCTTTAACAAATCGGTAAGATTAGTTGCTGATTTGTTCCCAAGCGGATGGCCATAACCTCCCTGATTGGTAGGAAGAGGATTTGACTGAACCTTTTTTATCGCATTAAGGACTTGTGGTCGGAGGGAACCATCAATCTTCTTCAAATCCCTCAGAGCCTCATCAAGAAACTCGAGTTTCCACGAAGTCATTCGAAATCCACTTCATCAGCTTCGTTAAGATCCTCTTCTGTTAATTCCAATTCGTTCATTACTTCATCAAACGAATATCTATGGGATTCCTCGGCTCGTTCAAGGCGGTCAAGCGCTTCGCATATCAAATTGTAGTCTTCTTCGATCTGCGTCAACCGCGTATACTCTGCTGGAGAAGTAATAACTGCCATAGGCGCGTTGTTCTTCAAAACGATAATAGGCGTATCATCCCCGACCCTTGAGAGAATCTTGGACGCTTTACCGCGCGAAAAATCGCTAACGGAAACAATATTGTTAATGATATCTGCAGCGAGTGGCATATTTCCCCCTTTCAGTTCTTGTATATTCTACAATGGCTGAAATCTATATGCACTATATTGCATGAATACTTTCATGCAATATATCATTAATATATGCTACACACTCCACAGGTAGCCCACGCCGCGCACCGTCTCTAGATGCTGTGCCAAGTCGGGACCCAACTTCGCGCGCACACGACGCACATGCACATCCACCGTGCGGCTGCCACCGTAGTAGTCAAACCCCCACACACGGCGAAGCAGGGCATCGCGCGAGTACGTACGGCCCGGATGCGTTACCAGAAACGACAGCAGCGCGTATTCCAAATACGTCAGGTCAAGCGGCTCGCCGCTCACTTGTACTTGATATGTCGCCAAATTGATGGTCATATTATCGACGCTGATAAAATCGGTGGCACTGGCCTCGTTTCCCGGCCACAGAAGCTGGCTGATGCGCGCCTTGCATTCTTCCGGGGATGCGCCGTGCACCACGAAATCGCATTTTACCTGCACCGGCTCGCGAAAGTCGGATAGCATGGCCTCATCGACTATCACCAGCATGGCAATGCCGCCGTCTTCCATCAAAACCTGTTCGACTGCAGATACTTCTCCGGGCGCATCGGCACGCGCTTCATACACGACCAAATCGCAATCAGGCCGCTGTGCAATCAGCTTTTTGAACTGCAGGCTCGAACCGGCGGACACCTCCACGTCCATGCAGGAGAGCACCTGCTGGAATTTGTGGGCGTTGTCCAAACTGTCCGCAATGAATATGACGTGTTTTCTCTCCATGTCGCCTCAACCGCCCTACAGTATTTCTAAATAACGGTCGAGTTCCCACTGCGACACGTTGCCTAGATAATCTAGCCATTCCCCGCGCTTTTCTTCCACCAGATAGCTGTGAACGCTTTCACCGAGAATCTCACGCATGAGATGCGATGAGTCGAATCTCTCGATAGCCTGACCGAGATTTTGTGGCAGATGCGCGACGCCTTCGCTTTCGGCTCCGCATGGCGAAAGAGAGCTCAAGTCCCTGCCTTCCACCGGATTCTGCAGTTCCAACTTGTCCTGGATGCCGCGCAGGCCGGCACCCAACATGGCAGCAAAAGCCAGATACGGATTACACGCCGGATCGGGACTGCGCAATTCCACCCTGCACGCTTCTTCCTTGTCAGGCTTGTAGCCCGGAATGCGCACCAAGGTTGAGCGGTTCCTGTGGCCCCATGATATAAAATAAGGCGATTCTTGCCCCACGACGATGCGCTTGTAAGAATTCACGTACTGGTTTGTGAGCAGGCTGAACTCAGGAGCGTATTTCAAAAGCCCGGCGATGTAGTGCTTCGCCGTCGCCGAAAGATTGTAGCCCTGCGGATCGTCGGGATCAAAGAATGCATTGTTGCCATCATGGTCGAACAAGCTCTGGTGCACATGCATGCCGCTGCCGGGCTTGCCGGAGATGGGTTTAGGCATAAAACTGGCGTATACGCCGTGAGCGGTAGCTATTTCCTTCACGACCATCTTGTAGGTCATCACCGCATCCGCCATGCTCATGGCATCGGAATAACGCAAGTCTATCTCGTGCTGGCTCGGACCGTTTTCATGGTGGCTGTATTCCACGGGAATGCCCATGCGCTCTAAGCACAACACGGTATCACGACGCAAGTCGCTGGCGGAATCAAGTGACGTGAGGTCGAAGTAGCCGCCATTGTCCAAAGGCACGGTACTCTGGGAATCCTTGAAGTAGAAGTACTCCACTTCCGGACCCATGTTGGCTTCGAAACCGGCATCGGAGACCTTGGCGATCATTCGCGTCAGGATGCGACGCGGGTCCCCTTCAAACGGCGTGCCTTCAGGGGTTTTAATGGTACAAAACATACGGGCGACGGCATTGGAGTCGGGACGCCATGGCAATACCTGAAATGTGGAAGCATCGGGAAATGCCAGCATGTCGCTTTCCTCGGCACCCACAAAACCATCTACACAGCTGCCATCGAAGCCCATTCCCTCTTCGAAGGCGCCCTCTATTTCGTTGGGACTGACGGCGAATGATTTCACTTGTCCCATCACATCGGTAAACCAAAAACGCACGAAGTGCACGTCGCGGCTTTTGATGGTTTTCAAAACGTATTCTTGATCAGGACTCATTGCCATTGTCTGTTTCCCATCCTTCGAATCCAGCGCGAAAGTAGCGCTGCTTTGCACTATTCTATTGCCGTTTCTTTTCCGACATGTTTCACAGTCGGAAATCTTACACGCTCACGCCCAACTCGCTTTTCACCAAATCGAATGCGGCATCGATTGCCTTGTCCATATCGTAGTATTTGTATCCACCCAAACGACCAGCGAAAACCACTTTGCCCTCACCCGCTGCCAACTGTTCGTATTGCTGATAGAGCTTCGTGTTGCGTTCATCGTTGATGGGATAGTAGGGCTCATATCCTGGCTTCCAATCAGCCGGATACTCGCGCGTGACCACCGTTTTAGACTGGGTGCCGTACTCGAAATGCTTGTGCTCGATAATGCGCGTGTAGGGCACTTCTCGCTCGGTATAGTTCACCACAGCATTGCCTTGGTGGTTTCCCTCATCAAGCACTTCGGTTTCGAAATGCAGGCTGCGATATTCCAGCGTGCCCAGCTTGTAGTCGTAGAAGGCATCGATGGGCCCGCAATATAATATGCGGTCGGCGATATCGGGATTCTGCGCAATGAAATCGTTGTATTCGCAGTTCAGCTGTATGTCGGTGTCGCCGAACATAGCTTCGACCATCTTGGTGTAGCCCCCCATGGGAATGCCCTGCCAGCGGTCGTTGAAGTAGTTGTTGTCGAAGCGGAAGCGGCACGGCAGGCGCTTGATAATGCTTGCTGGCAGGTCTTTGCAATCGCGGCCCCATTGCTTTTCGGTGTAGCCCTTAATCAGCTTCTCGTACACGTCGCGACCCACCAAAGACAGTGCCTGCTCTTCCAAATTCGTCGGCTCGCCTATGCCCTCTTCGGCAATCTGCTCAGCGATTTTCGCCTTCGCCTCTGCAGGGGTCTTGATGTTCCACATCTTGGAAAACGTGTTCATGTTGAACGGCAGGTTGTACAGCTCGTCTTTATACACCGCCACGGGGCTGTTCACGTAGTTGTTGAATTCCGCGAAACAGTTCACATAGTCCCACACGCGGCGGATTGAGGTATGAAAGATATGCGCGCCGTACTTGTGCACGTTGATGCCCTCCACCTGCTCGCAGTATATGTTACCGGCGATATGCGAGCGTCTGTCGATGACTAGGCAGCTTTTACCCACCTTGGAGGCCTCTTGCGCGAATACGGCAGCGGTGATGCCCGCCCCCACTATCAGGTAATCGTAGTGCTTGTTCATTTGTTTCCCTTCGGTTCGGTCTGCCCGCTTGCACTGGCAGGCTGCTGCAGGCTCGCAGCGAAATCATCAGCCTTTTGCGGAGATTGCGTGCTCTGGTCGCTTTCGATATAGACGCCTTCTTGCTTGAATATGGTCGAGAATGTTTTGAAGAACACTTTCACATCCACCCAGAAACCCATATGGTGAACATACCACACATCCAGTTTCAGACGGTCGTGCCATTCACTGGCGTTGCGCCCGCCATATACGGCCGCATAGCCCGTGATTCCGGGCTTCACCAGCAGCTTATCACCTTCATTGCCCTGGTAGAGTTCCGTTTCGCGCTTCAAGTCGGGACGCGGCCCCACCAAGCTCATCGTGCCGCCCAGCACGTTCAAGAACTGGGGAAACTCATCCAAGCTGGTCTTGCGCATCAGCGCGCCCACGCGCGTCATACGCGGGTCATCTGCACCGTTGTAGGTGGACCCGTCGGCCATCACCAAATCAGGAGCATTCACTTTCATGCTGCGAAACTTATACATTTTGAACTCGCGACCGTCTTTGCCCACACGCGGAGCATTGTAGAAAAGCGGGCCTTTGTCTTCGAAGTAAATGCGGGGGCCAAATACCAGAATCAGCACCAACAGTATTGGCATGGCGATGATGCCGAAGAGAATATCGAGGATTCGCTTGAAGAAATGTGCGTACATGCAACCCGCCTATAGGTTCGCCCTGATGGCTTCGATGTAGTTTTGGCAAATATAGTCCACATCATCATCGGTAAGCAGCGTATGCAGCGGCAAAGTGACCTCGTTTTCAAACTGCGCATAGGCATTCGGATAGTTTTCCATGCGAAAACCCAGGTTCTTATAGGCGGTCAACAACGGCAGCGGCTTGTAGTGCACATTGCAGGCGATGCCACGCTGCCCCATATCCTCGATTACTCGGTTGCGCGCTTCCCAGATGGCACCGTCTATACGCGTGAGCATCAGATGACCCGATGATTCAAACGGCCCTTCGAAATGCTGCATAATCTGTACCGGAGCTGCAGCAAGATTGCGGTTGTAGCGGGCGATCATATCGCGACGCCGCGCCAACATGCCGGGATAGCGCTGCAGTTGCACCAAACCCAATGCTGCCTGCATATCGGTCATATTGCACTTGTAACCCGGAAACGCCACATCGTATTCCCAGGCGCCCACCTTCGTTTTCGAAAGTGCATCTTTGCTTTGGCCATGCAGACTCTGAAGCATTATCTGGTGATAGAAATCGTCATTGTCGAACCCGGCATCGCGCCAAGCTAGCGCCCCACCTTCGGCTGTAGTGAAATTCTTCACCGCATGAAAGCTAAACGTGGAAAAATCCGCCACACTACCAGAGGCACGCCCGTTGTAGCGCGCGCCCAAAGCATGCGCGGCGTCGGTTATGACCATGATGCGGCTGAAGCACGATTGCAATTCGTTTGCAGGGTGCCACTTATCGCGCAAACTATCCAACACGCTGAACAGGTGGTCGTAGTCGACCATGCGCCCGCCCAAGTCAACGGGAATAATAGCCTTCGTGCGATTGGTAACAAGCGGAGCTATGGCATCGATATCAATCTGGAAGGTTCCCGGTGCCACATCGCACAGCACAGGCGTCGCCCCCACATGGCAGATGGGAGATGCGGATGCGGTATAGGTGTAGGCACTTGTGATGACCTCATCACCCGGCCCTATCCCCAGTATGCGCAGCACGGTTTCAAGTGATGCCGTAGCCGAACCCAAGCAGGCAAGGCCTGCTGCGTCGGTGTAGGTTTTCAGCATGCCCTCGAGTTTCTTCGTGCGAGGACCAGTCGTAATCCAACCGCTTCGCAGCGCATCTGACACTTCAGCGATTTCCGCCTCAGTTATATCGGGCGGCGAAAAAGCGATGGTGCGCTGAGGCACATGTTCTTCAGTCATAAATGACGGTCCTTTTGTCTTATTTTACTTCGATGCATTAAAAACTCGACGCATTAGTACAGTAGTGTCTGCACTAAGTGTACTATTTCTAGATACGCATGGCTTTGATCGAACTCATTTTCCGCAATTGCCCGACCTTTGGTAGCCATCATCTTGCGCATGCTTGAATTCAAGGTAAGACGTTTTATCACATGCGACAGAGCGTCGGCATCTTCAGCAACCACATTCACGCCGAAGCCATCGGCATTCACCTTGCGGCAGAATTCGGGAGAGCTTCCTGTGTTGATAATAGGGCTTCTACTGGCTAGGTAGTCACCTATTTTCGTGACAATGGATTGCGGTGCAGCCTGCACCAGCGAATTCACCACAATATCCGATTTATCCAAGTAGGCCGCCATATGCAGGTAGTCTTGATACCCTAAGAAATCCACCGGCGCACACAATACAGTGGCTTCTTGCTCCAGCGCTGCGCGATCAGGTCCGTCGCCTAATATCTTCACACGGAGCTGAGGGCGGGCCTCTTTCAAGAGCGCCGAGGCCTTTATCAGCGTGGACAGGTCATAGCTTGCCCCCAACGTGCCAGCGTAGGACACCCATACCTGCCCTAGCGGTTTTTCTATTTCAGATGCGTACGTGCGCACACCTTCGTCGAACACCGCCAAGTCATTTCCCACATAAACTGTGACATGCGGATACGGCTCTGTGCGATCTTTTGCAGGACGTGCGGCGTATTCGTCTGATGTGCCCACTGCGGCTGAGAGCATCTGATAAACCTTGCGGGCATCGCGTTCGAACGGGTGAAACGCGATATCGCTGATAACGGGAATGTTCACCGCCATGCGCATGGCCTCGGGCCATAAATCGTTGATGTCAGCTACAAAGGGGACGCCTGCCACTTGCGCTGCTTCCGCACAAGCCAGAGCCACGTCGTTAGGGGGAATCTCCGAATAAATCAAATCATAGCGCCATGGGTCTTGTGCAAACCAAGCTGAAATATTGCGGGCGGCCACTCGATGGCTGTTAATGCGATGCAGATCTAGGTTCTTTTGATACCCTGGCTCGTCGATGAAAACAATGTTGTAGGGCAGACCCTTGTAGCATTCGCGCGTTTTGTCGCGCTGAGCCTTTTCCCAATGCTGGAATGAACTGGTGATAAGGTCCACTTCGAACCCGGCGACAACGAGCATTTCCGCCAGCTTGCGAAAACGGGTGTATCCACGCGTTTCGTCACCCAGCTTTACGCCCATGGTCGCAACGGCCACACGCTTCTTCGCATCGGGCGCACGATGGCGCAGGTTCTGTTCGTTGGGTTCCATAGTTCGAAATTATAGCAATAGAAGCACGCTGCTGAATCATTAAACAGATTCAGCGGGTTATGAGCATAAGTACTCATCGACTTGGAGTCTTCCGCATACCTAGAGCGCAACCAGGTTCCACTCTTGGGCCGTCGTGCCGTTATAGGTCCAACACTGCACATTCGACCCGTTACTTACTTTGGCACCAGACAGATCTAAAACCAATCCGTTAGCAGCGCAGTAGAGCACATAGCTCCCTCCGGAGTGCTTAAGAGACCATTTCTGGGCCCATGTGCCGTTCAAGGAATACTGCCACACGTTGGTCCCGTTAAACATCCCCGCCCCTGCTGCATCAAGAACCTTGCCAGAACCTGAATTGCGCAGCGTATAATAACCGGTCGATGCCTCGTAGGAAAAATAGAAACGCTGCGCTTCAGTAGAATTCGACTGATAGAGCTGCACATTGGCACCGTTCGCAGCAGAACCGCCTGCCACGTCAAGCACGTAGCTTTGATTTAGCGAGGTTTGCACCGCATAGGGCTCAGATGAAGAAACATCCTCAGAGCAAGATTCGAAGGCGAACATTTGGGCACTCGTCCCATTGGCAGTATATATTTGCAAGTTGGCACCGTTTGACTCAGAGTTGCCCGAAATATCCAAAACCTTGCCGGAGCCTATGTTAGCAATAACGTAGTAGCCCGACTGAGAGGAATACGAAAGCACCCATTGCTGCGCCGGAGTACCGTTTGCTGAGTACTGCTGGACGTTCGTGCTATCAGCGGCACCACCCCAAGCTACATCTAAGACCTTTCCCGAATAGACATTGCGAAATGTGTAGTAACCGCATCCATCAGAAACCTCATGGAACTGAGCCAGAAAACGCTGTGCAGGAGTTTCGTTTCCCGCATACATCCAAGCATTGCCGCCATTATCAGCCGAACGCCCGGCAATGTCTATCAGACGGTTTGCGGCACGACTGGTATGAATGGTATAGACCGCGCCAACCGAACCACATTCTAGAATATCCGGCCCGAGCGATGATATGGTGAACACAACATCACGAGATCCAGTGTAATTGCCAAGTCCGACAAGAGTTATCGTCGCAGTGCCGGGGCTGATGTTGTCGCGATATGCCACCGAATAGTCCACGCCCGCAGTCAGGGCCGCTCCGCTGAATGCAACCGACAGAACAGGCTCAATCGCACGTCCCGTATACGCCTGCACCCCCACCGCCGCGATGGAAACAGAAGAAAGAGGAGTTTCCGATACCAAGCGATTGAACGAAGCCGCTATGGTGTGATTCGCGTCTACGGAAGCAAAAGTATAGCTACTAACAGGCCCGACGCTCTTTCCATCGACGAGCACGTCTACAATCCCATACCCTTCAGAAGCAACGATTGAGTAGGATTGAGAGGAGCCGAACGAAACCATGACCGTTCCAGCGGGCGAAATGCTTCCTCCCACCCCTGAAGAAGCGGCAATCGAATACATGCTTGCCGATGAACCGGAGACAAGATTATGCGAGACAACGGTCGCATTATTCGCGCTCGACGTCGTCGTCATTCCAATGAACGCAGAACGTCCATCCGAAGCAGAGGATATATCCGATGCGTCGCTTCTGGCCGATTTGCCAAGCTGGGTCCATGTCGAAAGGTCGTTCAATGGCGCATACCACATGGAAGCGGAACCATCCCCAATCAGGACTGAAGCATATACGTAGTCGCCCTGTACAAATATAGAGCTTGCATTGATCGACGAGCCCACGCTATTGAAACTATACGAAGCCATCTGGCCAGATGGCTGGATTACTTTTACAAGCGGCATTGTCTTATTATTGGGATCAGATGAAAGCGTTATGACAGCGCCTCCCGTGCTTGTCGCCGCAATAGTATGCGCGACACCGCTTCCTTCGGAATACACTTGCAACCACGACGTGCCATCGAATGCGAATACCTGTTCACCAACCGTCTTCTCGCCCTTGGTGCCGTAGTCGCCCACGACAACGCAAGGCATGCCATTCATGGAAGAAATCTGCGGAGAAAGCGCATACGATACGGGCAATGTCGAACCCATTTTCGAGAAAGACCCTCTTGCAAGCTTGTAAACTTGCAGGTTGGCATTATCCTCATCAACCAGAACGTAAAGAGAAGCGCCAACAGCTGCTGCGGTGGGAACGTTCGAATACGAAGCGCCGGTCGATATGGAACCAACATCAGCCCAAGCCGACCCCGTCCACTTTTTGCAGACAACGGCGTTGCCCGAAGCAGAACCATAACTCGCATACACGCAATAAAGCACGTCGTCAACCACTGAAAGCTGTGGATGGCCGATCGACCCAGAAGCTACTGTACCCAAAACGATCCAAGACGATCCGTCCCATTTGCGCACATAGAGAGACTCCGTATCACTGTTATCGTATAGCTGATACAACGAACCAGATGAATCGGAAACAAGAGACGTATCGCTGGCGGAATCAGTTGGGGCGAGCGTGCCGACCGTATCCCAATAACCCGCATCTGCATAATCGGGAACCGTCAGTTCAAAAGTAATCGAACCCGAAGAAGCGTTCGTTTCACCTGGTTTATTTCCGGTTTGCCCGGTCACTTTAACAGTAATGCCGCTGTTGGAACCATCCGAATAATATATCGTACCACCACCGGAAGCATCATAGGATGATTCCACGGTGGCGTTCATATCAGATGAGCCGAAAACACTCCGAGTACCGTAGTCATAGGTGGGACCATCCACCGTCGAGTCAATATAATCGGCAGTTTCCAACATAGATTCGTAGGTATCCCCCGCGCCTGAGTTTGCGCTCGTATCCCCGGGTCGAAACAGATAAACATAGTACGGCGCACCATAAAAGTTCGATTTGCTTGCCACGGAATCGTTCACACGATAAACGATAAGACCAGAGTTCAAAAGGTGGGGATCGCTATCTGGCAAATCAGGGGCTTGATACGGATTCGTCTTGCGATACTCGAACACGAAACGCTCATTTTCATTGAGAGCAGTTGTTACCTGGACGGCCTGCCGTTCAGAAGCAGAATCGACATCTTGGAGCGTACAAGTATACGTCGTCGAACCGTCGGCGTTCTGCTTTTCCGAAGTAGCAGTTGCTTCGATGCTTGGAATGGTCGTCCACCCAAGAAGCTCGCGCGTGTTGGCAAGCATGAACTGGTAATAACTATTGTTTCCCATGATGTCCCATGGGGCGACTATGCCGTAATTGCTCTTGTCATAGTAATCCCCTAGGCCAAGCGTATGCAAATACTCGTGCACGACAACACCCGGATTCATTCCCATGGATATAACCGTATAAGTTGAATTCGCCTCGTCGTAAGCGCTCGGATCACTGAGCGTATAGAGGAAATTATACGTAGCCAACAACTTGCCCGATAAGCTATACGAATCACTCATTTGCTTGCTTGATGACATATGAGGCCAGAACACATCGCTTTGCCCTGAAGGTTCACCGCTTAACTGGAACACAAACGTCACGTCATCGATATCGCCGTTAGAATCTTGGTCGATGCTCGCTCCGTCAATGCTCGGATACGATTCGCCGAGTTTTTTTAGCACGTCCGAAACAAGAGCTTCATCACCTAGTGACGCATAATACGTTTGCGCATGATCGAGTGTAATGTAGTTCATTTGTTGTGCTTCGAAACTCACATCACCCGATGTGGAAATCGAGCGATTCGCACTTTCTTGAGGAAAGACGCTTGTGACGTTGTACTTTCCCCCTGAAGCTAGTTTCAGATACGCCTGCAGCGACAGCTTGTTGTAATTGGCACCATCCCCGTTGGTGTTGAAATAGCCTTTCACATACGAATAATTCGAGATAGATAGTTTATCCCCATCGCTGTAGCAATAAGAATCATTTAAGACTGTGGAATTATCGCCTGAAAACTTAACGAAGATAACGAGGTTTCCCTGATTCGTCTGGGAAGAATCAGAAAATGCTTGGTAGCGCTGCGACGCAACAGCTAAAGACTCACTGGATGCATCTTCACCACTCAAGTCGTTTGCCAAAGAAGTAGCTGGTTGTCCAGCAAATAAGAACGCAAATAAAACGAACGCACAGAAAAACAGAACAAGCCGATTATCATAACGTCGTGTCTGCATTCAGAGCACCCCCGATGTATTGCCCACCCCATATTACAAGCTGCTATTGGAAGCTAGTTATGCTATATGCATGATAGCATTATTTTCATTGGGATATGTCCAGCAGGGAGTGATTTCATCCCACAGTACTTACGAGACCAATACCCCGAACTGAGCTGTATTGTTGAGTTAATTGATCGGCTCAAGCCATTCCCAAGCAGAAGGGTTCTTTGTTTACTGAGATTCGGTACGGCCAATGCGGCATCAAGCCCAAGCATTTCAATGACTTTTGCACTATCTCAATAGAGTCTTGAGCTTTTTCCCTCAATGATGTTTCTTTTCTTCCAGAACGCGCAGCCTCGACGAAAGACCAAAAAGATTGTCTATCTGAAAATATGTACATACCTCGTACTCTTGCAAAATTCAGAAAGAAAGGCTTCGACAATCTGCTTCCATTCATATAATAAACACCGTTGGGAAAATCACCGGTCAACGAAGCTTCAAGTTCCCAACCGCATAAGGTGCCAATCAACTGCACAATGCCTGACATAACTTGTCTATCGAACACCGCAAGGTCAAGCAAACTGACTTGCTCGAATCCCTCACTTCTCAGAGAAGCAGATGAAACCGCATGGCTGAGTGCCGTGAGCTGCTGCCCAAACTCGACTACCCGTTCTTCACTTGAAAGAATGCTTTGCACAAGCAACCTTTCCGGCGCACCGCTCCATTCGGAATCCTATTTATACCCGGAGCCGAGCATAAATCACATCTGCCACTCGCCCATAGATATTCGTGATATCAGCGACATGCATATAGCCGATCGAATCACCGGCACCATAGCAAATTCCCTGGCCGCAATAGATAACCACATGGCTGATGTAATCCACATCATTGCCGTACGTGCCACGGAAGAAGCAAATATCACCGGCTACAGCCTCAGCCGCTGAAATCTGATTGCAGAAACTGTAAAAAAGCGACGATGCATTAGTATGCATCGTATCGATTCCCATACCATATACGGTGTTCGCGCAATACTCTACTAAGCCCGCACAGTCAAAACCAACGGAAGGGCTACGACCGCCCCATACATACTCCCAACCTTGGAAGCGCTCTGCAGTCTCAATCATTGCCATCGCGGCATTTGAGGCACCAGAATAGAAGTACCAATCTTTATCTAGCAGGTTAAACATCTGAGCAACAGAACCGTTACCCCGCCAGACCTGAAGATTGTTTCCACCCAAAGTGCTTGCTCCTGAAACATCGAGGAACAACCCATTGCAAGCCGAGGAGAATGAATAGCAACCCTTCGCTGCTGAAGCAAGCCATCTTTGCGCCAATGTGCCATTGCCTTCGTACTGCCATACATTTGAACCATTCACAGTACTCGCACCTGCAACATCAAGATATTTCCCGGAGGCTAGATTCATGATTGTATACGTCTTCGTTTCTTGGTCATATGAGATAACGTACTTCTGAGCATCGGTCGCGTTCGACTCATACAGATCAATATTTGCACTGCTGTCTTTAGAAGCCGCTGAGACATCCAGACACATACTGTCGTCAAGTTTTGAGAAAATCGAGTAATAGTCATCCGTTAAAACCACGTATCCATCCTTTTTTAAAATTGCATAGGCATCCGATAAAGCCTGATTCTTCTCAATTTTGAACGCCTGGGCGTTCGTGACATTGGATTCCCAAATTTGCACGTTTGCACCATTAGCGGTTGACCCACCAGAGATATCCAATCGTGTGCTCTGAGAACCGTAGGGCACAAGTTGGTAGAACCCGTCACCCAAGCTTACCAAGCCCCATTTTTGGGCATTGGTCCCATTTCCGGTGTACTGTTGCACATTCGTTCCTGATGCCGTCCCAGCACCTGCCGCATCAAGATACTTTCCAGAATTCAAATTGGTGAAGTTGTACCAACCACTACCCAGCCATGCAACTCTGAAATACTGGGCAAGAGTAGAATTACCTTCATAGATTTGAATATTGGCACTGTCCGAATTACTGCCGCCACTCACATCTAATGCTCTATCGGTATCAAGCTTGGACTCTATTAAATAAACCTCATTTTCTTTAAGCAACTGAGTTTGCTCGATTATAAAATCGTTACTTCCCTGTGTGCCTGAAGGCACAAACGACAAAGTATCACCCGACGATGCATCCTCATTATTTGCCTCGCCATCCCTCATTGCGGCATCAGGCGAAATAGCAGAATTCCCTGAGGCTGCAGTATCTAGCTTCGGCTTCTCAATCTGATTGATGGATTCTGATTCCTCTGAAGTTGCCGCATCTTTAGTAACGGTCACCGCGCTATCCACCGTTGCGACGACCTCCCCAACGACCCCTTCCAAAGCGGTTAAGGTAGTATCTTCTCGGATTGATGCCTCAACGTTTTCTGAACCTTGCAGGTTTTGACTTGCCTGCGCATCTAGATTGTCAGTACCTGCATAAGCCAAGCCCGACGATAGAACCACCATGCAGAATACAAGAAACAGTAATGCAGATTTGATTTTGGTCGTTGCCATATACCATAACCTTTCCGTGAAAAGTTCATGGTATCTTTTCTCGAGCAAATGCGAGAGTGAACCTCGTATTCAACTTCCCCAGCGCGTAAACGATAGTAATTGTCGAAAATGCTAATGAGACAGAGCCCAAGCCGATGACCGGTTTCAATGATCGATTAAGCCGAATGGCCCGCCAACCATTGCCACATCGAAGCATCACCGTAAAATATATCCAAATCAAGATTGCCGCTATAGTTATCTAATCGACCGCTAGAAGTGTATTGGTACATGGTACACCCGCCCCATGCGCCCAGATCTCCATATATCGGCGGGTAATCCTGATAACCCATGGAATCGTAACCGGCATAATAGCCCGCATTCCAGAGACCATATGATTGCGCTACGGACGACCAATCATATGAATTGACCACCGAATTGCTCATGTATATGAGCGGCCTAACACCAGTAAGTGAATGAACGGTATCAAGCCAGGTTTTCGCATACGATACGCCCTTGCTGATGGCATCGCCCTCCCAATCAAGCACAAGAAGAGCATTGCCCACATACCCCGAAATCCTGTTAACGAAGTATTTGGCTTCCTCTACCGCACTGCGAACACCTTCCGCATAATGATACAGACCAAGCAGCTTGCTTAGACCCAAAGCACTATTGGCATAGTGCGCGTAATTATCGAATGTATACCAATTTCCTTGCGTTGCTTTAACGATAACAAAATCACTTGGAACAGATGCCAAGTCTATGCCATCCTGGTAACTGGCCATGTCAAATCCACGTAGGCTGATGGCAGCATCATTAAAGCGAAAACGCTGGCTATCAGTGCTTGCTAATGAGGCAAGCCCCAACGTTCCATTCACAGAACTTAAGTAGGCCCCCGTATTAACGTTTCGAAGCGTGAAAGATTTTGTGTTGACATCAAAAGCAATAATCCACTTCATACTCTCGCCACTTGTTAAAGAAAACTGCTGTATGGTCGTATTGGTTTTCGTGTCAATATCAAGATATTTAGCGGAGTTCACATTCATCAGACGATACTGCCCCGACCCGATGGACACCACCTTGAACCTCTGAGCAGCAGTCCCGTTCGACGGGTAAAGCTGCACGACAGCATGATTGGAAGTGGAAGCACCAGCCACATCAAGCATCGTATCGCTGTCAAGATTCCTCACATAAGCAATAGCTCCGTCGGTGATAGCATTGGTGCTCTTCAAGAGAAACTTTTGCGCAATCGAGTAATTCGCCTTATACAACTGCACGACAGCCGAAGCCGCTGTTGCTCCGTTTTTGATGTCGATTACATAATTATTCGAGAGCTTCGAGCGAAACATTATACCATCACTGGTTAAGAAAGGAAGCCACAGCTGGGAATCTACCAAATCCGAAGCAGACTGCTGCAGCAAACTTCCGTTGCAGACTCCCGACGAGCCACCAGATACTTCAATAGCTTTTCCAGAATTCAAATTGTAAATGGCATAGTAGCCAGTTCCGTCGTTTTGAAACAGCCACTTTTGCGACCAAGCCGTTGTTGACCTGCCGGATGTCTGCAACTTAGCAGCATCATCTTCAGAAGCAGACCTCACCGATAGAGCGTTCTCATGATTGTTGGAATCGACTATTTGATAGACACCGTCAGAAATCCATGTCTTAACAGGTGCCAGAACCCATTTCTGAGCATTGGTGCCGTTCGATTCATATACCTGAACGTTAGCACCGCTTGCCTTGGAACCACCGGCAACGTCAATCGCCTTCCCACCAACAGCAGAAAGGAAAGTATAGGTACCGTCGGCGTTCACAACAGCCGCCCACTTTTGCGCACTCGTTGAATTCGAGGAGTACTGTTGAACATTAGCACCGTTGGCGTCTTGAGCAGCGGCCACATCGATTGCTTTTCCCGACACAGCGCTCAGCATTGTATAGTATCCGTTTGAGCTATTCCAAGTAAGCTGAATGGTCTGCGCAAGAGTAGCGTTGGGCGAGTACTGTTGAACATTAGCACCATTATCGATAGATCCACCGGATACGTCGAGAACCTTCCCCGACCCAACCGATGAAATAGTGTACATGCCGTCATCGATTAATCGCGTGATTTGCGCGAGCCGCCACAGCTGAGCCTTTGTGCCGTTATTCGAATACAATTGCACGCGATTGCAATTCTGAGTGCCAGCACCCGACAAATCGAGCACACATGAAGAAGACAGAGCAGAAACTATTCCGTATAATCCATCTCCCTTTGAAATGACCGTCCACTTCTGAGCATTCGTCCCATTCCAACTATACTGTTGAACACGTGTTCCGTTTTCTGTTGAAGCCCCCGACACATCAAGAACTTTCCCAGAATTTACGTTGACGATTTTATAAAACCCGTCACTGGTTGATACAAATTGCCACCGCTGAGCCTGAGAATAATTCGAACTGTAGATTTGAGCTGCCGCACCATCCGACGCAGAACCACCACCGATCTCAATGCATTTCGAGCTATCAAGGGCACTTGATATATTATACAAACCGTCTTCTATAACCTTAGATGAATCGGCTTCTATTGCGGTCTGAATCGATTCTTCCGTTGACACAACTTGAGCTGCCTCGGCCTGAACTGTCGCAACTTGAGTCTGCGAAGCACCACTATCCGCTTTGATTGACTGCGATGCTTCCGATACATCCGTTGCTGATGGAACCTCGACTTTTTGAGCAAGTTCTGAGCTATCGGAATCGGTCGATGACGGAATCGCAGCTGGTTTCACGACTTGAACGCTTGATTTCGAATCAGCAATTGCCGCAGTAGCCTCTTTGGAGGGCTGAACGACATCTTGAGAAGCAGCAACCACAGAAGAAGTCGGTTCAATTACGCCAAGGTCGTCCGCAAAAGCCATGGAACCCGGAAGAATACCCAGACAGCACACGCAGAAGACTACGAAGAGCATTGTAGTAAGATTCTTATGCATAAATACGCCCCATCGAAATAGTATGCCTATATGCAACATGATTATAACATCCCAGCATTTCACGCCATAGTGGCACTCAGCATTGTTCTAAGAGTTGCATTCATTGTGCCGTCGTTGAACGCCGCGTTCTTCAACCTCCCCAAATGGGTTAAACTGCATTATTGCAAGTTTCCTTTAAGCCCCTGCATCGCTGTGGGGCTTTTCGTGGTATATGGTGCGAAAGCCCCGACGTTTGGCATCCTTCTAGGATTTCACACATAAAAGAGCAGTATCGAAACATCTGCTTGCATGCACAATCACTGAATTCAAGGAGTATCCGTGGCTGATTTCACCGCGAATGATATCGATGGCAGCGTAGCCGTCCTTATCCCCTGCTACAACGAGGCGGTCACCATCGCCAAGGTGGTCGACGATTT
>JAEXAI010000011.1 GCA_023394615.1 Actinomycetes bacterium | reverse complement strand
GAATGACGCTGGTCCAAAACAGCATCAGGCTCATGAGCTGCCATGGCCTGTTGCATACTTACCCAGAATGACGCTGGTCCAAAACTCACTATTATGGCATTCATAATGCGCCATGGTTGCATACTTACCCAGAATGACGCTGGTCCAAAACCGTACCTGCGGCAACTACGTTAACCTGCGGGTTGCATACTTACCCAGAATGACGCTGGTCCAAAACAGGCTAGAGGCATTCGAGCAGGCGTTCGACGTTGCATACTTACCCAGAATGACGCTGGTCCAAAACCTCAAATTAACCAAATCCCCTGCTGCAAGGGGCGGCCATACTGGATAAAACTAGTATTCGAGATAATCCTCGTCGACTAATAGTCGATTGTCAAGGTTCGATAAATCTATTCTAGCATCAGTTTCACAGAGCATTACCATCAGTTGTTCTGCGGCAACTTGCTCACGAAGCTCATCGAATTGAGCCTGAGTCAAAAAAGTGCATAGGTTGATGAAGGCGAGGACTCTTTCAGGAAACAGGTCTGATGCTACTCTTAGTAAATGGCGTACTTTGTCGAAGGGGGTTACGTCGTCGGTTGCGTCAATTGCGAAGCCTGCCATTTTCAAGTACTTGTTCTCATCCCAGTCTTGTAGAAATGCGTAATCTCCGTTCATTTGCAGAATCTGATCTTCAAATACCTCCTCGATTTGCAGGTTCATTTTGCGAAGGGTATCCCGCGAATCCCCCTCTTCCACTATGTGGGAAATAAGCTTTTTAACCGCAAGCGTAAGAATTTTTTTGTCGTTGAGGTCAAACGATAAAATGTCTCCAATAATAAAAAGAGTTCCAGAAACCTTTAGCTCGCGGTTGTCATCGTCGAAAATTGCTGCTGGTTCTAGAACATCAGCCGCATACTCTTGAATCAGTGAGTGTGCGCAACGCGAGAACAGAAGCGGGTCCGCAATGCGTAAAACGCTCATTTCGCCCGGTGCAATCCTGAGAGGTTTTTCGAATTTTTCAAATACGATTCTCATAGAATTACCAATCTTTTGCTATCGTCAAGCTCGTCATGTTCCAATTTATTGCCAACAATTTCAACGATAGCGGCATATTGTTTTTCTGTTACACGCAGTACCTGAACCAATCCCATGTTTGGTTTTTTCTTCTTTAGGCGGACAATCGCTGCTTCGGCCGACTGACCATCAAGTACCATTTTCGAATATACGCTTTTCTGCATCATAAGGTAGCCATCTTTGATTAGGAACTTCCTGAACTGCCGATAATTCTTGCGTTGAGCGGCGGTTTCTATAGGAAGGTCGAAGAAGACCATGAGTCTCATGTACCTATTCCTCATCTAGTGCGAACTCCACGTATGAATCCATTTCGGCTCGTTGTGCCAAGATGGCAAGATTTGTTTTAGTGAACAATGATAAAACCGAAGACAAACGATACTTCCCCTGTTCAATATAGTAGTAATCATCAAATAGCAGTAACATTTGTGCTTTTGTTTGCTTCTCCAACTCTTGTTCCATATGGTTTACGACATACCAATCAATTACGGGTCTGAAGGGTTCCATAAAATCACAGGACAAATTGAAATGATTGTACTCGTTGCAGTGATTAATACCCAGTTGGGTCAGTTGTCCCCGTGCCGTTATTTCCCTGTTCAACCATGCAAGAAGAATCGAATAGCCATAATTCAGCTGTGCATTTATCGTACACTCCTTATCGCGGTTGAAGTCGTTTCCGAATAAGGCGTTGAAGTAAACTTTCGCCGCATGTCCTTCTCTATTCGATGTATCGCCGGGTTGTACTTCGGCCTTATACTCATGAAGCAGAAGTGCTTGTGTTAATCCAAGACGACCAAGGACGGCAGCTTGATTGCTGATTTTGGAAATGACGATACGCTGCCATAACAAACCGGCAATCTCCTTATTCCATGCAATTTGCTCGCGAATGCGCTTTGTTGAATTGTGCGCACCATATATGGGCGAGTACTGCCCGATGGGATTGTGTTGAGCGTCGCAAAAGACAACGGGAATGCGTGACTTTGCGAGCTCGGCCATTAAATACGAGCTGATATAAGCTGCAGTGCTTTCGATGACCAGCATGGATATTTCTGATAGGTGAATCATCGTTTGTTCGTTTTGACGGACTATCAAGTACCCATTCTGATATGAGCAACGGCAGCGTTCGGTAATATATACCGTTCTATAGTTCAATATGATACCTCCGCTCGAACAGACCCGTGGCGGATGAGTCGATAAAGGTGATGGCTTCAAGCGAAGATCCGAAGTTAATGTTGGTCATACGACCGAGTGCTGAAGCTAATCTGAGAGACGTTAGCCCAAATGCTGCATCACAGTGCAACATGCCGAGCAAATCCGACAATACTTTGGCTTTTTCTCCTAAAGGCATCGCCTTGTAGTTCGCAATCGCTTTTTCGCCGGTTAGTTTTTCAAATACGCCTTGATAACGCGGGTAGTGTAGATGAATCTGCTCGCAAAGGTAACCGAATAGAGCGCCCATTTCTCGTTCGGCATTGGGATAATGGGCCAGTCGGTTTTCGTTTTCCATTGCATCGAGCAACTGCATGTATTCATAGGGAAGCCATAGTTGGCGGGCGTTAATCATTTCGCTTTGCGACGTAAGGTAGTATGATACGCCCTCCCACTCGATTTTTTGATACTTGCAGATACGCGATTTCAAGATAATAGGGTTGGCGAGTCGACTCGATACATATGCAACCAGATCAGAATCGGTTTTTATCTGATACGATGCATCGATGGGAATTCCAATCATCGACACTTTCCGTTTGTTCTTCCCGCGAACTTCAACATCATGCTCAACTATGGAATAGTAAGCAGAATTGGGACTCATGTAGAAACCGTACTTCGCCGGTTCCTTGCCTTTCTTCAAGGGGATGGCTTTATCCGACAATTCTTTCGGAGAATACACGGTCTGGTTCCAAAATTCGCCTGTTAGTTTTTCTACTTTGCGCGAAATGAAGCAGTCTTTGTAGTTCAGGCAACGCCGGATACGCTCAATTTCCGCTTCGCCATACCAAGCATCTCGAAAGACTTCTCCTGTTTCGACGTTAAAGCCATTTTTGGAAAAGCTATTCACGATTAAGCCCGATGATCCCTGCTGCATCTTTTTGGTGGCTGCTGCATAGCGAGAATAGGTCTTGTAATCGAGGTCTTTTGCCATTGAAGGATATCGTTCTTGCAGAAATCTGCTTAATTGGCAGGCTAAGTAAGCGTCGTGGGCATGATGATAGTCGTTCACAAGGCGGCTCTTGTATAGTCCGTACTGATGCCGCAGATTCGAAGAAAGTTCTGCTTTGATTGTTTCAACAATCGTCTCAGGGTAGTCGGCTTGCAACAGCGTTACCACATGTTTTGATATTTGACGGGTTTCAACCAGTTGCCGGTTGATGAACCCTTTCATTTGGTTTTTCGAAACGGATGAAAGGGTGAGGTTCTCAAACTTCTTCCTGCTTAGAAGCCCCGCTTCATATAGTTGTTTCCACCAAACAAAATTCTTTTTCTGAATGGTTTCATCAAGGGGATATACGTCAAGCTTTGATTCATTGCAATCGCGATGTACTAAGACCCTGTTGTCAATCGAGTCGTCCTTGACAATCGATTGGGGGATGATGTGGTCTATGTGGTAGTCGCTCAGGTCATTGATGGAAAGTGGTTTTCCGCAATACAGGCACTTTCCTCGCTGTAAAAAGTATAGGTACAGGCGATCCTTGTCGAGCGCATCTTTGTTTGACTGCAATTGTTTCTTTAAATCGCGATCGTCTCCTGCCATAACAAGGTCTTTCGTAATGGCGTCGTATCGCTCTTCGAGCTGTTTAGCGCGCGACTTTGTCCTGCTCCCTTTTGTTTTTCCTACTTCTTCGCGTGCCATCTCGATACAGATTTTGGCGGGTTGTTTCCCGGTGATATGGACAATTTCCTGAACAATTTGCAAGCTTTGGTTGATTCCGCGTTTGATTGCGGGGGAGCCCGGAATATCCTCTAAGGCCGATCCTTGTTGATCTTGCAAGAATTCTCGATTGGCTTGATTGAGCGCGCGTCGGAATCCAAAACGTTCATCTGCGAGTATTTCCATCAGGTTCATGGGTGTTACTGCATCGCTGTCGCGCAGTATGTCCATGATGCAAACGCGTCGGCCTTCATAGTCCACACGCAGTTCTTCAAGGAACTCACGGGATAAATTCGACCAGCCCGTATAGCGCAGTTTGCATATTTGCTTTACCTGGGCTGCGCTCAGGCTGCCGTTTCCGCCGAATTCTGCTGGACCGTAGGTTGATTTTACTTTGCGGGTAAGAATTTCCTTATCCTCGAAGATTGTAATCCAAACTATGATTGCTTCCACCATGTCATATTCGTCACCCAATGCAATATCGTGACCGAGAATTTTTTTGAAATCGCAATACGAAGAGAGTGATGAGGCGAATTCGTTTTCTTTCTGAGTGCCCTGGATGCGATAGTGCGTGCCTCCGAATCGGCTTTTTAAATATTCCTCAACTCGATCTGTCTTAACCTTTTTTGTGTTCTTGAATACATCATCGAAGATTGACTGAACGGTTTCCGTATCCATGCGTAAAAACTTCTCGCCGTCAGCATCCTGTTTGCATACATTGAGTTCCTGACGCACGCAGAATTCCGAATAAAGAAGCGAATTCTTAGGTATGACACTTTTCCCAAGGTAATAGCTGCATTCACCGGTCAGATTACGAATAAAAGCCTCGGCGGAAGCGTCTTTGTCGATGACTTCTTCGAAGTTCCACGGTTTGATGGGGTCGTTTTCATGTCCTTCTTTGCGAACCGCCCACGCAAAGGGCTTTGTGCGATTCGGGTTGGTCTCGGTGCCCAAGGGCCCAACATAGTAGGGCAGCCGAAACTTCAAAAGCTCTTCAATGTGCTCGCCATTGTCACGTAGGCTTTGATAGTACGGTTTCTGGTTTTCGATAATCGCATGCATTTCTTCAAGATGAAGCTGGTGGGGAATTGCCCCGTTTTGGCTTGCACGTTGTTTGCGAAGGAATGTTCCCTCATCCATCTTTTTGGACATTTTATTCCAAACAAGCTGATCGGAATCGCTGAAGGAAGTTGAAGAGAACAGGGCTTTAACTTCTTTGTAAAAATCCTCGGCAGATTGGTTACCCCCAATATAGGATGTATATCCCTTTGATTGTTTCTTCTTGTATGCACCGTTTGCATAGCTTGGCCCCCGGAACATTTTGTTGTACACGGGATTCTTCGTGTTTCCTGAGCCATCTTCAATCGCTTCATCGGGGAAGTATGTTTTGACGAGGCGTTTCAGCTCTTTCAAATCAGATTTATGATCTTCGTAGAGCTTAACCATTGATTCTGAAAGGCTCTTCGAGCCTTTCAGCAAGGCTGAAAGCAAATACGCATCGTAGAGGCCTTTGAGGGCAAAAAACAGAGCAATGTCCTCGTCAGGCAGTAGTTCCTCAAATTTTTCAACCTTTTCGTCTTTATCGAAAGAGAACTTGGCATCGCTATTTTCTTCAACATCAAAAAGCAAGGAATAGTTAACCTGATAACCCAATGCGGCATCGCCAATGGCTTTGCTAAGTTTCTTTTCTTCGGAGGGGAGTCCTAGAGCTTTTGAAAAATTCTCTTGGCGGACTCGGCGTATGTTGCTCGCTTCTTCGAGCGGTGCTCTTAACGCTTGCTTGTCGGCCTTGTTTTTGTCGAATGAGATGTCGTTTCGAACGCAATAGGAATCGAACTCTTCCAAGAAAGCATCGACTGCTGTTGAAGCATCGGCGCTTGCCGCCGATATACTACCCTGCACCAAAAAGTTGCCTCGATATTTCATCATATGATGAAAGGCTAGGTAGATAAGACGAATATCTGCCTTATCAGATGTTTCGATAAGATGCTTACGCAAATGGTAGATTGTAGGGTATTCCAAGTAATACTCCTTTTCGGAGTATCCTGCATCGTTGAAGAACGTGAAGGGATCCTTGAAGTCCTTATCGTCCGGCCATAGCGATGACTGGCGCATACGGCTGAAAAAATCAGGATCAACATCTTTGATATCCGAGTAGAGAATTTCGCGAAGATCTTGAATGCGCCGATAACGTCTACCATATCTGCGACGCAGCGTTCGGGCCATACGCGTTGCGGCTGTGGTTTCAGCGTTTTCGAACAGTCGGCTTCCCCACGTGTTCTGTCCTTTGAAGTGGTAAAGCTCACCTTTCTTATCAACAACGGCCCAACCTACAGAACCCGTTCCGATGTCCAAACCAATTGAGTAGTTTTCCGCATTTCGAAGATTCATGTTGCCGTTCCGCCCTTCGTTTGGTAACCTTTAGATGTTGCTCTTACCCAGAGTGACGCTGCGAGTCAAAACAACGGCTCTGCCTTATCCGCTGCGTTATGCAGCCCCATGTAGATGGGACAAAAGAGACCTTTTCAGGTCTCTTTTTATTTTACCCGACCTATGTGCTCTTAGCTAGGGAAACGCTGAAGTATTGCAGCTTATACGATACTGTCATCCATTGCCGTCTATCTCGGCCGCTCGCGCATCCAGTAGAAAATCAGCTGCTGCTGCAGGCCTGCAAGCGTGGGATGCCACATTATGCCCAGCTCCGCTTCTGCGCGCTTGATCCACACGTCGTGGGGCGCTGTGTCTTTGTAACCCAGGCAGTACAGGCAGATGCAACTGGCAACTTTAGGGCCAATGCCCTCAAGAGTCTGCAGCTGCGCCATCTGATCGGCCAGACTCACGTTTGCATGTTCCAAACTTGCCGGCTTCCATCCGTCGGCGCATGCGGCGGCGAACCCGATGATGTATGTGCGGCGATAGCCCAAGCCGTGATCGTTGCGGCCGACTTCAGCCAGCAGCTGGTCGGGTGTGGGGAATGCCCCATCAGGGCACAGCGATTCCACGATGCTCTTGATTCGTGGGATATTGTTGTTCTGGCTGATGATGAACGTGACGCACGTTTCGAACCACGGTTGGTTCAAAATCCGCATGCCCTGCCCGAACTTATAGACGTGGGCCAGTTCCGGATTCGCGTCGATAATCTGGTCATACGCGCTTGCATAATCGAAGTTGCAATCGAAATAATTGCGCCAAAAGGTGCGCTCGCTTTCCGCATCTCGCTGCTCGGCGGACTGGATGCTAGAGACTGTAGGCGGATGCGCGTCCTCCTGTTTGCTGACCTGCGCATCTCGCTGCTCGGACGGCACTATACGCAACTGCACGCGGTCCCCGGTTGTTTCGCAGAGGGCCGCATGGTCTGCGGCGAAAATGCGGAATTGATTGTCGGCTCCCTCGTTGCCTTCATCACTGTCCGCCCTCCATCGGAAACACTGGCCGCTATCTGCGATTTTGCTCAAGTTGCAGGTGCGTGCATCGCCAATTGCAACTGTTTCCAAATCGCGTGTAGGCGCATTGCGCAAATCCACTTCGCCTTCACCCTGCCTTCCGCCTTGCCCTTCAGGCTCACTCGCCCAATAGCTTCTTGCGTTTGCTCATATTATCGGCTATCTTTGGTGATTCCGAAACGGCATTCTGCCGAAGCTGAAACCATGCGCGCGTGCGGCTATTGTTAACAATTCGCTATCTATGTAGGACGAAGCGGCACTCATGCGGTGAAAACGAGTAGAATCGATAAATACTGAAAAAGGAGGCGCCATGAGCGATCAGAAGCAGATCGATCTGTATGACGAGTTCACAAAGATCAATACGATTGATCCTGAATTCTACGAGAAATACGATGTGAAGCGCGGCTTGCGCAATGCGAATGGATCGGGCGTCATCGCTGGCGTGACCAATATATCCAACGTGCACGGCTATGTGATGAGCGATGGCGACAAAAAGCCCGAAGAGGGTCGCCTGACCTTTCGTGGCTACAACATATACGACCTGATTGGGCAAGAGGGACCGGAGCGTCGCTTCAATTTCGAGGAAGTGGCCTACCTGCTGCTTATGGGCAACCTGCCCACGCGCGAACAGCTTGACGTGTTCATCGCCGCGCTCGATGCCCAGCGAGAGCTTCCCAATGGTTTCACTGCATCCATGATTATGAGAGACACGCCGCCCGACATTATGAACGTAATCGAACGGTGCATTCTTTTGTTGTATGCCTATGACGAGAATGCTGAAAATCGCAGTTATGAGCACGAGATTCGCACGGCTATCTCGCTGATATCGCGCTTGCCCCGCATCGCGGTGCTCACTCACTACGCATCGCGCGCTCGTTATCAGAATGAGTCGATGATTATGCATCGTTTCATACCTGGGCAGTCCACGGCTGAGACCATCCTGTCCATGCTGCGTCCCGACCGTCAGTTCACGCCCGAAGAAGCGCGCATGCTCGATATCATGTTGTGTCTACATGCCGAACACGGTGGCGGCAATAATTCCACATTTACCTGTCGCGTGCTTTCCAGCTCCGACACCGATCCGTATTCTGCTTATGCGGGCGCCATCGGGTCTCTGAAGGGGAGCAAACATGGTGGTGCGAACCATAAAGTACGTGCCATGCAAGCTGAGATCAAGCAGAACGTGCAGCATTGGGAAAACGACGATGAAGTGGCCGATTACTTGGCGAAGATTGTGAACAAACAGGCCTACGACAAAACCGGTCTGGTCTACGGTATGGGCCATGCGGTGTATACGAAAAGCGATCCGCGCGCCAACATTTGCAAAAAGTATGCGAGTCAGCTCGCGCAGGGCACGGAATTTGAGGCAGAATTTAAGCTGTTGGATGCCGTCGAGCGCCTCAGTCCGCAAGTAATCTTGCAGGAAAAAGGCACGAGCAAAGACATGTGCGCGAATGTGGACATGTATTCCGGGTTCGTTTATTCCATGCTGGGAATACCAGATGACCTGTTCACTCCTTTGTTTGCTTGCTCGCGCATGACCGGCTGGAGCGCGCACCGTTTCGAGGAAATCGTGAGCGGCAAGCGTATCATCCGCCCTGCTTACAAAAGCACACGCAGGGAAGTAAGGGATTACGTGCCCATTGACGAGCGATAGATCGACCAGCGGCAGATTGTCGAGCAATCTTAGAGTATCTTAGGGTACCTTATGGTAAAAAACGAACGGGCGTTTCATTTCTGAAACGCCCGTTCTTTCTTCAAAAACCAGCTTGTGAACTGGTGATATGCTGGCGGAGGAAGTAGGATTCGAACCCACGGAACCTTGCGGCTCAACAGTTTTCAAGACTGCCGCCTTCAACCACTCGGCCATTCCTCCAAAATATGGCGTGCGCGTGCAGCATGGGTGCCGCTTGCGACGCAGGAATCAGGATAGCATATAATAGCAGATGATATGAACGACAAAGACATCGAATACATGCATATGGCTTTAGATGAGGCCCGCCGCGCGGCAGATTTGGACGAAGTGCCTATCGGTGCCGTGGTGGTGAAAGACGGCGAAGTGATAGCGCGCGCATGCAACAGGCGCGAAATCGACAATGACCCCGCAGGTCATGCGGAATTCTTGGCTATGAAGCAAGCTGCCCGAAATTTGGACGCTTGGCGTCTTTCCGGGTGCACGGTGTATGTGACGATGGAGCCTTGCATCATGTGCGCCGGATTAATGCATCAAGCCCGCATCGACCGATGCGTCTTTGGCGCGCCCGATCCGAAGGCTGGCGCGCTGGGCACCCTGTATGCTATCAATGCTGACCAGCGACTGAACCATACCTTCGAAGCTGAAGGCGGTGTGTGTCAAGAAGAAAGCGTCGCACTGCTGAAGCAATTCTTCGGTCGCAAAAGAGCCGCAACGAAACAGAAGCGCCAGAAAGCGCAAGCCGTAAACGAGCCGAATTGCAACATTGCCGATACCGCAGTCGACTGCGAAAGATAGCCCTTCCCTCGAGACCACGACCAAACAGAAAGACCGACACCTACGATGAAAACGATCCGTCTTATAGCACCAGCGAAAACGAACCTGTACTTGGGCGTGGGACAGCGCCGCGACGACGGTTTCCACGAAGTCACTACCGTCATGCACGCGTTGACCATGCACGATACGCTGACCATGACGCATTTGGGGGCAGGGGAGCATGCCGTGCTGTTGGAACCCTGCGACGAAGCGCAACCCATGCGCGAATGCCCCATCGACGTGGAAGAGGGCAGCGGACTTTTGGTGGACACGAAAATATTGTGGGCGAGCGACATCGAGCCTATAGAGGTCGCATCGGATGCGAATTTGGCCACGCGTGCAGTGAATCTGCTGGCGAAAAACCTGGGGCGCAACGTTGATGAGTTCATACGCATCGTCATCGACAAGCACATCCCCAGCCAAGCTGGTTTAGGGGGCGGCTCTTCAGATGCGGCGGCGGCCATACTGGGTGCTGCGAGCTTTTGGGGCGTGTCTGCCGATGACCCCAAGGTGGAACAAACCGCGGCTGCTATCGGGGCTGATGTGCGTTTCTTCCTGCACGGGGGATGCGCGTTGCTGCAGGGTAAGGGTGAGCGCTACGTGCGCACGTTGAAGCCGATGAAAGATTCCGTCACACTGATCAGACCATCAGTGGGAGTTTCGACGGCCGAAGCATATGAGGTGTTCGACCGTGCGCCGGCGTATCCCGAAAGCGACATTATTGAAGCGGTAAACGCAGCTGTTGAAGCTACGGAAGTGCCCCTGTACAACAACATGGAGATTCCGGCAGAATCGCTTTTAGACGCATTTGGCGAAATCCGCGAGGTTGCAGCGGCGCAAGCGGGCGTGCGCGACGTGCTTTTATGTGGCAGCGGGTCGGCTGTGATGGCCGTGTGCGATGATTATGCGTCGGCTCAGGCACTTTCCGCCATCATGCAGGCGCGTGGTTTCTGGGCGCGTGTCACATCGTTTTCAAGCATTCGTGCGGCGTTGATGCCTGATAAATAAGGCATCGTTTAGCCAAGAGCTTTTGGAATCGGGCGTCTTTGCGCTTGTCAAAGCGGTCCTGATGGTATGATGGTGCGACGTGAGTACTCGATTTCGAAGGAGAATCATATGGGCATCGCGCTTATCGTGATCATTGCCATCGTGGTCATTTTGGTCATTGTGGCTATCGTCTTATACAACAATCTGGTCAAGCTGCGCAATGCGGTCGACAACGCATGGGCGCAGGTAGACGTTCAATTGCAGCGTCGTCTTGACCTGATACCCAACTTGGTGGAAACCGTGAAAGGCTACGCCGCCCATGAAAGCGGCACGTTTGAAGCGGTGACCCAGGCGCGCAGTGCGTGCATGAACGCATCGACGCCGGAAGCGAAGATGGAAGCCGACAACGTGCTGACCGGTGCCTTGAAGAGCCTTTTTGCTGTCAGCGAAGCGTATCCTGAATTGAAGGCGAACACGAACTTCCTAGATCTGCAAGCGCAACTGAAGGATACCGAGGACAAGATTTCCTACATGCGTCAGAGCTTCAACGATACGGTTATGCGCTACAACAATGGCATTCAGACGTTTCCCGGTGTGCTGTTCGCAGGCCCCATGGGATTCACGAAGCGTGAGAGCTTCGATGCGGTGGCGGGTTCTGAAGTTCCCCCAACCGTCGATTTCGGCCAAGGCAATGCCGCGCTGTGAAGCATATTCTCGCCTGCAAGCAAAAGAAAAGCCCCCGATTATTCGGGGGCTTTGTACATGCAGGTGGCGGAGAGCTGGGGATTCGAACCCCAGATACGCTTTGTGGCGTATACTCGCTTAGCAGGCGAGCACCTTCGGCCTCTCGGTCAGCTCTCCGTTCCTTATCGCTTTTACAAGCGCGATATGAAATAATACCGTGACAGAGCGCATCTTGCAAGGAGGCATATTGTGCAAAACACAAGGCAACCGCATACTCGGAATCAAAAAGGTTCCTTTATTCATATAAATCGTTTCGAAACGGTCGCAACGTCGATGCCTTTACAGCGAATTCGTCTGGCTGCAATCGTTTTGTTCTCTCTGGCTGCTGTGCTGTGCCTGTGCCTGTGCGCCCCTGCTACCGCGCAAGCGAAAAGCTATTCCGTGCCCAAGGTGAATATCACCGCAGACGCGCAAAGTGATGGGTCGCTGCATGTGGTAGAGCAGCGTACGTTTGAATTCAACGGTTCGTATTCCGCTGTATGGTGGGTCATGTCGGGATTGCCTTCGAATGCAAAATTGAAAGTGAACAGCGTGTCGATGGGGTATGCGGATGGCTCCTCAAGTGACACGGTGCAGCTCTCTGACCTGAAATCGACAGGTTTCAATGTGAAATGGCGCGATGCGGGCGGTCCTGGCTACGACTGCTATTCGGTGGATAACGGAGAAAGCACCGTGTACGTCTTCTGCGACGCTACGAATACGAAAATGGTCGTGCAGTTGGACTACACTATCGAAAACGGTGTGCAGGCGTACAAGGATTGCGCCGATTTGTATTGGAAATTTGTCGGCAGCGATTGGGCAGTCGATTCGGAAAACGTCACATGCACCATCAGCTTGCCTGTGCCCGGCGGCGCCACTTCGAAAGTAGGGGACAACGTGTTGGCGTGGGGCCATGGCCCGCTTGATGGTTCGCTGGAGTTCAACGATGCAGGCACGGTTGTCACCTATAAAGAAGATACCGTTGCAGCGGGGCAGTACGCTGAAGCGCATGTGCTGTTCCCTGTGGCATGGCTTACCAACATAAGCTCCGAGGCCCTTAAACTCCACGGGGACGAAATGCATAAAGACGATGTGGTAAAGGACGAAAAGACATGGGCTGATCAGGCGAATTATCAGCGCATGTTCAGCCTGATCTACATTCTTGTGCTGGGCCTTGTATCACTTGCGCTGTTGACGTGGGCCATCGTTATGTTCATGCGCCACGGCAAAGAGCACAAGCCTACGTTTACCGAGCAATACTGGCGCGACGTGCCGAACAAACAGATGCATCCTGCCGTGATTGCGCGATTGTGGCGTTGGGACAAAGAAAGCGGCGACGACTTGACCGCCACCATCATGCATTTGGCGCACGTGGGAGCTCTTTCCATCAATAAGGGATCGTATGAGGAAAAGCAGAAGCTGCGTACCAAAACAGTCGAGGACTACTACATCACGAAAATGCCCGCAGCTGAAAAGCTGACCGATCCGATAGACGTCCAGGCAATGGAGCTATTGTTCGACAAAGTGGCCGACGGTAAACCATCTCTGTGGCTGAAATCAATCTCGCTGTACGGCGAGAAGCATCCCACGTCGTTCAATGACACGCTCGCGAACTGGCAGGGCCAGGTGAGCGCCGAAGTAAATGCGGCTGATTACTTCGAGGAAGCGGGCAATCGCTACCAGACGCTGGTTGCATCTGCTGGCGTTCTGCTCGCCTTGTCCGGCGTTGGGCTGGGATTTTTGACTTCAAATTATTGGCCGCTGATATTCATGCTGCCCGTTGCAGCGGGCCTGTTCGTGTTGTCGAATTTCATGACGCGCCGCACGCAGAACGGCGCCGATGACTTTGCGCGAAGCGAGGCCTTGCGCAATTGGCTCAAAGACTTTTCTGCGTTGGATGAGCGCCCACCACAAGATGTGAAAGTATGGGGCGAATTCATGGTGTACGCCTATATATTTGGCGTTGCTGAAGAGGTTCTGAAAGAGCTGCGTCAGACCGTGCCTGATCTGTTCGCAGAAGACGCCACAATGATGGGCAATACCGCATACGTGCCGTGGTACGTGTGGTACGGGCCGTCTATAGGGTCGTCCATGGGGTCGTTTAGCGACATGATGAGCACGACGATGAACAATACGATGGATGTAGCAGCAGCCGCCACATCTGCTGCGAGCGGAGGCTTCAGCAGCGGTGGAGGCTTCGGCGGCGGTTTCAGCGGAGGCGGCGGCGGAGGCTTCGGCGGTGGAGGCGGCGCGCGCTAGGCGCTGCTGGGATTTGTATGACGGAAAGCGATTCATTGCATAAACGGGGTGTCGAAAGCACATCGCGCCTCGACAAGCTGCCAGACGGCTTATTCAAAGTCGCGCTGTTCGCTGCCACCATCGTGTGGGGCGGCGGATATACGGCAATGAAGGGCGCGGTGGACGTGTTCGCTCCGGCCACGCTTTTAGGCGTGCGCTTTTCTCTGGCGGCTCTGTTGGTGCTCATCGTATTCATAAAGCCCATCAAACGGAGCCTCGACAAGCGCACGTTTCTGATCGGCCTGCTTTTGGGCACGTTGTTTTTCCTAGCGTTCTGGGCGCAGACCATCGGACTTACCGACACCACACCTGGAAAGAACGCGTTTCTCACAGCGACCTTTTGCGTGCTCACGCCGTTTGCCTATTGGGCCGTGGGTCACAGGCGACCGACGGTGCAGAACATACTGATAGCGCTTGTGTGCCTGTTCGGAATCGGCCTCGTGTCGCTCAACGGTGATTTCCAAATGCGTTTTGGTGACGCGATGACACTGGTAGGTGCCCTTTTCTACGCCCTGCATATCGCGGTTTTAGGGCGCTATTCGCAAACATCGAACGTGTTTCCACTACTGTTCATGCAATTTGCCGTATGCGGGGTGTGGGGTCTGCTGATAGGGCTGCCCTTCGAAGCGCAACCCAGCTTGCAAGCAGTCTTCGACCTATCCACCGTAGGTCAGATGGCCTATCTGGTTCTGCTGGCAACCTTTTTCGCCTGCAGTATGCAGAATATCGGGCAATCTCGCATTCCGCCGAACCAGGCATCGATTATCCTGAGCTTGGAAAGTGTGTTCGGAGTGCTCTTTAGCGTGCTGTTGTATGGCGAAACGTTGACGCTGCGCGTTATTCTGGGCTTCGCGGTCATATTCATTGCTATAGTGGCAGATGAACTGCTAGCAACAAAGGAGCTCTCATGGCGGAAAAAGACAACATAATACTGATTGGCATGCCGGGTGCCGGTAAATCGACTTTAGGCATCGTGTTGGCGAAAATTATCAATTACGATTTCGTGGATGCCGACCTGCTTATTCAGAACCAGTGCGACAAAACGCTGCAGAAGATTATCGACGCAATGGGGCCGGAAGGCTTCATACAGGTAGAAAACGAAGTCCTGTGCGATTTGGACGCACATCATAGCATTATCGCAACCGGCGGCTCGGCCGTGTATTCCGACGACGCTATGAAGCATTTGGCTGAAATAGGCACCGTTGTGTATCTGAAAGTGTCGCTAGAGGAGTTGACGAATCGACTAGGCGGTCTCTACGAGCGCGGCGTGGTCATGAAAAACGGCATGGGAATGAGCTTGAGCGATTTGTTCGATGAGCGCATCCCTCTATACGAAAAGTACGCCGATGTGGTGTTGGATATCGACGGCATGAACGTGCGCGATTCCGCTCGCAAGCTTACAGATATCCTGTCGCTGCAATAAGCAATCTTTCGGGAGGTTATCCCACTGCGAGAGAAGGCTTAGCCGCCGTTGTGCAAAAGGGTGCTGCGAAAGCAAGCGGCGCAGGTACCAACTTCAATGCTAAACGACCCCCGAGCGATATCGTAGCTCAGGGGTCGTTTCATGTTTTAAAGGATTCGCGTTTTGTCCAAATGCTGTGTGCGAATGTCGTCACGCAAACGCTATTTCACAGCGACAGCCTCTTCGGCAGGTACCTCGGCCATTTCCGCCTTCACGTCGTCGGGAATGGTCTTCCACATGGAATAGTCTTCCACGAACGGCTCCATCTTGTCCTCGTCGTCCCCAGCGTCTTTCAAACGCTTCAGGTAGCTTCGCGTTTCTTTGGCGACCACGCCCGATAGCGCCAGCAGCGCAATCATGTTCGGGATGGCCATCAATCCGTTGAAGATGTCGGCGATGGTCCACACGGCGGCTACGGTCATGTACGGACCGATGAAGACAGCGGCGATGTAGAGCCAGCGGTACACTTTCACTACCTTCATGTTTTTGTTGGTCAAATACTCAAGGCAGCGCTCGCTGTAGTAATCCCAACCCAGAATGGTGGTGAATCCGAACAACACGAGGCACACCATCACGAGGAACGCGACCAAATCGGCGGGGATGAAGGCGAGACCCATCTGAAACGCCGTGGTGGTGTAGCCCGCACCCTTCAACCCGGGAAGCTCGTAGGCATGTGTCATGATAAGCGCCAGACCGGTCATGGAACAAACCACGATGGTGTCTAGGAATGTGCCCGTCATGGACACCAGGCCCTGACGCACCGGCTCTTTGGTCTGAGCAGCTGCAGCGGCGATAGGAGCGGAACCCAAGCCGGCCTCATTACTGAAGATGCCGCGTGCGATGCCTTTCTGCATAGCTACTATGATGGCGCCCAATGCGCCGCCAGCCATAGCCCTCAGTCCGAATGCGCCTTCGAAAATATCAACGAACGCGCCGGGAAGCTTGTCTAGGTTGGTGAAGATCAGCAGCAAAGAGATACCTACATAGATGATAACCATAGCGGGAATGATGCGCTCGGCCACGCTGGCGATACGACGCAGGCCGCCGATGAGGATAAGCCCCACCAGGATGGCCAAAACCAAGCTGCCCAACACGGTGGCGATGGAATAGTCCATGCCCATCAGGCTTACAGTCACGGCGCTATTGGGGTCGAAAAAGTTCGTGATAGCGGTGGAGATGCTGTTCACCTGAGTGAATGTGCCGATGCCAAACAGACCGACGCATACGCCGAAGAATGCGAACAGTTTAGCCAACCAACGCCATTTCGGGCCCATGCCACGTTCGATGTAGTAGAAAGGACCGCCGAGGGCATGTCCGGTCTTCTTGTCGAAGCTGCGGTATTTTACGGCCAACATGCCCTCGGAGTATTTCGTAGCCATGCCGAACAGGGCTGCAATCCACATCCAGAACAGTGCGCCTGGGCCGCCGGCGACCACTGCCGTGGCTACACCCACGATGTTGCCGGTGCCGATAGTGGCCGAAAGTGCAGTACACAGAGCTCCGAAACTGGAAACTTCGCCCGTGCCGCCTTTCTCATTTTTCATCATATAGCGCAGCGCACGCCCGAGTTTTTTGAACTGCAGGCCGCCCACGCGGATGGTCAGGAAAATTCCGCCGAAAAGAATCAGGCAGATGAGGGGTATGCCCCAAACGGCATCATCGATAACTGTCAAGATGTCGTTGAACGTGGCTAATGCGGATTCCAAAACAAACCTTTCTGTTGGGTAACGAAGAGCAAGTGCGTAGCGTTTTCAGGAAAGTTTGCAATGATGGGCAAAGCGAATAGACACGAACGTTTGCATACAGCTTTACAACACGTCCCTGGAAACGAGCAGCCTTGTAAATTTAGCACTATATCGTGCAAAAGTGAATAGCAATCACGAAATACGGGTGAAGCTTGCTTGCGTGAGCGATGACATCAAGCTACAGTCGTTTCATACGACTTATGGGAATGTAGCCGACGTCATTCGTGCATTGCGAAACAGGTGGTAGAATATCCATCGCGCCTCCGTAGCTCAGGGGATAGAGCACCGCTCTCCTAAAGCGGGTGCCGCGCGTTCGAATCGCGCCGGGGGCACCATTGAAACAATTGGCCGTGAAGGGATTCGCGGCTTTTTTCTTTCTCATGTCGCGTATAGCATGCTTACTGCGAAGAGTGCGGTCGAGCCTTACACCACTTGAGTTACGTTCACCGCATTTGTGCATAACATTTTCGAATCAATGGGCAAACATGTTTCCCCTTGCGCGATATGAGCGTTAAACTGGATAGGTTCAAGCATTCGATCGGAGGACGCGCATGACCAGTTTCAGAAAATTCTGCCGAGTGGTGTATTTTCTCGCCGCTTTGCTGAGTGTAGGGGCCATCGCCTGTGATTGGTTCGGATTCGAGCCGGTTGCCACAGTTGTCCGCACGTGCAAAACGCAGACATGGTTTGTTTACCTAGTGCTGGCGCTGCTCGCGCTTTTCGCTATCGGTTTAGTAGCAGGGCTTGTGCGCACGATTGCCGCGCGCAACAAAAGCTCTTATCAGGAGACTCCCAACGAGTACGGCAGTGTGTGCATTTCGAAAGCTGCGCTGGAATGCGCGGTTGAAGATATCGTGCTACGTCATCCGGAATTGCATTATGAAAAGGCCAAAGTCACCATCGTCAACGGCAAACATCCTGCTGTGCAGATTGTCATTCGCGTAGCAACACGCGGGTTGATTTCGCTTGCCGCTGCTGCGCCGATTTTGCAGCGGGAAGTAAAGGAATCGGTTGAGAAACTGACCGGCAACCAAGTGAAATCGGTGACGGTGGACGTTCGTGAGAACAAAGATCCCAACGATCTGATGAGCGAGAGTGAGCAGAAAGCGCTCGAGGGTCGCTTGGCGACCGAGCAGGGTTTCACACCGTTGATGCCACCGAAGCAAACGGGTGTCGCGGGGAAGAGCTCTGCCACCGCAAAAGCAGATGCCTCATCGCCTGCCGCCGAGACTGCAACAACGAGCGTGTCCAACAAGATGAAGTCTGCCGAGAAAGACGATAAGCAAGCAACTGAGCAGGTAAAGCAGCCTGCACCCGATGTCAAGCAACCTTCGATGGAAACCAAACAGCCTGCACCCGACGTCAAACAGTCGACGACTAGCGCCAAGCAACCGGTAGCTGCAGCCAAACAGCCCGATGCGACAGATAAATCGGGCGCCGAATCGACGAAGCAATCCCTCTCGGCAACCCCCAAGAATTCCAAAGCGATAATTGCGACGCCGAGCAAAGATGCAACAACGGGCGAGCAGACAGTCGCGAAGCCTGCTACGGTGACTGCTGACAAGGTAAACGACAAGCCAGCCGCTGATGCAGCAGTGAAAGACTCTGCTGACAAGCCAATCGCGGCCGAAACTGCTCAAGCAGCTGATGCTAAAGCGGCTGCTGCAAAGGAAATCGAAAACACGTCGAAGGATACATCCGACGAAGACGAGCCAGAAGGCAAGAAGCGCTTCTTCGCCAAACGCCACTCTCGCAAGGAAAAAGAACCAGCTGAGGAAAGCAAATCCGAAGAAAACGACGCTTAATCCTAGAAGAGCTTGCCGCGAAATAGCCGACAATGCGATTGAGCTTGGTCATATGGGGCGTCTCCCGAAGGTCGGTACTTAACTGGTTGTGGGACGAGATTTAGAGCATTTTGCGATTTCAAAACAGGATTATGGCGATTAATCGAAGCATTGTGACGGACCGGTCCTCGTCTTCCGCAAAGAATTTTTGTGACCTGCGGTTATGCAGTGCGAAGCAATCTTATCAAGCGTGCCTGCTTTCAAAATATATACAATAAGTCACAAATTCTCACAATGCTTCGTTTAATCGCCGTTTTTCTGTTTCGGAATCCGGAAATCCTGTTTTGCGACAAAGTCGTTAGCCGTAAACCTTGGGATTGTGGAGGGACTAGCATTTCCTAGGCAAGGCGTCGATGGTTTGACGCTTTCATAGGCGGCGAAAACGAGTACGACGGTGCCTGTGCAGGAGGGAGAGGCTGCAATTCCCGGGATGCAACCGTGCGAAGATTCGGTGATGTGAAAACCGAGGGCCGCCCGTTTTGATGGGCGGCCCTCGGTGTCTTAATACTTCAAGTACTTCAAATGCCTTTCAGCTCGACAAACCCTTCAGCTCGGAAAGCCTCTCAGCTCGACAAACTCTTCAGCTTGCGCGCTGCTGAGACCTGAAAAGCCTGCAAGCACCCACGACCTGCGTCACTCGCTCGATTAGGCGCTCGGGCTGGTGTTTGAAGTCGTTGACTGTGCGAACACCGCGCTGATTGTATGGTTGGCCTTCACACTCGAGAACGAGTAGGTGTAGTTGGTCGCTCCGCTCTTTACATCGCTTTGCGACACGCCATCCACAATCACGCTGGAAATGTAGTAGCCGCTGTTCGACGAGACGGTGAACGATTGGCTGGTACCCTCGTCTACGCTCACGGTTGTCGGGCTGATCAATCCGCCCTGTCCGGCGCTCGCCGTAAGGGTGTAAGTGCTTTTCGGCTCTGCACCCTGGCTGATAGTGATACTGACCGTGGAGCCCTTGGCCAGTTTGTTGCCGCTGCCGGGGTTCTGGCTTATCACTTTGCCGGATGCGACTGTGCTGCTGTAGTCGTAATAAGTATCTACGGCGAAGCCGGAATTTTTCAGCGATGTAGTGGCTGCGCTTTCAGTTTGGCCGACAACGTTGGGCACGTCGATAGTGCTGGTGCCCAGCGACAAAACGTAGGTAACGGTTGAGCCCTTCGATACCTTTGTACCCGAAGCCGGATCCTGGCTCATCACCAAGTCGGCGGCTACTGTATCGGAGTTCTGCGACGTACCTGCTTTTGCGGTCAATCCCAGCTTCGTAAGTGCTTGTTTAGCCTGGTCAGCTGGCATTCCTGAAAGGTCTGGCACTTCAACCTGTTCTTTGCCCTTCGACACGTTCAAGTTTACCTTCGTGCCCGACTCGGCTTTCGCGCCAGCGGCAGGATCTGTGCTAACCACAGAGCCGGAAGCCACCGTATCGCTATACACCTGCGTCTGCGTGCCGACGGTGTAGCCCGCCGACGTAAGGGCGCTGGTAGCTTGCTGCACTGTTTTCCCGGAGACATCGGGAACCGTGCCGCTCTTCGTGCCGCCCAGTGCGAACACCAAAGCTGCGATGATAGCGACGGCCGCGACAATGCCCACGGCTATCAGGATATTGCGCTTTTTCTTCGCCTTGCGCTCGGCCTCGGTATCCACGGCTTTCACGGTACGTGCCGCGCTGGTCGTATGCTGCCCGTTGCCCTCAACGGCCGGCATAACCGATGTTCCGCCGGTGGCATAGGCGCCGTCCATCGCGCGAGTTTCCTCGCCGTCGATAAGCACGGGGCGACCGGCTAGGTAATCGTTTAGGCAATGCTTCATGTCGGTTGCGGTGGCGAAGCGGGCATGCGGGTCCTTTTCCAGGGCATGCATGATAATCGCTTCCAGGCCGGGATCGATATCGGGGTTTATCTGGCTGGGAGCGAGCGGGAAATCGTTTACCTGCATGGTTGCGACGCTGATAGCGTCGGGTCCGTCGAAAGGCAGCGAACCGGTTACGGCTTCGTACATGACGATGCCCAGCGAGTAGATATCGCTTGCGGGGGTGAGCTCTTTGCCTTGAGCTTGCTCGGGACTGATGTAATGGGCCGTTCCTAGCACCGAGCTGGTCTGGTCCTTCATGGAGTTCTTCGCGCGAGCGATGCCGAAGTCCATCACCTTTACATTGCCGTCGGGCTGCACCATGATGTTTTGCGGCTTGATGTCGCGGTGCATGATGTCTTGGTTGTGAGCCACGGAAAGCGCTTGGCAAACCTGGGCGCCGATTTCAGCGACCTTGCGCTGATTGATAGCACCGCGCTGTTTGATAGCGGATTTCAAATCGGAGCCGCGGACGTATTCCATAACGATGTAATACGTACCCTCGTCCTGGCCCCAATCGTAGACGTTCACGATATAAGGGCTCTGCAGGTTGGCGGCAGATGCGGCTTCCTGACGGAAGCGCTGGGTGAATTCGGGGTCGGATGCGTATTGCGGCAGCATCACTTTCACGGCGACCAAGCGGCCGAGCACGCGATCTTGGGCCTGATAAACTTCCGCCATGCCTCCGATACCGATGCGCTCGGTAATTTGGTAGCGGTTGTTAAAGACCCTGCCTATCATGTTTCCGTTCACGTTTAAACTCCTTTTGGGCACATGCTGTAAGCTCATTGCGGTCTAGTGTTTACAGCATACATTATTTATAGCTTCCCTTGTACTTCTAGGGCCGTACTTAACACATTTTTCGCTCGGGCAGCCGCATTCTGGCTGTCTTTGGCGCCTTGCTCAATCACGATGGCCACCACGACGCTACAATCGTCCGACGGTCCCATGCCTACAAACCAGCTGTCATCGACGGATTTGCCGGTTTCAGCAGTGCCTGTCTTGCCTGCAATCTGCACGCCGCTAATGGAGGCGTTCGTGCCGGTGCCGCTGTTCACGACCCCTTCCAGTACGGTTTTCACACGCTTGGCGGTGGTGGCGGACATTACCCGCGCATATTGCGTAGATGAGGTGGTGGAAATCTTCTCGCCGTTGGCGTTGTAGGTGCTGCCAACTAGGTAGGGCTGCTCAATCACACCGTCGTTGGCGATGGCCGACCCAATCATCGCCATCTGCAGCACGGTAGCTTGCGGGCCTGCTGCGCTGGTGTGTTCGCCGACGGGCTGGCCGACGGCCGCCCATGCGGTTTCCCATTCGGTCATTTGGTTGGCATCGGGCATAAGCGATTCAGCTAGGGGAAGATCGAAAGCCACCTGGCTGTTGAAGCCGTATTTCACAGCGCTCTGCACCAGCAGGCTCGAACCAATCTGATCGCCCACCTGCCCGAAGACGGTGTTCGATGAGAGCTCGGTTGCACGTGCTAGCGTGATGGTGCCATAGTCGTAACGGTCGTAGTTGTACACCTGCGCACCTCCTATGTCCATGCTGCCAGGGCTGGAGTAGGTGGTGGTTTCGGTGGCGATGTTGTTCTCGAGCGCCGTTGCCAGCGTGAGCATCTTGAAGGTGGAACCAGGCGCGTAGAGGGCTTGGGTGGCACGGTTGTACAGCGCATCCGAAGAACTGTCGGCGAGCAGCGTTTCATAATCGGACGCATCATAGGTGGGCGATGACGCCAAGGCCAGAACCGCCCCTGTCTTTGGATTCAGCACCACGCAGGCACCGCTGTAGTCGCCCAGCGCATCTTGGGCGGCTTGCTGTATCTGGGAATTGATGGTCAGCTGCACGTCGTTTCCGCTGGTAGATATGCCAGCGTAGTCGTTTATCACATCGGTCCAAGTGGCGTAACCCGAAGAGCCTTCCAGCGTGTCGCTCGCGCTGCTTTCGATGCCGCTTGCGCCGTACTGGGTGGAATAATAGCCCACCACATGGGCCGCCAAAGGTCCAGCCGGATATACGCGAGTGTACGTGCCGTCGGCATTGCGAATGCTTTGAGCCAGAACCACGCCATCGGAGGTAGATATAGTGCCGCGTTCCTTTTCCGCTTCCTTTTGGATGGTGTGATTGTTGGTGGGCATGTTTTTGTACGTGTCGGCGTTGACAATCATCAAGAACGTCAAGTTGGCTACCAGCGCCGCGAACAGCAGCGAGAAAACAATCATCAGATGAGTCAGGCGCTTGCCCAAAGAAACGCGTCCTAGAACACCGTTCACGCGCAGTGACGTGCTGGTGCCCATGGTCATTTCCGTTTCCACGCCAGTGCCCTCGTTGCCGCAGCGCAGCAGGAAACCGACGGCGATGAAACTCGCCAGAAGGGAAGAGCCGCCTTGGCTGACGAAGGGAAGCGTCAAGCCGGTCAATGGGATGAGGCGGGTAACGCCGCCTACGATGATGAATGCTTGCAACACCAAAGATGCCGTCAAGCCCACAGCGATAAACGAGCTCACATCGCTTTTCGCACGCGCTGCTGTAAGCATGCCGCGAACTGCGAAGCACAGATATAAAAGCAGCACGCCGGCCGCGCCCAAAAGCCCGGTCTCTTCGGCGATCGCCGCGAAAATATAGTCGCTTTCCACGACAGGAATCTGGTCGCAAAGGCCGTTTCCGATGCCCACGCCGAACATGCCGCCGTCGGCCATGGAATAGATGGCCTGACACAGTTGGTAGCCCAGCCCGTTCGCGTCGGAAAACGGATCGAGCCACGTGGTCACACGCACTTGCACATGGCTGAAGAAGGACCACATGGCCACGGCACCCACGGCGGCCAGTAAAAGCCCCACGACCACAAACGATTTCTTGCCGCTGGCAACGTAGAGCATAGCGATGAACACGAAGAAGAACACAAGTGCGCTGCCCAAATCCTTTTCGAATATAACGATGAGCAGCGAGATAGCCCACATCAACAGCATGGGTAAAAGGGTGCGTAGGTCAGGTAGGTAGAAAGGTCCGATGCGCCACGTGAATACCGAGAGCATCTCGCGGTTGGCGGCCAAATACCCCGCCAGGAAAAGCACGATCAGTATCTTCGCTAGCTCGCCTGGTTGGAAACTGAAGGGCCCCAGCGACAACCAGATGCGACTGCCGTAGATTTCCTGGCCCAGACCGGGCACCATAGGGGAGAGCAGCAAGAGGAAACCGGCTACCATAAGCGTATATTTGTAGTTGGCCACCTTGTCGATGTTCTTTATAAACACCAACACGAGCACCATGCAGATAATGCCCGCATACAGCCACATCAGCTGCTTGATGGCCAAGTCGGGGGCAAGGCGTGTGATGAACGCGATGCCGATGCCCGACAGGGCGAACGAGATGGGCAGTATGGCCGGGTCAGCGCCGGGCGCCCATTTTCTGACTGCGAGATGTGCCAGCGCGAATGCGCAGAAGATGCCCAAGGGCACACCGAGCGTGTTCACGTCTAGGCTGGCACCTTGGTTCACCACAATCATGGCGTACAGCAAAATAACCAAGGGCGCTGCTAGTATCAGCAGCAAAAGCTCTGTATTGCGGCGTGTCATGCAGATGCCCCCGTAGAGGCTGCAGTGGTGGTTGTGGTAGTGCCTGAGTTGGTGTTGCTACTTGAGGTGCTGCCGTTCGTGGTGCTGCCGTTCGTGGTGTTACCCGAGGCACTGCTGCTCGTAGTTGTTTTCTTCGAGCTGTCGATATTTTGCTGGTAGGTGTCCACCAAGTCGTTGGCAGCATCCATATCGTCAACGCGGATGGTTCCCTGCTGCAAACGGTTTGCCGTGCCCGGCTCCAAATCGCTCACGTTGATGTCGGTGATGCGGTCCAAGTGCGAAAGCGGCAAGCCCAATACGGTGTCGGGGGTGCCTTGATACACGGCTACTTTACCATCAACATCTGCCAAATAGGCTGTATGCTGGGAATATGCGTATCCTGCATAACATACGCCTGCGACGGCGCTCAGAAGCGCGATTACCAGAACGACTGCCCATATGCGGCCTTTCCGTCGCGTCTTTCGCTCGCGTTTTTCCGCGTTGCCGACCACGTCAAGCACGATGACCGTCACGTTATCGTAGCCGCCAGCGGCGATTGCCTCGTTCACCAGCACGCTTGCACATCGCTGAGGGTCGCGCGTTTTTTTTGCGATGGACTCTATCTCTGGGTCTTCCAGCATGGTGGAAAGTCCGTCTGAGCACAAAATCAGTCGGTCACCTGCGGAGACGTTTAACTCGTATAAGTCGGGCTGCATGTTCGGGTCGCTGCCCAAGGCACGGGTGATGACCGATCGCTGAGGATGTACGCGTGCTTCTTCGGGAGTCAGCTCGCCGGCTTCTATCATTTCTTCCATCAGGCTGTGGTCGCGAGTCAGCTGTTGCATACGCCCCTGATGCAGCAGGTAAGCTCTGCTGTCGCCCACTTGCGCTATGGCAAGGCGCTCCTTTTCCAGTATGGCAGCGGTCAGGGTGCAGCCCATGCCTTCGCGGCCCTTTTCGGTGGCCGCTTCAATGACGGCGCGGTTCGACGCGATGACCGCGTGGCACAGCCCTTCGGTGTCGGGACGGTCGGGCGCGGTTCTGGCCAGCGTGTTTACAGCAACCTCAGATGCCACTTCGCCAGCGGCGTGTCCACCCATGCCATCTGCCACGGCGAACAGCGGCGGGGCCACAATGAGACTGTCCTCGTTGTGATCGCGCACGCAGCCCACATCAGTGCGGCTGCCGAACAGCACGGCGGGCATCTTGCGTGCGGATGATCCGCTTGTGCGCGCTGCCATTATGCGAACCTTACTCTGATGCTGACGTCGCCGATTGCGACCACGTCTTTATTGCGCAGCGGCGTCGGCTCGAAAATGCGCTCGCCGTTCACCGCTGTTCCGTTTGTGGAACCCAAGTCTTCTACGAAAAGATTCTGGCCCATGAGCGTAAAGCGAGCATGGCGTCCCGACACATATCCAGCACCGATTACGATGTCGGCTCCGGGGTTTCGTCCTACGATAACGGGCCCGTGTACGGCAATCTGCACGCCGCGCAACTCTTTAGGGCCGCGTTCGACGGCTATCGTCCACGAACGTTCCTTTTTGCGCTGTCCTTTGACCAGGCCAATGCCCGTTTTCATGATAGCGAACAGGAAAAGGTAGAGCAGTACCACGAACAAAAGCCGCGCTATGAGCAATGTGACGTCTATCATGCGAATCTTCCTTTTCGACTCTGCGCCGGGCGAAGATTCACGTCAACGGAACCGGGCTTGTGCATCCAATCGAATTCGTGCGCCTGACCGGGCTTGTGCGTGAGAATGCCAGAGTGCATGCTTAATCCTGCGTGAAGATGAAGTTAATCATGCCCACGGAAATACGGTCACCGTTTGAAAGCGTGCATGACGTGATGCGTTGCCCGTTCACCAGGGTTCCGTTTGTGGAACCCAAATCGGTGATGCTCCAAACACCCTGCGGCTCGAATCGAAGCTCGGCATGGTTGCGGCTGGCGTTTATGTCATCGAGCACGATGTCGCTGGAACTGCTGCGCCCCATGATGAGCCTGTTTGACGCCAGGTCAATTGCCTGGTTCGTTTGCGCGTCGACCAAACGGGCGCGCACGAATGACTGGTTGGGCATGGGGGACGCTTCTGCAGCACCGGCTGCGAACACGGTGGTGGCCGGTGCTTGGCGCGGGATGTCGAAATCGTTGGCTGCGGCCATTCCAGCGTTTCTGTTGCCGTATTGCGAGGCGTTGGGCACCGATTCGGAATCGTCGGTGTAAGGATCGAACGTATCCACATCCAAGCCGGACATATCGTTTTCATGGGAGGCTATGTTCTCAGCATATACCTGATCGATGGGGCGCGCCATGGGATTTCCGGCTGCTGAGCGCGTAGCGGGATTGCCACTTGCCGGTTGCGCCACTGTGGAAGGCTGATACCCGGACGGCCCGTTTTCTTTGTAGTCGTCGAAATCCTGGCTGTCGAACGTGTATTCGCCGTAATCGATGGAGCGGTCGATTTGGTCTTCGGGAACATAAGGTAGTTGCTGCTTGTTTTGCGCGCCTCGCGGATGGCTGGCGTATGCCGCCGCTGCCGGTGCGGATTGCATGGGCGCATAGTTGCGGCTTTGTGGTGCCTGCTGGCGCGCTTGTTGTGGCGCTCTGCCTTGGCCCGCGTATTGTTGGCGGGGTGGCTGACCGTGCCCAGCGCTTCTGGCTTGCTGTTTCGGGGCGATTCCGTAGCGCTGCATTTCCTCTTGGCGAAGCTGCGCGATGATGGGCGCGGATACCAACTCGGCGATGACTTCGAACTTGCCGCGCTTCAAATCGTCGTCGACGATGAATCGCACCAAGGGTTGGCCATCCATCAGGTAGCCTTCATCGGATGCTCGTGCCGCCAGATACGTTTCGGTTTCACCCGCCAAGGTGGGGTAGTAACCGAAGAGGCGCTGGTCGTCGTCGGCGTTCACCAAAATGGTGTAGAGCGTCGGCGCGTACTGCTTGCCGGCTCCGACCATTTTTTCGCGGCGCATAGCCTTTTCGGCCTTCTTTGATATTTGCACAGGCGATATGGGGGCGTCGAACATCTTGTCCGCCGCGCCCTCAAGCCCGTCTTCCATGTGATTCTCAAATCGTGAGAAAAAGCCCATGACTCTCCTCTAATACATCGTTGTGCGATCGTGCGCAGTATTCTCTAGCTAAATCTTGCCACAAATAAAGGCGCTTGGGGACTCTTTAACCTAAAAGCCATGAAAGCGTAAGGTTGCGGTTGCTGCAGTTTCGGTGCAATTGGAGGTATTGGAGGTGTAATGGGCTACGAGTTGCTTATCGCGGAATCTGCGACGCGCCCCACGGCCTCGAGATGCCTTTCATGGAATCTGCGATGCGCCCCACGGCCTCGAGATGCCTTTCATGGGATATGCGATGCGCCCCACGGCCTCGAGATGCCTTTCATGCGCCTTGGGGCATTTTCCTCAAGCTACAAGATGCGTTCCAGGGGCTTAGGTGCTCCAATCGCCTGCGCGCCCGCCGTCTCAGGGTATCCAATCGCCTGCGCGACTGCTATCTTGGGGCTCCAATCGCCTTCGCGCCCGCCGCCTCAGGGCATTTTCCGATTTGGAAACAGGAAAACGGCGAGCAAACGAAGTAAAGTACGAGCCCGATTTCCGTCCGTTTGAGGGGGTCCCTGTGAACTGCGGTTATGCTGGACAGGTTCCTTATTTTCCTGATTTCAACTGATTTAGAGAGACTTATATGCTGCTACGTCGTACTATGCTTCGCTTACTCGCCGTTTTCCTGTTTTGAAATCGCAAAAAGGCAACAGGCAGCGAAAACAAGCATGACGGCACCTGTGCGGACAGGTTGATACGCCAGCACAGGGATACAGTCATGCGGCTTCCCGAAAGCACCAATATCGAAACAAGGTCAGAAACAGAAGATAAACGAGCGAAATAATCTCCAATAGCAATAATGGACAATATTTCGAAACGCAACCGTTCACTGTGTTTCACGCGTGATTCTGGTGACGAATCACGACGGGAAAACGACGTTTTACGTTCATTTGCGTTGCGGTGCGTATTTTGCTTTTAGAATTGGCACCAAATGCCTCTCATAACTAAGAGCGCTGTGCCATATGTGGTCGATATGCATCACATGACGTTCGTCAGAGGCATCTAATCGAGGGCAAATACAACAATCACGTCAAGTTAAGCAAGCATCATCGTTCTTTCTGTATAAAGTGTCCAAAACGCGTCGGGGGATGTTTTGGGAGGCAAAAATGAACACGTTGAATGCAAAGGTCACGAACCGCAAGGCAAGAAAAGAGATGAAGGGTCGGGTGTCGAAAGCCTTTCGTACCCTCGTCTCGGTACTTTTGGTGTTGGCGTTCACGCCGATTACGCCCATAACGGCGTTTGCCGGGGAAAGCAGCGTGCAAACGACGTATGCCATCACGGTTACAGCTGGCACGGGCGGCACGATAAGCCCTACCGGTGACGTGAACGTGGCAGCCGGAGCGAGCCAGGCGTTCGCCATCGCGGCCGATGCCGATTACTCGGTTGCGGACGTGATCGTAGACGGCGTAAGCGTGGGCGCGCGGTCGGCCTACACGTTTAAGGACGTGCGTGCAAATCACACGATTGAAGCTTCGTTTGCGGCATCCGCGCAAGAGGCGACTCCGGCGAAGGCCGCTTCGAATGAACAGGTGAGCACACAGGCTCAGGCGAATGAGCCAGCGGTGCAGACGCTGGGTGTTGCGAGTGCGGTTCCTGTGACTGTGGACGGTGTGAACATCTACGCCAACGGCGTGCCCATCACCATTACGCAGAACGCGACGGCTGGCATTGACATCGCGTGGAGAGCTGGAACTGGCTATGAAGCTGGTTCTATCACCTATAGCGGCACCGATGCCAACATCTTCGGCGGTTCGAAAGATGCCTCTGTTGCGAGCACGTCCGTCACGCTGACGAGCGGCACGGTCGCCAACATCTTCGGCGGCGGCTCGACCACCGATAGCGTCGGCACGTTTGAGGCCATTGGACAGTATGCGAATGCAGTGAACGCGTGGATTGCGAAGGGAAGTATTGTGGCTGACAAGCCCAATCCTGCAACCTACAGTCTCAATAACGTGACCAACGTCGCAAACGTTACGGTTGCGGGTGGCACAATCAGCGGTGCGGTCTATGGTGGACCGCAGGGATACGGTGTGGTCACGACGGCAACGACCAACATCTCTGGCGGCACCATGGTGAACGCCTTTGCCAGCGGCTCGAACGGCTACACGCAATCCGGTACCTTGAACATCTCCGGTGGCAGCATCACCAGCACGACCGAGGCAGTGTGCGGGATTAATCGCGGATACATGCAGACGGCGGATATCAACGTGACCGGCGGAACCATCGCCTCTTTCAACCTCGGGCAGGGCGACATCGGCACGACCGACGTTGGTGCAATCCTCGGTACGGCAGCAGTAAGCGTTTCGGGCACGGGCGTGTCGCTCCCTGCTGGTCAGAGCTACGTGGGATCCGGCATTGCGGGCGCCGTGTTGGTGAAGGGTACGACCCTCATAGCGGCAAGCCAATGGAACGCGAACGGGACGGCTGAGACTACGGGCGTCACTGTGCCTTCAGGCAAAACATGGTCGCTTGATAAGTCCACGTTGAGCGTTCCTTCGGGTATCACCTTTGAAATCGGCGGTACCCTAACCGGCACCAACAGCAGTGCTCTTACAAGGGCAGATTCGTCCGCGACGATTATCAGGGAAGAAAGCGGCTCGCTTTCGGGGGTCGGGACGTTTTTCGAGATAACCTCGAGTGCTGGCGAAGGTGGGACGATATCTCCCGCAGGGACCGTAGTGGTTCCCTCCGGCGAAAGCCAGGCCTTTACCGCAACGGCGACAGCAGAGGGAAATGCATTCAGGAGTTTTACGGTTGACGGCACGACTGCGCTTGCAAACCCATATACGTTCACGAATGTCACGGCCGCGCATACGATAGCCGCGAACTTTGGTACTCCGGGCGATTGGTACGTGGACGAAACGGCCGCAGATGGCGGCACCGGTACGGCTGCCGCACCGTTCAAGACCATCCCTGAAGCCGTCACTGCCGCTTCCGCAGGTGATACGATTCATATCTCCTCGGGTGCATACACGCTTGCATGGCCCTCAGTGGACACGGCCAATGAAGAGTGCGTTGCGCTGACGATTGACAAGAGCCTCACATTCATCGGAGAGGGCGAGAGCGCGACGTCCATTCACCCCGCATCGAAGAAGCCCGACGGTACCAGTTACTCGAACGCTTACCGGTTGATAAAGGTAACGTCCGGTGCTTCTCTTACGTTGAAGAACCTGACTCTTGATGGGTGCCTTGTCGGTGGAACCAGTGTCGACAATAACGTCGGACTTAGAACCGGCATCTACGCAGGCGAACCGAATGCCCAGCTCATTGCAGAAAACGTCACTGTTCAGAACACCATATACAATGGAAACAATGGAGATGCCATCATAATCGGTGGAGCGAACACGAATTCGAGCCTGACCAACGTCACTCTGAGCAATTTCAGGAATGCCGTGAGAATCAGGACCGATTCGGCTTTAGTTGGCGACCAGAACAAGTCGACAGTTACCATAAACGGAATCTACATCGATGGTGGCAACACCCTCATACCGACCACACTGACCAATGGCATCTGCCTGTTCAACGATTTTGCCACGACGGAGATCGATGTCGACGTTCAACATGCCTACATCACGAATAACAGCTACAACACCTCGGAGTGGCAGGGTGTGGGGATTGCAATCTGGGGCGACGGAGGCCCGACCAACCTAAAGGTAGGCAACTCGTATATCGCGAATTGCGCCGTGGGTTGTGAATATCAACAAAGTGGTGAGAGGACCACCTACGATACCAATGAGTTCACCAACGTTGCTTTCAAAAATTGCAGCGAAGGAATAAAAGCAAACGATATGTCAACCGATGGTTCGACGTTTAAAGTCGATACCTGCACCTTCGACACGTATTCGGAGTGGGCGATCCTGAATAACACATCGGCTGGCGGATTGGTCAAAATCATCGACAACAGCGTCGCTTCCAACATGGGCAATCGCTTCAAGACGATAGTGAGCGGCCTTAACAACGTGGGTACGACCAGTCAGACGTTCCAGACTTCCGGTACCGGTTTTTCCGAAACGTACACATTTGATGCAGACCAGGCGGTAAACGCAGGCGAGACGCTTCTTATCGATGCATACAGCGCCATCACAGTTCCGGCTGGAAAGACTCTTACGAACAACGGTAAGATAACCGTTGGTTATGAGAGTTCGCTCACCGTCAACGGCGGCTACGCCGGCAGCGGGGTAGTGGAATTGAAAACCGGAAGCTCGTTCACGAACAACTCGGGAACTGACATCACGGTAACTCATAATGGAGTGAACCAAACAGTCGCCAGTGGTTCGACCTTCAGTACCGTTATCAAGCTCAATCATGGCGGCGTCTGGTCGGAATACGAGACTCTCGACGCAGCTATTCTTGCAGCGGCAGATGGAGATACCGTCTATCTGAGCGACGACGTTGCAACCGCATCTACCATTACGCTGAACAAGAGCATTACGATCAAGGGTAACGGCAAGACCCTCTACTGCGCCGATTCCACGGTTCCGGTGCTGAGTGTATCGGCCACGGGTGTTACCTTAGACGGCATCGTCTTCGCAGGGGGTTCAAACGCATTGAGCGTTGCATCGGGCGGTACCGCAAAGGTGCGCCATTGCGATTTCTCGGATAGTTTACTGAATTCGAAATACAACCCTGCGATAACCGATGGTAGCAATCCTTGCGACGCGATGTACTGTTATTGGGGCACTTCTACACCGGGGACGAATGTCACGAAAGATCCCTACTATACGGATGCCGCCATGACGACGCTTTCAGGCGGCCTTGGAAGCGAATCCGATAATATTTTCAAAAACTACAGCGAAACCATGACGGCAGAGCAGGTAGCCACCGCAGTCCAGTATCTTCAGACTGCCAGTCAGGCCACGAAGGACGAGATAGCGGGCAATCCGGCTGAGATGACCAAGATTCTCTCACTTGCCGAAAAATACAACATCAACAACTCTTCCATAGGCGATACGACTGTAACGGAAGCAGGCACTGTTTCAACCGATCTCGGGTCTGTCGCGGCTGATGGAGCCGTACTTTCGGTTCCGATTGTCGATGGCGCTACATCCAACGCCCAACTCGTGATAACCAAAAACGACGCTCCCGGTGTTCTGCCGTTCGCATCTCAGAAAGTGTTCGCATACGACTTCCATTTGAATATAGTCTCCAAGAACACAACCACTCAGGTAGAGACGATTACCTATGACGTGCAGCCGACGGCGCCCATCAAGATCACGATGAATGTGCCCAGCGGCATCGATGCAGACAACGTCATCCTCGCGCTCTATCATTCCGGCAGCGCAACAGAAGTGCTCACTGTGGGCAACGGCATCACCTTGAGCGGGGATAAGACCCAGATGTCATTCGTGATGTCGAAGTTCTCCACCGTCCTTGTCGGAGAGGGAAACGATATCGAGATAACGACGGAACCTGTCGATACCAACGTGGTATACGGCAACGGCGCGACGCTCTCGGTTGCGGCTATCTCAAACGGTGGTAATGCGCTCTCGTACCAGTGGTATCAGACATTCGACCGCACGGCGGCGGGCATCGAGTTGACAGGGGAGACGGGCACGGTACTGTCGATTTCCGCTGAAAGCCTCCAGCCCAACACCATATACTATTACTATTGTCGGGTATCCAACTTGAGCGGTGCGAACGTAGTGGCCAGCGACCACGCTGCGGTCACCGTTATGGAAAACCAGGCTCTCGCGATAACCACGCAGCCAAAGGATTCCTCCTTCGAAAGCGGCACCACCCCTGCGGCTCTTACCGTTGAGGCAACGGCCACGCCGACTGCCGCTATTACCTATCAATGGTATGTGGACGGTTCTGCGGTGTCTGGTGCGACGGATTCGAGCTTCAATCCGAAAGACGTATCGAACGGCCAGCATTCTTGCTACGTGGCCGTTTCGGCCAATGACGTGACGGTAAACAGCAATACGGTGACCATAACGAAATACGTCCCCGGCACCATCGTCATAGATCCGGCGACTCCGGCCGATACCTTCGTCAAAGTCGGCAACCCGAATTCGAAGACTCTCCAGGTGAATGCAAAAATTAACGGCAGCACAGATGGCCTCACCTATCAATGGTATGCCTGCTTCGATTCCAGCAAGCGCGGCTCCTCCGCCGTCAGTGGTGCGACGAATGCGACCTTCAACATTCCAACAGATTTGCTGAAGGATACCGACTATTACTACTATTGCGCTGTTTCAAAGAATGGTGTTGGCGGCGTTGACTCGCGTGTGGCAAAAGTCAAGGTTGTCGGGAGCGTCGTACCAAATGTAGCGCTTGCAAGCGACAGCACTGTCAACACGATGCATCCCTTCGGCGCTGCCGATACCCATACCGATTCAGATACCGTGACGGTTACCACGACAAGTGGCGACCCGGCTTGGACGTACGCCGCGAGCAACTTCACGCTCTCGAGCAGCGCTACTGACAAGAGCCAGTTCATCGATGGCCTTTCCATCACAGGCATCAGCGACACGGGATTTCCCGACACCGGTACGATTACCGTGCAAGCCACCAAGGCTGTGACCGCGACCTCGGCCGAGCTATGGTTCACCTACCACGACGGGGAAGGTATCTCGCATGACGTTCATGTGGGTACCATCGCCATCAACAATAAAATTGATCCCGAGAGTACCTTCTACGTGAACAATGCCATAGGAGACGACACGACGGGCAACGGCACGTCGAAGTACCCTTATAAAACGCTTGAGAAAGCCTCGACGGCGGTAAAGGCGGTATCCGGCTATCCGGGTGGTTCTTATAAGATTGTACTTCAAGCCGCGGAAGCAACGTATGAGCATGTGGGTGGCAAAGGTTTTTCGCTTCCGAATGCGACAACACTGGAAATCTCTAATGGTGCGAAGATTTCCGAGAAGGGGTACCTCACGATACCAGGCAGCTCGAGAATTGATGCCCTGAGCGGTGCTGCCATCTCGCTCGATTCGACGAACGTTGTCGCGAGTGGGTGGGTGCGCGTTTACAAGGGCGCGAAAGCCTCTCGTGCAGGAACTCTCTTTATTGGCGATGCGGAGTCCAATGCGGCCTATGAATTTGCTGCGACATCTTCAGACAAAGATTATGCGGGCATTATGTCGCAAACGGTCGATGGGGTTTCCGCTTACCGTACGCTTATCAATCTTAATGGGGATTTCAGTATCACCAAAAGCCAAACCTTTGAACCCGGCGATCGTCTTTTTGCTGAGGGCTCTGCCGACGATTATGCCAATGTGATCGTCAAGGAAGGCGTGACGCTTTCGTTTGCAAAGGATGTGAATGCGCGCGCGCAGTTTTCCATCGACCATGCGGATGTGACGCTCGATGGAGCAATACACGCCTACAGCGTTGATGACAGGGGCGAATGGAGTGGTCAGGTCACGATTTGGGGCAATGGCACACTAGACGTTACCTCTAAGGGGAGTATACAGCTCTCTGCAGATAATATTGCCGAAGGCGCTATGGTGCCCACTATTGAAAATTACGGCACGCTCAAGTACGTGGACAAGAAGAACCTGAACTTTCAGGGGCAGCTGAACAACTATCCTGGCAGCAGCATCTACGAGAATGATGCGCAGATTCTCGGGTCGACTAACGCGGCCCTGTCGCAGCTGACGGCAGGCAAGCTCGCCATCACGAACGCCACGAAAGCAGCAGGGCCGTTTGGCTATGCACTCGAGAATGACGGTGACACATTTGGCAACTTCAACGTGACGGGGACGATGGGTCTTGCCGAAGACGAGGTCTTTTATGTTTCGACAGGGGCTACGGTAAACATCGCGAACGGCGGTGCGTTCAACGTAGCCTCGGGCTCCATTATCGACAACAGCGGCACCGTCAATGTACATGGTGCGCTCTCGACTGCCGCAACCACGGCTCTTACGAGCGCAGGTGCATACAAGGTGTTCCAAGACGGCACGCTCGCTGTAGGTGCCATGAACCTTATCGACTCCGCTGGCATCGTCCAGGTTTCTGGTTCGCTTGGCGCACCGGACAACTACGTGCAGTTCTCCGAGAACCCCGTCGAAGGCGAGACAAGCGGCACGTCCCTGTATGTGCCGGCTTCTAGCATAATGACGATTGCAAAACCGAACATAACTGCAGGGACGTTTGCCAACAAGTTCCTCATCGGATCGAACGACGAGGTGACCGTCGATGGCAAGCTTGTCGTGAACAATGGTACGGCGGTTGTGAACCGAGGAAGCATGCTGGTGAATGGCACGCTTTCTGTGGACGGCGCCAACTCCATTCTCCAGGGATACAGCTACAGCGGCGCACCTTCAGACAATGCGTTCATATCCTTTGGAAGCAATGCGAACGTGTCGTTGACAAACGGTGGCACGGCTACTGGTTTGGTGGCTGACAAGGTTGCGGGCAAGAACTACAAGTGGCAACCAAGCGCTTCGGGCTTCGGAGGCACCTGGGCAGAGCGCATCGCCATTAACACGACGACGAACGTCGAGTACACGAATCTCCAATATGCTCTCGACCAGGCGGCCGACGAGCAGGTCATCAAGATGCTCGTGGACTACACGCTTCCCGACGACGGCACGACGGCCAACGACCTCACGGTACCCGAGAAGAAGACTCTCGAGGTTCCCAAGAACCTCACTCTTACCGTCGGCGCGAACAAGACCTTCACGGTCGATAACGGCGCAACCTTAACGGTCAATGGCACGCTCGATGTGGCGGGGAGCTATGAGCTCGCCGTTGCCAGCACCAATCCTGCGCTCGCTGCTGCGACCATCAGCGGTTTCGGTGACGTTAAGGCAGAAGAGGGCTCACGCTTCACAGGCAACGCTACCGCGACACCTTGGGTTATGGAAATCGAGGGCAGCCCATATATCTTCGCAGGTGGCACGCCGCTGACAATTACAAAAAACACCGCTGAAGATGCAGGAAATTACGGTTGCGTTGCTACATACAAGGATTTCAATGGCAATGATGTCATCATAGCGACCACAACTGAGATTACGGCTCCCGTGTCCTTCTACGGCGGTTTGAATGGTGCCTACTTGGGGCACGGTACCAGCATCACCGTCAAGAGCGGCATCGTAGGCAACACTTATGGTGGCGGCTTTGGCAAGGCATACGTTGCGAGCGCGAATGTGGAAATAGTCGGTACAACGAGCGAAAAACCGACTCTCGGCAAGGTGCTTGCCGGTGGACAAGCGAAAGCCTCCGATACGAGTAATGTAGTGGAAATTGCATCTGTTCATATAGAATATGCAAACGTGCAGGTGGCATCCGCAGGCGCTGGCACTAACGGAAGCGTCGGCGAATCCACACTGACCATCGGCGATGGCGCAACAGTAGATGAGGTGTCCGGCAGCGGCGATACGAACAGCACTGTCAATTCCGCTACCATCAATATTGGAGGTGATGCCAATCAGGCTTCACCATCGAATGTTAAAAAGCTATTCGGTGCGAACCGCGGCACGGCCCTCAACGTGACCATGAACATTAGCAAATACAATGGAACCATCGGCGAGTCCAGCCTCGGAGCTGCAACGAGCTCGAAGGATACGACCGGAAAGATAACAAATAGTGTTACGTATGCTGTTGCCGACGGAAACACGACCCTTGGCCCTCTCTACTATGGCAAGAATGACAGCTTGGCAGAGGCGAAAACTATCACCGTTACTGGTGCTACACTCATTGCGGTCACCGGCACAGAGGACTATACGGATTCGGAAAAGAACTATCAGGCCAATGGAGCCAACAAATCGGTTGTGGTGGAAAACGGCACCACGCTTGTGATAGGAACCGGTGCCGTGCTCTACGTCAAGGAATTCTTCGAAGGGGGCGTCAACACCCGAAACGCTATGGCGATACATGGGACGTTGCGCGTGGTTGACACGATGGCGATCAACAACGGCATCTACGCCTACGTAGATGTCTATGATGACGGCCAACTGCAGGTCGGCGTGAAAAACCCTGTCAACTACATTAATGGTACAGGCGGTATGCTCATGGTTGATACGCCCGCAACGGCCGCCACGAATTATGTTTCCATTGCGCGCAACACCGCTAACTCAGGCACTTTCCTTCAAATACCTGCAGGCAATTCGGCTACTATCTCGGCGCCAAACAGCCTTATCACCGGGTACGAGAATTACTTCGGCATCGGAGTGGACGATTATGTCTTGGTGGACGGAACGCTTAACATGGGCGCGAACACTATCAATCGCGGCCAGATAAACGTGCATTCATCTGGCAAGATTAACGTGAATAAAGATTCGAGTTTGATTGGACTTGCGGATACTGAAGGTGCACCCACCAAATTGGCGGTTGTGTCGTTTCGAGAGAACGCGACGATAACCGGCGAAGGTACGGCACCGGGTCTGCTCGGCGAAGGTGCGGCAAGTGTTAGCGGCAAGAATTTCAAATGGCAGCCAAGCACGCTTGCCGGGGCCTCCCTTACCGACGGCACGTGGATCCAAGCGAAAATCGTGAACGAAAACACAGGCTTACTCTATACGAATCTTACAGCTGCTCTTTCTGCAGCAACTTCCGGTCAGTCGCTCAGGCTGCTTGACAACTACGCGCTCGACCCCGTGCTCGATGCGACGGCCACGATTCCCGAGGGTGTCACGCTGAAGACCTACGATACCATTTTAGAAGATTCGACGCTTTTCACCCTTACGACCATCACTGGCCAAAATGCAGAGATGCCTTTGGCGGTCAAGGGAACCATCATGGTCAAAGAAACGAGCCAGCTTAAGAACGTGTCGGCAGATGATAGCATGGTGCATGAGGGTAGCTACGATTTCTACCCAACCGCGAAGCTGATAGTCGATGGGCATGAGTACATAGGCACAGGAGGCTCCGTTGTCGTAACGGCAGCGCAAGGTGCAACGCAGCCATTTATCAGCGTGTACGAAGTGCCAGTGGCTGGCCAGACAAGCACCATGCGCGTTTGGGTGCATAGCCGCGTCACGCTTGCCATATCTGGCACCAATTGTCCTTCGGGGACTTTCCAAGGCAAGTTTTATCTGGGCGAGAATGACTTCATCGTAGTTGATGACGGAGGTACGCTTCTGGTCGGCAGCAATATGACATTTGTGAACCGAGGCGTCGTCTCAATGTGGGGTGGCTCAACGCTTCAAATCGACGGTAGCTTCGTAGGTTATTGCGATAAGGAAACGGCGAGCACAGGAATACCCGGGCTGCTTACAGTAGGGGATGACAAAGGGGGCAAAGGTGCCACCGTCACAATAAATGGTACGGCACCGGGTCTTGAATCCGGAAGCGGCCAGAACGGTATCTACTTGTGGGAGCCCGACAATCGTACTCAGACGAGTTTCAGTGGTACCTGGAAAAGTGCTGTTGTGTTCAATGGTGATTCCGGCAATTTCTACGCCACTATTGCAGAAGCAATCAAAATGGCTGCTGCCGGCGATGAACTGCTCATGGTAAAACCGGTTACCCTTACGGAAGATCTTGTGATAGACAAGTCACTCACGTTTACCTCTGGTTCTGCAACAAACGGGATAACGGTATCCAACGGCGCAACGCTCTCGGTTGCGAGCGGGGCAGCCGTCGACCTTTCGAAGGTGCCGCTGACAATAGATGCAGGCGCGAAACTTGCCATAGGCAAGAATGCAACGCTTGCGTATAGTGGCGCAACCCTGAGCGCTAACGGCGCAATCGAAAACGAAGGCACCTTGCAAAATGGCGGCACGATGGTCCTGAACGGCACATTCACCAACAAAGGCAGCTATGTACAAACCAAGGATGGAACGCTTTCGCCACAGCTGACCATAACCGAGCAACCCCAAAACCTCAGCTTGGTCAAGGGATCTAGCGGTGGCGTGTTGAGCGTTGTCGGCAGTGTGGTGTGGGCGAACGATGATGGATACACGTATCAGTGGCAGAAGAACACGGGTACCGAAGCGAATCCGGTCTGGACGGATATTGAAGGAGCCACGAATTACGAGTACGCTGTGCCGACGGATGCGGAAGGCACGTTCCAATACCGCTGCATCGTCACGGCCGAGGGAGCGTCAAGCGCAACGAGCAACGCTGCGACCGTTACCGTGAAGGCGGCAAGCACGAACAACACAAGCGCTACGACAGGTAAAACCACTGCGAGCGGCGGCTCTACCAAAAGTGCGGTCACAGCAGACGGACATTGGGATGCAATGCTTTTCGCGTCGCTGGTGTGCCTCGTTGCGGCATCGGCCCTTCTGATTGCAGTCTGCGCGTTGCGGCGCAAAGGCCACGCGAATGAAACGAAGTCTGCGTCGCGCAAGCAATAGAGAACCGCGTAGTAGAAACCCGCAAAGCGATCGGGGCGATCCCCGTATCTTGTAAGGCGAGGGAATCCGCACAGCTGTGGAAACAGGGATCCGTGTAGCAAAAGGAACAGGGGGCTTGTATCAAAGGATATGAGCCCCCCTGTTTTAGAAGCGGCAGAAATGAAACAAGAGAGACAGGCTTCACTCTCTTTTGCCGCAGGTTGCCCACGCAGTATTATCAGCTTTCCGATACCATGGAATTGCCCCATCCTTTTCCGTAGTATTCTTCCCACAGGTCGTTGTCGAAAGAAGACGTTTGCATCAGAAACGCGATTGCGCTTTCGTAATAAGGCTGTGTGAACAGGGTAGCATCCGTATCTGATAGCTTTTCCGATACGCCGACAATCGACGTTGCGACATCCACGCGTCCATCTTGCAGAGCCGCGTCGATATCAGCATGCGAAACGGAGACCAGCTCGAAATTGATTCCCAGCCGTTTACCCAATTCGGCATATATGGCGGGAGCAAGCCCGGTCATTTGCCCTTGCGCGTTCTCGAATTCAAAGGGGGCGGCGAAGTTCGTAAACGAAACCTTCACGGTGCGCCCTCCTTCTGAGGTAGGCATGACCACGGCGTCCTGACTGTTATCTTTCATATACTTCTTTTGAAGCGCATCAAGCGTTCCATCACTTTTCATTTCACCAAGAGCGGCATCAATCTGGTTGCGCAAGTCTGACTCGTCGGAGCGCAGCATGTTGGAATAGGTAAGGATGTCGCTGTCGCGGACGATGGTATATCCCTGATGGGCGTTGAAAAACAGCTGAGCGGTCTCCATGGGAAGGCAGGCGATTTTCGCGTTTTTGTCGGTCAGGGCTGCCAGCACTTCATCGCCGGTGTTGAAGCTCGTGTATGCCAGCACGTAATGGGTGGTCGATTCGGTGAAGTCATATCCGTCGAGTTCTTTGACTGTGTAATTCGAAGCGGTATCGGCGGAGGTTTCCTGATTGTTGTATTCCGTCGGTGACATGGCGATATAAGCCGTGGGGATGGTGGTTCCCTCAACGGCTCCCGTGCCAGTTTTGGCCCCGAAAGCGACCAGACAAGAATAAATGACCAACAAAAAAGCAATGGCTATTACTAAGATAAGACCCGGACTCATGCGTTTGAACTTTTCCATATACCCCTCTTTGATTCAAATTCGTCTGACCCACTATACTATAGGCAAGCGCCTCGCGGAGTGCGCTGTTTTCGAATGGTGTGTTGCAACAATGCCTTGCGGGAATATGCCTAGAATACTGCAACAATGGCTTGCGGGAATACGCTTGGAATACGCCTGGAACGTGCCGAGAATACGCCCGGGCCCTGTTCGGTTGAAAAGATGGTAAAAAAGTGCAGCTTCTTGCAAATATCGGAGTCAGCACCCCAGTTTTGTCAAAAAAGTGCAATACTTGGTTTTCGTTAAACCTTGCTGGGAATAGGGTTTTCCCGAACATCGCTCTGAACTGCAGTTATGTGAGTGGGCTTTTTTGACTTCAGTAAAAAGAAGCCTAGGTGAATGATAATGCATACTAAAAGTTAACTTATTTGCCTAAAGCTGCACTTTTTTGACAAAACTGGGGAATCGACTCCGAAATCGGATGGATAGGCGACGAAAACAGC
>JAEXAI010000003.1 GCA_023394615.1 Actinomycetes bacterium | reverse complement strand
GCTTCTTTTTACTGAAGTCAAAAAAGCCCACTCACATAACTGCAGTTCAGAGCGATGTTCGGAAAAACCCTATTCCCAGCAGGGTTTAACGAAAACCAAGTATTGCACTTTTTTTGCAAAACTGGGGATTCGACTCCGATATTTGCAAGAAGCTGCACTTTTTTTACCATCTTTGCCTTTGACACCGTAAAGAGCATACCCTAGCCCCTGCGATAGGTAACGCCGAAAGTTCCACGCGGATACTCCCACTTCACAACAGCGCCGTTGCCAATCTGTCTGCAACTGATGCGGCACGTGCCGCATTCCAAACATCCTACATAATCGAAATGTACGGCCGCAGATTTTCCGCCATCATTGCCGACACTTGGAATGTCTCTGTTCTCGTCATCTACGGTGTAACACTTCGCTGGGCACACGTACAGGCAGGGACGTAGCCTGCAAGCAGCGCACTTGTCATCATCCAGTTCGATATGATGGTTTTCCTCATCTACGTTGAATTTATCGAAAGCCAGAAGCGCTTCCACATTTTGCTTTTCCATTGCAGCCTACTTCCCCTGCTTGAGCGTTGACCTAATCTGCTTCGCATCTTTCAGCAGCCCACCAAACGACGTGGATGCCCGCACGCATTCTTTGAGCTTCGGATACAAAGGCACGTCCGACATCGGATCGATGCGATAGACCGTGTCAAACACATTGCACAGCAGTTCTGGATACACGCCGAATATACGCGGGTTGTCCTCGACTTCCGGAAAGCGCCTGGCCATTTGCATGGCCCGCGTCACGCCCACCATGTCAAGCTGAGCGCGATACACCGCTTCATCGGATGCATCGGCCCCTTCGGCGCCATGAGCACTTGCCGAAAGAACCGTTCGCGCAGCAGCCACGCCTGAAAGGATGGCTAGGTCTATTCCTCGAACGGTATAGCCCTGATTTATTACCAGCCCAGCCGCATCGCCCACAAGCAGCACGCCCGGTGCCGCTATGTGTTGCGGCACTGCGGCAATGCCCGCCTCCGGACACAGATGAGCCGAATACTCAACGGTTCTGCCGCCCTCCAAAAGCGGCGCAATAGCAGGATGGAGCTTAATCCGTTGAACCGCATCGGCCACTGAAAGCTGCTTTTCAGTCAATGCTTGGGGCATCAGCACGCACCCCACAGAAACGCTCTCGCGATTCGTGTATATGAAGGCTCCACCGTTTACGCCATCGCACCCGCCCACAATCAGCCTGGCGGCACCGTTTCCGTCCGAACATCCGAAACGCTCTTCTATGGTTTTCGCAGGAAGCTCGATAATCTCCTTGGCACCCACGCATACATTCTTCGCGCCTATTTCAGAAGCAAGCCCTATGCTTTGCGCCATGAAAGAACTCACGCCATCAGCGGCCACCACCACATCTGCGAACATCTCATCTTCGCCAGCTCTCACGCCAACCACACGGCCGTCTTTTTCGATAAGACCATCAACGCGAACGCCGCACACCATCATGGCACCGGCCTCTTCTGCTTGCGCGGCGAACCATTCATCGAAGCGAGCGCGCAGGACCGTATAGGACAGAGGCACTCCCTCGCCCTGTGCGAAAGTTGGGTCGCTGTACGATAGCAGCATTCCCCTATCTCCGTCTAGCATCATCATCTGTTCGTGCGTCACCCGACGCTCAAACACATCCTGTGCACGTGCAGCTAAACCCGGTTCCACCTGCTCGAGCGCATAAGTGTACACGCGACCGCCCGTCATATTCTTGGCGCCGGGTACATCCCCGCGCTCGACAACAACCACTTCACGGCCCTCTTTGGCCAACGTATATGCGCACGCGATTCCCGCCGGGCCTGCGCCGACAACAATCGCGTCAAATTTCTCTTCATCGCCCACGAGGGCTCACCTTCTTCTGTAGTCTGACTCGCGTCCCGACGGTCAAGCGCTCGTCGGGACATTCACCCCAGCGGGCACACACCCGCTGGGGCATACACGGTTAACCAATCATACGATTCGGCTGGCCGAACACGGGCGTGTCGTAGCGACCAGCAAGCAGCTTCGCCACAATACCATCGGTGGATTTCGCATCCATGGGCTTGTCGAATAGAACTCCCATCAGGCCGATGTCCAGCTTCGTCCAGCCGGCTCCCAAAGGCTTCGCACAAACCAATTCCGACCACGGGTCGCATGGTGCAGGCGCTAGTTTCATGCTGAGTGACGCATTTTCCCAGCCCTTGTACTTCATCTGATTGTGCACGCCCAGCAGACGCAGATTCTTCACGTCAAGCTCGGCTTTAGGGCCTTGCTCCAAATCGAACTTGTAGAAGAACTGTTGGCCGTCAAGCACCTTGCCCGCGCTGCGGTCGCCGAACACCTGCGCCGCCATCGGGCTGTTGTAGTCGCCGATTTCGGCATCAGCCTCGAACAGTTTCACGCCCATGCGGGTGATACTGGCATGCATGACATCGCCCGAGCGGAACAACTCGATATGATCGGCGTTTTTCTTGGGAATGCCCAGTTCTTCACGACCGGTGGTGATGGCGTTGTCGCTACCTTCCAGCAACATGGACAACGTGTACAAACCACCCTTGTCACCACACATCGCAGGCACCAGCAGAGCTGCTTCTTTGTAGGCGGTCGAGAAATTCGGGTCGTAGGCGTTAATAACGTAGCTTACGGCCACGGGCGCTGCCATGGTCAAGGGCTCGGGCAGCACACGCTTGATTGCCTCTGGATCGGTTGCCCATACGGCGAAAAGACCCTCGCATTCGTTCATCCATGACACCGTTTCCTTGAAATGCTTGACCTCGGCAGGGGTCTTCACAAAACTACAATTCATCGCTCATTCCTTTCCTTGAGGAAGCGTTTCCATGCCGCTTCCGTTTTCCTTTTCCAAAGACTGCTTGCGATGCATCTGCCGCAAACCGTCCACCTCGCTGCACACATCGGAAAATCCGCAATTAGCGCAGTCGTATTCCAAATGTTCCTTCATCTTGTTCATCGCCCGCAACGTGCGACCAACCTTATCGCCCATCGGGCGCAACCGTTCGACATCTTCGGCACCGGATGCCATCAGCACCACTTCAACCGCATCCACATACGAAACCTGCGAATAGTCGCGAATTATCTCGTTTCCTATCGCCTGCAAGCTGAACCCTTGCGCCATCGCTGCATTTGAGACACGTGCCCATTCCTTGTTTTCCTGCGGAACCGCATGCAGCATGTATCCAGCAAGATCCAGGTGGTATTTGATGCGCTCGAGTTCTTGGAACCTGGAGTATGCGTTTTCTTCGGTAAACCCATGTCCGTACACCAGCACCACTTTGCCGAAGGGCACCATGGGACGATCGCTTGATATCTCGGGACCGACCACGCTTATGCGCCCGTTGTGCACCAGATTCGGCGTCTCACTCCAAAGCATAAATGCCACTGAACCTATATCGGGCGCCCCCAGCTCAACTGCCGTATCCTGTGCCAGCACGATTTGACGGGTCTGGCGAGGCCAGCTGGCATCCGCATCGAAAGCATGCTGCGCAATTCCCGATTCGAAACCGTCCGTTGCGAGCATCATCTCTATTTCTTGCACGTACCCGGTGAACATCTGAAACCTACTTTGCTGGTGCAGCCGACGAGGCACCCGCTGCCGCAGCAGATCGGGTACCTGCCGCAGCTGCAGCCGCTTTCGCCTGGGCAGCAGCTGCTTGCGCGCTCATCTTCTTTATGGCGGCCATCTTGCGCATCAAAGGTTCTGACTTCCTAATCATCGCGTCATCCAAATCGAACCAATAGATAGCGAATAAAGCCAATCCGGCAACACCCATAAACGTGGTCGTTTTTTTCATGAGTTCCTGCATTACGACTCCCTCCCTACTTCATCATCATGTCTGCCACAACGCGTTTCTGCGTGGCCTCGGCAATGTCTTGCATCTTGTATTTCAAAGGCAAAGACGCCGTCTTCAACTTGTCATCCAAATCAAAATGCTCGACTACCAATGCTGTCGCAAACACGACTCCTACCAAGCGAATCAAAGCACCGAATTCTTCCTTCATCGAAAACCTCCTTCATCGTTTCCAATCGTTCGCCGCCACTGCACCAAGTTTTTATAAATCCCAGCAGTGCGCTCATTTGCCTATCTGCCTTCGCGCATATTCAGCCGCACCCAAAGCGCCCATCAGCTGCGGGTCAAACTCTAATTCCACCAGCGGATAACCCAACAACTCCTCTAGGCGAAGCTTCAACCCCCGGTTTTTCGCACAGCCCCCAGTCACGGTTACCTGCTGGCGCACGCCCGCACTCTTCAACAGCGTCAGGCAGCGCTTGGCCACCGAAACCTGCAAACCCGCTGCGATATCAGCTGGATCCTTTTTCTGTGAGAACAAGCTGATTACCTCGGTCTCTGCAAAAATGCCGCATTGCGACGAAATAGGCAGCGGATGGGTGGAACGCAACGAAAGCTCACTGAAATCCTCCAGATTGCATTCGAAGACGCGAGCCATGTTCTCGAAGAAACGTCCCGTGCCGGCCGCACACTTGTCATTCATCGCAAAATTGCGCACCGACCCGTTGTCATCCAGAGATATCCCCTTCAAATCCTGTCCGCCGATATCGATAATCGTGCGCACAGTGGAATCGCTGATATGGACGCCCATGGCGTGACAGCTGATCTCGCTCATGTTCATATCCGCCGCAGGTATGCGCGCGCGGCCGTAGCCGGTGCCTACCGTATAGGCCAGTTCCGCTGCGTGAGACAACCCCTCGACATCTGCAATCGCAGCACCCATTACCTGTTCGCTCGTCTCTTCCGGGTTGATACGGCTGTGCATGATGGCACTTCCGGCAACGTTGCCTTCGGCATCCAGCACGACCGCTTTCCCATAGGTCGACCCAACATCGCACCCACACACGTACCTCATCGCAATCATCAGCTCCTTTCTGCCGCAACAGGCGTCTTCTACCACGCCTCGGAATCGTCGAAGGAAAGCAAGCTTGAATCCAACGGTTCTGCATGCATCACGTCTTGCATGAAACGGTTAATCTGGTCGCGAATACCCTGACGAGATACCACGCGAGGATCGAAGAAGTTGTAATCCACATTGCAGACGGGCATGTCATTTTCCTGCGACCAGTCTTTGAAGAATCCCGCTAAGCTCAGATACCCGCGGCAGTTCATGTGGTTGTAGTTCATCACGAAATCAGGCTGGTACATCTCGGTCATCTGCTCTAGGCCCTCAATCCAGTTTTCCGCTTTTCCGCGCATATGACGTGCCATGGAAGCGTCGCACCAATACGTGGCCAAACCTTCGAGCATACTGTCATGCGACGAGGTGTCTATCGGATGCAAGTCGCCAAACGTTTCCATGTCGTTCATGATGGTGATGCCCCAACACTGTTCCAACCAGGTATAGAGACCTGCGTACATGAATGCAGGAGTGGACCATTGGATAACGCGGAAGCGCTGGTTTTTGATAGCAGGCGTCTTGCTGTAATAATTCTGCAGTCCCATCACGCGCAGCGATTCGAAGAGCTTGATGTCCTTTTCCGTCGACGCATCCAGCGATAGGCCTTGAGCGTGGGCCTGCCACAGAAGGTCGCCGGTCATCGGCGGCTTTTCAGCGCGGTTCAAATCCCAACGCTCCATCTCCATCCCTATTAACGCATTGTGGCGCTCGCACGCCGCTTTCAACTCATCCCAGTCCATTACATGTCCGGTCTGTTCAGTCAAAAACTCGATGAGCCCCTTCAAATCCGCCACGTAGGTATCCAGTCCGCCTTCGCCCTCTTTGAAGTTGTAAGGCACATCGAGCCAATAGGCGGGCAGCCCCGAGTCCTTCACCATCATGGAATAGCCCTCAGCATGCGCCTCGCATGGCAGATTAGTGGTGACGATGCACGCCGCCTTGCGGGGCATATCTCCTGCCTTCCAAATACCCGGCGTGATAGTGGAATACGAGCAGGTGTTATCGGGAATGCCCTCTGCGTACATGGCGTCTAGGTACTTTTCCACCGCATGCTGGTCTACCATGCCGATGATGTCAGCAGCCGTTTCCATTGTGAAGTTCTTCAGATGCATGGCCTGTAGAATCTCGCTGGGAATCATCACGTGCATGATCACGGTGTCTTCTGAATCAAGCACGATGTTTCGCAGCATTTGCACCGTCGACTCAGTTTCCTCCACCAGCACCCTGCTGATAGCTTCAATGGAATACCCGCTGCGACCTTCGGTCATGACCTTGCGCATGTGACTAGTCTTCAACATGTCAATAATCCAGGGGTAGCGCAACATGGCATCCCCCATTTCTAGCGGCTTTCCGCTGGTCATAGCAAGGGAGGCTCCCCAAAGCTTCAACCAGTACTTGAAATCGACCCACTGGTCGTGCGGGTTATCGCGCAGCTTGCGCGTGCATGCCTGCTTGATGGCCGCCTGGCCAAGCGGTGTGGAAAGCGCCACAGCCTTCGCGCCAGCAGCAGCCACACCTGCGCCCGCTGCTTTCACACCAGCCGCAACTGCTTGGTTGATGATGACAGCACGCATTTTTTCATCGCCCATAAAGGCACCTGTAGTGTTGAATGCCTTTGCCACCACTGCGTTGCGCACGTTTTCATCGGTAGCAATGGCTTTGATGGTCTCCTTTGTTTTCTGCTTCATCGTCTATGCCTCCTGCTTTTTCGACGCGTCGGCAAGCGCACGAGCATTCAGGCTTTCGATGAATGCCTGCACGCGCGTTTGCAACTGGCCCTCGCCGCTCACGTGGTACTCACGCTCGAAGCGAACCACGGGAACTCCGCGCGCTTCCGCTTCTTCCTGCACCTTCACGGTTTCCCATCCCCACAGATCGCAGAACTTCATAACCTGCAAGATGATGCCGTCGCAGTCGTATTCATCGAACCAGTCGAAGGTGTGTTGCATGCGCTTGTCCGTTTCGCACATCATGCGCGGACACTCGCTGGTGTCCATGAAATGACGCGCTAGGTTCATGTAAGGATCGCCCGTGTCCTTTATGGGCTCCAATCCGGGCAGACTGCCGAAACAGAACCTGTCCGCTGCCACGAAACAACCCTGGTCTTCAATGAGCTGAATGAATGCAGGGTCGTCTATGCGAGCGCCCATTACCATCACGCGAGGTCCCGCAATCTTGAGAGGCCCACGCTTCTTCAGCGCCGCCTTCAGGTCTTTTAAAGGCTTCATCAGCATGTCATGAGGTGCTACCTGACATGCGCATACCACGGTATGCAACTCAGTGCCCGTGATAGAGGGTTCCGCACCCAAGCGCATATCGGCGATTTCCTTCAGCAGTTTATTGAACTTGTTGTATTCTTTGATTGCAGCAATGACCGATTTCTCGGACGCATCAACTCCGTAGGTTTGCGACAGGGCTCCACCCAGCGTACGCAAATCGCTTGCAAGCGCCGTGATGGACGCATCGAAGCTCTTTCGTGGCGTGTCAATCACATAACTAAGGTATGGCTTTTTATCGCCGTTCACTTCTTCAAGCTTCAAGTTGTGCTCTACGCGCTGCGTATGGATGCAGCTGGCAGCAAATACGATTCCGTTTATCCAGTCGTAAGAGCCTTCCAAACCTGCTTCCAAAATGCTGCGAGAATACGAGCAGTTGAAATTCGACATGTAGAAATCCGCCTGCTCCGTGGTCTGCACCTCGGGTGCCCGCAAATGGACAGGAACAATCCCGCCTATGCTTAGCAGCGGATACGGGACCATGCAGCAGTTGTATCCGATGGTCATACGCCCATCGGCAATGGCTTTTTCCAACAGTTCGTTTTTGGACTTTTCCAACAACGCTCCGAAGAACTCTATTTCCTTGAGTTTTTCCATAGTGTTAAACGCTCCTTTCTTTCTCTAATCGAGCACGCCAAAACGATGCAGTGCGCTTGTCACTTCCATTGATGCCGGATCGTCATGTGGCAAATCCAGTAGGCTCGTTCCATCCATGTCGAAGCTGCGCACCGCATCTTCTTCCAAGATACAACCCAACACATCGAGCCCTTCGGTGTCCGCACGCACCGCATCCACGCTCTTGTGTACGCGCGATAAAATCAGACCGACATGCTCGTAAGGCAGAACGCCCCCATCTGCAACCTGTTTGATAGTGCGCGCCACAGCCAGTCCCTTCTTGCTGCAGTCAGACACCAGCAGCAGATGCGTTACTGACTCCAGAACACGCCTGTTCACCTGCTCGATTCCCGCTTCACCATCGATAATCACATAATCGAAATGTCCGATAAGGCCCTCGATGATTTCTTTCAGATAGTCATTGACTTTGCAGTAGCATCCTTCGGTTTCGGGACGTCCGATGGCCAAAAACGCATAGCCATCCGTCTCGGCCATGGCGTCGAACATTTCGTAGTCGATTTTTTCCAAAATGTCGGCAACTGTGCCCGCATCTTCGGTTCTACTTGAATCTATGATTTGGTTGCGAATATCGTCGACCGTGCGAACCACATCCACACCCAGCGCGGTTGACAGTCCCACCGCCGGATCGGCATCGATTACCAAGATACGGGAGGCGGGGTCGTGGTGTTCTATCGCATGTACGGCCATGGCCGATATCGAGGTCTTCCCCACGCCGCCTTTACCACACACGGCCACGACCTTCGGAGTACCCCCTTTTGGGCGGGACGCAGAAGCGGTACCGCCCGGTTTAGCATCATGCGCGCCCTGATGATTATGAGCTGCGCAGTTCTCGCACATGGGGGCTCACCTAACCCTCAAGAGGTGTGACGACCCATTTGACGCAGCCGTCCTTCTTGTTGCCGAACACGTCATATCCCTCGAGGATCTTGTCAAGCGGTGCATGGTGGGTCAAAATCCAACTGGTGTCAATCTCGCCAGTGACAATCATCTTCATCATTTCGGCCAGACCCTCGCATTTCTGTATGCCGGTCATGATGCGCAGGTTTTTGTAGATAAGGCTCTGCATGGGGATGGTGACTGGACCCGCAAACACGGCCACTGTGGAAACAACGCTGCAGTATCCCGCAATGGCTATTGCCAGATTGAAGGATTTATCCGTCCCTCCGTCTTCGAACACTACGGGGAATCCGGCACCTCCAGTGATTTCCTTTACTCTTGCTTCCACATCGTCAGTAACAGGGTTGATGCCTTCGACAGCCACGCCCTGCTTCACCGCCAAGTCGATGCGATCTTGTATAGCGTCGAAAGCAATCACTTTGCAGCCAAAATGATGCGTGAGCAGCTCACATGCGGAAAGCCCAACCGGTCCACACCCTATGACGGCGACCATTTGGCCTCTCTCCACCCCAGCGTTTTGTATGCCAAACCATGCAGTGGCCAGCATATCGCCCAAAAGCAGCACGTCTTCGTCTGTCTTGCCTTCAGGCACCGGGAACATGCAATGGTCAGCCCACGGGATACGAATGTACTCGGCTTGACAGCCGTCAGCGTAAATGCCAAAACCGCCCGCATTCTCGCATGCGCCCACATGACCCGATTTGCATGCTGGACACTGTCCGCAGTAGCTCAACGGAGCAACGGCATAATGGCCGCCCACCTTGGCGTTTTGAACAGCGCTCCCTACTTCCAGCACCTCTACAGTGAATTCATGTCCAAGTGTCCTAGGCGGTTTCACGAAGGGAATCTCGCCCTTCATGATATGCACGTCGCTTGTGCATATGGCAGAGCTCGTGACCTTGGCAATCACATCATGCGGATCCTGAATTTGCGGTACGGCGACATCATCCAAGCTGATGTCATTGGGCCCATGATATACAAGCGCCTTCATCGTCTTCTTTTCCATTGAAACATTCCTCCTCATATCGATTCACTCGACAGGACAAACCTGCCACTACCCTTCATTGACCAGTAGTTCTTTCAGTTGGTGAACCCGTCGCTACCCTTGGTTCGCCAGTGCTTGCGTCAAAAGCGGCACCACTTCATACAAATCTCCCACGATGCCGTAGTCGCACGCCTTGAATATGGGCGCCTGGGGATTCTTGTCCACAGCCACAATCAGCTTCGCATCGCGAATGCCTGCCAGATGCTGCACCTGCCCCGATATACCCAGCGTCAGATACACGTCCGGGGCCACATCCACGCCCGAAAGCCCAACATATTGTTCGATTGGCAGCCAATGGCGCTCTTCGGCAATACCGCGCGTACAGCCCAGCTCAGCACCCATTTGATCGGCAAGCGCCTGAATCATTTCTACGTCTTCGAGAGCACCTACTCCCATGCCGAAAGACACGATTGTCTTCGCTTTCGACAAATCTGCGCCCTCCTTTACGATAGGAGCATCACTCAGGAAACGAACGCGATCATCTTTCTCCAATGCCACTTCCTGAACAGGTGATTCTCCAGATGATTTCGTAAAACGACCAGCCCCGACGGTCACGACTGCAGGCAGGGGCAAATCGCTTTTCTCCACCACCGCGCCGCCGTACATCATGCGAGATACCGCAACATGGTCGCCTTCGAATGCAAGCGATGAGACATCGCTTGCCATGGCGCAATCCATATACCCAGCAACGCGCGCCGCCAAATCGCGACCGATTGCAGTTGCACCGACCACAAGCAGGTCTGCCTGACGCTCAGTCAAAAATGCGGCTAAACCCTTCGCGTTGTTCTCGACTAGGTTTCCATCACCTTGCATCTCCACGATGCCATCGGCGCCGCATTGTGCCAAAGCGGCCGCCTGCGAGTCGTCGAATGCTATCGCAAACGTGGGCAAGCCGGCAGAAACTCCGAATCCGACCAGCTCGGCAGCGAGCGCCGCCTTATCGCTGTATGCATATACTCCGGGCATCTCTACAGCACCCCTTCCTTGCGCATGGCATCAGCCAGCTCCTTGGTCGCCTGCGCCATGTCGTCTTCTGCAATGATGAGGTTCTTGCGTGACATGACGAAACCCTCGAACGAGGTCCTGCGCGCAAGCGGTGCCGCATTTACACCCAGATCTTCCACATGCAATTCTGTGTGCGGCTTCTTGCCCGCGCCCATGATGGCTTTCAGCCCGGGAATCTTCGGCTCGAAACCTTCCGGCAGCACGCAGATGACGGCAGGCATATCCACTTGCACGGTCTGCGTCACATCTTCCAGCTTTCGGGTGGCCGTAACGGTGTTGCCCTCGACACTCATGTCGACCACCGATGTCACGACCGGCCAGTCAAGACGCGCACCCAAACGCGGACCCACCTGACGGGCATACGTGTCAGAGGCCCCTTCAGCACACACAACCAGAGACACGTCTCCGATCGCTTCCACTCCTGCGGCCAAAGCCTTCGCGCTTGCACGCCCATCCGATTTTGCAGCCGCCTCGGTACCTATCCAATAGCCCTGCGCAGGTCCGCGCGACAAAGCATCCTTCATCGATTTCGCCACGGCGGGCGTTCCGTATGAAAGCGTGACGGCTTGCGCTTCCGTATCCGCAGACACGCGCATGGCTGCTTCGATGGCACTGCGGTCGAAATCGCTTATCTTGCTTCGGGCGCAGGTGATGTCGACGGACAGGTCGTCGCCTATCCTGATATCGGCTTCGTCAGCCACCCATTTGTAACAGGCGACGATTTTTGACATAGTTGCACTTCCTTACTTTGATGATTCCAAAACGTCAAGCTCCGGCACGCTCAGTCTTGCCCGTTTTTCCAACCAGGCTTCACGCCGTAGGTTTGCATGATGAAATCACGATGAATATCGCCGGGCATCTCAGCCAATTCCATCTGCAACGAGGACACCCACAATGGGCCCACCATGGCTGGCACGGTATATCCGATGCCACCATGCAACACCACGGCATCATGCAGGCTCGTGTTCGCGTTCTCGGTCACATAGGCCTTTGCCATGCAGCCCAATCGGAAACATTCCAGCCCGCGACCTTCGTCCCACAGACGGGTAGCGGTATAAATCAGGCATTTCGCGGTTTCATTGCGAATGGCGATGTTGGCCAGCTTGTGGCTGACCGACTGCAGGGCGACCAGTGGGCGACCGTAGCGCGTGCGCTGCGATGCGAACGTGAGTCCCAGTTTGAAGGCGCCGTATCCAGCCACCATGGATTGCAGGGCCAACAGCAAGAAGCTCGGGCCAAGCCAGAAATATCCGGTTCCGTTGTCATCAATACGGTTGGCGGCGGGAATTTCCACGTCCTTCAGCACTATTGATCCCCAGTCGGTGAAATCGGGCAGCAGCTTGTGTTCCTGGTCGCCGGTTTCCATACCTGCGGCACCCTTTTCTACCAAGTACACATGGTCGAACCAGTCCTTGCCCGGTCCCGGTTTGCCAAAGATTACTTTCACATTGGCGATATCAGCATTAGTGGTCAGGCATTTCGTGCCGTTGAGTCTCCAACCGTCTGCAGTCTGCTCTTCTTGCAGGCCCCATTCGGGGAAATTCGCCAAGCCAGCGGGATCGGTAACCGATCCGCACAAGATACATTCGCCCGTGGCAATGGCCGGTAAGTATTTCGCCTTCTGCTCGTCGGTGCCCCAATACAGTATGGGCAGCACACCCAGACTATGCCCCGCAAGCGCACCGCAGATGGGGAAGCTGTTTTTGGCGAATTCTTCAACGATCATGAAATATGTCGTCAGATCGTAGCCTTGCCCGCCATATTCTTCGGGAATCATAGCCCCGATGTAGCCTTGCTCTGCAGCCGCCTTCCAACAATCCAAGGGGAACTGCTGCTTCGCGCGGGCTTCCACGATCATCTTCTGGATCGTGGGAGAGGTGCAGAACTCATGTACGGATTGGACAATCAGCTTCTGGTCGTCCGTCATAAAATAACTCATTTCCTCTTCCCTTCTTTTCGGTGTTCGCCGCCCATCGGCGATTCGATGCGGCCAACTTAGCGCCGCCGGGAAAAGTTGCCAATTCTTCTTTGAGATTGATTTTGAAAAAGAGGGGTCATACCAAAAGTACTATGCTAAAAAGTACCATCCCACCCAAAGCACCGATTGACCCGAAGGCAAGTTCGCGGGAAGATGGTTTTGCTGTATTGGGAACCGTGATTGGAAAGAGGCACCGCGTGCGCTTCGTACCCAAAGAAAAACATCCGGCGTATGCTGTAGCGGCCGTTGTTATCGGTGTTGCGCTCTACTATGCGTGGATTTTGGAATACATCACTCTTTCCGCAGCCAGCAATTCGTCTTTGTTCGAAGTGTTCATCAACCGAGTGATTATCGGTGCAGGCATCATCGGCGTTATGTTGTTCGCAGTATTCTTCGCCCGCTTGCTGGTACCTTTGAAGACCCGAGTGTCCGTGCCTTTTCTAGTGCTGGCGGTTATCGGCACTTTCATCGGCCCCTATGCGTACTTGACTCCCATTGTCTCAAAGCTGCTTTTCACGTTGGGTGCACTATTCGTTGGTATGGAGTTCGCTTGGCTCTCCCTTATATGGAGCGAGCTGTTCGGATTGGTCGACTCCCGCTGTACCGGATACTGCCTAGCACTGTCGTGCACGGGTGCTGCGGTTATTTATTTTTTGTTGGAAATGCTGCCCACACTGGCGGCCTGCATTCTCACCTCATGCTTTCCCGTGATATCCACGGTTTGCCTTGTCCTTGGATTTCGCGTCTTGTCGCATGACAGCGATGCCGCCACTAAAGCGAAACGCTTCGATAAAAAACTGCCGGGAATCTCGCTTCGCGTACCCTGGAGAACATCAGCCTTGTTCGGACTCCTGAAGCATGCCCTTGTTTCTATGGCTGTGTTTGGATTTTTCTTCGCCAGCACCAACATGATGTTTGGTCTATCCGGAAACGAGATCATCGGATTCGGCGGATTGGGAGTCATATTGTTTGCGGCAATGGTGCTGTTCCCGAAACGACTGACAATGAAGGTGCTCTACCGCGCCGCCCAACCAGTCATGGTATTGGGAATGCTGCTGTTGGCTCTTGGCAATGCAAGCGGAATGGTTTTCGTTGCTGGTGCCTTCGCAATGCTGCTTTTCCTGCTGATTCTGACTTTGTGCGAGATAGCCAATCGTTTCGAGACCCCTGTCGTCCGTCTGGCCGGATTCGCATTTACCACTTCCCTTGCCGCATGTATCTTCGGGATGATAGCGGGATTCGTGCTGTCTTCGATGGTTGCCAGCAATCCAACGTCACTGGGCATCTGCGTCGGCGTGTTCATCGTGGCGCTTTGCGCCTATTGCGCGTTCGCCAGCGACGACGGCGGATTCATGTTCGGGTTCGAAGAAGAAAGCACGACTGCTCGCTCAAGCACCTATGCCGGTTCTTCCAAACACTCTTCCGAAAACGATCCAAGAGATATGGAAACCAGCCGCATCGTGTTCTATGAAGCAATCAACCAGCAATCGGCTGCGTTGGCTGTAGAATACGGCCTTTCAGCCCGAGAAGAAGAAGTATTGGCGTTGATTATGCAAGGCAAAAGCATCCAAGAAGTCGCATCGGACCTCTCGCTTTCACAGAGCACAGTAAAGACCCACATCCATCACATATACGGAAAGATGGGCATACAGAGCCGCGGTGAATTGCGTGCCCTGGCGAAGTTGGACTAATGCGACCACATGTGCACTAATACAGCTATGCGTGCGCTAATACGGCCACGCGTGCACATCTGACTGGGTCCACCCGGCTGTTTTCGTCGCCTATCCATCCGATTTCGGAGTCGATTCCCCAGTTTTGTCAAAAAAGTGCAGCTTTAGGCAAATAAGTTAACTTTTAGTATGCATTATCATTCACCTAGGCTTCTTTTTACTGA
>JAEXAI010000001.1 GCA_023394615.1 Actinomycetes bacterium | reverse complement strand
GATTCATGGCACCTACAGTCTGACTGCCAGCGACAACGGCCCGTTGATCAGCGGTGTCCTGGCCTATACGGATACCGGTTACACCGCCTTTCTGGATGCCGACACGTTCGTGTCGACCGATGGCGGCGCCACCTTCACCGATTTCGGCAAACGCGCCTACCGGGCACCCATATACTATGCGACCTCGGCTACCACTGATGAATGGCTCTACACGATGGGCTCGACGGCCTATGATGGCGACGTGCTTATAATGCGCGCGACCCGCATCGCAGAACCCACGCCGACACCAACACCCGAACCGCAGCCTGCATCCGATGGCGGCGCGGCGAATACGGTTCGCGCGCTGCCGGATACCGGCGATGCGTTGCCTGACTGGATTTTCCGCTTCGTCGGCTGGACGCTCTGAAAAAGACGACGAACCCGGACCAATAGAATACGATCGCCTTGTATCTGATTGACATATGCACCTTGCACCCTACCACCATCTCCAGCTGTCACCGGTATTGGGTAGAACCCTGGCTTGCAGCGATTCGGAAGAGGCACTGGCATCACCTTCGCTTGCGGCAGCGTTGCCAACATCTCCGGCATCACCAAAGTTGCCCTCGGCAGCGCCGCCAGAGTCAGCATTTCCATTATTGCCGCCGTCGCCGGAATCCTCTGGTGCGAATTCAACGCTGAGTTCGCAATCGGTGGCAACGTACTCCAGCACGTAATCGAACGTTCCGCCTGTATAGGCCGACAAATCCACATCAATGCCGTTCACCGAAAGACGTGAGATGCGCTGACCTTGCGCAGGCGTGAATTTGAACGTATGCGATGTGCCGCCAACGAAATCCAACACCGCGCCGGACAGCACCTGCGTGGCCGCGCCTGCGCTATCGAGCACGGATACCGCGCCATCGCCTCCCGCAGAAACCGTGACCGCAACCTTCGAGTTCGCTATCACCAGCAAACCGACTGCCTCACGTTGGTAGTAATTGGGATCATCCGTAATCACTTGCACCTTGTAGGTGCCCGCATTTGCGGGCGGCTCGCTCGATGGACCGTATGCGGTCGTTCCCACACCAGTATACGTCTGCGTATACGAGATGGCGCTGCCGCCGTTTCCAGTTACCGTTGCCGCAACACCGTGCGTTTTCCCATCATGGAACACCACGGTATTCTGGGGCATCTGAATGGAGACCGCAGCGCTTTGCGCGACCGTGATGGATATGCGAAGCGGCGTAGCAGCGTTATAATTACCCGAGGCGGGAGCGCTCGCCTGCACCACCGCACCGCCTGCGGCCTTTATGCGCACGGCCCCCTCCGACGACACTTCCACGACATCAGCACCGCTTTCGACGGAGAATTCCACTGCAGTCTGAGCGGTCGCAGTCAATAGGAAGCCCGCATCTCCGAATACCTTCTGATAGAGGCTCGAACCTTCAACGGACTGATTCGCCTTGGCGATAACGAGCTGCGTTTGAGCCGAACCTTCGTAGTCGCCGCCTGCCTTCACGTTAGCGGTGACGAGATAGGTTCCCGCATCCACGGGAGGAACGTTTGAGGTCGGATACCAAGTGCCGGACACCCCAAGGTATTCGACTTCGATTGCCGACGCATCGAGTGCCGGGGCGCTCGTCACAGACGCCGCATGCGCGCCCCCGTCAAAGACGGCGTACGTGTCGCCTATGGTTATCGTCGCCTGCGACGGATTGATGCTGAATGTGCTGCGCGCGGCCCCCACGCACTGGTCCGTGTCGATCATCGCGGTGGCGCGGTATGTGCCCGCATGAGCGGGCGCGGTTGCGCTCGGACCGTAAACCGTAGTGCCCGTACCTGTGTATGCGCAGGTCGTTTTATCCTCGAATCCCTGCGGAACACCGGATAGAACAGGTGCTTGAGCCGTGCCGTCATAGTAGAATTCGGTGCCGTCGAACGAAAGCGGCGCGATGACCTTGTCCACCACCAAGGTGAAGGCGGCTGTGGCGGTGGCACCCTGAGCGTCGGTAGCAACGACGGAAAACGTGTACTTCCCCGCTTTCGCGGGCGTTCCGGCAATCTGCGGACCTGCGCTCTCAACGCCGGTGCCCGTGCTGCCATCGCTGAAGACCAGACCTTCGGGCAGCACGGAACCGCCTGCAAGAGCATAGGTGCACGACCCGCTGCCGTCGCTTGCAGCGCCGAGCGAAGCCGTGTAGGCCTTCGCGCATGTGGCAGGAGCCAAGGCAGATGCGTTGTACACCAGTTTGCCGACTTCCACCACGCTCACCGTCATATCCGCACTTGAAACAATAGTCGATGAAGCCCCCAGCAGGGTCTCCGACGCTTTGCAGCTGTAGACGCCGGCATTTGCGGCAGAAGCTGCGCTTATCGAAAGCGCGCTCTGCGTAGCGCCGTCTACTTCAACACCATCCCTGTACCATTGGTACGCAATCTCACCGCCATCGGAGCTTTCGGCCGTGCAGGCAAGCGTCAGCGCATCACCTTGGTGAACCTGCATCGAGCCGCTCTGGGAAACTATCTGCGGTTCCTGCGGCTGCGCGAATGCGGCATCCACAACAGTGTCCGCCTGCACGTCTGCGGCCTCGTAGTCAAACGAGCCTCCTGCATAAGCGGAAAGATCCACCGCCACGCCGCCGACGAGCAGCTCGGATAGATACGAGCCCGCATCGGGAACGAAGCGCAGACTCTGCGAGCCGCCGATAACAAGGCTTATGCTCTGGCCGCTCGCGATATCTGCGACCGTGGTACCGCTCACCGTTTGCGCCTTTCCCTTTCCGGTCACGTTCACCGTTATACTCACTGACTCATCGGTGATGGTGAGCAGCGCCCGCGCTGTCATAGGCCGGTAGTTGGGCTCGGTCGTGCGCACCTGCACCACATAGATGCCAGCCGCCGTCGGCGCCTCTGTCGAAGGGCCGTAGCCTGCAGGGTCTATGCCTGTGTATGTTTGAGTATAGGCAAGGGGATTGCCATCCGAATCGGTGACAACCGCAGCCACGCCATGCTGTTGCCCGTCGTAGAGTTCCACAGTGCTGTCGGAAATCTGGATTGACTCGTCATTGCTGCGCGAGACCGTGATGGAGATACGCATGGGGTCTGCTTCATTGTAATTGATTGAAGCCGGTGCTTGCGCTTCAATCACGGCAACACCCGAACCCTTGATGCTCACAAGACCTTCAGCCGAAACGTTCGCCACGTCTTCCCCGCTCAAAAGCGTAAACGAAGTCTGCGTGATCGCCGTGGCATCAAGCAGGAAATCCGCATCGCCGTACGATTTCGCGTACAGACTGCGGCCCTCTATGGTCTGGTCTGCCTTGGCTATCTGATAATCGCTCGAAGCCGAACCGGTGTAATCGGGGTCGGTAGCGCCGACCGTCACCCGATAGGCGCCTGCACCGGCAGGTGGTGTGGCGGATGCAGGATAGTTTGTCGTGCCTGTGCCCACATAGGTTATCTGATACTGGTCGCTTGAAAGCTCCGGCGCAGACGAAACCGCAGCCGCATAGTGCTCGCCGTCGTAGACGAGCGAATCCAGCGAGCCATTGGCAAACGAGAACGAAACTTCTTGCGGCACTATCGCTAACGCGGTGGATACGCTGGTCGTGCAGAACGCGTCGTCGATGGATGCCGTCACCTGATACGTGCCCACGTGCGTTGGCGGCTCGGCCGACGAGTATGCCGTGTCGCCTGTTCCCACATATGTACACACCACATCTTCAGCGCATGCGTCGGGCACCCCTGAAAGCGCAGGCGCCTGAGGCTGGCCGTTGTAGGTTAATTCGGTGTTGCTGAACGAAAGCGAGGGCTGCAGCTTGTCGACGAGCAGTTTATACACTGCGCTTGCCTGAGCGCCCTCTGCATCGTTTACGGCTATGGTGAACTCGTATGAGCCCGGCGTTGTGGGCGTACCGCTGATGAAGGGAGCGTCAAGCGATTCCGCGAGGCCGACGCCGGAGAATGCGCCGTTGAGCGTGGCACCCGTAAACGACATGCCTTCCGGCAGCGAGCCGCTTTTGAGCGTGTAGGTGTATGGCGCGGTTCCGCCTGTTGCAGGCACAAGCGCGGCGGCGTAGGCTTCTGCGCACGTGGCCACGGAAAGCGACGAGGCATTCAGTATCAGAGCGTCTGCGGCGACAATCGTCACCCGTACCTTGTCGCTGAACGTCGTGGGCGAGTTAATGTCGAAAAGCGTCTCGCCCACTTCGCATTGATAGACGCCCTCATCGGCTGAAGACGCGTCGCCTATCGCCAACGTGGCTTGAGTGGCATCGCTCAACTTTTTTCCGTCTTTATACCATTGATACTGCAACTCTGCGCCATCAAGGCTGCGAGCAGTGCAAACAAGCGTGGTATCTTGCCCGGCCACCACATTCGTCTGTACCGGCTGGCCGGTTATCTGGGGTGCCTGCGGCGTCGCGAAGACGGCCTTCAACAACCGTGTGCCCGTCATGTTCTCAGCCGTGTAATCGAAGGAGCCGCCAGTATAGGCGGAAAGATCCACCGCATCATATGAAACGGCAAGCGACGAAAGGTAGGCACCCTCTTCTGGCACGTAGCGGAACACCTGCGAGGCCCCATCGGCGATTCTCACAACCTGTCTTTCTTCAAGATCGGTGGTTTCTTCCGTTATCTCGCCCTGATTGTCTGTGTTCTGCGTCACGAGCTGGGCCTTGCCGGGACCTTCCACATACGATGTGTACTCGGCCGTATCGGGCACCGTAGGTTCGAAACGTGCTTCCAAATAGTAGTTCTCATCGGGCGTGAACGTCCAATCCGACTGGGCAGACACCAAATCACCTTTGCTGTGATCTTGCGACGGAATGCTCGCATACCAACCCGTGAAATGATATCCGCTGTGGGCGCTCGCGAACAAGGTGATGTCCCCGTCTAGCGCTACTGCGGCACGGTATCCGTTGCCGAACGCCGTCTCATCGCCATCGGAGGTGTCGACGCTTCCAAGCGCATTGCCATCGTCGTCTTCCTGCGCTTCTACATACACCACATTGTGAATGCGCTTCATCCGAGCGGTGAACGTTTTGTCCTCTATGGCATTGTATTTCCAGACAGGTGAAAGATTGGCAAGGCGTCCTTTCTCGTCATACCAGCCGACGAACGTCCATCCGGGATAAGGAACGCAGAAGATGATTGAGGTTGAATCATACGTGTAGCCGATGAACGGCACGGTCGTGCCGATACCGGACCCAGCAGGCGAAACGGTGGCGGTCACCTGGAAGCCCACCTTGTCGAAAACGGCCGTGAACACCCTGTCATCGCTCACCTTGCGAACGAGCACCAAAGAATAGCTGACCACATTGCCGCCGGAATCCAGCCATCCCATGAAACGCCCGGTAGACACCGGCACGGCGACGGCGACTATCGTAGTGCCCGCATCAACTTGGGCCGACCCGCCCACGCTGGGCGACACAAGAAACGCTTCGCCGGAAAACATCGAGGACGACTTGATGGTCACGCTTGCTTGCTCAGCGGTGAAGCAGGCGACGAGGTCTTCGTCTTCCACCACCGTAAACGAATAGGTTTGACTAGTTGATACCGTATGGCCAGCAGCGTTTTCCCAATGATCGAAAGCGTAATGCGCGCCGGGCACCGCTGTGAGCGTGGCCGTTTCCCCCTCATTGAAGGTACCGTCGCCCTCGACGCTGCAGCCGCCGTATTGCGGGTCTGTTGTGGCGGCTACCACATATTGGCTCGCGTCCGCATAGCGAGCCTCCAAAAGCAGCGTCTGGCCCTCGCCCATGAAGTCTATGACCTTCTCGTCGAGGGTAAACGCAAGATCCTCGCTTGTGCCGACGCAATACGACGTGCTTGCGGCTGCACCAACCTCGGCGGGCACCGAGGCATACCACCCTATGAGCTTTTTGCCGTCGAGCGTTTGAGCGTGAGCCTTCACCTCCTGCCCGATGGTGCTGCTCGAATTCGTAGAGCTCGAACCGTCGGATACCTCTATAAGGTAGTTCATCTTACCGAACCGGGCTTCAGCATTGACGTCTTTCTCAACGGTGAACGTCAAGTACTGCTGATCGGTTATCGTGTCGTCCTTTTCCTTGTCCCTGTCGACCCATTTCTCGAAATAGTAGCCCGTGCGAGGTGTGGCGCGAAGCGTTGCCTCATCGCCCGCACGATAGCCGCCTTCACCCGATACCGTGCCGGCATCGGGGTCGTTCATGGTCGTGGTCACCACGAACGGAAGCGACGTGAACTGCGCGCTGAAGGTGCGATCGGCATCGACTTTAACCTTGTAGCTTTCATCCGTGCCCACGCAGATGCCATTTTCGTACCAACCGATAAACTTGCAGCCGGCAGCAGGCATCGCGGTAAGCGTCACATCAGACTGGGCATCGTAAGTGCCCGAGCCGCTCACTTCACCGTATTCATCTTGGTTCGCTGTGGCCTTCAGTTGATAGGTTTTCGGGACGAACACGGCCGTGACCTTGGTATCGTCCGTCGGGGTGAACGTGTAAGCCTTGCTTGCGGAAATCGTGGTGCCAGAGGCATCCTCCCATCGTGAGAACTCGTAGCCGATTTCCGGGGTTGCCGTCAGAGTGGCCTCGTTTCCATACTGCACCTGACCGGTGCCACTTACGGATCCACCCTTGCCTGTTTGCGTGCGCTCGCCTTCGTTTGAAACGACCGTGCTCGCCGACACGTCTAGCATGATGGGGTCGAACTTGGCAACGAGCACCGTGGGCATCTTGATGGTAAAGGTGTATTGCAAATCGGTGCTGACGGGAATAAGGTCGGAATTATACCAACCTTTGAACGTGTATCCCGGATTCGGCGTGGCGCTGACCGTAGCCGTATCGTTTGTTCCCACCAGCATGAAGTGGGTGGCCACCGTGCCTCCCTCGTCAGGCGACGGCAAGGCCACAACCGCATGGCTTATCGGGCGCCACGCAGCCTCTACGATGGTGCTCTTGCTCGCATTGGTCTGCAAGCTGAAGCCTTCGGGGTCGAAATCGCATTCCTTCGACAGGCTCACGAGACGCCCGTTGGAATACCAGCCCATGAAATAGTAATCCTTCGAGATGATGTCTTCCCTTTGGGCGGTCGAAGGGTCATCGGTTTTGCGCGAGGTGGAAAGATGGTACGTCGGCGCATCGCCTTCGATGTAATAGTAGCCTTTGGGATCGGCCGTCTTCTTCTCGAGACCTTCCCCAACATACACATCCGCCGCCTCTGTGGCGTTGGCCACCACGTAGACAATCGGCTTGTTGTCGAAGCATGCTATGTATTTCCCGTCTTCCTTGGGGTGGATCACCAACACGGAATTCGTGAGCAAGTCGTCTCCCTCTTTGCCGGTGTACCAATGAGAGAACGTGTAGCCCTCTTTAGGGGTGGCGCTAAGCGTCACTTCCTCGCCATAGCGATACACCTGCGTGCCAGAGGGATCCGTGGAACCGTTGTAAATGGGGATTATCCATGGGAAGACCCTCTCCGCTCTTACCTTCACCGTGACCTTGCTGCTGTGATAGCGGGCGTAGACGGTCTTGTCTGAATCGATGTTCTGCAACTTGAGCTTGGTGAGCGTCGAGATGGGTTCTCCCCCCTCGGGCGCGTTGAACCAACCCTCGAAAACGTAATCATCCTTCTTGATATCGTCCAAACCGGCAGTGAGCTCCACATCGGAGCCCGGGGCATAATTGCCCGCGCCTATTATCTCCACGTTGTCTGCCAAAGAAGCCGGGCTGACGATAGCGCTCACCTTGCAGCCGCCTTTGGTGAACTTGGCGACCAGGGATATGTTCTTGGTGGGGGTGTATTTGTAGGTTTCCTCCTTTGAAAGGGCGTCCACCGATGTGTCGTTGTCATACCATCCATCGAAGTAATAGCCCTCGTTCGCCTTCGCCTTGAGCGTTATGGACTCTCCCTGTTCCACCTTGCCGTCTGCAGGCTCCTGCGTTACGATGCCGCCTTCTGTGGGCGAGGCCGTTGCAGTAACCTTGTACGTGCCTGAATCGTCGTAGCGCGCCTCTATGGTGCCGCTCTTCTTGGGCGTGTAGCGGTATTCCTCGGCACTCGACAGCAACAGCCCCGCATCGTCGTACCAGCCTTCGAAGGCGTACTTCTTGTCGGACTCTTTCCCCGACTCGTCGGTCGGCAACTGATTCGGCGAGGCCTTGAGCAGCACTGAATCTCCTGCTTTCACGGTCGTCTTGTTGTCGGCCCCAAGAGGCGCGTTATCGGCCGTGTAGTCGCCGGCGTTCGCAGGCTTGCTCTGCACCGTGACGGTGTATTCTGCAGGCTCGAAGTGAGCCGTGTACGTCTCCTCTGCCCCCATGGTTTCGGTGACTTTCACGTTGAGAACCTTATCGTTTCCCACCGATGCGTCGCTCACACCGTGAGTCCATTTCGTGAACGTGTAACCTTCCTTGGGATCGGCCTTGAGCGTGACGACGCTGCCGACCTTTTTAAGGCTGCCGCCACCTGTTGCGCTGCCGCCCGTTTCGGGCTCTGCCTTGCTTATGATCTTCGTCTTGCCGTCTTTATCGTCCTTGTCGCCCTTGCCGCCGTGATGGTCGGGGTCGTGCGGATACTTCGCCAGATTGCTTGCGATCGCGCTCATGGCCGCAGCCGCATCGGTACCTGTGGCGGCAGCCGCGAAAGCTTCGAAAGCCGAAGCCAGCTCGGGCGCTGCCGCGACGATGCCGGCGGATACCAAGACGGCACTGGCTATCGCCATGACATCGTTCATCCATTCAAGGCTTGCCGCACCGTCGACTTTCTTGAATAGGACCGTGTACGTTGCCGAATCCTCCGTGATGAACGTGAGCTCGGTCGGCGCGACTGTTTGATCGAGGCTTTCCACCGTGTTGCCGTCGGCATCTTCCCAGTGGTCTACCTCGTAGTGGCTGCTCTCGTCGCCGCCCATGGGCACGGCCAGAAGCGCACACGTCTCGCCTTGATAGTAGAAGCCCTCACCCCAGATGCCGCCCATCGAACTATCGTTCACAGCAGCCGTGATGTAGCGGGATATGCCGCAAAACGTCGTCTGGGCATACAACGTGTTCATCGTATCGTAAGCCTGTGTCGTCGGATCGATAACGCAGCTGGCCGCAAGGTCTGTGCCCGCGACCGTACCCTGCAGCTGGCCGCTCACGATGTCATCGCCAATGGGAGTGTCGCTTGGAGCGGTCGTGCCAACTGTCCAGCATAAGAACTGCGTGTTGTCGTTCGCGCTTGCAGCAAGCGGCACGGTATCACCAGCCTCGCGGTAGCAGTCGACCGTGCGCGTGCTGTTCGTGACCGAGGCCGCGATAGAGGAATCGGTACGGCACGGGTCGAGCACGTGCACGTAATACGTCTTCACATGGAAACGCGCTTCAAGCGGCACGCTATCGCTGAGCAGGTAGTCGAAGGCAAGCTCGGTGGAGACGGGCATGTCTTCGCCTTGCCGGTACCAACCGTCGAAGACGAGATTGTCGTTTTCCTGCGCTCCGTAATCCATGTGCGCCGTATCGCCCTGATAGCCCGAAACGGCACCGCCGGAAGACACCGAAAGGTCGGCCGTCTGCGAAAGCGCGCGGTTGGCGTTCTCGTCTGTCACTTTTGCCGTCCAGCTCACGTTCTCAACTGCCCGCTCGGTGAAATCCACGGTGACATCGGCACTCGCAGAAACCTCGTCCACCACGTATATCTCATCCGATGAGAGCACGTTGCCGCTGGCGTCCTTGTAACCCGCGAAGGCGTAGGCGCTCTCATCCCCGCCGTTTGCAAGTGGAGTGGGCACGGCTCTGAAGACCACGCGGTCCCCGTACTCCAGATGTGCGACGCCAAGCAGCGGCTCGTCCACATCGCCCCGGTAAATCGCGTATGAAACGCTTCCCCAGCTTTCATGTGCTTGGTCGCTGTAGGTGATGGTCGGCAAAGGATACGTTCGCACGGTGAACACGGCCGTGTACGATACATCCTGCGAAACCGTGAACATGCAGGTGTTCGGCTGACCTTCCACCGCTGGGCTTTCCACGGTGTTTCCGGCGGCATCTTCCCAGTGATCAAACAGGTAGCCTTCGCTTGGCGTGGCAACGAGGGTGGCCGTATCGCCGACGCGATAGGTTCCGCCACCTGCAACATCCCCGCCCTCAGTCGGGCTAGCACTCACCGAAACGTCGCGTTCAGTGCGGCTGAAGTGCGCCGTAAGCGATACGCCGGCATCCGCCGCAAACGTATAGGTTGCCTCACGGCTGACCGCGCGGCCTGCAGAATCGAACCAACCGGTGAAACGATACTCGTTTGCAGCGGCCGCCTTCACCGTTACAGAGCTTCCCGCTGAAACGATGCAGCTGCCGCTTACCGTGCCGCCAAGGGGGTCGTTCGCACGCGCCTCAACGGCAACGATTGACGATGCGGAATCGTCTACGAAGTAACCGGTTACGGGCTGGTAGCCGTACACCGGATAGACCACGGGGACGCAGGTGGAAAGAAGGCGACCGTCCTGCATCCACCCGGCGAAGCGCTTGCCTTGCGAGGGAGAGGCACTCAGCAGTACTTGGTCGCCCAGGGCAACCGAGATGCTCTGGGTCGCCGCGATCGCATCATCGATCGGATAGGACCTCACTCCTGCAGTGCCACCGCCGATCGGAGACGCCGCCACGGACAACAGACCGTTCGATTTCGCCACATGGGCGAAATAGGCGGTCGATTCATCGGCAACCACGGTAATGGATGCGGCACCGCGCGAGCCATCTACCACGTTGCCTTGTGCGTCCGTCCAGCAAACCACTTCGTAATCATTGTCGGTAAGCGTCGCCGCAAGAGTGACGGAGGTGCCATAAGCGTATTGGCCCGCGCCCGTAATGGCGCCCGCGCTCGTTACATCTTGGCCGTCGGCGCTCACAAGGCTGGCCGTGATGGTCGGTAAGGTCTCATGGAAGCGCGCAATGTAGAGGTGATCGGTCGCATCGGCTGCGGCTGTGAACGTTGTCGAAGACCCGACGAGCGTATCGCCCTCGAAGAAACCGTCGAACGTCGCGTTCGAAAACGGATGCGCCGTGAAGACCGCCGTATCACCGGGAAGCAGCTGCCCACCATCACTTGTTGCGTTCCTAACGGCAGTCACATAACCGTAGCGCACCTGGCTGGGCACGCATGCCAGCCAGCCCGCGTCCACCTTGAATTCGGCGATAGCCTGAGCGTGCTCGTAGGGATAGAACGTGAGCGTTTGATCGTAGGAGTATTCACCGTCGCCTAAGTTCCAGCGCACGAAGCGATAGCCCTCGGCAGGCAGGGCCGTGAAGGTCTGTTGCACGGGACCTGACAAAGCAAGCGACGCCTGATTGGCAAGCGTTTGACCGTCAAGTATGGAAACACTGCCCTCGCCTGCGGTTTTCGGGCCGCAAAGCACAACATAATCTCGGGGTTCGTAATAAGCGGTCCACTGCTGGATGCCTTCGGCGGTAACCTGAAGGGAGCTGGCCGTTTCGATTCTTCCGCCCGAATCGGACCCGACGGTGTTCCAAAAGCGAAAATGATACCCGGGGATATCCGGCGCTTGCATTAGAACGGATTCGCCTGCAGTCAGCATATCGATTCTGTTGGGAATAAGCCCCGCAGGATTCGACGCCACTGTTTGCACCGCAGTGCCCGCAGCAAGGTAAACGGCAAATATATGCGTGTCGCCCGCGATCTGCAACGTGTAATCGGGTTGATTGCTCACGAACACGCCCGTGTCGCTGTCGTACCACATGACGAAAGCGGCTCCTGCGGTGTCGATGGTCGTGGAAAGCTGCACCTTATCGCCGAGGCCATAGCTGGATTGCACAGGGCTGTAGCTGACCTCGATGTCGTCTTCGAACTCTTCCGAGGCCATCTTGCCCACAGAAAGAACGTAGGGAATCTTCGTGAAAACAGCGGTATAGGTTTCAGCGTTGCCATCGCAGGTAAACGTGCAGTTTTCTTCCGTCGACACCGTTTCGCCAGAGGAATCCCGCCACGAATCGAACTGCCAACCATGATCCGGCGAGGACTTGAGCGTCACAGTGTCGCCGTAATCGTAGGTGCCGGCACCGCTTACCCAACCGCTGCCCTCTGCAGAAACGGAGATGTCGCACTGAGCGTTCGCGAAATAGGGCGTTAACTGGATGTTGCCGACGTTATCAAGCTTCCAGCCGACCATGTTGGCAAGCGATGAAGGAGTGAACGTGAACATCGCAACGCCGGATTCGTCTATCGACGTGTCAGAGCGCTCGATCGTGGCGTAGTGCGTGGTGCCGCCGTTGGCGTTGGTCATGGCCACGCGCATATGGTCGAACACGTAGCCCTGCGCCGGATACACGTAACAGAGCATGTCGGCAGCGTGATACACCCACGACGTGGTGGGAATGTAGGGGTCTTGGATAACGCCGCCGTCAGTACCTTCAAAGGTGTCGTACCCGCATGCGGTGCTCGGCTGCGCGTCATGGGAGAAAAACGGGATGAATTCGGGCCAAGTCGGCTCATCCCATGATGTTGAGGATTGCGCTTCGGCATCCGATGCCGATAGTTGCGCCGCAACGTCCGATGCCAGTTGTTGTTCAGAATCTTCCGATGCCGATGCCTGCGTCGCAACATCCGATGCCGACGCGCCAAGGCCCCCAGCTTCTTCCGCAGCATCCTTCGTTGCGCCAACCAACGCTTCCGCAAAGCCCGCAGTAGGAGTGAAAGACAAAGCCAGGATCAAGCTCATCGCAACGCACAATGCCTTATTCGCCAGCGAAATCGAATTCTTATAGCGCTTCTTCTTGGAACATTGCGATGATTGAAATAACATGCTGACCCCTCAGTCCCTGCATCCTCCAGAAACGTTCGGCCATTGGTCCCTTGGCATTTCGGCCTACCGTCCATTCTAGTACCGATGTGCCCTCGCTTCAAGAAATTGCAGATGCCACGCACGCTAAGGCAATAGGGCACCTCTGTGGTCTTGACCGATTGACAAGCCCGATGCGCTTTCGCTGCACATGGTGCTCTTCCCCATAGCGGGCATATACCTTGCTTGCGTGGCCCTGTTCGCGCTCCGTCGTCATAAGGACAAGTGAAACATCATCTGAAATCCCGCAGCCAGGCTGGCGAAAGCCGAATCGAAAAGCGAGGCTGACGATGAAGCATCTGCCGCAGTTAAAACCGAGCGTGGCACCCTCGTTTATGTAGAGGGTCCCCTGGTGGTTATAACCGGTGTCTTCTTCCACAGTAAAGACAGCGCTTTGATTGAGCATCAAAGCGTCACCTGATTCGATGACTATGTCGGCGTACTTGCCAAGCGTGAAGTCATGCCCCTCTGCGATGGTCAGGTTATGCCCGCCTGTAGACGTTTCCAACTTCGCAACGCTGGAAGAAAGCAGACCACAAGCATAAACAGCCTGTGAACTGCGGTTATACGTGGTGCCCTCGGGCGGATTCGAACCGCCGACCTTCGGATTAGAAGTCCACTGCTCTATCCAACTGAGCTACGAGGGCATATGCGAACGCAAAGAGCAACAGAAGCAGCCGATTTTTTGCGCACGGGAAATTCTACCACACCTGCAAAGAAACGCGAGCGATAACTCTGGCGCGTCAAACACAACCAGTAAAAGAGCCCCTCAAGTAGGTTGTCTGCAGGCTGCATCAAGCTCACACTCACGCTGAAGCGCTACCCGCGACTCATCGCTTGAATCAACTTGTTATACAGCACCTCGGAATCGATCGGCTTGGGCACACAATCGGTCATGCCCTGCGCAATCAGGTCCTGCTCATCGATAATCGCATCTGCAGTCATGGCGATAATCGGCACGCAAGCAGCATCAGTCCGATTCAACGCGCGAATCGCACGTGTCGCCTCAAAGCCGTCCATAACCGGCATACGTACATCCATCAGTATTGCATCAATCTCGCACACATCCGATTCGTCGAACAATTGAAGTGCTTGCTGTCCGTCGCACGCCATAACAACACCAGTCCCGCAGCTTCTCAACATAGCTTCTATGATCTCTCGGTTCATAGCATTGTCGTCGCATACTAAAACGCGCATGCACGATAGCTCTTCCCTGCTCGCCAATGCAGGGCGCGCCCGAGACAAAAGAGTTCGGGCCTCTTCATTTGAAATCAATTCGATAGGCATCCACACAGTGAAATGCGTGCCCTCGTCCACTTTTGATACCACTTCTATCCGCCCACCCATGGCATCTACCAGCTGCTTTACGATGGCCAACCCAAGGCCGGTGCCCGTTACCCCCGCTGCGCGCTTGCTACGCTCTTGGGTGTACGCATCGAATAGCCGGGGTAGAAACTCCTTGCTGATACCGATACCGTTGTCTTGCACGTCAAAGCGAAAATTGCAGCCGTCGAGCTGAGTGGGAACCTTGGCAATATGGAATTGCACCGTTCCACCCTCGGGCGTGTATTTGATAGCATTAGAGAGCAGGTTTAGCACTATCTGCTGAATGCGCATGCGATCTATGCGCACGTATCGCGAGCCGCCGCATGCGCACTCGGCTGTGAAATTGATGCTCTTTGCCTGCGCGGAGACGCTCATAATGCTCTTTATGTTCTCCAGCACGTCCATCGACTTCACTACTTCGGGCTTCAAAGCCAGCTTCCCGCTTTCGGCTTTCGACAGGCTCAGCGTGTCGTTTATCAGCTCCAGCAAATACATACCGGAGAGTTTGATCTTACCGATATAATCCTGTTTTTGTTCTGCATCGTTGGTTTTTTCGGCCAATTCCGCATACCCGATGATGCCGTTTAAAGGCGTGCGCATATCGTGGCTCATACTGGAGAGGAAGCTCGATTTTGCATCGTTGGCCCGCTCGGCTTCCTGCTTCGCTTCTCGCAGGCGCTCAACCTGCTTTTTTGAATCCATTACCTGCTGCGTGATATCCTCGCAGGCAAAAAACACCATGCTCTTCGTGGAGGATTGGTACATGAAATGCATCTTCAGGAAATGCTCGCGGCCACCTTCGTCGATTACGGGAAATACCCTTGTATACAATCTCTCACGGTCCAGATGCCGCAGGACATTTGTCCGACAGATGTCGTTCAGGACCCCTTCCCATACATCTGACGCGCAATGTTCCTTCAGAAGCTCTTGCGCTGTTTCATCGAAATCAGCAATTGAAATCATCGCAGGCTCAGCGTCGCCGGAAACCTTGGCGAACATGCGCAGCGCCCCGCTTTTCACTGACATCAGACCCAAAACAAGGTAGTCCAAATCGGTTACCTTCGCTATCATCTGATGCTCGATGAGCCTTTGGGTCATGTCGTAGGTATACAGAAAACAGTCGACCTCATCGGTGCTGGGCACGACGCATGTCTTTACCTGTATGCTCGCCCATATAGGAGAGCTTCCCGGTTTCTCGCGTTCGTATTCGATGGAAAATGCCGTCTGCCCCTCGCGACAGAGCCCTATCAGACGATCTCGACCCAGCAGGTGCATAATCCTCTGCCTGTCATCGTCTTCCAATGCCATGTCGGCCGTCATCCGCACGTCGTCATCAAACGACATCGCATGCGTGAGGTCGGTCGCACAGTCCCTGAGTATGGAAAAGTCTATGATTTCGTTTCGATTCAAATTGCTGTGGCTTTTGGCTATCAGCATTTCGTTGTCGGCCATCTTCATATTGTCGAGTTCGGAATAATAGCGAAATTCCGCCTCACGCTCATCGGTGATATCCTGAGACATCCCAAAGGCCAAGCCGTGCTGCCCGTCTTCGCTTTCGCCTTTAAGCACTTTGTATGTGATGCGAATACAGCGACCCTCTACCCCTCGCTTGGCTTTCACCCACACTTCACACGATGCATCTCGTCCTGCACATACTTGCTCATACATGTGCAAGAAAGCATCACGATCGTCCTCATCAACATCGGGCAACAGTGATTCGGGTACGTTGTCGAGGGCTTGATCGAAGTCTGGGCCGATGTAGCGGGCCATGCTTGAAGATAATCTGACCGTTTTGACTCGTCGGGCTTTCGTGTCGAAAGCCCATACGCTTAAGTGAGCCGCGCTCACCGCTGTGAAAAAAATGTCCTCGGCGTATTGCGAGGGAATGCGCACTTCCCGCCCCATTGCGAGGCGGGTCTCAAAATCATCGACATCGTGATTGGAAGCATGACTGATGTCGCCTTTAGTGGCATCATCGTTGCATAGCGCGCCCTCGTCCATATGTGTCATCCCCGATTCCGAAAAGCTCAGATGGGCTATTTTGAATTCTCCTGCTCGACCAAGCGTTCACCGCTGAAGCGTTTGCGCAAAAGCGGTTTTTCAATCTTGCCGGTCGGGTTGCGCGGCACGTCTTCGAACACGTACTTGCGCGGTCGTTTGTAGCGCGGCAGACCCTCGCAAAACGAGACCATCTGATCTTCGGTGCAGGTGCGTCCTGGTTTTAGCTCGATGACCGCACAGGCTATCTCACCTAAACGCTCATCAGGCACGCCAATAACAGCTACATCCTTCACCTTGTCATTGGTGCGGATAAAATTCTCGATCTGTACCGGATAGAGGTTTTCTCCGCCGGTGATGATAACGTCCTTTTTGCGGTCCACCAAAAAGATGAAACCGTCCTTGTCGACTTCCGCCATGTCGCCGGTGTAGAGCCATCCGTCATGCAGTACTTCGGCCGTTGCTTCGGGATTGTTGTAGTAACAGCTCATAAGGCCGTCGCCTTGCACGCGCAGCTCACCGACCTCACCGCTGCCCGGCTCCACGATGCTGCCGTCCTCTGCGCGCACCTCGGCTTTCCAGCCATAGCCGGGAACCCCGATAGCACCCACCTTCTCGATGTTATCCACGCCCAAATGCACACAGCCTGGCCCAATCGCTTCGGAAAGGCCGTAGTTCGTATCGTACTGATGCTTCGGAAAATAACCCTTCCAACGCCTGATGAGGCTTGGCGGCACAGGCTGAGCACCGATATGCATCAGTCTCCATTGATCCAGCGCATAATCGCTCATCTTCAGCTTGCCATCATCGAGTGCGTCCAATATGTCTTGGGCCCAGGGCACCAGCAACCACACGATGGTGCAATGCTCTTCGGATGCGGTCTGCAAAATCCACTCAGGGCGCACGCCGCGCAGTATCACGGCCTTCGAGCATGATACCAAACTGCCAAACCAATGCATTTTCGCGCCGGTGTGGTAGAGCGGCGGAATAAGCAGGAAACAGTCCTCGTGCGTTTGCGAATGGTGATGCTGCTCGGTTATCGCCGCCTGCATCAGGCTGGCATGCTTATGCAGGATGGCCTTGGGAAAGCCCGTCGTGCCGCTGCTGAAGTAGATGGCAGCATAATCGTCGTCGGTTATCTGGATACCGGGATCTTCCGCCGTAAAATGCTTCATGCGGCGATTGCAACTCTCCGCGAATGTGGGGCAATCTTCTCCTACGAAGTACAGCGCCTTCACGTTGGGCAAACGACCCGCAATCTCTTCCATACGACCAATGAATTCAGGGCCGAACACCAGCGCGTCCACCTCGGCCAAATCCAAGCAGTACTTGATTTCCTCTGCGGTGTAGCGGTAGTTCAGCGGCACTACGATGGCGCCTGCTTTCAGTATCCCGAAATACATCGGCAGCCATTCCAAGCAGTTCATCAATAGAATCGATACGCGGTCGCCTTTTTTCACGCCCGCATCGATGAGCAGATGCGCGAAACGGTTCGCTCGGTCGTTGAATTCGTCCCATGTCATTTCCCTGCGATATCGTTTCGTGGGGCTGGTTTCCACCAATTCATAATCGCGCCACGTGACACCGCGGTTCTCGCGTATCTTCGGGTTTACTTCCACCAGCGCCACATCCTGAGGATGCGCAGCAGCATTGTGTTTCAGAAATTCGGTAATAGGCACGATTGAACCTTTTCGATAGTAGATGATTCGTTCACAGATGAAATGATAGCGTATATTCGGTTGCTGCGCGTCGAAGATTGTGCAGTATGAGGGTGAGTGGGCCCGGCCCAGGCGAGACTACTCAATGGACTTCAGGCTCTCAATCATGTCGACGCCGTCTAGCTTGCGCTTCATAAACAGCATCACCACACCCAAGAACACCATGGTCAGCAAAAATGCCCACACGAAGCTCATCGTATGTATCACACGGCCGAACATCACGTAATCCACTTCGGCCGTGACCACTACAAAGCCCTCCATGAGCACGCCGAAGACCAAGCCCAATACATCGCCTATCAGCGTCAACAGCACAATTTCACGGAAGATGTAGGCATCCACTTCACGCGGCAGGAAACCAAGCACCTTCAAGCTGGCTATCTCGCGACGACGCTCGGTGATATTGATGTTCGTCAGGTTGTACAGCACGATGAAGGCCAGCGTTGCAGCTGCGGCCACCAACACCACCACAATCATATTCACGCTCGAGAGCATCTTGCGGTAGCTGTCGATGGTCTCATCGTTGTAGGTCACGGTTTCCACGCTGTCTATTTCATGCATCCCCTCGGTGAACATGGTGCGCTTTTCGCTCTCATCGGTACAATCGCCGTAGATGCTCATGTACGCCAGATTCCCGTTCACGGAGTTTGCATAGGCATTTTTGCCCATGTAGAGGAAACTGCCAGTGTAGTTTTCCATCACGTCGGTCACGGTCAGTTGATAGCCGTCACCAACAGCGTTTCCTATCTCATCTTGCTCGTAGATGGTCACGGTATCTCCCGCGCCTGCGCCCATCAAATTCGCCATCTTCTCGGTCAAGATCACCGAGTTGTCGTTCAAGTCAATATCGCGACCCGTGGTGCGCACTTGCATGGTAATCATCTGCTGGAAAACGTCATCATCCTGCGGCACGACCAATTCCACGCTGCGCGAGTTTTTTCCGTTTGCAGACAGCTGCATATTCTCGCGCTGGGCGCGCGCCATGGTGGTGGTGTCGCCTTGATTGCGCATGTAGTCTTCCACCTGCGCCATATCCTCTTCGGTGGCGTCGTCTTTCAGAGACACCGATACGTTGTAATGGATGATGCGCCCGTATTGATTGTCAATGATATCCCAGATGGCATCATGTAAGCCCAGTCCAGTCAATAGCAGCGCCGTGCATCCGGCAATGCCGATGATAGTCATAAAGAAGCGCTTCTTGTAACGAAAGAGGTTCCGCACCGTCACCTTCCAAGAAAACGACATGTGCCTCCACAGTGGCGTAATGCGCTCCATCAAGATACGCTTGCCAGCCCTCGGTGCACGCGGCAACATCAATGCGGCGGGTTCCTCACGCAGTGTCGCAGCCACAGCAGCCCACGTGGCAAATAGCGTGATACCCACGCCCATGCTAAATGACAGCAAAGCCACGGGCATGTCAATGGCCAGCGGAAGCGGCATTTGAGGCGTGTTGTATATGATGGCGTATGCCATGGATACCACATAGGGCAGCACCTGCGACAACACCAAGATGCCGATGATGGCACCTGATGCGCTGGCCACACCTGCATAGATGATATATTTGCCGGTAATGCGCGACTTGCTGTAGCCTAGCGCTTTAAACGTGCCGATGAGCACACGGTCCTCGTCCACCATGCGCGTCATGGTGGTAAGCGCTACCAATGCCGCCACCAAGAAAAATATGAACGGAAACACGGCAGCGATGTTGTCGATACGCTCAGAGTCTGCCTTCAAGCTGGTAACGCCGTAGTTCTTCGTACGATCGAGCACGTAAATGTCGGGAGAAGCTATGCTGTTGATATCCTGCTGGGCGCTCGCGAGCACTTCGGCCGCATCGGAGAGCTTGTTTAAGGTATCGATGCGACTGGTGTCGTATTCAGCCTTGCCATCGCTGTATTCTTGTTGGCCTTTTTCTAGCTGAGTGCGCGCATCGGCTAGTTGAGCCGCAGATGAATCTATCTGCGCCTGCGAATCATCCAACTGCGCCTGAGTCGATGCCGATTGGGAATAATACGACGACCAACCTGTGACAAGCTCTTCTTTTCCGGCTTGCAGCTGCGCAAAAGCGGCATCTAGCTGCTGGCGCGATTCATCTAGCACCTGCTTCGATGCATCCAGCGCCGCTTTACCATCCGCAATTGCAGCATCACCTTCAGCGATTCCCGCCTGCAGCCCAGCGATACCCTCTTCAATCTGCTTGATCTGCGCTTTAATCCCCTTGAGCTGCTCTTCGAGTGCTTTATACTCCTGACTGTCCGGGTCAAGCACCTTCATCTGCGCTTCGATGCTCTCACGCTGTAGTTCAGCGGCTGTCAAAGATTGCTGCGCATCTGTGAGCTTCTGCTCCAAGTCGGGTCTCGTCGTGTTGTTCCACGTGTCGCTTTGCTGCTGCCACTGCGATAGACCCTGCTGATATTCCGCATAACCGGCATCCAACTGCGTTTGATTCTGCTCTAATAGAGTCGTCGTTGAATCCGCTTCAACCTGAGCAGCCACCAGCTTGTCATAGGCGGCCGAAAGAAGCGATTTTGCTTCCGCGCGACCCGATGCCAATTCGGCAACACCGGCATCCAGCTGCGATTGGGCATCATCTATGGCAGCCTGACTCTCCTGCAACGTAGTCAGCGCATCGTCTAACTTCGTCGCAGCCTCATCCAACTGCGCCATCGCGTCAGTACGCTGTTTCTCGTAGTCGGCCGTGCTTTCGTCCAACGTGTTTTGGGCATCGGATTTCACTTGAGAAAGGCGTGATTCGGCCAACTCTGACGACTTGCCCTTCAAGCGCTCGGCAACCTCGTCCACCTTCGCCTGATACGCGTCGCTGCCGGAAAACAGACCGATTGCGCCTTCTACCTTTACATAGACTTCGGTATACGGGCAATCCTGCGAGAAATCACTGCGCGGCACATACATGTACTGGTCGATGGAGCCTGACCCCATAGAAGTGCTGCCCATGCTGATATCGGAGACGTACATGGAAGAATGGACCAGCCCCACCACCGTGTACTCGCGGGTTTCCAACACACCGTCCAAGTCTTTCGATCCGTAGAGCACCTTTACGGTGTCGCCCAGTTTGATGGGCGTGCTCATCACGCGGTCGGCCGAAAGCACGCATTCGCCCGACGACTCGGGCCAGCGCCCCTCTTCCAAAACCATGCGGTTCATATACGAGTCATCGTCGGATACCACGTTGCGCCCGTCAGAGCACGAGCTGCGCTGCGCATCTTGCGGTTCAAAGGAATTCACGCGAATAGTGTATTGGGAATCATCCAACGACGCCATCACGTCGGTGGAGCACGTGGGCATGACAGCCTCAACGCCTTCGGTATCAGCGATATCGCTTACCTGCTCATCGGTATAACCCAGGGAAGACAGCACGCGCAAATCGTAGAGGCTCGTACCATCATAGAAGGCATCGGCCGCGATACGCATATCAGTACCCGTCATATTCAGACCGGCATAGAATCCACAACCTAGAGCGACAATACCCGCAATAGCCAGAAAACGCCCCAAAGAGCCCTTAATCGAGCGTATCGTTTCTCTGTTGAAGACGAGTTTCACTGGAAAACATCACCATTCGAGGGTGGACGCATCCACAGGGCGCTCGTTTACTTCGATGCTCAGCGCGCGACCTTCGCGCACATGGATGACACGGTCGGCGATGGAAGTGAACGCTTGGTTGTGCGTGATCAGTACCACGGTGCGCCCTGTTTCGGCACATGTGGTCTGCAGCAATCGCAGAATCGCTTTGCCGGTTTTGTAATCGAGGGCGCCGGTAGGTTCGTCGCATAAAAGCAGCTTGGGATTTTTCGCCAACGCACGGGCGATGGCCACACGCTGCTGTTCGCCACCGGAAAGCTGGCCGGGGAAATTGTCCAAACGATGGCCCAGACCGACCAGACCCATCACTTCGGCTGCGTCAAGAGGGTCTTCGCAAATCTGGGTCGCCAGCTCAACGTTCTCTTTCGCGGTGAGATTCTGCACAAGATTGTAGAACTGAAAGACGAAGCCGACGTCGTGGCGGCGGTACAGCGTCAGCTCGCGCTCGCCGTAATCACTGATGCGCTTGCCGTCCAGCGAAATGGTGCCGGATGTACACGTGTCGATGCCGCCCAAAATGTTCAGTACGGTGGTTTTTCCCGCACCCGAAGGACCCACGATTACCACGAACTCACCACGTTCGATAGTGAAGTCCATACCGTCGACGGCAGCAACTTCCACTTCGCCCATATGGTATGTCTTGCGAACATCTTGGAATTCCACGAACGCCATGGTACTGCCTTTCCGCTGGTAATGATTTTGCCTTTCACCTGTGCGACTTTGCACGTGGCGTGCGAATCCTATCCCCCACCGAGTCGTACTGTTTAGGAAAGCTTCACCGCTGTACCGTATGCCAAAAGCTCGATAGTACCCTCAGCAACCGAGCCTTCTGAGAAACGCATCATGATAACCGCATCAGCACCCATGGCCTCAGCTGCAGCAATCATGCGGTCGAGTGCGAGCTCGCGGGCCTCGTCGGTCATCTGCGTGTAGGTCTTGATCTCGCCGCCGGCCATGCTTTTGAAGCCAGCCATCATATCGCGACCTATATTTTTGGATGTGACGATGTTGCCGCGGACCAAACCAAGCACTTGGACATTCTGGCCGGGAACTATATCGGAAGTGGTAACGATCATGACGGAGTCCTTTCGATTGAATGACTGCACAGACTGATATCCTATATTCTAACAGGTCACACCTTTGGTTTGCTAATCTGGCAAAATAAATCCCCAGACGGGCCAGCATGCAATATAATGCGAACGTGCGCGCAAATGGAGCGCCCTTTGCGGGCGCGTGCGCGAATAGCTTTCCGAACCATCGAAAGGAACCTGCTATGTTGTATACAGCCGAAGTGGAGAGCATGTGCCCCATCGCGAAGGGCGCATACCACGGACCGGCGCCCATTCCTGAAGAGGGCAAATGGGTTCAAGCCAAACAAATCGGAGATATCAGCGGACTCACGCACGGTATAGGTTGGTGCGCGCCCCAGCAGGGTGCATGTAAACTCAGCCTGAACGTGAAAGAGGGCATCATCGAGGAATGTCTGATTGAGACGATTGGATGCTCGGGCATGACGCATTCTGCCGCCATGGCCAGCGAGATTCTGATTGGCAAGACCATTTTGGAAGCGTTGAACACCGACTTGGTGTGCGACGCTATCAACACTGCCATGCGCGAGCTGTTTTTGCAGATCGTCTACGGACGTACGCAGACCGCTTTCAGCGAAGGCGGCTTGCCTGTGGGCGCCGGCTTGGATGACCTGGGCAAAGGTGGCCGCAGTATGATAGGGACCATGTACGGCACCAAAGCCAAAGGCCCGCGCTATTTGGAAATGACCGAAGGCTACGTCACACGCGTGGCACTGGATGGCGAAAACCAGATCATTGGCTACGAGTTCGTGAACTTGGGCAAAATGATGGAGGCCGTGAAGAAGGGCACCGACGCCAACAAAGCCCTAGAAGATGCGAAGGGCTCCTACGGTCGCTTCGATGAAGCTGCAAAATACGTCGATCCGCGCGAAGAATAGGAGCCAATCATGGCATTGTTTGAAAGCTACGAACGCCGCATCGACAAGATCGACGAGGTCATTTCGGAATTCGGTATTAAATCGGTCGAGGACTGCCGCACCATGTGCCAAGATGCAGGATTCGATCCCTATGAAATCGTAAAAGAGGTGCAGCCCATCGCGTTTGAGAACGCAGCGTGGGCCTATTGCGTGGGTGCCGCTATCGCGATGCAGTCACATGTGAAAACCGCTGCTGAGGCAGCTGAGAAAATCGGCATCGGCTTGCAGGCGTTCTGCATTCCCGGATCGGTGGCCGAAGACCGCAAAGTCGGTTTCGGTCATGGCAACCTCGGTGCCATGCTATTGCGCGACGAGACCGAGTGCTTCTGCTTCCTGGCGGGGCATGAGAGCTTCGCTGCCGCAGAGGGCGCCATCGGCATCGTACGCAACGCCAACAAGGCGCGCAAAAAGCCGCTTCGCGTGATCTTGAACGGCTTGGGCAAAGACGCCGCGCAGATTATCAGCCGCATCAACGGTTTCACCTACGTACAGACGCAGTTCGACTACAACACCAGCAAGCTCGCCGTTGTACGCGAGATTCGCTATTCCGAAGGCGAGCGCGGAGACGTACGCTGCTTCGGTTGCGATGACGTGCGCGAAGGCGTAGCCATCATGTGGCTGGAAGGAGTGGATGTGTCCATCACGGGCAATTCCACCAACCCCACCCGTTTTCAACACCCCGTTGCCGGCACGTACAAAAAAGAAGCCATTGAAGCTGGCAAGAAGTATTTCAGCGTGGCATCCGGCGGCGGCACGGGCCGCACGTTGCATCCCGACAACATGGCAGCAGGTCCTGCCAGCTACGGCATGACCGACACGATGGGCCGCATGCATTCTGATGCGCAGTTCGCCGGATCATCGAGCGTGCCCGCCCACGTTGAGATGATGGGCTTTTTGGGCATGGGCAACAACCCAATGGTCGGCGCCACGGTTGCCGTGGCTGTAGCCGTGGAAGAGGCAGTAAGCTAAAACCGCCGGGTCAAGGTGCGAGCCTGTTCGCGCGAGCCGCGAGTTTGCGTGCGGTGCGAGTTTGTGTGCGCAACGCGTGTTCGCGCGCGCCGCGAGCTTGTGTGCGCCGCGAGTTTGTTTGCGCACGCCGCGAGCTTGTGTGCGCCGCGAGTTTGTGCGCGGCGTCTCGTGGTGCCTGCATATTCGCATCACCAACATGTTCGTATCACCAGATCATTCGCAATCATCGCGAGCCTTCGGAAACGGGGGCTCGCGCTGCGTCGATTGCAGAATCAGGTTTTGTCAATCAAACCCGCTGTGTGCGATTTCAACCGGCAAATATCACTTTTTTCGTAAGCTCAAAAGACGACAGTCGCTATTTCCCCAGATGGCAAAAGTTCGATAGAGAATATCTCGGAACCAAATCGCACACAGCGGGTCTGATTGACAAAAATCTGTTGGAGAGATGAGAAAAGCGCAATACGGTACTAGGGGATGCGGCAGATACGAGAGCCAGATTGCAAACGCCCCAAGTAACCATTCGTTTTTTTCACGTCGTTTACGATGGCACGCCTGGACACGGGTACTATGGAAAATCGTATCCTGAACAAATCCGTATCCCGAACGGATTAATGATCCGAGAACACGCACGTATGAAGGAGGCGAACCGATGGCAGTTATGTTCACATGCAAAGACCTGCACCTAGAATACCCAACCAAGCTGATATTCGACAATGTGACGCTGGGTGTGGGCACAGGTGAGCGCATCGGTATCGTCGGCAAAAACGGTGATGGCAAATCGACTTTGCTACGCGTGATTGCAGGACAGGTAATCCCTGATAGCGGGCGCGTTATCCCCAGCGGGAATTCAACAGTGGGCATGCTGGGCCAAACCGATCCGTTTTCTGATGACGATATCGTGGAAGACCTGCTAGGCGGATCCGATGCCTACGCATGGCAATCAGACCGTCGAAAGCGCTCTATCGTCGATGAGCTTTTAGGCGATGTGCCCATGCGCGCGCAAGTGGGCACTCTTTCCGGCGGGCAACGCCGACGCGTCGACTTGGCGCGGTTGCTCATCGGCGACTGGGATATATTGCTGCTGGACGAGCCGACGAACCATTTGGACATGGAGGCCATCAATTGGCTGGCCGACCATTTAAAAAACCGCTGGCCGAAAAACACCGGGGCGTTGCTGGTCGTTACGCATGATCGTTGGTTTTTGGACGAAGTGTGCGAGCACATGTGGGAAGTGCACGACGGATGCGTCGACCCGTTTGAGGGCGGATACTCGGCATATATTATGCAGCGCGTCGAACGCGATAGGCTCGCAGCGCTCAAGGAAGAGAAACGCCAAAACCAACTGCGCAAAGAGCTCGCATGGCTTTCCCGTGGCGCCCAAGCGCGCCGCAGCAAACCCCGATTCCATCTAGAAGCCGCACAGGCTCTGATATCGGATGTGCCTGAAGTGCGCAATCCCCTCGAACTAAAACAGATGGCCATGAGCCGTTTAGGCAAACAAGTGGTGGAGATGCACGACGTGTGCATGGATCGAGGCGGCAAGCGCTTGCTTTCCGATATCACATGGAACATCGGGCCAGGCGATCGCATCGGCGTACTGGGAAAAAACGGTGCCGGTAAATCAACCCTGTTAGCCCTGATAGATGGCAAACTGCGTCCCAGCGCCGGTCATGTGAAAATCGGCAAAACCGTGCATTTCGCGTCTCTTTCGCAGAACCTAGACGAACTGGCGGCCGTGGAAGACGACGTGGTGCGCATCGTACTGGGACGCTATAAAACGTATTACGAGATTGACGGTAAAAAGCTCTCCCCCACGGCATTGTGCGAGCGGCTGGGTTTCACCCGTGACGATTTGAATGCTCGCGTGAAGGACCTTTCCGGCGGGCAACGCCGACGGCTACAGCTGCTGCTGACGCTTTTGGACGAGCCGAACGTGCTGATTTTGGATGAGCCAGGCAACGACTTAGACACCGATATGCTGGCCGTCATGGAGGACCTGTTGGATTCGTGGCCTGGCACGCTTTTAGTGGTAAGCCACGACCGTTACCTCATCGAACGCGTGACCGATGACCAATACGCGATACTCGACACTCGCGTGCAGCATGTACCTGGCGGTATCGATGAGTACCTGCGTCTTCTGGAAGAGACCACAGATGCAGGAGCTTCTTCGTCAAAGGGAACGAATGCGAACAGCGCTGCCAAAAATACCTCGAGAGGTGCAATCGCGGTCAACGGCTCCTCTACAGAGGTATCCGCACCTGTAGCAGACGAGGACACATCCATAGAGCTTTCCAACGCAGAGGTCCACAAGATGCGCAAGCAGCTCGCGAGCACCGAGCGTAAGATGACCACCCAGCGCGAGCGTGTCGAGCAGCAAAAAGAGCGGCTGGCTCAGGCCGACCCATACGATTTCGAACAGTTGGCAAGCATTCAAGCCGACATTCAACTACAGCAAGATGCACTTGACGAGCTTGAGGAATCCTGGCTTGTACTGAGCGAGGCACTTGAGGGCTGACATGGATTTCTTCGCCGTCGAATCCCAGATGATTGTATTGTTTCTGGCTATGACGCTAGGGTTTGCCGCGCGTAAATTTCACATCATGGGCGATGAGTTCGATGCAGCCCTTTCTAAACTGGTACTTTCTATCGCCCTGCCGTGTATGATTATCGCTTCGGTCATCACGTGCGACAATCTGCCCGCCCCCGAAGTGATTGAATCCATCTTTTTCTATTCTTGCGTCACCTACGTTGCTATCGTGGCCATCGCGCTCATTGTGCCATATGCGTTTAGACTCGAGCCTAGCAAACGCGGATCCTACCAATTCATGATGGCTTTCGGCAACACCGGGTTCATCGGATTTCCAGTGCTGAATTCGATTTATGGCAGCCAAGCTGTTTTGTACGGGGCTATATTGAATATCCCGTTCAATGTGCTGGTGTTCACCGCGGGCATAATGATGCTGTCCGAACATGAGGGAAGCGTGCGGACCCAGTTGAAAGAAAGTGCGAAGCGATTGATAAACCCGTGTTTGGTGTCGTGCTTTTTAGCGATGGCATTCGCGATTCTCGGTGTGACGAACACGGGCGTTGTCGGCGAAGCCGTGGACACCATCGGACAGATGACCACACCGGCAGCTATGCTCATCATCGGATCGAGCTTGGCAAAATTACCCATCATCACCATGATTACTCATTTCCGCACCTATATTATGGCGGCGTTTCGCTTGGTGATCATACCCGTTTGCGTCTATTTCATTTTACGCGGTATCATCGCCGACCCGATGCTGCTCGGTGTATTGGTGGTGACAAGCGGCATGCCGGTAGCCACCAACGCCACGCTTTTATGCTTGCAATACGGCGGCGACCTCAACACGATTATCCGCGGCACGTTCGTGACCACAATTCTGTCTATTTTCACCATTCCCTTTTTAGCAACGATTCTGCTTTAAACGCTGCGCAGCCTAGGGAAGCTTCTGGCATGACACAAGATGATAAAACTCGCAGACTCAGCAAAGTGCCAGCGGCGAAAGCTCACGGGTGTCCAGCCCTCCCCTTTATCCCCACGCCCCCTTCATCTTCATGTGACACCTGCGAAGAAGCTCTCTTTTTGCGAACTTGCAGCGAAAAAACGCTACAATGATTCCTGCACAATCACTGAATTCAAGGAGTATCCGTGGCTGATTTCACCGCGAATGATATCGATGGCAGCGTAGCCGTCCTTATCCCCTGCTACAACGAGGCGGTCACCATCGCCAAGGTGGTCGACGATTT
>JAEXAI010000002.1 GCA_023394615.1 Actinomycetes bacterium | reverse complement strand
GTCGTGCTGGCGAAACCTCCCTGGGGCTTCGCCAGGACCAGTTTCGCATCGGCCGAGACAAGAGCGCCCGAGGCGTCGGCCCATCCCGTGAAGTGGTAGCCGTCCTTCGCCGTGGCAGTGGACCCCTTCGCGGTGCCCGTCAGCGGCAGCAGCCGCTCTGAGGCCGGGGAGACCACGCCCATTGCCGCATTCGCGGCAACGTAGGTTATCGTGGCCCGCTCGACCTCGCTCCACTGCGCGTAGAGGGTGACCGTCGCGCCCTGCCTGTCGGAAAGGCTCTTCACGCTCGCGGCGTCGATGTAGGTGGTGCCGGATCCGTCGCGCTCGGTGTTCCAGCTGATGAACGGGTGGTCCGCCCGCGTGAAAGCGCAAGGGGGAAGGCTCGCCGCGACCCCGTAGACCATGGACCGCCCAGCCATGGCACCCGCGCCGCCGTTGGCGTCGAAGGCGACCGTGTATGCGTTCGCGATGTAGTACAGGCGCACGACGAGCGATCCGTCGCCCTTCACCAACGCATCGGATGCGGCCGTCGTCGCGCTGTCGGCGTATGCGGCGTGCGAGTAGGTGCAGCCCGTGTACCTGTCGGCGTAGCCCGCCACGTCCACGGCGGAGCCCGTCACGGCGGAAAGGGCCAGCACGTCTTCGGGGACCTGGTTATACGCGCTACCGCCGTCGGTGCTGCGGTAGAACTCGATGGCATAGCCGGTATCTTGGGCTGGTGCCCATTTCGCGTAGAGCGTCATGTCACCCGTGACCGTATCGGAGGCGAAGTCCCACCGGTCGGTGAGCGCCTCGTCGGTGTAGAAGCCCTCGAGCGCGTAGCCCTTCTTCTGCATGCCGGGGACAGTGACGTAGGAACCGTAGGTTGCTTGCACAGCGGTCGGCGCCTCTATTGCGTCATAGGAGGAGTCGGGGTCGTTCGCATCCCACGATACGTTGTAGGCGTCCTGCTCCCACTGGGCCCAGAGCGTAACCGTGCCGTTCTGCGCGGCCGTGAGGTTGGAGACCTTGGCGCAGTCTGCATACGACGTGCCGGATCCGCCCTCTTCCGTGTTCCAGCCGGCGAAGGAGTAACCGGATGAAGCGGTGAAGCCGTTGTCTGCAAGATTCGCAGCCTGGTCGTAGGTCATGCGCTGCGATTCCATGGAGCCCTCGGCACCGTTGGCGTTGTACTCGACGGTATAGGTGTTGGCCTGTATGTTGGCGGTGAACGTCGTGTCCGCGTAGACGCCGCCCTTGTGCGCCACGGCATCGACGGTCTCAGCCGAGAGCACGGGGTCGGCCGCCACGGTTGCGTCCAGGTCGTTCGTCCAGTTGACGAAATGGTAGCCTAACGCAGCGCGCGCGGTCGCGCCCGTCGCAGGCGCAGATGCGCCTGCCACCTGCGCGGCGGGGCTCACCGTCGCCTTGCCCGCGACCGACGGCACGTAGGCGATGGAGGCGGACACCCCGGACCACACCGCGTAGAGGTTGACGATGCCGTTTGCCTCGGATGTGAGGTTGGCCACCTGCTGCCCATCGACGTACTCGGCCGTCGTGGAATCCCCGTCAGTCGACCAGCCCATGAAGGCGTGATCGGTGCGGGTGTACGTGTTCTTGGCGAGTTCCGCCGACCCCCCGTCGTATGCCATCTGCTGGTCAGGCATGGTTGTGCCCGCGCCGCCGTTGGCGTCGAAACGCACCTTGTAGGTGTTGGCCTTCCACTGGGCGTAGAGCGTGACCGACGCATCGCCCGCCTGCCCGGTGCCCAGGTTCGAGACCTGGGCACCGGCGGCAAAGGACGTGCCGCCGCCATCGGCCGCCGTGTTCCAGCCCTTGAAAGTGTAGCCCGTGCGGGAGAAGAGATTGGAGTTGAGGTTTGCCTTTGTATCGTAGACGATCTCTTGGACGCTCATGGTGCCCGCGCCGCCGTTGGCGTTGAACCGGACCGTGTAGGGGTTGGGCGCCCACTGCGCGTAGAGCGTGACGGACTCGTGACCCGTTTCCCCCGTCGCCAGGTTCAACGCCTCGGCACCGTTGCCATAGAGCGTGCCCTTGCCGTCCGCCGCCGTGTTCCAGCCCGCGAACGTATATCCGGTGCGCGTGAAGGCGTTGACCGTGAACGCGGTGGGAGTGCCGTAGGTCATCTGCTGGGCGGTCATGGTACCAGTGCCGCCGTTGGCGTTGAACTCGACCGCGTAGGCATTGGGGGCGAATCCCGCAACGAACGCCGTGGTGACGTAGCGGTCGCCCGACCAGGCGGAGGTTTTTTTAATTTCGGCTTGAATGAGCTCGGCGTCGGCAGAAGCCTCTATGGCGGGATTGGTGCCGTGCACCGTCCAGCCCGTGGAATGGTAGCCGCTCTTCGCGGTGGCGGTGACGGTGCCGGGCGAGTCCTGCGCGCCCACGCCGCGCGCCAGCTTGTCCATGGCGCGGTCGACCGAGCCCTGAGCGGGGTCGGCCGCGTTGTAGGACAGGACCGCATCGGGGTATGCCTCCCACATGGCAGTCAGCGTGATGCTGCCCGAGGTCGTCAGGTCGGTGACGCTGGCACCGTCGGCCAGGAAGCGCGCCGGATCGGACCCCGACACCTGCCAGCCCAGGAACCTGTAGCCTGCGCGAGAGAACCCGTTGGCCGTGAGCGTGCCCGCCGTGCCATAGGTCATCTGCTGGCCGGGCATCCCGCCGGTGGCGTCGTCGGCGCCGTTGGCGAAGGACACCGTGTAGGTGTTGGCGTCGAAGACCGCCGTATAGGCAGCGGATGCCGCGACCCCCGCCGGGGCGAACGCGGCTTCATCGGAGGCCACGTTCCCATCCTTGTCGACCCATTTGACGAAGCGGTAGCCTTCCGCCGCTTGCGCGGTGGAACCGATCGCGTTCTCCCCGCTTTTCACGGATTCTGAGCCGATGGTCACGCTGCCGTGCGCGGCATCGTCGGCGGCGTAGGAGACGACCAGGTCGGCCGTCCACTGCGCATACAATATGATGCTCCCGCTCGCGGCGAGGTTCTTCACCGATGCCGCATCGGCGTACGATATGCCGCCGCCATCGTCCTGCGTGTTCCATCCGGCGAAGGAGTAGCCCGTCCGGGTGAAGGAACTGGCCGTGAGCGCGGTCGGCGTGCCGTAGGTCATCTGCTGGGCGGTCATGGTACCAGTGCCGCCGTTGGCGTTGAACTCGACCGCGTAGGCATTGGGGGCGAATCCTGCCACGAACGCCGTGGTGACGTAGCGGTCGCCCGACCAGGCGGAGGTCTCCTTCATGTCGTCTTGGGTGAGCTCGGCATCGGCGGACACGACGACCGTCGAACCGTAGAGCGTCCAGCCGGTGAAACGGTAGCCACTCTTCGCGGTGGCGGTGACGGTGCCGGGCGAGTCCTGCGCGCCCACGCCGCGCGCCAGCTTGTCCACAGCACGGGTGACTGTGCCCTGCGCGGGGTCGGCCGCGTTGTATGACAGGACCGCGTCGGGATAGGCCTCCCACATGGCCGTAAGGGTCACGACCGCGTCATCGACGGTCGTCAGGTCGGCGACGGGGGCCTTGTCAGCCAAGAAGCGCGCCGGGTCGGATCCCGCCACCTTCCATCCCAGGAACCTGTAGCCCGCACGCGAGAACGTGTTGACAGCGAGCGTGCCCGCAGTTCCGTAGGTCATCTTCTGGTCGGCCATGGTACCCGAAACGCCGCCGTCCTCCACTCCGTCATCGAAGCGCACGGTGTAGGTGTTGGCGTCGAAGTACAGCCTCATGACGAGCGATCCGTCGCCCTTCACAACTAGAGGGCGGGTCGATGCCTCGTGCGCGCTGTCGGCGTAGGCGGTCTTGCCCGCCTGCAGGGTGAAGCCCTCGTACTTGCCGACGTACGCGGACGCGGTGGCGTCCACAGAGGACGCGGTGGCGGCAGCACCCGCAAGCGTGTCGGATACCACCTGCCGGTAGGTGCTCCCGCCATCCAAACTGCGCCAGAACTCCACCGTGTAGGCGCTATCCTGCGCAGGATCCCACTTGGCGTAGAGATCCACGTTCGCATCAGGCATCTTGTCGGTCGCGAAGTCCCATTTCTGCGTCAGGACCTCATCGGTATAGAACCCTTCCAGCACATAGCCCTTCTTCGACACGGAAGGCTCGGTCAGAAGCGAGTCGAAGGCCGCTTCCTGCGATGTCGAGGCCGGCAGGGCGTCATAGGTTGCGTCGGGGTCGTTCAACGTGAACGAGCAGGCATGGGAATTCGGTTTCCACTGTGCGTACAGGTAGACCGTGCCCCCGTCCTTGGTAGTGAGGTTCTTCACGCTGGCTTCGTCCGTATAGGCAGTTCCGGTGCCGTCCTCCGACGTGTTCCAGCCCGTGAAGGTGTAGCCATCGCGGGCATACGTGTTCTTGCGCAGAGTAACGGTGTTGCCGTACTCGATGCCTGTCTGCTGCAGCGCGAGTTCTGACCCGTTGTTGATGTAGAACGTGACGCTATAGACATTCGGCTGGAATTCAGCTGTAAAGGAGTAAGATGACCATGCTGCATACCAAACATTTGGCGGTGCATAGTGGCTATCTGTTGAAGCCAGCTGCCCCTTGGAGTTGACCCACATGGAAAAATGGTACCCATCGCGTGCGGTTGCGGTGGATCCATTCGGGGTGAAGTCGGTGAGGTCAATGGATTCCGATGTGGGGGAAACCGTTCCCATAGAAGAGTCTTCGGCAGAATACCATAGCTTTTCACTGCTCTCTTTCCATACGGCATAGAGCGTGATCTCCGTTTGGGATTGGTCATTGCCTAGGACATCCACCGCAAGTGCCTCATCGGCATACTCCGCAACCGTGCTCGAGGGGGACGTGGACCATCCCATGAATGTGTAGTATTTCTTTGTGAAGGTATGCTTTGCCAGATGATCCGAGCTGCGAAGCGTACCGTCGACCATTGTGCCGTTGCCGCCGTTGGCATTGTAATGGACGGTAATCGCAGGAAGCTCATAGAAATGGGAATCGTCTGCTGACTTGGAATAGACGACGTTGTCCGCATTGGTCACGGTGCCCAGATCTGCGGACGTCGCACCTGCATCGTGTGGCAGGTACAGGTACAGGGAGCCGTCCCCGTCGCGGCGGTTTGCCTGCATGGTCAAGATGTCGTTGGTGCCATATCCTGAGATGACCGTGCCATCCGACTTCTTGAGAACGGCATTCTCGAAGCTCGTACCATCCGCCGTGCCATCGAGCGTGACCAGATAACGGTACACGTTGGAAGTGCCGTTGGTGGGCTGGTGGGTGACGGACTCAGCGTCGGATGTGCCATCGCACGCCAGTACCGTGCCGCCGGTTATTTCAAGCAGGTCCTCCTTGGCTATGGTCGAGCAGTTTCCGCCGTTGCCGATTCCTGCTGCGCCCCCTCCTGCCACTGCGTAGACGGTACCGCCCTTTATATACTGAACACCGCTGCGTCCCTCGTATCCACCGCCTATGCCGGCGCCGCCGCCGCCGTAGTTCGAGCTGGTGGCTCCATACGCATTGACGGTACCGCCCGTAATCTCGACTCCACCGCCAGCACCGCCGCCGTTGCCTCCGCCGATGCCCGCACCGCCGCCTAATACGTATTTCGTGCTACCTCCTCGTGCGATGACGATGCCCCCTGAGATTCTGATGCCCTGCTTCACACTGCTGCCTTCTCCGCCGCCGATGCCGGCGCCAGAATAGGTAGACATGGCTTGCACGTAGCCTCCCGATATGGTGACTGAGTCGGCAGAGGCGCCTTTGCCTCCTCCTATGCCGGCACCTGCAGCACCCCAGGCCATGACACTTCCGCCCGTGATGGTGCACGTCCCTCCCGTGGCGTGCTCGCCACCGCCTATGCCCGCACCGAAAGCACCGCCCGATGCTTTGACGGTGCCTCCGGATATGGTGACATCCGCTCCAGACACCTCGTCGCCCCCACCGATGCCTGCGCCTTCTTGGCCGTAAGGTGAACCGCCATCACCATCTTTGTAGAGCGCTGCATGAGATCCTGATGCCGCCAGTACTTCTCCATCCGATATGACAACCTTGCCCGAAGAAGAAGCCTCGTTGCCGCTGCCTATGCCGGCAGCCTCTTTGCCACCTTGTGCGGTAACATTTGCGCCTCCTCTGATGGAGACATCTCCGCCGTCGCCTTTGTCGCCGCCGCCGATGCCTGCGGCACGCGTGCCTCCGTATGAGCTGACGTAGCCACCCGTGATAGAGACCGTGCCGCCGTCGCACTGGTCGCCCCCGCCGATGCCTGCGCCATAATCACTTTCGGCGTATTGGCTATAGGTGGTGTCATCTATCATTACTCCGTATATAGTTTCCTTCTGGTGCCACTTGAGGGCTCCGCATGAGGCTTGGACCGAGCCGCCGGTAATGGTGATCTCATCCGTGCGGCCGGCTTCATTGCCGCTGCCGATGCCGGCGGCCTCATCGCCGCCCGTGGCCGTGACGGTTCCGCCGTTGATGGTGACCTTGCCCGAACCCGTATCGCCACCGCCGTCGCCGCTGCCGATGCCAGCACCCCCGGAACCACCAGTGGCATTGACGGTTCCACCGTTTATGGTGACGGTACCGCCACCCGTCTTGTCCCCGCCTCCGATGCCCGCACCGTACGCGCCAGAGCAGCTGGCGGTGACGTTTCCGCCATCTATGGTGATTTTGCCCGGATGCGTCGCATCGTTGCCGCTGCCGATGCCTGCAGCCTCGTCGCCGCCCGTGGCCGTGACGTCCCCGCCTTTGATGTAGATGGTGCCCATGGCACCCGCACCGTCGCCGCTGCCGATGCCCGCGCCATTGCTGCCGCCCGTGGCCGTGACCGTGCCACTTAGTATGGATATGTTCCCGCAGCCATGGCCCTTCTCGCCACCGATGCCGGCCGCGCCCTTATCTCCGGTGGCCTCGAGCGACCCCGTTATACTATACGAGTAGTTCTGGATGGTGAGCACGGCCGTTTTCGGCACGGAGATGCCGGGGCGATTCAGGCCCGACGAATAGCATTTGCTGGCACCGCTTGTATCCCAAAGCGAGATCGTGACATCGTGATCCTCGTTGTCGCCAAATATCTCAAGCGGGCTTCCGTCATCGCAGCGCAGGTCGAGGCTCTTGAAGATCAGGTTCACCTTACCGGTGGCCTTCACCACTATGTGGCTGTCAACATTTTTATTTTCCCCGGTCGTGAGCGTTATGGATGTGCCAGCAGTAACATAGACGTCGTCGCCCTGACCCGATATCTTCTGCCTGCCGCCATCGGCGTCTTCGATGGAGATGGTCTTGTCGCCCTGCACCGTGATGGCGGGAGCCTCATCCTGCGCTGCGAGCGCAGGATCGGCGGCAGACGTGGCCGCAGATGCCGGTTCGCTTGCGGAAGTGGATGTGCCGGTGGTTGAGGTTGCGGTGGGTGCCGAAGAGCCGCTTGCGGAATCCGTGACGGCGGACGCCGCGTCATCCCCCGCCGCACCGTCCGTATCGGAACCGGCAGCCGTTGGGTCGTCGACATCGGATTCGGCGGAATCCCCGGTTGTCGTGGTCTTCTCGAGCGTGCCCAATTCCCCCGTCGCACCCGGTTCGCTGCCTGCGGTCGACCCGATGCCTGCGGAGGTCTCGTTGGATGTCGCAATCGCAGGTGACGGTGCCGTTTCGGACGCGAACGCAGTAAGCGGTATCTGCATCGGGAACAAGGCAAAGCACAGCACTACACTCAAGATTCGGTTTCCCATAACGGAACCACCCTACTGTTTCGTCCGACGCCCCTATGGCCAAAAGGCTTCCCCTGGCTAGAAGACGCGATTACGTCGCGTGCTTCATAAATCCTACAGAGAATAATATCACTTTCGTAGGATTCATAAGACAAAACGTTCGCCAAAGGCACGCTATTCTTCGTGTCAATTTTCAATGGACAGAGTGGTAGAGTATGCACGAACAGCAAAGGCGTCACGCACGGTGCGCACCTGCTGCCAGACCGCGACAACAGCCGAACGCGCACGACCATGGCACGACAACGTAAAGAGGCATCACATGAACCAGAACGTCACCGAGCAACCGCAGGCAATTTCCCCGGAATACACCTGGGACTTAACCGAATACTATACTGATGACCAGGCATTCCAAGCTGCAGTCGAACATCTTGGCACCATCGAGATACCCAACTGGCGCGACAGCGTTCAGGCGATCGACGGCCCAGATGCGCTTCTTGCGGCGCTGCAATCCTTCGACGCCATTTATGACAACTTGGACCGTACGTATAACTACGCGCAGTCGAAGGCCGATTTGGATGCCACTGATGCCACGGCAACGGCCCAAGTGAATTCGGTGGTGAACCTGAACATCGAGCTGGGAGTGGCGCAGTCGACCCTCGAAAACAAGGCGCTCGCGCTGGGCTCTGATTTCTGGAACGATGCCATCTTGGCAGAAGGTTTCGCCCCCTATCGCTACAAGCTTGCCAAGCTGCGCGAGGACGCAGCGCACGTGCTGTCCGATGACAAGGAAGAGTTGCTGGTGCCGTCGTATCGTGCGGAAAGCGACATCATGAGCACATTTGACAAGCTGTCATATTCCAGCATGGAATTCCCCGAAGTGGACGGCCCCAACGGGAAAAAGGTGGTGGCCAATTACACGAACTATTTGGTCGCGCTGACGGACACTGATCGCGCTTATCGCAAGCGTTTCCTGGAAGCCTACGCCGGTGCCTACGACAGCTTCCGCGACACGTTCGCGTCGAACTTGGGGGCGGCCGTGAACTTGGCCGAGCAGCTGGCGAAGATACATGGTTACACGTCGCTGCTGGATCAAAAGACCCACGAGGCCCGCACTTCGATTGCAATCTATGACGCTTTGCTTGAGGGCGCTCGCGAAAACGTTGGCGTCGTGGCGCGCGAGGCCGAACTTCGCAAGGCCGCGCTAGGCGTGGAAACGCTCTACTCCTTCGATTCACGCGTGCCCATCGGACATGCCACGGCACCCCATTTCGACTATCCGCAAACCTGCGAGCTGGTGAAAAGCGCGCTGGGCGTATTGGGAGAGGATTACGTGGACACGCTTGACCAAGCGTTTTCAAACCGCTGGATCGACGTCTTCCCTGCCGCCCATAAAGACACCGGCGCCAATGCGGGGCGCGCGGTGGGCATACATCCTTGGGTGCTCACCAACTTCACCGGCGACTACAATTCCGTGAGCACGCTGGCCCATGAGCTGGGGCATGCCGTGCATCAGTATCGCTCGTACGCAGCGCAAACAAGCGCTTTCAACCGCGACCCCACTTCCGTGACCAGCGAAGTGGCATCCACGGCAAACGAACTGCTGCTTTCGCGCTATATGATCGCCCACGCTGGCGACGAGCACGAACGGCTCTATTACGTGCAGCAGGAACTGGGACTTTTGAATGCCACGTTCTTCGGGCAGATGCTTTTCGCCGACTTCGAGAAGCGCGCGCACGCGGTGGCGGAAGGTGGCGGCGCGTTGACCGCAGACGTGCTGGACGACATCTACGCGCAGTCCTACCGCACCTTCCGTCCCGGCTTCACGGCGTTGGAAACCGACGATTCGCACTGGGCGTCGGTACCTCATTTCTACTACGGCTACTACGTGTACGTGTATTCCATGGACGTATCGGTGGCCTGCAATGTGGTGGAACGTTTGGAAGCGCGCGACGCGAAAACGCTCGCATGCTACGACAGGTTCCTCGCTGCAGGCGACAGCGCCGACACGGCCGAACTGTTTCGTGGCATCGGCGTAGACGTGACCGATCCGGCCTACATTCGACCGCTCATGCGCCGCTATTCAGAATTGCTCGACCTGGAAGAAGAGCTGCTGGGTCTATAAACAAACACCTGATGGGTCTTGCCTGCTTGAGGCCCATCAGGTGCTTTCCGATTACAGAGTGCCCTCAAGCCACGTGCGCACATCGGGTTCGCTCACTGCAGCAACCGATCCTTTCACTGCAAGGCCCTGCCCCACTTTCGCCTGTGGGCACTCGCGTGCGATATCGCTTTCGGTAGTGCCAAGACCGCTGCCCTCATGGGTGCACAATGGCAAGATTGTCTTGCCGGAAAAGTCATAGGATTCCAAAAAGGTGTAAACCGGCATGGGCATGGTTCCGCACCAGTTCGGGTACACAAGCACGACAGTGTTGTAAGCATCCATGTTTTCCACCTGTGTCGCCAGCTGTGGACGAGCGTTCGAGCGCATGTCAGCCACAGCTTCTTTCACACAGGCTGCGTAGTCGGCGGAGTATTTTTTCACGGTTTCGATTTCGAAAAGGTCACCGCCGGTGATGTCCGCCGCGAACCCGGCTAAAATCGACCCGTTACCCTGAGGCAGATCCACGATGGCACCGGACACGTGGTTTTGACCAGCTCGCGAATAGTAGGCGATAAGCGTTTTCTCGTTTGACATGACTGTACCCTTTTTCTGTCGCATGCTGTATTCTTTCGGGCATTATACGCTAGGTCAGTCGTCCAGCGAACCATATTTTTCTTCGTAGTCAAGCGCCAAATCATTGGCATTCAAAACTGCCCAGCGAGCCTCGTCGATAGCCGACAGCGCTGCTTCCACAGCGTAAGCCGCATAGTCCGCCGCATTATCAAGTTGGTGGCGCGCGCGGGCCTCGTCATTTTCCGCCTTGCGATCGGCAATTTCCGCAGTCAGCTCATCTTTTTTCTGGCGCAGGTTCATCTGAGCGCCCAACAGCTGAGCATAGGCATGCCCTTTCGCCTCATCGGTATCGATTCGCGCCTGCTCTTTACCGGCAGCTTCACATTGGCATGCGTCTGGCTCACAAGCGGCAGCTTCACATTGGCGTGCGTCTGGCTCACGCTATAATGAGGAACGATGCGATGCCATACGATTTCATCGGCATTGCAACAAACAGAACACAAGAAAACGCAATCGACAAGGTGGCTCGCATGCCTGGTTTTGAATACAAAGGGAAGACGGTCCACTACACGGAAGCTGGCTCAGGGCCGACGCTGCTTCTGCTGCATGGCAACACCGCTTCAGGTAGGATGTTTGCCAGCATTATCGGTTTGTATGCCGACGACTTTCACGTGATTGTCCCCGATTTTCTGGGTCATGGCAGCTCAGAACGACTCGACGCTTTTCCCGATGATTTCTGGTTCGACGAAGCGATGCAGTGCGAAGCGCTGCTTGACGCGATAGGCGCTGAAAGCGTAGACGTCATCGGTACGAGCGGCGGGGCGTTGGTTGCCATTAATCTGGCACTTGAATGCCCCAATCGCGTGCATGCTCTTGTGGCCGATAGCTTCGAGGGAACCACCGCCCTACCGGCAATCGTTGCCGACCTGCAAGAACAGCGTGACGCTTCGAAGCTGGATGCGGGCACGGGCGCGTTTTACGCCGCCATGCATGGGGATGACTGGGAAAGCGTCGTAGACAACGACACGCACGCGATCATCGCCCACGCACAGCACATCGGTGAATATTTCCACAAACCACTCTCTGGGCTGAAGTCTGAAATACTGCTAACGGGCAGCGAGGGCGACGAATTTTTGCAGTCGCTGGGCGCGAGTTTCTACCGGGATACCTTCGCAGCCATGCTTTCTCGAATCGGGCATGGCGAAATGCACCTGTTTCCCGAAGGCGGGCATCCGGCGATGCTCTCCAACGCGGCAGAGTTCGCCAGAATAGCGAAGGTCTTCCTGCTTGAGTAGAGAATCGACGGCCCACGCCCATAGCACAAGTCATGGCCTCAGGAAGCAACCGACGGTTTTCCGCGCTCGACGCGAGAGCAACTACGATAAAATAAGCAGGTGCGGAATTATCGGTAGGTGCGAGATCACAACTAGATGCTAAATTCAACATGGGAGGAACTATGGACGCGGGGGCTTCTGAACATTCTGAACGTGCAATACGGTTTCCGATACTGATAGCGATAACGTGCTTGGCGCTGCTGGTCGCATTCATTGGCACCCCGGCCTTGGCCGACACCGCATCCAGTGATACAGCCATTGAAGAAACCACCTCTGAGACTGCAGCGCTTGAAGGCACGGCCTCTGAAGGAACCGCCCTCGAAAGCACCAAGCCCACCGAAGCCGTACCAGCAATCAGCACATCCACGGAAAGCGCAAGCGATGTGCAAGGCTCGCCAATCGTCGCAGCCACTGCCCAAGATAATACGGGCGGCCTGACCACCTTGGGATCCGATCCGATAGTGAATCTGGCGGGAACGTCGGTTGTGGACGGCAAGAACATCACCTATTGGCTCAATGACGGAGCCGGCGGCATCACTTCCACGGGTGCCACTGCTACGAACTACAATGTGAAATTCGACCCCACGGGCGCGACTGTCGCACTCACGCTGAATAGCGCAAGAATCAATAAGTTCGCCAGCGGTTCGCAAGCCTCCCTTACGGGAGAATCGGGCCTGTATACTGATACCAGCCTGAACATCATCCTTGAGGGCGAAAACACCATGAATCTGCCCGCAACGAAGCAAACGGCAAGCGTTGCCATCTACGGAATCCACGACCTTGCATTCAGCGGCACCGGGTCGCTTTCCGTATCGAGCGGCCATGCGGCAAGCCGCAGCTATTGCATATCCACACCGGAAGGCATCACAATTGGCACTGGCGTGACAATTGCGGCCAGCGCTTGGTCGACGGACGACGAGAATGGCACAAGCTATGGCATTTCGGGCGCTACCATCACTTTGCAGAAAGGTTGCGACGTCACTGCCATCGGCAACACCTCGTCCATGCGCGTTGCACCCTCTATCGCAACTCATGATTCGCTCAAATGGTATGTTTGGAAATCCAGCACAGAAACCACGGCTCCCAGCGGTACCTTCACATCGAACGTTAACGGCACATCCCCTTACGCATGGTCCAGCAATGATCGCTACGTTCGCATCAAGCCCGACGAAGCTGTAACGGGTATCACACTCAATAAAACGACTATGAGCCTTCCAGCGGGACGCAGCGGCACCATCAAAGCGACGGTCATCCCTAAGGGCGCCACTGATCCCACGGTCACTTGGACTACCAACGACTCGGCGGTGGCCACAGTTGACGGTGGCAAGGTCAAAGCGGTATCAGCCGGCACGGCTACAATTACCGCTACCACGAAGGATGGGGGGTATGCAGCTTCGTGCACGGTCACTGTAGCCGATACCCCCATAATCGCCGGCACGTGCGTGGCCAATGGCAGCAACGTCACCTATTGGCTCAATGACGGAGCCGGCGGCATCACTTCCACGGGTGCCACTGCTACGAACTACAATGTGAAATACGACCCGGCCAATGCCGCTTTGGCACTCAAAGGGCTATCCGTTTCGAAAACCTACGATTACGATGGACTCGATGCCGGCATTTGCATCGTCGGCAACCTGACCGTCATTCTGGAGGGTAACAACACCATCACCTTGCCGAATACGATAAGCAGCTGGAGTGCGGGCGTCTATCAAGTCGCTGGCATCCTCACACTTGCAGGTACAGGCACCCTTGAAGCTAGCGGCGGTGCTCTTACCGATAGCAGCGCTACCAGCGGAACCACCTACGGCATCCGGGCCAACAACTTGTTGTTATCCGACAGTGTGACCCTAAAAGGGATAGGTGGCGACGCTTCTGCTCCTCAATATGGTTACAGCTACGGCGTGACCACGACGGAAGCGTGCACGGTCGAAGCAGGGACAACCCTTGAAGGAGAAGGCGGGGCCGGCTTACTATCCATTGGTCTCGGAGATCTCTTCTCTACTGATGAGAGCACTGCTTTGGTAGTCAGGGGCACGGCGACCGGCACCGGACAGACCGGCAACGTGCGCCGCAGCTACGGTGTCATAGTCACAAACATCACCATTGGGACAGGGGGCAACCTTGTCGGCGAGGGTCGCACCGCCCGAGAACTCAGCGGCGGTATCTTCTCCACTAACACGTTTACCTTGGACGAGGGGGGGACAGCCAAAGGCATAAGCGGTGATCTCACCGGCCTCTCCGGTGAAGCAGAAGCGTACTACGTTAGTGCGGGAATAGACTTTGCCAATACCACGATATCCGGAACGGCCACAGGACAATCGGGAAACGCTCTGGAAAACGGTTATAGCTTCGGTGTCAGCGGAACGTCCGTATTGGTTACCCAGACAGGCTATCTTGAGGGGAAAAGCACGAACACCAGTGAGAAAACGGAATACAGTATCGGTATAAACAATACAGAGACTCTGACCATCGCGGGCAAGGCCGTCGCCAAGGCAGGCGTGGCCTCCGAACGCAGTAGCGGCATCGACTGCGGCGACGAGGCGAATCACACAGAGGGCATCCTGAATATCCAAGAGGGCGCCAGCGTGACCGCTGATGCCGGAGCATGCAGCGCTGCAGCCAATGGGATTTATGTCACCACAGCCTTAAACATTGCAGGCGGCAAGCTGACAGCTACAGGAGACACCGGTGCTTTGAACATGGCACCAAACATTACCGCAGCTCGTTATGCGTGGAAGTCGAATACCACTACCGCCGAACCTGCTACTGCCCTCGTGAACAGCAGCGTAACGCCGTATGTATGGGATGCCTCGCATAATTACCTGCGCATCGACAAGGCACAGGATGCACCGATCGCACCCGCCGCAAACAGCACATCGGCAACCAGCACGACCGCACGCACTGGTGATGACATCGGCATGCTTGGCGTTATCCTTGCGTTTGCACTTTGCAGTGCGGTGTTCGTGCTAAGGTATGCCATAAGACGCAAATGAAGCTAGCACGGACGGAAGATAACAAGTGACCGCAGACGATACAAATGATTTTGCCTACGAACCGGCAAGCGAACATACCTCGGCCGCTGCACGCAAGCATTACTGGGCGGTGGCCATTGGCCTGCAATCAATCGACGGCCTTGAAGTTTCCCCCTATCTAAAACAGCTGTCCAAAGACTATGAAAACGGTTTTTACGACCTCGCGCAAACAGGCGATTTTATCCGCGCCTACCATGGAATCGCTGCCAACGTTGGCAATAGCGGCACCAGCATTGTCGGCAGTGGCAAAAGCAGCGAGCTCATCCGCTCAGCGGCCGCTGCCGAAACCGCGGACGCACATGCCGAAACACGCGAAGCCGACTTGGTGAGCCAACGTATAGCCGAGCTGCTGGCAGGTGCGCCTTTTGTCCTTTCCCCCCAAATCATCAGCCAGATTCACCAATGGCTCTTCCGGGATCTTGATCCAAGCATTTACCACCCAGGTGAATTCAAATGCGAACGAATGATCAAGCAGGAGGATATTCTGAACGGCGACAGCGTACTCTATGCCGATCCACTCGCATACGAAAGCTCTCTTAAAATGGCCTTCGATGCAGAGCGGGCGCGTGTATACGGTCTCGAGCTGAAAGGCGAAGACCTCAAGAGCTTCTGCCACACGATTGCCTTCATCTGGCAGGTTCATCCGTTTTCGGAAGGCAACACGCGCACGGTTGCTGTTTTTTCGGAGTTGTACCTGAATCACCTGGGATTCACCGTGGGCAACGACCCTTTCGAGCACAATGCACGCTATTATCGCGATGCCTTGGTGCGTGCGATGTATCGCAATGCGGCTGCTAGAATCCTACCCGACAGCACATTTCTCATTCGTTTTTACGACAATGTCGTAAACGATGCAGGCTACACGCTCGACCGCGAAGACCTGATATGCGCCGAATTGTTCGACCACCCCGAACTGTTAAGAAACGTTTCACCTGATGAAGCACTGCGCGTCGGCCTCTAATAGGTCTTCAATGATGCCCACGCGGTAATTCGCGAACACGGCTTCGCCGATCTCTTGAGATGCGTCCAAATCCACATCGGCTACGATTGCGAAATCATGATCGGCATCGGAATCGCTAATGATCTGGCGTACATGCCATACATGTTGATTCTGCTCGTCGGCTTCGTCTATGAAGAAGTACTTATTCGACCGCGCATCCGCATCGATGAGAATCTCATCGTGGTTTTCGAAGAAGTCATCTATCACCTGCTGCCAACGACGTTCCCCGAACCCCCAGTCACCATCGATGCGGCCTAAATCGCCCGCATGCGCCAACGACGCTAAGCGCACGCGACGAAACAGGGCGTTTCGCACAAGCACCGTCAAACCGCGCCGATCTGCCACCACCACTTCAGCCTCCAATGCAGGTGGCAGGGCGTCTTCGGCTCCCGCCGCTTCCCACTCGTCCACCAAACTGGAATCAGTGGATCGCACCAGGAAGCCCAGCCACGACACCACATCCCACAAGCGTTCGTCGCGCTTGTCAATGGGCACGCTGCGATCGAGCACTCGATAGGCATCAGAGAGATAGCGCAGCAACGTACCTTCGGATCGGGCGATGCCGTAGCGCTGGATATATTCTTTGAAATCAGACATGGTTTCAAGCATATCTCGCAAAATCGATTTGGGAGCCAAATGGTAGTCCCTAGCCCAAGGTACCCCGTCGCAGTACTGTGCAAAAGCAGCATCCAGCAAATCTTCCAACGGCTTGGGATAAGTCACGTCGGCCAGGCGCTCCAAGCGCTCGTCATACTCCACGCCATCGGCCTTCATCTCAGCCATGGCCTTATCTTTCGCCTGCCGCTCCTGCGCTCGCAAAACCTGCCACGGATCTTCCAGAGTTGCTTCCACAATCGATATCACGTCGAGCGCGTACGTTTCGCTCTCCGGATCCAAAAGCTCGAGCGCCGCCAGCATGAATGGCGATAGCGGCTGGTCAAGTGCGAAATCATCGGGCAAATCAACAGTAGTCCAGTAGTCGGTTGTGCCATCCGGCATCTCTTCCCGCTCAACCACGCCAGCGTTTATGAGCGTCGTGAATATCTCGTCGGCACGAGCGAATAAGGCAATCTTCTGCTCCGCTGTCTGCGCGGAATCTTCGATAATCGCGCGCACATTCGCCCACGCATCACCGCCGCGCGATACCACCGACAACACCATGGAATGCGTGATACGCATACGAGGCACCAAGGTTTCGGGTTGTGCCTCAATCAGGCGCTCGAAGGTCTGCTTGTTCCAGCCGACAAAGCCTTCCGGTGCCTGCTTCTTTTTCACACGCCGTTGCATTTTCGGGTCATTGCCCGCTTTGGCCATGGCTTTCGCGTTCTCGATCTCGTGTTCGGGCGCTTCGGCTATCACCATGCCTTCGGTATCGAAGCCGCTTCTGCCCGCACGTCCCGCGATTTGGTGGAATTCCCTAGCGCGAAGACGGCGCATGCGATGCCCGTCGTATTTCGCCAGCGCGGTCAGCACCACGGTGTGTATCGGCACGTTGATGCCCACGCCCAGCGTGTCGGTTCCACAAATCACAGGCAGCAAACCCTGCTGTGCCAGCTTTTCCACCAGCAGGCGATAGCGTGGCAGCATGCCAGCATGGTGCACCCCCACCCCGCAGCTAAGCAAACGTTGCAGCACCTTGCCGAAAGCCGTGTTGAAACGCGTGCCCGACGATGCCGCTTTTATAGCCTTGCGCTGTTCTTTGGTGGCCACCCCGTAACTTGCCAAGGATTGCGCCGAAGCCAGCGCGGCATCTTGCGCGAAATGGACGATGTAGAGCGGGGCCTCGCCCTTGCGCAGCGCAAGTTCAACAGTGCCCTCCAATCCCGTCAACACGTATTCGTAGTTCAGCGGAACAGGACGCGGCGCATCGGTCACGCAATCCACCTGCACGCCCGTGCGCGCCTTCAGTGTCTCGGCAATCTGGGATACATCGCCCAATGTGGCGCTCATCAGCAAGAACTGCGTATGCAGCAGCGTCAGCAAAGGCACCTGCCACGCCCATCCTCTGTCGGGATCGCTGTAGAAATGGAACTCATCCATTGCCACGCAGCCCACATCTGCGTCTTCTCCTTCGCGCAAAGCCTGGTTCGCCAAAATCTCCGCCGTGCAGCAGATGACCGGCGCATCCACGTTGATGGTGCTGTCGCCCGTGATCATGCCCACGTTATCGCGCCCCAAAAGCTCAACTAAGTCGAAGAATTTTTCGCTGACCAGTGCCTTTATCGGGGCAGTATAATAAGCGCGCCGACCCGTGGCCAAAGCGATGAAGTGCATGCCCAGCGCCACGAGCGATTTGCCCGATCCGGTGGGAGTACCCAGTATCACATGGTTGCCCACTGCAAGGTCCATCAGCGCATCCTCTTGATGAGGCCACAGCTCGAAGCCACGCGATTCCATCCAAACAAGGAACAGCTCAAGGGCTTCACCTGAATCCATAGGAAATTCCGAGGACTCGTCGAATCCTTCTATCTGGTCGAACAGCGGTTCGTTCATTGAATATTCCTTCTTGGTAGCAGCGTTTAAGGTCGTAATCGGACAGACGCATCACGACAATCTTCGATTGCATACGAACGCAGGCCCAATCGTGCCAACCGATGGTTAAGATGCTTGCCAGCGCCCATCGATTGTATACGACCCGCCCATTGCAAGCAAAGGCTACGGACCGTGCGACTAGTTTTCAGAAATTTTGCGATTTCAAAACGCTCCACCTAAGGGTGAAAACCACTGCGACGCCAAATTCGCGAGCATGATGATACATCAAGTACGCCGAAGCACCCTCGGCCAAAAGGATGATGTTATTACAGCCCCAACAGCATAACGACGAGCGGGATAGTGAGCACGCTTGCGGCCACGGTTGCAACCACCATTACGGCTGCCTCATCCCCATTACCGCCGCGACTTTCCACACACAGTGGAACCAGCGTGGTCGTAGGCATGGCCGACATGAGTACCATTGGCAGCACCAAGTCGTGCGGCAACGGAGACGCCAGAAGCAATGCGCCAATGGCTATGGGCATCGCGAGCATCTTCACGGCAATACCGGCGTAGAGTTCCTTTTTCCGAAATGCGGCACCCATGCCGGAAAAATAGCACATCGCGCCCATACACAGCATGCACAGCGGACTTGCAGCGCCCGACAACATACTCAGGGTAATTTCGAAAATGTAGGGAAGCTTCACGTCGCCCAACACGAACACGAAAGCCAACAGCGTGGCAAGGATATTTGGATTCAGGAAATCGGTAGCGTGTACCTTGTTCGGTTTGCCCTCAGGTGTCGCCAGATGAGCGCCGTACGTCCAGAAAACAATCTGGTCCACCATCACGAACAGGGAAACGTCCACGACGCCGCAATCCGGCAGCACCGACGAGAGCAGTGGAAGCCCGATAAAACCCGTATTGCCGAACACGAAAATCATCTGGAACACATGGCGGCGCGCGCCTCGCAGACGCAGTACACGCGAAAGCAATGCCACAGTTGGAACAATAATCGCGTAGAAAACGGCTGTGAGCGGCAGTATGGGCAGATTCGACAATACGATTTCGCGCGTGGCCGCAGCATACGTAAGGTAGAACGACATCACAGGCAAGAGCACTTTCAACACCAGCGAGATGATTTCCTGCAGACTCTCCCTGCCGATGATATGAAACTTCCCCGCCGCAGCTCCTACAAGGAGCAAGATAGCGAAAGATGCCATGCGCAAAAAAACGACCGACGCCATTATTCAGTTCCGTTCCGCATATTTGCACTCCATAGGTTCAAAAGGGCAGCACTTCTTGCTGCCTCGTCCAACGAGCCTCATCCGCCCAATAAAGAAGCGCCGCTAGCTGGAGGCTAAAGCGGCGCTCTTCGTGAGAGGGGAAGGCAATTTCAATGCGAGATACACTCAGTCTTCTAAAGCGCTATCCCGCGAAAACGTGCCAAACTATACGTCCTGCTGACACGCTACTGATACGTGCGCGAAAACGTGACAAACGACACGTCCTACTGACACGTGCTAGAGGCCTAGGACGGTGGCGGCGTTCTTCCACATGATCTTCTCGCGTACCTCATCGCTAAACGGAAGCGTCTCGTAGAGCTTGATGGCATCGCGGTAATTCACGAACGGATGAGCGCTGGCGAACAGCATCTGGTCTTGCAGGATTGTCGCGCCTGCCTTTACCAGGTTGTCGCTGCCCGGGAACATCTCGTACTCGGAAGCCTCGAAATACACGTTTTTGTTCCTGAAGGCCACGCCCATCATTTCCTCGATGAACGGCCAGCCGCCATGGCTTACGATGATTTTCAGATCTGGGAAATCAGCTGCTACCTGATCGATGTAGCCGGGGTTCGCGTAATCCATCACGGTCTTGGGCGTATAGCGCGCAGGACCCGACGTGATAACGATGGGAAGGCCCATGCGCTCACATGCAGCATAGATTGGATAGTAGCACGCATTGTTGAGAGCGGATTGCGCATAGATGGGATCGAGCGCGGCACCGGTGAAGCCCTTGTTCTCGACCAAGTCAATCAGCTTCGCCACAGATTTGCTTCCCTTGTGCGGGTCCAGCCCGGCAAACCCGACGAACAAGTCAGGCGCAAACGACACGAAGTCGGCAACATCCTCGTCGTTGGGCATGAATCCGTACGTGGTTTCTGCGTCGCGACCCACAATAACAGCCTTGGCAACATTGTCCTGCTTCAGCTGTGCGGTAATCGCGTCCATATCTTGGGCAGATGCCAGGAAAGCATCCAAATCTACACCGGCCTTGATAAGTCCTTCGCGGAAGATGCAGCTGTTCGCCAACCCTTCCAGCGTCGCCTTGTTGTTCGGACGGAATCTAAAATCGATAACCTTCATTTTTTCTCCCTTTTATTTCTGCGCCGCAATCTCTTTTAGTTTTGCAAACAGCTCATCGTCGAGCTCGGTTTCGCCAAGCTCGTACTCTCTGCCCATGAACTCGTATTTCGTCATGCCGTAACGGTGGTAATGCAGCACTTCGTAGTCCGTGTTCGGGAAGCTCCAAGCCAAATCGCGAATCGCCGAGATGTCTTCTTCCGTATCATTGAAGCCAGGTACCACTGGTGTTCTCACGCAGGTTTGCAGCTTCGGATAGGTTTTGCGCATGTTCTTGAACGTGTCCAGAATCATGGCGTTGTCCCGTCCGGTCCATTCCTCGTGTTTTTCCGCGTTCAGGCTCTTGATGTCGAAGTGCACAAAATCGAGGTATTCGAAAATTTCCTTGACCTCATCCCAGGGCATGCAGCCGCACGTTTCAATCGCGGTATTGATTCCCCGATTTTTCGCCTCTTTCAGCAGAGCCAGCGTGAAATCCTTCTGCATCAACGGCTCGCCGCCGCTTACTGTCAGACCGCCGCCAGAACGGCTGTAAAACGTCAAGTCCCTTTGCACTTCTCTCATGACATCGTCCACGTCGCGATAGTCGCCGTAGCGGATGATCGCATCTGCCGGGCACACTTCTGCGCAACGCAGGCAGTTGACGCAATTGTCGTGATTGATCAACACCTTGTTCGTGTCCATCAGCGCGATGTTGTGATTCGGGCACACATCCAAGCACAGCCCGCATACATCCCCGATGCACTTTTCGATGTTGTAGGCAATCTGCGGCTTCGTCATCTGCGATTCCGGATTGCAGCACCACCGGCAGTGCAGTGGACAGCCCTTCAGGAAAACTACCGTTCTGATCCCGGGACCGTCATGCACCGAGTACTTCTGGATATTGAAAACGCATCCCTTTTCCACGTGTGTCCTCCTCGAAACAAAGACTGTGCCCCCTGTGAAAACCATTGGCGACACAGTCTTTTGTTATTAACTTACAGCTATCTCACACAACGTTTTGATTAAAAACCAGTCTGTTGCGTACGGGCAATCAGGTCGTCCTGCAGCGCCGGGGACAGGTCGCAGAAGTACGCGCTGTAGCCTGCGATACGAACGATCAGGCCTCTGTACTTGTCCGGGTTCTTCTGCGCGGCAACCAACGTCTCGCGGTTGATCACGTTGAACTGCACGTGCCACAGTTTCAGGTCGCACCAGGTGCGGATGAAGGAGCACAGTTTCTCGGTTCCCTCTTCGCCCTGGACCGTGTTGGGGTCGAACTTGATGTTCAGCAAACGGGCGGCACGATCATGGAATCCGGGGTTCTTCGTGTAGTAGTTGCTCAAAAGCACTGCCGTAGGTCCGTTGATGTCGTCACCCTGCGAAGCGGAAGAGCCGTCGGAGAGCGGGAACCAAGCTACGCGGCCATTCGGTGTTGCGCCGACGACCTTGCCGAACGGTACATGGGAGGTAAAGGGCACGTAGCGCAGGCAGTAGTTGATGCCCAAGGAACGGGAGTACTTGGCGGTAAACTCGGAGCACACCAAGTCGCATGCCTTACCGATTTCATCCGCATAGGGATCGTCGTTGCCGTACTTAGGAGCTTTACGCAGACGTTGCTGCAAAACTTCGTAGCCCTTGAAGTCAGCTTTCATTGCCTCGCGGATTTCGGCCAACGTGGTGCTCTTGTCATCGAAGACGCATTTCTTGATTGCAGCCAAGGAGTCGACAACCGTGCCGAAGCCCATGGACTCGAAGTATCCGATGTCAACGCCGCCCGGAATGAACTCAGTATGCAGGTCCAGGCCTTCCTTCATGCACAGGTCATGGCAAGCTGACAGCAGCGGTGCTCCGAAGTGACGCTCGCGCAAGCGGTCGATGTTTTTCTGCTGAACGAACGCATGCTTGAGCAGGTTGCGTGCCTGAGCCACGTAGGCGTTCCACACATCGTCAAACGACTTGAAGTCCTCGACGTCGCCGGTTTGCAGACCCAGCACCTCATCGCCAGTCTTCAGCGTACGACCGTTGTACATAACCATTTCGATTGCGGAAGCGAAGTTGATGTAAACGCCGCCGGAAGTGAAGGTATCGCGGTTTGGCATGCGGGCCTCAGCGCAGCCGGAGACTGCGTAATCGTAAGCTTCGTCGATCTTGGCACCGTTAGACACCAACTGCAGCACGATTTCCTCGTCGTTGAGCAGTTTCGGGAAGCCGCTGCCCTCTTTGATGGTCTCGGAAACTTCTTCGATGTAGCGCTGCGGGGAAAGAGCATGCACGCGGGCTGCCAAGTCGGGGTAATGCATCGGGAATTCCCTCTTGGACTTCAGGAACAGGTAGGTCAGCTCGTTGGTGGCATCTTCGCCGTCAGGAGTCTGCCCGCCGATGGTCACAGCCTCCCAGTGCGCATAGCCCTCGTTGAAGGCACCGCCGGTGGTAGACATATACAAGTCGATGAACTGCGACATGCCGACCCACATGCACTCGAAGTATTCCATGGCCTGCTCGTCGGTCAGTTTACCAGCATCTTTGTCAGCCTTGTAATAAGGATACATGTACTGGTCCATACGACCATTGGAAATGATTGTGCCTGTCTTCTGCTCCAAGCGGGAGAACATCTGCACGAACCACTGAGACTGGATTGCGTCGCGGAAATTGCGGGCAGGGTTTTCCGGCACGTAGCTGCAACGCTCGGCAATCTCTTCCATTTCCTGCTTGCGAACAGGGTCGCTGCACTTCTGAGCCTCCTTGCGATACAGCTCTGCATAGCGGTTTGCCCACAGTACGATTGCGTCGCACACGATGACGATGGCCTCGTAGAAAGGCTTCTTGTTCACGTTGTCCAAAGGATCCATGGGGTCTAGAGCATCCAAGTCAGCCTGAGCCTCTTCCTTGATACCCTTAAAGCCGCGCTTCAGGACCTTCTCGTAGTCGATAACCCACTGATTCGAAGAACGGAAAGATGCGGTCTCGTTCACGATGAAGCGAGAGGTTGACTTCTCTTCGGGCTCATAGGTCAGCGCCAGCGTATCCTCGGGCAGAGCGTCATAGAGGTCGTTGAAGAACGTCTTGCCATCCCAGAACGGAGCGACGTCGCGCAATATGACCTCTTTGGTCTCATCGGTCATATCAAACGGAGAGGTGGTACGGGTCGGCAGAAGCTTGATAGCCTCTTCGAAGATGTCGCCGTCCAGTTCAGGATACAGGATGCCGTAGCGACCCTGGCAGCCAGCGCGGCCGCAAATCAGGCTGTCCTCTTCAACATACACCGTGATGTTCTTGGCAATGTTCATCATTGCCTTGGCCCAACGAAGGGTGATTTGCTCGCCGTCGGTCTGCAGCATGGACTCGGTGAAGTACTTCGCACGCTCTGGATCGATAACGGGTTTCAGGTTCTGCACGCGGTCTAATATCTTGAAGACTCGCTCGCGACCTTTCTTGTAGCTCGTATCACCAGCAGCAATATCTGCGATGTGCTGTTCCTGCGGTGAAAGAGTCCTGCAGCATTCGGTAACGTTTGCCATAATGGTTCTTCCTTTCAAAACTATCGAACTGCTTTTTTAAATCTTTACTTGCTTTTGCTTAGCTTGATGCTTCTCTATCTAGAGCCTTGGTGCGACGGGGTTTCCCTTTTGCCTCAATCCCTTCGCACTCGGGCCTTATTCGCATATCAGACCATCAGGAATCCGATTACCTGCCAGAACGGAATCAGTATCAAGAACACGAACGCCACGTTCACTACTGTTTTGATACTCATGATCTTGACGAACTCTTTCATCGGAATCAGACCGAATGAGAAGAACAACAGGTAGTAGGCGTATTCGTACGGCATGATTACCTGGTCGGTTGCGTGATACATCGTCATGAACAGCGCCTGGGGGTTGATGCCCGATGCATTGGTGATGCTCACGAACGGTACTGCGAATGCTGACCAAATCGCCAAAGGCGTCATGATGAAGTTCAGCAGGAAGCACAGTACGTAGACCACGAACAGAACCACCGTAGCCGAGTAACCTTGCAGTGCTGGGATTGCGATGTTCGCGATGATATCGCCGATTCCCAAAGAGGCGGTGCTGCTGCCGATTGCCATGCAAGCGCCGATGAACAGGATGAAGCCGTAATCGATGTGCTTCAGATCCTCACTGTCGCCCACAGAAATACCGGGCATGAACAGAAGCATAGGTATTGCGGTGAAAATCCAACCCGGGCGGATACCATGCAAAGGCTGGGTTACCAAAAGCCCAATCAGAAGCAGGCAGACGCCGATGCATTTCTTCTCGGGAAGCTTCATCTTACCCAGTTCGGCCAGAGCGCCTACGAAGTACTCTTTGCCAGATATCGGCTTGGAGGGCTTGAAGTAAATAACACAGATGGCCATCATCACAAAGAAGAACACGAAGCTGATGCAGTTATGCTGCAGGAAGTTCATCCACGTGATGTCCAAGGGGCCTGTGACAGTTTCGCCTACGCCGAAAACGATCAGCGTGTGCGGGTTGTACAGGATGAAGTGCGTTGCCAGCGAAAGTATAGCGCCACTGAGCATGATGCCCGCTGCGTCCTTGCCTTTGCCCATGTGCAACGCGACACAGATGCCATACGACAGAGCCGCGATGGCCATGAACGCCTGGCCTGGCATGATGATCGTCAAAATGACGCTGGAGAGACCAAGGCCGATAATGATTCCTCGGTAACTCGCGCCTGTCATGATGATGCACTTATAGGCGATTCGTTTCAACAGACCGGATTTCTGCAAAATCGCAGCCAGGATGATGCCTCCCAAAATCATCCAAATCGTATCGCCCGACCAAACCGAGTAAATGTCTGTTGGTTTCGCTACACCGAAAATGATGTAGCTGACAGGCAACAAGATTGCGACCGCTGTTTGCGGGACGTTCCCGAAACAAAAAGTCATGATTGCCATGAGCGTTATCACGAAATAACGTTGAATCGTCGGTGTGAAAGCATCATTCGTCGGTATGAGGAAAATCAGAAACGGAACGACGAAGGTCATCACCCATTGGATGATGTCTTTCTTCGATTGCTTTCCTATGAACTCTAACAAATGATCCCCCTCTCTCTATCTCTCTCTCAATAACTTAAGCACGAAATATAAATCCAGCCTCCATTGCTCTTTTTTCAGTTCCTCTCTCACTCACCTTTCTTTTTCTCATCTATTGATTTCCTTACTTGGGAGTCTATATCAAACAAAATTACTAATACAGGCATAAGCTATCCATATGCTTTGCATCGCAGGGGCGCTTGCAGCTAAATATTGCATGCTATGTTGCATTCGCCATTGTGTGTAAATATCCCTGTTATACGCACTTGACCTGCATATTCTAACGGTATAATGCCTTATCTGGCCAAAATGGGCGTTTTTGTTTTCTTGGGTTGTTTCGCTTCCTTGCATGCGTCGGTTGCAAGGTGGGCGTGGTCCACAACCCTGTTGCAAACGCTCCCGATGAGTGCTTTCGGACGGTATGCATGGGTCCCTGTGTCACGAGAAATTCAGCATGACGCATTGCGCAGAAACGCCACCACGCCAAAAAGGAATGTTTCAAACGTGTTTCGGAATTCCTAGCATTTAACTTATATTTAACCAAAATAGTTAAACTGTGCAATAATAAACAGGTCGTTTAGAGGTTTCATCTATTTCTCTGCTATTCGAGGAGACTTACTATGCGTTTAGAGCAATTGTCGGGTTTGATCGAAGTGGCAAAGTACAATTCCATCAATATGGCCGCCAAGAATCTGAACACTTCTCGTCAAGCATTGAACAAGTCCCTGCAGAACCTCGAACAAGAATTCAACTGCCAGCTGCTCGAACGCAGCAAAAAGGGAGTCCGTTTAACCGGAGATGGCGAAAAAGTGCTGATGGCAGCACAGGATATCATGACCCGATTGAACGTACTCCAAACAGATTTGTCCAACGCCGACAACCCTCAAGAGCGAATCCGGGGCAATTTGAACCTTTGCATTTCCCCTATGCTCAACATATCCATTCTGCCTTTCGCTTTCGCGGAATTCTGCTCGCTCTACCCCAATGTCGCCACATTCACCTGCGAAAGCTACCGGCAAGACATCATCAGCCGAGTCTCGAAGGATGTCGATACGTGCGGTATCCTTTTGGTTTCGAAGTTGATTACCGAATTCTTCGATGCCGTTCCCAGCAACGTCGAGCTAATCGAATTGAAGACGTTTCCCATCTACATCGCCGTTTCGCCGCGACACCCCTTGGCAAATCAGAAGTCGCTTTCCGTAAATACCCTTTCCCAGTACCCCATCATCGTCTACGAAGTAGGCGGCACGTGCGGCATTCATGCCCTGTCGAAATTGGCCGATATCGATGTGATCCTTTCCACGAACAATCCTACGCTGTGCAAAGACATCCTGAACAAAGATCACGCAACCATGTACAGCTTCAAGCCCTACATACAGCACAACAACTTCTCCGACTTCCAGCACATTCCTTTAAACGACAAGCGTGCCACGTTCACTGCGTTTATCGCCATCAACAAGGAAATGCCGTCGAGCATGCGAAAAATTGTCTCCTCGTTTGTCAACGTATTCGTGCAGTACCTCTAGCGTGTTAAAAGGTGTCAAAGGGACGGGTCGTTTGACATATGATCGCTTGAGCATATGTCAAACGGCCCGTCCCCTTTGACACCCTCTCGCGTCTAGCGCAGGGCCTCGTCCAGCCAATCGAAGAGCTCTTGCAAAGGCGGAAAATCACGCACGCGATGCTTGTACAGCGTAACCGTGAGCAGCATGTGCTGCCATTTCCATGACTGCAACGTCAGCAGATGGACCATCCCCACCCCCGCTACCTGCTGGAGTTTTCGCACAAAACGCTCTTGGCTTGCATAAGGGCTCATTTTATCGGCGCGCCCATGAATGATGAACAGCGGCACGCTCGATTTCGCATCCACAAGATTGATGGGCGAATACCCAGCCGCCACCTTGCGCATGGCGCCGCGACTGTGATTCTCACTCGACAAATTCACGCACGTACGCCACGCAGCGTAGCAGGGAAACGGAGTGATCAGCATGTCTTCGCCGCATGCGATGCCCGCCACCGATATACAAGCTGCTACCCGCCGGCCATCGAAGCCGTATGTTTGTTGCAGTTTTCGACCGTAAGCCACAAGATAAGCCAAGTGCCCGCCGGCAGAAGTACCACCAACAACAATTCTTCGCGCGGGGCGACCGTGCTCTTCAAGCCATGAAAGCGCAGCTTGAATCCCAGCAAAGGCATCATCGACCTGTGCGGGGAAGCGACTCCCTGGCACCTTGCGAAAACCCACCGAGCAGAAACGATACCCTTGCGAATTGTAGGCATCCGCCAGATTGTCGAGCGATTCCGGCGACCCGAACACGTAGGCACCGCCGTGGTAATACATGACGGTTTCCTCGTGGGTTACCGCGTCGGGTTCCCAAAGCACGCAGTGCTGCTGGCGATGATTGCCAAAAGGAATAACGACAGGCGCACACGAGCGCTGCGGTTTCTCACCTGAGCAGAAAGCCTTTTTCAGATAGGCGTATGGCGTCGAAAGTATTTCGTAGAGAATGCCCAACCCTCGACTGCTCCCCGTCCTTTGAACCTGCTTCATGTCATCTGGGTTTATTCTGACGCTTCGGAGCGAAGTTGCAACTGCCTATGTTTCGAAAGGTGCGCGATTGCGCAGACGATTGCGCGAAAAATCTTTCGAATAGAAAACGTGTCAAACGACACGTCCTACTGACACCCTTGGGACACGTCCTACTGACACGCTACTGACACGTTTTGGTAAGATGTCAAGGCACGCGTACATCAGAATAGGAAAACGAATGGGTATCGACACCGCTGAAACAACAACCCCCCTGAAGCGCCATCGCAAGCTGAAGATCGCGCTCGCGGTTCTAGGAAGCATCATCGCGCTTTGCGCTATCGGATTCTTCGTCTATGCCTCTGACTACTACCACGCCGACCCCACAGCGCAAGCCATTGCTCAAACAGACGAAACGCTGCAGGTTGCGGGCCGCTATACCATCCTTGCACCCGACGGGCCAAGCGATACGGCACTCATCTTCTACCCCGGTGCAAAGGTGGAAAGCACGCCCTATCTTCCATTGCTCGAACAACTGAAAGACAGGGGGATCACGTGCGTGCTGGTGCAGATGCCATTCAACATGGCGATTTTCGATGTGGACACAGCGGACGGTGCCTTCGATTTGGTGAAAGGGATCGACCACTGGTTCATCGGCGGGCATTCCATGGGAGGAGCGATGGCCAGCTCTTACGCATCGCAACACCAGTATTCTGTTCAGGGCCTTATCCTGCTAGGTGCCTATGTGTACGGAGGCTATCCGACCGAAAACGCGCTCACCATCTATGGCACGCTCAATACAAGTGTTGCGGAAAAAATCGACTATACCGACAATATCGTCATCATCGACGGCGGCAATCATGCGCAATTCGGAAACTACGGCAAGCAGTCGGGCGATCCCGATGCAACGATTTCCGCAGAGGCTCAGCAGGCTATCGCAGTCGATGCCATCATGGATTTTATCGACGAAAAGGAAGAGGGCGCGGCAGAGGAATAATCTATCCCCCGCCGGCGGTGAACCTGCCTTGCGTCTCGGAAGTTGGTGCATGGATCCCGGCCGCAAGGCGCGGGGCTCGATGATTCGCGTTTTCTTCAATCCGGTGTGCCTGTTTTTCGCTTTCTGGAGCCTTTTTGCGATTTCAAAACAGAAAAACGCCAAGTAAACGAAGTAAAGTACGATGCTGTCGCATATAAGTCCCGCTAAATCAGACAAAACCGGGGATACGGAAAATCGGCTCCGCATAACCGCAGGTCGCAGGAAACCCCTTTGGACGGACGGAAATGGAGGTCGTACTTTACCTCGCTTGCTCGCCATTATCCTGTTTTCAAATCGGAAAATGCCCTGAAACCATGGTCGCGGAGCTCGTGGAGCACATCTTGCAGCCTATGGGAGCCCATCGAAGTCCATAGGACGTGTCGCGTAGCCCATGGGAGGCATCCCGCAGCCGGGATCCATGTGCCAACTTCCGAGACGCAGCTCAATTCCTACATTTGCGTGATCGTTTGACCGGTTTTCCCTGGAATGTTGAAGAATCGCACTCCCGGGTTCATCGATTGACCGGTCCTTGCCCCCTTTTGCCGCAGCGCCAGCATTGACATGTCTATGAAATGGGAGATGTCAATGCTGGTTTAACAGAGGTATTTGACCCTTTGGCAGATTTTAGAGTTGCTTCCAGACGCCGTACAAAACGACGGTATCGCCATCAGCGGCAGATGTTCCGTCGCTTTTCATCACACCGTCTGCCGCCGTTTGACCAGGCGTGTAGTCAATCGGCTTGGTGGCCGAATTGCCGGACGTGTAAGACCAACCCAAGAACTCATAACCCGTCGACTCGGCAATGGATGCCCAGTCAGTGTCGGACAAAGCGCAGACCGCAACGGCGGATCCGCAATTGGTGCTCACCGAAGGAAGCGACGTCTTCGCACCCGCCTCTTTCATGGTCCCGTTAGCCAGGTTGTACTGGATGGTGTAGGTTCCTCTCGTTTGCGACGCAGAAGCCTCTGGCGCAGATGGCTCGGACGACGAAGATTCCGTAGCGCTTGATTCACTGCTTGTGCTGCTGCTGGTATCAACGCTCTTGCTGCAAGACGTCAATGCGAGGCCGCCCATTGCAAGAAGGGCTGCGCAGAACAGCGCTCCCATCCAAACGATTGCCTTCCTCTTCAGGGTGTCGGTTCGATCCATTTTCATTGCTGTTCCTTTCATTTCGGTAAATGTCTTTCCCTTTATTCAAAACCGCAGGCCGAACCGCACTGAGCGGAAAAGGCGCGGCGATTCACGCTATGGTGCCGCCCATTCGCAAACGCTCGCGATAGCTATTCAGCTCTCGATCAATCGCCTCGATCTCGACCAATTTCTCCCGCTCGGCATCCGAGGTTTTCAGCAGCTTCACGATTCCGCCGTTACGAATGACGATTCGACGATCCGCGCGCAAGGCCAAACCGGGGTCATGGGTGGCTATAAGAACGATCTTCTCGCTCTTGATCAGCAGGTCCACCGCTGTGCGCCTATCGATTCCGGCGTTTTCTATCTCATCGATCAGCACGATTGGGGATGCCGACAAAAACGCCGTGTCCGCAATCATCAACGCTCGCGACTGACCGCCCGAAAGCGACGTCACGGGCGTGTCGGGAAAGAGCGCCTCCCCAGCCAGCGCGTTGGCTTCCTCCAGAATCGCCCTCACCTTTCCATCGACGTCTCGCACCATGCGGCTTTCGGCATGCATGCGCACGAATTCCGCTGCGCTCACGTCCATCACGAAATTCATGTTCTGCGACAGCTGGGCGACAAGCTTCTGCTCAAGGGAAAACCTCCACTGTGACGGCGGAACGCGCCCGTTCACCAGAATCCTTCTTTTCGTGGGAGTGTCGCCTTGGGCCAGCCACTCGATGTCTGCCAGCAAGCGGCTCTTGCCCGAACCCGTCGGCCCGACGATGGAGAGCACATCGGCCGGATGCAGCACGATCTCGACTCCTTCGGGATGAGCATCCTTATCGTACCCACCGACAATCGTCAGCTCTTTCAAATCGAACGCCTTCTCAACCGAGCGGCTTTCCATGTCCGCCATGAACAGCACGAAATCCTCAGGCAGCGTCTCCACAGACAAAGCCCGCTCCTCAAGCGCGACAGGGTCAAGAGAGGCGAACAACTCTAAAGCGTTTCGCGTTTCCTTATCTCGGGCAACTTGTACGGGAAATGCCCTGCTTTCGAAGAAGTCGCCTATATAGTTATAGCGTTTCGCCAGCTCGCAAAGGGGCGTGTGAAGGTATTCATCGGTTCGTATCGTCATATTCCTCATTGCAGGTCCATCTTCCTGACGTTGCCCATCTGGTAGTCATAGCCGATCCTGCGCTCGCCCAAGCAGTACGAGCAAAGCGCCGCCGGCATGGTAAAACGCAGCCGCTCGTCCAAAAGCGTTTCCAATTCCATGCCGTCCAACAGCAAGTGCGACAACTCGAAGCAGCCCTGGCCGGTGATTCCGTTCACGTTCAGAATCAAGCATTTGGAGTTCGTCTGCCGTATGCGGAAGGCGAACACCTCGCGTTCCGCTTGGCTGACGATGTCCCCTTTAGTGATGACCGCGATGTCAGCGAGCTTCAGCATCGGGCCGATCTTCTTCGGGGTCGACAGACCCATAAGATTGTCGATGACGCAAACCGCTTTCACCCCCTTGATATGCGGCGAGCAACGGTTGCATAGCCCGGCGCTTTCAGTGATAAGCAGATCGAGGCGCAAGCGCTTGGCCCATTGGACGCAATCCTCGATATTGCTGATGAAAAAATGATCCGGGCACAGACTTCCCGAAATGCCGACTTTCACTGGCACATCAGCCTCTTCGTATCGGGCCGCATCGTCAGTGGTCAGGCAGTCGAACTTCACCACGCCCACGTGCACGTCTTCCGCTCGAAGCGCCCTGATGGCATGCAGGATGATGGCCGTCTTGCCCGTGGAAGGAGGACCGGCTATCGTCACCAGCTTCACTTCAAGCCCCACTGCCGCGCATTTTCACCGCATGGATCGCCGACCCCGCCATCACCGTCATCGCAGCCGCCTGCAAAATGCTGCTTGTCTCGCCTGGCCGCCAACATCGCGTTTCGCTGAGCCACCATTTCAGAGCGTGGCGGCAAACCCTTGCGCGCATGGAACACCTGGGCGACGATATCGTTCAATTCATCGCTGAAGGCGCGAATATCATACGAGGAGAGGAAATTCCAACCGATCCAGTTGAAACGAGCCGTATCGGGAAGAATACCCTGCATCTGCGGGTTGACGCTGCAAAAGCCGGTCGATTCGAAAACCTGGGCCCCTTCCGGCTCAACGAAGAAGCGTGCGAGACTCCGCACTGCATCGGACGCGTTTTTCTTCGTGACCATGACGACCGGGTTCACGATGGCACCGTCATCCGGCCAGATGATTTCCAAATCATGATCGTCCTGCACAAGATGAGCGAAAGAATACGGCAGCACTGAAACAGCAGGGGCCTCGGGGGCGTGGTACTTCGCCATCTTCACCATCTGGGAAGGATGCAAGCGCATGCAGCATGAACGGCCCAAATCGCGCAGAGCCTCTTCTCCGCCCGCTTTGTACAGCGTGAAAAGCACGGCCTCGCAGATATCGGTATCGTTGTGGCCACGCACGGCCACTTTGTCTTCGTAGATCGCATCGCAAAGGTCGGGCCAGCTATGAGGCGTCGGCAAACCGGGGCAAGCGGTCTTGTTCACCAAGAACACCAGCGGATTGAAGGCGATAATGTCGTAATTGCCCGTTGCATCCAATATGCCCGCGCCAGTGAATATAGCGGATGGCGGACCGGAAAACACGCTTTCGAAGGTGCCCGTATCACGGAATTTCCGAGTGAATCCGGGGCGGAAGAACGTGCCGAATCCGGGAGCAATCATGATGCCGGGCAGGTCGCTTTCCGATTCGACCTTGTCGATTTGCGCGAAAACGTCTTCCTGCATCACGGCGTTCGAATACACTTGATAACGCAGTCGCACGCCACTTTCGCGCTGCACACGTTGTGCGTATTCGGATATCTTCTGCTCGAGCGGAACCTTGACCGGACAGGGCATCAACCCCAGCAAGTCGTAATTCAAATCATGCACCATAACGATTCCTTTCTCGCAGACATCACGAGATGCACAACTGCAATCATCATCATCTAATCGCCCCCACAAGCAACACTTCCAGCTGGACGTCGCTCAGTTCCACCCGATAAAACAGCTGGTAGAAGCTTTGTGTCTCTTTGCGGATGTCGATGTCGAACAGTTCGGGATACAGCAGGTTTCCCAACCAGCTGATGCCGATGATACGATTGGCCGAAGGCGGCATATCCTGCCAATTGAACGGATATGCCGGCGTATTGTAGACCGAACCTGATCGCACGGCTGAAACTTCCGACCAGCTTTTGTTGCCTTCTTCGATCAGCGTGAACACGGCTTGACCGTCAGCGGAATGCGACATGGCGTAGGACGTGACGATGACCTTCGGGTTCCAGATAAGCACTTGCTCCATGTCCACGTTCACCCGACCCCCGCTTCCGGCCTCCAGCTTCACCACGTTGTCCGCGCCCACAAGATCCAGCACTTCAGAGTGCTCTGAGCCTTGAGGAGCCGTTTGAAGGCCGCTTTGACCTTGTGCGTAATACACGCGAACACGGTCGGCATCTGCAATGGAGGCGCTGTTCACAAGCGCATTTGCATAGACGCGGTCGCAGTAGCTCGCCAGGTCTTCTGCGCGCTGCTCGCAATCGAGCAAGTCCCCCAGAAAACGGAACGCCTCGCCTGTGGCCTTCAAGCTGTAGTCGGCCACGACAGTCGGGATGCCCATTTTTCGAGCGATGGCATCGGCATCTCCAACGGCGCTTTCCCGGTCGGCATCTTCCTGTAACGATGTCATAAGCAAGATGGCATCCGGTGCGCGCGATATGATCTCTTCGCGGTTCGCCGTGTTGTTTTGGCCCTGCATAAGCCCCAATACAGGCAGATCCAGATACTGCTGCTCGAGGTATTCCGCCTCGACGCTGCTGGGTTTCATGCACCACCCCAACAGCTTGTCGGGTGCCAGTATATAGAGGGACACCACGCCGGGCTGACCCGTCGAATACACTGACTCGATATGCTGCGGCACGCTTACTTCTCGTCCGGCCATATCGGTAATCGTACGTGCGTCGTTGCCGGAACCCGAGGCATCGAAGTCCGTGCATCCGGTGGTAAACGATGCAGCAAGCACGCCAACCGATGCGGCAGCGACGCCCAGAAACGCTCGACGCGTCATAAGCGCGTTTTTCCCAATGGCGACGTTGAAGGCTGGAGGCGGATTTTTCCCAATCGGAACGTGAAGCATCATAGCGTCTCCTGGGTTTCCTGCGAGTTTTGGGAATCCTGAAAATCTCGAGTTTCCCCAGCACCTTTCCTCACGCATGGCAGGCAGGCCCGCTCGATACCGTGAAGAGTCTGAAAGCTTTTCACCTCGGCCTCGATGCCGTATATGCGGCGCAGCGACTCAGACGTGATGACCTTTTCCGCTCGCCCAATCGTATAGCTTTCCGGCGATTCCAAAACGATGCACTTGCTGGAGCATTGCAATGCATGATCAGGAAAGTGCGTGGTCATAAGGATAGCCAGCCCGTCAGCGGCCAAATCGCAGATGCGCTCCAGCACGCGAACCTGATTGCCGAAATCCAGATTCGCGGTAGGCTCATCCATGACGAGCATCTTCGTCTGCTGTGCCAAAGCGCGCGCTATCAGCACCAGCTGACGCTCACCGCCGGAAATCTCGGTATAGGGCCGCGCGTACAAATCGGCTATCCCCAGTTTTTCCAACGCCTCGTGCGCAAGGAAATCATCGTTTGTCGATGGCATAGCGAAAAGCGAAAGATGGGCGGTGCGTCCCATCGCCACCACATCGCCCACCAAAAAGGGAAACGGGGGCACATGGGCTTGGGGCACATAGGCGATCGTTTGCGCAAGGTGCTTTTGGGAGACCTTTTTGATATCCTGTCCGTCCAAATAAACGCTCCCGGAAAAGAGCGGCAGCTGACCTAGGATCGACTTGAACAGGGTCGTTTTGCCAACGCCGTTTGGACCGAGCACGCACACGACTTCGCCCTGCGCCACATCAAAGGTGATGGAATCTATGACGGGGTGTTCCATCTCGTACCCACAGCTTATGCTGCGGACCGACATCAGAGCCGAGGTTTCGGGGTCCGAAGTTCTGCGGTCAGAAGCTTCGCCGTCTGAAGTTTCGCGGTCTGAAGCTTCGCGAGCGGACTGCATCATGACCAGCCCCTTTTGCCCTTTATCAGCAGGAACACGAACACAGGGGCACCGATGATGGCAGTAAGGACACCAAGCGGTATCTCTATCATCAGCAGATTGCGGGCGATGTTGTCTATGATCAGCAGGTATATCGCCCCGCACAGCAGCGACGCCGGCATCAGATAGCGATAGTTCGATCCGACAATCATACGCGCGAAATGCGGGATCACCAGACCGACCCATCCGATCTGACCGGCAACGGCCACCGACGATGATGTTATCAGCGTCGCCGCCACGATAATGGCAGCGCGCAATCGCGTGCTGTTCACGCCGAGCGTTTCCGCTTCCTCATCACCGAAGGACAGCACATTGATGCGCCAACGCAAGGCCAAAAGGATTGCAAAGCCGATAGCAAGGGGGGCAAGCATGATGTTCACGTCATCGGAATCAAGTGTTGAAAGCCCTCCCATCAGCCAAAAGGTGATTTCCGGCAATTGGCCGAACGGGTCTGCCAGATACTTCACGATGGAAATGAAAGCCGAGAGCATAGCGCCTACCACCATGCCGGCAAGAACCAGCACCAGCGTGGTCGAATCGCGCTGTCCCACCGCTCGACCGATCAGATAGGTGATCGCGACAGCGCCAAGCCCGAACAGAAACGAAGTGATTTGAATTGCAAAACCAGAAAGCCCGAGCAATATGGCAATCGAAGCACCGAAGCCGGCACCTGCCGATGCGCCCAGAATGTCGGGTGACACCATGGGGTTTTTGAAGACCCCTTGATAACCCGCCCCGGCAAGGGCCAACGCCGCGCCTATAAGGATGGCGGCAGTGATGCGCGGGAAGCGCACGTTCACGACAACCGAAGCCACCTCGTTGGACACCTGCATTGGGGCTCCGCTTACGCTGGTCCAGATGAAACTGAGCAGCTCATCAATGCGCACAGTATAACGGCCGAGCGTGTAGGATACCAAGGCGAACACCACAAGCGCCGCCGCCAGCACGACGAGAATCAAGCGGCATCGCCTGCGCTCTGAGTTCAAGCTGGCATCAACACTGCAGCTGAAAGCAGGGCCGATGCGAGAAGGGGTTTGACCCGCGCCGCCGTCTGCCGCGACATTTTGCATGTTGTCGCGCTTCATCAATCGTTCGTTTTCCCCTCTTCATAAGAAGCGTCTGATTTGCACGCGCGCCTTTTGCGACGACGCACGACTAGAGTGATCGCAAAGGCAACAGCCACTGCAAGCGCAATCGAGACAAGCACAGGCATCGATGCGGAAAACCCGCTTGCCTGCGCACCCGCCGATGTCTCGGAATTCGAAGCGACTGCTGTTGAGGTGCTTTCCCCATCGCCTACATCACTTGCGCTAGATTCATAGAGCCCTCGAGTTGCCACATCGGGCTTTTCGGCGGTGCAAATGACCGCATCGGCTGTGTCGGAAGGAACGAGGAAATAGTTCCCGCCGAATGTCAATGCGACCTCGACGCAACCATCTTTCACAACAAGGTCATTCTGAACTGCGCATACATCTTCAACCAACAAGTACTCTTGTGGGTCGACAGGATTTCCCGCCCCATGCACGACCGCATCGGAGATGCCGCCGTAGTAGAACAAGGCCACGTGTTGTCCGTCGGCCCAAGAAGACGAAACATTCAAGACGACATGGCATTTCCCACCGAAGTCGGTCTTGTTGGCCGTCGAGAAATACACGGCCGATAAACCGCCGGGGAGAGCATCGGTTCCCACCGCTCCGGTGTAGCGCGATACTTGTAACCAGAAAGGACCCGCTGGATTTTCGATGTCTCCGGCATCGTAGAGCCATGCATAATCGACGGCACCCGAAGCAGAAAGGCACTCGTAACGCTCGGTGGTCCCTGCGTCATTGACTTCGGCTAAATGCTTCCACGATGACTTCGAGCCGTTCGCAATACGATAGACAAAAGGGTCGCTTTGCGAGCCTGACCCCGATACGATCTGGCAATCGCCTTGCCCTATCTCTTCTCCATCGGCAAAAGCGCTGGTGGGAGAAAGGAACTGCAAGCTAACAACAATCAGGCAAAACAACACCAGCGACAGAGCGGATCGCATGATTCGACCGCCCTTTTCTCTTGCTTTCACAGCTTCTGCTGGATTCACTGACTCTACCCTCTTCTTTATGCGCCGAGTTCATACGCGTTTTCCGAAACGCGAACAGCGCCCAAGATTCCTGAAATAGGCAGATTATACTTATTTAAGAATAGATTGTATGTTGTTGAAACAACGTCGGAAATCATTGTTTACCGAGCAGAAACATTCCAACCGGTACATGGTTGCCCAGCAGTCTTCAGACAATCGGCATAGCAGCTTACGGCAACCGCAGCGCGAAAGCCGAGGCATCAGCTCCTGCGCGCAGCGGATGCCGATCCAGACGAAAGACGGAAAACGTTTTTATCGTAATCGATGAGCCCTTCGGCCTTCATCTTGCTGAGCTCAGCTGAAAGCGCGCTCCTGTTCACACCCAGGAAAGCCGCCATTTCCTCACGGTTCAGGCAAATGGAAAACTGGCTCTTCTTGCGTCTTTCGGCCATCATCTGCAGATACAGAAGAATCCGCGCGCGAATGGAATTTTGCTCGAGTATTTCCATGCGCTCGAAGCTCTTCCTATTCCTGATGGCAAGCAGGTCCACAAGATTGGAAACGATTCGTTTCTTCAGTGCCGCATCGAAGTCGGCATCCATCAGCTTCCTGCAATCGAAGAAACACACTTGCGCATCTTCAATGCACTTGTAGCAGCAGAAACTGCGATTTCGCGATGATGCGGCGAATTCGATGGCGAAGAAATGATCCTTGCGGCACAAAATCCCGATGGTCTCTTTTCCGTCGATGCCGACCTTGCTGCCATAGACCGCGCCCGATAAGAGAAGGCCGAATTTCGCCACCTTCTCGTTTTCGTGGATTATCACTTCGCCCTTGGCGTATTGCCTGCATTCGGGTTGCGTCGCTTGAAGCAGGATTGCGCACTCGTTATCTGAAAAGCCTTCGAAAATGAAAGAGCGTTTAAGCGAATCTATTACTAAAGGGATATCCATCGGTTCCCATCCCCTTCAGCCGACGGTTTTTACATACTCTATTCTAATACAAGAATAACGCGAATGCGCCTCAAAGGTGCGCGTGTCAAAGGGACGTGTCGTTTGACATATGAATGACAGCTCATGCGTCTAGGGACCCTTGACACGCACTGTTTAGTCTTCGCGCACGCCGGAGAGCAAAAGCATGCTGTTCGCCATACGACGGGCGATACGTTCAGGCGCGTTCTCGCTCTTGAAATCGCTTTCCAGCCAACGGGCCAACAACCAGATAGCACCACCGGATATAACCAAACGGCAGTCTTCCACACCCGAATCGTCAGTCTCGCTCAAACGACGGCCAACCAAACCCGCACGCATGCGATCGCTTAAAAGATTGGTCACATGCATCGTGATCTCAGGAGCACTCGGCAGTGGCGGCTACCAGCGTGGGCGTATCATTGAACTGCTTGTAAACCGTCGGGCGGCTTACCCTTGCAAGTTCCGCGATTTCGGTAAGAGAGATATCGGAAACCGGACGCTGAGACACCAACTCGATTGTCGCGTTCATGAGCGCATCGCGAACGCGCTGCGTGCGGGGATTCATCTTCTCGGTCATGAAACGCTCCTTCATGCATATTAACGAATGTAAATAAATAATACATATCCGAGGAATCCGCAAGCACCAAAACCCGTAAAGGGACTGGATTCCCTGGCAGGTTTTTCGGAGCTGCTAATAAACCTTCCTTAGCGCGAACAAATGCTGCGACGGTCCGCATCTAGAACCGGCATGCGCACCATCAGCGCCAATTCCTCCGCAGATGACACCGTAGCCACCGCACAAGCAATCGTGCAAACCACAGGAAAGCCCGATACGGGCACAAGCGCAAACGCCACAAATAGCACCAAGCCAGTCGCTTTGTTAGCCCACGTATGCAAGAAGCGCATGCATCCGAAGCGTTTTCGACATACCGCCAATGTTGCCATGCGCACTGCGGCAATGCCAACGATCCAAATAATCATCCACACATCCCACGTCAGCACAGGCACACAGCTCACAGCCACAACCGCCACCAATGCGCAATCTGCCGCCGAATCCAGCTTCGAGCCGACAGGAGTTGAAGCATGTAGCTTGCGCGCAAGCAAGCCATCGAGCACATCGGATGCGCCGCACCACAGATAGCACCCATACCAAGCGCCAGAAAAGGGCTGCACGAACAGCAGCACCACCGCGAAAAGGATACGCGATACCGTGATAGCGTTCGGCAGATTCCTCAACCCATTTCCTTCCAATTGCATAACACTCCGTTTGATTCGATGATGCGCACTCGCACCCAGGTCAGATTCAAACAACCAACTGCGAATCTTCAATCTTGAAGTCGACTCGTCCGTTTTCGGCTCCGTCTCCAACGTTGACGACCACAACGATTGCCTGCTCGTATATCCCTGAAAGAATAACACATGAACGACGCGCCATTCGCACTTGTATACCCTCTAAAAAACTCGTATGATTTGTTTAACTTATCATACTATTGAAACCGAAAGGTGCATACGATGGCATTTCCCAAAGGCAAGTACGCATGGACAGTCACAGTCGGGGAAAAGGGACAGATCGTCATTCCGAAGCAGGCACGCGATGTTTTCGACATCAAACCAGGAGACAACCTGCTTCTGCTGGGCGACGAGAAACGCGGGCTAGCCATCCCGCCGCAAAGCGCTTTCGACAGCATCCGCAAAGCGGTCTTCAGCGACGACGCGGATGGCGACAACGAGCAATGAACGCCGATGCAGCAGCCCCCAAACCCAAAAGGAGACACATCGTGCTGAAGGTCATCCTTGTCATCCTGGCAGTTCTAATAGTCGCAGCCGCTATTGCCGCCCTGACCTATCGCCACAATAACCTGCACTACATGGACCACGCGCTTGATTCCACCTACGCTGTCGGCTTTACCGAAAAGCAGGCGCAGATGAGCAGCGGAGGAGTAATCAATTACGCCGAGGGCCCCGATAACGGCACGCCAATCCTTTTGATTCACGGGCAGTGCGTGGCGTGGGAAGACTATCACACAGTGCTTCCCAATCTTGCGAAGAACTATCATGTCTTCGCCATCGATTGCTACGGGCACGGGGGTTCTAGCCATGACGCATCACTCTACACATGCATGCAAAACGCAACCGACATCGTTGAATTCATCGAAAACGTCATCAGTGAACCTGCTGCGGTTTCAGGGCATTCATCAGGCGGTGTGCTCGCTGCATGGGTGGCGGCCAACGCCCCGCAGGACGTGACGGCCTTAGTGCTCGAAGACCCGCCGCTATTCGAAGTAACGCCGCAGGAAATGCAGGAAGATGCCGGATGTTGGGCATGGGCGGATAGCTTCCAGAACATCCACGGATACCTGAGCCAGAATGAGGAAACGGACTGGCCTGTCTACTACACTCAGCACAGCTACCTGTTCGCCATGTTCGGCCAGCTGCAACCCAAAGCAGTCAACATGATGCGTTCGTGGCGCGCAGAGCATCCGACGGGTCCCGTTACCCTGCCGTGGATTCCCCACAGCTGGATAGCTACGCTCTATTACAACGATAGCTACGACCTGCAGTTCGGCGAGGCGTTCTACGATGGCTCGTGGATGGCGGGCATAGACCAAGAATCGATGCTGAAGCAGATACAATGCCCTACCGTGTACTTGAAAGCAAACACCAAATACGGCGATGATGGCATGGTATATGGCGCGAACAGCGACGACGATGCGCAACTGGTGCAGGAATCCATTGCGCATTGCACCACTGTGCACATAGAGAGCGGCCACGATATTCATGCTGAGCACCCAAGTGATTTTATCGCCGCCTTCGAGAGCGCATTGCAATCCGAGTAGAGTCGACAGGCCCCTACAGGCGATTGTTGTAAGCGAGAAAATGACTTGAATCGGCAAGGACAACACGATGGTCTTGACGTGGCGTTTTACGCATCTACAAGGTTAGCATCACACCTGCAATTGGGGCTGCAGTTCTCGCTTCACACTGTCTAAAAGCCCCTCGACAAAACGCCGGCCGTTATCACTGGCATAAAGGCCGCGCGATGGCATCCGCGCCGCATCCCAAATCAATCCATTTTCCCTTCTTCGTGTCGAACATGCATCGCATAAGAGGCGCGGCCTTCATCGAAACTTCCACCGCACGCATCAATACCGATTCATCGATGCGGGAATCCAAATCGATCCTGCACGCCTCCGCGAACGGCAGCCCGCTCGCATGAAAGCGGGCGAGGATCTCCTCTTTTTCAGACTTCGAGTAATGCATGCCGACCTCTTTCCCGGCTCGTGATCAAGTCCAAGAAAATGTCCGGGGCCCCAAACCATATCAATTCGCCTCTTTTTTCTTTTGCATCCCCTTCTGGCGAATCATTCTAGCTGTAAACCGGACTTAAGACTCGAACAGATATGACGTCATCGACATCGAACCGAGCTCACGATAGCCGTTGAACACGCGAACATGATCGCTTGGGTCTGCTGCGCCTAGGGCCACCAGAAGCGGGTCGAAATGCTCTGTAGTGGGAACTGCCTTTTCTGCATCAGGGATGGCCGACCAATCCAGAACATCATTGAAATGCCCAGTGAGTATCGACTCTTCAATGCGTTTGTCGAAAGCGTCTGCCCACGGATACCCATTATCCATGTTCCACCCGACAAGGCCTAGATTATGTACAACGTTGCCGCTCGCAAAAACAAGAACACCTTCCTCGCGAAGTGGCGCAAGCTTGCGACCGATATCGAACAGGTTTTGCGAACCTGTCGGCACATCGGTGCTGATCATAACAATGGGCACATCGGCATCAGGATACATATTGGAAAGCACGCTCCAGACACCATGATCGATGCCCCAACTGTTGTCCGCCCCGGCATCGCCCCCCAGCAGTTCCAAAACCGCTTGAGCAATCAGCGGGTCGCCTTTCGGCTCGTAATGAACGCTGTAGAGCTCATCAGGGAATCCATACATGTCGTTGATCTGTGGATTGTCCGCCGCCGTTCGCACGAAGGTGCCCTTGGTTGCCCAATGGGCGGAACACGCAACGATTGCACGCGGTTTTCCCAGATCGCTTCCCAGCTTGACCCACTCGCGGCGTGCGCGGTTGTTCCCGATAGCGTTCATCGGCGAACCATGACCCGCGAAAACAACCGGCATCTTCTTTTGCACATCCATCACAGACCCGCCCTTCTTTTGATTGCCGATTAGCAATTATCACCTTTTGCGCTCTTTATTCTACCATTTTTGTATGATTTATTACCTCACCCCAAAAACGTTAACGGAACGTTTGATATACAAGCAATTGCTCGCATGCAAGCAGCTATACGCCCGCAAGACATTGATTTAGTTTTTCCAAGGCGAAATGAGGTTGTGCCCCATATTTTGACGCATCGTTCTAGTCGCCAAGCAGGGTTTCAAGCCATTTTCCGATTTCAAAACAGAAAAACGGCGAGTGAACGAAGCAAAGTACGAACCCGGTTTTCGTCCGCCCAAGGGGGTCTCCTGTGAACTGCGGTTATGCTGGAAAGATTTTTTGTTTTCCTGGGTTTGGCCAATTTTGTGAGACTTATATGCTGCTACGTCGTACTATACTTCGCTTACTTGGCTTTTTTCTGTTTTGAAATCGCAAAATGGCAACAGGCGGCGAAAATTTAGAGGATGTATTCGATGGGACGCAAAAGCTCTACATCGATGGTACCACCGGGCTCGACCGCATCGGCCCCTATCTGCAACACGCGCTGGGCGTTGGTGCCCAAGCAGATAGAAATCGACGTATCGCGAAACGAGCGTTCTTCCGCAACCAGATCGCCGTTTTCGTCGCGATGCACTTCCATGCGTTGCAGAAACGCCATCGGTCCTCCGTGGCGGATGCCCTCGTCGGTACGCGCCATAACCTTTTGCGGCATCACGACCGGTTGATGCAGCATCCGCGCGACGCACGCGCTCAAACACCAACCCGCACCATACCATGCGCCCATGCTGGGGCCGGGCAGGTTTACCACGGGTTTGCCGTCGATAACCGCCATAGCCAATGGACGCCCTGGAGCTGCGGCGATGTAGTGATGAACCAGCTTTCCCCGTTCGCGCAGAATCTGGAAGTTGAAATCCTCGCTTCCCAAGGCCGTACCCCCGTTGATTACCACCATATCAGCAGACTCGATTGCCTCTTCGATTGCTCGATTCAACGCTCCACGTATATCGTAGACGATAGGAAATACTATCGGATCGGCACCCATCTGGCGAAGCATTGCGGGAACCATCAGGGAGTTCGTATCCACATTCTGCCCACGTCGAGGCTTCACGCCCGCAGGCACCAATTCGCTTCCCGTGGGAATGAATGCCACTTTGGGCCGTTCAAAAACGGGCACCATGGCGATGCCGCCCACAGCCATCGCAGCTAAATCAGTCGGCCGGATGGGCATGCCGGCCGCCATGACCGGATCGCCCTCTCGAATGCTTGATCCGGCTGCATTCACGTTGCAGCCGAGCGTCACCTGCACATCGGGTTCAATCTCAATCGAGCCGTCATCGCGCATGGTCACCTCTTCAATCATGATGACTGAATCGAATTCATCGGGAAAGTCATCCCCGGTATCCGCGCGCACGTATTCAGAACCCAGCCTCCATGCGGACGTATCCGGCATCCCTTGCGCGAAATCGGCAGCACGCACTGCTATGCCGTCGCAACATGACGATCGCACAACGGGCAAGGTGTTCGCGCTCACCAAATCTCGAGCTACGATTCTGTCGCATGAATCCGCAAGCGAAACCAATTCTACTTTCGGCTCGAATTCCCATTCGGCAAAGAAATCTGTCAAAGCCTGCTCCCGTGTAGGGAATCCATTCATCTTCTTGCCCTTCATCAGTTCACTCCGTTTCACTTATCGTTATTTCGTATCCGGTACTGCCGTGGACGCTTGAAAGCGCGCTCGGCGCGATGGAGCATCCTCAGCATAGACTTTGCCCTTCATCAGCTCTTGCAAAAAACGCTTATCACTGTGCGATTCCCTTGAAATGGGAATACATGCGCACCCGACGCGACCATTACCTATATCCATGCGCTCAATGCGCACTTCGGTATCGTATATAGTGCGCATGGTCTGGGCGGTAATCACGTCGGCCGGCGCACCCTCGCACAGGATTAGCCCACCGTGCAGCACGATTACGCGATCAGCACAGTAAAACGCATGGGCGGGGTCATGGGTTACCATCAGCACCGACATACCGCAATCCACCAGATTGCGCATGCGCGACAGTACCAGCTGCTGGTTGCCGAAATCCAAGCTGGCCGTGGGCTCATCCATCACCAGTATGTCGGGCTGCTGGGTCAGAGCACGCGCGATCAGCACCAACTGCTGCTGTCCGCCGGAAAGCTCGGTGTAGGAGCGGTTCGCAAGATGCTGTATGGAAAGCTGACAAAGCGCCGCATAGGCGATGCGTCTGTCTGCGCGAGACATCGATGCCATCCGCCCTAGGTAAGGCGTGCGTCCCATCAGCACCACATCTTTCACACTGAAGGGAAACGGCAGCTTATGCGTTTGCGGAATGTAGGCGAAACGCGATGCCCTCTCCCTGTCGCTCATTGCGAAAGCGTCCTGTCCGTTTACCGACACCGATCCGCCCAACGCGGGTAGCAAGCCCAATATGGTTTTTAGAACCGTCGTCTTGCCGCAGCCGTTCGCGCCGATGATGCAGCAGAATTCTCCTTCACCTAGGCTGAAGCTCACGTCGTGGACAATCTCGCTTTCACGGCCGTAACCGGCTTTTAGATGGTTCGCTTCAAGCATTAATCCCACCCCTTCGAATTGTGGTGGAAGATGAATATGAAAAACGGTACGCCCAGTATGGCCGTCAGGATGCCGATAGGGATTTCCATGGTAAGCAAACAGCGGGCGATATCATCGACTATCAGCAGATACGTAGCGCCCAATATCATGCTGGCCGGCAGCAGCTTGCGATAGTCTGGTCCCACCACGGCACGTGCCAGGTGTGGAATGACCAATCCAATCCAGCCGATAACGCCTGATACCGCCACCGAAACGGACGTAAGCAGCGTAGCCGCCACTATTACCAGAAAACGCACGCGGGCCGTATTGATACCCAATGACCGTGCCTCTTCCTCACCCAACGACAGCACGTTGAGCTTCCAGCGCTCCAGCATCAACAGCACGAAACCGACAGCCATGGGAATCACAGCAACGCTCAAGTCGGCCAGATTGGCACCGGAAAAGCTGCCCATCAGCCAGTAGGTGATAGAAGGCAGCTTGTCGTTCGTGTCAGCGCACAGCTTCACTATCGATGTGCCTGCCTGAAACAGCGTCGACACCAATATGCCACCCAGTACGAGGCCCAGCAGTTTATCGTATTTCACCATCTTGTTCATAAAAACCGCCATGCTCACGGCAAGCAAGCCGCCCGCAAAGGCCAATAGCTGGGTGACCATGTTGTCCAGACCTATCAGCAGTCCCAAGCATGCGCCCAAACTGGCACCGGCGCTTGCCCCTAACAAGTCAGGGGAAACCAAAGGGTTGCGAAACATTCCCTGGAAAGCCGCGCCCGCAGCCGATAGGGCGGCTCCTACCAGTACCACCAAAAGGATGCGCGGTATGCGGATATTAAAAATCACCTTGTCCAAGCTCAGGTCTTGCTGAGTGGCGATTGTTCCCTGAAAATGAGCGATAATGCCCTGCACCAGCTCCACCGGGTTCACGGGATAACGCCCCAGGGCGAAACTGGTCAGCACGATGGCCAAAAGCGCTGCGGGCAGGGTGATTTTGGCCCAAAGCGGCACTTTGTCTGAAAGCAGATCGTCGGCCTCATCGCCGAAAGCATCGTTATCGACGTCAATCATGCGGTCGAGCTCTTCTTCGCGTATGAGGTGGGAGTTGTTGTCGCTGCCATATGTCGTGGCGGTGCCCATCAGCTCCTCCGTGCGCTCTGCGCTCATCGCGCAACCTCCCAGGAAATGAACACCCAGTTCACGGTCAAGCGATAATCCAGACGAAAGATTGTGCTCTCCCCTTCTCGAGTCTCAAAGATATGCTCGGCAGCATACTTGTCAAACCACCACTGTTCGTTCTCGTCAAAAGGCGCGTCTCCTGCCATATGGCGCAACTCGCTCACCGCGGTTTCACGGGAATTGAAACGCATGGGACGTTCGCAATCGATTACATGTACCTCAGGCTTTCGACCGAGGGACTCCAACACGGCCAACGCACGTTCGTCAAGGTGTTTTTGCGGCACCTTACGACCCAAAAACTCCATTACGCAAGGCTCGAAGAGAGGCAAGGGGCCACATGGCACAGTCATCGCCGCCTTGCAGCGAGCAACTTTTTCCAATTTGCGTATGGGAAATGACATATCATCAAACGATGCCGACCGAGAAGCAATCGCCACGTCCACGCAGTCGGCTCCATAGCCGCAAGCGTCCCAATCATCTTCCCAAGCCATAAGCACAGGAGTGATAGGCAAATCCGTGCCTTCCACCTTTTCAGAAAGCCTGCGTATCATTTCCGGCGAAAAATCGCAGGCCACAACAGGATGCCCGCGACGAGCCAAGGGAACTGCCAGGGTTCCCACTGCACAACCCATATCGAGGACGCTCTGGCTTTCTTCAAGTCCAAGATAGTCTATGAAGGTTTCGGCGTAGGGGTTTGGTCCTGAAAACGATCCGAATGATGTCGATCTCCCATTCCAATAATCACGCGCACCGTCATCTCGGTCTCGGTCGCCTGGCACCGCGCTTTCCTGCTCGAGAGGTTCTGCACCACTAGGCACCGCGCTTGTCTGCTCGAGAGGTTCTGCACCACTAGGCACCGCGCTTGTCTGCTCGCGCTTTCCTGCTTCCTTGCTTGTCTGCATGCAAACCCTTTCATTCGATAAGGCCGCCCCTCCCCTCACGGAAAAGGCGGCCCAATCGATCCGCTTGTTTTAAAGCCCTTTTAGGAGGGATCTTACTTCTCGAAAAGAACTTCTTTTACCTGTTCATCGGTCAAATCAACCGAGAAAAATAGCTTATAGAAATCCTTAGTGGTCTGCTCCATGTCGATATTGTAAGCCTCTGGGTAGAGCTTGTTGGCGAGCCACTGCATGCCAATGTATCGCGTTACCGAAGGCGGGCGATCGCCCCACGTGTAAGGAACACAGGGAATGGTATAAACACGGTTGTTCTGCACGGCATCAATGGATGCCCAATCGCTGCTGGTGCGGATGGCGTCATCGGCGCCTCCGCGAATGGTATCGTCCCATGCGATGATTACTTGCGGGTTCCACGCAATGACGTTTTCAAGCGACACCTGCGTCAGGCCCGCGCCCTTGCCCTTTTCAACCGTTGCTACGTCTTTAGCACCGGCTACTTTGAATGTAGTGAAGTGCATCGAATCTTCCGGCTCAGTCTTCAGGCCGTCGGGGCCTTCAGCATAGTACACGCTGATGCGCTGCGATTCGGGAACCGTGGCAACCGCTGCGGTCACGTCGTTGTACGCTTTCTCACAGTAGTTCGCCATTTCCTCGGCACGCTCCTCGGTGCCCAAGATCTTGCCGATTGCGCGATAAGCATCGGGGGTCTTGTCAACCGCTCCATTTATGAGCACGACGGGAATACCAGTCTGTTCCTGCAAATCATTTGCGGAGCTGATGTCACTGTCGGTGATATCCGATGACGTCACATCCAAAAGAAGCTGCACGCCCGCCGCCATGACTGCTTCGTTATCGATGGTGCCGCCAGCGGCCCATGATCCGTAATTCGGCAGGTCGGCGGTGCCAGCCGGGAGATACTGCAACTCAGCTTCGGTGTAGGTGGTGTTGGTGCCGGCAGCGAGCTGGGGCGCCATGGTGAACAGGTACATCTGAGCGATGGGGCTGGTGCTGTAGATGCTCGTCAGGTTGCTCACTTCGGGAATGGACACTTCGCGTCCGGCATCATCGGTAATGGTGCGTGTAGCACTCTGCGCCTTTGAACTGCTCGACGAGCTCGAGCTATTGCCCGATGAACCGCATGATGCCAACAGGCAGCATCCGCTGACAGCCATCGCCAAAGCGACAACCAGAGCCAGCATTTTTCTTCTGGTGGTTATTCTCATTCTTGTCTCCAATCAATACCCTTTCATCTTCACCTTGATAGGACTTGATTGAGTATTATACCCTGTAGAGAATAGTATTGTGAATCCCCATTACTGATATATATTTCTGCCTAAAGATAATCTGCTGTTTGACACTCGACCATCCCGCGTCGCCATTCGACTAGCCACGTGGCTGCCCCGCCCAGCCGCACGGCTCGCTCATCAGGCAGGTACGCCTTCGCCGAAAAGCAACTCATGCTCGGGGCCCGAAAGCGCATTGCGCGCTTCATCACGCAAGTTGTTTATCCCGCTTAAAAACTGTCGGTACATGACTGCTGTTAGATAGCGGCCCATGGGTGTGAGAGTCAACTCGTTCTCGTCATCGGTTGCAAATGCCCTGTTCGCGCGCATGAATGCCATCTCCATGGTCAAACCCTTTTCAACACTGCACCCAAAATCACGCTCAAATTGCCTCTTGTCAAGACGCAACCCATAAAGCTGCAGAAGGAATCGGTAGCGCATCAGGTCGGGACGGCTCAGGACGGTCTTTCCCATAATGGGCATATGGCCCTTGGCAATGGCCTCGTTGTATTCCCTGATGCTGAAATTGTTCACGTACAAAGACCCATCAAGATGGGTGATCGACCCACTGCCTATTGCTGGGTACTCCTCGTAGGAAACCGCATACTCCTCCACCATCAAAGGGTCATTCCCTCGCTTCGCATCCTCTTTGCGATTGAAGGTCCAAAGCGTCTCGCGGCGGAAAAGAGCATCGTCGCCGTCAGCTAACACGCCGCCGATTATTCCATAGAAGCGCTGCTCGCGATTGTAGTCCAGCTTGCCCAACGTCGATGACATCTTTTTCGTGGTTGCCGACGATGTGTACAGCGGCGAAAAAGTGACTTGGCGGCATCCGCTTTGAGCCACTTTCTCTAAATCTGCAAAGAGCATGTCTTCGGTTTGGGATGGAAAATTAAAGATCATATCGACGTTCAGGGAATCGAAATACGGTAATGCTCCGGCAATTCGCTCGAGTATCTCATCCCCGCTGCCGTACTTTTCAAAGCGATCCATCTGCTTCAATAAAGTATCGTCGAAACTCTGCACCCCTACCGAAAGACGCTGCACACGGCCTTTCAATTTGTTCAGATACGGCTGCACCAGATGGTTTGGATTGGTTTCCGAGGCAACTTCTTTTATGCTGAAGTTCTCGCGGGCCAAATCGATGGTTTTGCACAGCTCGTCTATCATAATAGTGGGCGTGCCGCCGCCCACGTAAATGCTTTCGAAATCGTAGCCTAAATCCTTGAGCATCATCATCTCTTTGCGCATGCTGTCGAAGTAGGGACTGGCAATTTCGGGATGGAACGGATAGCGGTTGAAACTGCAGTACGGGCAAAGGCGTTCGCAGAACGGAACATGCATGTAGAGCATGTATTTCTTCCCCGGTATCGGTGCTGGCATCTGCGTTTCCTCTGTGGGATTAATAACAAGCTGATCTTTTGCCATTCTTTTGATTATTCCCGTAAGCACCCGTTCAGAAAACATATCTCTCCTGTTCACTTGCATGATTGAATGACCATGATAAGCCTTCTGCGGCAATTCGACGAAGATTTAACATACGCTCGACAATGCAATTATCGCCGCCAGCATCTGATAAGCAACGAGCGTATCGTTGCGGTGACTTTTAAAGACACACTCAGGTGAATTATCTTTGACGGAGAATGCATGCTAGAATGACACGTTGACGAGCTCGCCCAGACAATGCGATTCGAGCCGATACAACAGATGCAAAGGAGAACCTATGCCCTGCGAAAACCACCCGCATAAGCCAGGTTGGCAAGAGATTCAAAAGCTTCCGGAAACTTGGGCGCTCTATAAAGACCTCATCTTCGGCATCCCTGAGGACATCGGCGTCAAAGACATGGCCCTTGGACGACACTGGGTTTTCATCGAGGCCGAAAGCGGCTGCGGTATGGCACTGGCATGCTCGGGCGGGTCGGGCAATTTTGAGCTGGGCGGCAAAGCCGTCTATATGACCCTGCGCGATTTGGCCTGCCAGTGCACCAGCTGGAATTTCATGGAGGCCAGCGTGGGCGTGGCCGCCCTGAACGCTTGGTACTCTACCCCCGAGCATGCGGCGCAGGTGGGAATGCGCATCGAGCAGAAGGGCACAAACGATGGATTCGACCTGTACAGCAGACTCTGTGCAGGAAAAGACGTGACCGTGGTGGGGCATTTCCCCCTCATCGAGCGCATGGCCAATGAGTGCAATCTCACGGTGCTGGAGCGCGACCCACACGGCAGCGACGTTCCCGACCCTGCCTGCGAATACCTGCTACCGTCACAAGATTTCACCTTCATGACCGGCATCACACTCACGAATAAGACGATGCCGCGCTTGCTCGAGCTTTCGCGTGGCGGCTCCACGGTGCTTGTGGGCCCAAGCGTGGTTCCCGCTCCCGTGCTCTACGATTACGGCGTCGACTGTATGGCCGGATCGATTATCGACGACCCCGAACGAGCAAGGCGAGCTGTCATCCAAGGCGAGACCTCGGGCATTTTCGGTAAAGGCGTGCAAAAAATGCGCGTGGAACGACCCGGGTGGCTTGAGAGCCTAAAATAGCACGCGAATAACGCCTAAGAGAACAAGGCGCTTTGATACGTGGCCCTATTGAACGAGACGGTGATTCTTATCCATATGAAGCTCGCGCGCGTTGAGTTGCTGTACCACATCGCGATGATGCGTAGTCAACAGCACCGTTTTGCCCGCATCCGCCAAATCGCGCAAAAACCCTAGCAACCATTCCTGCGCGTCCTCGTCAAGACCGTTCATCGGTTCGTCGAGCACCAACGCATCAGGATTCATGGCAATGATACATGCCAGTGCCACACGACGCTTTTCGCCTCCCGACAGACGATACGGTGCGCGCGTCGCCAGATTGCGCACGCCCAAAAGATCCAGCATCTCATCGGTTCGCGCATCCACCTCCTCGTCCGTCAGCCCCATCTGTCGCGGCCCGAAAGCGATTTCCTCACGCACGCTCGGACAGAAAAGCTGCGTGTCCGAATTCTGGAAGATATACCCGAGACGCTGATGGAAACGCTTCGCCGCATGAGCATCTTTCATGCTGGCAGCATCAACTGCCTGCCCGTCGAAACGATACGTGCCCGATTGCGCAAAGGACAATCCGTTCATCACGCGCAGGATGCTCGATTTCCCCGACCCGTTCGGCCCGGTCAGCGCTACAAGTTCGCCTGGAAACACCTGAAACGACACGTCGTCGATGACGAGGTCTTCATCGTAGGCGAATACGATATGGGAAAACTCGATGAGCGGCGCGTCAGAGAAGCGCCCTTCCGTCTGCGATTTTTCAGCCAGCGACGTTTTCATCAAATGAATCCTTCCAAAAAGAAGAAGCATACGCATTCCAAAACAATCAGCGCCAGATAGACACCTGCCGCCGCGTTGAAACGATGGCGCTTCGCGACAACATATTCACCCGTGAAACCGCGGCATTCCATAGCCTCATACATTTCAGCCGCATAATCATGCGCTTTCAAAAACGTGATGCCTAGAACTCCTGACGACGATCCTCGTTTATCGTCGTTTTTGCCTACGCTGCGCAGACGCAAGGATTCTAGCACTCCCATAGCGACCTCGCCCAACATCACGATGTACTTCAAGGTGATGTCGAGGATGAATATCACCAGCCCTGGCACATGGTAGGCACGAAGCCCGGCAATCAAATCGTTGTAAGCCGTGCCGCGCGAAAGGTTGATAACGAAACCCACGCACAAAAACACTTTCAGCGCCACGCGCACAAGTGATTCGGACTGCCCCAAGAAAAAAGCAGGCAGCATGATAAGCGCGGAAAACGCGCATGCGCCCAATGCCGGTTTCAGCACATCGACTATACGACTGCCAGGCATCATAGCTATCAGCAGCAGAAACACGCCCAGTATCGCATAAACGAAGAACATGTTGGCAGCGGCAGACACACAGACGATGGTAGAGAGCAAACCAAGGAGACGGTAGGCACTATCAACATGAGCCAAGGCGCGCTCCACCAAAGACAGGTTCGCCTCCGATTCCAAACCACCCCTTTGCAGCTTCAAGCTAGAAAGCACGCCGGCGAGCTTACTCATATTCTTGTGCAGGAAACGCTCGTTGTCCGACCGTGGTTCGTAGTTCTGCGGGTTTTGAAGCCATGCAGGCAAAGCCGTCGGGCATTTAAACCCGGCGGCTTCATCACGAACAAGATTTTCGCTTTCAAGCGTTTCCGTTACAACCTTCTTAACCAGCAGCGACCTTAGACAGGTTCTATGCAGGGTCGACCTTTCGACGCGACATAAACGATGCCGCGACTTTGAACACTATCACCAGCAAAGCAACTCCGATAACGGCTGACAGAATGTAAGCAACGAAATCTGGCATACCGGATAACGCGTAATCGGGCATAATAGTCTCGAGGCTCCACCCATCCGACAAGCCTGTCGGAGTGTAGCCCAGCGATTGACCGGCCGTCGCCACATCTGCAATCTCGTCTGCACCCCACTCGCCCCATGCAGTGCCCTCGGCCAAAAGACCCAGCGGCGTCAAAACGACCAGCGCTGCAACAAGCACATAGACCGGTCGAAGCGAGCTTTTATGTGATGATGCGCCTACCTGAGCATCGGCGGGCTGATAGATGTAATCAGGCGCGGCCTTCTTCACGAAAGAATAGATGGCCACAGTCGCAATAGCTTCGACAACGCCCGCAACCAGAAGATGCGGAATGGTCATGGCAGGAATGGAAATTGCCAGCGGATAGGGGCAATAAAGCGCCTGACCCGCGCCATCGGTAAATAGTAGCGGCTGTATGCCAAATTCAATCGCGGCAAGCAGAGCTGCTGCGTTTATGCCCACATATGATCCGATGGCCGCACCTACTTTGTCACCCCACGCCGCAGGAGCGTGATCGCGGATAAAGCGATAGATGCCAAATCCCAGAAACGGTAGCACGAATGCCATATTGAAGCAATTCGCCCCTATCGCAAGCACGCCACCATCCCCGAACATCAAAGCCTGGATAATAAGCGCCACCGACACGGCCAAGCATGCCGCTTCCGGCCCAAGGAGAATCGCAATAAGCGTACCGCCCACCGCATGCCCGGTAGTACCACCTGGCAAAGGAATATTGAACATCATCAGCAGAAATGAAAAAGCGGCGAACACACCGATGTAGGCAATCTGCTCGCGTGGCATCGTGTTCTTGACCTTTTTTATGCAATGAGCCCATACCGGCACCATCGCCAGACCCAACACACCGCAGGAACTTGGCGAGAGGTAGTTCTCCGGAATATGCATGTCTTTTCGTCCCCTTGTTCGAAATAATAAAACTACAAATATAGTAACACGTAACACTACATTGCAGAGAGTAACACCGCCACCATGCAAGCGCAACCCCTATTCCGAAGATAAAGGCGAGCGGTTCACTATAATCCACCCTATAAGCCACCCGACAAGCTGTCCACCAGCATCAACAGTCATACGGAATAGGTACGCCCTCATGTATAATTCCCCTCATGCCGCAATTCGTTTGCCTACCCATGACAGCGAGTTGAAAACATTACATCGATGGTCGCGCCGATGCATCGCAGTAGAGTAATACCGGGGGAAACGCCAGGAGGAAATATGGACGCACTATCGGGTTCTGCACGTCATCGCAGGGTAGCTTTCTTGTGGGCACTCGCACTAATCGTGCTGCTGGCCATTTCGGGTTCGGTTGCCAGTGCGAACACGGCATACGCAAGCACAGCAGTTGATTCCGCACCCAACGCTGACGGCGTGCGCATACTATGCACCACGGACACGCATTCGCAAGACGCACCCGGCAAATTCAGGAATGCCGATGGCACTACAAGCAATCTGGGCGGGTTCGCGCGCTTGGCCACCGCGCTGCAGGACAACCGCTTAACGGATAAGACGCTGGTGTTCGACAGCGGCGACTTTTCCGAAGGCACTATCTTCGCAACGCTGCTCACCACAGATGCGGTAGAACTTTCGCAGATGAGCCGACTGGGGTACAACGCTATCGCGCTAGGCAATCACGATTTCGACTACGGCGACCAGGCGCTGGTTAAAGAGTTGAGCAGCTATCGCAGCTTAGGAGGCACTGCACCGGTGCTGTGCTCAAACTTGATGAATTCGGCAGACACATCCCATACAGCCACAGACAACAGCGCCAACCCACTGGCCGCATCGGGCGTTTCGAACTACCAGATCATCCAGACGAACGGTCATAAAGTGGGCGTTTTTTCGCTGATGGGCAAAGAAGCAGCAGACTACACTTCCACGGAAGAGTACGCCTTCGCCGACATCATCAAAACGGCGCAAGATTACGTGAAATTCCTCCGCGATCAAGAAGGTTGCGATCTGGTGGTGCTCTTAAGTCATAGCGGCACCGTCACCGGCGAAGACCAGAAATTGGCTGGAAGGTAAGTGGAATCGATGTGATTGTGTCAGGTCATTCGCACGTTATCTTGGACGACCCTCTGCTAATAAACGGCTGCATTGTCGTGGGCCCCGGTGTCTCGCTCAATGCGCTAGGTGTGCTTGATTTGAATTACAAGGACGGCACATGGAGCCTTGGTAACTACAAAAACGTGATGCTGAACGAATCAGTGCCCGAAGACAGCGCTACCACCGCCCTAATCAAAACTGATGAGGACAAGATTCAAAGTGATTACCTGGCGTACTATGAGATTCCCACCGCTTTGAATGAAAGTATGGCCTATTCGAACCAGACGACGGAGGATCTAGCGTACCTAGACGAGAACTTCGGCAACAACCTTATCGGGCAAACGGTCGCCGACTCCTATTCGTATGCGCTGCAACAGGCCGGAGTCGATGATGTGGATGTGTGCCTCACGCCCACCGGGTCCATTCGATCGGCCATATTCGAAGGGGATGTCACGACAGGCGACATTTTCAACGTGTTGTCGCTCTACCAATCGAAAGGCGACGGACGCGCCGGCAGTCCGCTGGTGACGGCCTCTGTGAGCGGACATGATATTTACGATCTTTGCGAGGTGTCGCGCTCAATTTCGAAGATGATGACCGGTGTGCAGCTTGCATTCTCGGGATTGGAATTCACCTACGACAGCGACAGGCTGTTCATGAACCAAGTGACATCTGTTCGCATATGCGACAAGACCACAGGGGCGTGGATCGACGTTTCAAGAAACGATGACACGCTGTACAAACTGAGCACCACACAAGATGTCGCCAGCATGTTGGGTATGGTGAGCGACCAGTCTTTCGGCATGTTGAACGTAACACTGCGCGATGAATCCGGAGAAACGCTTGACCCGAGCAACTTGACCGCGCGAGTGGTGCATTATCAAACGGCCTCTGGTCAAATGCGCGAGTTGAAGGAATGGATTGCTCTGTACCAGTATGCAAGCTCGCACGACGTAGGGGCGAGCGGTTTGCCGGAACTGTATTCAGGCGACACACAGCCAGAAGAGCGCTTCAGCAACGTAAATCAAGGCTTTTTCGCTGCGCACTTCACCAACTTGAACAAATTTGCCTACGTGGTATATGCAGCTGTGGTAGTGCTGGTAGCTGCAGTGGTGGGCCTCGTGTTCCTTGTGCGCCACCTTGTGCGCAAACATCGCCGCGTGTCAGTAGGACGGGTCGTTTGACACGTTTTTGCGACCCGCTAAAACCTGCATGCATGACACATAAAAACGGAAGATACCCGGTCGTGCGGGAGGGGATAATGCTTGCACGACCGGGTGAACCTTTTACAGTACCCGCAAAAGGCTGACTTCCTTACGAATAGTCTTCTTCCAGCTGGTGTTCCTGGGCTACCGTAATCCACCCATCGGGTTTGGGAGCATCGTTGTGGCATTCGGAGCAGGCATTCACAGAAGCACGATGCGCTTTATGGCAATCCGTGCACTGGAATTCGCTATGCTGCGACACATGCGGGTTGCGTAGGTTGTCGCTAGTGGCCTCAATCAGATCACTGCGCGATATGTTATGACAGCTCGAATTCAAGCAGAATTCGTCGCTTTGAGCACCTCGTGCTGCAGTGAGGTTCGTGCCGTCCCGCTCGTAGAGCGGGTAGTAATAGTTTCCGGAAATCCAGTTCGTACCTTCGCTTACCTGTTCGCTCAGGGTTGCCGCATGGCAGCTCAAACAGGTTGCCTTGGCGCCGTTGTATTGATGCGACACGCTCAGCAGTGCGCTGGTATTGCTCACTTGATTACCCCATTTGTCCACACCGGCAGTATCGGGCTGTTGGTCGTAGGTGGTCAAGTACTCATCCATCGGCGTATGGCAAATGGCACCGCAAAAGCTGGGCGTCTCGTGCCAAGTCCAGAAACCGACGCCCGCCACAACAAGCACCACAGCCACCACGCCCACCACAATGGGCCACCTTTTTCTTTTCTTTGCGCTTGGCTGCGCGCCCTGCGCTCCTTTATCGGCCGCAACAGCGGACTCGACATTTACTGCGGTTCCCTTTTCGGTTTGCTCGCTCATGTCCCTTCCCTTTCTAAAAATTGCTCGACTGCTCGAGTGAAAACGTGACAAAGTACACGTCCCTACTGGCACCTACTCGAGTGAAAACGTGACAAAGTACACGTCCCTACTGGCAGGTTTCTTGCTGACAGGTTTTACGATTGTGCGGCTATACGACCGGCACGACGCCCGAACGTGGCCGAACGACCAGCTGCGAGGCCGGGGACCAAATCGGGATAGCTGTGGCTGAAGAAGCTGCCTGAATCGTTGCCGCCCACATAGAGCCCGGGGATGGGATTGCCGTCGGGATCAAGCGCGTTCATGTTCGTATCGATTGGAATTCCGTCCATGGTGCACAGCATATAGCCCGTCTGGCGCACGCCGAAATACGGCGGAGCATCCACAGGCGAGAGGCGGAACGACTCCTTCCCAAAATCGGTATCCTCGCCGGATGCGACCATCTCGTTGTAATGCTTGACTGTGGCAGCGAACTCATCTGGTGGGATATTCAGCTTCTGACCCAACTCTTCGATGGTTTCCGCCTGCTGAAGAATGCCCTGCGCAAGCAATCCCTGGTTGATGCCCTTGACTATATCCAGAGTCATGGCGCTTACCGGCGCGCCGTTTTCGAAGGGAAACATGCGAGAGCAGCCCTGCGTTCTGAACTGGTAGATATACTTTTCGAAATTGCTGTCGAAGATGGTGCAATACGTGTGTTTGGGTTGCGTGCTGGAAGCATGCAGGATGAAATCGTAGGGAGCCGACTCGTCTGCGAAGCGCTGACCTTCCAAGTTCACTTTCAACCACGGCTGCGACCCCATCCAGAACATACCGTCCACCATGTCCTCGCCGGCAATCTGGTCGGGGCCGAGCGGGCAGCGGTCAAACAACATGCTAGTGTGAGTTTTGTCGAAATCGGATCCTGCCCACATGCAAGCACGTATCCCGTTTCCCTGGGCATTGGGCATACCCGAGTTATAGGAGAATATCCGCATCGTATCGGGCTGCAGCTTCTCGAGCATTTCCTGATCATGTGCATAACCGCCCGTGCAAACGATAACGCCTTTAGCGGCATTGATTCGCAGATAACGGTTGTCCTTATCCTTGGCGATTACTCCCGCAACACGGTCCCCTTCCTTCACCAGCTTGACCATCTGGGTGCTGAAATGGAAATCAACGCCTTTTTCGGTCGCGTATTTCTGAATCACCTCGCTGTCTTCAAGGGTCTTGCCGTCTTTCACGACAGAATGACCCGTCGCCCAATGACGATAGAACCCTGAATTCTCTGCGGCAGTCAAATCGTTATCACTGTCAAGCATGAAGCCCAGACCTGCTTTGATGTTCAAATCACCGTACCATTCCACCGTTTCGGCACTCTGCGTGGCCCACAATTTGATAAGGTTGCCGTTAACCGCACTGGCAGAATAACGTTCGATGTCGTGACAAATGTCGGTCATCTTGATATTCGTGCCGTTTTCCACCTGCCATTTCGTGCCGATAGCCCCAAGCGTGCCACGAATACCCGTGGCAGCAGCACCTTTTTCAAGCGCGATTACCCTCGCGCCATTCTCGGCAGCCGAAGACGCCGCGAACAAGCCCGAAGTACCACAGCCGACCACGACTACATCGCATTCGATCACCTCGGCGATATCGGCGCTTGCAACGCTCGGTGCATCACCCAACCATGACGTGTCGCCGGACATCTTCTGAGAATCGTCTGCAACCTCACGTGTTTTCGGTGCGCAACCGAACAGGCTGGCTCCGGCTGCTACGGCAGCAAGACTTCCAGCCCCTGCAAGGAAACCCCTCCTGGAAATGGATTCACTCATTTCGACCCTTCCTTTCTTCCTTGGTTCCCCAAGCTTCACTATGGCACCACCCTACAAAACGCCCGCTCAACTTGCATCACCCACTGTTTACGATATTGGAGAGTTTGTTCATTTGCCAAGGAAACGAAGGCTTGAAGACAAGGGGAATGAAACAGAAAATGCCCGCAGAAGAGCAAATGCGCTACTATATTCATGCAATACTGGAAAAGCGAATGAGGGGCGCTTCTTGCTGAAAACGAAGAACGACAAGACTGTAACAGCCACACTCTTCACGGTCGCATTCATCGCCTATTCGATAAGCACGTGGGTGCTTACCAACAAGGTGTTTCCTCTGACCATCCCCGTCTATCCCTTCGCGAAAGATATAAGCACGACAGTGCAGGCTCTTATGTTCCTCGTCGTGGCCTTCGCTGCGCTGTATAAGCCGAAACTTCTGGTAAAAGGACTATTCACTTATATTTCAGCCCTATGCCTATCGGCAGGGACGATTGCCGTTTATTTCGGCGTTGTTCAGGGGCTCGCCTTTTTGTCCATCATCGGGCTCTGCCTGACTTTCACAGGACAAGTGGCTTCGCTTGTCTTGCTAGGTTCAGCTTTGCTCGAATTGGACACAGCCCGCATCGGCATCTGCGTTCTCGTAGGGCTTCTCGTCGCCTACCTGCTGCGCTACCCTCTGTCGTATGTAAGCGGTATAGCGGGTTTGATTTTGTATGCGCTTTTGCAAATCGCAGTTATCGTCATGCTTCGGAATATGACGGAAAATACTCTGACAAAAGCACGCCAAGATGAGGCTCCTGCGAAGGTAGCCCTCACAAATCCTTTTTCCTTTCTACCCCTGAACCATCCCGCATTCATATGCCTTTTGCTGTTCCAAATCGCCTATGGCTATGCGCTCACCTTCGGCGAAACGCCTTACTCACCCCTGTTATCAGTAGCGGGCGCGATTCCGCTTTTGGCATTCTTCATCTATTATCTGATCCGCAAGCGCACGATTGCGGTCGATATGCTTTTCTCGATAGCGTTGCTCTTCGTAGTTGCCGGCTATATGTTCGTTCCAGCAGCCGAATTGCTGGGCTATTCTTTGGCAAGCAACATTCTGGAAGCCAGCAATGCCTGCTACACTCTGCTTTTCTGGTCGGTATTGGGAGCTTTAGCAAAGAAGAATCCGCGTGGCACGCTGGGGTTGTTTGCATGGAACGGCTTTCTGCTGTGTGTCGGCGTGCTTATCGGTGCCCTTTTGGGGAGAGTCGCCAATGTAATGGTGCCTGGCCTTACCGGCACGGCAATCGTTTTCACTTGCATACTCGTAATCGCCTATCTGGCGTATTCGATGGTGTATTTGGGATACAAGAAGTTCACCTTCAGCAATACGATTAGCGGACTTGAAATCAGCCCGCACGTCATCCCGGTTCCCGTCGACAACGCCAATGATACCTCGACTAACGAGGCATCGATTGAGGACATCGTAGGCACCATCGCCGCAGTCCATGGTCTCACTCCTCGCGAAACCGAAGTGTTCGCCCTGCTCGCGCGCGGGCGCACCGGCACGTTCATCCAGCAGGAACTGGTCGTGTCATACAACACGGTAAAGACCCATGTGGCCCACATTTACGACAAACTGGGCATCCACAATCATCAGGAGCTCATCGATTATGTGGACGCCCAACGCAAGAACGCGTCAAAGGACCGGGTCGTTTGACGCGTTTTTTCGCAATCGTCTATAGGCGCATGGCTTTGAGCGCCTTGCGAACATTTTCGGCAAAGTCCCACCCCGCTTCGGCATGTTCTTCTATGCACCACTTTTTCATAGCCAGATACATACCACCTGCGGTAAACGCCGCTTGACATTCGCGCTCCGCACCAGGTTCAAGATCTTCTAGCAGGCGATCCATCAGCATCTCAAAACGATGGATTATGCGAATATCCAGATTAGCCGCGAACACGCATCTCAAGAACCGACCTTCACGATCGAGGATTCTGCCGACACGCTCAATCGTCTCGTTGATTGAAGGCACTAGCTCATCAGCGTCATACACCTCGTCCAACAGCTCATCCAAACGATTCAAGAGGATATCCTCTTTGCGCCCGTAGAGCCGGTAAAAAGTCTGACGGGATACCCCTGCCGTTTCGCACAGCTCGCTTACCGTCACATCGTCAAAAGGCTTGCTTTCCAAAAGGCGCAGTTGCGCTTCCAGCAAATATTCTCGTGATTGCGTTTTGCGGATATCCGTCATGCTTTTGCCTTTCTGGAGCCGTTTTCAAAGCGGCGATTGCCGCAAAACAGTGACAAAACTGCCCGTTCTGTTCCACAACGTTCTCAGCGTATTCACAACCCATGCCACAACGCTTAATGTGACAAGTGTTCCACTTTATAGAAGCACTTGCAAGACTGCGATTCAAGAAACCGGATTAAGTAAGACTAGGGAGGATAAAATGGGAAACATGACTCCGTTGACCGCAATGCTGGTAGGTACGAGCGGGCTGTGCTGGACACTTGTCTACATACTTACAATCAGGCGTGACTTCAAAGACAAGACCTACGGCATGCCGCTAGTGGCACTTGCCATCAATTTCGCGTGGGAATTCCGCTTCTCCATTTTCTGCACCGCAGGCGAAGACTTCCCAATGTTAGTGCAGATTATCAATACGGTATGGTGCATATTCGATGTCGTGATAGTGTTCACGGTATTCAAATTCGGCTATCAGGCTTTCAAGCGCGAACACAAACTGGCCACCAGCAAGGTCATGTTTTATGGTGAGTTTTTGGGAGCGTTGGGCTTCTGCTTTATCTTCATATTCACTGCCGTGCCCTATTTTCAAGGACTACCCATTTTCGATAACAGTGTAGAAGAAGTTGCCAAGTTCATAGCTTATGGACAGAACCTGCTGATGAGCGCCCTTTTCTTGGCAATGTATTGGCATCGTGGAAATCTGGAAGGCCAGAGTTTTTGGATTGCGTTTTTCAAATGGCTGGGGACCTTCGCGGTGATGTTCGAATACCTGCCCAACCACATGCAACCCATGATGTGGCTCATTATGATAACCATCACGATTTTGGATTTGTGCTACATGGTAACGGTCTGGCGTGCTTGCAAAGCACAAGGAGAAAATCCGCTGAAGCGTTGGTAGCGTGACAACACGTGACAACACGTGACAACACGTGGCGTGACAGTGGGACGTGTCGATTGACATATGAGTGCTTGCGCATGTGTCAAACGACCCGTCCCACTGTCACGTCCCACTGCCACCCGCCTGTCCACTGTCACCCCCTGATGCGCTATACTGCGATTATCTGCCATCGAGTGATAGGAGACCCTATGCTTCATGAAGTCAGTTTTCCGTCGTATAACGCCCGCGACAATGTCCAAGGTTGGATTTACGTTCCCGCCTGCAAACCCAAAGGAATCATCCAGATAGTCCACGGATTCGGCGAGCATTCCCGTCGTTACCTGCATATGATTACATCGTTCATGGATGATGGCTTCATCGTGGCGGCCAATGATCACGTGGGACATGGCAAAACGGCTATGGAAAACGACACCTGGGGCGACTGGGGCGATGCTGGTTGCCATACCATGATGGAAGACGAACATACCTTCAAAGGAGTCGTGTGCGAAAAGTATCCCGACCTGCCCTATTTCCTGTATGGTCATAGCATGGGGTCGATGATTGTGCGCGACTTCGCCGCAAAATACGGTGATGAGATAGACGGTCTGATCATCTGCGGCACCTGCGGTATTTTCCGCAACACCGACGTGGTGGCCCCGAAGCTGGAAAAGGTCATCGCCGAAGGCAAGGGCCACGAATCCGACCCTGCATACGTGAATGAGCTGATGGGCTGGATGTTCGAGCGCTGCGAGGAGGGCGTGAACATCGGCAACGAGTGGATCTGCCACAACCCCTACGTGCAAAAAGACCATGCCGAAGACCCCTTCGACGCTTTCACGCGCCCAACAACCAATCAGGCCATTTACGACTTCATCCAGATGATGAAAGTGATTGAAGGCGAGGAGTGGGCGAAAAAAGTGCCTACTGACCTGCCCATATACAATATTGCAGGCGATCAGGATCCAGTCGGCGAATTCGGCGAGGGTGTCTATATGGTTTCGAACTGGCTTACCAAGACCGGTCATGATGTTATCACCACGCTCTACCCTGGCTACCGCCATGAGATTCATAACTACGATGACCTGAAGTTCGACGTGGAAGCGGGAATCCTAGCGTTCATAGACGCGAAATGCTTGGACGAATAGTCGCAAACCAAGCGTTTTCAAGCTGAATAGCGCGAGGGCGGTCACCGTTTGGCTGCTACCCTCGCGCTTGGCACTTGACCAACGCTTTTGATCGCTGAGGCGGGTGCCCGCCGCCCGAACCGACGCCTATTTGATAATGTAGGCATCCACAATCTGCCCGATATACATCGTGTGCACATCGCGGTTCGCCATGGGGTTCGAGCCATCCACATCTTGCGGGTACGCCTTCACCCGGATATCTTCAGGAATCTGCGCGAGTTCCTGTTTCTGCGCATACAGGACCCTGCACTCCAGCGTGAGCGGATACTCCTTTATGCCAGGCACGCTAATTTCCTCAGGTGCCTCCAGCGTCAATCCCGCTTCTTGCTCTTTGTCGATGTTCCATCCGGATTGCCTACCGCACACCTTCATGATCTTTGCATCAGGCACGCCAAGGGGAATGCTGATTGAGAACTCCCCCGTTTTATCAAGCTGGCCTTTCGTGTAGCGACCTTGCCTGACGAACACGATGAACGCCTGCCGCTGCCACACATTCCCAAGTGCGCCCCATCCGATAGCCATCGAATTGAACTTGTCACCGTTGGTGTTCAACAAGATTCCCCGATGAAGCGCGCCGGTTATCACCTGGGCGTATTCTTCCACGTTGATTTTTTCCTTCATGAAGCATCTCCTGTCGTTTCAAAACCACTGCAAGCTCTGCTCGTTTCCTCACTGCGCAGTATAGAGCACCATGCCGTCCGCTTAGCGAAAGAAACGGTGCATACGAATATGCTTTTGATTCAGACGATACCTTTTATTACAGATACTTCTATAATTCAAGCGAGGCCAGGTGCGCCAGGGCGCGAAATCCATAACGACCCTCGCTGCCAGCAGCCTTCACACAATCGGAAGGAGCCGTTATGGGCATCGAGTACAAGGAAGATTTCACCCGCAAATGGAAGAAGTACTTCGGGGGTGCCGAACTACCGATTACTTTCCGCTACACCGACGAGCTGGCCGAAAGCGATGCGCAGCCGGAATACGGTGAAGACGGTCATTGCCTGATTGGCGCTTTGAAGACGGTCCGCGAAGGCAAGGTTGTCGCGTTCAGCAAAGATTCCATCCGCTGCGGCGGCGGCATGCGCTATCTGGGCTACGTGAAGGATTTCGATGCATATCAAAAGCATATCGAGAAATTCCTCTCGGGAACCGAGCACTACAAAAAGAGTGTGGAGGTGGCTCGCGAGTACTACGAAACGAGCATCCCGAACTTCGTGGCACCGGCAAAGTATTGCGTGTTCACGCCTTGGGACAATCTGACTGAGGAAACCACACCCGACGTGGTGATTTTTTTCGCCACACCCGATGCGATAAGCGGGCTGTTCAACATGGCCAACTACGACCGCACCGACGCCGATGGTGTGGTGTGCCCATGGGGATCGGGCTGCGCATCCATCGCGATGCTGCCTTACCAGGAGCAGATTAGCGATGACCCACGCGCGGTGCTGGGCATGTTCGACCCTTCGTCTCGGCCGAATGTCGGCGCGAACGAACTGTGTTTCAGCGTCCCGTTCAAGCTGTTCACGCGTCTGATTGATCAGATGGACGAAATGTTTTTGACCACGGAAGCATGGAACAAAATGCGCGAGCGCATGGCATAGATTGCATGGCGGTCTTCGAAGCGCATTTCGAAGAAGCACAAGTCTGCATACACTTCGCCGCACCGCAGGTCATAAAGTTCTAAAGCAACAACGCCGTGGCAGCGAGCTCACCTGCTGCCACGCAACCTTCGTCTGCCGCCCATCAACGAGTTTCCACGCAACCTTCGTCTGCCGCCCATCAACGAGTTTCCACGCAAGCCTTACCTGCTACCCCACATCAACGAACCATCAAACAAGCCTTACCTGCTACCCCACATCAACGAACCATCAAACAACCCTTACCTGCTCGATTTTGTGTCGATTTCGGGCAGGTTTCTCGTTTGGGATACTTATCCAAAGGGGTGTTTTACGCCTCGGAAATTTGATACGATGCTCGCGCATCTATTTCGGGAACTGAAGAGCTGACGGGAGGTCTGCGCATAATGGATATCTCGGTATTTCTGGGAATACTGGGCGATACCGAGCAGGGCTTCACCCTGCCTTTGGTCATAGACTACTTTTCAGTCATCGTCGGCGTAATCACGGGTGCCCTTTTCGCCTGTGAGAAAAAACTCGATATCGTAGGCACCGTCGCATTGGGCCTGATCACCGGTTATGGCGGAGGCATCATCCGCGATATGCTGCTGCAGGACAAAGGCGTTTATTTCACATCGCACCCAGACTTGGTGCTTATCTGCATTGCCATTTGCTTTTTCGTTTTCTACTTCAGAGGCATATTCAAGCAGTTGAAGGCAACCGTGTTCCTGTGCGATTCGCTCTCGGTAGCCCTTTTCGCCGTGGCCGGAGCCAGCAAGGCGTTTGCCTGCGGAGAAGGGCTGGTCATGACCGTGCTATTGGGCGCTATTACCTCTGTGGGCGGCGGGGCCATTCGCGACATATGCGTAGGCGAGGTTCCGGGGATATTCAAACGTAGCAACTTGTATGCAGTAGCAGGTCTTGCAGGATCGACTATCTTCACGGTACTTGCAGCATTGTTCGTGCCGCAATCCATCTCAGCGCTCGCTTGCGTTTTCTCCGTGGTGACCTTGCGCTATTGGAGCGTGTATTCAGATTGGAAGACCACCGACGATGCCGATCTGACCCCGCGCGTAACCGCATCTCTTCTTCGGTGGAAACAATCTCTGCATGCCGTCTTCCTGCAAGGCGGCAACAAAGGAAAGTGAGTGCCGAGCGCGGTTTCGGGGCGTTTTCCGATTTGGAAACAGGATTACGGCGACCAAACGAAGTAAAGTACGAGCCCGATTTCCGCCCATCTGAGTGGTACCCCCTATGACCTTCTGCGACCTGCGGTTTTGCTGAGATGGTTTTCCTGCCTCCCCGATTTCGAACGATTTGGTGTGACTTATATGCGACCACGTCGTACTTTACTTCGCTTACTTGGCGTTTTCTTGTTTTGAAATCGCAAAATGACTCCCGAGAGCGAAAACGGGCGCAGCGACATCTGCATAAGATCAGGGCGCAACCGCAAACTCGAGTAAACCCCTCTGCATGGCACAATAGTCGACTCTTGTGCCACTACAAACCCTGTCTGCTCGAGTTCAGCCTTGCACCCTATGCATCTGTGTCTGCCCTATGCGTCTTTGCTGTATCATCAGGGTCCTTGGCATCCGTGTTCATGTCTGCAACTTGCGTCTTTGAAGCATTCGCACCTACATCATGACCGCCAGCATCCGCATTCATCTTGCCGGACTGCTCGTTGCTGGTGGCAAGTGGCACTTCTCGCACAAAGCACACCAGTACCATAGCGGCCAGCAGGGCGAACACCAAAGCAAAATAGATGGGTGTCAACGCATCATTGTAGGCTGTGGTGACCATCGAATGCAGCGGTTCTTCCAAGGAGCGCACGAGCGAAGGCGTGATAGAGTTCGCATCCAAATCACTGGATACGCTGGCAAGGTTCTTCGTCAGGTTCGCCGTAAACACGCTGCCGACAACGGTGGCGCCAATCGTGCCGCCTATCTCGCGAAAGAAGTTGTTCGCACTCGTAGCCGTACCCACAATGGAGATGCTGAACTCGTTTTGAACCATCAGCACCAGCACTTGTTGGCCCAGCCCCAGTCCGAAGCCCAACACAAACAAGAAAACGCACAGGAGCCAGGTGGCCGTCGATGTGGTGAGCGTGGAAAGCATGCCACACGCGACGGCGGCAAGCAGGCAGCTCACAATAGGCATCCACTTGATCTTTTTCGCCTTCGCGGCAATAAAGCCCGATGCAGTGGCCGTGATCATCGTGCCGATCATCATGGGCAGCATCAGATAGCCAGATATCGTGGCATTGTATCCTTGGGTGATCTGAATATAGGTGGGCATATACGAAACGACGCCCATCATACCCACCATCAACAGCAGCCCGGCCGCTGTGGTCAACGCAAACGTGCGGTTGGTGAAAAAATTCAGCGGGATAATGGGGCTTTCCGCTTTGCTCTCCACCATTACGAAAATAACGGCGAACACAGCGAACGCTACAAACAGGCCGATAATGATGGGGTCGCTCCACGCATACAGATTGCCGCCCCAAGAAATGGCGATAATAAGACTTGCAGTGGCTATGGCCATGGTGATAGAGCCCCAGACATCGAACTTCACATCAGTGGCCTCATGCGCGCTGTGCGGCAGGCACTTCAAGGCCAAGAAGAATGCGACAACACACAGGGGGATGTTAATCCAGAAGCACCAGCGCCAACCCAGCGAGTCGGTGAACCAACCGCCCAGCAGCGGTCCAAGCACTGCACTCATGCCAAAAGCCGCGCCCATGATGCCCATGTACTTGCCGCGCTCTTTGGGTGGGAAGATGTCGGCAATAATAGCTTGGCTTAAGATCATAGTGCCGCCGCCACCCAAACCTTGGATGGCACGCCCGATGATAAGGGCGATCATCGAGCCTCCCACCCCGCAGATGATGGATCCCATCGCGAACAGCACCAACGCGCCGCAGAATAAATACTTGCGCCCGTAGGTATCGCCGATGCGACCGTAAAGCGGCATCATCACGGTGCTGCAGAGCATATACGCACTGGTTACCCATAGCATATGGTCCACGCCACCCAACTCGCCCACGATGGTGGGCAAAGCTGTTGAAACCACGGTTTGGTCCAACGACCCGATGAACATCGCCATCATCAAACCCACGAAAACCGCCATAATCTCGCGACGGCTCATCTGGCTTTTATCCTTCACTGCTTTAGCTGTCATAGTGTCTTGCCTTCCTTCTTCTAAAGTAGCATGCTACTGTTTAGCTTGAAAAAATACACGCGGTATGCGTGCTTTCAATCCACCGGCCCACAGAGAGCATCTGTGGGCCGATAGACTCTACGACTCTTTCAAATTCTCGATAACGGTATCCAACAGATGGCCTAAAGTAGCGATCTCCGTATCGCTTAGACCCTTCATCATTAGCATTTCGGCCGCAATCTGGCAATCATGCCCGCGATCAGTTGCTTGTTTGCCCAAACTCGTGATTTGAACCATTTTTACACGCGCGTCATCGGCATTCACGTACGTTTCGACATAACCTTTCGCTAACAAACGCTTGACCAGCCCGGTTACCGTCGGATGTGCGATTGAAAGCTCGTGTTCCAAATCGCGCTGCGCACATACGCCCCCGTGCTCCTCAACGACGTTCAGCAAAATCACCTGAGAAAAAGTCAGATCGGATTCTGCGAGCTGCTGATTGGCCATGCGCCCCAATGCCTCGTTCACCATCTTGAAGCGAGGGCCCAACGCATTGTTCAGTGTTGTGGGAATTGATTTCGGGTTCACATCCATGGTTTCTCCTTTCAGTAGCTTGCTACATGTTAATGCCGCTACGAAAATGAGTCAAGCACCAACGACCGAAAAGAGCCAACATCTTCACAGAAAACTGTCACCCACATCGCACGCACAGTAGCTATGACTTGAAACGGCAAAACCCTGCTTCCCCCGCCGCCCAGTCGTCATCGAAATTCCCGTAACGACAGTATCGGCAACGACGACCAAGCATCACGCAATCGTCTCGAACCCGAAAGAAGACGCAACTGTCATCAGGATTTATGCGAATAGCCTTCAAGCGCGTTTCAAGTTCGCGCGTATGATCTTCAGAAACTGATTCCATGCTGTCCCCCTCACCTCTACTCAAAATCTAATAGAAAAAACGATTGCGCTCGACTTCTCCCTCATCTTCAAACGCACAGTGAACACCTAGTGCCCCCAAATCATCCATCAGGGACTCGGCAAACGAGCAATCCCCCATCATGTATGCTATTTCCATCTTGGCAACATCTACGGTACTGGAAAGCTCAACCAAGGTTGGCACCGACCCATAACAGCGCAGCGATGTCGAAACGGACTGCACATGCGGCGTGATTTCGCTGGGAAAACGCATCAATCCCACGTTACTGAAAACAATCGATGCCGATTGGTCGGGCGAGAGCTTTTCCGCTAGAAAATGAATCAGCGCCATGCGCAACCGCAAAGGCTTGATCTTTTCCGCAGAGCGCATGAACTCGACCAAATGATCAACTTGGGCAAGGGCATTGCCTTCTTCAACGGCTAAATCCACCAACGAGCGCAGAATAGTTGCCACCATTTCCATATCGCGACCGTCCATTTTGGCAGACTCATAACAGACTGCAGGCTGTAGCGTGCAGTTGCGAAGGGTCTGTGACCCCAAAACGCCGCGCGCATCCACGAGGATGATCATCCCGATGTTCGGCTCAGGCTCATCGAAATAGCATTTCAGCGACCGGGCTAGCAATGGTGCCAACAGCGCATAGGGCGTCGTATCGAATCTATGGGTGGCATCCAAAAGCTCACGCGTTGAAAACGTCAAGCAACAGCGCCGCTCCACGGACGCATTCAAACGGTACTTCTTCGACATGACATCAACGTCGGGCAGCTTCCTTTGATTGAACTCGGGAACGCCCCTGCCATAATGCTTGTTATAGGAATGTTCCAGTTCAAGCGGCTCAAGCGCACCCATATCATCATCGAGCGTCTTGACCAGGTGCGTATCCTCCACACGTAGGCCTGCCAGCGTGTAGTAATAATACAAGATGGTCTTCACCACTTCGAAGCCACCCCTGCCATCACACATGCCATGGGCCCATGTGAACACGAAATAGTTCTGGAAATAGGTCACTTTCCAAGGATAATCATTGTTGGGTGCACCTAAGAGCTTCGCTTTGCCGGCCGGTTCGTTTGAAATCACCACGTCTTTTTCGTTGGGCATGTAAACCACAGATGAATGAAGCACGCAAAATTTCCTGCGCAGCAAACGGTAGCGAATGCGCGCGGCCTGGACGGCCTCTTGCAAAAATCCAACGTCGATAGGCTCGGTGAGCACGACTTTTACCTGCGGAACGAACTCCATCGAAGAGCCGACCATCATTGCGTTTCCGAAATCAGCAGCGTCCAAATACATCATGTCTTCCGTATGAGCGAGCACCGCAGCCCGACCATTGTCTTTCATGTGCGCCCCCTCGAGATCATGATTTCAGCGTCAAACACCTTTGCATCATTCGATGACGGCACGAGTGGAAAGCAAAAAAGATAACCCGGAAAGCATTCCGGTCTACGTGTTCTGCACCGATTAAGGATATTGTCGCAGAAAGGTTCCCCGCGAACGGTATTCGGGCGCAAATGCTACTTAAGCATGCGCGAAACGGTATTTATGTATTCTGGTCAGCGATTCCTATAGGCACGATGATGCGCGTGCGGAACTCATTGCCACTCTGCGAGAAATCGGCCATGCCTCCGTAGCGTTGCACGATCGTCTCGATGCTGCGGGTGCCGGTACCGCCTCCCGGGCGTTTCGACACGGGCAACCCTTGTTGGAATATCACCTGACCTGAGACGCTGTTTCGAACCATTATGAGCATATCGTCGCCATCGATGCTCGCGTTAACTGAAATGAATCCGCCATCAACATTTGCGGCGGCATGTACAGCATTTTCCAACGCATTGCCCGTCAACGCACCCAAATCAGTATCGCTTAAAGGCAGATGTTCGGGTAGATTTACCACAGCCGCAAACTGGATGCCTGATTTCTCGGCGCGCCCCTCGTAAACACGCAGCAGGGCGTTCATCACCGTGTTCTGGCAATAGCGGGTCAGGGAAAGCATGCCCAATTCATCTACCTGGCATTTCAGATAGTCTGTCGCTTGGTCAACCTTACCATCGGTCAGCATTCCCAGCACAAGGGCATCGTGCTGGCGCAGATCATGGCGCGACCTGCGGGCCGAGTCCACATAGGTTTGATACGATTCGATTTCCTGCGAGAGGAGCTCGCTTTGCATTTCCCGCTTCGACAAATCGCTGATTTGGCGAATGTTTCGGTACAGCACATAGATGTAGAGGAAAAACGCCATTTCCACCAGCAGCACCATTGCCGTGCAGAACACAGGATGATTCGCAAAACTATTCGTAGGGAAAACGGGTATGACGGTAACGACAGCAAGGGTGAGCAGCGGCAAAAGGAGCAATAAGCCCATGGAGTCGTGGATATTGTCGATGAGAAAGCGCAGCGGATGCGCCCAGAAACGCAATCCGATGAAAAACAGAATCGGGCTGCAAATAAACAGTATCACCGAAAGTGTCAAAGAAGAGAGTCCCAAAAGCGTGCAAGCCAGATCCGCCACAATCGACAAACAGGTAATCACGCCTCCTTGGGCAAGCTGCAGGAAAATGGTTTTGGAGATGGTGTCGGTGGTGAAAATCAGAACCGACATGCTACCGATGGTCATGATCATAGACGCGATAAGGATATAGGCGCTGTATCCCATACTGCTCATCAAGAACCACGGTAACAGGAACATATAAGCCGTGTAAACCAAAGCCCCCAAAGCGACGCGTTCTTTCGAAGAGTAACCGAACCCGAAAACGCGAAAGACAATAGACCACATGCCAGGGATATAGAACTGCAGCATAAAGACGATTAGCTGGTCAAGCGGCATGAATTATGCTCCCCGAGCCCCAAAACGGTAGTCAGCATACTTCGTTCGCAATTCCCTGAAAGCACCCCGCGGAAGAGGCACGCTCACGTCGTTTTTCAGCGTGATGGCGCGCGGGTCGATGGAAGAAATCGCGCTCATATTCACAATGTAGCCTTTATAGGGCGCAATGAAACGGCCTTTTTCCACGGCTTCAAGCTCTTGGAGAATACGAGTGAGGGAACGACGCGCTTCCACGATGTCTTCGCCCTGTACATGGATGGTCTGCCTATGATCGCGGCTTTCAACATACAGGATGTCGCCTATGTCAACATAGCGCAGACCACCGCCCGTGGTTTTAATGACCAAAAACTTCGAGCGCTTGCTGTGTGACAACCTTATAGCGCGCGACAATGCATCGTCGATTTGTATTTGGGTAAAAGGCTTGACCAGATAATGCGCAGCATTCAATGCGAACGCATCCACAGCGAATTCGTCGCTGGTGGTTAAAAAGACGAGCTGCGCGCCAGTCTGTAATCGACGAATTTCCTTCGCCACATCGATGCCTGAAATCATAGGCATGACAATGTCCAACAAATACAAATCAAACGGTGCTTTCTCGCATGCAGTCAAAAGCGCATCGGGGTGTGAGAACTCCTCAATATCCGCCTGAAGATTCGTGCGCTCGAGGTAGCTCTTGGCGAAACGCGACGCTAATGCCAAATCGTCTTCGCTGTCGTCACATATGGCTATTCTCATGTTTCCGCCTTCTAATAATGCGAGAGCATACAGGCGGAATCATCAGCCTCGCTGCTAGATTTGCCGCCCATTGCAATATCTACAGGCCATTCTAGCAGAATGAAGCTCGATTATGCGAGAGTTGGTTGCGTCTCGGAAGTTGGTGTATGTATCCCGGCCGCAAGAGGCGGGACCGAAGCTTTCCAATGTAACCGCAACGCGAGGGGCGGGACCGAAGCTTTCCAATGTAACCGCAACACGAGGGGCGGGACCGAACGATGCACGTTTTCGTCAATCAGACCCGCTATGTGCGATTTGAGGGCGACCTGTTCTCCGGCAGAATTCCGCCACCTGCGCAAACGCCGACTATCGCTTTCCAGCATCGCGGAAAAGCAGAGATTCGCCGATGAAAATCGCACATAGCGGGTCTGATTGACAATTCCTGTTTTCCCTATGGATGCCATTGAGCAGCATCCTTCTGAGCTTTCCTCTGGACCTAGATGTTCAACCTAAAAAGCAGAACCGTGAAAGAAAGGGCATTCGTCATGCAGGCAAACGGTGTTCTTCGAGGCGACGATGCAGGGCTTTTCCGGTCTGGACGCATGGTCGAACACCACGCCGAAATCATGTTCGAACACTTTCGTTGCGATGTCTATGGCAATGCGCGAATCCCTCTTGCAGCAACGAGGCGATCCAGCTGCCACGATAGCCTGTTCGATATTGCTCACCATCAGCTGGCCTTCGCCCCAGCCTTCGGCCTTCAAAGGGGCGTTCTGCGCAACGATGGCATATGCCATGCCAGCCGAAACCGCCGCACCGCACACGCCCCACAGAGCACATGCGGCACCGGGCACCGCCGACGAACGGGTGCGCAGGGTATCCAGATTGGCAGCGAGCGCTTTTTTATCGCCGCCCAAAGCGTTGGAATAGCACGTGAGCAAACTGGCACCTAAAAGGAAATGATGCATCGGCCCGAAAGCGACGCATTCGGGCATCTCGAAAAGAGATTCCAAAAATACCGCTGGGTTCGTCCCGTTGTGCTCCAAACACGCCGCGTGCGCCCATGCAAGTTCGTCATTTTCGCTGGTCATGCGCCATCCTTTCCGTCAGTCATCCATAGTTGGTTTACGCAACGCCTTCTTGCGCGCAACGAAACGTTTATCTCTCAGACGCTTTTGGCGAGCCCGTGCGGGAACTTTCGTCTTCACGCGTTTTTCCGGAGGTCTTGAACGCTGCTGGAATTCCTTACGCAGTTTCTGAAGGCAAATTTGTCGATTGCGATACTGGCTGCGCGATTCCCGCGATACCACCACTATGCCCGATGGCACATGTACCATGCGCACGGCGGAGTCTGTAGTGTTTACGCATTGACCGCCATGACCCGAAGCATGAAAGGCCGTGGCCTCGCAATCGCGCGAAATCCGTTCGATAGACTGGGATGCCCATCCGGCATAATCTTTGTATGTCAATACATCATGTTGCATGCGATTGATTATAGCGCTTCGCAGGGCATAGCCTTAACTGGCCTAAATGCCATACTCCCATTCGCCTCACCATCGAGCAACAATGACCCTCGCAGCTTCGATGCTGGCAGAGAATCCTAGTGGCCTTTATGCTTCTTCTTGTGCTTTTCCTTGAGCTTCTTGCGCTTCTCTTCAGCTTCGGCCTGCTTTTGCTGCTTGCTTTTATGCTTGCGCTCTACCTTGGAAACCTCGCGCTCTTGCGCAATAGCCTGCTGCGATTTGGTGCCTTTGCTGGCATTCGCTGCGATTTCTTTTTCAATGACTCGCTGAAGCCGCTTGTAATTGATGCTCTTTCCGCCAACTTTTTCAACCTTCAAGCTTTCACAAAAATGAAGCTCATACCAATGGTCGTGGATGAATTCCTCAACCTGTGAATCATTCGGTTCCGACCCGAACACATGCCGCGCGACGCTGGTCTCACCTTTTTCGTTCTTGTTTTCTACCAGCGCGACCCAAAATGAACCATCGAAACAAACCGTCAGCTTACATGAATACATCAGGGTTCCAATCTCCCATCGTTCCTATTAGTGCGCAACGCAATCACCCTTGCCGTCGCATGCCCGATAAGCCCAAAACACCCATTCGAGGGCCCACTCGCGGGCAACTAGCCGACAGCTATGCTCCGAAATTAAAACTCCCGCATATGATAACGCTGCCATGTGTTATAACAAGCCCCAGAAATCGTGCCTGCAGAACGTGGGCACCAACGGAAGGAGAACCCGATGGATGCACCTACTATCGATATTGATACCTGTGTGGGATGTGGAGCATGCGCTGACGCCTGCCCGTGCGATGTACTCGAAGTCGTCGACGGCCATTCAACCGTAACCGATGCCGACGCCTGCATACAGTGTGCAAGCTGCGTTGATGCTTGCCCGACCGGGGCAATCAAACTGGAAGACTAACTCTCCCAGTCGCGAGCTGATTCCATGCAGCTCGCACACAAGCAAATGTGCTCAACCCGCATATTCGCGCAAGAAAAGTATCGAAAAAAGAAACCCCGCTCCCTTATTGCCTAGACAATCAAGGAAACGGGGCTTTTTGTATCGGATCCGAATTATGTATCGGATTCGAAAATGATTGCACGAAACAGCTGTTCTCAATGATGCACACTCAATCAGGCGAGCATGCCTAGAAATGGCATGCCCCGATCAAGCTAACAATTTGCGATATATTTCCAAATCCTTGTCCAGAAACACATTGAACACCACATCCAGAATGCGGCCGGATTCGCTTTGGCATGCGTCTATTGTCTCAACCGCAATGCGTGCCGCCTCATCATTGGGAAAGCCAAACACGCCGGTGGAAATGCAGCAGAAAGCTATGCTGGAGAGCCCCTCGTCAATGGCACAACGGTAACAGCTACGATAGCTTGAAGCCAGCATCAGCCTGTCACGCGCGGCAAGTTCGCCATGCACGATGGGCCCCACAGTGTGTATGATTTTCTTGCAAGGCAGATTGTAAGAATCGGTCATCTTTGCCTGGCCGGTTTCTTCCAGCGCGCCCTGTTCGCGAATCAGATTCGCGCACTCATCGCGCAATTGCATGCCCGAAAACGTATGGATGCAATTGTCGATGCATAAATGACACGGTGCCCAGCATCCCGTCATGTCTGCATTCGCCGCGTTCACGATGGCATCCGTTGCGATGGTGGTAATATCTCCCTGCCACAGGTATTGATGCGGGCGCACTGGCTCAAGGTCCTCAAGCTGGGTTATACCCATTTCAGCGATGCGCTCCTGCAGATAATCGTCCTGCACCGACAACACATCGAAATCGGGACGACCCGCCGGACGCACGTTCATCAGCGAGCGCAAAAGCTTTCGCTGACCGTCTTCATCATCGGGGATGGGTGCCTCGGCAAACGGGCCGCTTTCCTCCTGCAAGGCTTTGATCAAATAGATTCTTCTTTGCGCTTGATCCATTTTTACTACCGCCCTTTCCGCGTTTCATCACATGAATTGCGCATGCCCACCCGACTAGGTCAGAGCAGGCCCAGATACCAGTTGTTTATCGCCGTGCCGAAAAGCATGGTTATCCAACAGGCAATCGCGATGGAAGGCCCGAATGGAATCATGCGCGTCAACTGCGTATCATCCGACCTGTTCTCGGACGCGGTCTCGGCGGCATCGGCGCGGGTCGCGTCGACGTGGGTCGCGTTGACATGGGTCGCGTCGGCCGACGCCTGGCCCGCGACTGGCCCTTCCGCCTGCTTGCGCGGGAGCGTGACCATAGCAACAACGATACCGATAATGCACGCGGCGATAATCAGGAACAGGCACTCCTGCCAACCGAAATAAAAACCGGCCACAGTAAACAGTTTCAGATCGCCGCCGCCCATGCTGTCGCGTTTCATCACTTTGTCCATCACCAGCACGATAAGCAAAAGCGGGACAAGTACCGCCGCCGCTCCCACAAGCGACTCGACGAACATCGCCACTATGTCGGTTCCCAAAAGCAGGCCCGACGCCACGATATAGAGCGCGCGCACCACCACAGCTGCAATGATACAGCCGTTCGGAATGATGTAGTTGTCTAGGTCAGTCAGCGACAGCACCAAAAGGATGCTCGCGAAGCACAGCATTTCGATAGCTTCCAGGCTCAGCCCGTAGTGCATGACAATGGAAACATAAGCGACCATGCAGACAAGTTCGGTCGCGGGATAGCGCGCCGAAATGTGCTGCCCGCAATAGCGGCATCGACCATGCGATGCCAGCCAGCTGAAAACCGGGATAAGATCGCGCGCTGCGAGCGGGTGCCCACAGGTGGCGCAATGGGAACGTCCGCGCATCACCGATTCGCCATGAGAGATTCGCCACGCCATACAATTCAGAAAGCTGCCCATGCACAACCCCAAAATGGCTGTGACTCCCAACACGTAAGCGGTTATGAACGGAGTAGCGTAGAGCATGCAGGTCCTTTGTCCAACTTGAAAGGCACGTTTTTCTGCACTACAGAATAGCACAAGCCCGAAAAAGCGAGTGAGCCGTTCGAATCAGAACCATCGATTCGTAACGCATTCGCTATCGTCGCTCAAGAGCCGCGAAAGCTATTTATCGTCATAGCGCCCACGACACTGATGAACGAGCAGTACGTTGTCTTCTATTAGGCGGCCTTCAACTGCCGCTCTCTGATGACATGATTTTGAAAGCAAAAGCATATGGCAGCAAATATCACCCTCAAATGTACCCGACTTCTTTTCATATTGCATTACAATAAACAACAATATAAGCATTGATGATTCAAGCAAAAGCGAGGCGAATGCCCATGGCAAAAGACCTGATCGATTTAGCGCTCGACAAAATTTTCGATGCGGAATGGAAAGGCCGTCGAGGAGAGAAACTCACGGAGCGCGAACTGAAATGGGTGAAACTTTTCGGACGCAGCGGCAAAGTGCTGCGAAACGTCTACGTGCCCAAACCCAACGGGGAAACATCTGAAATCGACGTTATCTTCATCACCCAAAAAGGCATCTTCGTAATCGAGAGCAAGAATTATTCGGGGTGGATCTTCGGTCGTGAAGAAGATTTCAAATGGACGGTCAGCCTGCCGGGCGGTAAGAAAGAACATTTCTACAACCCCATCAAGCAGAATCGCGGCCACATCAAGTGGCTCGGGCAGTATCTGGGCGACGGCACTCCCCTGTTTTCCATCGTCGCGTTCTCGGAACGGTGCGAGCTGAAAAGCGTGACCGTTGACAGCACCGACATCTATGTGATCAAGCGCGACAGGCTCTACGCAACCGTGCGGGATATATGGGATGCTGCCGACGATGCGCTTGATGAAGACCGCGTGAGCGCGCTCTATAAAAAGTTGCGCACGTTGACGAATGCCGATGCAGCGACGAAAGCAGCGTAGATTTCATTCAGGTCACTGTTGACGGCAATGAAATAACGTTCGGCCAGCATGTAGATGAAGCCGTGACACCGATTGCTCCAACCGACAGAGGGAATCAAACAGAAACGAAACGCATCTGCCCGAAGTGCGGTTCTGAATTGATCCTGCGCACGGCAAAGAAAGGCGCTCATGCAGGCGAGCAGTTCTACGGTTGCAGCAACTTCCCAAAGTGTAGGTATACGGAGCGTGTTTGAGCGAGCAAGAAAAGAAACCAAGATAGGCAAATCTTGCCAGAAGCTCAATCTCTCAGCACCAAAACTATAAGACCCGGAAACCCGGGTCTTATAGTTTTTCTTTTAAAGCTATGTTTAGCTAGCTTTTGTAGCAGTGATAGTCATCGTATCATCTGCCCATGTATAAGTAATAGTGCCATTTGCTGTCCATCCAATAGCACTTGCTGCAGTTCCACCAATAGACTGCGTTTTATCATTCAAATCATTAGCATTAGCTGCACACGTGTAAGTACCTGCCCCACCTACCGTAACGCTACCATCTTTGTTCAAGCCAAACGTTGTGGCGGTCGAGCCATTCAGAATCTCAACATTAGCAGATGCATAACCCGAGCGAATATTCGCAGCATCAGTCTCTGCCTTTGCATTGTTCAACTGAGCCGTCATGACCGGAATAGCAATCGCCACCAACACGGCGATAATCGCGACTACAATCAGCATTTCCATCAGGGTAAAGCCTGAAACGCCGCGCTTCTGCAGCTCTTCTTTACGGGCCTGAATCATTTCTTTCATCATGAGCCTCCTCATTGATAGTGTATGTGGTCCCCCCGGGCTATTCAGTACCTAGAAGGAAGCCCCATTTGTGCCCTTGCACGTATCCAATTATAGTTCATGCAAAATACGTCTTCAAGGTATCTAAGAGCCGTTTGATGCCATTTAAGGTATGTTCTGCGACATTCAGGGTCAAACATGGCTGCAGCGATTACTTTGCTTACGCGAATAATTGTCGACAGCCTCATTGTCGGCCGTGCAGAAAACCTACCGCTTCGACCTACCGCCTCTTCTTTCACTGCGCTTCCTGCGAAATGCCACAGCCGACACGCATACACATGCCGCTCCGACAAGCAGCAGCCAAATTGCCTGTGTCGGAATCACATCTGCAGTTGCAACGGAGCTGCTCGCTCCAGCCGAAGACCCTGAAGCGTTGGAACTCCCAGCGCTTGCAGCATCTGCCTCCACGACAGTAAGAGTGGCGTTATGCAAGGTTATCTTGTAGTCGCTCATTACCGATTCGGTAGAAGTCTGGCCCATCAGAATATCATCGACTGTCGGGGTTATCTGATAAGTTCCCACAGCAGAATCAATCGTCGCCGAGCATGCATACGACAGCACAGCACGGTCCGAGTTCACAAGCCCGGTTATCGTTGATGCGAAGGCAGGGTTGGACGTTCCCACTACTCGTGTGGCATCATCTGCAGCAACATCAAGGACAGCACGTTCGATAGTGAAATCGGTGGCCGCATCCACTTCCGCGTTTTTGCCGGAGAGTTTCGCGCTCACATGGTAGGTGCCCGCATGGGTGGGTGCGGTGGATGTGGCGGCATAGACGGTCGAGCCCGTACCCGTATATTCGAAAGTGACGAACTTCTCCATGCCAGCAACGGCACCCTGCAACTGCGGCGACTGAGCCTGACCGTTGTAGGTGAGGTCGGTTGTGGCTGAATCGAACTTAGATATGCGCTCGCGCTTTGTGATGGTCAGCGTGCCCGGGATCTGCGAGGCGAGCGAATAATCAGCCGAATCGACCACTGCGCTGATTGGATAGCTTCCCACATCGGAAAACTTCTGCGCCTCGCATGCAAAAGACACTCCCGCATCAGCTGCTGTTTGGCCACCTTGCAGTCCCGTTATGGACGTGCTGCCAAACACAGGGTTGTCATCGCCCCATACCTTCGTGGCGCTAGCGACGGCGATGTCCAAGGGCGCTTTGCCGATGGTAAAATCGGCTTGCGCAGCACCTTCGTAGTTCGTCGTGTTCAGCGCGGTGCTCACATGATAGGTCCCCACGTGCGTGGGCGCAGCTGACGAAGAATAATGCTCGCCCGATGCCAAGGTCCCTGTATATTCATAGATCACTGACGAGATCAGAGCATCCGAAACGCCCCCGAGAGCAGGAGTTTGAGCCTGCGCATTGTAGGTGAACGTGCTGCCCGAAAGCGTCATGTTCACATGGGCTTTATCCACGGTAAGCACACCTTCCGCTGCCGTGAGTACATAATCATCTTTAACCGATTTACCAGCGGTAATACCGGATTCAATAGTTGTGCTTGAGGCATCTACATCAATTGCATAGGTACCAGCGTCAGATGCTACCATAGCAGCACAAGCATAACCGATGATTGCCTTATCGCCGTTTTTCAGCCCAGTCACCGAAGAGGTAAACGCAGGGTTAACTTGCCCGTATTCGCGCTGCGCATTATTCACTGAAACCGCAAGGGGTGCTGGCTTTATCGTGAGGGTTCCTGTTGCTGGCTGCGCTGCCTCATAGTCGGATGCTGCCGCGCCCAAATTGACTGTTGCCGCAATATCATACGTGCCGACATCTGAAGCTTTGTCTGCCTTGCATTGATAATCCACCGTTGCGGTATCGCTGCCCTGCAAGCCAGTGATAGTTGACGCGAACTGCGGATTATCGTCGCCGTAAGCGCGTGTGGCCGCATCAACCGTGCAGGTGACCTTCGGTGCTTTGGCGATAGTAAAGTCGGCCTGCGCGCTGCCTTGTATATTGGCGGTCGATGCGGAAGCCGTTACATGATAGGTCCCCGCATGAGTGGGCACGATGGTGGTTTCCGGATAGACAGTCGAACCTGTACCCGAATAGACGTAAGTGAACATCGAGCGCACGACAGCAGGCTCATCTTTCAGTTGCGGCGTTTGGGCAGAACCGTTGTAGGTGCCCGTAAAGCTATCGAAAGCGAACTCGCGCTTGAGCTTTGAAACGCTAAGCACACCGGTATCCACTGTGACGGTATAGTCGCTTGAGGACTCGCCCGCCGCCTCGGCGGCGCGAATGGTGTAGCTGCCCACTGGCGAGAAACGCGTGGCTTGACACGCATAGTCAACCGCAAGCGTATCGCCGGGCAGCACACCGCTTACCGTACTGGTGAACTGCGGATTCTTGCTGCCCCAAACCTTCTGCGCATCATCGACCGCAATCTTCACCGGTGCCTGCTCGATAACGAAATCTGCTTGCGCCTGCCCCGCTTCGTTTTTGTCTACGATATAGGCATGCGCAGTGTAGACACCTGCATGGGTGGGGGCTGTCTCCGACAGGTAATCGCTACCATCGTTGACCGTGCCGCTGTATAGGTAAACCACCGAGCCCGTCAGCGCCTGGGGCACCCCCTGAATGGTGGGCGATTGTGCAGCCGCGTTGTAAGTGAAGCTATCGCCCGTGAAGGTAATTGCGTTTTGATGCTTGCCCACAGTAAGCACGCCATCGGTGATGGTCGTCGTATAGTTTGACGCAGCTGATTTCCCGGCGGCGACACCAGATGCCAAAGCCGTCACATCCGCGCGGATGGCGTAGGTGCCTACGTCTGATTCCGCCGTAGCTACGCAGGTATAGGCGATAATCGCAGCATCACCGTTCTTCAGCCCGGTCACTTGAGACGAAAACGCAGGATTGGCCTGCCCGTGTTCACGCTGCGCATTATCTACCGAGATGGCAAGAGGCGCAGGCGTGACGGTAAGGGTTGCAGGCACTGGCGTGGATGCTTCATAGTCAGCCGCCGCTGTGCCCATATCCATCGTTGCCGTGATTGCGTCGAGGTACGTGCCCGCATCTGCCGCTGGGCCCTTCGCGCATTGATAATCCACCGTTGCGGTATCGCTTCCCTGCAATCCCGTGATAGTTGACGTGAACTGCGGGTTCTCATCGCCATATGCACGCGTGGCCGCATTCACCGCGCACGAAACAGCAGCTTTGCCGATGGTGAAGTCGGTGGCCGCATCCACTTCCACGTTTTGTCCGGACAGTTTCGCGCTCACGTGGTAGGTGCCCGCATGGGTAGGTGCAGTGGGCGAGGTGGCATAGACGGTCGAGCCCGTACCCGAATATTCGAAGGTGACGTAATCCTCCATACCTGCAACAGCACCTTGCAGCTTCGGAGACTGCGGCGCGGCATTGTACGTCAGTTTGGTAGTGGCAGGATCGAAGTTCGATATCGCCTCACGTTTCGTGATACTGAGCGCACCCGGCAACTGAGATCCCAACGTGTAGTCAAAAGAGTCAACTACCGCATCAATGGCATAGGTTCCCACATTAGAGAACTTTTCGGCTGTGCAGGCAAAAGACACTCCCGCATCGGCTGCAGTCTGCATACCTTGTAGTCCTGTTATGGAAGTACTGCCAAACACAGGATTGTCGTCGCCCCATACCTTCGTGGCGTCTGCGACGGTGATAGTCAAAGGCGCGCGCTCGATGGTGAAATCGGTCTGCACGCTGCCTTCGTAGTTCGTCGCGTTCAGCGTGGCGCTCACATGATAGGTCCCCGCATGCACAGGCGCTGCAGACGATGAGTAATAGCCGCCCGATGACGGAGTGCCCGTGTATTCATAGGTCACGAAAGGCAGCAATTCACTGGATACGCCGCTGAGCGCAGGTGTCTGAGCCAACGTGTTGTAGGTAAAACCGGTTCCCGAAAGCACCATATCTACGTTCGATTTTTCCACCGTAAGGGTAGATGCACCTGCATAGATGGCGTAGTCGGAGGCAGCAGAAACCACGGCCGAGCCTGCAGGGCTTGAAACGCTCGCAGCTACGCTGATGGGGTAGGTTCCCGCATCGGATACGTTCGTGGCCGCGCAGGTACAATCAACGCCAAGCACATCATTGCCAGCAGGTGAGCCTTCCACCTGATAGGTAAATTCGGGGTTGGACTGCCCATAGGTACGCGTCTTGTCGTCCGCTTTCACGCGCAAGGAGACAGGCATGATAGTAAGCGTGGCCGTTGCACTTGTCTGCGTGTAGTTCGGGTCGGTGGTTACCACATCCACTCGATAGGTGCCCGCATGGACAGGTGCCGTTTCGGTGGTTGCGTAGTCCGTCGTGCCCGTACCAGTGTAGGTGGTCTTCCACGTGGCAGCACCCGAGCAGGTGAACTGCGCGGGATGGGCCGTTTTGTCGTAGGTGACGCTCTGGTCGGCTAAGTCGATACGCGCGGCATCAGACGGTCCCACAGTAACAGCAATGGTCAACTTGTTGGAGGCAGAATAATTGCAGGTCTCGGGAGCCTGAGCGCTTATTTGACCAGTACCCTGCGCCTTCGGCGTTATGTAGAAACCGTCCAAGGCAACGTAGTCTCCACCGCTGTCCAGTGTGTAGGCAATCTCGTTATCCGAATTCGCCGGAGATGTGAGTTTCGCATCCAACATGGTGGCATCGGAGTCGTAGTTCAGTTTATATGACGTGGTGCCTTCAATGGTTTGGGTTGCCTTGGCTATCACCAAATCGGCTGTGATTGCAGTTGTCGGCTGCCCGCCTGACACAAGCGTGAAGTCTGGATCGTCGAGCGTTAGCGATGTATGGTAGGTACCTGCATTCACGGGTGCTATCGTAGTTGTGGGATAGGCCGTCGCAGGCTCGCCTGTATAGGTAACGCGGTAAGACTTGGCCGTAATCAACGCAGACGATGGCGAAACTGCTACCGCATGTGCCGTGCCATCATAAGTGGGGTTCAAATTACCCAGCGTGAACGAAACCTGCGCAGGCGCGATAGTGAACGCCGCACTACCAGAAGCCTGAATCATGCCATCACCCGACGTGCCGCTCGCCGACACGGCATACGAACCTGCATGCGTAGGCACCTGGCCAGATGCTATAAGCGGAGAGCCCGCTGCACTGGAATACGTGTAGCCCACCGCAACGCCGTCAGGCACATTGGTCGCACGCGGCGTCTGCGATAAACCATTGAACGTGAAAGCCGTCGTATCGAAAGCCAGACTCACGTGCTTCGCTTGCAGGTTGATTGAGAAGCTAGCATCGGCGAATTTCGCATGATTGGTTTTATCGAATGCGCGTATGGTGAAAGCAGCATTGCCTTTGACGGTGCCGGTATAAGTGCCGCTGATGTGTGGCGCACCTTGTACGTCAACGCTCAGCGAAAGACCCGTCGGCAGGACGGACGTACTTGCACCGCCAGCCGCTGATACCACCTCATAGTCAAAGCCACCGGTTCCCGTGCCGCCGAAAGCAGGAGCAAGCGCTGCATCATAGGCAGTATCGTAAGTTGCCGGCGCAAGCGATGTTGCGTTGAAGACGATATCGCCTCCACTGGCAATGGACAGCGTTGCCGCAGCACTCTGCTGCGTAGCTTTCGCGCCCTTGAGCGCAGTGGTGACAACGCACGCGTAGTCGCCTACATCGGCATTGCTCACGTTCGCAAGTGAAAGCGTGCTGGAAACAGCACCATCAATGGGAACGTCAACACCTCCTGCGCCTTTGCGTACCCATTGATAGGTGAGTGTCGCATCAGCATCGGAGGTTTGCGCCAAGCAGTTGAAGGTAGCAGTCGTCCCCGCCAAAACCGCCTGCGACACAGGCTGTTCCACAATGTTCGCTTGAGCGACATCCGTAAACACGGCGGCAATGGTGGAATCCTTTTGCACGTCGGAAAATGTGTACGTATACGCGCCGCTTGCATATGCGCTCAAATCGATGGCGCAGCCGTCAACCGCCACGGAAGACAAATAGCTCCCAGCACCCGGTGTGATGGTGAACGTCTTGTCGTCCCCCGCGTTCACCGTGGTGGCACCTGCAGGATCGATCGTGCCGCTACCAACAACAGACGACGTGATGGTATAGGTTTCAACAGGCGCGAAGCGAGCTTGCAGTGATGTGTCGTCGGTAGGCGCAAGCGTGTAGCTAGTATCTTGGGACAGCGGATCATCTGTAGCAGCAGCTGCAGCATCGTACCAACCCAAGAACGTCGACCCCACCGCAGGCACAGCCGTAAGAATCGCGCTCTCATCCGACGTCAAAGAGAAGTCGACCGACGACGCTGCATCAGCCAGCGATGTGCCATCGGTATTCGCAGCGGAAACACTTCCCAAGGTACTTGAAGCCGTACCGCTGGCATCGGCCACCGCCGCGCTTATGTCATACTGCTCGCGTACGAAATGCGCCGTGTACGTACGGGCTGTGCCACCGGGAAGCCACGTTATGGCGAAGACGCTCCCGATACTGCTGATGGCTCCAGCTTCGTCGGTCCAGTAGGTGAACTTCCACCCTTTTTTGGGAAGGGCAATCAAAGTGGTTTTGGAATCCGAGGTTTTCGAGCCGCCGATAGCCACCGCATGCCCGCCTTCCGTCGGTTGGGCAAGCGCTTTCACTTCCGCACCCGCAGCAGCGAAAACGGCCGTGTAAACCTTGTCCCCCTTGTCGCCCTGCACGGGTCTGACAAGAAGTTTATCGTAGGCAACCACATTGCCCGATTCGTCCACCCAATGCAGGAAATGCTTGCCGAATATGCCATGGGCGTATGCGATGAACACGGTGCCCGGATCCACGCTCACAGTTGTGTCATTGGTCAGCGGATTCAGTATCGAAACGAACCCTTTCACCGACGAGCTGGCTTTCGCAGTCACGTTTATCTGCTTCACAACCTTGAACACGCAGGTCAGATTCACATCTGCATTCACGGTGAAAGTGTAGGTGCCCGCGCCGTCGGCAGACACGCCTTCGGTGATTGTGTTGCCGTTCGCATCTTCCCAATGGTCGAAACCATAGTTGGCCGCAGGAGCAGGGCTCAGCGTTACCTGCGCACCTGCAGTATACGATCCGTCCCCGCTGACACTACCCGCACCCAACGCAGGCGTTGTGCTTACCTGCACGGAGCACGAATCGGCCGACACAAAGCGAGCAGTAAGCGTGCCCGTGCGGGCATCGCCTAAATACTGCGCCAGCGCGCTGTCGAACGTGAAATCAAGCTGCGCCGCAGTGCCTATGTTCACAGCGTCCTGAGTCTGCGCGCCGTCGTCTATCGACAGGTACCATCCCGCGAACTTATAGCCGTCATCGGGCACAGCCAGCAGACGAATACGATCGCCAATCGAATACAATGCGCCATCGGGCACCGAGCCTTTACCCTGCACGTCAGTACTCAAGGAGTACTCGATCTTGTCAAAGGTAGCCACTACGTCTACATCGTCGGAGACCGCGAAGGTCCAATTCGCATCGGTAGACACCACTTCCCCCGTGGCGGCATCTTGCCAAGAAGCAAATTCGTAGCCTGCATTGGCAACCGCATTCAAGATGGCTGAATCGCCCTTGGCATACGACCCCGCACCTAGCGCAAGTCCACCGCCCGCTTGCGCCACCGTCGCTTTCACGGTGTAGTCGCTCGCCTCGTCAAACAAAGCCGTCAGGCTATGATTGCCATCCATGACCAGCTGATACGCTGGGTCAGACGATACACAGGCATTGTCTTCGTACCAGCCGATGAACGTACATCCACTGTTGGGGATAGCCGTAGCGGTAGCAGTGGACCCTGCCGCATATGTGCCGGCACCGCCCACCACGCCCGTGGCTATAACCTGCGGCGCAAGCGTCAGCGTATAGGACGCCTGCTTGAACACTGCCTTGAACGAAACGTCATAGGTGGGCGTGACGTAGTAGGAAGAATCGGTGGAAACGGTGTTCCCATTCGCATCTTCCCAATGATCGAACACGTAGCCTTCGTTTGCAGTGGCTTGCAGGCATGTTTCCACACCTGGGGCTGTTGTACCTGCGCCCGAAACGCTGCCGACGTTACTGTTCGCTTCCATGTCGCTATCAGTTTGCAGATACGTTTGAGCCGACGTGGCAAATCCCACCAGCGAGAATTCAGCCTTCAGAACTTTGGGGAAACGCACGGTGAACGTGTAGATGGCATCGGTGCTTACCTGTTTGCCCAGTATGTCGTACCAACCCTCGAATTCGTAACCCGGTTTCGCGATAGCCGCCAATGTGGCCTGCGAATTCTTGTCCACCACCACAAAGCTCGTGGACACACTGCCCCCGTCAGTGGGATCGGCATAAGCGAACACGCATTTATCGACAGGATTGAAAGCGGCCACGTAAATACTCATGTTGCCCGAGTTCTTCTTCACCGTAACTTGCGTGTCGGCATTCATGCTGACCAGCGACCCATCGCAGTACCAACCCATAAAGTAGTAGCCGCTTTTCGCCTTTGCCGTAAGCTCTATCTTGTCATCCACCTGATAGTCGGTACCGGCCACGGGCGGCTTCGTGCCGTTTTCCGTAACTGTGCCCCCGTCTGCCGCATCCGCGATAACGTAGATTTTCTGAGCCTTCGCCTTCTCGAAGATGGCGGTAAGCGTTTTGTCCTCAGTGGCTTTAAAGGTATAGGTGGCCTTCGCTGATTCTTTGCCGTCGGTAGATGTCCATTTCTTGAAAGCGTAGCCGGTCTTGGCCGTTGCCACTACCGTGGCCTCTGCACCGTTGTCGTATGTTTTCTCGAGCGGCTCAACACTACCTTGTTCCGCATTATCGCTGAGCGCCTTTATCGTTACCTTGGTTTTGTGGTAGCGGGCATAGAGTGTGGTATCCGTGTCCAGATTCGCAATGGTGTAAGTGGTTTCCTTGCATACGGCGGTTTCGCCCTCCGCGCTGGTGAACCACCCCTCGAAGGTGTAGTCGTCTTTTTTCGTCTCGTCCAGTTTAGCTATCAGCGTATGGGATTCGCCGGGCTTGAACTGCCCCGTGCCCTCTATGGTTACCGAAGTTGTCAAGTCGCTTGGCACTACCACCGCTTTCAGATCCACCGCGCCCGACTTGAATACCGCAACAGCATTCGTGTCGTGCTTAGCTACGTATTCGACCACTTTAGATGTGGGGTCGGTGCAGGTAAGAGGCGTGGTCACGCCATCCGCGGAACGTTCCTGCCAGCTTTCGAAGTAGTATTTCTTGCCTTCGAGCTCGCCAGGCGTGGCCGTGAGCGTGGTAGTGGTGCCAATCTTCACTTCAGCACCGCCACCCGTAGCCGTACCCGCACCTACTGGATCGGCCGTGGTGGTAACGCTGACCGTGTCTTTCGTGTCATAATGTGCGATTACCGTGGTATCGGAATTCGCCACGAACGTGATTGTTTCGGCAGCGCCCTTGTCCACGCCGTCCACTATCCAGCCAGTGAAGCGATAGGGCCGCTCGGGAGTGGTTTCCGGCACGTTGTTGGCTGATTCGCGCAAGGTCACCGTTGAGCCTGGGTCCACGGATTTCGTGGTGCCTTCCAAAGGCACCTCGTTGATGGTGAAATCACCTGCACCCACCGGGTCGCTGGTAGTGGTAATGGTGTACGCCTTTGCTTTGAACTTGGCCACAAGATTGCGGTCTTTTTCAGCCTTGAACGTGTAGACGGCTTCCTTTGATGCCACCGTGGTCTCGCCCGCTTCATACCAGCCGTCGAATTCGTAGCCCTCGGCAGCCGTGGCGGAAATGGTGTAGTTATCGCCGGATTTCACCCAAGCATCCTTCACGGAAACCGTGCCGCCATCGGTGGCCGCTTCCAGATTCTCGTTGGCGGCATTCGCCTGTATGTGAATCATCTTGTCGAAGATGGCGGTGTAGGTGGTCTCCTGAGGCGTGGCTTTCGTCACTTCCACCCGCAGCTCGTTATCTGTGCCCGTGCCGGGAAGCTTCTCCGCACCATGCTTCCAATAGGAAAACGTGTAGTGTTCTGAGGGGTTCGCGCGCAGATGGGCTGTCTCCCCTATCGTCTTCACGCCACCGCCTGTGGCAGTTCCGCCGCCATCATTGCCCACGATGATGGTGCGCTCCTTGTCCTTGTGACGCTTATCACCTCTTGCCTCATTCAGATCTTCGACGATACCTTCGATTATTCCCGTGTCGTTTATTAATTCATCTAAACTCGTTGCCTTTTTTATATCACCCAACAGTTCGGTTAACTTCGGCACTTCTTCGGGCAGGTAGATTCCGGCGAGCACAATCAGCGCCGTAACGCTGGCGATCATCGCCACTTGCATCGTTTCGAACATTTTTTCCTGGTCGGTCTTCTCCTCTTTGAAATGCACCGTCAGCGTGTTGGAAGCATCGATGGTAATGGTACACGACCCATCATCATTTGCGGGAACCTCGTTGCCGTCCTCGTCGGTCCATGAATCAGCAAGGTACAGGTGGCCCTCGTTTTCGTCGGGCGCGGGCGCGCCGTAGAAGGTCACCACATCTCCCTTGTAATACTCGCCTTCGGAAAACGGTATGCCCATTTCCGAATCGTTCGAGAGCAGCGTGATGTAGCGGAGCATGCCCGAATACACCGGCTGAGCGTAAATGATGTTGTTCGAGGGAATGTTCACTACGTCTGGGTTGAGCGTGAACGTGCATTCTGCCGCAGAACCGGGGATAATATACCCCAAGACGCCGCTTTCCTTGCTCATCGGCGACGCGCTGATGTGCCATGCGGAAAAGTCAGTATTGTCGTTGGGCGTGCAGGCCAGTTGCACGCTGTCGCCTTCGTTGCGATAGCAGTTCGCGCTGGTCACGGTCACACCTGATGCAGTCGAATCATCGTTGCAACGTCCCTGCTGCATGCTGATGCCGTATGTCTTGGCTGTGAACTTGGCCGTGAGCGTGGTGTTGCCCGAAAGCGTGTATTGAAACGCTCGGTCGGTAGAGACCAAGCGCGGCTGCGTCGGGTCAGTCGGGTCAGCAGGATCGGCTGCCGCAGCTGATGCCGCCGCAGGGTCGGCAGGGTCAGCCGGATTGGTCGGGTCGGCCGCGACCGTTTCATACCAACCCGCGAAATCCAAATTCTCATTCGTCACGTCGCTACAGTCGGCTGTCACGATGTCGCCCACGTACCCAGTAAGCTGCGAATCCGCTTTCGTCGTCCAATCCACGCCCTCAAGCGCACTTTCGGGCTTTTCCACCTGCGTGGTCATCTGCACGCTGGCAGAAGCCTTCTGCGCGAAATCGACGGAAAGCACGACGGGCGCATTCACTGCATCTATGGTGTAGATGGCTCCGTTGCCCACAGCAGCACCGCTCGCATCTTCATAGCCCGCAAAGGCATAGGCATCCGATGCCGGAGTGGCAGAAACCACCACCTTGTCGCCATAGAGCAATTCCAAGGGCTGCTCCAGCGGATCTTCCGATCCGTCGCGATACACCTGATAGGCCACGCTGCCCCATGCTTCATGAGTGGCGCCCTGGTCATCGGCGCGATAGGTGATGCTGGGCAGCTCGAACGTCTGCAGCGTGAAATACGCCGTGAATGCTTCGTCCGTCTGCCCAATGGTCCCGGTCAATACCGCATCGGTGCCCACGTTTGCGCCCTGGGCATCTTCCCAATGATCGAACACGTAACCTTCGGACGCACGCGCGACCAACGCATAGGCCGCCCCTTGTCGCTTTATGCCATCACCCCAAACCGTGCCCGCGCCGCCAGGTTCAACGCTTGCGGTTATGCGAGCGGTCTTTAGTTTGAAGTTCGCGGTCAGCGTGGCGTCGCCCGTCACGGCATACGACAGCGTCGCGCTGTCCGCGCCGCCCACCTGCGTGCCATCTTGATCGGTCCAGCCGACGAAATCATAGCCATCGTGTGCGGTGGCCTTCAACGTAGCGGTGGTCCCTTTCGCATACACGCTGCCGCCGCTTGCGCTGCCGCCCAGAGGATTGTTCACCTGGGTTTGCACGATAGCCTGGTTGGTTGCGTCGGTGTCGATGAACCACGCGTATACGGTATCGAAACTGCTCACCGTATAGGCATAGCTCGCATCACGCGACAGCACCCGTCCGTTCTGCATCCAGCACAGGAAGCTTTTGTTCGCAGAGGGGGTTGCTGAAAGTGCAGCCGTGCCGCCCCACGCCACATCTCCCGAAGGGTTCGCAGAAGCGCTGCCATAGTTCGCGTTGGGTTTTGCCGTGATGCTCACGGGATTGCTCGTTTTTTCCACATGCACGGTATATTCAGTCGACTCCGTAGCCGTAAAAGTCACCGTGGATACGCCATCTACCAGCGTGGATGCCACCGGGTTGCCATCTTGGTCATACCACCCGGCAATCACGTAGGCTTGCGGGTTGCGCGCTTTCGCCGACAGCGTAACCGAAGCGCCATATGCATAGATGCCCGCACCGGTAACCTCGGTTTCCAGCGGGATATCGGATTGCACGCTTACCTGAGGATTCGTTTCGTGGAAACGCGCTTCGAAGCTTCTGTCCGCGCCCTCCACCGTGAAAGTGAAGCTGCCATCCATATCAGGCAAACGCACGCCGTTTTCGGTGTAGAAGCCATCGAAGACGCATCCCTGCGCGGCGTAGGCGGTAAAAGTAACTTTCGAACCAGCGGTCAGTTCCCCGCCGTCAGCATTGGAAGATACCACCGTGCCTAACTCATCGTTGTTGGGCGTGCAGGTGATGTTGTAGCTGAGCTGTTTGTAGGTGGCCTGCAACTGCGGGGTTCCCGCTGGGCCCAAGTCACCGGTATCGAAGGTGTACGTTGCATCATCAGACACCGCCTCGCCATCATTCAACCAGCAATCAAACGCGTATCCTGGCAGTGCCTTTGCAACCAGCGTGTGCGATTTCGCCATGCTCAACGACAACGTGGCAGGCCCTTCCATGGGGTTTTCCTGCCCGTCCACATACACACGGCCCTGCCGCGACGGGCCCGGATCAACGTAGACAGACTTCATCAACTCGGTGTAGAATGCTGTCCACGTGACCGACGCGCCGGAAGCCACCCAATCGAAGGTCTCTTCCGCATCGCTTTCACTCCAGTCAGACCCTTCGCCATACCATGAATCGAATTCATAGCCACTGATTGGAGGCGGAGTGGGCATAGTGACGGTGCTGCCTTCGGGCACTGAAACATGGGAGTCGACGGCCCCCGCCGGGTCCGACGCAAAGGTGATATCGGTCATGGGCACTGCGGAATAGCGCGCGGTCAGACACACCGGATTGCTTCCCACCGTATACGTGCAATCGTTGCCAGACGCCACCAGCTTGTTGTTCGAATCGTACCAACCTTGCACTTCGTATGCGGGATTGTTGGAGTAGGCCTGCAAGGTGATCTCGTCGCCATATGAATACGTGTATTGGCCTGGCGTCGGAGTCACAACCGCATCGTCTTTGGACATACCGCTTGGCAGTTCGGTGGCAACGCTCACTTGCGTCTCAATCTTTTGGAACAAGGCTTCCAAAGTCATGTCTTTTTGGGCGAAAATATTTATCGTGGTTTGCGGACTGTACGCAGACCCCGAATCGTAGCGCCATTCCACAAATTCATAACCCGGATCAGGCACTGCCGTGAACGTGACCACTTGCTCTGCGTGAACAGGATTTTGAAGCGATCTGGTTACCGAACCACCGCCGGTGATAACCTCAGCGTCGATATTGTAGGCTACCTGCTGAAACTCCGGCTCGATGTATACCTCGTCAACAAAGCTCGAGTCGATGCCCGCTTTTGCGAAAACCTCGTCCAAGCTCGCCGATGATTGACCGCTTGCCGGATAATGCGCATAACAACTCGACTGATACTGAGATGTGATGGTGAATTTCACTCCGGTGTATTCGAAACGCGAGCTTGCCTGAGCGCTCCACTGCAAATCGGAATGGTTGTAGTAATACGATGCGCCTTGATAGGTGGCCTCATCGCCCGTAAACGTGAACGTGCCGTATTCCCCGTCGTATGGGGTCGCGTAAACGACGGTCCAGTTGTCGGGATCGCTACCGGGCGTCGATTGCGTTTCAATGCCGTTGCCCGATGGAGACTGGCTGTCGGTCGCGGCATAGGCGGGCAGGGGCATGAATGACACCGTCATGACCACGCTCATGAACACGCAGAGAAAGCTGTGCAAAGCCCTTCGAAAGCTCATAAAATCATCCCCGATGTTAAACGCTGCGCCCTATGCGCGGCGCTCCCTTCCTATTTTCAGCGCGTAGCCCCTGAAGCACGCCTTTTTCTACATGGCTCCGTATAAATCGAACACCGGCAGATACACCGCCAGCAGAATTGCGCATACAATCACAGCGAGGATCACGATAATCACTGGCTCCAAAATACTCAACGCACGCGCGCTGGATGTTTCCACCTCATTGTCGTAATACTCGCTCAGCACGGAAAGCGTGTGCTCCAAAGAACCGGTCTGTTCGCCCACGCCGGTCATTTCAACCACCAGCTCGGGAAAGGCCTCGGTCTTTCCCATGCATGTAGCCAAAGGTTTGCCGGCTTCCAAATCGGCCTGAGCCGATGCCAGCGAATGCGCCATGTAGAAATTGCTCATAGACTTCGCGGTCACTTCCACGGATTTCACCACCGAAAGGCCCGCTTCCATCATCACGCCCATGGTGCCAGAATACTGGCTGGCAGCATTCATCAGGTTGATGCGTCCGATTATGGGGATTCTCACACCGATGCGGCTCCATTTCAGGCGGAATTCCTCGTTGCGTTTGGCCAGCTTCACCGCTATCACCAAAAGCACCACGACGCCCACTATGATTAGGATGTTGTTCGACCAGAAGTTCGAGGAGTCTATCATGAACTGGGTAATCCACGGCAGCGTCACGCCCATGCCTACAAACGTTGTTTCAAATGTCGGCACGGCGAACACCATGATGATGATGATAACCACCACGGCCACGCCCATAACGAAACACGGGTAAATCATCGAGCTTTTCACCTTGGATTTGGTTTGTGAAAGCTTTTCATAGTAGTCGCTCAAACGGCGAAACACGATGTCCAAATTGCCCGATTCCTCGCCTGCGCGCACCGATTCGATGAACGTGGTCGGCAGTCCAGAACCGTGCTTTTTGAAGCTATCTGCCAGCGAATAACCTGCGGAAATATCGTCGGCAACGTTTTTGAGGATGGATTTCAGCGTTTTATCCTCGGTCTGATCCGATACCAGCTGCAACGTGCGCACAATAGGCATGCCCGCCTGCAGGATAATGGCGAACTGGTTGCACATGATACCGAGCGACTTGTCCTTAGTCTTTTTGCCACCCAGGCGCAGGTCAATATCGTGCTCGCCGCTGGTGGGCTCGATGGACTCGACAATTAGCCCGCCCTCTTTCAGGCTAGCAACCGCCTCTTCCTGCGTGTTCGCCTCAGCCACGCCCTCTATGGACGAGCCAGCCTCAGAACGTGCTGTGTACTTGAATGTTTTCATGCGTGCCTTCCTGCGCCTTCAGCTAAACTAACGAGCGCTGCGTTTCACGAATTCCGGATCGCGAGCCGCCTCGACGGCGGTTTGGGCCGATATCGTGCGATCGCGAACCATGTGAATCAGCATATTGTCCATGGTGATGCTACCCAGCTCGGCCGTTGTGGCGAGCGTATTTTCTATCTGCGGAGTCTTACCCTGCCGAATCAAGTTGCGAATGGCCGCGTTCACCATCATGACCTCGCATGCCACAGCACGCCCCTGCCCTTCGCGGCGCACCAGCAGCTGCTGAGAGACCACAGCCGAAAGCGTCATGGAAAGCTGCAGTCGGATCTGGCGCTGCCTGCCTTCGGGAAACACATCCACCAAACGGTCGATGGAGTCGGCTGCGCTCTGCGTGTGCAGCGTGCCGAAAACCAAGTGCCCGGTCTCGGCGGCGGTCAGAGCCGTCTCGATGGTGTCCAAATCTCGCATCTCGCCAATCAGTATGACGTCAGGATCTTCACGCAAAATGGCTCGCAGACCGTTCGCATAGCTTTCGGTATCATGACCAATCTCACGCTGATCGATACTGCATTTGTCAGGTGTGTAAATGTACTCGATAGGATCTTCCAACGTGATTATGTGGTCGGTACGCGTACGGTTCACCTGGTCTAAGATCGCCGCCAACGTGGTGGACTTGCCTGAGCCGGTCTCGCCTGTGACGATGACGATCCCTTTTTTGTAGGTGGGAAATTCCATCATGATAGGCGGCAGGCCCAGAGAATCCAGCGCAGGAATGCTATTCGAAAGTAAACGGATGGCCAAGCACACGTTGCCTTGGCTGCGATATAGATTCAGACGGCAGCGAATATGGCCCGCATACGTATCGGCCATGTCAAGCTCGCCAATCCGCTCGATTTTCTTGTAGTCCTCGCCCGCAACGTCACGTGCCAGTTGCTCGCAGTCTTGAGGTTCCAGGACGCGCTCATCAGCGTCGACCAAACGTCCGTCGATACGATAACGCACAGGCACGCCCGCGGCTATATGCACGTCGGATGCACGCTTGTCGTTTGCGTCGCTGATGATGCCATCGATTGCGCTCATGCTGTGTTTCTCCTTCTTGCCCATTTCGCCGTATCCTTCTTGCCAGCCCGTCGCTCGTTTTGTCCGCCGCGCTAATCTGTGCTGAACACGGTGCGCATGGCCTCTTCGATTGTGGTGTCGCCTTTCAGTACCAGCTCGCGCACGTTCTGCATAATCGGCTGGAAACCCGATGCGCTCACCGCTTGCAGCAGTTCTTCTCGTGGGCGCTGCTCATGGATGACCTTGCGCATAGTATGGTCAATCATCAGCACCTCTGCGATAACGGTACGTCCGCGATATCCGCTGCCGAAACAATCGGGACAGCCTTCTCCGCGATAGAACTGCACGCCTTCCGCATACGGATCCATGCCCAATTCCATCAGCTCTTCTTTGCTGGGCGTATACGGCTTGCGGCAATGCGGGCAGACGCGGCGAACCAATCGCTGGCTAATAATGCCCTTCAGCGCGCTTGCTATCATGTAGGGTTCCACGCCGATGTCATCAAGGCGGTCAAGCGTGGACACTGCGTCCCCGGTATGGATGGTGGAAAATACCAAGTGACCGGTAACGGCAGCGCGCATGGCAATACCAGCGGTTTCAGCATCGCGGATTTCACCCACGCCGATAATATCGGGGTCTTGACGCAGAATCGATCGCAGGCCCGCGGCGAACGTGGTACCGCTTTTCTCGTTTACCTGCACCTGGTTCACGCCGTCGATGTTGTATTCCACGGGGTCTTCCAGCGTCACGATGTTCACGGCTTCGGTGTTCAAGCGATTTATCATGGTGAACATGGTGGACGATTTGCCCGATCCAGTGGGCCCTACCAGCAAGATGACACCCTGCTGGTTTTCAAGCAGTTTGTTGTAAAGCTCTAGATTGTGTCCGTAGAATCCCAGCTCTTCCGGCGTATTCTGCTTGTTATCGCGATCCAGTATTCGCAGCACAATCTTCTCGCCATGCACGGTAGGCAGCGTGGACACGCGCAGGTCAGCTTCCTTCATGCGCACACGCACAATGGCACGCCCGTCTTGGGGAACACGACGCTCGGTCACGTCCATACCACACATAATCTTGATGCGCGAGGTAACGGACTGTTGCAATTCTTTGGGGATGGTAAACACGTTGTGCAGTATGCCATCGATGCGCATGCGCACGGTCACTTCGTTTTCCTGCGGCTCGATGTGGATGTCGCTTGCGTGGTCAGACACGCCGCGCTCTATCAGCGAGTCAACCAAGCGGATAGACGGAGCTTGTGCCCCTGCCTCTTCGATGATGCTGGTGCTGCCACCCACCACGTAATCGGCTTCTCGCTCGTTTTCCTGCTGCATTTCGCGCACAGCGCGCTTGGCGCCTTCAGTGCCGTAGAGCACCGAGATGGCATGGTCGATGGCAGATTGAGTGGCAATCATTGGAATGACGCGCTTTTTGGAAGCGGCCTTCACTTCCTCGCTGGCGATGAAGTTCAGCGGGTCAGACATTGCCAAGTAGAGCTCATCACCTTTGGTGCGCACGGGCACCACGGAGTATTTCTTGGCTAGATTCTTCGAAACGAGCTTCGTCATTTCCGGATCGATGTCAGCCGTTGTAAGATCGATGAAATCAATGCCCAGCTGCATGGTCAGCGCGTTTATGAGTTGGCGTTCGGTAATGATGCCTTCGCTAATTAGCGTTTCGCCCAAACGCTTCTTGCCCTTGGCCTTCTTCTGCACGGCGAGCGCGTCTTGCAGCTGCTTGTCGGTTATCAGGCCTGCATCGACCAGCAAATCTCCGAGTCGAGTATATTTCATATGCGTGGGCTCCTTATTCCTGTCATATGCGCAGGCTCCTAGCTTCTTTTCGCATTAATTGGCTTGTATGTGAACGAACAGTCTTTCGAGAGCGTCGGGTCGACGGTACTTCTGATGGTGAAGTTCACCGTAATGGATGTTGGGCGCTCGCCAGCGCTTGTTGGGGCAGCAGGCGAGATTTTGCACAGGTCTTCACCGGGTGTTTCCTCGATGGTGCAATCCGTGTAGGCTCCCACGTTCAACAGATTGAAGGTTTTGCCAACGTCCTCATTTTTCTTTCCGTCGGCCTGACCCGCGAAAGCAAGCACTTGGATTTGGGTGCCATCTGCGCGGTTGTCGCTTTGCAACTGCACCTGCGGGCTCACATTATGGTTCAGATAGGTGGCATGCCAGTAGAGGGCAGTTGAAGAAACACCATCCGTTGTTGTGCTTAAAGATTGGGTATTGGCAAAATGCATCGGATCAGCCAGTGCGTTCTCGATGGTGTTTGAAAGCGTTTGCGCTTCGGATGTAAACGTAGACTGGCGATAGACCTTCATGCCCACATTCACCCCAGTTGCCACCACAGTGGTAAGCAACGTGACTACAATAAGGGCGGCGAGCATTTCCACCAACGTGAAACCGGCGTGGCGGCGCTCCGCCCGTAAGCGATGCGCCGCTGAATGCGCCGTGCACACCAAAGCGCCCGCATCCTGACCGGAGTCCGCAACGCGAACCACCCCTGTTTTGTCGGTTTGCAAACTGAATATGTGCGCTCTACGCTTCAACTGCCTTGTTCCGCTCCGTTTCCTGTTCGTGTTCTTGCTTTCGCTCTTATTTATACCCAACGATATCTTGTCCGCCATAATAATTCACGCTGTATTGGGTGCCATCAACACTGACCGTGCCAGATTGAGGGTTACCCCCATAATTCTCTGCATTCTGCCTTTGCCCCTGCAGATCCTGGTCACGCGTGGCGGCCATCTTGTTTATATTGGAAGCGGCCACGGTGCCTGTCAGAAGAATGATGGTCGCCATGGTGCACACTATGATGGCTGCCAGCGTTTCCACCAGCGTGTCGCCCGCGGTGTCGCGCACCACGCGTTGCCCCAGAGATCTCAGCTGCTCCAGAGGTTTCAGGTGGCCCATACGTTCAAGCCGTCTTGAAAGCTTCGTCAAAGCCCGCATCATGACACCTTCCTCCAACCCGCATCGTTGGTGCCCAGCACGCCCAATGTGGAAAGGTCGAACTTGTTATCGTTCACCCACGCCGTTTTATCTCCCCATTTATCCGCCCACTTGTAGTAGGTGCCGTTCACGTACAGAAGGATACTGTTTTTGGCCGCACCGGCGCTGGTGGGATTGGTGCATGCCGCCAATATCACGCTGCCATCACTTGCCACCAGCGGTTTCCACCCATACGATCCCTCACTGTAAGCACCGCTGAGGCCTTTCTCGTACTCGCTCAGCTCGTAGGCGTATTGGGAGAAATAGAGAGCCTGCAGCGACTGGGTCTGCTTGTCACCCGAAAGGCCGGACCATGAATCCTTGTTCTGCTGCCACAGCGAATCGGCACCCGCCAGATAGCTGGGAGCGGCGTTCATGGCCCACGAAACCGTAAACGGCGGCGTGCTCCCTCCACCAGCTGCTATTATCTCTGTTTTGACGGTGTAGGAATAAGCTACCGATTCGCCAGTTTCATTTGAAGAGTCGTCAATCCTTACTTCAATATATATGAAGTAAGTCTCCTTATCCATCGAATAGGTGGCTTTCACAGTGGGGAGAGCTTCGTCGTTATAAGGATTCTCGGCAATGATGGACACATTTTCCAAAGGAGTGGTCTCTCTGCCATAATAGATATTTTCAGCCTGCGCCTTTAACCATTTCCCAACCGTGCCCGTTAATGACGAAGAATTCCATGTGGGCGCTGCACCCCTATCGGCAACAGTCATCGTTACGCCAGAGATTCCCTCGGCCTTAAAGATTCCCGTAGTTGCGAATCGAGATGCCGACGCCACAGCCTCGTAAGCCTGTGCATCAGTGGAATTCTGCTTGGTTCGCTCGACATTGGCACTGGCAAAATTCAATGCCACTGCGGAAACCATGGCGCAAATCAGCAGGAACACGAGCGCGATGATGATGGATGCGCCGCGCTCGTCTCGCAGCAACTTGCACGGGTTTGCTAACCTATGCGAAACCATTGCCCCATGCGAAACCGCTGACATACCATCACCTCCTGTTCGTCTTCCAAATCTGCCTTGATTGTTCCCCAACATAACTAGAACCATCCGCCAATCGCCGAGAAACTACCTGCGTTGTAAACGTAGTACTGAGAGTTTTTGCTCTTCTCAACACTAATGGTTCCGTATTGCCTGCAAGTTAACCCTTTCGCAGCTCGCACATAATCATATTTCACAACCTGCGCCGACGAGGCTATCTGCCCTGCCGGAGTAACCGTAGGAATCTTTTCTCCCACGAAAACTACGATATTGCCTTCGCTATTCTTCGCTATCTGCGAGAGATTCGAACCCGCTTTGGCAAGGAAGGAGAAGGAGTAAGTCGCTGTATCGCGATTCATAGTGCCAAGACCGTGGTTCACCCATGTAGCAGCATTTGCGAATCCACTAGTATAAGGCGCTTCGGAATCACAGGTTTTATCCGCATTGTTGCTATTCAAATAGGTCCAGATGACCGTGCCCTTATAGGTTGCCCCATCGTAGTCGAATGTATAAGAACCCCTATCCGTGCGGTAGAGCATGTCGACGACCGAGTTAAGCGGCCAATTCGCACAATTTGCCGTGATGGAGATGTTACCCTGTTTGTCTATGACAGGCGTACCCCACGACGTGAAGTTGTGATACACCCCACCTGCATCGAACCAGTCAGCACCCGATGTGGATCCCGGATAGGTAAACGTGGTGATGCCAGTCAAGGTGGTATCGCTAAACAACAGCTCCCTATCATCGCGGTACCAATCGATATTCACGACCTTGGGCCAGTTACCCCAGTGCTCGATGGCGTTCCCACTGCTATCCGTCGCATGCGTGAACGGAAAATTCAACCCGGTCAGGTTCGCCGCATAGGGATGGCTTTGTGCCACCGTCAGCTGATCGGTGCTTTCCGCTACCAAGCTGCTGTACGATGCTGCAGTGGAAGCATATTTCACTGATTCGCTCTTGAAACCATCGTTGTAATCAAGGGCCTGCAGATACGTATTGCTTCGAGCATCCGTCCAATAGTATCCGTACGTCCCCGCAAAACCATGTATGGTGTCATTTATGGCACCAGTTGCCGTCACCTTGCCATAAGAAGAATTGTAGACCACATTTCCACCGTAATACCCACCGACAAAACCACCCGCCAGAGTATCTGCGGTCACATTGGATGTTGAGTAGCAATAATACACATCCCTACCGTAAATTGTGCCGATAAAGCCACCCACATTACTGTTTGCTTGCACCGAACCGCTTGAATAGCACTGCTGTATGTCTCCGCCGCTGCTAGTGCAGTAACCCGCAAATCCACCGAATGCTGATGCCCCGTCCCTAGAAGCCACCACGTCGACAGCAGCAAAACTGTAACGGATGCTCTCTCCGGAAAAATACCCTACCAAGCCACCAGCATTTGACAAAACGGCGCTGATGAGAGGTGGCGTATCATCGTTATTGTCAGTTGATTCGCCTCTGGCACTGCAGTTGTAGATGGATTCATCAGAGGAACCGACAAGCCCGCCGACAAAACTATAGCCTGATACATTGGATTCCGCTTTGCAATTCTCGATGGTCTTGCTTGAAGCACTCCGACCTATCAAACCACCAGCATAAGAGCTCGAGCTAGTTATGGAAGCATAGTCATTTACATTACCGTTCTGAGTGCAGCCCGAAATTGAAGCATTGCCGTTGTATCCGACCATGCCGCCGACGATTTGTTTCCCCGAAACGTTTGTCTGGACTACGCAATCTTTAATTGAGCCGCCAGCATAGACGCTGCCGACAAGACCACCTGTTGGATAAGAATAGCTTTGACCCGTTACCTCATAGTCGGCATAACGCAGTTTCCCCGCATTCACGCCCGAATCGTATGTCTTCGTAACAGTCACTGAGCAATTCGTAATACTCGTGGTGCCATATGAGGTGAGAGTGCCAGCTAAAGCTCCTGTGTTGCTATAGTAGCCGCCTGTTACGCTTGTATTGACCAAGTGTATCCCACTCACATCACAGAAAAGCGTTGTGAACAAACCCACGTTATTCGCCCACGAATTCGAACTCTTAATTATAAAATTCGAGATCTTATGAGAGACGTTATTCTTGTCTGTACCATCAATACTCGCGCCACGACTCGAGTTATAAAAATCACTTGCAAGCTCTATTGGCTCGAAGTATTCCAAAGGATTGTAAGCGTTGCCTTCGGTATCCCTGCTTTGTATGGAGACGCTTTCGGGGGTTGCCCAATTGCTTCCTGTCTCGCGGATAAAATTGATATCGCCAGTCTGTATGATTTTCGAGTACTCTGCTATTCCGCCCCAAACAAAGGTGTTCTTTCCTTGTCGTAAATTGTTTAGATGACGGACTGTCGACACAGCCACAGAGCCATTCTCATTCGAGGCATATTTGGTGTCCTTGTCGAATAGGCTATTATCGCCCCTATCCTTGAATCCATGAGTCTTCGTGCTACTAGGAATCGTTACCGTGCAATCCACATGAATGTCCGAGCCAGGCAGTATCGATTCCGACCCTTCATCACCAGTCGAATTCGTTATCAATTCAGCAAAGGACATACCATCTCGCATACTATCCAAAATGATGTCGATTTCTGTCGTATCGGTCTTTAAAATGCCATCGTTTACAAGCTGCTTACCGGTATACGTCTTCACCCAAGTAGCTTCGGGGTCATATGGATTGTCTTTATTAGTCCCTCTGATTTCAATCTTGATGCTGAACCCATCTGGATTGTCATAAAAATCTCTTAAGTTAGGATCTTTAATACTTACGTAAAGCTCCTCTGAATTTATTAGGTCCGATTTTAAGTCGGAAAATGGTTCTTTTTCATCCTCGGCAGGTTTCTGCAGCTTGCCGCCACAGTAGTAGCCGATGCGGTCAGCGGTGCGGTCGGCTCGGGCACGTTTGTCTTTCACGGCGTCATACTGCAGACTCGTGTTATTTTCCGAATAGAACACGCTGTAGACTTCACCCGAATACGGGTTGATTTCGATAATCCAACTACCACCAAGGTTCTTTGTTAAAGCAGCCGCCTCGTCGGTTATGATATTGTCTTGCTCCAACTTATCAGATGAGAGCATATAGAAGACGTTGATATCGCCGGAGTTATCGTAGGTGTAATCCGCCGGAACCCCTTTCGTCCCAGCTGATTGCCCCGTTGCCGCGATTTGCTTGGCGATGCTGGTTGTACCACTGGTGAGCGTGCCGTTTGACTGCAGAGAAGTCACGCGGTTTTGCGCCGCAACGTAAATTTGCTTGGCGGTTTGATCCAGCCGGGTCATTTCCAAATTCGTCTGGATGCTGCCTGCTGCAGGAATGGCGATGGCCGATACGATAGCCAGTATAGCAACGACTCCCAAAAGCTCCATCATTGTGAAGCCTTTGCGCGCACGCTTTATGTAGCGACCGACCGCTCTCACGTATCGCACTCCCGCCGATTCTCGCCCGATGACTACGCCAAATGCCCGATAGAAGGGGCGAACACCTGCTTTTAGCTGCGCAATCATTCTATCGAATGATTCTACCATTATTTTGCACTCTTGTTTATACCATATGGGTCTACGTGTATGAAACGCGAGGTGGCTACGATGCGATTGCCGATTGTTGATTGCTCGATTGTTGATTGCTCGATTGTTGATTGCCCGATTGTCGAAGCGAGTATAGGTCTGACGATTGGCTCGATTGTAGCTCTCGAGTTGGAGCCACCAAATAGGCCGAGAAATGTCCGGTTTGCGTTATATTTCGCTTGTCGAACCCTCGATTCTTCGCAGCACACTATCCCAGCATTTCTCCAGTTTTAAGAAATGCCAGTTCACAGGGTTATATTCAAAACGCACACACATTCAGATTTCTTCGAAACAGCTTTGAAAGACGCAAACCGCGGTTTTGTAGGTCATTTTGCCCACCAGAACTCGAGTCTTGAGTTGCTGCAACAGCTTTTCCGGCTTCTCGGCTTTCCAATCTCCCAACTTTCGGTTTCTTTACTATCCGCCTTCCCAATCTTCCGGCTTCCACCTTCCGGCTTCCCTACTTCTCGGCTCTTTGGTTTTCCGGCTCCACACGCCCCAAAACTCTTCTGCAGTGTGCAAAGGGTTCCGTAAATCATAGGAGGAAATGCTATTTCTCCGATTGCTGCATTACAATATCTGCAGCAGAAAACGCCGCGTGATACGCGAGTACTTGAAGGAGCGAATATGGGATTGGAATTCTTGCCGGTGGAAACGCCGTCGCAAATAGATGAACTGGCAGATATGGCAAACAGAATATGGCATGAGTACTGGCCAGACATCATAGGCAAGGATCAAACCGACTACATGATTGACATGTTCCAAAGCGTCTCCGCCATCACGCGAGACATCCAGCAGCACAACTACCGCTACTGGTTCGTCGTAGACGACGGCAAGAAGGTCGGCTTCACCGGCGGGGCCATCGAGGAAATGACCGACGATGCCGATCACAATGCCTTCATCCATCACAGTGACGTGGTAGATACCCGTTGGCCACGACGTTTCTTCATCAGCAAGGTATACCTGTATGCCGATGAGCGCGGAAAGCATTATTCAAGCCGCGTCTTGGATTTCTACGAACAATTCTGCCGCAACAACAATCTGCCGGTAATGTATCTGACTGTGAATCGCGAAAATGACTTGGGAGTGCGTGCCTACAAGGGACGCGGCTTCGATACCGTGGATCAGGTGGATAATCCTATCGGTCGCGGCTACGTGATGAACGACTACATCATGGCGAAAGAGATTGCTCCTGTTCAGGCTTAAATACTTGTTTTCACTGCCTAGACTCTAGAGGCTAGAGCCCAAAGCCTAGAGTCCAAAGCCTAGGACCTAGAGCCGAGGGCCCAAATCCCAAATCCTAGAGCCCATCATCATGACCGCGAATAGAAATCAGGTGTGAGACTCTGCGATTCACGTTTTGTCAATCAGACCCGCTATGTGCGATTTGAGAGCGACCTGTTCTCTGGCAGAATTCCGCCACCTGCGCAAATGCCAATAATTGCCTTTCGGCCTTGCGGAAAAGCCTGGATTTCCCAGTGAAAATCGCACATAGCGGGTTTGATTGACAATTCTTGTTTTGCGGTCATCGGTTGACCGGTGGCTGGGCTAGAGCTGGGGCTGCGGTCATCGATTGACCGGTGGCTGGGAATCTGAATGCACGTAACCCATACCACCACGCAATAAAGGCCCCGTCGCAATGACGGGGCCTCCGAGTTTGTGTGGAACTAGTTTCGAATCAGCTTATCCGAAGCAGCCGAACCAGCTCACCCCTATCAGCTTTTGAAAAACAGCCGATTGGGACTTGCAGGATTCAACTTACAGGAAGAACAGCAGAGAATCCAAGATGAACAGCGGAATCAGGAAGGCGCAGGACCAACCCATGTATCCGAAGAACGAGGGCATCTTGACCTTTTTGGATTCGGCGATGTTTTTCACCATGAAGTTAGGCGCATTGCCGATGTAGGTGTTCGCGCCCATGAACACGGCACCTGCTGATATCGCGAGCAGTTCCAACACCGGCACGGTACCCACTGTGGTGGCCACACCCGTCGTTGCCCCCAACGAGCCTGCGCAGGTAAGGAATACCACGTAGGTAGGCGAGTTGTCCAAGAACGACGAGAGCGCGCCCGTTGCCCAGAAGAATTCGAGCGGTGTGTCAACGCCCAGCTGAGAGCCATGGGCTTCCAGCAGAAGAAGCGCAGGGATCATCGTGATGAAAATGCCGATAAACAGGAAGGCAACTTCCTTGATGGGGTCGAAAATGAACTCATTGTGATGGTGCGCCGATTCCGGCGTGGTCTTCAGCGACAGGCCTGCCGCAATCAGAATCAAGACGATTTGCACGAAGTAGTTGATGCCAAGGTGCAAGTCATCGAACAGATAGAAACCGATGGTCTTGCCCAACTCGGCGAGCGAGCCGTTCAGGATAACGGCAGCAATGATGATGCCCAGATAAATGAAGTTGTGCAGACCTTCGATGTGAATCTTTTCCTTCGGGGTGTTGCCCTCCAAATCCATAGGAGAGCGACCCTCCGCAATCTCTTTCTTCATCGAACGATGGTCAATCAGGGCGAAGACACCCAGCAGCACAGCCACGTTCAGCAAGAGTATCGGCAGGATGTGCTCGATGGTCCAGAAAAACGGTACGCCGCGCAGATAGCCCAAGAACAGCGGCGGATCGCCGAGAGGTGTTAGGCAGCCGCCTATGTTGGCGACCAAGAAGATGAAGAACACGACGATGTGCTTCTTGTTCTGGCGCCATTCATTGGCGCGCAGCACAGGGCGAATCATCAGCATGGCGGCACCGGTGGTACCGACCCAGCTAGAAAGCACGGTGCCGATAAGCAGCAAAAGCACGTTGTTTTTCGTAGTGCCTGCGATGGTGCCTTTAATGGCGATGCCACCAGCTACCACGTACAGGCCGAACAACAACACGATGAACGGAATATAGTCGCCGACGATGGTCTTGAGCAGCTCATAGGTCAGAGTGTGCCCGCCATAAGCGATTCCGAATGGTATACAGAAAACGAGTGACCAGAAGATAGCCACGTGCAGTTCGTGTTTCTCCCACCACTCGCCCTTTACGAGTGGAAAAATCGCGATGGAAAGCAACATGCCCGCAAACGGGATGATGCTCCAAATTGGCAGAGTAGACACATCCATTTCATTCCCCCTTCTTGCAGCCGACCGCATTGCTTCCTCAAGCCAACGGTTCCGGCAAGATCAGCCTTGTGCAACCGCTCCCCCATCAGCGTCGGCAATGCGTCGAAACAGGGTAGCTGTTAAAGTCTTATGTATAATAACAGATTATTACTGCATTTTCTTTTATTTGGGGTAACGAATGAAAAATTTTTCTGCATCACCTACTGCTACGCTGTAGTTTTGTACATGGCAGCCTGAGGCTGTATTTCGTTGTAATCACGCATAAATGCCGTGTTCTCACACATCTGACCTGCTCAAAAAGCAGTCAACGTTCCGCGCTGAAAGCAACCATATCAAAAGGCGAGCCAGAGTCGACAAAGGGTCAACTCTGGCATATTAGAAATGAATGTTGATATAGGTTATTCCTATTTCATGAATAGCAATAAATCCAACTTGCACGCTCGATTGTGCAAGTTTACGCCAACGACTGAAGGGATAGTCTTCAGTCCTGATCGCGCAGATGCTGGCGGATGGTTTCAGCGATACCGCGTCCATCTAGGCCCAACAGAGACAACAACTGAGGCACTTTGCCTTGCTCCACGAACTCATCAGGCAGGCCCAAACTGGCAACCGGGACATCCAAGTCCAGCTTGCACATAGCCGAAATCACGCCCTCGCCGGCACCGCCGGAAAGCACGCCTTCTTCCACCGTCACAATCAAGCGCGTCTGTGCGGCAGAGCGCACGGCTTGAAAATCGATGGGCTTGGCCCAGCGCATGTCCACCACTCGAACATCAATGCCCTCGCCAGCCAGGATGTCAGCTGCTTCCATAGATGCGCCGACCATGCGTCCGAATGCGAGCACCGCTACATCTTTACCTTCGCGTGCGATGCGGCTTACCCCCACAGGCAGCACTTCGGGGGGCTGGGGCAATGCCACTCCTTCAGCTGCGCCGCGCGGATAGCGAATAGCCACCGGGCCGCCGATGATAAGGGCAGTATGCAGCGCGTTCACCAATTCAGCCTCGTTTGAAGGAGTCATCACGCGCATATGGGGAATCATACTCATGTATGCAATATCGAACACGCCATGATGCGTGGGCCCATCGTCGCCCACCAAACCAGCGCGGTCCAGACAGAACACCACGTCCAAGTTCGGCAAAGCGTTATCTACAATCAGCTGGTCGATAGCCCGTTGCATAAACGTGGAGTATATGCAAACGATAGGCTTGTTGCCACCCAACGCAAGTCCGCTGGCCATGCCAAGCGCATGTCCCTCAGCGATACCCGTATCGAAAAACCGTTTCGGGAACGTGGCGGCGAATTCGTTTAAACCAGTGCCATCCTGCATAGCTGCGGTAATGGCAACAATGCGGGGGTCGCGTTTGGCCTCTTCGACAATGGCCTTGCCGATAACAGCCGTGTATTTCGGTGGCGCAGCAGGCGATTTCACCAGCTCGCCGGTTTCTTTGTTGAACGGTCCCACACCATGGAAAAGTTCAGGGTTCGACTCCGCTGGAGGGAAACCATAGCCCTTTTTCGTGATGGCGTGCACCAGCACAGGCGCATCTGCCTGCAAGGCCACGCTCAGAATCTCACGTAGTTCAGCGATGTTATTGCCATCAATAGGCACCGTGCAGGTTATTCCCAAATGTTCGAACAACATGGAATGAGGCACAACGAACTGCTTGATGGATTCTTTCACGTTGCGGCCCAAATCCAGCAAGTCCTGCGCCATGCCGCCGTACTGTTCCATCTTTTCCTGAACGGCATCACGAGTGTTCTGGTACTGGCTGGTAGTGCGCAAATAGCCAAGGTGTTTAACCATGGCACCCACAGGGCGCGAAATGGACATAGCGTTGTCGTTGAGCACAATGACCATGGGTGTGTGCTCTTGGCCGATGTGGTTTATGGCCTCAAACGCCATACCACCAGCTAGGGATGCATCGCCTATAACCGATACGATCTTCTCATCTCCACCGCGCAAATCGCGTGCCTTCGCCAATCCGAAAGCCACCGACAAACTGTCGGATGCATGGCCCGATGGATGCGCATCGTAGGGGCTCTCGCTTGGTTTCGGGAAACCGGAAATGCCGCCATATTGACGCAGCGTGCCGAAACGGTCCAAACGACCCGTAAGTATTTTGTGCGCGTAGGCTTGATGGCCCACATCGAACACGATGCGATCGGTGGGGCAATCCAAAAGCGAATGCAAGGCCACGATAATCTCGACGGCACCCAGACTAGAGGCCACATGCCCACCATTTTTCGAAGTGACATCGATAATCTCTTCGCGAATCTCTTGACAGAGAATGGCCAGCTCCTCGTTGGTGAGGAGCTTCAAATCACTTGGACTGCTGATTGCGTCCAGTATGCGCGTTCCTTCTGCCATCATCATCACCTTGCTTGTAGCTTGCGAACCTGCCTATACGAGATTTATTCCTCGCTCGCCTGCTCGTTTTCCGCATCGATATCTTGCTCAATCAAATCTGATGCCTGCATTCCCAGTTTCACAGCCTCTTCGAATAAATCCAAAGCATCGTCTAAAGGCAGATCATCATCGCTGACCTGATCGACGATTTCCTTTAAACGGTCGTTTACCTGGGCGTATGTGGTCGTATCACTGTCAGGCATCCGCATTTTCCTTTACCTGCTCAGAATCTGGTGCAATTGCGTCAGACTCAGCAGCCTCAGGGGTCTCAGGTGCAACCACATCAACATCGGCCATAGCCGCCGCAGATTCATCCTGAGCAGTCTGCCCAGCTTCCATCATACGGGCGATACGCCCCAATATGCCGTTCGCAAAACGCGCCGAATCATCTTCGCCACCGAAACTCTTCGCCAGCTCCACGGCCTCGTTGATGCTCACCGATACGGGAACCTCGTCGTTGAACAGCATCTCATAAACTGCCAAACGCATGATGGCATGATCCACCACCGGCATACGCTCTACCGACCAATTCTCGGAAGAATCCGCCAAAAGGCGGTCAATCTGGTCTTTATTCTCGTCGATGCCTTGCAGCAAGACGATGGAATACTCAGGCAGCGTGCCGCCTTCGGGCAACTGCGCACCCGTTGCGATTATCTGTGCAGTAGGCTCGCCTGTTATCTCGCTTTGATACAGCGCTTGCACGGCCATGCGGCGTGCAAGCGTTCTCTCATGTCTTTTCGCCATATGCGTGAATCCAGCCGCCTTACGCGAACTGGATACCGTCGATAAAGACGTTGACGGCTTCCACTTTCAACCCAACCTGGGCCAAAACTGCATCGGCGATGGCCTCGCGCACCTGTTCTGCCACATCAGGCAGCACGCAACCGTAGAACACCTCGATGCGGATATCCACGGAAATCGTGTCGTCCTCATTGGCAGTAACATCGATGCCCTGCGTGGCCGGTTTAGTTTGGAAATTTGAAAGCAGGCCAGCTGCGCTGTTGGGCGAGCCTATGCATGCCACGCCTTCTATGTCCTGTACGGCGATGGAGATGATGGTCTCGACAACCCCATCTGCTAAAGCCATGCCCTGCACGTTCAAATCAGACATACCTATTCTCCCATCTGGGTTTCGATAAAATCGGTACAAGCTTCGCCATCGATGAATACTTGTTTTTCAAGCACTTTCTGATGGAAAGGAATGGTGGTCGCGATGCCCTCGATGTGAAATTCCTGCAACGCACGTTTACCGCGCGCAATAGCCTCTTCGCGATCTGCACCCCACACGATGAGCTTCGCTACCAGCGAATCGTAGTACGGGCTGATGCGCGCACCCTGTTCCAGATAGCTTTCCACACGCACACCGGGTCCGGCAGGCATGTCGAAGCGTGTGATGGTGCCCGGGCACGGACGGAAATCGTGATCGGGATCCTCGGCGTTGATGCGGAACTCGATGGCATGCCCGTACGGAGTAAACGGTGCACGGTCTGCGCACTTCATAGGCTCACCCGAAGCGATGCGCAACTGTTCTTTTATGATGTCAGTACCGGTGATCTGCTCGGTTACCGGATGCTCCACCTGCACACGCGTATTCATTTCCATGAAATAGAACTTGCCATCCTGGTCAAGCAAAAATTCAATGGTACCGGCGTTCTTGTAGTCAACCGCGCGCACAGCTTTGATGGCCGCCACACCCATAGCGCGACGAATCTCGTCGGTAAGCGCAGGGCTCGGAGCCTCTTCAAGCAGCTTCTGATGGCGACGCTGGATGGAGCAGTCACGCTCGCACAGCGCGATGCGATTGCCGAAATCATCGGCAAGCACCTGTATTTCCACATGGCGCGGACGCAAAACGAGTTTTTCCAAATAGACCTCGTCGTTGCCAAAAGCGGCGCCTGCCTCGTTTTTCGCAGCTAAGTACTGAGCTTCCAAATCGGCTGGATCATGCACCTCGCGCATGCCTTTGCCGCCGCCGCCCGCACTGGCCTTGATTAGCACCGGATAGCCCACTTTCTGGGCAAATTCCCGAGCTTCTTCGACAGTGTCGACAGTGCCTTCCGATCCGGGGACGGTAGGCACGCCGCAGTGCATCATGGTCTCGCGCGCAACACTCTTGTCGCCCATCTGCTCGATACATTCGGCAGCAGGGCCGATGAACACCAAGTCGTTGTCGACGCAAGCGCGAGCGAAGTCGGCATTTTCAGCCAAGAAGCCATAGCCCGGATGAATCGCCTGGGCACCAGTATTTATCGCCGCAGCAATGATGCTGGGCATGACCAGATAGCTTTTATTCGCCGGAGCAGGCCCGATGCAAACCGCTTCATCGGCGTAGCGCACAGGCAGCGTATTCTCGTCTTCAGTGGAATACACGGCAACGGTTTTCACACCCAACTCGCGGGCCGCGCGCATGATGCGCAAAGCCACCTCGCCGCGATTCGCTATGAGTATCTTATCGAACATTATGCGCTCTCCGGACCCACGGCTGCACCGGTGTTATGGGGCTCGATATAGAACATAACCGTGCCGAATTCCACTGGCGATGCATCTTCTAGGCACACCTTGCGCACGGTGCCCATTTCTTCGGCCGTGATCTCATTCATCAGCTTCATAGCTTCGACGATGCACAGCGTCTGATTGGCGGCAACCTCGTCGCCCTCTTTCACAAACGCAGGCTCGCCCGGGGCAGGCGATGCGTAAAACGTACCGACCATCGGAGCGGTGACGGGCATCCAACCTGCAGGGACGTCTTCTGTACCAGCTGCAGGCGCCGATGCGGCCGCACCGGTTGCTGGTGTCGCTTCACCAGCTGGCGCAGCAGTCGGAGCTGCCACAGCAACCGCTGCGGGAACCGATCCAGGCATGCGCACCGCTATGCGGCTGCCCTCTTCTTCGACGACGATCTCACCGACGCCGCTTTCCTGTGCCACGCGAACCAGTTCGCGAATCTGATTGATATCCACGTAATCGTCCTCCTTCGTTCCGCTCGACTCCTCTTCCATCAGGAAGTCGACCTTCTCGGATGTGCGGTGTTTGCTTAAATAAGTACGCGCCTCGTTGGGGAACATGGCGTACATCAGCACATCTTCCTCACTTTTCGCCAAATCTCCGATTTCCTCGGCAAGCTCGTCGTAGGTAGTGGTAACGAGCGACCCAGGCGATATGTCAGGAGAGAGCACCTCGGAATCACCGACGACCTTTTTCATGATATCGGAATCAATCGGTCCGGGGGCCTTGCCATAGTAGCCGCACAGATAGTCTTTCATTTCCTTGGAAACGACACCCCAGCGTTTGCCGGTAATCACGTTGAACACGGCTTGCGTGCCCACAATCTGGCTCATCGGCGTAACGAGGGGCGGATAGCCCACTTCAGCGCGAACCTTGGGGATCTCATTCATCACGTCGGGCAGACGATCGAGTGCGTTTTGCACTTCCAGCTGCGAGACCAAGTTGCTCATCATGCCGCCGGGCACCTGATGGCTGTAGACCTTCATATGAATCAGGCTAGACACGCCACGCTTGTAGTGACCGCGCTTGCGCACCTCTTCCCAATACTCGGCAATCTCGAACAGCAAGTCCAAATCGAGACCCGTGTCATAACGGCTTTCCTGCAAAGCGGCCACAATCATCTCGACGGCCGGATGGCTGTTGCCAAACGCCAAAGGCGCACTGGCGGTATCAGCGATGGCCGCACCCGCTTCAGCAGCTTTGATGATGTTGGCCGGAGCCATGCCGCCCACGTAGTGGCAATGCACGTGCACCGGCAAGCCGATCTCGGCATTCAGGGCCTTCACCATGCGCTCGGTGCGATATGGCGTCAGCATGCCGGCCATGTCCTTTATGGCGATGGAGTCGGCACCTAAGTCCTTGAGCTGCTGAGCGTATTCCAAGTAGCTGTCCAGTGTGTGGACGGGGCTCATGGTGTAGCTGATAGCGCCTTCGAACCAACCACCGCATTCCTTGATGGCAACGGCGTTGTCTTTCACGTTGCGGATGTCGTTGAGCGCGTCGAACACGCGGAACATATCGATGCCGTTTCGTTTTGAAGCCTTGATGAAACGGTTGCAAATCTCACTCGAGTAGTGCTTGTAGCCGACCAGGTTCTGGCCACGGGAAAGCATTGCCAGCTGAGTGTTGGGCGTCTTGGCCTTGATAGAGCGCAGACGCTCCCACGGGTTCTCATCCAAAAAGCGGATGCAGGTGTCGAACGTGGCACCGCCCCAAGCTTCGATAGCCCAATAACCAACACGGTCCATTTTCGGTAGAATCGGCAGCATGTCGCCAACTGGCATGCGCGTCGCCCACAGGCTTTGCTGCCCGTCGCGGATTGTAGTGTCCATAATTTGAAGTTTTGGCATGTACCGCACCTCCTTCTAGTCAAGAAAAGCATTATAGAAGATACACGCTCCCATTTGCCGATGGGCTTTGAATTTCATGGACAAGGAACATATAAAACCGGTTCACTGGCTGATTGCGGGCGGCGAGCGCAATGCGTGATGATTCCTATGCTGCCATGTGAGAAATCCCCCTCGCACACAACCGCAAGAGGGATTTCGCTATCGGGGCACCTTGATGCACGCCTAGCTCAGCATGGCGCTCGCCTTGATACACGCCTAGCTCAGCATGGCGCTCGTCAGAACATCGATTGACTCATCATCGGGAAACAGCACGATACTGCCTTGGTAGACGCTTTCAGGATCCTGCTCATAGCGAACGGTAAAGCTGGTGTCCACGCAGAAACAGTTCTTCGGATCAAGCGACATCTTCTGCACCGGATATTCCACCAGTTTATCCACGGCATCCACACCCGCTACTACTGGCGAGAGGTACACGCGCAGGCCAGTGTAGGCCCCGAGCGCCGACATATACGAAGATGCCATGATATTGGCGACTTCCTGTATCACCGAACGGCAGAAATCGTCTTCGAGCAGCTTTTCTTCAGGACATCCTTCCCCGGTCAGCTTCAAAACCAGATTCGTCATGAACTGGCGATCGATGATAATCAGCATCATGCCATGCAGTTTCTGATCGAGGCTCATCAGAATGCCCAGCGATACCTTGTCCTCGTAATTTGCCACCAGTTTCGTCAAGTCGGTTTGCACAGGGTTGACCTTGGGCGTGGTGATGGTTATGCGCCCTCCAATCATGTTACCCAGCGCGCTGGTGGCCTGTCCCATCCCAACATTGCCAAGCTCGTATAAAGCATCCTCGACATCGGGGTCGAGTTGGCGGACATCGGTTTTTCCTTGGTCGTGGGCAAGCTTGCGCCCATCACCACTGCCCGATCCGGGATCATTATAGGTTTTCATCAGCGAACCTCCTTTCGGCTCGCTCTAATCGGCATCTTCCAAAACAGCTTTCACCACTTGGAGCAACTCTTCTTCCTCAAAGGGTTTCGTGATGAAATTCTTCGCACCCATGTCGAGTGCATCTTGTATTACAAGCGCCTGTCCGATGGCAGAATTCATCACCACTTTGGCATCAGGAGCCACCTTCAGCAGATCGCTCAAAAGCGTGAGATCGGAATTGTCGGGCAGGGTAATATCCAGAATAGTCAGATCGGGGGATTCCTCGTTGAAGACCTGTTTGGCTTCGGCGGCCGTCGTGGCCTCCACCGTGTTTTCGTAGCCGCCATTCGAAAGCGCGCGCTTTATGAGCGTGCGTGCGAATTTCGCATCGTCGACTATCAGAATCTTCTCATTCATGGTGTCCTCAATCCTATCGTTTATACTGCTGCCCACTGCAATCGTTTTCGCTCTGCCATCGTTGTTATTCTACGCCATCAAAGCGCTCTGGGCGGTCTTGCTGCTTCGTCGTGAATCCAGCGGCCAATTCTTTCAGCACTTCGGCCTGCGCCGACAGCTCTTCGCTGCCTGCTGCCGATTCTTCCGCCGTTGCCGCCGTACCTTCGATAACTGTTGAAATTTGTGCGAGCGCCGCTTCTATCTGGCTCAGCGACGCAGATATCTCCTGTACGGCATCCACGGTGTAGTCAACGACTTTGTTGCCCCGGTCGACAGATTGCATAACGCGGTCGATTTGAGCATCAGCGGACCGCGCTGCCTGACGGCTCTTCTCGGAAAGCTCGCGAATCTCGGAGGCGATGACCGAAAAGCCCTTGCCATACTCGCCGGCGTGAGTGGCCTCGACTGCGGCGTTCAGTGCCAGCATGCCCGTTTCAGACGATATCTGCTCAATGGAGGTGGAAATAGAGCGAATCTCGTTGAGTTGGCGCTCGGTGCAGGCCATGGCCGTCATCAATTTGTCGACAAGCGCAGGGGCGTTTTCGACCCGTTCGTTCTCATCGTCATCCGTTTCGTCTTCCTGCGCTTCGTCTAGATACATCTGCTCGGGATTGGCGATATTTTTGGCCCGATCGGTCAGCTCGCGCACACTGTTATGCAGCTCTTCCACCGATGATGCCTGCTCGGATGCACCCTGCGCCAGGCTGGTGGCACCGTCGGCTATCTGCACCGATCCACGCGAGACCTCTTCTGCCGTACACGATATATGATCCACCACATCGGCTAGTTTCACCAGGTTTCTTTCGACCGCGCTCTTCAACTGTTGGAAATCGCCTGGGTACTCTCCGCTCACCTGCTTGACCAAATCGCCATCCGCCATTGCGTTGAGGGCCTCGTTTATGGAATCCATGATGCCGTAGAGCTCTGCAATAAGACTGTTGGTGGCCGCAGAAAGGCGCGACACTTCGTCGTTGGCATTATCTTCGGGCACCTCGGTGGTTAAATCGCCCTTTGAAAGCTGCTCGATACGGCGCGTTATTGCGGTGATGCGTCCCGAGATTGGGCGCAGCACCAAAAGCACAACCACGAACGCGGCAATCAGAAGAACTGCACCTATGACGATAAAGTATTTGATTGCACTATCGGAAGGTGCCATGAATTCTGCTTTGTCGGCGGTAACCGCGATAGCCCAGTTATCCGTTCCCGCAATGGTTTCATAAGCCGCGAAACGCGTGCCGTTGTAATCGTATTCCTGAAAGCCGCTCGTGTTGTCATGCATCGCATTCCAGAGCGCATTCAAGGTGGTGTATGACGAGTCGTTCTTCACAGACTGGAAGGTGCTTCCACCAAACATCATATCGGCGTTGGTGTGAGCGATGCAGCGGTAATCATCGTCCATGATGAACGTGCTCCCATTGTCGCCGACCCTGATGTTTGCCATCAGCTCGGCCAAAAAATTCGAATCCAGCTTGCAGACCAGCACACCCACACGCTGACCGTTCGCATCTTTTAAGGCAGTCGCGAAGTTGATAACATATCCGCCCAGAGTGCCTTTGTCCTGCTCAACGCCGGACATATACACGTCCTGATTGCCGTTTATGATGCTGGTGTAATACTCAGGAGCAAGCGATGCGATGTCGGTATGGGTCGCCGTACGCGCCATGCCGTCGGCATCTATCACGTAAATCAAATCGAAGCCGAAGTCATCACTCATTTTGGTCAGCTCGTTTTGCAGTGCGACAGCGGAATCCGCGCTGTAATTCGACGATATCTGGCTGCCGTACAAAGTCATGACGCGAGCGGAAAGCGACGAGACCAAATCACGCTTCAAGGTCAGGTAGTTATCCACGCGGTTCGCGGCGACCTTTGCTGTCTCCTGCATGGACGACTGCAGCGCTTCAGTGGTGGATGTTCGGATGAAGTACACGCTGGTTGCAGTGAATATCGCCGAGACCGCAATGAGGGTGAGCGCGGCCATTATGACAATCTTCATCTGAATGGTCTTGATTCCCTTTTTCTTTTCAGGGTGCACGCCTGATTGCTCGCTCATATGCTTTCCCATCCCTTTCTCGCTGCATCGCCCTTTGAGACATTTTTTGCCTTGATTGTAACAATCATCTTACCTGCCGCCACATCAAAGCGCACGGTGCGGGCCGATACGCCGCCCACGTCCCAAAAGCGAATCGGCACCTGATACTTTTCCAGGCAATCTCGAACCGCTTGAGCATTCATAGTCCCGATATCCATTCTATCCTGTACTTGACGGACGGGAAACATGCTTGCTCCGCCAGCGGCAAAAGCCGTCAGCGTTGAAGATGCTCCACTCCCGTCCGTTCTCAATCCCTCTACCAGCTGGTCTATAGCATAATCAGCGTATTTGCCGCGGTGCCCCGCCTCGACCTTGCCAGCAGGCGCACTGGGAAGAAACACATGAGCCATACCGACACGCCCGGTAATCTCGTTCCTTATAACAAGCGCGATGCACGACCCCACTGCCGGACAGCATACGATGCCATCGGCGGCATAAATGATGTCACCGATTCCCAATATGCGCTCCTGTGGCCTGTTCATGTAATCCCTTACAACCCGAGAGCTTTCGTGATTTTCAAAACCGATTCATCATCAGGCAAAATGAGTATACGCCCTTCAGCAAACCCTTGCGTATCGTCGCTGTCAGCGTCATCGCATTTCGCCTTGTCAGGCTGCGGAATAGAAAAAGAGCTGTCGATGCAGATGGCATCCTCGCAATCAAGCGACATCTGCGCCAATGGATAGGAAACCAGCGCAGCGGCCATATCCAAGCCCACCATCATCGGTTCCAGATAGATGCGCAATCCGGTGTATGCACCTATGGCGTTCATGTATGATGCGGCCATCATGTTCGCAATTTCGTGCACAGCAGAAAGCGCGTCTTCATCCTCGATAAGCTGATCACCCTCGAAACGCTGGCCGGTCATCTCCTGCACCAGATTGCTTATACAATCCAAATCCACCAGAATCACCACAATGCCGCCCAGCGTTTTGGCCAGGCGCATCATGATGCCCATTACCACCTGATCTTGGGAAACATCAGCCAAATCGTCTAAGTTCTTGCTTAAGGACAGCACGCGCGGAGCCTGCAGCGTTACCCTTTGCCCCAGAATCCCGCTGAGCATACTGGTGGCACCACCGCTTCCCACGTTGCCTATCTCGCCGAGCGCATCAAGCAAGTCGCCGTCGATACTCTTCATAGTCGTCGGTTTCTGGAAAGCCATAGCGCTCGTCTCCTTTTGCTCAATGAGCCTGTCCACGTCCATAATGCATAAAACGCGTCCAAGCGTATCTATCGCGCAACCTAAATAGCAGTTCTCGTCGCCCAAAAGGGCCAATGCCGCATCGGGCAGCTTTTTCGCAAACAACGTTTCATAGGTGCCCAATTTGCTACAGGGGAGGTAGTATCCCTGCGAACCCCTCTTTACCAGCACCAATGCCCGGGTGTCATTGGAAACCTTGGGATGCAGCGGCTCGTATTCCACAGAATTGATGGTGATGGTTTCGAACAGACCCGGATCATGATCTTCTTCCCATGACACAACGCTTTGTATAAACGATGTGGGCATATAACCGTCGCGCTCGTTTTTGGTCACGCACAACACTTGCATGGTAGATAGAGTCACAGGCAGATTCAGCGTCACTTTCATGCCCGTCCCCGGCGAGCTTTCGATGCTCATTGAACCGTCAATCTTCTGCATGGAGGCATACACCACATCCATCCCCACGCCTCGCCCGGAATACTTCGTGGGCACCTTCGTGGTCGAAAAACCGCTCTGCAAAATGAATTCGCACAAATCATCATCGCTATACGTTTCATCAGGCTTATCCAGAAGCCCTTGCTCACGCGCCTTCTGCAGAATACGCTCACGATTGATTCCCCGACCGTCGTCTTGCATCGACACTATCAGCCGTTCATGATCTTGTTTCGCATGGATGGTAATCAGGCCTGCAACTGGCTTGCCCACGCGAATACGCTCTTCAGGTGTTTCTATCCCATGGTCCACAGCATTGCGCGCCAAATGCAAAAACGACTCGCTCAGCGCCTCCATCACGCTTTTATCCACTGTCACGCCCTCTTCTGAAAGCACGACTTCCACCTGTTTGCCCGATTCTCGGGCAAGCTTGCGCACGAGCCGCTTTATGGGGAGCAGCACGGTATCGATTCTCATAAGGCCCATGCCCACGAGGCCATCTTGCACAATCATCGAGCAACGATGCAGCTGTCCTAGATACGTCTCGACTGTGGCATCGAAGGTTCCCTCATCTTTCAGATGCTGTCCCATCAGCACACCGGCGGTAATCGCCTGCCCCACAATTTCCAAAAGCTCAGCAACGTCTTGAGCAGGCACCGAAAGCGTGGTAGCTACAGACGACAGGGTCTGCGGGGCGGGTTTGGCCGACTCTATGGAATCCATACGATCGAACAAGGGCTGCTCGCGCAGACGTTGCAGCACAGCGTCTTTGATAACGTGTTTCTTGCAGACAAATCCCAGTTCGAATCCTTCCTGCAATATCTTATCGTTTTGGTCGGATTTCGTGGCTATATCGGCAGGCATGGTGTAGGTGCTTTCGCACAACGGCGCAATCGCACGCACGAACATGGAAGCCCGCAAACACGCCATGCCGCATTTATGCAGGTATATGCGCACTCTTTGATAACGAAACAGGTCTTGCGGATACACATCGTCAGATGCCACACCCTCGCCTGCAGCGTTTTTTTCTGCGCTGTCGCCTTCTTTCAGATAAACCCCTATCGCACGGTTCAGCACCGCAAAAGCATTATCCTGTTGATATGCATCGGGATCGTTGATAGCGTTTCTATAGGTGTCGCAGAAATCCAGTCCCAAACCCACTATGCGGGTAATCTGGGCTTTTTCAAAAGGCTGCCCATTGGAAACGCGGTCGCGCACCTGTGCGAGCACGTCTTCGAAAAGATGGGCTGTATCGGCCAAAGTCGCATACCCCACCATAGCGGCGGACCCTTTCAATGTATGCACCAAGCGGAAAACCTCCGCTACGCTATCGGCAGAAAAACTGGCTGCGTCTTCCGCATCCAGCAACAACGCTTCGCTGCGGTCGAGTTGTTCTTCGGCTTCGGTGGTAAATATACTTTGATCGCCTGCTTGCAACGCCACCATGCTAGCTCGCCTCCCTGCACATAAGGACAAGCTGAGCCGCTATTCTGCCAAGCGGAACCTGCTTTTGCACAGCGCCTGTAAGTACGGCCGCTTTCGGCATACCGTAGACCGCGCTGCTTTCTTGGTCCTGTCCAATCGTGCGCGCTCCGGCCCGTCTCATAGCCAAAAGCCCTTGCGAGCCATCGGAGCCCATGCCCGTCAGGATAACGCCGATGGCCGCCGGGCCCAACATTGCGGCCGACTCGAACAGCACATCGACTGAAGGGCAGTGACCCGATACGCGCTCGCTTTCGCCTTGGCACACCTGCGCACATCCGACACCGTCGCTCGATGCGCATATGCGCAGCTGAGCACCATCTCCGGCAATCAATACCGTACCGCGTTTCAGTCGCTCGCCGTTTCTAGCTATATGCACGTCCAAAGCGCTTTTCGCATCGAGGGTTTCCGCGAGCATTTCCGCAAAGCCCTCCAGTATGTGCTGCACAACGACGATGCAGGGAAAATCGACAGGCAAAGCCGGTATGATGGCTGCCAGCGCTTCGGTGCCGCCAGCCGAGGCCCCGATACAGACCGCCTGCACACTCGAATCGTATTTCACAGGAATCCCCATCAGGCATCCATCAGCTTTTTAACGGTTTTTCTGTACACGGTAGGCTCCCGGTGCTCGAAAAGACGGCGCCGCATGTCCACGCTTTCCGTAGCGCCCACTATCATGCAGCCTCCCGGACGAAGCGCCCGATGCAAAGCAACCGTCAGGTCCTCGCGCGTTTGGGGCTTGAAATAAATCATCACGTTGCGGCAGAAGATAATGTCCCATCGGCTCGAGTAGGTTATGTTCATCAGGTTCTCGTATCCCCAATCGATATGGTGCATGACCTCATCCGTCATTTGGATACGCTCGCCCTGCCTTTGCACGAATTCGCGGTACTCGATTGGAATCTTTTCCAGCTGCTCTTTCGGGTAGTTCCCAGCACGCGCCACGTCCAAAAGATCGGTGTCTATATCGGTGGCGTATATGGAATAGTCGAGCAGACCCAGCTTCACCTGCGTCGTCGACTGCAGCATCATTGCAAGAGAATAGGCCTCTTCCCCGCTCGCACAGCCTGCGCACCATATTTCCAGGCGCTTTTTGCCCTGCGAGCCCATTTCCGGCACCAATACCTGGGCGGCGTAATCCAAAGCAGGACGCTCGCGGAAGAAATACGTGTAGTTCGTGGAAAGCCTGTTCAGCATGTGACGGCATTCCCAACCGTTCGGATCACGCATCACCACGTTCAGATACTCGCCGAAGCTTCGAAACCCACGCTTGGTTATGTAGAACGAAAGCCGGGCTTCCACCAACGCGCGCTTTTTTTCCAGATTGATGCCGAAGTTGCAAAGCACGAAATCGTAGATGCGAGCGAATTCCGCATCGGTAAGGGGAGGTACGTTCATAACGATCGCTCGCCCTTGACCATACGCTCCCACATATCCTGTGGCGAAATGGCCGTGCCCGATGCAGTCTCCCCAACGCTTAAGACGCGGTCGACGGCGAATGCGAATCGGATGTTGTCCATGCGAATCACGATGAAACAGCGCTCGCTATCGCTCTTTTCAGCAGCGACGGGGTCCGCGAAAGGAAATGCGGCCACAGCTACCGCCTGGCCGTCCAAATTCAGAAAACCGAGCAGTTTTTCATTGGCAACAGGTAGGTCGTATATGTGCGACGGCGCAACGTTCACGATGCGATCGACTTGGTCCACCGGTAGCGAGTAGTCCTTGCCGCCGACCACGAACGTCATCTGTTTGCGCGCGAGCGGTGCGTCCGCCGACGCGGAGCGTTTCGCCCCCTCGGGGCACAAGCGCGCATCGGCACAGGAGGCGCTCATAGCACTGCACTCCTGCGCTTTAGGAATGCGCCCCTCATAGCGCATCTCCGCAATTCGGAAGCAAGCGCTCGAAATCACTTGCCGGCATGGGCCTGTGATAGTAGAAGCCTTGTGCGTAGCGCACACCGATGCTCTTCAAAAAGCTCACCTGTTCGACCGTTTCCACGCCTTCCACAATAGTATCGAGCTTCATGTCCAGAGCCATCTGCACCACGAATTCCATAATCAGCTGCGCACGCGCGTTTTTGTCGGAGTCTTGCAGGAATTTCAAATCGATTTTCAGCACATCGACGTCAATGTCTTTCAGCGTGTTCAGCGAACTGTAGCCGCTGCCGAAATCGTCCATCAGTATGCGAAAGCCGTTTCGCTGCAGAGCGCTCGACAACTCACCAATTTTGTTGTTATCGAACACGAACGAGCTTTCCGTGAGCTCGAACTCTATCAGAGCGTGCGAAAGCGAATACGCGTCAACTATTTTCAGTATGCGAGCCAACAGATGCGTATCGTATAAGTCGGCACGCGAAATGTTCACCGAGATGGGGCATGTCTGTCGACCTTGGTCTATCTGCCTTCGTTGAAAACGGCATGCCTGATCCAATATGAAGCTATCGATTTGCGAGATGAATCCGTTACCTTCCATGACCGGGATGAAGACTCCTGGCGAAATCATCCCACGCGTTGGATGCCTCCAGCGAACCAGTGCCTCACTGCCTATAATCTCACCCGTTTCCATATCGCATTTCGGTTGCAGGAACATCTCGAACTGCCCATCGCGCAAAGCGTTGTCCATCTCGAGTATGATGAGGCGCTTTGATTCGTCTCGTTTTCGCATGGCTTCGTTGTAATATGCCACATGCACGCTGTAGTTTCCTGCAACGGTTTTCTGCGCTTCTTCGGCGCGGTCCAGCAATGCCCCCACATTAGCCGTTGAATCGTCCACTTCGTACACACCCGCGCTCAGCGTGATGGCGAACTTTATCGGATACAAGTCCAATGATTCTTGCAGATACGATCGAAGTTCTTTCACAGCCGATTTGTTATAGGCACCGAACACCGCGAAATGATCCATATGCAACCTGCAGCATACGCAGTTCGATTCCGCCTCGACGCTTTCCTGCAATTTCACTGCCAAGTATTTCAACACTTGGTCGCTTTCTGCAGCGCCATGCAACTGGTTGAGAATGGAAAAACGATCGACTGCGAGATAAATCATGAAAAAGCGCTTTTCGGGATACTGCTCCATCAGCTCTTTGACCTGTTTGGCAAATGCCTGCTGATTCAAAATCTGCGTCAGGGAATCATGCGATGCCAAAAATTCCAACCGAGCATTCGCCTTGCGCTCGGCGGATACGTTGTGAAAGGTGACCGCTTTACGCTCGCCATCGGGAGTAACGTATTTAGTCAAGCCAATGCGGAACCACTCGTATGACCCTTGTGCCGACATAAGCCGTGCATCCATGGTTTCGTAGATGTCGATATCGTCGCGTTTCAAAAACGCTTTGAAAGCAGGATAATCGGGACGATATACCAGTTGCTTGACGCGCGAGGGCTCGACGATACTGAATGCAGACCACTCCCGCGCCAGATATTTCGCGTAATACGGATCCATATGTTCGGCACCAGTAGCGGGACTGTATTCATAGAGGAACGACCCCATACAGTTCAGAAGGCTTCTGTTGCCGCCTTTGGTGATATAGAGCGCGCTCGGAACGTTGAGGGGAATGAGTTCTTGACGTCGGATAGCGTTTTCCGCCTTGCGCAGCACGATCCCCGCGCTGTAAGGCTTGTGCAGCACGTCCACTGCACCTAAATCCAACAAGCGCATCTCGGTTTCCTCGGTGGTGTCGGCCGTGGCCACGATTACCGGAATGCGATTGAGCCAAGAACGCTCGTCCATTTCATGCAGAACGGTGAAACCGTCCATACGCGGCATCCAGGCATCCAAAATCACCAAACTGATTTCAGTCGGATGATCTTCCAGCGTTTTTAGGCATTCATCACCGTCTTCGGCTTCGAGCACATCGTACTCGGCATCAAGCATGCCCTTCAAAACCATGCGGTTGACCAAGCTATCGTCAACCAACAAAACCTTCTTACGTGCCATCATGCCTCCCCCGCACCAACGCAGATGCCATTATGCCGTTTCCATCTGACCCATCGACGGCAACGCACATAACAACCCCGCCCAAAGGGAAGATGTTTCACCCAGCAGTATAGCATCGTTTTGGCTGATGAATGGGTAATTTAATCGAAGAAGTTTCAGACGGGAAACAAAAGGAGGCTTGTTTTAGGCACTATCGCCCACATGCTCAGCGGCAACGGGAAACAGCGCGAACGACGTGCCAAACTCGCATTCAAAGTCGCGAATGGCCACATCGAAGGCGCCTTCGATGGCATGCACGGCGCGTGCGTCCTGCACGGGTCCGCAATACAGGCTCGCGCCGTTTTGCATCACCATCACACGATCGGAATAGCGAAGAGCAAGGTCTATGTCGTGAATCACCATGACAATAGTCTTGCCCATCGAGCGGTTCAAATCACGTACCAACACCATCAGTTCGTGACATGCTTTCACGTCCAGATACGTAGTGGGCTCGTCAAGCACGATAATGTCGGTATCCTGCGCCAACGTCATAGCAAAAAAGGCACGCTGGCGCTCACCACCCGATAAGTGGCGCAAGTCGTGGTCGCGAAAACGCTCGATGCCCGTAAGCTGCAGGGCCCTATCCACTTCCTCGCGATCTTGTGGCCCGAGTTTGCCACCGTAGCCCACATATGGGTTGCGCCCGCATGCCACTAAATCACCTACGGTCATGGGAGGCGCCTTGCGCGATTGTGCGAGCACGGCAATCTGGCGTGCTCGTTGACGAGAGTTCATCTCAAGGGTGGGAGTTTCGCCGATGAGCACGCAACCCTGCGTTGGGCGACACAGCCCATCGATGAGCTTCACCAACGTGGATTTCCCACAGCCGTTCGGACCAACGATGCTGGTTACGGCCCCTTTCTGAAAACTCACCGAGAAATCTTGGATGAACGGCTCTTTACCATAAGAGAAACTCAGGTCTCGTATATCAATCGCTTCCACCTAAGCCCCCTTTGCGGTTCTTCAGAATCAGGTAGATGAAGAAAGGCCCGCCGATAAATGCCATCAAAATGCCGACTGGCAGCTCATAGGGCGCGAACATCACGCGAGCGAGCAGATCGCAGATGACCACGAACGCAGAGCCCACGATAGAGGACAGCGGCAATACGACACGATTGTCATGCCCCACGAAAAATCTCACTAGATGCGGGATAATCAAGCCGACGAAACCTAAAAGCCCGGCGAAACTGACTGCAGCGCCCGCCAAAACCGAGGCCAGCGCCAGCATCGCCAAACGCGTGCCCTGTACGTGCATGCCCAGCGAATGCGCCGTTGTATCTCCTAGCGACATCAGGTTCAAACGCCCGGAACTGATGAAGGCAATAGGCAGCGCGCAGGCAATGTAGGCTGCGGGCCACAGGATGTCTTTCATCTTCACGCTAGAAAGACCGCCCACCAGAAACGTGGATGACCCGATGTAGGCATCGGGGTTCACGATGAGGATTGTGTTCATGCCTGCGCTGAATATGGACGTGATGGCAATGCCGGCCAGAATCACCGTGAGCTTCGACGTGCCGCTCGAAAGCGATATGGCAAAAACGATAAGAGCCGTTGCCACCGCACCCGCGAAGGCCGCTATGGGCCCCACCCACTCTACGTTGGGAAACAAGCTGGCCGCCACCAGCACAGCCAAACCAGCACCCGAATTGATGCCGATGATGTTCGGGCTGGCCATGGGATTGTCCAACACGGCTTGGATGATGGCGCCCGCGCATGCCAGTGCCGCACCGGCGAGCACGGCAGAAAGCACGCGCGGCAGGCGCACATTCACAAGGATGCTCTTGGCCGAGTTGCTAATCTCGCCGCCTGTTGCCCACGTGAACAGATCGCCCGCGCTCACCGATGATGAACCGAACAGAAATCCCGCGACGATTGCCGCAAGCAACACAATCAGCGCACCGATAATGAACAGGGGGGCGCGATGCGCCGACGTCCCGGTGTGCTTCGTGGCGCTCATCTCGCTGTTTGGTTCCGCGCTCGAGCGTTTCGGCTTATCGGGGGCCATGGGCGCGCCGCCTTTTGAATGCCATACGGATTTCTACCGTCCCTATCACCTGCAGGCTTTACGCGTACAGAATGTTGTAGAGCGTCTGATACGATTCAGCCCAACGATTGCAGGGCTTGTACTGGAACAGGTTCGGATCAAGCGTGATGTAGTGACCGTTCTGCACTGCAGAAAGCGTGCTCCAAGCGGGGTTGGCGTCTGTTGCCTCTTGCAGATTGCGCGTGGCCGCCGCAGCATCGTTGCCCATGGGAATGAGCAAGATGTAGTCAGGATTCGCCTCGATAATGGATTCCAAGCTGAAATCGGAAAGCAAGCTGGGGTTCTGGTCGGCCAGATTCACAGCGCCCAGATCTTTTAACATATCACCGGTCATGGTAGATGAGTTCTGCACCGTTGTGCCACGCGAATAGGTGGTCAGCAGCATGACGCTTGCAGACTTGTCCTTCGGCACGCTGGCCACGATTTTATCGATTTGATCGGAAACAGCTTGGCCATTTTTCTGATACGCCTGCTCATCACCTGTTATATCGCAGCAAGTACGCAGCATGCGCAGGTAGTCGTCAAACGTAGTAACGGTGAAGTACGCCACGGGAATACCCGATGATTCCAATGAGTCTTTGAAGTCTTGCTGGCTCACTCCGCTGCCGCGACCAGTGGTGGAGCCTGTCATGATTACGAAATCGGGGTTCAAGTCGATGATGGATTCAAGAGAGAGATTCGAGAAATCACCCACTTCGGCCACGCTGCTCGCGTCTATGCCGTAATCGGTATACGTAAACGCGTCGTTGCTGGCGCCCACCAATGTGCCGCCGGCCAGCTGCCAGATGTTTGCGAAACTACCCATGCAGGCCACCACGCGCTGCGGATTGTCCACAGTCACTTGGTTGCCCAAGTCGTCGGTAAACGTGTAGGAGCTCTCGCTTGCAGCTGCACCTGATGACTTTTGCGACGAGGAGCTATTGCTCGACGTTGATGAACATCCTGCAAGTCCCATGCAAGCCAGCACTGCGCACAGAGCCAACACCACGATGCTTTTGCCGAGGCGACTTTCAGCCACCTGAGTTGCCGTTGCTTTAATTGACATGTTATTCCCCAACCTTCTTGTTCTCTCTGTCTTCGATAATTCGCCGGTCTTTAAACGCGTGCGCGCCAAAACACACACGCAGCTCACTGCTTCTAAAAGACCGCAGCTCTACAATAGTTTCTGCCCATAGGCGCAGTAATCGTCTTGCGCTAAAATATCACCCTCGTGGTAATAGCCTGCCCGCGCACGGCAACCGCCGCAGCAGTCCTTGTAATCGCAGGTACCGCATGAGCCTTTATATTCCTGCGTGCGCAGCTTCTGAAACACCGGTGCGTCGCGCCAAATCTGGTCGAAAGGCGTATCGTGCACATCTCCCGCCTCTTCGGTCATGTACGCGCATGGGCGCACCACGCCCTGTGACCCTATAACGCAATACGTCAGCCCAGCGAGGCAACCTCTCGAAAACCGCGTCTCCACTCCCAATTGCTTCGCCACACGCGTAAACTGGGGCGCACAGGTAGGCTTCACATCGATAGGCACCTGCGCCGATTTCAGCATAATATCGTGTAGCAGCTGCTCGTTTTGCTGCACGGCAAGCTTTTCGCCTTCGATATGCTTGCCACGACCGACAGGGATTAGGAAGAATATGTAGTGAGCTACCGCGCCGACGGACACAGCGAAATCGGTGATATCGCAGATTTCTTCCTTGTTCCAATCCACCACTGTGGTGTGCAGTTGGAAAGGCAGTCCTGCATCCTTGCAGTTCTGGATGCCCTTCATGGTCAAGTCGTAGGCGTTTTCGAGTCCACGGAAACGATCGTGCTTGGCCGGATCCAGACTGTCAACGCTGATGCCCATAGCACACGCACCTGACGACTTCAGTCGTTGCGCAACCTCAGCCGTCAAAAGCGTGCCGTTCGTACCGAACACAGGCCGCAGGCCCACTGATGCTGCATGCGCCACCAAATCGAAAATATCCGGTCGCATCAAAGGCTCGCCACCCGAGAAAATCATGATTTTGAAACCAGCACGAGCAATCTCATCGATCATCTTCATGCCCTCTTCGGTTGTGAGCTCGCGCTCTTCTGCGCTGCTAGCATCTTGATAGCAATGCTCGCATTTCAGGTTACATTGGTTCGTGGTCATCCATGAAACGATCATCGGCTTCATCCTTTGCTCGGGGTCGTGCTTCTCTGTTTACTTCTGAAAGCGGGTTATTGTTTGTCAGACACTTGATTGCCAGGCTCGCGTATCGAGGACAGACCGTTCTTTTCCCGATAGGCTGCCACAGCTTCATCCAGGTAATCGCTTACTGTTTTACGCAGTGCATCGAACGCGCCGTTATCGCCGCCTACGGGCACCACGTTCTCCATCAAGATGAATGCTTGGTCGCCATCGAAAGTCTGCTGCTTTTCCTCAAGCTGTAGATAACGACGGCCGATGTCTAAGCCCTGCGGGGTGTTCGCACCCATTCCAGTCGATTGCAGCCTGATAGCATCGGCAATCAGCTCGTGCCATTTAGACACAGCTTCCTCGCGCAGCAGCTTATCTTGCGACGTACGCTCGACCGTACCGGACTCACTGGTGCACACGATGCGCCAGAAGAAACGATCTTCGTCTTGACAATGGGAAATGGTCTCAAAAGCAGTGTCCCAGTTCATATCATTGGCATCTTTGGAGTCTTCCATCAGCACGCGCAGCGCCGTCAGGCGTCTGAACAGGTCTTGGAAGTTTTCGTCGAGAGCATCCAGCTTGCTATCTGCCAAATCATGAAATTCCTTTGATGACGAAAGCCCTGATTGGCTTTCTTTTATCTCAGCAAGCGAGAGTCCCAAATACTTCAATGTCAGAATACGCGATAGGTCTGTGGCATCTTTGCTGCTGTAGAAGCGCTGGTTCTGGGGCCCCTTCGCGGAAGGCGAGAGCAATCCTTGCTGGTCGTAGTACTGAATAGCCCGCACCGTCACGCCCATTTTGCGTGCGAGTTCCCCTACCGTCATATATTCGGAATCCAAGCCGAAGACCTCTCTTTTGGCAATTCTTTCGCACCAGCATAGCCCAGCTACCCGCGAGCTTCACCTCACATGACCTTTTACAGCCCGCAGTACATCCTGTGAAAGGTTATTGGATGACGTAACGTCGCCGTCAACGACTAACGCCTCGTATTCAGAGAATCTTTACAAAAGAGCAATCGTATGCGATAAGGCTAGTAAAAGCGCACAAACTAGGATTGCTCGCCTTTTTCGTCGGCGCTCCTTGCAGATGCGCCCATTTCGCCATCCGCCTGCTGCGAATGCTCAACCTGTTCGATTTCCTTGTCCGTATATCCCACGATGGTCACGTAGAACCAACGTTTGCCTTCGGCATCTTCCACCAGATGCCCCGCATCGTGCACCCAGCACAAACTGCCGTCTTTGCACTCTATGCGATAATCGCATTGGTCATTGTCAGCTTCAATCACCTGCTCGTCTATTTCCTTCAGCACTCTGTCGCGATCCTAGTGCCATACCATGTTCTCAAAACGATTGTCGAATTTCTCTATGAATTCTTCGCGCGTATAGCCCAGCATCTCGTAGGTGTTCTCGCTGATAAAATCGAACTCGCCTGGGCCGTCGGCAGCGTAGCGGAACAGCCCGCCTGGCAAAAGATCGAGTATGCGCTTGCGATCGTTGGATACCTGGATAAGATCGTACAAGAGCTTGGTTTTCTCCGTGTTATCTTGGATGTATTGAATACGGGCCAGCGTGCCGCCCCAGTCTACCAACTTGCCCTTTATCAACAGGTGCCGACCGTCATCGTTTGTGGCGGAGTGCTTGCAAAACTCGTGCGTCATCAATTCCAAGGGAACGCAATGGGCGCACGGCTCCGATTTACCCCACAGCACTTTGTAGCACGGGCGATTTATGCATTCGCGTTTCGGCATTCCCGCAAGTTCGCATGCCACCTTGTTTAGATAGAGCACAGAATAATCATTCACATCGCATACCATCAAAGCATCGGTGGATTCATCGAGCAGCCAATCCATGTTCCGATACAGCACATGCGAAGGAAGCTCCAACTCCTCAGAGTATATTTGGTACTGATTTTTGCCGAAACGTTTCGCGGCCAGAAGCGCAATGTCGGCATTATTATACAGCGTGTCGAAATTCAATCCGAATTCTGGAGCGCAGCACGCTCCCACCGAACAGGTCAGCTCGAGATCACGCACTCGGATACGCAAGTTCCGGCAGATTCCATCGAGGCGCTCTTGCAGCTCTTCTTCGGTGAATCGCAGCGGAACGAATATGGCGAATTCGTCACCACCCACGCGGGCCACACTATCGCTTTTGCGGAAATACCTCTTGAGAGTCTCCGCGACCTCTATGAGTACCTTATCGCCTTTTATATGGCCGTATTCGTCGTTGACCCTTTTGAAATTATCCACGTCCAACATGATGAACGTTCCGAAGTGACGATTGGAATCAGAAAAATAGTTGTTGATGATTTCTTCTAAGGTGATGCGATTATAGATATCTGTCAGCCCATCGTAGCGCGCACGATGCGTGATTTCTTCCAAATCGGGAGAGACGCTCTTGCGCCTGTCGTCAGCGTCATTCATATTCCACCGCCCGTCATAATCGCTCGAAACGTATTCTATACGATTCGCATATATCATACTATAGAATCAGTCATTGGAAACGCCACGGCGCCATTCGTATGTAATTTCGTCCCGAAAGACGCAAGACGTAATCAACCTGACCGCTTAGATGCGTTGCATCTGAGCGGTCCAATCACGCTCAACAGCCTGCAAAACAGCTTAAGCGGCCAATTGAGAGCTTTCCACCTTTTCCAAATACCAATCCAGCAGCTTTATCAGGGGCTTGCGCAGTACGAGCCCCAGCAGAGCGGCCGGAATCAAAAACAGCAATAGCAGGCCAATCTCTATCCAGAAATCGCTCTGGTATACCCCCATCATGGCTGCCCGCATGGCGTTTATCACATGAGTGGCCGGCAGATACGGACTGATAGCTTGGAAAAACGAAGATAACGTGGGCAACGGGAAGCTCCCTCCGCCGCTGGTCACCTGTATAATCAAGAAAAACACCGCGATGGCTTTCCCCAGATTGGCAAATGACACCACCAGCGCGTATATGAAAAACGTGAACACCAAACCAGCCGTCCAGAAACACACCAGGTAAAGAAACGGGTTATTTACCTGCACTTCCAAAAACAGCATGTTGCCCAGCGCCATGCATGTACTCTGCGCCAACGACAGCACGGCGAACACGCCAAAATGACCGAGGAATAGCTGGTGGAGCCTGGGATGATCGAGCTCGCGCTGCGCCTTTTCAGAAACAGTGGACTTCAGCGCCACCAACAGAAGCAGAGAGCCTACCCACAGCCCAAGCGTGGCATACAAAGGAGCCATCTGCGATCCGAAATTGCTCGCGGGAAACACCGCTATGCGATCAAGCGCCACCGGGGCGGATACAGCCGTCGCCAACGAGGATGGGTCCGACCCGATTACCTGTCGCAATTGCTCGGCATTTCCGCTGGCAAGCGCTTGCTTCATGGCTTGACTCAACCCCGACAACTGCGTTGCCGTGGCAGAAAGGTCACGTGCCGATGCATCCAGTTTTGCGCGAGCAGTGCCCATTTGCTCGGACACAGAACCGGATGCCCCAATAAGGCTGGTTGATGCATCATCCAGCTTCGTCGCGCTCTTCGACAGCGGTTCCACCATGGCCGACACTTCATTTGCCAGCTCTGTCAAGCTCGGTTTGATTTCAGAATCATAGCCAGAGGAAAGACCGGAGACGCTTTGGGCGGCCTCGCTGGCCAACTGCTTCACTTCGCCATATTTGTCCTGCGCATCAGCGTTGCCCGCCTCTATGCTATCGGCGGCATCATACATGGCATCGCGCAGATTCTGTTGCAGCTGGATAGAGGCGTTCATCTGCTGAATAAGCGCCTGGATAGTGGGCTTGTATGTGTCGCTTACCTGCCCTTCTAGCGTTTCCAAAAGCGCCACGATCGTCTGATACTGCACTATTTGAGCATCCACGGAATCTGCCTGCTGGCGCATAGTGGCAGCGCTGTCCGCACTCAACGTGCCAGTGGCACCATATGCCGCATCAATGGAATCAGATACGCCGGAAAATCCCGCGCTGCTTTGCGCAAGGGATTTCGACAAAGCATCGGAAGACGAGCCGATAGCCTCGGTGATGCTAGATACGCCGTTTTCTCCTTGTTGGGCTGTAGAGCTGATATCGCCGATTGAGCTTTTCGCCTGCGACAGCAGATTAGCTGATGAGCTGACCAGCGATTGCGTGGATCCCAAGATGGAAGAATAAGTCTTCATCACCCCTGCGGCATTGGACATTTGCCCGCTCATGGTATCCACGTGATCAGCCAGAACCGCTACACGTCCGCTGGCATCAGCATTTTCCGCATAGTCCAGCAATGCCGACGAAATGCTTAAAGCCGCATCGGAAAGCGTTTCGGTAAACACTTGATTGATGGTATATGACACCTGATCGGCACCTTGGTCGGTTACTTTCGGGGCAACAGCGCTCTTCTTTTCGTTGGTGTAGTAATCAATCTGCGCGTGCTCCACGTCCTCGGAGTAAAACGTCATCATATCCTTGCTGAAGCTTGCGGGTATGACCACGGCAGCATAGTATTCGCCTGATTCCACACCGTCTATCGCATCTCCTTCGTTCACGAACGTCCATTCCATCTGGTCGTTTTCGCGCAAAGAAGATATCACCTGCTCACCGATGTTTATGCGTATGGGCACTAAATCGCTTTCATAGCCTTCATCGCTATTCGCCACGGCTACCTTTAGATTGCCCGTGTTGTCGAACACGTCCCAGCAAGCGATTATGTTGTACCAACTGAATATGGACGGGATGAACACCAGACCCAACACGATAATGGCCGTAACGACATTCGACGTGATGCGCCGCATGTCACCGCAGAACAAATGCCAGATGTTTCTCATTTGTCCCGCCACCTTTGCAGACCTTCGATTTTGGGCACCGGCGCGTTTTCCAAACTGTCCCGCGCAGAGAACAGCTCGCGAAGATCATCGTCGCTCATATCGCCCAAGGCCATCTGGCGTTCCAGACTATCGCGCACATGTTCGATGACAATCAAGAACATCATGACCGCTATCAACCAAACGAGCCATATGGTCAGCACGACCACCTTTTCGCCTTGGCTGAAGATGAGCGTGGCAATAGTGGGCACGATAATCCCGAACACCCATGCGCCGTGTTTGAGGCGTGGGTACCATTTGAAGAAGCGCACGACATGCATCTGAAGCTTTTTGCGGTATTCTTCCTTGTCGGAAAGCGCACGGATCAGTTGCTCCAGACGAAACCTTTGCACAGGTACTTGAACATCTTCGCCGTTCAGAATGTCACTTTCGCGCACCTGTTTGGCGAACATCCGATTCAGGTTCGTCAAATACGGACGCACGATAAGGCCGACTAAAAATGACACGACCGAGAACATGCCCAGTATGCTGACCATCTGCGTCCAATGCCCATCATAGAAACCGGCAATGGTTTCACGCATGGCGTTGATGCCGTAGGTAAAGGGAAACAGAGGATAGACCGCCTGGAAAAAGTCGTTGGTCATCTCGATGGGATAAAGTCCCGTGGCACCGGGGATCTGCACGAACACCAATATAACGCAGATGCCCTTGCCGATATGCTGCAATGTAACGGAGAGCGCGTATTGTATGCTCAGATACGTCAGCGATGCCATGATGGCCGTCAGAAAATACAAGGTCACATTCACCGTTTGCACGCCTATGAACAGGTTTCCCGCGCAGCACACGACGGCCTGCAGCGCAGCAAGCGGAGCCAAAAACAACCAACGCGCCCAGTAGCGCTGGGCGATGGTGAGGTTCTTTATGCCCTCGTCATCCACTTCCTGTTTCAATATCACCATCAGCATGAAAACGCCTATCCACAGCGTTAGGTTGGTGAACAGCGGCGCCATAGCCGAACCGTACGCATTGAGCGGATAGAGCGTATGTGTGGTCAGCTGGGTCGGCGAGAACATGAAGTCGGCCACCTTTTCCACATCGATAGTGCCATCGCCGCCGATTAAATCTGCCAGAGCATTCGACGTGCCGAGGGCCGCCAAGTCGGTTTGCACGGTATCCAAACTCGTCTGCAAGCTGGAAAGCAGGGAGTCAGTCTCGCCTAGGGCTGACGAGGTATCTTTCAAGGTCGCCGTCATCTGATCCACCACTGCTGTCGCCTGATCAATCAGGATAGTCTGGTTGGAAATTGCGGTTGCCAAGCTGTTCGCCGTGGTGCTCAATTGCGAAAGGCCGCTATTCACCGTCGGTAGTGTGGTGCTCGAAAGCGTCCCCCGGTATGCATCGGCGCTATCGAGCGCGCCTTGGGCTGCTGCGGACACGGCGTTTGAGGCGGTCGCTATGGACTGCGCAGTCGCCGAAGTATCTGCGCTGATTGTTTTCATGTTAGAGAGCGATTGCTTCAATGAGGCATTCTGCGCTTGCAGGCTCTCTATTATCTGGCCAGCCAATTCTTTACTGGAATCACCATCTGGCAGGGACTGTTGCAACGATTGCAGCTGCTTTATCACAGCATCATTTTGGTCTGCTGCCGCCTGACCGGCCTTTATAGCCGCATCCACATCGCCTTGCGCAGCTACGGCCGCTGCTGCCGCAGATCCGATGGACGTGTTCGTTTTCGCCACGGCTTGCGATGTCAGAACCGAGCTTTTGTCCATAGCCGACATGAACGACGTGGAAAAACGGTTCAACTGGTTCTGCGTTTTCACCGTAAGGTCGGCCACCTGAGATTGCTGATTGCCCAAAGCCGAAATATAGCCTTTGGCATCCCGCAACGATGCTTTCGCCTCATCTGTTTTGGCAATAGCGCCATCGGCTGCAGCAGACAGACTGGCAACGGCAGCTCGCGCGTCGCCTATTCCTGCTTTCGCCTTGGCAGCTTGCACGGCAACGTTTGACTTCGAAGTACTCAGACGATTTTCCGATTCGGCCAGACCTGCATCAAGCTGGTCGGCGACAATGCCGCTGACTGTGGAAACAAACGTGCTGTTGATAGTTTCATCGAGCATCGTGCCACCGGTGTCGGTGACTTTCGGTGACACGGCACCCATTTTCTCGTTCACGTAATACTGCAATTGCGGCTGTTTGAAGTCACCCGTTAAAAGAGTGGTCAAATCCTCGCTGAAATCAGACGGGATAACGAATGCGGCATATGATTTTCCCGATTGCACTTCTTCCATGGCTGTATCGTAATCAGTGAACACCCAGCCCAGCTGCGTGTTCGATTCCAACTCACCGACTATCTGGTCGCCCACGCGCAACTGTCCGGTCACGTCGGTATAGGCACCCTCATCTTGGTTCACCACGCACACGCGCATGTTTCCCGTGTTGTTGTAAGGGTTCCAAAATCCCACCACGTTAAACCACGTGTACAAAGACGGAAGGGCCACCAGCACAAGAGCCACGATCAGGGCAGCGGGTGCCTTGAACAGCCGCGCATAATCGCGCCTGAGCACCCGAAACACATTCCCCACGCTTTGGCCCCCTTCCTAAAAGCACTTGCCGCCTCTGGCTTCATTTCGAACTTATCAGTATCGCGGCATTTCGCCGGATTCAATGACAAAGGGCTCAATGTACCAGAAGAAAGCATAACAGCATGCAGCATCCGTCAACGCAGCAAAATCAACCCCATGTTTCCGCAAATCAAAGCTGTTATAATACATATGTGCTGCTCAATACGGTAGCACCGTGGGCTTAGCGCTCCGAGAAAGCACGGCCTACCACTCGGAGGTGCTCTATGTTTCAAACCGGGGACATCATTGTTTACCGTCATCACGTCTGCGAAATCGCAGGCATTCGCAAGAATTATTTCGAGGACAAAGACTATGTGGAACTGCATGCCTTATTCGAGAATTCGCTGAAGCTGTTCGTACCCAAAACTGACGCAAAACCACCCACATTGCGCGCCACCATGACGAAAAAGGAAGCGTTGGACCTCATCGACTCCATAGCATATGCCGACCCCATCAATGAAAAGGACGTCACCCAGGGACCCGCCACTGCGACTATCGTAGAAAAGCGCATGAGGGAAGAATACGACAAATTGCTAAAAACGTTCACGCCCGAAGACCTAGTCCCCATCATCAAGTCGGTTTACGCGCGCACCGAGCATCGCATGGATACAGGACGGCGCATCACCGCCACCGACAAACGTTATTTTAACTTGGCCGAAAACCTGCTGTGCAACGAGCTTTCCATATCGCTTGGCATCGATCGCGACAACGTGCGCGACTATTTGATTGAGCGCGTAAAGGCCGCGGAAGCGAAACGAGCACGCAAGCCGCTCCTGCGCCGCGCATAAAACGTTTATGCGCGCGGCATGCGAGTAGCGATTTCTTGCAGACTCGAGCAAAAGGCCCTAGCGGTGGCGCGAAATGCGAGGTTATGCTGTCTGTGGGTGCGCATTGGCAAACAACATGCACGATGTCTTTCTTTGGCATTTTCGAAACCCCAGTTCAAACCGTTGTTTGAAATCGGCCTTTTCCTCACGGCTGCAGGTTAGACGTTTTCAGACAGCATAACCTCGCATTTCGCGCCACTTGAAAGACCTTTTGCTCTAATCCAGCATGTTCCCCGCAATGCGGAAGAAGAAAACCAGCTGGAAATGGATGGACAGGTCGTTATGCCGATGGCATGCAGAAACGCCGCAGCGAGCTTTCAGATGCGGTAAAAAGCGGCGCGCGATTATTCGCTGACGCTTATCTGCTCGGCCACGTCGAAATCAATCGACGTGCTGAACGACCCCGTACAAATAGCACAGCGCAAAAACGCGTAAGACATGTGCACTGTGCTATCCTCTAAACGAAAACCGAAGGCGAAAGGTCGTGCGATGCAGTATAGGACTCTGCCCCACGGTGGCGTGAAGATAAGCGTTATCGGCATGGGCATGGGGTATATCCATGAAGCCTCTGATGATGAGATTGAGGAAACACTGCGCTATGCCATGGACGCAGGCGTGAACTATTTCGACTTCGTGCCTTCGCAAGCATCGCCCTTCCCCGCTTATGCGCGCGCATTTGCCGGGCAGCGCGAGCGTGTGTATCTGCAGGTGCACTTGGGTGCTGATTACTCCAGCGGAAAATACGCTTGGACACGCGACCTTTCCACCATCAAACGCGAATTCGAAAGTCGTTTGGAATTATTGGATACCGACTTCGCCGATTTCGGGTTCATCCATTGCATGGATGATCCGGCCGATTTCGAAAGCTCCATGAAAAACGGGCTGTGGGACTACGCGCTGGATTTGAAACGCCAAGGCGTCATCAAGCACTTGTCGTTCTCGTCGCATGAGCCCGCCATTGCGCAGCGTTTTTTGGACACCGGAGAAATTGATTTGTGCATGTTGGCGGTGAATCCCGCTTACGATTATTCGCAAGGCTCATATGGCATCGGCACGCATTCAGAACGCATGGACCTGTATCGACGCTGCGAGCGCGAGGGGGTCGGCATTTCCGTGATGAAATGCTTCGGTGGCGGCCAGCTATTGGATGCGAACCGCTCATCGTTTGGACAAGCTCTGACGAAAGTACAATGCATGGCGTACTCGTTGGGACGCCCCGGCGTGCTGTGCGTGCTGCCCGGCGTGCGAGGACTCGCCGACCTGAAAGCATGCTTGGCTTTCTTGGATGCAACCGAGACCGAACGCGATTACTCGGTTATTTCAACCTTCGCCCCGCAAAATGCCGTGGGCAATTGCGTGTACTGCAATCACTGCCAGCCCTGCCCTGCCGATTTGAACGTGGGCCTTATCAACAAGTACTACGACCTTGCGCGCGGCGGCGACACCATCGCCGCAGGACATTACGATAAACTGCCGCTGCATGCGTCCGATTGCATACATTGCAGACACTGCAACGAGCGTTGCCCGTTTTCCGTAGAACAAAGCGAGCGCATGAACGAGATTGCCGCATACTTCGGAAAATAACCAGAAGCCGAGCCATTACCGCTATCGGAGTGTATGTGCCGCTTACCTTCGGCCCGACAATTCTTCTTGACAGCCTTTTCGAGTTGTGGCTTTTCGCGCACAACTCGGACGTTTTCACGATTCCGACACATGTTCGGATACAAAAACGTGCATACTGGGCAATCGACTCATATAGAGAATTCTTACCTGCTCCCGTTCACATAAAACGGCTTCGCTCGATGCGCACGCAGTAAGCGGCCCCTGTTGAGCGCATAAGCATGCAAAAGGCATGCCGTAACCGAAAGAACGGAAAAACAGAATGTCAAACAATTTCGCCGACCTCGGCTTGTCCGAGTCTGCCCTTCGCGCTGTCAAACGCCTGGGATACGAAGACCCCACCCCTGTTCAGGCAGCCACCATCCCCTTGGCTCTTGAGGGCCACGATATCATCGCCGCAGCCAGCACCGGCACCGGCAAAACCGCCGCGTTTCTGCTGCCCATCATGGACAAGCTGTCCGGCACGAAAAAATCCGGTCGCAAGCCAAACATCCTGGTAGTCAGCCCCACACGCGAACTTGCTCAGCAAATCGCCGTGTGCTGCATGCAGATTGCCAAAGAAACCGGCCAATATGTAACCACCGTGTTCGGCGGCAGCTCCTACACCCCGCAGATTAAAGACCTCAAACGCGGCACCGACATCCTCATCGCCACACCCGGTCGTCTCATCGACCTGATGAATCGCGGCACCGCAAAACTAGGTGACGTGGAAGCATTAGTTCTCGACGAAGCCGATCGCATGCTGGACATGGGCTTTCTTCCCGACATGGAAAAGATCATCGCCGCTACCCCCGAATCGCGCCAGACACTGCTGTTTTCCGCCACCATCGACAAGTCCATCACCAAAGGCATCGGCACGATGCTGAAGAACCCCGAAGTGGTGGAGATTGCCCATAAGGGCGAAACGGCGAAGACCGTGAAGCAATTCATCATGCCTATCGCCCATCGCGACAAGTACGAGCTGCTGCGTGCCGTACTCGATGAAAAGGGCAGTGAGCGCGTCATCGTGTTCGCCCGCACGAAAAACCGTACCGAAGAATGCACGGAAATGCTGCGCGAGCACGGCTATAGCGCCGAATCCATCCATTCGGACCGCTCGCAAATCCAGCGCCGCAAAGCACTCGACCACTTCCGTCGCGGTCGCACGTCTATCTTGGTAGCAACCGACGTGCTCGCACGTGGCATCGATGTGCCCGATGTGGATTCCGTCATCAACATCGACTTGCCGGACGCCCCCGAAGACTACGTGCACCGCATCGGACGCACCGGACGTGCCGGGGAAGAGGGTCTGGCCATCTCGTTCGTCACGCGTGAAACGCGCAACAACCTGCGCGAAATCGAAAAGCTGACCGATGAGGATATCCCGTTCATGCAGCTGGAAAATTACGCTACCGACCCGAGCATTCTGCAGAAGCCCAAAAAGAACAAGCGCACCGCACCCTCTGCACGTCGTGGCGCCGGCAGAAACAACGGGCAGCGCAATGGCTCCAACGATGCCAAACGCACCGAAGGATCCAATAAGTCCGGATATCGCAAACGCAATGGCGAGTCCAACAACTCCAACGATGGCAAGCGCACCGACAAGTCCTCTTCGAGCCGCAACGGCAATCGCTCTTATTCCAGCCGCTCCAACGACAATAGTCATGGACGCTCCAACGACAACCGCAAGCGCAGCGACAAGACGTATGCATCCCGCGAACGTTCGGACTACTCCCGCAACGATTCAAATGCGGATACCCGCGACGACAAACGCAACAAGAACGCAACAAATGCGCAGCGTCGTATGAAGAGCACCGCGCGCGATCGCAATGCTTCGGCACAGCCGAAAAAGCAGCATGACAAGAACAATCAGCACACCTACGATTACAGCCGCTTTACCAAGTAATCGTTCGCACACATCTGCGACACCGGTTTTTTCAACCCGCCTTCCAGCTTATGGAGGGCGGGTTGATTCTTCTTACGTGTGGAATGTGATATTGTCACTGAATTAGAAACAATTGTGGTCTATTCTGTTCCCGTAAAGTACGACAGAGAAAGGAAATGCCATGAGTGCTTCTATTTTCGATCGACTCTTCAACTCTGATGAAGACTTCGATCAAAACAAGCATGAGGAATCCTCATCGCAAAAGCAGGAAAAGCCAAAGCAGGCTGAGCAGCAAGACGATCCAATGCCCGAACCGGAGAGGGTCACCTACCCCTTCTTTTTCGGAGGTGGCTGAAGCCGCAATTAATCGGCGGTCGTCGATTGACAGAGGGCGCGAGTTTACTCGCGCCCTTTTTTTGCCCTGCGTAGCCCGACTTCAGTCCCGAGCGTTCAGCATCCGTTCCAAATTCGCCTTGAAGCGCTCGCGGTCGTCATCTTCGAAAGCGTCAGGACCCTTTGTGCGACCACCTGCACGGCGCACTTTCTTCTCTTCATGACGTATGAAGAGCTGCATATCGATAGTGGCTTTTTCGTATATGCGCCCGCGCACGCCAATGGCCTGCGCCCCACGGCCCAGCACCATGCCAGCAAGCCCGATATCTTGCGTGATCACAATATCCCCAGGCAAAAGCTGCTGGACAATAGCGAAATCAGCACTGTCCGCACCCACGCCCACCGAAAGCACGTCAACCCAAAAGCCCGCCTTCGCATCCTGGACGGTTCTCGGGTCGTCTGGCCGTATATGCCTCTCAAGGTTTTGAGTGGTATTACCGGCGATGACCACTGGGACATGCGCCTTACGCGCGATAACCAGCGCATCCTTCGTCACCGGACATGCGTCGGCATCAATGAATATGGTCGTCACTCGCTTACCGCCTTTGTATCGCACCCGCACAGCGGATACCCTTGTGTTTTGCCACATTATACCGCGCCTCAAAAAGGCCTTTTGCAACGCCTTTTGTGCAAACACTCAAATATAGAGGTCGCCACATTTGATTCCCTGTCCGCAATTGCATACTAATCGTAACCTTTTTTCTCGCCATCTCGCACGACGCGAAGAAGACGAGATCATACTTTCGAGCACGCACATGAATAGGCTTTTTTGCCTTGACCGACCGCAAAATACATCATATGCTAGCCGGACCACTCGAAAACAGTTGAAGAAAACGCTCGTCACTTAAAACGCGACGTAAACGAACAAACGAGCTGTTCTTTGCCAAAGCAAGGAGCCGCAATGTTCTCGCACAACAACGCGCCAGCCTTTGAGCACGGTACGATATTTACCAACGCCACATTGCCCTATGTCGGTGAGCGTTTGCCGAGCATGCGAGAAAGCGGCTATCTTGATCGCGAGGAAAGCGGCCGTTTGCAGGGAGTTGCGGGCGATATCGTAATGACGGCGCGCGATTGCTACGAGACACGCGGCATATCGAACACATCCATATCAACGGTAGCCAAAAAAACGCATATCAGCAGAAGCTCGTTCTATTTATTCTTCAGAAACAAAGATGAGCTGACTACAGAAGTGTTGCGTGACTACAACGAAGACATTATTGAGAGCTTCGCGGTTTTGAATGAAACCCAAGCTCGTGGCAATGCGTTCAATGAGTTACGAGGCTACTCCCTGACGCTGCGGCGCATTCTGTATACCTCAGGCACAAAACCGCGACCTATGTTCTCAGTTTTAAATGAGCTGGGAATAAAAGAGGAATTTATATCGCACGCAATACGAACGGCGGCGATTGAAGCATGCCAGCGCGCGCGAGTCCAGCGCAGCGCAGCACGCGTTGTCGACATGAATCTGATGGTCAACATCCTTTCCATAGTCATCTTCGGCATGCTGAGCATGCTGAAGATGGATCCATCCGCTTCAGACGATGAAATCGCCTACACGATTATCCGTTTGGTTACTCTAGGCGGATTAAGCCTACAAAGCCAAACGAGTCTTTTCGACGGTTTTCCCCCACAAAAACTGCTGTCCGCCTCTCTTTGAGGCATACTCGTGTGACACCTGATCGAACGCGCGCATACGTTTTGGAGGCGCTATGGACAAAGACACCGTTTTCATCACCGGCAGCCGACTGCTCGACCGATTGCTCATCTACCGCACTGAATCGCAGCTCACCTCGCTGCGGCTCAACAACGAGAAGCTCAGCCGCCACGACATGGACAAGAACTACATGCTGTCATTCGCTGAATGCGAATCGGGCATCGATATCATGGGCAAGCTGCTTTCGGCCACCGGCCAGATACAGGGCTACTGCACGGCCATCGACGTGAACGACCGCATTACCTTCGGCACCGTGTCGAAGTGGTTTTGCAGCACAGCAAACGGGACCACCTCTTATTTCATGAAAGAAAGCTTGGGCCAAACACCATCTGCATCCGATGGCGACCGATCGGCCCCACAGTTGATGGGCATCATCGATGATGACATCGCCGACCATGTGCGCATTGCGACAATTTACGATATGGAGCGCGAAGACACGCGACTGAGCTGCGGCCTTGAGGGCAGTGGCTGCTTCGTTTTCAACAAGGACCAGTACGCCGGTGTGGAGACCATCGTGCTGCGCACGCGATTCGGCAAACATCAAATGCCCTCGCAAACCGTTGAGGAAATCTGCCGCGAGCATTTAGCCGACAAAACCGTGCTCTACACCACTGTCGACGATATGCGACGCGCTGGCTTCAACATTCGCAAGGGCCTCAGTTGGGAGCAGCTGACTTTCGAAACGTGCCGCGCCATCCGCTCGGTTGACTGCTTAGCTGGTTTTCGCGCCGTCATCGTGAAGTATGACAACGAGGGATTCTTGCTGTACAACGACGGCGAGGCCTCCATCACCTACTACGCCAACTCCATGGAAAACGAGATGAGCGCTCAAGCCACGGGGCGCGTGTTCGGTTCGACCATCGCTGTAGAGGCGGCGCTCACCCACACGTTGCTTACGGCAGAGAGCGACGAGAGCTTCCTCACTACGCTTTGCAAGGGCATGACCATTGGTCTTGATGCATCTCACGAGCTTTTGGCCAGCGGTTACGCTGACTTTGGCGGGAAGCCCGGTTTTCCGCTGCAATCCATAGCCGACATCATCGTCGAGCGCGAAGCTGCCATCCACGACATATGCAGCCTCGATGAGCTGTTCGCTGACAGCAATATGGCCCATATACAACTGAACCGCAAAATCATCGACCACGAGCTTTCCCAAATGCGCCGCGACCGTTTGATCTCGCGCAACGTCCAGGACAAGGAACGCTTCTCGTTTTGCTATGAGCTTATCGGCAGTGGCCAGGAACGTATGGAAGATTTCGCGAAACGCTTGGTGCAGGACGGACTGCCACGCACCATTCGCAACGTGGGTCATCTGCGCGTAGGTAATTTCGTCACGCTTGACCGCGAGGAGGCCGAAGAGATTCGCAGCATCCAGAACCTGCTGCGCCTCTATATCGAAAACGAGAAAGCTCGCCAGCCTTTCAGCATCGCGATATTCGGTCAGCCCGGATCGGGCAAGTCGTTTGTCGTGAAGCAGATAGCCAAGTCGTTCCATCTGGATTCGCACAGCACTTTCACGTTCAACCTTTCGCAGATGACGTCAATCGATCACTTGATTGAGGCATTCCACCAAGTGCGCGACAGCTGCCTGAAGGGCAACATCCCCGTGGTGTTCTTCGATGAGTTCGACTCACAGTTCGGCGGCCGTGAGCTAGGTTGGCTGAAATACTTCCTGTCTCCCATGCAAGACGGCACATTTTTGGAAGGCGCGCTGGAGCACACCATCGGCAAATCCGTGTTCGTATTCGCAGGGGGCACGTGCCACAGTATGAAAGAGTTTTCGCAGATGGCAGCCGTGCCTGATGACAAGGGAGCATCGGCTGACAGCGCGCAGATTGAGCGGGCGAAAGCGGCGGCCGACACAAAGGCTCCTGATTTCATCAGTCGCTTGAAAGGCTACCTCAACGTGCTGGGCATCAATCCCACCGGCGGGCAGCAAGCATTAGAGCAGCACTTGCATCTGCTTGACGCCGATAGCAGTATGAGCGATTTCGACGAGAGACTCTATCTGCGCCGCGCCATCTTGTTGCGAAGCTCGTTGGAGCAAAAGGTGGGACTGCAGCAAGGCGAACGCATTAATGTGGAAGAAAACGTGCTGAACGCGTTTTTGCGCGTATGGCGCTACACCCACGGCGCACGTTCTATGGAAACGCTTATCCAAACGAGCGATATCGTGCGCGGCTACAATTTCAGCGCATCATGCTTGTACAACAACAACCTAGATATGCATGTAAGTGCCGATTTCCTCTATCACTTGGATCGCGAGTCATAAAGCGACGCGCGCGCGACAAAATGACTTGAAGCTTTTTGGGGCGACCGCACAAGCGGCCGCCCCAATTTCATCGCTTATCATCTACACACGTCTGCACATGCGCAAACGACTGCTCGAGCTTTACTGCCTACTGAGAGGGCTTCTGCTCCGCCGCACTTCCGCACGGAGAACAGCAGCTGCATCCGCCTGAACAACATCCTTTGCTGCATGCGCAACCGCCACTTTTCTTCTGCCGTAGCATAGAGCGAACCGCGAACACAACAAGCCCGACCAACGCCGCCAAGGCAGCAAGGGTTCCTATCGTCATAGACCTACACCCCCTCGGCAACGGCCACGGAAAGACGCGGCATCACAGCACGGTCGACCTTTTTCGCAGGACGGAATAACAGATAGAAGAACATTGCCATCAGAGCGAATGCCGCAACGCTGAAGATGTTGAACGCAACTTCACCCGTGAGCAGACCACCTATCTGATATATTGCCAATGCCACGCCGTAAGCCAATCCGCATTGGTAGCCCACGGTGGCCCAGAACCATTTCGGTGAAGCCATCTCACGACGGATAGCACCCAAAGCGGCAAAGCACGGAGCGCATAGCAAATTGAAAGCGAGCAAGCTGTATGCCGCAACGGGCGTATATGCCGCCTGCACAGCTGTATACCAACCCGCATCTCCTCCATACAGCACGCCCAATGTGGACACCACGTTCTCTTTCGCAATCAGACCGGCAACGGTAGCGCTCACGGCCTGCCAGTCGCCCCAACCCAAGGGGTAAAACAGCCAGCTGATAGCTCCGCTCAAAACGGCGAGGATTGATTCATCGGCATCTTGCACCGGACCGAATGCGCCACCGACAATACCGTAACTGGAAACGAACCAGATGGTCATGGACGCCAAGAAGATTACCGTAGCGGCCTTTTTAATAAACGAACTTGTACGTTCCCACATGCTGCGCATCACCGCAGCAAACGTGGGCATACGGTATTCAGGAAGCTCCATCACAAACGGCGCGACGTTGCCTGCGAAAGCGCGCGTCTTTTTCAGGATGATGCCGCTTGCCAATATCATAGCGATACCCAAAAAATATGCACTGGGGGCAACCCACCACACGCCTCCAAAAACCGCGCCCGCAAACAGGGCGATTATAGGCAGCTTGGCCGAACAGGGCATGAAAGTGGTGGTCATGACCGTCATGCGACGATCGTTGTCAGCATCGATGGTGCGACTGGCCATGATACCCGGCACACCGCATCCCGTTGCTATGAGCATCGGGATGAAACTTTTACCGGATAGCCCGAACCTGCGAAACAGCTTGTCCAAAATGAACGCGATACGCGACATATACCCACAGGATTCAAGCAGGGCGAGCAATACAAACAGCACCATCAGCTGCGGCACGAATCCCAGCACGGCACCCACGCCGGCAACCGCACCATCAAGCACCAGACTCTGCACGGTCTCGTCAACCTCGGCCGATTCCATAGCATTGCCCAAAAGCACCGGCACACCCGGCACCCATAGACCATATTCGCCAGGTTCGGGCTCTTCCGCACCTTCGCTTTCAAACAGCGCCGTTGCCTCCTCATAGGTGTTACCGTTTTGATCCACCTGCTCGGTGAAGGGAACGAACCATCCATCGCCGAACACGCCGTCATTCGCCCAATCCGTCGCCCACGTTCCCACACTGGTCACCGATATGAAATACACCAAAAACATCAAGACGACGAAAATCGGCAGTGCCAGAACGCGGTTCGTCACCACTTTGTCGATGCGTTCCGTCGCGCTCTGCTTTTCCTTTGCGCGGGACGCACAGGCAGAGACGACCGATTCGATGAAGTCATAACGTTGCCCCACGATAATGCCATCCGCGTCGTCATCGAATCTTCGTTCCAACAACGAGATCACAGGTTCTGCATCCATATCACGAAATTGCCTCATCGCCTTTGAATCACGCTCCAGCAGCTTGACCGCATAGAAGCGATCGGCACCATTAGCCGCATCGTCTCTGTGAGACTGGGCCACCATCGTTTCTATCTGGGAAAGCGCGCGTTCAACATCAGAGCTGAACATGCATGTTTTGCGAGGCACTTGCGCGTTTTGGGCGATATCGACGATACGCTGCGCGGCCGCATCGATCCCTTCGCCCTTGGCAGCGCTCATTTCGACAACCGGACAACCCAATTTCTGAGAAAGCGCCTGCAGATCAAGCTTCTCACCTCGCCTTTCAAGCACATCTATCATGTTTACCGCCACGAGCATGGGAATGCCCATTTCGATGATCTGCGTGGTCAGATACAGATTTCTTTCCAGATTGCTGCCATCTACTATGTTCAGCACGGCATCTGGTGCCTCTTCCGTCAGAAAATCGCGTGCAACACTCTCTTCGAGCGTGTAGGGGGAAAGCGAGTAAATGCCAGGCAGATCAACGATTGTCACGTTATCTATCCCCTTTAGCTTCCCTTCCTTTTTCTCCACAGTCACGCCAGGCCAATTACCAACGTATTGGTTCGACCCTGTCAAAGCGTTGAAAAGCGTGGTCTTCCCACAGTTGGGATTACCCGCCAACGCCACTTTCATATCCATATGTCCTCCTGTTTTGCCAATGAATCGATTCGAAATCGAGTGCTCTTGTCAGATGTTTACTATGGTTAACTTCTTGTTCGAAAAAAAACCGCGCCTCGGCGACCGACAGACATGCCAGTAGGCGTGCCTTACCCTCCCTACGCACCCAGCAAGCAGCAGCGGTAGGTTTACAGCATCCTAATAGCTCACAGCACTTCCACCCGCGCCGCTTCGGTTTTTCGCAAGGTCAGCTCATATCCGCGCAGAGCAACTTGAATAGGATCGCCTAATGGCGCAACTTTACGAACATAGACGTCGCAGCCTTTGGTGAGACCCATATCCATGATGCGTCGCCTCGTTGCTCCCTCTCCTGTTAAACGCTCTATCCTTACGGTTGTTCCCGGGCTCGCTTCGGCAAGTGTCATGATAGTCCTTTCCGCATCGGCGAATACATCGCCTTCGCTTGCAGCATTTACTGTTTGGCTTTCCTAACTCAGATAAATTAGCATTGCCTAACTTCGATGTCAACAGCAAATTTAGCCTTTCCTAACTTTTTTACACCGCCTACGGCGCACCTCGCACTCCCCCGCCTTCGAATGATAAAATGATTTATTCGCATACAAGAAACAAGCAGGAACCCGAAAGGCATGACGATGCGCGCGGTCAATAATGAATCTGAGGAAATGTATCTTGAGACCATCTATCTTCTTTCCCGCGAAAACGGATTCGTACATGCCGTGGACATAGCGCGCCAGCTGGATTATTCGAAGCCCACTGTGAGCGAACGGCTTTCCAAGCTGCGCCGCGAAGGCCTGGTAGATGTTGAAGGCGGACAGGTGACGCTTACAGACGAAGGTGAATCTGAGGCTTGCAAGATATACGGTCGTCATACCGTATTGCGCGATTTCCTTATAGATATCGGGGTCAACGGGGAAACCGCGAATACTGATGCATGCCGCATCGAGCACTTCATCAGCGACGAGACGTTCGACCGCTTGAAAGAGCATGCGGAAGCGCAGCGGGCGTGAAGCACTTCATTTCCGTATCGAGCGTTTTCGCTGGGCTGTTCTGCGCTTGCTTTGCTGCAGGTCTCATTTTGCATTGCGGAGGAGCATATGAAAGCTTGGTTCTGCTTCACGAGGTCCTTCCATGGCTTGATCCTGGCGCGACAGCCGTTGTACTCGTGCTTACCTTGGTGGTATTCGCGCTTGTTTTTGCCGTTTCACTCATACTATTGAGCGCATTGGAAACAACGACGCATCGCCGCGAAACGATAAGCGTCCGCTCGTTTTCACAACAACTGCACCACAGCTTCTTTCCGTTTTTCGCCATCATCGTCGCATGTTGGGCACCGTGGATTATCGCGCACCTGCCTGGGGCATTTGACGATGATACCGTTTGGCAGCTGCTGATCTGGGCGCATCCTGAAATCTGGAGCGACCACCATCCTTGGTTTACGACGCTCATATACGGCCTGTTCATGGATGTGGGACGCGGCCTGGGAAGCGGATCTATCGGTTTGATGTTGCATAGCGTCGCAATGACCCTTGTCACGGCCGCATCGTTTTCGTTTTTGCTTTGTTATCTGAAACGATTCAGTCCTGCAAAGCCGCTGTTCTACGGCTGCTTGGTTGCCATCTGCGCCGTGCCTCTTTTCGCATCGTATGGCTCTTCCATGATGAAGGATGCATCGTTTTCCTGGGTATGGATTATTTTCTGCATAACCTTTGCGGAATGCGTGCGCACAAAAGGTGCCATCCTTTTCGATAAACGATGGCTCGCATGCATGGTTGTATCCGCATTGCTGATGTGCCTCACGCGGAAAACGGGCATCTACCTGGTAGTTTTATCACTGCTCGTGTTGCTGTTTGCCGTCGGCGCAGATACACGCCGTCGCATTATGGCAGTAGGTGCAACCACGATTGTGTGCATGATGGCCTACTCTTTTATCCTGTTGCCCGCATTCGGCATCACGCCCACATCCTCAGGCGAGATGTTCTCGCTGCCTCTGCAACAGAGCGCACGCCTGATTAACGAATACCCCAACGAGGTAAGCGACGAGCAACGCGCGACCATCGATGCGGTTGCGGATTTCGACACGCTTGCGAACAAGTACGATATTTACCGCGCCGACAACGTGAAGGACACATGGCATTCCTCATCGGCATCTGACACATTTGCCTACTTACACACGTGGTTTTCCATGGGATTGCGACACCCAGACGTGTATGCAGCGGCTACATTCATCAATTGCAACGATTTGTTCTTGGTTGGATCACCCATCGAAGCGAAGAGCGATACGAATTATGAATGGACACATGAACTGGGGCTTTTCTTCAGCACCATCAGCTTGCCAGACGATGGATATGACAAGACATATGAAAGCCCGAACATCATCGCTTCCGCCGACAGCATCACCGAAGGCCTTGTCGAATTCTCCGCTTTAGACGGTATGCGCCAAACAATGAATGCCTACGAGAGCGCACTGAACGATTCTGTGGTAGGCGTACTGTTCAGCCGCAGCTCGCTTGCGCTCTGGCTGCCACTATTCATATTCCTGTTCCTGCTGATGAGCACCACTGTGAGCAGCAGGCGCAGCGCCATCGCGATCTTTCCGCAACTGCTGTTCGCCTTGACCTTGCTTGCCGGACCGCTGGTACTGAGCCGTTACTGTCTGCCTGCAGCCTATGTGTTCCCCCTGATGGCAATGATGCCCTACGTACTATGCAATCGTACATCGTCTTCAACCGACGAGAAAACGGCCTTGGCGCAATGATCAGTCTTCCAGAGCGCCAAAATCCCGCATGATACTACAGCGCTCTGATGAGAACCCTGCGCGGCGCTCTTAAAATAGCACTGCCAAAATCACCGCGATGATAATTCCTATCGCAGATGATGCAAGCATACTGAATATGACCGCTTTCGTATATTGACTCTCCGACATGTTGCGCACTTCTTCCCAGCTCGGATGCGTGTAAATGAATGGCATTATGATAGCGGTCCTCTGTTGCGAGCGCGTTTCGCGCCGCCAGATTGCTTGGCGCCTGCGGGTTTTCTGTCTCCCTGCCTACCGCGCTCGCCGCTTTGTTTGGCTCGCACGCCATCCGACCCCCTCTTCTTCGGACGGATGAGGCATTCAGGAGCGAAACCCACCAAGTCCATGCGACCCGTCTTGCGCAACGCCTCCAACACCAGATTGTAGTTCTTCGGATTGCGGTATTGTATCAATGCACGCTGCAGTGCTTTTTCATGCGGGCTTTTCGGCACATAGACCGGCTGCATCGTGCGCGGATCCACACCGGTGAAATACATCGCCGTGGACATGGTGGAAGGCGTCGGATAGAAATCTTGTACCTGCTCGGGCATATAGCCCAAATCACGACAGTATTCGGCCAGCTCAACTGCCTCCTTCAAGGTGGATCCGGGATGTGATGACATCAAATACGGCACCAAAAACTGCTTTTTGCCCAGCTTTTCGTTGTCGCGCTCGTACTCGCGCACGAAACGCTGGAATACTCGGTTGCCAGGCTTGCCCATCACCGACAATACCTCGTCGCACACATGCTCGGGTGCTACTTTCAACTGACCGCTCACATGGTGCTCGCACAGGTCCATCAAAAACTCGCTGCCGTGTGATTTATCAGCGAGCACATAATCGAAACGGATGCCCGAGCGCACAAATACCTTCTTCACCCCGGGCAGTTCACGCAAATCATGTAAAAGCGAGATGTAATCGCTATGGTCTGCGCGCAGTTGCTTGCAGGGTTCTGGCCACAGGCATCGTTTGTTCGGACAGGCACCGTGAGTTAATTGCTTTTCACAAGCCGGGGCGCGAAAGTTCGCCGTAGGACCGCCGACATCATGAATGTAGCCTTTGAAATCAGGCTCCTCGATAATTTGTTTCGCCTCGCGAATGAGCGATTGATGACTGCGCGACTGCACGATACGTCCCTGATGAAACGTCAGCGCGCAAAAAGAGCACTCGCCGAAGCATCCACGATTACTGGTCAAACTGAATTTCACTTCCGAAATCGCCGGAACCCCGCCTGCTGCTTCATACATAGGATGATAGGTGCGCATATAGGGCAAGGCGTACACGGCGTCCATCTCTTCTTGCGTCAAAGGCTCAGATGGTGGGTTCTGCACCACGAATTCGTGATCAGAATAAGGCTCTACCAAGCGCTTTCCCGTAAAAGGATCAGAATTGCGATACTGCACGGCAAAGCTCTCGGCGTATTTCAGCTTGTCTTGCTGCATATCCGGAAACGATGGCAATACCTGAGCATCCCAGACATGATCTAGCGATGACGCACGATACACCGTGCCATCGATATAACTCGCATCCTGAATGGTGAGTCCGCTATCAAGCGCATCGGCTATCTGGATGATGGAATGCTCACCCATGCCATACGAAATCATATCAGCACCGGAATCCAGCAGAATCGAGCGCTTCAGCGTGTCCGACCAATAGTCATAGTGCGACAAGCGCCGCAAGCTGGCCTCGATGCCGCCAAGTATGATGGGAGTCTCTTTGTAGGTGTGCCGGATGAGATTACTGTAGACCACAGCCGCATGGTCCGGACGGGCTCCCGACGCACCGCCCGGTGTGTAAGCGTCGTTGTGACGATGTTTTTTCGCCACCGTATAGTGGTTCACCATGGAATCCATATTGCCCGCTGAAACCAGAAATGCCAAACGAGGGCAACCGAAGACGCTGATACTGGCGTCTTTTCTCCAGTCGGGCTGCGCTATGATGCCTACGCGATAACCCTTCGCCTCCAAAAGCCGCGTGATGATGGCGGTGCCGAAAGAAGGATGGTCCACGTACGCATCGCCCGACACGTACACGAAATCCACCCGGTCCCAACCGCGATCGACCATATCTTGCCGGCAGACCGGTAAAAACCCGCTTTCCATTCATTTCCTTACGTTGGATTTTGGCACGTGGACAAGGAAAACCTGCCTTTCCAGCCACCCGCATACAACAGATATGGTATCACCGGCAACGCATGGACGCATCTCTCAAAGAATCATCCCCCATTTATCCGCAAGAAAGCACGCGAGGAGCAATCCCGTGTTAAAATTCGAGACGCATAATGCAAACCACGTCGGCAGGTAAGAGCACATGCATCCAAAACTAGAAGCGGCGATGAAATCTATTAAGCTAGTAGAGCGCCTTTTCGAGCTTGACATGTACATATCCCTCTACGATACCAATTGCAAAATTCTCTACCTATATCCCGACGAAGCCATAGGCAAGATGTATGTGGGCGACACGTTCAAAGACCCCACAGGCGCACTGGATCGAGCACTCGCGACTGGCGAGGATATTTTCAACCGCACCCCCTCAGGTAAATTTGATTTCGATTTGGAAGGCAAGCTCGCCCCCATCAAAGACGGGGATACGGTGGTAGGCTGTGTGGCCGTGAGCTACATTCCCATGAGTCAGAAAACGCTGGAAGCTCAGCAGGTGGCGCTGAACTCGACCTATTACCTGTTGCTTTCAGTTAATCCCAAAACCGATAAATGCATCGAGCTGCACCGCTCGAGCGAATTGAAGCGAATTCCTTTGACCATCGTGCATTTCACATTGTTTCGAGAACAGATGGCATCTTATATCATAGAGCAGGACCGCGAAAAATTCCTCAACGCAACCGACTTAGACATGCAGCAGGAAACGATAGCGCTCAAACGCCACACAACATGCGAATGCCGCATGAACGCACCGAACATGGGTGGCATCAAATGGATTGAATGCACACTGGGTCGTGCAAGCAGCAAAGACACGGACGGCTTCGAGTACCTGCTGATGATTCGCGATATCGATGAGCGCCGGTCAAAACAGGCGGCCGCCGACTCCGAAAACAAACGCCTGATAGATCAGCTGCAAATCGCCAACGAGCGGCTCTTTCAAAAAGATTTGCTTGACGAAACCGTAGACCTGTATAACCGAAAGGGCTTCGAATACTATAGCCCTGCTGTGTTGGCCGACGCGAACAGGTACGACAAAGAGCTATTCGTGTATTACACCGACATGAACGGCCTAAAATTCATCAACGACACCTTTGGGCACTCCGCAGGCGACAAAGCACTGCTCCTTTTTTCGAAAACGCTTTCCGATGCGGCAGGCACGGACTCTTTATGCGCACGTATGGGAGGAGATGAATTCCTGCTCGTGGGGTCGTTTCCCCTTGGCAGCGACAGGCCCCGTGAAATAGTCGCCTACGTTGACGATACGCTGGCAACGCTGAACAAAACCTCCGATTTACCCTACAATGTGGAATCCAGTTACGGCACATATCTGGGCGAGCCAATCGATGCGAAAGACATAGATGCCTCCGTGAAGGCCGCCGACAAAAATATGTATGACATGAAGCTGCGCCTGCAAAAGGAACGCGGCCACCTGGCCCCTGCAGATGATGCATCCACGCGCGCACTTTACTTCGGCAAGGATGCCGCGCTCGTCGCTGATGAGCATGCGGCAGAGCGTATCCAGCTCAAATCCCTATTCGACAGCGATTGCAAAATTATCGAAGCGGAAAACGGCGAAGAAGCGCTTGAGATTCTCAAGCGCGAGAAAAACTTGTCAGTAGCCCTGATAAGCGCCGCAATCCCCCAGGTAAGCGCTTTTCAAGTGCTGACAATCAGCAAGGCGATGGAATGGAACCGCGAATTGCCCATGCTGCTGGTCTGTGCATCCGATGACGATGTGACCATTCAAGCGGGCATCGCCGCCGGGGCCGACGACTTCATCATAAAGCCTTTCAACCCCGCCATACCCAAACAGCGTATCCGTAAAATCATCGACATGCATCACGACAAGCGGCAGTTCAATGCGCTTATCACCGAACGAAACAAGTGCGTCTCGAAAAGCAATGAAGCAAACTGCCTAGACGGCTTAGACATTCACGAAACCCAGAACTTGGTTGAGGATATGGCGAAAAACGTCGTGGCGATGGACGGTGTTTGGTTCCAAGCGCTTGAAGGCTCCCTCGGCATGGATATCGCCATGCGCGCGGATTGCGAAGCGGCAATCGGTTTTGCGAACGTGGAAGCCAGACGCATAAAACGTTGGCTGAAGATGCCCGAGCACCCGGGACTGGAAGGTCTGCGCCAAGCCATCTGCTTCAAGCACAACACCCTGTGCAACCGATGCGAAACAGGCTTCGACAACACAGGAGCGCTGCTGCATCGAGTGGTGGACTGCCGCGTACAAAGCGCACGCACCCGCAAAAACATGGGCTTGCACCCCTGCAAAGACGCCGCCGTAGGTGAATTCGATTCTTTCGCACACGCTATAGACACTCGCATCGGATGCGAGTGCGTCTCTTGTTTCCCAGACGTTACGGATGGCACCTGCGCGTGCGCGTGGCGTTTCACTATAATGGAAAACGAACAACCGGAAGCAACATCGTAGGAGGAAATGATGAAAGCGTACGACAAGCAGTACATCAACGGTCAGTGGGTCCAAGGCGGATCCGATGATGTGCTAGAAGATATAAACCCCTTTACAGGCGAGGTGCTCTATACCTACCACGCCGCTAGCAAAGACGATTTGGATGCAGCCTATGCAGCAGCCAAGGCCGCGCAGAAACCATGGGGCGAAACCGCACCGGGTGAGCGCGTCGCACTTTTGGAGGGTTTAATCGCCACCATCCAGAGCATGCAGGATGAGATTTATTCCGTGTTGCAAGAAGAAGGCGGATCAGCCAAATCGAAAGCTGATTTCGAATTCGGGACCATTCAGGCTATCGTGCGCGAAGCGTGCAAATTCCCTTACATGATGAACGGCATCATCCAGCCCAGCGACATCCCCGGCAAAGACAACTGCATCATCCGCCAGCCCAAGGGCGTCATTTGCACCATCGCGCCGTGGAACGTACCGTTGGTGCTGGCCATGCGCAGTGTGGTACCTGCCGTGGCTTGCGGAAATGCTGTTGTGCTGAAGCCAGCCTCCGACACGCCTGCAACCGCGTTTCTGATTGCTGAGATGTTTGAGCGGGCTGGATTCCCCGCCGGACTGGTGAATGCCATCGCCGGTAAGGGCTCGGTTATCGGTGATGCCATCGTGGAGCATCCGGCAGCCGACCTTATCTCTTTCACCGGCTCCACCGAAGTGGGACGGCGCATCGGTGAGGTCGCTGGCAAGATGATAAAGGACGTATCACTTGAGCTGGGCGGCAACAATGTGATGATCGTGCTTTCCGATGCTGATTTGGCGGCGGCAGCACGCGCAGCGGCATTCGGCGGCTATTTCAACGCTGGCCAGGTATGCATGGCCATAAACCGCATCATCGTGATGAACGACGTCTACGACGCATTCGCTGAAGAGCTTATCGCCGCTGTGAAAGCACTGCCTGTGGGCAACCCGCAAGATGACCGCGTCTTCATCGGGCCCATCATCAGCAAAAAACAGGTGGAATCTGTAGAGGATTACGTGCGCAGCACCATCGAATCCGGCGCTGGCGTGGCTTTGGAAGGCTACACCGTAGGCAACGTCATATACCCATGGATTCTCAATAACGTCACCAACGACATGCCTTCTGCTAAAAACGAGGTGTTTGGCCCGGTCGTGAGCTTGATGCACGCCAGCAGCGAAGACGAAGCCATCGCCATCGCCAATGATACCGAATACGGCTTGTCCGGCAGCTTGTTCACGCGCGATTTATATCACGGCATGCAAGTAGCCAAACGCATCGATTCGGGCATGGTGCATGTAAACGACCAGTCCATCAATGATGAGCCGCATGTGATGTTCGGCGGTGTGAAGCGCTCGGGTATCGGACGTTTCAATGGCGAGTGGGTCATGAACAAGTTCACCACACAACGATGGATCAGCGTTCAGCAGGAGTATCGTTTCTAAAGATTGGCACGAGAGGTCGCACAGACCGCCTCTTATCAACGCTTAGCGCAAGGCGAGAGACAGCATCTGTAAAAACTGCGTTGGCCTGTTGAGAGACAGTATCTGTAAAAACTGCGTTGGCCTATTCTATCGTGCGGGATGCCCATTCGGCGTCCCGCACGTTTTTTCTGCCAACGTACGATAGAGGTCTTCGGGGACAACCGGTTTTGACAGATGGGCATTCATGCCGGCATCGATTGTACGTTTCTTGTCTTCAGTAAAAGCATCGGCCGTCATGGCGATAATCGGCACTTTTTTCGCATCGGGTCGATTAAGCGCGCGGATAGCGCTGGCAGTTTCGAGCCCATCCATAACGGGCATGCGCACATCCATCAATATCGCATCGTAGTAGCCAACCTCGTGACTTTTGAATGTATTCAAACCTGCATATCCATTTTCCGCAACATCAACGTCAACGCCCACTTTGTCGAGTAAACGCCTGGTAATGGAAGCGTTGATATCGTTGTCCTCGCACAACAGAACCCTCTTGCCTGAAAGCATGTGGCTGTAAGACAAGTCGTCGAGCTTATCTGCTTTGCGCTCTGCTGCAAGCTGGGCGGGCGTCGCTCTCAACATGGGCAGCTTTATCGTGAACGTAGAACCTTCCCCGGGCGTACTTTCTACCGCAATGGTTCCATCCATTTTCACAATGATGGCCCGCACAATGGAAAGCCCCAGACCAGTACCTTGATACGCACCAGTCGCATCCGCTTTGGCAAATGGCTCAAACATCGTCCTCTGGAATTCTTCGCTCATGCCGATACCCGTATCGGTCACGACAATCGTCATGTTCAAAACGCCATCGGCGCTTTCGCTGCTTTTCAAGCGCAACGACACACGGCCGCCTGCCGGGGTGTATTTCACTGCATTGGAAAGCAAGTTAAAGATAATCTGATTGAAACGAACCTTGTCCACGTACAGATCGTCTTTAATAGGGGATCTCTTCCATTCGAACTCGATACCACCCTTGCGGCAAAGCGGTATGATGATGCCTTCGATATACTCGATGAACTCACTGAGCTTGTAGACGCAAGGATGCAATTCGAAAGCGCCGCTTTCGATATGGGAAATATCGAGCACATCGTTGATGAGGCCAAGCAAAAACTCATTCGAGGCATCCATCTTGCCCAGATCCGCCACAAGGGCCTGCTTGTCATCGAGCTCGTCATACATCATACGGCTCAGGTTCATAATGGCATTCATGGGCGTACGAATATCATGGCTCATGCGTGAGAGGAACTCGCTTTTCGCCTGATTTGCCTGATTCGCCTGTTCAAGGGCTGCTTGCAGCTCTTCCACACTATTGGTGACATCGATACGCGACATCACGATGAAACGGTTGCTCGCCTCCAAACGCGAAATCGGATACGCCTTGTATAGCAGCTGCCCATCCACACGTATGCGATAGTGCAGCTCAAACATTTCCTGGCGGTTCAATCGCTCGATGATGGCGGGAAGATGGAAGGCCTTTTTCACCGCTTCGAAGTCTTCGGGAACAAACAGGTTGCGCGCGCTCTCTATCAGCTTATCATCATAGAATCCCTTCGGCTGCACCACTGAGGCGCAATCCTTTTTGCTGAAGAAGGTCTTGTATTCACCAGTGGCCTTGTCTATGAGCAGCACGAATTCGTAGTCGTTGTCGACCACGGTCAGCAGAAGCTGGCGTATGCGATGCTCCTCATCCTTGTTGCTCGAGTACATGAACCCTTCCACGTCATTCGTCTCGGGGTTCGCCACCAGCTCCACCGTCGTGGACACCCAGATAGGCTCGCTCTCGCCCAGCGCAAGATAGTGCTCCATTTCCACTTTCGTGCGTCCCTCTTCAAAGGCGGCTAACAGCTCGCTTTGGCAGAATCGCGTCTGGAACACATCCCTTGTCTTGTCATCTAAAAGCAGGTGCTCCACATCGCGCAGGCACTCTGCATATCTTCCGCTGAATTCTGGCCCCACAATGTTGGCGAATTCCGCGACGCAATCATCAACCACGCCTTTCGTAAGATTCAAATGAAAGGACCCTATCGTACTGCGTTCCGCCAGCTGGCGATAGGCGGCGGTCTTTCGGTAGCGCTCTTGCGCCGCGCGCTGCTCAGTCACATCCCAATAGGTGATGATGGCATACTCTGCGCGACCCTGCTTGTCGAACACGGTCGTAGAGGCTTCGTTGAACCAGGCATACTCCCCTGATGGCTTCTTCAACCTGAAGCAGCCGCTCACAGGCGACTCGCCCTCATCGATGCGCTTGAAGAATGCACGGAAACTCTCGGCTTGGTCGGCACCCACAAATCCATCTGCAATCATGGACTCCACCATATGGGGGCGCTCACCTCCCGAGTTGAACACATCTTCACTGGTAACATGGTAGCCGCAGCCTGTTGCGATTTCGTAGCGGTACACATGCCGCCCGCTTTGACGCAGCACAATGCCATACTGCTGGTCGCGCTCGCGCAGAATGTCAGCATCGATTTTCTGGCGCTTACGGCTGCTGTGGTCATAGAGCACAAACAACGCCACAGCGACTATGAAGAACACTAAGGAAAGCAACACGGCAAACAGAGTATCGCCCTGTGCTTTTGTGATGTCACTTTCGTAAACTGCCTGCTCCACTTCACAAGATACATACCAATCGTTATCCGGTAGGCCCACGTCGTCCAAAGGAACGAAAACCTCGACCCTTCTTTCGCCTTTGTAGGTATAGCGAATGGTAGCCTGCTCGCCTTGAGCCAAAGCAGCCCGTAGAGCCTCGACCCCATCCGGGCCATTGTCAAACGCAAGGTCAGGGGAAGTGTAGAAGTCGAATGTATCATTGTTGATTGAAACGAAGTACTCACTGGTACTGGGGACGAGTATCTTACCCGCTGAATTCAAGATAAATGTTGAGCTTTCGCCCGAATAAGCCACGCCTTCAATCCGTGCCGATAAATCGTCAGTGGTATGCATACCCGAAACCACGCCAATCAGCTGACCGTCCTTATAACAGGGCACGGAAAGGGCGATACCCGCTTGACCGACCTTAGACTCTTCGATGTATGCCATACCCTTCTGCCCCGCCAATGCAGCCTGGGTCGATGCGATATCCAACGTGTCCACACCCGCATCCACGCCCACGCGCACCACGCCATCGACTCCGATGAAAGCGAGCGATCCTGTGTGCATAGTAGCACCAGCTGCATCGAATAAAGCTTCTATGGAGGCATCGTCGGGCGAATCCATTTGGGAGATGGAGACCGATAGGGCATCGAGCACTTGGAACTGCCCACTGAGTATCTGACCGAACGAGCGTGCTTGCTCACTCGCACTGTCAACAAGGATAGATTGCGCATGCGACTCGGCATGTTCGGTCGACACTCTTGCAGACGCGAAGGCGCCTACGGTAACACCCGCCACGATAAGGGCGACGATGAGAACCGCGACAGCACGGCGTTTCGCACTATGCACGCAATCGCCTCCTTCACGTGGTCACAGAAACAGCGGACACGGTTTACGCAGCGGCATCAACCTGGTATTCGTTGCGCCTTCGTTTATGATAACACCCACTTCAACGCTGCGCACTGCAAGCTAGACGAATGCCCATACACTTGATTTTCTCCGGCAAATTCCTTAGCGCATGGCACTGACAAGATCAAAATGCGCGCAATGTCATTTGCCTGCTATTTGATTACCAGCACCGATTGTTTCGATTCGCGCAAAACCGCATTGCTCACGCTGCCGATCATGCCGCGCACGGCACCAAGACCACGGCATCCCATCACAATCAGGTCGCAGTCGTTATCATTGGCAAAATCGACGATAGCCTTTGCTGGTTTACCGCCGACCAAACGCACCTGGACGCGATCTTGGTATCCATCAATCAAAGGAGCCACGGATTGCTGCAATGTTTCCAGCAAACGCTGCTGACGGGTGTTCATCACGACGTCCTCTTCCCCTTCGGACTCCACGCCAAATGCAGCTGCCACATCGCTTGTTTCCACTTCCAACACGGTCAGAGTCGCCTGCTGATTCTCTTCGATAACCGCCAAAGCTTCCGCTATCGCATCTTTAGCCGAATCCGATCCGTCATACGCAACGAGCACATTGTTGTATCCCATAATTTCCTCTTCATCCGATTGCCGATATTCGCGCCTTTAAGCATAGTATAATTCTATAGCTCCCTTTTCCACCACATGACGCAAAACGCCTCTTTACGTCGTAAAACTACCCCGATACGCACAATCCGCCGAACCTGCGATAAAGTACTGTATCTTTAAGTAAACCGAATGGAGGCTTCAATGGAGATTACGAAAACACAAGACGGTTCGACTCTCACCATCACATTGGCCGGACGCTTGGACACCAGCACGTCGCCCCAGTTAGAAGAAACTATCGAGTCGTCGCTTGACGGTATAAACGCACTCGCGTTCGACTTTACCGACCTCGATTATATTTCTTCTGCAGGACTTCGGGTGCTTCTGAGCGCGCAGAAGAAGATGAATGCCGCGGGCACAATGGTCGTGAAAAACGTTTGCGAACCTATTATGGAAGTGTTCGAAATGACAGGATTCGCCGACATCCTTACCATCGAATAAGGCGCGATACTGATGAGGAGGACCTTCAGACGCTGGCTGAGCGTTTTCACGGCAATCGCCTTCGTCGTGGCTGTCCTTATTTCATTCGTCGCTCAAAGCAATATGGCGGCGCTCAGTGCTGATAACCTGATTCAGCAACGAATTGTCGATATGCGTCTGCGAGTGGATAACTACATAGATCGCTCGGCGCAAGCGCGCAGCGTCATCGACAGCAGCGCACTGGTCGCTGCACAAGCAGCCAAGCGATGCATTTCCAGCGACCCTACCATTTTGGATGACACCGAACGCATGCAAGCTCTGATGAACGATTTGGACATCGACGAGTTGTGCGTGACCGACGAGAACGGCATCATCACACATTCTGTCCCCGCTGAGAATATCGGCTGGGATATGGCCAGTTCAGAGCAGTCAGCGCCGTTCATGGGTGCCATTTCCTACCCCTATTTCAAATACGTGCAATCGTTCCAAGAAAAGGGCCTCGGCGGCAATATGGTGAAGTACGCGGGGGTAGCACGCGGCGACCAAAACGGCTTGGTGCAGATAGGTATGTATAAAACCACAATCGACAAAACCTTGACCATCGTCGATTCCACATCCATCGCAAGCGGGGTCACCATAGGTGAAAACGGCATGGTCCTCGTAAGCGAAGGCGATGCCATCATATCGGCCAGCAACGCCGATGCCGTAGGTAAAAGCGTTGCCGATTATTCCCTCAATACAGCCGACCTCACGAAAAGCACGTCCAGCAGCATCGTCAACATGAACGGCCAAGAATACCGCGTTCGTGCCGAATCGTACAAGAACTACACCGTCATCGTCGCGTTGCCCACATCCGAGGTATACGTCTCCCGCAACAATTCGCTTTTGGGTATTTCATTGCTCATTGGTTTTCTGTTCTGCCTGCAATTTTTCCTCGTAAGCAAGCTGGTTCAAAAACTCGTCATCGACGGCATTTTCACGGTGAACAGATCGTTGAACAAGATAGCGCACGGCAATTTGAACGAGGTGGTAGATGTACGCACCAGCCCCGAATTCCAAACGCTATCCAATGGCATCAACACCACAGTAGATTCGCTGAAAGATCATATCGCCGCAGAGGCGAGCCGCATTGATGCTGACCTAGCCCTCGCTAAGGCTATTCAGCTGGGCAACCTGCAAACGGTGTTCCCCGCATTCCCCGACCATCACGAATTTGACCTGTACGCGCACATGACACCCGCCCGAGAGGTCGGCGGTGACTTCTACGACATGTTCATGCGCAACGACAATCATCTGACCTGCGTTATCGCAGACGTCTCAGGCAAAGGCATTCCCGCCGCCATGTTCATGATGGAATCGAAGTCATACATAAACAGCCTAGCTATGGGATGCGACACGCTGGCTGAGGTCTTCAACCGCGCCAACAACAAGCTCTGCGACAACAATGCCGCAGGTCTGTTCGTAACGGCGTTCATCATGGACATCAACTTGAAAACCGGCGATTTCGAGTTCGTGAATGCCGGACACAACCCGCCAATCATCATGCATGCTGACGGCACCTGCGAATACCTTGCCTGCAAACCAGGTTTCGTGCTGGGCGGCTTGGAAGGCATATCGTACAAATCGGGCACGGGAACGCTGCTGCCGCACGAACGTTTCGTGGGTTACACCGACGGCGTTACCGAAGCGCTGAACGAGTCAAATGAGCTTTATGGCGAAAATCGGTTGGTCTCATTTTTGACGAACAAGAACGAGGTTGACGTGAAGCTGCTTGTCGAACAATTGGAAGCAGAGCTGCTGCGCTATAGAGGCGAGGCGGAGCAAGCCGACGACATCACTATTCTTGCACTTGATTTTTTGGGTGAAACGACAGTGAAGGATATCAATATCGCAGCCGCACCAAACACTGCCGGGGCACCTGCGCAAAATAATATACGAGGTCAGCGAGGTAAAACCTCAGACGCAGATGATGAGGCTGTCATAAACCGAATCAAAGTAGACGCGACCACGGATTCCTGGAATACCGTATCCGACTTCCTCCAGAACATGCTCGCCACCAACGATTGCCCGAATAAAACAGTGATGCAGTTCACATTGGCCGCCGAAGAAGTATTCGTGAATATCGCATCGTATGCATACGATCAGGCCGCGCGAGACAACGGCACCGATAAGGCGATAGTTATCTGCGAAGTCAATCAGGAGGAGCAATTCGCCAGCATCACGTTTATCGACCAAGGCGTCGCCTACAACCCGCTTGAGCACGCAGACCCCGATGTTTCCGCACCCGCTGCAGAACGAGACATCGGCGGACTGGGCATCTTCATGGTAAAGAAAACTATGGATGAAGTGGCATACGCGCGAGAAGGCAATTCGAACCTGTTGTTCATGAAAAAGGGGTGGTCGCAATGAGTATAGTTTCATCTTTAGCGAGCACCCCGCAAAAACACGCGACGATTGAACCACGACGGCAATCCACCAGACTCGCAGCGCTTGCCATAGCAACATGCATGACCTTGGTTTTCGCAGTCCTGTGCCTAACCAGCTGCTCAGCAACGCGTAACAGCGTATCTGTGGGTGTGCTGACCGATGTGCCCGGTATGTCATCGATGGATCCGCAAACCGGTAGTTTTTCGGGATATGAAATCGATGTGGCCAATGAAGTATTTAACCGCATTTACAACGGCAAAGCAGACGTGATGTTCGTAGGCGTTGCCGGAGAAACCCGCGAGCCAGATTTAAACTCCAATGTAGTCGATGCGCTTTTCGCATGTTATACCGTCACCGATTCTCGAGCGGAAACCTATAACCTTTCGACTCCTTATGCCCATGCAAAGGTAACGATTATGGTGCAAAGCGATTCGAACTACACAACCGTTGCCGACATGGACGGTCGTACCATCGGGGTTCTTGGCGATTCCACCAGCTCCCCCGCCCTCACTTCTTATGCCACACAATGCGGCGTGACGGTGTTTCCCATAGGCTATGAAACGTTCTTGCAAGCCAAAGATGCTCTTGACGCCGGAATCATCGACGGCTTTTCCACAGATGATATCGTATTGCAAGGCTACATGGACGAATCGAGCCGTCTGCTTTCGGATGGGTTCGAAGAGCAGGCATACGCCGTTGCCACAAACAAAGACAACAGCGATTTGGCCCAGAAGATCGACGCTGCATTGGCCGACATGCGCGAAGATGGTACACTCGCCGCCCTCGCAGAGACTTGGAATATCACGTTGTAGCACGAACAGCTTCCACGCTTGTCGCCCACCGGGCGGCGCGCAGCTCTTCCGGTTGCCCACCAAGCGGCGTGCAGCTGGTGTTGGCCACCGGGCAGCGCAACGCTCTTGAGTATCGACCGATTTCTCCCCAAAAGCGTGTTTTCCTTCACTGATTCGAGCAAAAGGCCTCCACGGTGGCGCGAAATGCGAGGTTATGCTGTCTGTGCCCTGGCTTCGCCAAGCACATGGAACTTGACCGCGAAGAAACCCCTGTTCACAGAAGTGTCTTTTTTTCCCATTATCATTCAGCCGAATACTTAACCTCTTCAGACAGCATAACCTCGCATTTCGCGCCATCAACAGACCCGTTTACTCGAGTCCAAGCTTTCTTTTCTCCTCACAACACGAAATCGCATGCACCCTATGATTCATTTTCAAAATGAGCTACACTCGTAGAAATAAAGAGCCAATGCAAGCCACGTTCTACCGAAACGTTGTCCATAGTGGAATCATAGCCCTCGCATTCCCTTTCAGCTTGCAAGATCCTCTCCGAAACGGGCAATCGAAGGGGATACTATGCCTAGGGAAATAATATTCGGATACGAAACAGCTATTCAGATTTGCCGTTCTTCTCGAACAAATCTAAAAAACCTCGTCATCCCTCATGCACGTTTAGCTCCTGCGAAAATGCCATCACCAAATGAACTTGGCGCAGCTGTCCAACAACTGAAAAACCATTATCCCTACGTTCAGATTGTCTATCCGCTTCATTGTATGGTGAACAGCACTATACGATTGCATCCGACAATCATGACACACCCTCATCGTTTCACCTCACCCCTACCCGGCTCTTCGCTTTATCGCTTGGCAGACGGCATATTCGCCGCAACACCACCTTTGGCTTTCATACAGGAATGCGCTCGCCGCTCGTTTGTCGATCAGCTACGACTAGCTTGGGAAATCTGTGGCATCTACCAAAGCGGATTCTGCGGCTTACCAAGCGAATATGATATAAAACCGCTTGCATCGGTCGAGAACTTGCGAAGCTACGCACAGCGCAATTCTTCCCTGTCGAAAAGCCGGGCCGCACGCCAAGCGCTTCAATATACTGCCGACGGGTCGGCGTCTACACGCGAAAGCCAGCTATCGCTATCGATGAGCCTTCCCAAGTTATACGGGGGCGGCGGTCTGGGAACACCCTCTATGAATTTCGAAGTCGAAACAACACCCCAGGCGCGAACAATCTACAACAAGCGAACGATTCGTTGCGATATCCATTGGCCCGGTACGAATATCGATGTCGAATACCAGAGCCACCAGCATCACAGTGGCGACGAGAAACGTATCGAGGATTCTCGCAGAACGAACGCGTTAAAAGCCATGGGCTTCGACGTGCACCTGATAACCGATGATGAGCTGAACAGCTTCGCGACCACGGAAGCGCTTATATGCACGTTGCGAAAATCACTGGGAAAAAGGGATCGCACGAAAACCGACGACTACCATGCGCGCAAGCTGAAACTTCGCCGCGAACTGGGACTTCCTGTGGGCTTCGAATAATCCGCGAACGGGGGCCGCTGTAGCATTCTACCCATGGTGACCCCCGCAATAACCTCTTTCGTAGAGGGATTCATAACGGGGCCGCTGTAGCATTCTACCCATGATGACCCCCGCGCAGAGCTGCACATCCAACGATGCCTAGAATGGCTCCTCGCTGCAAAAGCACGCCCTCCAGTCACTGCCTTGCTCTTCCAGCAGTAAGCAGGCGGGTTGATATACCAACTCGGTAAGTGATTGTTTTTTATTGAGCAATAGGCTTGGAAGGCTCACCGCTATCGCTTTGCGCTGATTCCAACCGCAATCTAGAGAATGTCTGCCCAGTCGCGGATGAAAGCGCAGAGTATCGCGTAGAAGTCCTCGCCGTCAGCAGCAGCATACTCAGCGGCAGTATGTGCGAAGGGACGAAGATGCCTGCGAAGGAAGTCTTCGGACAAATCGGCCAGATGAGCACCCGTATCGACATCAGGCTCGTCTTTGACACCCATCGGTGTTGCGTTTATGCAGAACTCGGCCTCGATGCCCGTCGCTGCCGCATCAGACGCACCGGCCGAGACGTCGACCCCAGCGCGAACGTCTGCTTCCTTACCCTTCAAAAACGCCACGAACGCGCATTCTGAGGCCAAGGAATCAGCGCGCAGGGAATCTCTGGCAGGTGCAAACCCCCGCAGAGCGCGATAATCGAATCCAACGGCGTTATAACACCTGATCACATGGTCGCTGAGAGGACCCTCGTTTGGACCATACTCGATTCGCGAACCATCTTTATACGAACGCACCAGATTGTTTTCCCGCAAAGGGATATAGCAGGCGCTAGAGGGAACGAAGAAACGATCGTAATAGCGTTGCATCAGCTCATCGCTTTGCTCGATTGCATCGAAACGAGCGTCACCTAAGGCTTCGGCCACAGCTTTGATGTCCCGCAGGACCCGCTCGGTCGGCTGATACAGCAACGCCTCGGCGCATGCTTCGAACAAAGTGGCCGCCGCACGAGCGGCAACAAGATGCTCTTGAAGTTCCATTGTTCATCCCCCTCTTCGGTTCAGCCAAAATCATCCACGCCCAGTATACCCGCCCACCTCCGATTCCGCACCATCTGGCTCCCGCAACTCGAGGCGACCAATACGGCCGCCCCGAGTCAGGGAGGGAAGGATTAAACGGCTGCGATTGTTGAAGGGCGCCCGCAGCCGCTTATATCATGAAACCTACATCAGCGCGACGATAGGAACCGCCGCCACCACAACGAGGAAGCGCAGCAGATAGCCGCCCACGAGCACGCAGGCTTCAGCAGCCATAATCGTACTTGCGCCAAACGACTTTTTCTGCGCCATAAACTCGATGGCGAAAGGAACAGCCAGACCGATTACAATCAGGCCACCCCAGAAGGCAACCGCATACGATCCACTGGTCAGGGCGGTTATCGTGGCGCTAGCAGCTTGCGCGCCCGAACCAGATGTCATGCCCACAACGATGAGCAGCAATGCTATCAGAGCCGCCTCCACAAGGGGTAGCCAAGAAGCCAACGGCTTGTAGAAATCGATGCTCTCCATCTCATCGCGTGCGGCAAGTTGGCCGCCTAAGGCACCGGCAGCAAAGCCAGTCGATGTGGCCGACACGAAAAATAAGATAGGCAACACGACGATGTTCCATAGCGGGTAGGCCACGGACACACCCAAAAGCAATCCGGTGTACAAGGCCACGCCTGCCGCCAAAACCACGCAGGCCCAATCAAGCGGTTTGGGGGTCTGTTTTTTCACGAACAGCAGCACCAAATCGATGAAACCCACAATCAGAAACGCACTCAGCAAAGCGACGCCCCACGTCATCACCGATGTCCAATTCGTTAGCAGATAAAAGAAACGCAAGGGGTTCTTTGCGCCCGCCGTCGCATCGAACACCAGCAGCAGCGTACCTACAGCAACCGCTACCAGTCCGATTATCATTCCGGTCTTTTTCACTTTAAGCGCACTGGGGTTCTTCCAGCCCACGACAACCGCGAACACGAACGCTCCAGCACCCATGCCTGCAAGGAAAAGATAGCAGGCGATCATCCAATTCCACACCATGGCTATCTCCCTTCATATGGCTTGTACACGTCTCCGCCGCGTACGACGGCCGACGCCACAGGCAGGCTCTCGATTTTCTTCAAGCCGATATAGCGCACATTCGGCCCCAAGTTCAAATCCTCTAGCAGCACGTCACCACCACCTGCTTCGGCAAGTCGCTTCGACACATCGCTTTGCGGATCAGCGAAATCGCCGAACATCCTGGCTCGCGTCACGCAAGTGGAAACACATGCAGGCAGCAGGCCTTCAGTTGTACGATGATAGCAAAACGTGCATTTACTGACTTCGCCAGTGGTATCGTTTGCCCAGCGCACGGAATAAGGACACGCCGCCATACAGTACTTGCAACCGATGCATCGGTCGTGGTCGACCAGCACGTATCCGTCTTCTGTGCGGTAACTGGCTCCCGTGGGGCACACACTCACACACGGCGCATCATCGCAATGGTTGCACAGCTTCGGAATATTCGCACGGCATATGCCGTCTGCTGACGCTTCCACATCGAAGCTTTCAACCCATGTATTGAATTTGGTCAAAGGCACATCGTTTTCTTCTTTGCAGGCCACAGTGCATGCATTGCAGCCAATGCAGAGGGAAAGGTCGATCAGCATGCCCATTTGCTTTTTCTCACTCATCGTCACTCCCCTCCTTAAGCTTTCTGAATCTTGTACATGCCGCCGTTGCGCGCGGGGGCAGTCGCGGCATTATCAGCCGCCAGCGCTATCACGCCGTCAAGCGTTGGATCAAGCATGGTCTGCAGGTGAATGCCAGCCGATATAGCCGGGTCACCCTTCGTGACCACACCGTCAATGGAAACGTCTTTTGAGCCAAATGCACGATGCCCGTAACCATATGCCACCGCGAACGTACCCGGAGCTACACCGGCACGCACCATGGCCGGACCTTCCATCACGTCCCCACCAGCGCTGGTGATGCGCACCTTATCGCCATCTTTTATACCCAGCGTCTTCGCGTCGTCGCGATTAATCTCCAGGTAGTTGTGCGCGCAGATGTCGCGCATAATGGGATTGTTGGCCTGCATCGATACCGAGCGGAAGCGCGATTTGTAATTCGTGCTGGCAAACGGGAACTCCTCTTTGGAATAGTACTTCGAAATGGGTGTGCCATCGTAGAACTGCTCTTCGGTGTAATGAATGGTGCCGGAAGGATACTCTCCGGAATAGATGTTCTTTACCGAACCGAAACTCTCGCTGTAAATCAAGCTTTCAAACGTCGCCGCGAAAGCACTGCGTCCGTCTTTGCCCTTATTCATCTCGATGGGCCAGAAACGTCCGCCGCGCGAAAGCACGTTGAGCACCTTGGGCCATTCTTCGGCCGTAACGACTTTCTGCCATGATTCAGGCAAGCTGTCCAGCCCTTGCATCTTTTTTTCAGTCGCATCGATATCGGGAACCTCGGTCTTGTCATAGGCCAGATTCGCGACAGCTTTCAGGAAGAAATCGGGTGCATCGTTGAATGCCCACGACGATCCATCCGTACCGGCGATAGCGCCTTCCCCGAAACCGGGAAGCTTGCACGCTTTCGCAACATCGCAGATAAACGCTTCGTAGCTTGCAAAGCGCCCATCGGAAAGCTTTATGCTTCCCGGTTCGACCGCGCGCCAGCGCACAGCATTGCCACGCCCTGGCCAATACCCTTCCTGCGTCACCACGCCGAAGCTCTCATACGGGGTGGTGTCAGGAACGATGTAATCTGCCATCTGGGCCATCTCTCCCATAGCCACATCACATGCGATAAACAGAGGTACGACTGCAGGGTCTTCCAGACGGGCTGCAACCTCATCGCGCAGAGCGCCAGGGGTGGCCTCGATGGTGTTGCTCATCCATGCCACGAGTATCTTGCATTGATACGGATACTGGTTCACGATAGACATCAACGCCTGATTATCGGCGGCAGTGGCCGAAGGGAACCATGGAAGCTTGGGCTTGGGAGATTTCTCTCCCGCAGCCACGCGCGCCGCATATTCGTCGGTTTTCGCCCATGCCTTGGCATTGCGCGAAATGTAAGTGGCGTTCTTCGCAGAAACGCTCGGCTTGTTGGCAATGGTCGAAAGCTTATATTGAGTACCGTCAGCCGTGGTCTTTGCTGTCACGCGCCTAGGGGCTGCGCCGCCCGTCATCTGGTTCGAGCCAATCATGGCGTTCAGCAGACGATATGCAAACGATCCTTCTGTGCCGTTGGCGGTTGCGGTGCCACCCATGGAATTAGCCGAAGCCTTCGTACCATGCGAGGTGAATTCCCGGGCAATGCGCTCGAGCTCGGATACCGCTATGCCCGTGATGTCGGCATACTGCTGCATCGTGTATTCCATCACGGCTTTCTTCATCATCACAAACGACGTGCACACTTTCACGCCGTTGACCTCGCCTTCGAATTCCAGCTGTCCAGCAGATGTATCGCTGTGCAGCGCAGGCTGACCGGTTGTTTTGTCGATAACCACGAAGTGCTCAATAGCAGCACCAGTGGAATCCACTTCATCTGGAGCATCCAAGCCAGCATCGGCGGCACGCATGAACTTGCGGTAGCTTTTGCTGGTGCTGTCGACTATAACCAGGTGGGTTGCATTGGTGTAGGATGCATATCCCCCCGCTGTTCCAGCCTTGTAGTTCGGGAAGGCCAAAAATTCAGCATTGTAGGCGTTGTTTTCGATCATCCAGCGAACGAGTGCCGATGAGAAAGCACCGTTGGTGGCAGTTCTGATGGGAACCCAATTGATGTTGCCCACGGTAGGCGTGACGCAACCACTTCCCAGCGCAGGATCGACCACGTCCATTTTCGCCCTACCACTGGTAAGAGCGCCCATGGTACGTTTGGCGATTCCTTGGAAGCTTTTGCCAGTGGAACCGGGAAACGTTCCCATCCATAATACGTATTCACAACTCTCAAGATCAGCGGTTGTCACATAGGTGCCGCTTTCGGATAGCGCACGCGCTATAGCAGAACCACCTCATGTGGCACCGTGACTATAGTTGTTCAGCGATCCGAAGCACGTGGCGAACCGACCTGCCACCGTCGCGCGACCATCACCGCGGCCGCCCAAGCCCACATACTGATTCGATACCGGTCCCAAACCGGGCTTTTCCGGATCCAGCGGGGTCTTGGTGTCATGCAGGGCCTTGAAGCCCACGATTTCAGTGTCCTCGCCGATGTCGGAAAACAGCTTGCCGCCTTCGGTGACTTCTTGAATCAGCTGGTCCCATGAAATGGGCTTCCACTTGCCGCTCCCACGCTTGCCAGTGCGCTTCAGCGGCTGCGTGATTCGGTCGGGCTGCTCATACGTAGCCTGCGTGCCCTGGCCGCGCCCGCACAGCGTACCGCGCGTGGTGTTGCCCTCACCGTTCGCAAAGCTCATCGACAGATACGCTTTCTTCAGCGGCTCGTCGAAGTTCAGATACGGATAGGCATTGTTCGGGTGATACGGATTGCCGCCCACCGTCAGCAGACGACCGGTTTCCCGATCGAGCTTCACACGGTTTCCGCACGAACTATAGCAGCCCAAACACGCGCTATAACGTATGAGCACGTCCTCATTGACCGTCACCTCCCCCGAGGCGATATCCACCTTTGCTTCTATGGGTTGCCCGCTCTTCGGTTTCGGGAATTTTGCATCTGCAGCGAACGCTTTGTCGTTTTGCATCGAAATCCCAGCTCCGGTGATGGACAGTGCGCCTAATGCGCCCATTGTCTGGACGAAACTGCGCCTATCGATATTCATCGAACCCATATGACCCTCCTTCCAATCTCGTCTCCCTCAATAGACAGATACATATTGAACAATAGGGAAAATGAGCGCGAGCACATCGTCATTTCATGGCGATTTTGCCTGATAGAGCCTAGTCATAATATGGTTACATGGATACATAATGGCTGCTTATAAGCATGATGGCCCCGCTATGACGCGCTACTGCGCCTTTTGCTCACAGCAAACCGCAGCTCTCTCGCCGCACGACACCGGCTGCATCATCCCACCCAACGCCCTCTGCGCTGCCCCTCGCACCGCCCCGCACCGTGTTATAATTGCCCGATGCGCCGCTGGAGGGAGCGAGCGCGGAAGGGCACACTTTGATCGAGTATTTCAAATATCACTGGACCGAGTGCAAAACCGAGTGCATCGGGCTGGCTTTTTTCCTTGCCTGGGTCTATTGCACGCTGTTCGGCTGCGGTCTGGTCACCACTTCGTTCATTCATTGGGGAATAGAATCCATCTGGAGCGCTGCCGGCCTTGCCGGTAGCATCACCGCCGTGGTTTTCCTTGCCTTCCAAGGACATGCGAAAATGCCAACTGGAAAACTCCTTGGCGTGATAGCTACCGCATTTGCCGTTGCAGGATGCATTGCCATATGGCTTGGCTACTTTGACCATCGCCTGTTCGTCGCCATGCGAACTGTTGGCGGTATATGCTGTGGAATCGCCATCGTCTGCATGACATCTGTGTGGTATGCACGACTGAGCATGCGCAACGAAGCTGACATCGAATTCGCCGTGCCGTTTTCATTCGCGCTATCTTTCGCCATCTACTGCATCATCTTGTTGGTGAAGGTGTCGGCCGTCCCCGTACTTGTGCTGGATTGCCTTTTTCCCATTTTATCGATGCGCTATGCATTGAAATCAACGTCCGCGAGCCTCGATGAGAACCTGCGGACCACCGTCGAAGAAAAACATTCCTCGCTGCGCGAATACGCGTCGCTTTTGGTACTTATCGGCTTTCTTTGGTTCCAGATCGCTTACTTCCGCGTTATTTCCACACCCGAAGAAATTGGCGATCGTTACCTGCATTTCCTCATACCGTTTTTTGGATCCTGCGTTATTGCATCGATTTTGTTCCTCTCATGCATCAAAGTGTCGCGACACGTGAACTTCACGCTCATCATCCGCTGGCCCTTGCCGCTGTTCATGTTGAGCTATGTGGTTTATTTTCTGGGATACCAAGACCAGACGATTCGAACAATCGCATACGCCGTCAACTTCATCGGCATGTTCGGTGTGCAGCTGGGGTGTTGGATGGCCGCCCCGAAGTACCTGCGACGTACAAAGGAATCACCCATCGTGATGGCTTTGGGCATCATCGCCGCGCAGGGCGCCGGCATTTTCGTCGGCTTCACTGTGAGCATATACGTTCTAGCACGCATCGACACGCTTCCGTTCGCTGCCGTTTCGCTGGTGATTATGACCGTGGTACTTGCCGTGTCCATGTTGGTTGGTTTCAATCCGCGGTGGTACTTCAATCGCATGCCCGCCGCACGCACCACACACGATCAAAGCACGGCAACCGGCACGCAGCCCGTTGCCGCCATCGCGCAAGACGAGCTTGATGCGCTGTTCGCAGACCAAGCCTTTGATTTGCAGAAAACCTACGGGCTCACCGATAGAGAAACCGAGGTGGCTGCCCTTCTTCTCGCGGGCAGAACCCGCCCTTATATTCGCGACGAACTTATAATCTCATTGAACACCGTCCACGCCCACGTGCGCAGGATATTCGTGAAATGCGACGTCCACTCCCAACAAGAGCTGCTTGATTTAGCGCGAACGGGCACGAGCAACAACGACAATCAGCTGCAAAGGAATAATCAGCAGCGTCAGGCAATGTAGATGGACTGCCGCAAAGAAAGGCCAGACATGGAGCGCTACAATAACGCAATACCCTTCCCCAGCGATGAATGGGCATCGGAGTCGGATATCTTCTCATCTTCAGATGTAACGTCGAATCAGATCATCGGTCTTGATGACGTAGGCGTTCACAGAGGGATTCTCGCGAGCCTTGGCAACGAAGAGCGCGAAGCGCTTATAAACGAGCAGATGCATAAAGACTTCGATATAGTGCCGCACTTGCTTGAAATGCTTAACGAAGCCGCCGACAAAGGGCCGGTCGAGCGAGATTTGAGGAAACTGCTGCGGGCTTTCAAGAAAGACTTTTTAACAGATTTCGCCTCAGCTCTGGAAATTAAAAAGTATTCGTCGCTCAAAAAAGACGACTTGGCTGATTTGATTGCCTCTTCCAACGATGAGCTTTTCCCATTCATCGAGGAGAGCATCTCGGATATGAGGCTCGGCGAATTCAAGGCGTTTCGATACGTCTACGAACAGGGAGGAGTGCTGAGCGTAGAAGAATCAGCTATGTCGCTACCCTGCGGCCTTCCCCCAACAGACCCGTTTCTCATACGACTTTTCAAATCCAACGGCGTCTTCACCTTCGCGATTCCCGATCAAGTTATGTCAATATGCGATGAAACCGATTTCGATTCCATCGGCCATCTTATTCAAGAAGTCGATGGCTTCATACACTTTCTGAACTTCTCCGTCGAACTTTGCGGAATAGTCGATTTGGACGATGCGCTCGACGAATTCGAACGACGTTTTCCCGACGGCCCAACCTTCGAAGAGGCAATGCGCGCTCTGCTGCCACCCGATGAGGACACTTGCTTCTTCCGAATCTTGACGGTTGAAGAAAAGAATTACCTTTTGCATGATGATATCGCAGAGGAAATGTTCCAGGAGCTTTCAAAGCAGCAAATACCGAAGGATTCCGACTATTCCATCAGATCGCGGGAAGCCGCCGAAGTTGGGTGGATCTACGAAGGGAAAAAACCCAAAATCGTCGATTACTTTCTAAAATCCCAACAGGGCAAACCCGCATTTTTTCCCACTGATGAGATGCTGGAGAACCAAACCTATCTGGAGTGGGCCTGCAAAGAGCCCGCATCGATGGCGCTCATCAAATTCTTGGATGCGCACGTTCCCGATGGCGAAAACGACTACTATTTCGCCGACCGCATCATCGAAGAGCTGATCGATATGACCCATGGTGGATACAAAATCGGCGATTATATGAACTACCTTTCCGACAGCGGAGTCGTCTTGGATCTTGACGGTACGAAAACGCTCCTGAACCTAGTCGCGCGCTTATCGAACGGTCTACCACTCTGGGAGAATAACGGCTGGAAGCCGGATGAGCTTTTTCAGAAAACTACCGGTCGCAAATTGTTTTACAACGAAGATGGCAGCATCAGGAAAGTGGGCAGAAACGATCCCTGCCCGTGTGGGAGCGGGAAGAAATACAAGAATTGCTGCGGCAGGAGCGTTCCCTCGAACTAAACCGAACGTCTTCGCGCGACCACACCTGACCAAACAACACATTGGCTGCGCGAAGAAATCGAACCTAGCACACCCTGACGGTAGCACGGCAGGTTCTTGGCTTATCGAGTCGGACCACAGACGCGCTAGATCGGGAAGTATTCGTCGTGGCCGTACGCAAGTTCTTTGCGCACGTGCCCCGTTTCAAGCAGGTAGTCCATGATGGTGCCGCCCTCCACCATGATGCACCAACGCTGGATTAGCGAGATGTCTTCCCAATTCTGGAACGGTACGTTCCACTTTATCTTCTTGATGGCAGCGCTGGCGGTAATGCCCGGCTGCTTGCATACGATGTCATAGGCTTCTTTCAGACGCTCTTCGTGATGTGCGCGCAGCCAATCGATGCGTTCGATGAAGTCATCGCGCTCAGGGCCGTGGGCCACCAGCAAACGCTGCATCCCCAAATCGCGCACCTTCTGCAAGCTGGCCAAATAGAGCCTCATGGCATTGTCGTCATCGAGCGAAAGGCCGATTCCCGGGGACATCACGTACAGGATATGGTCCCCGCCGAACAGGATTCCCGATTGCGGCTCAAAGAGCGACAAATGCCCGCAGGTGTGCCCCGGCGTGGCCACCACGCGCAGGTGGCAATCGCCTACCGTGATCGTATCGTCGTCTTCGACGTATCGAATCTCATGCGCATCGGGATCGAAGGGCTGGGGCTCCAATGAAAAGCGGGCGAATGCCGAAGCATCGGCAGTCAGCACGCCATCATGCAGAAACTTATCACGCATAGACGCGAAGCTGGAAGTGGTTTGCGGGCGACAGGTGGCATCGTAGTCTTTCAGACTCAAGAAGACGGGTTGATCCGGCAAAACAGCCTGATCCACCAATCCGGCGTGGTCCAAATGCAGATGCGTCAGAAAACACTGCATGCGGCTACGATCGATACCGATCTCGTCGATGGCCGATAAAAGCACTTCTGCGCCTTCTTCGGACCATGCACCCGTATCGACCAACAGCGAGTCATCGCCGCTGCGCAGCAGATAGCAATTGGTCGCATGGGTGCAAATATTTTTGAACGGCACCTCTATCAGGTAAATCTCAGGGGCGTCGCAAATACGTTTTGCCAGCATATAAAAACCTTTCCGCAAACGATGCAAAATAGAATACCACGTCGCCTACGCCTTCGCTTCGGGTTCCGTCCCATTCTCGCTCGACGTTTTCGTTTCGGACCCTGCCGCATTTTTGCCAGAACCCTTCGCAGTCGGCTTCGCGGTACGCTTCTTGGCAATGAAAGCCCACATACGATCGACCACGAACACAACGTATCCAACAACCAGAAACGCGACTGCAATCAGACCAACGTTCGCGAGCAATTGTTGTATGCCCAAAGCGTCCAAGTCGATGAACGGGTACGGATAGCGCGACCCGGTCTGCAAAGGGCTGAAATCGAATCCGAACACCCCGACCGCCACCATCACGTACGCGAAGTACAACAAAGGCAGCACCATCCAAACAAACGGCTCGCCGGGTCGAATCTGGCCTTTGCGCTCGAACAAGATCCAATCCAGCACAGCCATGACGGGTGTGCATATATGCAAAAGCATCATCGACGTCGCCATCGCGCCCGTTTGATTGCTGAACTGACCTGCAATCAGCGTATTTGCGATTACGCCAGTCAGCACTATACACATGAGCACTGCGTGTTTGAACTTGATCTGCCATTCCCCGCCGCGCTTGGCTTTACCCAAGTGGTTCAGCATCCATACCGCATCCACGAGGAAATAAAACGCCACAAGCAAATTCGACAATACGGTGAAATAATTGAGCGTGCCTAGATTCAATATGCCGCCGCCAATGATGCCCGTTTGCATGAGCACACCCACTGATGCGACTGCACAGATTGCGAACTTCCAGATAATCGATACTGCGGTTTTCATTCTTCATCCTTTCACCAGTGCGAATTTTAGTTCAACAACGCAGGAATGAAGAACACAGCTTGGTGACGGTTTGACTACCAAGCGCGAATCACCGAGTCGGATCACCGCTTCGAATGCGCTGCGACATGCTGCGAAATCGCCCCGTGAACGGAAAGCCCCAAGCGAATCGTATCGCTTGGGGCCGCAATCGTATCTTCGTTGCCGTTACTACTGTTCAACGGTCAGGTTTTCGAACCTTTCGTTTATGAATTGCTCGTCATAGTGCTGATCGATCCATGATTCGAAGGAGTTATGCGGCGGTATACCCTCAGCGCGTTCAGTGTTGCGTGCAAAACACGTAACCGTAACCACGATATCAGCCGCCAAAAATACCGCAAGTAAACTAACTGCGACTATACGGCCTTTACCACCGCACGCTCTGCCGATGAAATACAGCAGTTCGGGCAAAATGACACGCACCCACACAAGACCCAAAAAGCCCCATATGATGACGAATCGCCAAGCCGTCCATTGCGTAATATGGTCAGGCAGGCTCAGATAGTTCCATGATTCCGCATGTGCAAGGTACTCCATTCCCATGCCAGTGACCTGCTCCAACGCCGTTCCCAGAAACGCTGACAGCAAAAATATCTGCCAAGCCGGATGCTTGCGCAGCTTCCATAGCACCACGGTCAGCAAACATGCGCCAAAACCGTACAAGGGCGAAAACGGCCCCCACGCCAAACCGACGCGGCTCTCCTTGATGCCGAAGTTCAAATACATCCAGACTTCTTCGAGGATCAAGCCCAGAACACTAGCGATTACGAATATGTAAATGAGCTGGTATATACCGACGTTGAAGTTTTCCAGATAGTCGTTTCGGAGCTTCTGTTCGGCAAGTTTGACTTCTTGGCGTTCCCCACGTGTCAGCTTGCGAGTCTTTTTGACTTCCTTTATTTCACTTTCAACGTAATATCGCTTCGCCTCATCGGCCAGCTCAGGTGTCAGTTCACCGTTTTCTACCGCTTCTTTGAAGCGTTTGCCACTCATTGATCGCGCCGATACCGTATGATACACATACGATATTCCCCTTATCACCAGCGCAATCACTAAAAGCAGCACAAGAATTTGAACCATAATCTGTCCTTTCGCAGATAGTTCGGATGTCTGCTCATCGAAAAACAGGAGTACTGTCGATTATGCAAGCGACGACACTGCTCTTTTTGCCGCCTGCTCGATTTTATTGAACGATTCGATGTGCTTTGTCACATTTTAGTGCAATTCGTGGCGCAACCCGTTTGCAATTTTCAAAGGGCGTGGTTGGAGATTCAAATGATTCTTTTAAAGCAGCATCTGAGCCTTAGTATGTTTTCCAGAAATCCTGAATAAGCGATTTACGGTTTGCTTGACCCGTTTTCTGTAAAATGCTATGGACATGAACCTTGATTGTGCTCGGCGAGAGATTCATCAAAGATGCGATATTTTGGTTGTCCTTACCGGCCATCACAAAGGCCAGCACATCGCACTCACGCCTCGAAAGGTTGTAGCGCTCACCGTACAAGGCGATTTCATCACGATTGAAGCCTTCTTTTTGCGCCTGATTATCAGCGTATTCCTGTGGATGGTTGAAGCGCAAAGACAATAGGTTGAGCGCTTTGCGACACGAGAAGAAAACGCAGAACAGCATGAGGATATTCTCTGAGAAGTTTCGATCAATCGATAATGATCGCGGCCCGAATTCTATCTGCGCGGAATCAAATATAAGGAAATAGCACGCATCCTCAAGAAGCACAAGCGCGCCCATTACCCAAAAGAACGTATAAAAGCCCCAGTAGCTTTTCAACTGGTCCTTTTTCAAGGGGTTTTTCAACGTGCGGTAATACAGCGCGAGATAAACCAGTATCCCAAACAAAAAAAGCTCGCGTGGAGTATAGAGCAGGAAACTCCGAAAATCACCTTTGGGGAAAAAGAAGGCAATCAAACTGGTCACGACGAACAATGCGGGCAATCCAATAATAATCCAGCGCCGTTTCTCTTCGCAATAGTCGCAGACAAGAAGCCAAAAAGAACCGATGAAGCCCAACCCTGTCACGATAGCAGCCAAAGAAACGACGAGGACGTAGAGGGCATCCGGTGACAAATCGGACGTAGCTAGAAAATCGTTCTGGAACACCAATGCGATATCGAAGAAATAGAAGAGGAAAACAAGACAGGCAAACAGCATTGTTCTGCGCCTCGATACGACATACACCGAAAGGCACAGAGCTGAAGCGAGAATAGTGACAAGCAATAAAAGCAAGGTGTAGTAGAACAATACGAAAAGCAAAGTTCCTCCTATTGGTAATGCCCCTGAAATCCGCACACGACCCTGTTGAAACTTCTCTCATACGCAGCTTCACTATAAAGCAAATTCGGCACAAAAAGCCCCCAACAGCGGTTTAATCCGGTACTAATTTTTTTCGTACCTTTTAACCGTCTTTTGAACCCGCTTAGACATCGATTAACCCTTATCAAAACTCGTTTTAGGATGCATAGTCCGCACCATGCGGATGGCATAGTGGGCCCTCCGCACCGACAAGAGCCGATTCGCACATCGCGAACCGCTCAGAAAAGGAGGGTTGTCCATGTCTGGCGTAAACGTTAAAAGCGAAATCAAACCTTTAAAGAAGGTGATTCTACATCGTCCTGGCAAGGAACTTCTGAACCTGACGCCGAACACGCTTGAAGAGTTGTTGTTCGACGACATCCCGTTCCTCGAAGTAGCCCAGGAGGAGCATGATTTCTTCGCGCAATCTCTTCGCGACAATAGCGTTGAGGTAGTGTACTTGGAAGATCTGATGGCCGACGTCATTCGCAACGATGCGAATCTACGCGACAAGTTCATTCGCCAGTGGATACTGGAAGGTGACATCCACACCGAGCATTATACGAACGTTATCTACGATTACCTTGAGTCGAATTACAGCGACCCCAAAGAACTGGTCATGAAGACCATGGAGGGCATCAACCTTCAGGAGCTGCATACCGACAAAACGAAATCGTTGGTCGACTTGGTTTCAGATGCCTCCAAGATGGTTATCAAGCCAATGCCGAACTTGTATTTCACACGCGACCCGTTTGCGATGATTGGCACCGGCATCTCGCTGAACCGTATGTATTCCGTCACGCGAAATCGCGAGACCATCTACGGCGAATACATCTTTGCGAACCATCCCGAGTTCAAAGAAACTCCTCTGTATTACAGCCGCTACAATTCCTTCCACATTGAAGGCGGTGATATTCTGAACATCAATGAGCACGTATTGGCCATCGGCATTTCCCAGCGCACAGAACCCGACGCCATCGACAGCATCGCGCATAGCATCTTCGACGATGAGACCAGCCCCGTCGACACTATTTTGGCTTTCGATATCCCTAACAACCGTGCGTTTATGCACCTCGATACGGTATTCACGCAAATCGACACGAACAAATTCACCATTCATCCGGGCATCATGGGACCGCTCACTGTTTTTGAGATCACTTCAGAGGAAACAGGGCAATTCGAAGTCCGCGAAACCAACGCTCCTCTGAAAGACATACTCTCCAAGTACGTCGGCACTGAAGTCGAGCTCATTCCCTGCGGTGGCGGCGATCGCATCGCAGCCGAACGCGAACAATGGAACGACGGATCGAACACTCTCTGCATTTCTCCGGGAACCATTTGCGTCTACCAACGAAACAGCGTCACCAATGAACTGCTTGACAAGAAGGGGCTGAACCTAGTCGTCATTCCCTCCGCTGAGCTCTCACGCGGCCGTGGCGGCCCACGCTGCATGTCTATGCCTATCTGGCGCGAAGACTAGCTATCACCATCACCCTGCTGCGAAATACCGCAGCAGGGTTCTCCATTGGACAAGGCACGACGACGGCGTGCACTGGTTGCAGTACATCACCGTCGTGCCTCATCAACTTAAGGGAAAAGAAATGGACAAGAAAAAAATAGGTTTATTCGGCCTGATCGGAATGGTAATCGGTTCGTGCATCGGCTCCGGCGTTTTCGCTCTGACTGGTCAGTTGGCACAAGTTGCGAGCCCTGGCGGCGCACTGGTAGCCTGGCTCGTCGTAGGTGTGGGATTTTTGGCTTTGGCCCTGTCTTTGAACAACTTAGGTGAAAAGTGCCCGAACCTTCACGGCATATTCAGTTACGCAGAAGAAGGATTCGGCTCGTTCGCCGGTTTCATTTCAGGCTGGGGCTATTGGCTTTCAGCATGGTTGGGCAATGTCGCCTTCGCCACTATGATGATGTCGACAGCAGCGTACTTTTTCCCCGACTTCCTCTCTGTTGACGGCAATACCCTGCCCTGCATCATCATCTCATCGGTATTCATGTGGTTGCTCACCCTTTTGGTTATCCGTGGCGTCGAGAGCGCTTCCTTCTTGAACGCTATCGTCATGGTCGCAAAGGTCGCCTCCATCGGCGTCTTCGTGATTTTCGCAATCATCATGTTTAACGGAGGAGTATTCACGGCAGACTTCTGGGGCACGCTCTACAACAACGCCGTCGCAGCCGGAAGCGCAGGCGAAGACGCAGTTTCGCTCGGCAGCATCAGCGAACAGGTCTTCAACTGCATCATTATCATGATGTGGGTATTCATCGGCATCGAGGGCGCCTCTGTAGTGTCTTCTCGCGCCGAAAAGAAAAGCGATGCCGGCAAAGCAACGGTCATCGGCCTTGTCTGCCTGTTGGTCATCTACATCGCCGCATCCGTTCTGCCGTACGGCTTCATGCCTTATACGGAAATCGCAGCACTTGACAAGCCTGCCATGCTCTACGTGTTCGATCAGATGGCTCCTGGCTGGGGCGGCGCCTTTATCAGTATCGCCATTTTGATATCCGTCGCCGGCGCTTGGCTCTCATTCACGATTCTACCTGCAGAGACCACTGGCGAAATGGCAGACCACAAATTGCTCCCCGCATCATGGGGCAAGCTCAACGACAAGAACTCCCCGCAGTTCAGCCTGATCTTGGTTGCCATCTGCACACAAGTGTTCCTGATTATCACCATGTTCAGTCAAGACGCATACAACTTCGCCTTCAGCATGTGCACGGTAGCCATCGTGGTTACGTGGGCCCTCGCAGCAGCTTACCAAGTTAAGCACTCCGCCTTGAACAAGAACACCGCCCAGCTCATCATCGGCATCATCGCTGTCGCGTTCCAGGTAATCGGCGTTCTGTTCAACGGTTGGTCCTTCCTCTTGCTCACGTGCGTCGGATATATTCCCGGATTCTTCGTCTATGCCTCTGCGCGCAAAAGCGAAGGCCTGAAACTGACCAAGGGCGAGATTGCCGGAATCGGCACCATCAGCGCACTTGGCGTGCTTGCCTTAGTGTTTGTTGCCACAGGCGTGATAGCTATCTAATCCATTCCGCAAAAGGCTTTCAGTCGAAGAGGGGACGCGCTTTGGTGCACGTCCCCTCTTCCGTGTTGCAGATGATTGTATTTGAGCGCACGCAACATCGATTGCGCGCAAGACTGCGCAACGACTATGTACTCGCAGCGCCTGCAGCAGGCGCGCCTGCAATTGCCTCACGATCGTTGAGCACTTCGAGCGTCAAGCGAGTTGCGTCCTCGATGCAGCCCTCACACGTTCGCAAACAAGGTCCACCAGTCAGGCCTTTCAGTTCGCCGCACACGGTCGTGCCGTTTTTCTGAGCGAACCTATCCAGCAATTCGCGAGAGAGCTTGTACGTTTTGCCTTTCGAATGCCGCATGTGGCTGCCATCGCTGTTGGCGTAGCTCAAGATGGCGACTCCACCGGAAAGCGCCCCGCACGTTTCACTGTGTCCGCCCATGCCCCTGCCGAAGCCTTCCATCAGGCGAAATAGTTGATCTGGATCTGCCCCTACAACATCAGCGCAGGACATCGCCACGCATTGGGCGCAATTGCAGCGCTGCTTGTGAAAACTCGCTGCCTGAGCAATCCGCTCATCTATCTCTTTAGAATCCATGCTCTTAAACCGACTCCTTATTTCTGCTGCTCAAGACAGCGCATAATCTTCGCCCATGCGGCTTTCGTCTGTTGAAATGCCCTCACATGACGCGGTACCAACCTATCATAACGCTCGAATTCGGGCAGCACCCGCATGAAGCCATCGTTTTGAAAGTAAGTACTTACCGCCGACAAGGTACTCCGCAGAGCATCGGCCGTCTCCTCGATGCTCTGTTCGTAGCCTTCCTCATCGGTGATACGGGCCAGAAGCGGTTTGTAGCGCACTAGCTGCTTTTCATTATAGTCTTCGTTGGTTTTCAGGAAGAAGACTCTTTGATGCGCAAACGGTTCCTTTCCACATCATGGAACGGCTATACTGTTGCAATGGATACACGTCCCGCAAAGGAACTGCATTATGGAAACAAACCGAAACGAATTTTTCTCGAAAGACGAGCAACAAGCCTTCGATACTATGCGGGAAATCATCGTCACACACAACAAGCGAATCGCCCTGCCCGGCGAGCCCACGGACTCATTGATGGAAGCCCTCATGCGCTTCGATGATCGCTCTTTCAGCGATCTCTGCGCACATTACGGCAACAGGATTTTTTATTCGAAACTCAACCGCGAAACGGCGCTGGACGCAATCGTCAAAGACTTGCTAGATCACGACTATTTCACATCGCTGCTGCTTTCACTGGATACTGCATCACGCAATGTGCTGGTTAAAATCGCTGCGGACGAAGTCGAAGCAAATGCCTTCATCGATCCATCAGTAGCGCATCAGCTGAAAACGACTGGCCTCGCCATGCCCTTTATCGAAAACGATTCGCTCATATTCGTCGTCCCGAAGCAAATCAAGCAGGTTCTCCACGAATGCACAACATACGATTTGGAAGCACGCCTAGCCCGCAACGACAATGTCTCCGACTACATCGTGGCCTCCATGAATCTATACGGGCTCATCCTCCTCGGGGATTTGCTCGATATCATCAATTCCCAATGTGGCTATGAGCTTACCGAGATAGAGCTCTATGAGCTGGTGAAAAAGGGCGAGAACTTCGACGAGGGCTATTTTTTGGACGACAGCGATTTCATAGCGTGCGAAGCACTTGAGGAATGGAGCAACGCAGAACTCTACAGTTTGGCCGGACAGACTGAAACGATTCCACGATACGTACCCGACAAGGCGATTTTCCTAAAACATGCCAGCAGCTACTATTTCGAGCCGACCATGGAAGCAGACATGTTGGAAATGAATTTCAACGTCTACTTTCCCTCCACTCCTCCTTTGGGGGAAGAAGCACTGTTGACCGTGCAGGATTTGTCGCGACAGGGCGGAGACTTTGACGAGGTCCTTGATGCCCTTTTCGATGATTTCGGCATAGACTTGGAGCTCATACCAGACGATGAAGATTTGATTGAGCAGAGCATCATCGATGTCATGGTGAACACGCGCACTTGGATAGCAAACGGCAACACGTTATCCGAATTGGAAACGCAAGGGCTCATCTAGGCAACGCAACCGAATGAGGCTCGCAACACAGCCGAATGCAGCTTGCAACACAGCCGATTGAGGCTCACTAGTTTGCGTTCGCGTAGGCGATTGGGGTTAAAAGTTGCTGGGTCGTGTTTTGCGTGAGCGATTGCAGTGGATTCGAAGTCGATTCCCCAGTTTTGCCCAAAAATTGCAGTATTAGGTAAATTTCGTGCTCGATGTCGGAAGCACTATTTTCACACAAGCCTCTGACCTGCGGCGTTTCAGAATTGCCTACGAATCCTGCTCCAACCGGAAAAATAATTGTATACAATAAGTTATTTTCGAACCAATTACTGCACTTTTTTGACAAAACTGGGGAATCGACTTCGACATTTGCCTAATACTGCACTTTTTTGACACTTTCCCTTTGCGCCGCAAAAGAAAAGTCGACAATTCAATCCCGCGCACCACATCAACTTCGGCTGAGCAGCACAACGAGAGCATATAACAGCGTACGGCGTCTATTTGACCTGCAAAACAAGATAAGCGTTGAGTGAGCCGGTGCGGCCATCGGCATCGAAACACTTGAGCACGCGTGCATGAGCCGAAACTGAATCGGCTAGATCGTCTATATCGCCGTCGCTGAAATGATGGCAGTAGCGATACGCGCCAGGTTCGTTTTTCCAGCCCAGCAAGTAATCACCCTCTTCAAGGTCACCCGAGCACAGATGGCAGAAGCGCGAACTAGCAGCCTGCATATCCTCAGTTCGCCATGAACGCTCTACGCCACCAAACGCCTGCGCTGTGGTTTCTGTCGCACGTCGGGCAAGACCCGCATCGTTCATGAAACGCCACAACGACACAATAACGATACCACCGCTTCGCGTATGGCGAACGAGATTTGCAAGCAGCGCGTATCGCATACGCGCGCCGGGCACATGATGCATGAATCCGAACGACACGGCGACATCGCATGAAGGCACATCGCTACCGAACGGGTCGCGCTCATCAATCAATGCCGCGATAATGTCGCGATCAATCGCCACAGTACGCGGCGCAGCATTCACCAAAGCGGCGCAATCATCGATTGCATAGATAACGAAATCCCTGTCGGGCAGCGCATCGGCCAAGAATCGTTCAAAGCGCATGTTACCGCAGGCAGCATCAAGTACCACACCATGCGGGAGAGTTTCGGGCGCCGCAATCTCGGGGGCTGTAACTTGCAAAAGCGTCTCGGTCACCGCAGCTTGCGGACACGTCTCGGAGCCCGCGATATGCGGAGACGTCTCGGGGTCCGCGATATGCGGGAGCGCCGATGATATGTAGCTCGCGCACTTTTCCCACCCAGCCCAAGGCGCACGACGGGTCGCGGAAAACGACTCGCTGTGATTGCGGTAGAAATCGTTATTGATTTCGCAGAGTGTTTTGGCTGTTTGCTTATCCATAGGTCATCGCATCCATTCTATAGTAAAATGCAGGACGCTGTGGAAGACATCTTGCAAGACATATTCAACGAACTTCGATTGACTGATACAGTTGACGCGAAATTTCTGGAAAACACCATCCGTCGGCACAATAAGAACCTGCCGACTGGCACACGCCACTTTGCCAAAAAGATGCTGTTCCCTTTTTATCTGCGCGTAAAGGAAACCGAGCCTGAACGCTGGGCCTCATGGAACGTCGATGAAGAGCTCGAGCGGCGATTCGTGCGCATGGTACAGGTGAAACCTCGGCGCACAGCATCAGGCGTGGCAACCATCACCGTGCTGACCAAGCCATGGAAATGCGCCAGTAGCTGCCTATACTGCCCCAACGACCTGCGCATGCCGAAAAGCTATCTCACGGACGAACCTGCCTGCCAACGCGCCGAGCGCAACTGGTTTGATCCGTATCTGCAAGTTGGCAGACGTCTTCGCACCTTGGTACAGATGGGACACGTAACCGACAAAGTGGAGCTTATCGTGCTGGGTGGCACGTGGAGCGATTATCCGCACGAGTACCGCCTCTGGTTCATAAGCGAGCTTTTCCGCGCCCTGAACGACGGCGTCTCAAACGATGTGGAAATGCAGGAGAGATGTGAATTCTACCGCACCCTCGGCCTTTTATGCGAACGAGAAGATTTAGCCGCGCTGACGGCCGAAAGCCAGCATCAAATCGAGACCGGTGTACTTACTTACAACCAAGCGATGGTGGACCTCTATGAGCAGAACCCCATTTGGCAACACGCATCCGCGTCGCAGATTGCCACAATGTCACATGTGCAAAAGCAGCAGGCAATCAATGAGCGGGCAGAGCATCGATGCGTTGGGCTGGTTGTGGAAACCAGGCCCGATCGTATCACCGCTGAATCGCTCACAGAGTTGCGCGAACTTGGCTGCACGAAAGTGCAAATGGGCATACAAAGCCTCGAACAGCGCATTCTTGATGCGAACCGTCGCGGCATCACAACCGATCGCATACGTGAGTCCTTTGAGCTGCTGAGGGTTTTCGGCTTCAAGATTCACACGCACTTCATGGTAAACCTCTACGGTACCGACCCGGCAAATGATATGAAAGATTATGAGGCGCTGTTCGATGATGCGGCCTTTCGCCCCGACGAAGTAAAGCTCTACCCTTGCTCGCTGGTAGCAGGAACGGGGCTTTGCCAGATGTATGCCAGCGGCGAGTGGCGCCCTTATACCGAAGAAGAGCTTGTCAATGTGCTCTCCCATGACACCCTGTATACGCCTCGTTATGCACGCATATCACGTATGATCAGGGATATCTCATCCCATGACATCGTAGCGGGCAACAAAAAAGTGAACCTGCGCCAAATGGTGCAACAGCATATCGAAGCGCAAGGCGCACCCATCCACGAGATCCGTTACCGAGAAATCAGCACTGGTGAAGCCGATATCGATGATTTGCAGCTACGCGAAACCCCCTACAAGACAACGGTATCCGAAGAGGTGTTTCTCGAATGGACAACGCCCGATGACAAGATCGCCGGATTTCTGCGCCTTTCAATGCCCCACAACGACTACGTACGTAGAAATGCAGAAGCGCTGCCCGTAGGCACCGATGAAGCTATGATCCGCGAAGTGCACGTATATGGCCGGGTCGCAGGCATCCATAAAGCAGGTGCCGCTCAGCATCTCGGACTCGGAAAACAGCTGATAGCCCGCGCATGCACAATCGCTCAAGAGCACGGGTATCACAAGATGAACGTTATCAGCGCTATCGGCACGCGCGAATACTACCGAAGCCTCGGGTTTTCAGACAACGGCTTGTATCAGCAACTGGCACTCGACGATGCATCGGGGTCGGATACTGCATCAGGTACATCGGCTTTGGGCTTTTCAGCAGTCGTTGATGCCGCATCTTCCTCGCCAGCTAAACCGCCAGCAGATGCCGCCACTACTTCTGCGATGGTCTGATACAAAAGCGAAGGATTGATAGGCTTTACCAAGTGCGCATTCATGCCCGCCTTCTGGCTTTTTTCCCGATCCTCGGCAAAAGCATTGGCCGTCATGGCCACGATGGGTAGTGTCGCCGCATCCTCCTTGCCCGACTCGCGAATCTTCTCCGTCGCTTGCAAGCCGCCCATACCCGGCATGCGTATGTCCATCAATATGACATCGAAGGTTTTTGCAGGGGCGCTGCAATATGTAGAAATCGCCTCTTCCCCGCTTGCCGCCTCATCCACGGCTACATTCTTCTTCTCCAAAAGCACGCGCGCAATTCGCCTGTTCAAATCATTGTCATCCACAAGCAACACATGCAGGCCATCCAAAGATTCCATTGGCTCGATGGGATGATAGGCAGAGGCGTTCTTTTTCTCACGGTATGCATAAGGCAAGGTAAATGTGAATGTCGAACCTTTACCCAGCTGGCTTTCAACCTTTATGGAACCGCCTACCGCATCAATAATCTGCTTGACGATGGCGAGTCCCAAACCCGTGCTGGATACCTGGTCGGAATATATGTTGCGCTCCTGCTCGAAGGGCTCGAACACGTGCGGCAAGAATTCTGCGGACATGCCGCATCCGCTGTCTTTGACCGTGATCTCATCGACCGCTCTGCCCTGTTCGCGCTTGAGGTTCTTCACGATCAAAGAAACGCATCCGCCTTCAGGCGTGAACTTGTAGGCATTGTTCAGCAGGTTCATCAGCACTTGCTTCGTGCGCATCGCGTCTGCGTACACATCAACATCACGCAACGCATCGATGCCCGTGCACGTGAATGCAATGCCTTTGGCCTGCATCACCGGATCGACCATGGCCACGCACGCATCCACCACATCTATGGCACTGCACCAGTCCATGTGCAGTTTGAAGCGCCCGCTTTCCATGCGGCTCATATCCAAAACGTCATTGAGCAGGGCGAGCATGTAGGAGCTGGACTCGTCGATTTCGGAGAGGTATTCCTTCGTCTTCGGATTGTCCGCCTCGTCTTCGGCAAGCTGCGTCATTCCGATAATCGCGTTCATGGGCGTTCGAATCTCATGGCTCATGTTCGAGAGAAAATCGCTTTTATACGAATTCGCTTTCTGCAATTCGGCATTTTTCTGCTCTAACTCGGCATTCTTCACATCCAGTTGCTTGTTGAAACGCGTCATTTTCTTCGAGTTGCGGTAGCGAACCGCAATCACCAACAGCAACAGCACGATGATAACCACCAACATGCTGATGATTATTTGCAGCGCATAGGTGACATAGAGGGGTTCTTCTCTGTTCAAGACCGTCGCATCAGCAGGTATTTTAGATACATCTAGCCCGAATTCCTGAAAGACGTTCTCATCGACATAGTATTCCGACGGAGTGTCTAAATCTATTGGAATATAGGCAGCGTTGCCTTTGGCGAGCGCCTCTTTCACCATGTCGCCGGCGATTCTGCCGCTTTCATAATGCGAGACCACATACCCGCCTAGCAATTTGCCGCTTCCCACACCGGCAATCGCCAGTCGGAACAGAGGTACATTCGCGTTCTGGTTCAGCATGTCGTATCGCTCTTCTTCAGTGAAGAATTGGCCGTCTTTGCCCGTGCTCATCGACACGCAGAACACGATATCGTTCGAATCGAAGGAGGAGATTCTGTCGCATAACTCGCTTTTTGTGTAATCAACCGAATTCAAGTATTCCACATTGTAACCATCAAAGACATCTTGGGCATTATCAAGCTGCTTGCGAATCCCTATCCCGTTTTCGGCATTGTCGTATATGAAAATGAGGTTCTTCGCTTGAGGCAGCAAGCTTTGCGCGAACTGTACGTTTCTCACGTAATCGACCTGCTCGACCACACCCGTTACACGTGAATCGTCGCTTACATCTAGCGCCCGTTCTATGTTGTCGACGCCTTCGAAGATGATAGGCATACCCGCGAACAAATCATCTTGATATCGTATGGCGAAATTCAGCGCCGCATCATCACCCACCACCACCGCGTCGTAAGGCTTGCGCATACTGAGCTTGTATTTCAGGAAATCATAGAATTCCACGTAGCCTTCTCCGTACGTGGTGTTCTTCGTGTCCATGAACTCATAATTGATATCGTAGTCAGAACCCAGCGCATCCCTCAGACCGTTAATCTGATTGGGCACTGTTTCCCATGAATAGGAATACGAACTGATAAACAGCACACGATGGGAATCATCGTCTTGAGCAAGCGCAGGCAAAGGATTTGAAATAAGAAGGACTAGCAACAGCACCGCAGCCACGCAAGCCGCGTGTAAAAATCGGGTAGCGGAGACCTTTCGAACATTCACATCCATCACTGCAGCCTTTTCCATCGCCGCCCTTTCATTCGCATAGCCCAATCCGTCCCCAATTCCCCAGCAACTGTCCGCTATTCACAGCAATCGCTTGTTGCAATTCTACATTATCACCGCTGCACACGCGTGCCAATAAATGAAGCGCCCGGTACAGAGAAGCTCCTTGTTCCGTCCACTCGAAATGCTTTGCAGACTGTGGTGGCAAATCGGTTTCCAGCAGCAGCTTATCTTTCGGGATGAGCCTCGCATATTCCCGCCCGCGCTTCGTATCCAACATTCGCTCGCCCAGCGAAAACCAGCAACCGGCATCGATTGCACGATGGAGCTGTTCACACGATCCCGAAAACCAATGGAAAATGCATCGATTCCCAGCCTCAAGACAACCGCAATCCTGCAAGATGTCAAGCACCGCGTCCGCCGCCCTTACGCTATGCAAGGACAAAACCGTCTCGGATCTCTCCGCGCACATCGCAGCGATATGGCGAAACACTCGTACTTGCACATCATGAGAATCACCATGACGGGTACTGAAATCAAGTCCCACTTCGCCTACGAAACGCGTTTTCCCGAATGCCCGGTCAAAATCATCCATCTGGCCCTGAGCCTCTTGAGCCCACCACGGATGTGCGCCCACGCCCACCCTCACGTTCGGGCATGCGCCCAACATCGCAGTCGCATCGCCGAACGCTCGAGGCAGCACCGTCGTCGAGAACAAACCGACTCCCTCAGCAGCCGCTTTTGAGGCAACGTCAGTCGGGTTGGTCGCGAAATCAAGATGGCAATGCATATCCGCTAGCTTCATTTCCATAGCGCGCGTCCATCTGATTCATCGGCTTCATCGTCTATGCCCAGTAAATCGCGAATGACCTTGCCCGCTATCATCTGCCCCATAATAGGCGGGAAATATGACATCGTACCGAGATTCGAGCGGTCATGGCGCAGCGATTCTGCGGCGTTGGGCACCTGCACAGCGTGCTCGCACGAGTAGAGCACCTGCAGATGAGAGATTCCGCGCTTTCTGGCCTCTTTGCGCACCACCCGGCAAAGCGGACAATTCACCGTGTCGTAAATATCCGCGAAACGCAAAGACTCTGGATGCAGCTTGTTGGCAGCTCCCATACTGCTGACGAGGCGAATCTCATCACGTTCGGCAATCTTGGCCAAAGCCAGCTTCGTTGCCACCGTATCGATTGCGTCCACCACGTAATCGACGTCGCGACCACAATCGTCTAGCAGCATCTCAATGTTCTCCGGCAACACGAACAAATCTTTTGCCTGAAAGCGTATCGTAGGATCGATGTGCGCTACCATATCGCGCATCGCATCAATCTTGCGCATTCCGATGGTGTTTTGAAATGCGATGGCTTGGCGATTGATGTTACTCGCCTGCACCACATCGTGGTCCACTACGACAATCGTCCCCACACCCCCGCGCGCCAAGGCCTCTACACAGTTGGAACCCACACCGCCTAAGCCCAGCACCAAAACACTCGCTTCTCGCAGACGACGCACGCCATCTGCGCCGATTATACGCTCGGTTCTCACGCTCGACGCGACGGATACTGGCTTGCTCTCTTCTTCCATCGGCCTCGCATCCTTCCGATTCTGCTCTATCCCCACGCATCAGATGGGTCTTTGCAGACGTTTGCTAAATAGGCTTTACATATCACATCGATAAATCCTATCATTGATGAGTATTCGTTATGGCGCAAATATCCAAGAGCAACAAGACAGAACATGTTCAATCCAGATTTCGAGAAGCTGGCATATGGGCAAGGTACCGGAAGATTCCCGAACCTGCGACGACACCACATCTTCTGCGCTATCCGACAGCGCGATTCAGCCGAACCGCTGTATCCTCGTCGTCGACGATGAGCCCATTGCGCGCACGCTGTTGAACAATATTTTGTTCCCCCATTACACCGTCGTAGATGCGGATGATGGCATAGAGGCGCTCAAGGTACTGCGCACGCAGACAATCTCGTTGGTACTTTCAGATGCCGTCATGCCCAACATGACCGGGTTGGAGCTTCTACAGGCTATGAAAGACGATCCCGACCTGAACTCCATTCCCCGCATGCTCGTGACCGCCGACGGCAACACGAGCACGGAAATCAAGGCACTCGAGCTCGGGGCTTCCGATGTCATCAGAAAACCCTATGTAGCAGAAGTCCTGTTAGGGCGCGTGCACAACCTGTTCAACGTGCAAGACGCCATCAAGACGAAAGAACAGAACAAGCTTTTCAAACTTCGCTTGGAACAGCAAGATGCCCTCGTGTACATGATGGAGCACGACGAGCTGACGGGGCTTTTAAACAGACAGGCATTCTGCCATCGCGTCGGCTCTTTTTTAGAGAACGCGCTTACCGGCACATTTCGCATCGTGCGAGCCGACTTGGATAGCTTCTCATCCATCAACGACCTTTTCGGTACTGCCAATGGCGATGCCTTGCTGCGCGATATCGGCCATGAGATGATGATGCATCAAGAGGATAATTTTATCTGCGGACATATTTCCGCAGATCACTTTGCCATTTTCATGGAAGCATCCCTCATCTCGCCCGAAGATCTGCTTCTTCACATGCAGAATTGGCTCGACGAGAATGAGGGGAAATTCAAAGCGCGCTGCCGAATAGGCATCTACCCCATCAACAATTTAGAAATCGATCCCGCACTGATGTTGGACCGTGCCCTTCTGGCGCTTCACTCCACCAAAGAGAGCTTCACCGACCGCATCGGCTATTACGATACCTCGATGCGCCTGAAAATCATGGACGAGCAGAAGCTTTCCAACGAGATGATCCCGGCGCTTGAGGCGCACCAGTTTGAGATTTACTATCAGCCTCAAGTCGACTACGACAATGGACGTATCGTCGGCGCCGAGGCGCTGGTACGCTGGAACCACCCCACGCGTGGCATCCTCTCCCCCGCATCGTTTCTGCCCCTATTTGAAAGCAATGGCCAGATAACGCAATTGGACAATTATGTGTGGGAGGAAACTTGTCGCCAGCTGCATGATTGGATTGACCGTTTGGGCGATCGCATGTGTCCGGTATCTGTGAACATATCGCGTATCGACGTTTTGAGCGAGGATTTGTGCTCGCGACTGAAAACCTTGATCTCGCGCTACCGCATCCCCGTCAACATGCTGCACGTGGAAATCACCGAAAGCGCCTGCATTGAGAACACGTCTGTTCTCTGTTCCGTCGTCGAATCCCTTTCCGCTGAGGGCTTCACCGTTGAAATGGACGATTTCGGAAGCGCGTATTCTTCGCTGAACACCTTGAAAGACATCGAAGTCGACGTGTTGAAACTGGATATGAAATTTCTCTCAGATACTCAGAACACCTCGCGCGGTGGCAATATCTTGAGCTCTGTGGTGCGTATGGCGCGTTGGCTGAAACTGCCTATCATCGCTGAGGGCATTGAAACGAAACCTCAAGCAGACTATTTGCTGAGCATCGGTTGCTCGGTCATGCAAGGCTATTATTTCTCGCGCCCCGTCCCGGCTGCAGACTTCGAAGCCCAACTGCGCAAGCGTGAAACGGGCACGCTGGACCAATACAAAAACGTTGACTTGGAATCCGCGGAAAACTTCTGGGACGCCTCCACTCAAACAGCGCTGATCTTCAACAGCTATGTAGGCGGCGCCATCATCTTGGAGCGCGCAAAAGATGGCAATCTGGAGCTTCTACGTGCTAATGACCGCTTCTTTGAAGTGCTGCACACTGATCGAAAAACCTACGAGCCCTTTATGTTGCATATGAACAAACGTTTTGGCCAACAAACTTTGGTGCAGTACAACGCCATGCTTGATGAGGCGGCAAAAACTCATCGTGAGTCTTCTTACGTTTTACAAAGCAAACCACTTCCCGGCGGCTCTCTTCTCTGGACCAGAAGCGTTGCGAAGATTATCGCCAACAGCGCCGACAACCAGATATTCTACGTTTCAGTGGAAAACGTGACCGAACAGAAGAAGACCGAACTGAAGCTCGCACGCTGCGAACAGCGCCTGAACCTACTGGAAAGCGCCGATACGCAAAACCAGGCAGCAGCCTTGGCCTCAAGCGACAAAGTACGAGACCGCTATCGCGTCATCGTGGATGAGACCGGTGCTGGCGTGTTCGAATGGGATCGCCGGAAGAATACGTTTTTCGAGTCAGATGCAATGAAGCATTACGCTTTGTGCAAGGTCGACCCCATCGAAGCGTTCAGAAATAAGGATGCGACCTTTGCGCATTACAGCGACAGACCCATCGTGCAGGCGTTCTATCGTCTGATTGAGGAGGGAAAACCCTCCGCCCAAATGGTCGTACGCCTCAAGATGGTCAACGGGCACTACCAATGGACGCGCGTGACGAGTGATTTATCATACGACGTGGAAGGACGCTGCACGCGTGTCGTCGGCGTGCTGATGGACGCAGACGAAGAGTGCCGTTCGAAAGAACGCCTGAAACTCGCATCATCGCGTCTTCGCAACATAGTGGCCAACCTGCCCGGAGGCATTGCCATTCTGCATATTGAGCCCTCTGGGACAATCAGTCCCGCTTACTTCAGCGAAAAGGCGTGCGATTTGTTCGGCGCAAGCGACGAGTCGGCTGCTTTCGAAGTCTTGAGCCAATCTCGCTTTTGTTCACTGGTGCGCTCGCATGCCGTACACGATGTGAACTCCCCCGGAGGCAAATCAGATTACATGCCGCTTTTGCGCATAGCACGCGAAAACAAACCATGCTTTTGGATGCGCGCTTATTGCCGCTTTATCAGCACGCCCGATGGATGCATTTTGTGCTATGCCGCCTTTTTCGATGAAACAGCGAATGTGGAAGCAGAACAGGATGCCGAATCGGTAAACGAGCTCTATGGGCTGCTCATTGAAAATACCGATACCATTACGTTTGATTATTCGATAGCTAAAAAAACGCTTCTGCTTTCCTATATCGATCCGAAAAGCGGACGAGTTGAAATGATACTGAGGGACTATTTCAAGGACTTGAAACAGGGAAAAGCGGCAATCGACAAGCAATACCAAAATGAAGTTCTGGCTGCTTACGACAATGCTGTCGCCGAAGCAACACGCGGCTCTTTCGACTTCCATGGTTTCGGGCCCGACCATAAACCGCATTGGTTCCACGTAAAGTACTCCAGCTTGGCCGATACGTCTGGCTGCGTACACCGCATCATTGGTCGTCTAGATAAATACGACCGCATCGTGGAAGAGTACCAAGCGCAAATAGAGAGAATCCGCCTCGACAAGGTGAGCGGGCTTTTGGGAAAGGACTCGGCGCGCATCGCAGTTGACAACGCGCTGATGACCCGCCCCGAAAAACGACTCGACGCCATGCTGTTCGTGGACATCGACAATTTCAAACGGATAAACGATACTGTCGGCCATATGGATGCCGACCACATCCTGCACCAGATTGGCGCGTTGCTGAAAAAGACGTTTCGCAAAGACGATATCACCTCGCGCTTTGGCGGAGACGAGTTCTTGGTCTACATGAAGGGCATCGGATCCATCCAGATAAGCGAGAACAAGGCCGAATCACTGTTGTGCCAGATGGAGCAGATTGAATTCGGCGAGGGCGAGAAAGTCGCATGCAGCATCGGCATCGTAGGCATCGTAGGCGAGAACAAGAGCTTCGACGAAGTGTTCCGCAAAGCCGACAAAGCGCTCTACGAATCGAAACTACAGGGGAAGAATCGCTACACCGTCTATCGCGACGATGTTTAGCCGTTTTCTCTCTCGGAATTGCTTTGCTGCGACCCATCGGCGTTTTCGTCGCTTTGCTGCGACTCATCGGCATTTTCGCTCATCGACTGTGCGGGCTGCAGCTGTGCTTCTTGTTCGGCGTCGCATCGCGACGTGTCTGGCGCCTGGCCGCTGTCGGATTCTGCACTGCGTTTGCGGGCCTGCTCCAACGTCTCGCCCATCTCAGGTATAAGGGATCCCGCACCTTCAATGGGGGCGTCGGGCTCGTTTTCCATCCTTCTCCGCGCTTCAGCCCGCAAAGCTTCGCGCTCGGGTAAGGGCTCGTGAGTGCCGTAACGCCTGCGCTTTTCGGCCTCTATACGCAACGCTTCTCGCTTTTCATGTATCTTTGAAGCATCCTTGCCCTTGACGTCACGCGCAGTTGCAGCTTTATGCGCACGACCCTTTGAGTCTTTCTTTACACCCGGCACAAAACGCTTGCCCAGCTTTCCAACTTTACTTGCAGCATCGCGTGCAGACTGCGCAGCTGCTGTGGTTGACCTATGCCCATGAGCTGCTTTATCGCGATTGATGTCTTTCGCGCTGCGTGCCGTTTCCCTCGGCGCACCTGCCACGCTAGCAGACGGCGCCACTGCCGCCATTTGACCAGCGGTCGCCATTTCCTCTTCGCGCTCGGGGTGTTTCGCCAGACGCACACGCACGGTCACGTATTCTTGGGCAAGCAGGAAAAACAGAATGCCCATGACAATGCAGTAACTGACTACGGCTCCTTCAAGCCCAATCATGCGCACCATGATATAGGGCAAGAACAGCGAAATGCAAAATACAATCAGATAGAAACCGATTACGGTTCGCTGGCGACGCAGCACGGTGATTACCTGATACAGGAAATCGATAGCGCCCGTCACACCACCGGCAAGAATCATCATGTATGCGAGCTTTCTGAATTGCTCGAAGTCGACACCATACAAGAAACTCATGATGGGAATGCCAATCCAGCCCATAATAGCGATGGACACCACGGTGATGACCACGATTATCGCCATCATAGCCACAATCAACAAGTCAAAACGATGGCGACGTTCCACATCGGCCCAAGTATTCGCCATGCGCACCAGCATAGGCTTGTATATGAGACCGACCACAATCAATATGGCCTGCGCGGGGAAATACAATGCATTGAAGTAGAGCTGCGCATCATATGGCAGCTGACCTTCCATCACAAACTTCGGAATATTGTCGATAAACGCATATAGGAAAAGCGCGAGGAACAAGGGGAAACACTGCTGGAATAGCGCTTTCACGCTACCGAGCGACACCTTGCGCGATTTCGGCGCCTCGAAAAGTGCGAGCGGATATGTGAACAGGATAAACGATGCCACCGCCGCGACCGCCATTGCAATGCTCGCAATTCCTAAATCGCGCGTGACCAGCAGAAAGGCCACAAACAGCACGAACACGCCCAGCGAACGCACCGTTTGCGATATGCCCGCCAGATACAATTTATCCACTTGCTGCAACCGGCCTTCATACACGTCGGCCAGCCCATCTATCATCTTGTACAAATACACGCAGATGCTCATCACATACATCTGCCCATCATAACCGCGCACAGAGCAATACAGCATGCCCACTGCCATCATAATCAGACAGGTAAGCCATCGGTTCAGCTGGTAGTCGGCAAAAGAATGCTTCTGATCCAGATCAGATACTTGGAAAGTACGCACGCCATAGTTCGCGATGATCATGAGCAGCTGACCGGTCACGAACACCAAAGAGAACATACCTGCCTGCTCGGCCCCAACAAGCTGTGTGATGATAACGGTAAGCACGGGAAACACCATGCCCCACGAGGCCAGTCCCACCGTGTTCCAAATATAGTCCTGCGACGTACGATGCGCGTTGTATTCTTCGTCTTGGCCGCTAAACGACCCATCGGCAGCAGCGCCCATCAAGCGGTTGAACCATGCGTCAGTTGCACGACGCAGGTAACTTGGCTTGTGCTCCTTTTTCGGCTTCGAATCCTGCACGGCATCCGAAGCGTTTTTGCTATGCCTGCCGAATTTCACGTATTGATTGCTCCTTGGTATCTTTCCTAAGAAGAATACACCATCGTTGTGTGATGGAGGACGTCAGGTGCGTCCTGTCTTCGAACTTCCATCTGAGCCAGAAGGCAAGCGCTCATCAATCTCAGTTGGCCGAACCTGTCTCGACGGCTTTCGAACCCTCCTGCGTCTTTTGCGGACGAAGGGGTTTGGGCAGGGGTATCTTTGCTCCAATGATAGCGCCCAACACCATATAGAGCAGCTCGCTTGTCGGAAAGCACAGCAGCAGAAGCGCGATAACTCCGATGGGTTTGCGCATGACCGCGCCGCAAAACGATGCGACCACCAAACACACCGCGAATCCAGGTGATGCCCCGGTCAAAGAAGCCAAACCGAAACCCACGCAAATACCTGAGAATATCAGTGGGAAAATATTGCCACCGCGCCAACCGTTGCGAATGCAAAACGGTGTGATACAGGCTTTCAGTAGGCCGGTTGCCAAAAGCACCCAAGCCGCCATAGCCGTCCAAGTCTCCATCACCTGTTCGGCTTGCGACTCCCCCGCAAACATAACATAAGGCAGCGCCACGCCTAGAGCGCCGAGCACGATACCACACACCATCGCACGCACTATCTTGTGAGTGCCGAACAAGTTCGAGAATCGAAGCGAAAGCTTGTCGGCGGCATAATACAGACACCCCATGGCAAAGCCCGCCGCCACGAACAGCACAGCCCAAGGTATGTCGCTTGCGCCCACTTGAAACGCCTCGAAACGCGGAATCGACATGCCACCGCCGAACACGTTTTTCAGCAGCATCATAGTCAGCATGCCGCCCGTGATAGATAGCACGTAACACACGATTTTCTGGCTTTTCGTGAGGGTGATTGAGCCATCGGAATCTTCCAAGGGGGCCACAAAACCGAACACCGGTGCATTGAACAGCGCACCGAGGGTGGCCGACATGCCCATGATGGCCATATCGCGTGCCTCGGCCTTTGCCGTCTTCATGCGGTCACCCACCCATGTGCACATACCGGCGATCATGCCCGTCAGACCAGCTTCAGGACCCAAACTTCCACCGAATATCAACGGCAGCAAGGCGCCGATGGTACCCTTTGCCAATCGAGCATGCCCATATTCGTAGCCGCCGTCGCGTTTGACTTCGGCCATCACTTCGTCCATGCTCTCAGGGTACTCACCGCAGATTCGCTCATAAGCACCTATTACCACACCTCCGATGGCGCATATCACTATTGGCAGGTATTTCCATCCCACCGCTGCTGGAAGATCAATCCATATCAGGTTCAAAAAGAATGTCATCACAAACAGGAATGCCCACACCAAAAGTCCTACGATGGCACCAAGCACGAATGAGAAGAGGAGGAAGTTCACCTTGGTCGTCCATGGCGCCTTCACTTTGGCTTGTCCCTTGGTCATCGTGGCGCCCTTTCAGCGCTGTGATTTTCACTCGTATTCAAATCGCGCGGCGTTGATTGCAAGTTAATCTTTTTCGCTTTATTCGACATTTTCTCCAGCTCTTCATGGGACAGATCTTCCAAGTGCTCCATCTTGTAACCGAATTCCACCAGACTGTCATTGTGCCTGATCTTCACCAGCTCATTGTAGAACGCCACGAAAACGCCGATGACTATCCCAATCGTCAGAATTCCCGTCAGCCCTATCAGCACAGAGACCACTCGCCCGAGCGTCGTTACCGCCGCAATATCACCAAAGCCGATTGTCGTCACGATGGAAAAGCAATACCAAAGAGCATCGCCGTAGTTTTCGATGGAAGGTTCTACCGCTACGAGTACGCCAGCGAATATGAGCGTGAAGACAAACGCTGCTGCTACAACGCTGTCGGTACCGGTCGTCTTCATAACGTAGCGCAGAATCCGAAGCCTCTTCATAGGCCTTCCTTCCCAAATCACAGAAACCGCAGTTTGCACGCTCAAGAGTAACGTTACGATTATAGCCTTTACGTCCCTTTATGTCCCTTTCTGCCTCCATGGTAGAATTAAGCTAAACCAAAGCCGAATCGGAAAGGGCCACCATGGCCAATATCATCGATTATTTGGAAACCGAGTTTGCCTCTTTCGAAGAAAAACCCTTCAATGCCGTCGACTCGCTCATCCTCAGCCAGCTGTGCATGGTTGAGTTCGGCAGCCTTGTCCCCGCGCCCACAGACGTTCCCCGATTGCTCGGGCGCTTCACTTTCAATGAGATACTCGGGGTGCCTGCTCAAAAATACGTCCGCATCCGAGACCTTCTGTGCGCAGAGCACTACGATACGATGTTCACCGGACTCTATGCTGAAGGATTCAGACGCAATTTGATTGCACTGGCGGCAAGCCCTCGTTTTCGCGAAGTCGAGCTGGGCAATTATGTGAGCTTAGTCGATACCGAGCAGCAAACGCAGTTCGCCGCAATGACCATTACCTACAAAGACCTCTTTTCTTATATTGCCTATCGTGGCACGGACGGCTCGTTCACTTCTTGGAAAGAGAACTTTAACATGGCCTACCGTTTTCCCGTTCCCGCACAAGAACAGGCATGCGAGTATGTCAACGCCGCTGTTCGCGACCTGCCGGGAGAAATCTATCTGGGAGGTCACAGCAAAGGTGGCAACTTGGCCGTGTACGCCGGCGTGAAAATGAATGAGGAAGCCAGGGAGCGTGTAGTGCGCATATATAACCACGATGGCCCTGGCTGCAAGCCGGGAAGCATCTCTGTCGAAGAGTTCGCCTCCATCAAAGATAAATTATGCAAAACCGTGCCACAAGATTCGGTAATAGGCATGATGATGGAAACGCTTGAAACACCCTACGTGGTGAAAAGTTTCGGACGAGGTACGGGCGAACATGAGGCCTTTACCTGGGAAGTCGATTTGGAAAAGGGCGATTTCGTCTATTTGGACTCAGTTTCAGACCAATCGCTTTTCACCAGCGAGACACTCGATGAATGGCTGGGGCTCTATAGCGATGACGCTCGAAAAACCGTAGTGGACGCATTCTTCGACACCATCGAGGCGTCGGGGGCAAAAGATGCGACCGACATACTGATGGGCGGCCCGAAAAGCATCAACCTGCTTATCCTTGCGGCGACAAATGCCGCCGACGACAAGCGTGCAGTTGTGCTGTCAGCGTTGAAAAAACTCTACGATATCGCCGTCAGGAAGTTCGGGCAAGACGTCACATCCGTCCGCGTGCACCGCCTTTTTATGCGACCCTGAAACCGCCCGCCAAGCTTGTACGCGGCACTTGCCTGCGCAAAGAACATGCGTGCGTGCCCGGGTCGCGCCATCCCGCGTCGAACCGCGCATAAGGCACGGCGGAAGATTCGGCATCGGGTCACCTCATCCCCGCAATTTCAGGCCGAAGCACAAACTGCGCCGTGCTTTTTGCGCGCGGTTCTTTGGCGGGGCGCTCCAACGGGCACGCACGCATGTCCCTTGCGCAGGCCCCGTGACACACATTCTTAGCGAATAGACCATGAGAGAGGCGACGCTGAGACAAAGGTTGATGAAGCGCGCTGATTGTGGCAATGCGCCATGAATCGTTTAATCAGATTATAGACCTCATGAGGACGTTGGTAACAAAGGGCCCGCGCACGGCGATACTGCATTGGTAGGCTCATTGCCCTGCAGCCACTCGAAGACAGCAACTTCGACGATTGGCGCCCACTGCTCAGCGCAACGCACGCTCCTCTTGCCCGTCATGGCGCGTCGATACGAAATCGATAAGGCCTTCCTTGCTCTCGACGCCCGTTTTCTCCAAGATATGGCGAATATGGGTGCGGATGGTATTCACTGAAACATACAGCTCTTCAGCGATGACGGGCGCGCTTCTGCCTTGAGCCAAGTATGGCAACACCTCGGCCTCACGTGTGGTCAGGCCATACGTTTCCGCCACCAATGCGCACGATTCGCGAAACCTCATACGCTTATGATCAGGCTCGTCTTCTGGAAGCACGTCGGGGATTAATCCTGCTGCGCCGGTTTCAACGGCTACATCGGCCGCAACAGAAACAGAACCAGCCATCTGCGCGCTTGCCGCCGCCGAAACAGTCGGTCGCCCTGCCGCAACGGATCCATCTGTCGCACAACTTGAATCAGACGCGGCCTCTGCGCCGTCCCCGTCGGTCGGCAAAACGCGCAATGGCACCTTCTTTTTCCGTTTCATCCACCACAGCCAAAGGCCCAGAAGATACAAGAAGAACACCGAGGCGAACACGACCATCATCATCGAGGTCCCTGCCGCCTGGAAAAGCAGATAGCATCCGACAATTCCCAACAGGCGCGGCAAAAGGCAGGCAGCACGTGCGACAGTGGCCACCGCAAACCCACATACGCGATAGTCGTATGCCGTTTCGGCGACCATAGACCAAAGAATAACCAAGAACACCGAAAATCCTACGTTCATCAGGGAATTCAACAGCACAAACGATTGGCCGTACGCAAACGGGAAAAAGAGGAAGACGATTGCGATCAAAGGGGCGGTATAGCGATACATCATCGATATATCCCAACGACGATGGGCAATCACCAAAACCAGCAAAATAACCAGTACCGTCACCAAACTGGCGAACAAGGGCAACCTGTGCGCATCTCCCACCGAGCCCACGCTCACAACTGACGCCTCCCAGATGAAACCGAACATGAAGGCAAGAAACGTCGCGCTTACAAGCGGTTTCCAAATAGAAGAGAACGGCATAGCAAAGCTGCTGAAATCACTGCGAACATCCCGCGCAGGCAAGGTCATGCCACTCATGCGGAAGTCGGCAGAGGAACCATCCCACGGCTTTCCCTTCCCATCTGCACGCAAGTCATCACAAGACAAATGAGCAACCTCATGCTCGGCCCTCTCAAGACACAGCCAAGAGAGCACAGGAAGCACGACTACGATGAAAAAGGGGTTGATCTGCAACAAATCACCCACATACGAAATCAGCAGATAGAATGTTATCGCCAAGATGTAATTCAGCGGCACGATGAATGCGGTGAGCGAGGGATACAAACGGCCGTAAAGGGCAAACCACCTTCCCCAGAAAAACCCGTCACCGGCCCCTATCAGAGATGCGCCGATAACGAACAGGATCATTCCGGCTGTACCGACGTCGGAAAAGCTCAAAGCTAAAAGACCCGCCACAACCACCAACATAAACATGCCCGCCGGGAGCGCCTCGGCATATCCTCGCTGTTGAATCTCTTTGACAGAAATTACAGCCATCGTGATGATGGTGGCCGGAAAAGCGATGATCAGCATGAGCACAGACTGAAGCGGCACATCCAAAATGCTGTTCTGAAACGGAAACGACGAACGAAAGACCATCATGCCACATGCCCAAATAAAAGACATGCCGAAATATGCTGGCTTGATATGCCTGAAAAGGCCAATTTGCAAAGTATCGGATTTGCTCAAGATCCCCCCCTTCCGAACATCCCGTGACCTGATTCTATCAAACATGTCACAGGCAAACCCCGGCAAAGCATCATCACATAGTGATGATTTCCACAAAAGCCCTGCGCAACGAGGCGAATCATCACTTTCTAAGGAAGATTGATTCCCCCGCCATCGATACGATTGCCTTGTTGATTGAACGGCTGCCGGAAAACAGCAGCCGAAAGGCAAACAAGGGAAGGGGTCCCGATGCAAAGCCTACTCACGCAATCTGATTATGCGCGCGCCTTGGCAATCATGTTTTCCCGGACAGACTATGAAAGCTTCACGCAGGCATATGAGTCACTACCGAAAACTATAGCCCACAGCGAATATACGACACCGCACACACATTCGGCGATGGGGCCCTTGCCCGCACACGCAGCGGACATGATGCGTCCGGCGACGCCAGCAGAGCAGGAGTACGGCATCTTTTGCCGCCAAGTGCTCACTGCTGGTTTTCCCACAAGCGCCCTTCCTGTTGAGTCTTTCTATAAAACATGGAGCAGCACCGGGGCGCAGGTGCCCTTCGGACGCACGGGAAAATGCTACGGCGGTGACAGCGCCCAGCACATGCTCTACCTCTTCGACCAGTTCGGTTTCGAAGTGCCCGAAGAGTTCCAAGCCATGCCCGACCACCTTTCCTGCATACTCGCCCTTTTGGCCGAGCTTGAAGAAGCCAATCGCAACACGCTTGCCCGTTCGCTGGTCGATGATCATCTGGATTGGATTTCCGACTATCGCGAAAAACTCGACTCAGTGCGCACCATCGCCAATGAACAAGCGCGCGTTTGCTTGAAAGCATATGACTATGCGCTCTCAATCATATCCAAGGAGGTTGATGCTCAAACAGCACGAACGGCATAAGGGGCAGCACACGAGCAAGCAGCGATTGCCAGCCGAGCTGCACGACCGACATGATTGGCTGGCTGTGCGCCACGAAGAGGAAATCACACAGCGGATACAACGAAGTGAAAACAACGAAAGGAGAGGAATATGGCTATGACAGATATTTCGCGCAGAACGCTTTTGAAAGGCACCGGAGCGGCACTTGCCTTGGGAAGTGTGTCGGCGCTCACCTTCAACGAATGGCAGCAACAAGAGGCACATGCAGCTGAAAACACCGGCAACATCGTGCAGAAACCCTCGCTTTGCAACGCCTGCTCGAACAAGTGCGGGTTCATGGCAACGGTGAAAGACGGAAGGCTCTGGACACTCAAAGGCTTGAAGGACCACCCAAAATCAGGCGGACACCTGTGCGGGCGCGGACACGGCTTCGCTCAGCTGGCCTATGCTGAAGAGCGCGTAACTGAACCTCTAAAACGTCGCGACGACGGCACGTTCGAAGCCATCAGCTGGGATCAGGCCATGACCGAGATCGGCGAGAAAACGAAGAACATCATTGCGCAGTACGGCCCTGCTGCAGTGAGCATCGTGAACGATCCACGTCCTTCAGGCAAAGAATATGCAAAGTACTTCATCAATTCCTTAGGGTCATCCAACATCTACACACACGGCACGTCATGCGACCTGTCGCTTGCCAGCGGATATACCGAAGTCATCGGCGCAGCATCGTTTGGCGCAGACCTAGGCAATGCGAAAATGGTAGTCTACATAGGTCGCAGCTTTGCCGATGGCATCACTCCCAGCGGTGTTATGGGAATTGCGGATGCCGCTGAAAAAGGCACGAAAATAGTGATTGTGGATCCACGCCTGAATAGCACCGGCGTCTTTGCCGATCAGTGGATCCCTATTATTCCCGGCACCGACTTGGCCCTTTTACTGGCCGTGGCGCATGTGATCATCGGCGAGGACCTCTACAACCACACCTTCATCGAAGAGCAGACCAGCGATTTCGATAAATGGGCGCAAGTGGTCACGGAGTACTCCCCCAAGTGGGCACAAGAGATTACCGGGGTAAGCGCCGAAGTCATCACCACGCTGGCACACGATTTGGCAGCCGCCGCACCCGCTGCGGTTATCGATGCTTCTTGGCACGCCGCTTTCGGTTCGTGCTATTTCAATTCAAGCGATACAGCACGCGCAGTGGCGATGGTAAATGCGCTTTTGGGAAACTACAACCAAAAAGGCGGAGCCCTTATGACGGGGTCCCCCTCTGCGGGTGCCGTTGACAAAACTCTGTTTGCCACTCCTGCCGCTCCAAAAATCGCACGCAACGACAAGAAAGACTACCCGCTTGCGCAATCCGGCAGAGGCACGGCGCTCAAGGTGCTCGAAGATGCCTATGACGGTGTCGGACATGCTGCGTTCTTCTACAATTCCAACGCTATGTTTGGCTATTCCAATCCCGATGCATGGACGGAGGGCATGAAAAAGGTCGACCTGAAGGTCTCCATCGAAGTGCAGATGTCGGAGACGGCCATGCAATGCGACTACGTGCTGCCTGAATGCTCGTATCTGGAGCGCGTGGAATTACCCGAATGGATTGGCGGCAAGAAATGGTTCGTCGGTCTGCGCTCGCAAGTGCTCGAGGTAATCCATCCCAACACGAAACCCTGCGACGAGATATTCAACCTGCTCATGAAAGCGTGCGGAACGGAGGACAAGTATCTGCACAGCGCCGCCGACCTTGGTCGCGCACAGGTGGAAGCTTTGGGCCTGAACTACGATTCACTGGCGGAAAAGGGCATCTTACCCGTTGATGGCAGTAAATTCACCTACGGCAGCGCCCCTACATGGAAAACGAAGACGGGCAAGCTGCAGTTCTACAGTGCAGCCTACGAGGCGGCCGGCCTTGACCCGCTGGTACGCTGGGTTCCGCCGAAGATTATGCCTAAACAGGGAGAATTCCGCTTGGTTGGCGGCAAGCAGAACATCCATTCGCACACTATGACCGTCAATGTTGCCCCGCTCAATGCCATCTCGCGCGAATACGACCTGGAACGCGTATGGATAAATGCCGATGTAGCTGCTGAATACGGCATTAAGACAGGTGATTTGGTCGAGATCTCAAACGAGCTGGCAACGCATCAGGTACACGCATTCGTCACCCAGCGCGTAAGGAGGGAATGCTTGTTCATTCCTATGCACTACGGTGGCAAATCGCCCTACCTTACAAATTCCTACCACTACGGCCTACCCATCAACGACTACATATCCTTTGACACCGAGCCGGGAACCGGCGCGAACATGAACCAGGAAAATGCGGTCACATTGAAGAAGGTGAATGCATAATGACTCGCTACGGAATGCTGCTGAACACCAAGCGTTGCGTCGGCTGCTACGCCTGCCGCATCGCTTGCCAAATGCGCAACGAGCTGGAACCAGATGAGAGTTTCATCAACTTTCATACGCTCGAGCAAGGAACTTATCCCACGGTGTATGCCGAGATTGTTCCCACCCAATGCCAACATTGCACCGATGCGCCGTGCGAATCCGTATGCCCCACGCATGCGACGTATCGCACCGATGAGGGAATCGTGCTGGTGGATGAAACACGCTGCATTGGCTGCAAGTATTGCATGACGGCTTGCCCCTACGATGCACGTATCCAGATTAAAAAGACGGGAATCATCGAGAAATGCCGCTTCTGCGCCGACAAAGACGGCAAGCAGACCAAAACGCCCGCTTGCGTTGAGACCTGCATCACCGGCGCGCGCATCTTCGGAGATTTAGACGATCCCGAATCGGAGATATCGAAGGCTATCGTCAAGCATAATGCGAAGCCCCTTGCCTCCGACCTAACCAACGCCGACTTCTACTATGTGAGGTGATTGACATGATATGGGGTGCATCTATTGCCTGGTATCTGTTCTTGGCAGGAGCGGCGGCTGGAGCCTTCTTCACGTCCGCGCTCGTTGAAACGAAATATCCCGACAATCGCACGTTGCGGCTGGCAGGAAGAATCATCGCGCCTGTTTTCGTCACTATCGGACTTATCCTTTTGATGGTGGATGCTGAAGCCGGTTTCAAAAACCCGCTTCGCTTCATCCATCTTCTCGCAAATCCAGGATCGGTCATGACACTGGGCGTGTATGTTCTATCTATATTCATGGTTGTCAGCTATGCGGCGGCCATACTAGAGCTCATGAAGAAAAAGCTTCCCGTATGGCTGAAGTGGATTGGTATCATATCGGCGTTCGGTGTCGCCATCTACACCGGCTTCCTGTTGGGCGTCGTGAAAACGTATCCACTGTGGAACAACTCGCTTCTTCCGATTCTTTTCACCGCATCCGCATTCTCATCAGGTCTTGCAGCTACCAGTTTGGTGGGGCTTCTGTGCGACCGCAAAGACTTCGAGCACATGTGGCTTATCAAAAAGAGCCATGTGGTGCTGGTGAGTTTGGAAGCCGTGCTGTTGGCGACGATGCTTATCATCACATCGTATGCCAGCTATGAAGGAGCGCAATCGGTAGCGATGATGATTTCCGGCAAATACGCTGTCGAGTTCTGGCTGGGAATCGCCATCTTCGGATTGCTGCTCCCCTTCATTATCGAGGGCATTCCGGTTTTCATCACCAAGCGTATCGAGACATCGACCTTTACGCTGGTGGTAAGCGTGATAGGTGAAGGAGGAGTCATCGTAGGAGGATTCCTGCTGCGCTACATCATCATCATGGCAGTCGTGCCCGTGGTATTCGTGTAAAACCCCTTCCCTCACGAACCCACGTTGCACAAAGCGCCGGCCGCTGGACATACCAGAGGCCGGCGCTTGCATGTGCGCGGGCAGGTTCGCAGCGCGCGACTCGCCCAAACGTCAGCGCAGCGCGCTGCAAGTCGATTTACGCCTTCGCGCGCACTTTCAGCTGAGGTATTTCTTTGAACACTGCAGCGGGCCCACGCACAATCTCGGTCGATCCATCTGGCGCTACTTCCAGCAATGTCGGTGCCTGCATGATGCTGTAGCGCTGCGCAAGTTTGGGGTTCTCTTCAGCTAGGATCTTCTCATATGCCACACCTGCATCCACCAGCAGTTTTTCAGCACGTGCGCAATTCGGGCACGTCTTCGTGGCAACCACGTACACGCCCGCCGATAGCTTCCCATCGCGGATATCGCCCATGGACTTTTCCATAGCCGCATCTATCATGCGGGCCGCTTCGGCGATGACTGCCTGGTCGTCGGAATCTTTCTCGTCCGCCTGTGAAGCAGCCTGATTGTTTGAAACAATACCAGATGGCTGCTCGAACTTCGATGCGCCCAAATCATACACTGTGCGATCGGCAAATTCCTGCGACTTACCGTCGTTCCAGTTCTTTACCGGACGATAGTATCCGGTTATGCGGCTGTACACTTCGGTTTCCTTGTGGCATTCAGGGCACTCGTAGACCTCCCCAACAATGTAGCCGTGATCTTTGCACACTGAATACGTAGGCGAAATAGTGTAGTACGGGAGACGATAGTTCTCGGAAATCTTTTTCACCAAGTTGGCGCAGGCCTGCCATGTGGGCAGTTTCTCACCTAGAAAAGCATGGAAAACGGTACCACTGGTATAAAGGGTCTGCAGGTCATCCTGCACATCCAGCGCGCTGAAAATGTCTTCGGTATAGCCTACCGGCAAATGCGAACTGTTGGTGTAATAGGGTTTGCCGTCCTCGTTGGCGGTGATGATGTCGGGGAACTGTTCTTTGTCGTGTTTGGCCAGACGATACGTGGTACTTTCCGCTGGCGTGGCCTCCAAGTTGTAAAGATCGCCGTATTTCTCTTGATAGTCGCTCAAGCGCTCGCGCATATGGTTCAGCACGTCTTTTGTGAATGCCTGCGCATCCGCATGCGTCAAATCATCATGCAACCAACTGGCATTCAGACACGCCTCGTTCATGCCCACCAAACCGATGGTGCTGAAGTGGTTTTCGAATGTGCCCAGATAGCGCTTTGTATAAGGATAAAGACCCGCCTCGAGCAAATTGGTGATAACCGTGCGCTTGGTCTTTAGCGATCGTGCCGCCACATCCATCATGTGGTCCAGTCGCGCATAGAAGTCGCTCTCGTTTTCAGACTGATAGGCGATACGCGGCATATTGATGGTAACCACGCCTACCGATCCCGTCGATTCGCCGCTGCCGAAAAAACCACCTGATTTCTTGCGCAGCTCACGCAAATCCAAGCGAAGACGACAGCACATAGAGCGAACATCGGAAGGCTCCATATCGGAATTCACGTAATTGCTGAAATACGGTGTGCCATATTTCGATGTCATCTCGAACAGGAGACGGTTATTCTCGGTATCGCCCCAGTCGAAATTGCGCGTAATCGAATACGTGGGAATAGGATATTGGAAACCACGCCCATTCGCGTCGCCTTCTATCATAACTTCGATAAACGCCTTGTTCACCATATCCATTTCACGCTGACAGTCGCCATAGGTAAAATCCTGTTCGACACCGCCCACGATAGCCGGCTGCTCAGAGAGGTCTGGCGGACACACCCAGTCAAGCGTGATGTTGGAAAACGGCGCCTGTGTGCCCCAGCGCGAAGGAGTGTTCACGCCGAAGATGAATGATTCGATACACTGCTTCGTTTCCTCATAGGTCAAGCTATCCGCGCGCACGAAAGGTGCCAGATAGGTATCGAAGCTGGAAAACGCCTGAGCACCTGCCCATTCGTTTTGCATGATGCCCAAAAAGTTCACCATCTGGTTGCACAGGCTGGAAAGATGTCCGGCTGGTTTGCTTGTAATCTTGCCTGGCACGCCGCCTAAACCATCTTGGATAAGCTGTTTCAAAGACCACCCAGCGCAATAGCCGGTCAGCATGGACAAATCGTGTATGTGCACATCGGCGTTGCGATGTGCCTCGGCGATTTCCTTGTCATAAATCTCTGAAAGCCAGTAGTTGGCAGTGATCGCGCCTGAGTTCGAAAGAATCAACCCGCCAACTGAATACGTGACGGTCGAATTCTCTTTCACGCGCCAATCAGCCACATGCACATAGCTGTCCACAATAGCTTTGTAATCCAGAAGCGTCGCGTTCGCATTGCGCACTTTCTGGCGCTGCTGACGATACAGGATGTAGGCTTTTGCCACGTCGGCATACCCAGCACGCGAGAGCACTTCTTCCACGCTATCTTGGATATCTTCCACGCCTATTACGCGATTGTTCACCTTCGGCTCGAAATCGGCGGTGACGTTGAGCGCCAGCAAATCGATCGTCGATGGATGATACTGCTTGTCACATGCTTCGAAGGCCTTGTCTATAGCCCCTGTGATCTTCGAAATATCGAATTCGGCTATCTGTCCGTCGCGCTTCATCACCTGATACATGTGGCTGCTCCTATCGATAGCTTTATTTCAGCGGAAGGTCCGGCAAACGCGCACAAAACTGCGCCACCGGCTTAAAAACGTATCTCAAACCATAACAACCTCAATACAATAAGTCAATCATGCACACTTAATATTGGGGTATTTTATATAATAAACACTATATGTGGTAGTGACTGTGGAAAACCCGTTTATAAGCTGTGAAACCACCGAAGAAACAAGGTATACTGCATGAGAAATGCGCAGGCAGCGCCCTTGCCCGCGCAAAAAGCACGGATTTCAGCGAAAGCGGGCAATGGCAAATCGTTATTTGGAAAAACCCTCTCCAGTCGTTTTCTTCTGCATTCTGCTCGCCTGTATGGTGGGGCTTGTCGTGTTTGCCAAAACAACCTATGATGCCGCCATCGAGCAGTGCGACGTGCTGCTGGAAAACGAGACCCGCACCATCGGCACAGCCGTGGCCGACAAGCTTGATATAGCCTATGAGCTTCGGGCAATCGTGCTGGGCGCCAACGGCGAAGACGTCGATATGTCTGCACTCGGTCCATTGATTGTGCACGACCCTCAAATACGCAACGTGTTGATTGCTCCTGGCGGCGTGGTGTCGCAGGTATATCCCCTGCAGGGAAACGAACAGGTGCTGGGTCTGAACCTGTATTCCAGCGCAAATGCCAGCAACGAGGAAGCGCTCGAGGCTACAAGCGATGACAGCATCGTATTCACCCGGCCCTACGAGCTCGTGCAAAAAGGAATGGCTGTTTCGGGCCGCTTGTCGGTCTATCTTCCTCAGGAAGATGGGTCCCAGCGCTATTGGGGTTTAGTGTCGGTAACGCTCGATTTTCCTCAAGCGATGGAGACCCCGGGGAACTCAGAGCTAAAACAGCATGGCTACGCTTATCGCATATCACAAGTCTCAGACGGTTCCGACGATTTGGAACTCATTAATAGCGGATTCGACGACTCACACCAGTACCGTTCAGCCTATTTCAACATACAGCAGATGCAATTGCGCATTGATGCCTATCCGAACAACGGATGGCTGGATGCCAAGAAGATCCTCGAAGCGATTCTGGTTTCGGTTCTGCTCGCAATCATTGCGAGCTACATTGCAAAACACGTCTGGAACCGCTGGGTCTCGATGAGACATCGCGCCGAAACCGATTCTTTGACCGGCCTCTTGAACAGAAAGAGCGCTGAGGCAAGGATATCGGCGTATCTACACGACAGCGCACGCCCTCAAGGCGTCTTCATAATCCTTGATTTGGACTACTTCAAAATTGTCAACGACGTTTTAGGACATCAGGCGGGAGATGCGCTGCTCCTCGAAATCAGTCACATGCTGAAAAACCTCTGCAGATACGACGACGTAGTATGCCGTCTGGGCGGCGACGAGTTTTTGGTCTTCCTGCCGTGCGACGATGCACAGAAAACCGCCGATTTGAGGGTTGCACGATTCCAGCAGGAGCTTCAAGGCGTGGAAGGCACTGGCGAAAAGAGTGTCAGCTGGTCATGTTGTATCGGCGTGGCGCTTGCCCCAGAAAACGGCACGACCTTCGAAGAACTCTACAAAAACGCTGATCGGGCGCTGTATCACAGCAAAGAACAAGGCCGTAGCTCATCGAGTTTTTACCGAGAAAAGGGCACGTTATGAAATTATCCGGGCTGCAAAAACTGACCTTGCTGGATTTCCCCAACAAAACAGCCGCAACCGTTTTCACACCGGGCTGTGATTTTCGCTGCCCGTTCTGCCATAATCGCGAGCTGGTGAGTGGCCCATATCCCACCTACCCGCCAGAAGACTTCTTCGCATTTCTAGAAACGCGTCATGGGTTGCTGGATGGCGTGTGCATCACAGGCGGTGAACCGCTGATGCAAGCAGACATCGGCTCTTTCTGCCAACGCATCCATGACATGGGATTCGCGGTAAAGCTGGACACAAACGGGAGTTATCCCGATGCGTTGCGCGACTTGGTTTCAGCCGGGCTGTTAGACTATGTGGCCATGGATGTAAAAAACTCTCCAGACTCCTACGCGCGCACCGTCGGCATTCCCGATTTCAATGTAGCAAACGTGAATCGCAGCATTGAGTTTTTGCTCAAGAAGCAGGTTCCCTGCGAGTTTCGCACAACCGTAGTGGCTGAGCTGCATGACGAGATGTCGCTTGTGCGCACCGCACGCTGGATACAAGATGCGCCTGCATGGTACCTGCAAGAATTCACGGACTCGCAAACCGTCATGGCAGGCTCAGGTGCGCTGCATGCGTTTCCCCGAAAAAAAATGGAAGATTTGCTACCCGAGTTAAGGGAAATTCTCCCAAATACGCATATCAGAGGCTTTTAAGACACTTGCCGATAATTTCTGTCTATTCTCAAAAAAATAGAGTTGCTTTTTCCAGTATTGAGTATTATTGTATTCAATCTGCGCTATGCGCCATTGATAGGTGCGGGGGTTTCACCCCGAGGCTCCCACACCTATCAATGGCGCATGCGCATCTAAGTCTTGCGCCAAGCATGCCTGCACGCACGCCCGAATACCCGATGCTTGCCTAATGTGCTTTTTCCTGCACCAGCGCGATAAGCTCCACATGTGAGTGTATCCCCAGTTTCGCATACACATGCTTCACATGCACCTTCACGGTGTTGCGCGACACGACGAGCGTCTTTTCGATATATTCGCGATCGTGTCCGCGGGCAAGCAACTTGAATACCTCGAGCTCACGTGGCGTCAGTCCATACTTTTGGGAAATATCCGAACAACGCTCTTCGAACTCTTCTTCGGGATTTGTTGCACGCGCATACGATACGGGCTCCACGCCCTCGATGACATCTTTGAAGCTGAAATGCTTCAGTCCTATCAGCGCATAACCCACAAACAGCACGATCAAACAGTCCGCAACCACTGCGAGCATTACCGGGTCGGCTGCGAACAAGCCATTGCACCACACGCCCAACGCAGCACCCGCAGGCGTACCCAGAGTGGAAACCCCGCGGCCCCATGCAAAAACAGCGAGCGCACCCGCATGGTTTTTAGACCCTATTGCAACCAGCACGACCCAGGCAACGATTTCGAACAGGGTGCTTCCAGAGGAAAGCAGTACATTGCTCGCGTCAGACAACAACGAAAAATCAGTCACGACAAGCAGGAACCCCGCCACTACCAATACCACCGACAGCTCGGTGAGCAGATCGCTCGGAATCATCTTTTTTCCCGCCAGCACATAAATTGCCACAACAGCGATCGGCACGATTACCATAAAGTCTGAAACGGGCACACCACCGGCTTCGCCGTATCTCAGCGAGAAGCCAAAGGTCACATGGAACAAAAACAAGCAGACGAACACCTGGCTTGCAAGGGGCAGAAACGACGACGGATGCGTGATGGCCAAACTTGCCGGCGCTTCAGACTGCGACGCTGTGACCAAATACGGTTTGGCAAGCTTCCATGCGAGCGCGAGGCTCACAAAGGGCAAGACCAAGAAAAGCACCAAGCCCGCCCAGATGGGAACGAGCCATGCGATGACTTTGCATGCTGATGAGATAAGAAAGGAAAGCACCACGCAGCCAGATGCGCGCTTCGAACTCAGCCGCAACGCAGAAAGCCCCACAAGCACCGTAATGAGAGCGCGCCCAATAGCAACCAAACTGGATGAAACGACCAGAAGCGCACTAGATCCTAGTGCTAAAGCAAGCGGGAGAAGCACAGCCCCCGTCCCAGCGCACAGTGCTGTTGCAATGAAATACGTGTTCGTACGCAAAAAATGCGGCCGAAAGGTTGCGAGCATCCCCAATACCAACAAAGCTGCGGCATTAGCGTACACCGATATATCGCGCGCGTATGTGTTAATGGAATCAAACTGCGGAAACACGACCAAGTTCATGAGCGATGTCGTGAGCAAAATAGCAGTCAGAGCCGCAACGACGGCCCAAAATCCGCGTTCATATCCTTGTGTTTCCTCAGTCATGTTCGTATTGTACCATCCACCGTTCGCAACGCCCGAACACTTTGTCCGGGCGTTGCTGGGAGAAAGGAAAAGAGGATTGTCTCAATAATGCAGAGTTTTAGGCCTGCCCCGTGGCAGCCAACATGCCCGCGCGACGTCCGAACAACATCGTACGACCGCACGCTAAGCCAGTGAACAGGTTCGGGTAGCTGATGGCGAATATGCCGCCCGAATCATTGCCCGTAAGATACAGGCCCTTGATGGGTTCGCCCTCATCATCGATGGGATGCATGTTCGTATCAATCTGCACGCCATCAAGCGAGGCTAGATACCACGCGCCGGTGCGCACACCGAAATACGGCGGCTTATCCAAAGCAATCAGCCGGTAGGGTTCCTTGTTGTAATCAGGATCCTTGCCCGCTGCAGCATAGCCGTTGTACTGCTTCCATGTGGCTACGGTCTGCTCGACGGGAAGGTTCAGCTTTGCCGCCAGCTCCTCCATGGTATCGGCCTGCTGGATGTAGCCGTTGTCCTGCAGTTTCTGCAACATGGCGGGCATGGCAGATATCGGCATGTTCATGGCAGCACCGTTGTCGAAAGGATACAGACGGCAACAACCCACCTCGTTCATCTGCTCCACGTCGGCGAAATAGTTGGAATCCCAGATATCGACGTAAGTATGATGGGGCTGCAGGTTCGCCGAATGGATCATATAGTCGTAGGGGCCGGATTCATTGCAGAAACGCTTGCCCTTCAGATTGATTTTCAGGAACGGCTGCTCGCCGAACCAGAACCAAGCGCCGTTCACATCAGCACCGGCGTACTCGTCGGGTTTGACGCATGCACGATTGAACATGCAAGCCGCACCCACCGGATCCATATGCGCACCGCACCACAGTGCGGCCTTGATGCCGTCGCCGGAGTTTCCGCCGCCCACAGGCACGTTCACACGGTTTTGCTGGTTCCACGGCTGCCGGTCTTCAAGCATCTGCGTATTGGCTGCATAGCCGCCGGTAGAGAGGATCACGCCTTTGCTGGCGTTGATGCGGATGTAGTGCTTGTCGTTGTCATCGCGGCAGATAACGCCAGTTATGTTTCCCTCGGCATCCTGCTCGCATTTTACCAGGCTGGTACTCCAACGAAATTCCGCGCCTTTTTCCAACGCATAATCGCGCAGTTCGGTCCCGAACGTGGTCTGCTTGTCAGTCGTGTCCACCAGATGCGGACTATGGCCGGTGGCCCATGCCTTGTCGCGCGCACCGGAATTCTGCGTGCCGATGCTACCTTCCCACGACATATACCATTTTCCGTTGCGGGTGATGATGTCGGTCAGCCAATCCACCAGAGCACCGGATTGATCGCACCACAAATTAATCAGGTCATAATTGCACAGGCCGTTGGCGTAGCGCACGATGTCTTCCATGGCCTCTTTCTTGTCGATGGCCATTTCCGGATACTTCTGGATGCCTTCTAGCTGCAGCTTCGAATCGATTGCACCGATATCCTCGCGCGGTGCAGCAACGGCGCTTGCCTGATCTACACCCAGCACTTTCGCACCGTTTTCTGCAGCAGAGATGACAGCCGGCAGACCGCCTGTGCGACAGCCCACTACTACCACTTCATAGTTCAGCGTTTCTGTGATGGCAGATTCAGCGACTGCCGGAGCAGTCCCGAGCCAATCGGGTTTTCCCTTGGCCTGCGTCCGCGCGTCTTTAATAGGTTCGGTTACCGTATAACCGTTTCCACAACCCGCAAGCGTTCCAGCTGCAACCGCGCCAATCGCGGTCAGGCCAGCGCCCTTCAAAAAGTTGCGGCGAGAGAATTCGTTACTCACTGGTGGCCTCCCATCCTTCGGGAAGATTCAAGCTGTGGCATTTTGCGCAATACAGCGTCGATGTGGTGTGTGACTTATGGCAGTCACCGCATTGGATAGAGCCATCCTGATGGCTGCTATGCGGGTTGTACTTTGCGTCATTGCCCGCAAAGCCCCACGTGTTGGCAACCACGTCGTTCATGTTATGGCAACCCGAATTCGTGCAGAATTCCTCACTTGCCATGTTCTGCGCATTCTCGTCGGCCAAGTTACCGTTCTCGTAGAGCGGATAATCGTCAGCCACCCACGCGCACACTTCGCTGACCTGCTCGGTCATTTCGGGATTATGGCACCCAAGGCAATTCACGCCCGCATTCTCATGTACCGACGCCATCATGCCTGGATCTTCGGAATAATACGTTTCGACGTAGTTATCCATTGGACTGTGGCAGATGGCGTTGCAGAAGCTCGGCTGCTCATGCCATACCCAGAATGCAGCAAACGCAATCAACAACACCCCCACGACAATGCCAAAAACCATCCATCCACGCTTCCTTTTGCCGGACGGGCGAACGTTTGCATCAGTTTCGGATTCGGCATTATGCTCGTTCGCCTGCGATGCAGCGGTCGACTCGTTTGTCTGGTCGATCCGTGGCCCCTCGTTCTTTTCTTCGGTCATCTCTCCCCCTTTCCTTGTGATTTAGAGAATCAAACCTTGGGCCCACCATATGCACCGAGCGCGCAAATAGCTATTACCCCTGAGGGTTATCTTTTATTTATGCAGTTCAAACGTTTGTTTATGGAAATGTTTTTCGCAACGGACACCGAAAGATGCGCTGATAGCTCTCCTTAGCTGAGATTTTACAGCCCGCTCTTCTGGTGCGTCTTCGCTATGAAATCGGCCAGCAGCGCGTTTAGCGCATCTGGGGCATCATCGTTGGCATTGTGCGCTGCGCCTTCCACAACATGATAAGGAATGCCTTCCTTTTCATGCCACGCTTCGCAATACGCGAGCACCTTGCCCAGCTTGTCTTGCGCGCCGCACACGATGGTTGCCGGACATGACATCTGGATGTTTCGGTGGGATATGACGAACTCGCGGTATCCCGATCCAATCAAACGGCACAGCTCGTCTTTTCCATATCGGCGCAACATGCGCTCCATGTTTTTGGAGGCTGCTTCGGTTTTCGCGCAGGCCTTCGCCAACTCACGCTTCAACAAGTCTTCGGGATAGCAGCGCGTCATCCAGCCCATCTGACGCAACCAGAACAAATCCGAATTCGAGTAGTACTCGCTCCCATACGGACACGTGTCGATACCGAAAAAGCCCGCGACGACATCCGGATAACGATCGATGAATTCCTGCGCTTGGAAGCCGCCCATCGACTGGCCTATCAAAACTACGCGACCGAACCCCTCCGTATCGATGATCTGTTTCAAACCCGCAGCAGCATCAGCATACGCCATACTGCTATACGGTCTTGAAAGCCCATGTCCTGGTGCGTCCCAGCCCAAAACCACATAGTCGTCTGCGAATCTTGGATACTGGAATCGAAACAGCCGATGGTCCGCCGTCAGCCCATGAAGGAAAACAAGCGCTGGCGCGCTTGTAGCGCCCCTCTCGTGGTTTGCGGACATTTCGCTACCATACTCATCGAGAGTCTGGCCAGGTCGAGACAGCCAATACCACAAACGGCCATACGGCGTCTCAACGAATTTTCCAGTCATAGAAAACTGTTCGTTCATCGGGCTCGGCCTCCTGCCAAGTCGGTATCTTAACCTATAGTATACAGGTTATCGGGGGATCTTCGCGATCGTATCGAGCAATGCATCCACGTCTGCATCGCGCGTAGCCCAGCTGGTCGCGAATCGCAACACACTTCGCCCATCAGGCAAATCCAGCATGAACCCACAAGCCACCCTTTCCTGCAACCACGCCCGCTGCTTGGGGTCAACCACGATGAACTGCTGATTGGTCGGCGAATCGATGTACTGATCGAAACCCGCTTGGCGCACTGCATCGCGCACGCGCAGAGCGGCCTCTATCGCATGACGAGAGATTTCCATATACCGACCATCAGTGAACAACACCTCGAACTGTATTCCCAACAGACGCCCTTTCGCTAAAAGACCTCCATGGCGCTTTGTCTGCGTCAGAAAATGCGATACGGCAGACGGATCGGGAAAAACAACCGCCTCCCCGAAAAGCGCGCCCACTTTCGTGCCGCCGATGGTGAATGCGTCGCATGTGCGAGCGATAACCGGCAACGTCACATCAGTATCCAAAGCAGCCAACCCGTAGCCTAGACGCGCACCATCCAGAAACAGGCGCAAACGGAACTCGTCGCACACTCTCCGAAGATCGCGCAGTTCAGCTTCGGTATACAGCGTGCCATACTCGCTTGGATGCGAGATATACACCGCGCCCGGTTCTACTTCGTGTTCGTGGTTCGCATCCGCGAAAAATGCTTGGCAGAATTCACGCACGGTATCAGCTGACAACTTGCCGCTTTGGCCCGACACGCACAGCACTTTGTGCCCGCTTGCTTCCACAGCCCCCGCCTCGTGCACGCTAATATGCCCCTCATCTATTGAAATCACACCTTGCCAGGGAGCCAACAGCGCATCGATCACGGTCGCATTCGCCTGCGTGCCACCCACCAAGAAGCGCACATCAGCCAGCTCGCACTCGCAGGCAGCACGTATGAGCTCGCGAGCGTGCTCGCAATACTCGTCGCTTCCGTATCCTGATGTCTGATTGAAGTTCGTTTCCTGCAGACGCTCCAGAATTGCCGGATGCGCACCTTCCATATAATCGCTTTCGAATCTCAGCACGTGCTGCTCCCTACTACCCGAATCGGGTGTCATCTGGTCGTCTTCATCTTCTTTGGCGCGTCGACAATTCCGAGCGTGAACGGCGGCAAGTAGGATCCTTTGTATTCCCTTTTATAGTCAAAAGGCATACGGTCTCCTTTATTTCGAACTCCGTCACACCGATGAGGCTCCTAAAACTCCCGCCTCGCATAGAACTGCGCCGATATCCACCATGATAGCGCATACAAGAGCACAGACAGAATCAAACCAAGCGCGACCAGAATCGCAACACCCGTATCGCTGCTAGCCCAGATGAGGAATCCGTCGCTGACCGCTTTTGTGGCTCCGGCCATATTCCATGCAATCATCAGCAAAAACACCAGTACTACCATCACCAGAGGCAGGTAACGCACGGCTTTTGTCAAACCGCTTTTCATGGCCAGGGGCGTCGTCGCTACTACTATTAAAAGTGATATGGCAAATCCCACAACCGCCGTCACAGCGCACGTTGCTATATCTGCTCCTTGTAAAGCACTGGCCGCAAAGTCAGTTCCTTTAAAACACAGCAGAACGCCCCAGGCAATTAGAGCTGCCACGAAACCTACTATCGCAGACGCCGCGCATAACAGCGCACTTGATGCATAGCGCCCGCTCACAACCTGCTTTCGCGAAATCGGCAGCGTCAAGCGATATGCCTGCCAATCATTCGTCTCATCTTGCGCCAACAGGTTGTAGAACAGCGAAATGCTCATGCAGGCTGCTACCGTGGATGCTACAGCCGCGATGTTTCCCAGGCTCGCCACAATCACCGCAGCCACTACCAGTGCTGTGAGTGCCACAGATTTTACCGACCCCTTCAAGCTGATAAGATCGCTTGCAATCATCGCCTTCATCGTCTCTCCCCTTCCAACTGCAACATCATGTACTCATCGATACTCGCCCTATCAACCGCGACGCCTGCAAACCTGTCCATGAAAGCCGAACGGTCGGGCACCAGCACATCGCAGCCGTAAGCATTGCGTTTGATGCGCATCGACCCCGCTTCGAAATAATCGCTCTCGACAATTTCAAAAACCTGAGCGGACGTACAGCGCACAATGCCCGCCAATTCGGTAATAGTGTCTTTTTCCACCGAAAAGAGGATGCGACCCTCATCGATGCAGACGATTAAATCGGCTGTTTTTTCCAAATCACTTGTGATATGGCTTGACATGAGGACACCTTTCCCGGCACCGTCGCCCATGAAGCCACGTACGATATCCAGCATCTCCTCACGAGCCAGCGGATCCAGCCCAGCGGTCGCCTCATCCAGTATCAACAAATCGGCGTTATGGGAAAGCGCGCACGCCAGCATCAGTTTCATGCCCATGCCGCGGGAGAGCTCCTCGACCTTTTTGCCCTGTGGCAGCTCGAATGCAGCAATGTAGCCGTTAAACGCGGGCAAACCGGCGCGGCTGATCGATCGATGAACCTAGAGCGATTCTCAACTTTCCAGAGGAAAATCGCTCATCGACGATTGGCAAAACAGGAATTGTCAATCAGACCCGCTATGTGCGATTTTTACCAGCAAATCCCAGCTTTTCCGCAATGCCGGAAGGCGATGATTGGCGTTTGCGCAGGTGGCGGAATTCTGCCGAAGAACGGATTGCTCTCAAATCGCACATAGCGGGTCTGATTGACAAAAATGTGAATCTCGGCTGTGAAACCGAAATCTAACAGTCTCGATAAGCTGAATCTCTCAAAGGAGTTTCGGAAATGAATCCAATACCTGTATTATAAGGCGAACGCTCAAAGAGAGAGGTCAATCCGTGACGCAGCAATTCTTCGAGTACGGGCACGTCGAAACCGATTATCTGAAAGGCCGCGATGCGAAGCTGGGCGAGGTCATCGATTCGGTTGGGCACATCTACCGCCAAGTGGATTCCGACTTGTTCGCATCGGTCATCCACCACATAATCGGCCAACAGATATCAACGAAGGCGCAGGCCACCATATGGAATCGCTTCCTTGACGAATACGGGAACGATGGTGCCGAGTATGCAACCATCAGACCCGAAACGGTTGCCTCTCAAAGCATCGATTCGCTGCAGTCGCTCGGTATCACTTACCGCAAAGCCGGCTACATCTTGGACTTCGCCCAGCAGGTCTCCGACGGCAGATTCAATCTGGCCGACATGCGGGAACAAGACGATGCTGAAATCATCCGGCAGCTGTCGGCGCTGAAGGGCATCGGCACGTGGACAGCAGAGATGATTATGCTTTTCTGTATGCAGCGTCCCAATGTGTTCGCTTTCGATGATTTGGCCATACAACGCGGACTTCGCATGGTCTACCATCACAGACGTATCAGCACAGAGCTGTTCGAGCGCTATCGTCGCAGATTCAGCCCGTATTGTTCGGTGGCCAGCTTGTATTTGTGGGCAGTTGCCAGCGGAACCGTGCCCGGCATGCGCGATTATGCTCCGAAATCGTCTGGGAAAAAGCGCTTCGTCAAGGCTACCACGCACAGCGCGCAGACAACACCCAATCCGATGCCGCACGCCACATCCAGAGGGAAATGAACGAACAGGTACAGCCTCGAGAACGCTATCGCAACGGCGAGTGCACACACGAGAATCTTCCAGCGCTTTTTCACGGGCATGAAGCATACCACCGTAGCTGCAGCGGCCGACGAAGACGAATGCCCTGACGGAAACGACCATCCGCTCGGAGGCGTTATCAAAAGTTGGTAGGTCGTATCTTGCAGAAACGGTCGCGGCCGCGCGACGAGCGGCTTCAACACTAGGTTCCCCAACACGAAAGTCACCAAGAGGGCGAGCAGAAGCACAATGCCCCATGTTCTAAATCGCTTGCTTATCAAAAGAGCGACGCCGAGCGCTATCCAAATGAAACCGAGATTGCCCAACTCCGTGATTGCAGGCATAATGACATTCAAGACATCGGAATTCATGTTGTTCTGAATTGCATATAATATGTCAAAATCCATATCCTGCCCCTTATCAGACAATGCGCAATGTATGAAAGCGCGAATCCCTTGAATCAGTGACTGGTATTATACCCATTGCAAAGCACTACGCTACACACTCAGAGCGCAAACACCAATGAAGTAAAGAGTAAGCTTTATACAATGGACATCGTGAAAACATTCGGCGGGATCGTCGGCAAAAAAGCACCTGAAAATGCAGAGGGCGCACGCAAACTGCTGCTAACCGGTTATGCCGCCCAGCGCTTTATGCTGGGGGCAAATCCCGACAAGCGCTTACCGCCTTCTCGTCAATACGTCGCCCGTCTGGTGATGGATGAAGTCCGCAGCGCACTGAAACATCCAGATGACGCGGCGGCCGTGAGCCTGTTCGTCCCCTGCGAACCGCTGCATGTGGCAGGCATCACGCCGTATTCGGTGGAAACGCTCTCGGCCTTTTTGGCGGGCACGCAATGCGAGCAGGATTTCCTGCGCATCGCTGCAGACGCAGGATTCCCCGAAACCCTTTGCAGTTATCATCGCACCTTTTTAGGCGCGCTGGAATGCGGATTAGCTCCCAAGCCGGCCTTCTCCGTCTACACCAACTTGGCATGTGATGGCAACATGATTACTTTCCCGCACATCCAGAAGCGCTTCGATCTGCCCACGTTTTTTATCGACGTGCCCTATGAGCGCTCGGAAGAGTCCATCTCTTACGTGGCCGACCAGATGCGGCGCATGTGCGCATTTGTGGAAGAGGTGACCGGACGCCAGATTAGCGACGCCGCATTGTCGGCACGCGTTGCCGCAGATGCGCGCACGGCCGCTTCTTACAATCGTTTCCTCGATGCGCAACGTACCCGCCGTTTGCCCAGCGATATGACCAGCGAGATGTATGCGGTACTGGTGAACCACCTGCTTTTGGGAACACCGGAATCCGAAAGGTTCGCTGAAATGCTCGAAGCGGAAATCGCCGACGCGCCCCTTAGCGACGGCATCCGCATAGTATGGATGCATCTGATTCCCAACATGCTGGAGCCAGTCGTGGATGACCTGAGTTTCACCGATAGGGCTTTTGTGACCGCATGCGACCTGGCCACTGATTCGTTCACCGTCGACTTCGATCCGGACCACCCCTTCGAAACCATGGCGCGCAGACTCGTGTGCTGTGCTTACAACGGAAGCGTTGACTTGCGACAGCAACGTGCATTAGATCTAGTGAAACGCACAAATGCAGATGGAGTAGTGCTGTTCGCTCATTGGGGCTGCAAAGCCACGCTAGGCGGTGCGGGACTGATATCGCATGATTTGGAAGAGGCGGGAGTACCCTGTTTGGTACTTGACGGCGATGGCTGCGACCGCTCGAACACGCCGGTCGGACAGGCGGCGACTCGCCTCGATGCCTTTTTGGAAATGCTCGAGTCAAAACGCGAGGTCTGCGCATGATCTATTACACCTGTAAGTATGTGCCAACCGAGCTTTTTGCGGGATTCGGTGTTTCATGCATGCCTCTCGACGATGCTCCCGAGAGCTTCGAGCAAGCAGAAACCGTGGTTCACCCCAATATCTGCGGATTTGGCAAGACCATTGTGCAGAACGTGCTTTTAGGCAATGTCGATGAATTGGTGATGGTTAATTGCTGCGACACCACACGACGCGTGTACGAAGTGATCAAAGAGCTTGGCACCTGTAAATTCGTCTACCTCCTGGACCTGCCGCATTGCAACGATGCCTGCGCGCAAGATCGCTTCGCCCAAAGCCTTGCCGATCTGATGGAGGCTTACGGCGCCTATTGCGGGCGCACCTTTGACCTCGACGCCTGCAAACAAGCGTTTCACCCTGCAGCCATAAATGACCAACCCTATATCGGCGTTATGGGCACCCGCGCGAACACGCAGCTCATGCATATGATCTCCGATGAGTTGCCGCTTCCTGCACGAAACCTGACCTGCTTGGGGCTGCGCGATGTATCGCTTTCTTCCGAATTCGACACCGAACATGGTTTTCTGCATGCATACGCAGCGGCGCTGTTGGAGCAAGTGCCCTGTGGGCGCATGGCCGATACATCTCGACGCGCGCGCATACTCGATGATCCGCATCTGCGCGGCATCATTTACCACACCGTGCGCTTCTGCGACTACTACAGTCGGGAGTATTCCGATATTGCGCAGCAAAGCGCCACACCCAGCCTACGTATCGAGAGTGATTTCACCCGACAAGGCGAGGAACAACTGCGCACGCGCATCCAAGCTTTCGCCGAAGGTATTGCCGAGACGAACACGAAAGGAGCTGCTATGCAGCTTACCGAAAACGCCCTTGTTGCCGGCATTGACAGCGGCTCGGCATCCACCGACGTGATTATCATGGACCGCGCCCGTCGCATTGTGGCCGCAAGCGTCATTCCCACGCAAGGCAGCGCATCGGCCAGCGCCGAGGCCAGCTTGCAAGCCGCACTCGACGAAGCGGGCATTCCACGCAACGCAATAGAGCGCACTGTGTCAACCGGCTACGGTCGCGACTCCATCGGCATCGGAGATGCCAGCATCACCGAGATTACCTGCCATGCGAGAGGTGCGCACTTTTTAGACCCTGAGGTACGCACCATTATCGATATCGGCGGCCAGGACAGCAAAGCCATCTCCATCAATGAAGACGGCACCGTACGCACGTTTGCCATGAACGACAAGTGCGCAGCGGGGACCGGGCGCTTTTTGGACATGATGGCGCGCACGCTGGGAATATCTCTTGAGCAGATGAGCACAGCCGGCATGTCCAGCAAGCACAAGGTGTCCATTTCCAGTACGTGCACGGTATTTGCCGAATCAGAAGTGGTATCGCTGGTGGCGCGAAATGTCGCCCTGCCCGATATCGTCGCAGCGCTGAACCGTTCCGTCGCCGCCAAAACCACGTCACTCGTCAAACGCGTCGGCGTGAGCGAGCGCGTCATGATGACAGGCGGAGTCGCTAAAAACGAGGGTGTCGTAGATTCCATCCAGGAAAAGTTAAACGTGCATCTGATTGTGAGCGACCAAGCGCAACTGTGCGGGGCTATTGGCGCTGCCCTGTTCGCGCTGGAGGATTAAGGCCGCACCGACAAGGCATATGCCATATCGAGTGCTTTGGCTGCGAAGTACGCATCGATGCCTGCACAAACACGCTGCGACCGCTCACCCACCCTTCGCAGCCATTTAATGATATTTCAGCACTATCATATTCAACTACTATATATTGTATGTGTCGGGAATATGAATACCAATATGTTCTATTTATAGAGCCATTCGTAAATTCGGCAATTTGCAAATGTCAAGTGTTGCATACAAACATGTTTTGATGCAAAACAGTATAGACAACATAAGCGGTCAGTTCCGCGAGGACAAAGGCGTCGACATATCGAAACCTCTGCCTACAGCCCGCAAAGAAGCACACGTATACAAAGAACGGGGAAATGCATGAAGGTAATCAAACGCAACGGTTCAGAAGCGGCATTCGATGTCACCAAAATCATCAATGCGATTGCAAAGGCAAACAAAGAGGTTCCCACAGAGCGCCAGCTGACCCAAGCGCAGATTTTAAGCGCAGCCCAAAACGTCACCGATGAGTGCGACCACTGCGGCCATGCCCCCGCCGTCGAGGAAATCCAAGACTTGGTGGAAGATCAGATTATGGCACTCGGCGCTTTCGAGGTTGCCCGCAAGTACATCATCTACCGCTACGTACAGAACTTCAAACGCACGTCGAACACCACTGATGACCGCATCTTGTCACTCATCGAATGCAACAACGAAGAAGTGAAGCAGGAGAATTCCAACAAGAACCCCGTCGTGAATTCCGTGCAGCGCGACTACATGGCCGGTGAGGTTTCAAAAGATTTGACCATGCGCATGCTGTTGCCCCAAGATGTGGTGGAGGCCCACGAAAACGGCTTGATTCATTTCCACGACTCCGACTACTACGTGCAGCACATGCACAACTGCGATTTGGTGAACTTGGAAGACATGCTGCAAAACGGCACGGTCATCAGCGGCACGCTTATCGAGAAACCGCATAGTTTCTCGACTGCGTGCAACATTGCCACGCAAATAATCGCGCAGGTGGCCAGCTGCCAATACGGCGGTCAGAGCATCTCGCTTGCCCACCTGGCGCCGTTTGTGGACGTGAGCCGAAAAAAGATTCGCCGCAGCGTTATCGCCGAAATGAATGAGATTGGCGTGGAGCCCACTGCCGAAAAGCTGGACCAAATTGTGGAAGAGCGCGTGCGTGATGAGATTCGTCGCGGCGTGCAAACCATACAATACCAGGTGGTCACACTCATGACCACAAATGGCCAAGCTCCTTTCGTAACCGTATTCATGTACTTAAACGAAGCGAAGAACGACGTCGAGAAGCACGACTTGGCGATGATCATAGAAGAAACGCTGCGACAGCGCTACCAAGGCGTGAAAAACGAAGAGGGCGTATGGATTACCCCTGCGTTCCCCAAGCTTATCTACGTGTTGGAACCAGACAACATCGCCGAGGGCACGCCGTTTTTCGAGCTGACGAAAATGGCTGCCAAATGCACGGCGAAACGCATGGTGCCCGATTACATCTCCGAAAAGAAGATGCAGGAATACAAAGTGAACGGCAACGGAGACGGTGACTGCTACACCTGTATGGGCTGCCGTAGCTTTTTGACCCCTGACCGCTCAGGCAATGGATTCGACAACATCGCCAATGCAAAAAACTACGAGCCGGGCAAACCGAAATACTACGGTCGTTTCAATCAAGGCGTATGCACCATCAACTTGGTGGATGTAGCGCTTTCAAGCGACAAAGACAAAGATAGGTTCTGGGAAATTTTCGACGAGCGCTTGGAACTGTGCCACAAAGCCCTCATGTGCCGCCACGATCGGCTGCTGGGAACCCTCTCCGATGCAGCTCCGATACTTTGGCAGTACGGCGCGCTCGCCCGCTTGGACAAAGGCGAGACCATCGACAAACTGCTGTTCGGCGGCTATTCCACCATATCGCTGGGGTACGCCGGCCTCTACGAATGCACGAAGTTCATGACCGGCAAATCGCACACCGACCCGGAAGCTACACCGTTTGCACTTCAGGTGATGCAGCATATGAACGACAAGTGCGCCGAGTGGAAAGCCGAGCACAACATCGATTTCAGCTTGTACGGCACGCCACTTGAGTCCACCACGTATAAGTTCAGCAAGTGTCTGCAGCGCCGCTTCGGCACCATTGAAGGCATCACCGACAAGGGCTACATCACGAATAGCTATCACGTGCATGTATCCGAGGAAATCGATGCCTTCACCAAGTTAAAGTTCGAAAGCAAGTTCCAGCGCCTGTCACCGGGTGGAGCCATCAGCTACATCGAAGTACCCGATATGCAGGACAACCTGCAGGCAGTGGTAAGCGTGTTGCAATACATCTACGACAACATCATGTACGCCGAATTGAACACGAAAAGCGACTACTGCCAAGCATGCGGCTTTGACGGTGAGATCAAGATCGTCGAGGACGATGGCAAACTGGTGTGGGAATGCCCGCATTGCGGCAACCGCGACCAAACGACTCTCAATGTCGCTCGTCGTACCTGTGGATATATCGGTACCCAGTTCTGGAATCAAGGTCGCACCGAGGAAATCAAAGACCGCGTGATGCATCTGTAAGCGAATCGAACAGCGATTATGAATTACGGAAACATCAAGTACTGCGATATCGCAAACGGCGAAGGGGTTCGAACGAGCCTCTTCGTCTCTGGTTGCACACACCACTGCGCTGGCTGCTTTCAACCCGAAACGTGGGATTTTTCCTACGGGGAAGAATTCGGCGATGCGCAGCAAGAAGCGATTATAGAGAGTTTGGATCATGACTGGATAGACGGGCTTAGCGTTTTGGGCGGCGAGCCGATGGAGCCTGAAAACCAAGCAGGACTCGCCCCGTTTCTCGCTCGCGTGAAGCAGCGCTTTCCCGCCAAGATGATTTGGGTGTATACCGGAGACGTGCTGGAAGACCTGATAGACGGTCCGCGGCGCACCGCCGCCACCGAAAGCCTGCTTTCAAGTATCGATGTATTGGTGGATGGGCCTTTCCAAGAAGACAAAAAGGATATCACTCTGCGCTTTTGCGGTTCGAGCAACCAGCGCATCATCGATGTGCCCAAAACGCTGCAAGCAGGATCCATCGTGCTCTGGAGGGACGACCCGCTTTTTCAAAAGCATACGCTGTAGTCGATACAGCACGTAAAAAAGCGACCGCCGAGGCGGTCGCTTTCACATTCTCCGGATAAGAGAATTTACTTCAGGGTCACAGCAGCGCCGGCAGCTTCCAGCTTCTCCTTGATTTCCTCAGCCTTGTCCTTGGGCTGGCCCTCGGCGATGGCCTTCGGGGCGCTCTCGACCAGTTCCTTGGCCTCTTTCAGGCCCAGGCTGGTGATTTCGCGGACAACCTTGATGACGGCAATCTTGTTGTCGCCGAAGCCCTCGAGGATGACGTCAAAGTCAGTCTTTTCCTCAGCGGCGGCAGCAGGAGCGGCACCAGCAGCAGCAACAGCCACAGGAGCAGCAGCGGAAACGCCAAAGGTCTCCTCGATATCCTTCACCAGTTCGGATGCCTCAAGCAGGGACATCTCCTTCAAAGCCTCAATGATCTCTTCTTTGGTCACAGCCATGTTAATTCCTTTCAAACGACCGATTTCAATCGGTCTTGTTTTTTCCTATGCGGCCTTTATGCCGCGTGTTCTGCGATTAAGCAGCGGGTTTCTGATCGGCAACCTGGCTGACGGCCTGGGCCAATCCCTGCGGCACACCGTTGATGGTAACGGCGAGACCGCGCGCGACGCCGTTGATGAGCATGGCGATTTGAGCCATGAGCTCTTCGCGGGAAGGCAGAGAAGCGATAGCTTCCACCTGCGCTGCGTCAACTGCTTCACCTTCCATCAAACCGCCTTTGATGATGAGGTTCTCATTATCTTTGGCGAACGTTTTAATGGCCTTGGCAGCAGCAGCTGGATCCTCTTTGGCGAAGACGAAAGCACTCGGACCTTCCAACAAATCATCGATTGCAGGCAGGCCTGCATCGGCCAGTGCCAGCTTCATCAACGTATTTTTGTACACGGTCAGATGAGCACCGGCAGCGCGGATATCGCGACGAAGCTGTTGCGCTTCCTTCACGGTCAGGCCACGATAGTCGACCAGCCAAAGAGCTGAAACGCCTTCCAAGTCTTCCTTGATCTTGGCCAGCGTCTCTTTGTTCTGTGCGTTGGGCATAGTATTGCACCTCCTTTTCAATCACACGGGTTCCGCCCCATGGGGTGGATCGTGCTTTCGAAAAAGAACGACCCCCTGTGCACATGACAGCAGGGGGTCGCAAAGCTCGATACTTATACAACCACCTCGGCGGGCCGCTTGCGCGATTAAACCTTATCGGTGCCTGCTGTCTTTGGCAGCGGAACTGTTTTCAGTTATCAACTGCATTTCTGCAGCTCGTCTATTGTGGCAGAGATAGCGCATGAATGCAAATGGGAATCGGGCAGTTCGCACCCGATTCCCATAAAGACTCCATTGGGCAAAACTCTATTCCTCGGTCGCAATCACATAGCATCAGCCCATCGATACTCGCTGATATACGTGCGCAACCCGAAGTCTAACTTGTCGCGCTGCTCGTCTGGGCAGTTGCGGCCGTTGCCGTGCCCTGCGCAGTGGAATCCGTTGCCGCCGAAGATACCTTCTGTACCGTGCATGTAGGAGTCCCGTCCACATAGCTGAGCGTAACCTTGTCTCCCACACCATAGCCGACCACTTCAATCAAAGAAGGCAGCGGGCAATCGTATATCTTGCTGTCCCCCGCCAAAGTCAGATAAAAATGCGAATTTCCGTCTACGACCGCTTGCGCGATAGTCTTCACCGTACCAGTGATTTCTTCAGTATTCGATGATGTGCCGCTGATTGCTCCATTTGTGGCGAGCAGCGACTTATACGACTTCTGGCAATCGGACACCGTGTCTCCCACGGCCACGTTCTGGTAGCGCTGTATGTCCACCATTGCGAACTTTTTCACCAATCCAGCGTTGTCCTTCAAGGCCATGAAGTACGTCGGCTGTCCGTTGATATTCAACAGGAGCGGGAACGTAGCACTATAGCGCAAGTTCTGTACCTGACCTTCCGCACTGCTCATAGCCGAAGCTTCAGTAGCACCTGCCATACTGTAGAAATGCGCTTCGGCGGTACGCTGGTTCACCAGCACGAACCCAACGATTGCACTATCGGCCGTCGCACTGGTCACTCCGGTATACACCCACACATCATCGTCTTTGGCAATGTAGTTGTACCCTGCGTTTCCGTCGGTGCCGGGAGTGGTCTGCACCACGCCAGACTGGCCGATCCAAGAGTTCAACCAGCCATTCTTCAAACTGCCGTACCAGTTGTACTGCTCAATCAGCAGGTTGGAAGGATACGCACGGTCCACCCATTGCGGGCAATCCTCGATAGCATAATCCGTGCACTCTCCGCTGCTTGCGTTCACCAACACCACACGCGATATGGTCTCGCCGCCGAACAGGCCGATTGTCCTGGTCTGTACAGGGCATACCCAATACGGTGTGCCGCTATCGTCCACTTCGAAGCTTTTCTCCTCGAACATGTAGAACGGGTACTTCAGCTGTACGTAACGGTCGATATTGCGATCGAGCGGCTCGCTCTCAGAATAGTAGATAGGGTTCTCCAAACGCACTACCTGCGTATCCTGGCTAGCCATATCCACCATCACATATGCGGGAATACCCGTGCTCATGTTCGTGAACCATTTGAAGATATCGGCATAATTCAGCGGACTGACGCGAACCGGACGACCTTGGTAGTTTATCTGCGAATACAGCGATGATATCTCGAACTGGCTCACATAATCGGGAATCTCACCTAAGGTACGATTGCCCAAAAGTACAGCGGAATCCCTGTCGATGACGGGAATGGAATTATAGTTGACTTCTTGAATGTCCGATGCGAAATCACTGGCTTGCACATCCAGCACACTCGAATACTTTTCCGCATTTCCCGGAAATATAGAAAGAGATGCCAACGCGCCTACCACACCTAAAACCGCAATGGCAGCAGGGATGAAGCTGAGGTACTTATAACGCTTCGACTTTGCATCGCTGGGATTGTGCTTCTCGGTCCCCGTCTTATATGCCTTGCTCATGCCGAAGAACACGATGAAGCACGGCAGCAACACGAAAATGGCCAAAAACGTCCAGCAATCAGCTGAATGGATGTTGATAGGCGGATGGAACCACCAATAGGCGCCTGCAATCAGCAGCAACAACACGATGATGGCGATGATGAAGGCTTTCTTGCTCCAATCGGTGAAGCGGGGTGTGTTGCCATGCCCTTTATCCCCGCCGCCGCCTTTGCCCCCGTTGATGACGCTCCAAACGCTGTCGGCTGTGCTCTGCTTCGAATTACCACCCTTGCTGGAGTCGCCCCCCGCGTTATCGGTACCCGAATCGGTTGACGCGCCCGCGCTCGGCGGCACGAAACCCACAGCTTTGAAAAAATCCTCCATGTTCTGTCTGTCCACAGAATTCTCCTTTGGTTCGCCTTTGCGAGACGCGCACTATCGCACGCCTCGCATGAAGGTGTTTTCGATCAGATGAGGACTAGCTTCCCCTCGAATGAACGGCTCACAATTCAGATAAGTATACGTGCTAAGCAAACGGATCTATTCGGAAATCAAGTTTCTTAGAACGAATTGTAATATACCGCCGTTTTCGCAATATGCGCCTTCCGTGGGCGTGTCCACACGCACGATTGCCGTAAAATCAATATCTCGTCCGTCGCCGTGGGCATGTACGCCCACATGTGCAGGATTCGGCAAGCCGGCAGAAAAATCCACCGGGTCGATATCAAAGCTCTCAGTACCGTCGAGCCCCAACGTATCAGCATTCTGGCCTTCTTCGAACTGCAGAGGCAGGATGCCCATACCAATCAAATTGCTGCGATGAATGCGCTCGAAGCTCTCAGCAAAAGCCGCACGCACGCCCAACAGCATCGGACCCTTCGCCGCCCAATCGCGCGATGAGCCGCTCCCGTACATCTTGCCGGCAAGCACAATCGTCGGCACATCATTTTCGCGATAATCCTCCGACGCATCGAATATCAGCTTCACAGCACCGTCTTGCATATCGCGTGTCCATCCGCCCATTTTGCCTTCGGCCAGCACGTTTTTCAGTTTCACATTGGCAAATGTACCGCGCGCCATCACCTCGTGGTTACCACGACGGCTGCCGTAGGTGTTAAAGTCAGCATCGGCCACGCCATGCTCGCGCAGATAGCGAGCGGCAGCTGAATCGGACGCTATCGCGCCTGCCGGTGAAATATGATCAGTCGTGATGAAATCACCCAACTTCACCAGCACCCTTGCCTCCGTAATGGGGTCAGCTTTTCGCGGCTTGTCACCCATACCATCGAAATAGGGAGCACGACGTACATACGTTGATTGCTCATCCCAATTGAAGACATCACTTGGTTCGCGCCTCAGGCTGCGCCATGCATCATCACCATCGAATAAATCCTTGGTGCCTTCTTTATACAAGCTCTCATCAACCACTTTGTCCTGCAGTGTTGCCACCTCGTCATTGGTAGGCCAGATGTCGCGCAGATACACATCGACACCCTGCTCATCACGTCCTAAAGGCTCAGTCTCAAAATCAAAATCCATCGTTCCAGATAAAGCATAGGCCACCACGCCTGCAGGGGCGCTCAAATAGTTTTGCGAAACATCTGGCGATATACGCCCTTCGAAATTTCGGTTGCCTGAAAGCACACTGGCCAGTTCCACTTTATCGGCGATATCGTGCATCTGCGGTAGAACAGGGCCAGAATTGCCGATGCAACTCATGCACCCGAAACCGCACGTGAAAAAGCCCAGCGCCTGCAGCCCGTCCATGAGACCTGCGCGCTCAAGCAAAAGCGAGGTCGCTTTGCTGCCCGGTGCCAACACGGTTTTTACCCAAGGCTTCGGATGCAGCCCACGCTCAGCCGCTTTCTTGGCCAGAAGACCGCATGCAAGCATCATGGCCGGATCGGTCGCAGTCGTACAGCTGGTTACCGCTGCGATGGCAATTGCACCATGCGTCAAATCCGCCGATTCGCCATTGAACTCGACCTTCGCCGAAACGGTTGCATCCAACTCACGCTCTTTGCAGATGCTCTCGAATGCGCCCTTTGCGCTCGTCCAATCGATTCGATCATGAGGCCTCGAAGGACCGGCGATACTGCGCTTCACGCTTGACAAATCCAAATCGAGCACCTTGGAATACACTCGCTCGCACGCTTGCGATGCGCCCCATGTGCCCTGCGCTTTCGCATAAGCCTCTACAAGCGCTACATGCTCTTCGCTTCTACCCGTCAGGCGCAAGTATTCAATCGTGCGTTCATCCACGGGAAACAGCGTACACGTGCTGCCATATTCAGGGGTCATGTTCGAGACGCATGCGCGCTGTGTGGCACTCAGCGTTGCCACTCCATCGCCGAAGACCTCCACGAAGCATCCGACAACACCCTCTTCGCGCAGCATCTGGGCGAATCTCAGGGAAAGATCCATCGCCGCAACGCCATCAGGCAGGCTGCTGGTCAGGTTGACGCCAACCACACGCGGCACGAGCGTGGTGATAGGTTGTCCCAATGCGGCGGCTTCGGCCTCGATACCGCCCACACCCCAACCAAGCACACCGATCCCGTTGGCTGTAGGGGTATGACTGTCCGTGCCTACCAGCGTATCGAAGTACGCCAATGTATCACCATCACCATCGGCCCTGGTCATGGTAACAGATGCGAACTGCTCGATGTTTAGCTGATGGCAGATGCCCGATCCAGGTGGCACGATGCGCACATTTTCAAAGGACTCCTGTGCCCACTTTAAAAAGTCATAGCGCTCATGATTGCGTTCAAATTCTTTGTCCATATTGGATTTCAAAGCACCCGCGCAGCCGTATTCATCAGCGATAACCGAGTGGTCTATCACCAAATCGCAGGGCACCTGCGGGTTTATTTTTGCCGGATTGCCACCAAGATTGCGGCAAGCCTCGCGCATCACTGCAAAATCAACGAACACGGGCACACCCGTGAAGTCTTGAAAGAGTACGCGAGCAGGATTGAATTCTATCTCGCCGCCCACTTTGCCTTGGGCACCAGCATCAATCAAACGGTCGGCTAACTCTTGAGCAGTTTCATCATCGCCGGAACAGCGCAGTATGTTCTCCAAAAGCACCGTCAGGCACATTGGGAGCTTTTCAACACCTTGCACTTTCGCCACTGGAAAATAGCGATACTGCTTGCCGCCTACGTTCAAAATATCGCTGCGCACGTTCGCGTCCTTCATCATCGCGTACCCCTCCGTCTATTGAAGCTCTTTTATCAATGCATTTGTGAATTCGCTGCATGTGCATGCTGGTTTGTCAGACCCAGTCGCTTTACGTATGTCGGCCGTCAGATACTCGCCTGATGCATACACTGCACGAACCGCCTGTCGCACGCGTTTCGCACATTCCAGCTCACCCAAATGATCGAGCATCATCGCAGCAGATAGTATCTCAGCTGTCGGATTGGCAAGGTCTTTTCCGGCGATATCAGGCGCGCTTCCGTGCACCGCTTCAAACACGGCATAATCCTTGCCAATGTTCGCACCTGGCGCTATGCCCAAACCGCCTACCAAACCAGCGCAGAGATCGCTGGCTATATCACCGTAGAGGTTCGGAAACACGATAACGTCGAACTGCGATGGATCAATAACCAGATTCATGCAAAACGCGTCCACGATACGGTCATCGAATTCTACGCGGCCTTCATATTCTGCCGCAACTTCCCGCGCCACGCGCAAAAACAAGCCATCGGAATGCTTCATGATATTGGCTTTATGCACGGCAGTCACTTTGCGCCTTTTGTGCTTCAAGGCATATTCGAAAGCATAGCGTACGATGTTTTGAGATGCAGTGATGCTGATAGGTTTTATCGAAATGCCCGAATCGGGACGAATCTTGCCCGCACCCTCCGCATCGCAAAAATCAATCAATCGATGAGCCTGCTCGCTACCCTCTTCAAACTCGATGCCTGCATACAAGTCTTCAGAATTCTCGCGCACGATTACCAAATCAACGTCGTTGTAACGCCCGCCAGCACCTTGGATGCTAAACACCGGTCGCAAGCATACGTAGAGATCCAAGGTTTTGCGCAGTGCCACGTTCACGCTTCTGAAACCAGTCCCCACAGGCGTGGTGATTGGCCCTTTTATAGCTACTTTATTGCGCCTGACCGCATCTATCGTCGATTCCGGCAAAGGCGTCCCCTGCGTTTCCATCAGATGGGCTCCCGCCTCAGCGACTTCCCACTCTATATTCGCACCAGCCGCTTGAAGAACGCGCTTCATTGCCTCTGTTGTCTCGGTGCCAATCCCGTCTCCCGGTATCAACGTGATAGTGTGCTGCGCCATGGAATTCCTTTCGCTGTTTCTGCTGGGTCTTGTTTCAACCCGAACATCCAGTCTATCTTCTTTGAACATCCTATACGAACAAAATCGGCAACCGCTTCCGATTGCCGTGTTTATAGCCTATTTTAACGAAATATTAAGAAAGATTATCATAGACCTGGCGAGCACGCTTCATCAAAGCACCCCTACCGTTTTTCGCGTCGAACTCGACACGCGCCTTTAAATCGCTCTTTACGCTCGCAGCCAGCTTTCCTTCGGAAAAGCCGATAACCGCTACCATCATTTCAGGAAACTCCACATCCCCGTGGTAACACTGGATAGCCTCGTCGATGAGAGGCCAAACTTTTTCAGAACGATTTTCAGTCGTTGAGCCGAGGCGACATAAAAAGCGCATCGCGGCGAGCCGCAAAGGACCGCTTTCCTCGTCAAAGAGCGCTGTTTCAGCCCCGCTTACAGCCTTGTCACATGAACGTGATTCCACGCTTACCAATTCGGTCAGCGTATCCAAGCACTCCCAGCGCGTCTGCGCTTCGGGACGATTCAAAGCATCTACCAGCTCGTCTGAGTAATCGGCGATTCGCTCTGGATTCTTTTTTGCAACCTCGCAAACCACTGTAGAGGATATCTGCCTGGTGCGCCGAGAAGAACCCGAGAGCCCCTCGATGAGTTTTTTCAAAACATCATCTTTTTTCAGTGCCGACTCGGATAATTCCTCGATGTTCTCGCTTAAATCGCTCACGTGTTGCAATCCTCCATAACGAAACCGAAACATGGTCTAGATTAGTACATCATCAACAGCTATTATAGACTATTTTACAAGATGCGATATGAAACTCCCCCAGAAACGAGAAAAGGGCCCCACAGGGCCCCGGACGCAACGAACGCCCTCTATGAGCACGACGCCCTATCCTCCCACGGACTACACCGCAGTACTTTCGGCGAAGAGGGGCTTAACTACCGAGTTCGGAATGGGATCGGGTGATCCCCC